>DASQFI010000037.1:0-159578 GCA_035633215.1 Vicinamibacterales bacterium | reverse complement strand
GTAATTGATTACCGCGTCAGTTGAGTGAAGCGCTGGTCGGATAGAAATGTGGTGAGACGATCGGCGCGGGCGCGCGCAGCAGGGTGGTGAGCACGTCGGAGCTGTCGAGGCCTCGCTGATGCGCGGTCCGCAGGAGACTCGCCAAGACCTGTTGCGTCTCAGCCCCGCGCGCGGATCGATTCCCACCGCCACAGACTTTGCGAGTGATCACGGCCGGCCGCAGCGCCTGCTCGGCGCGCCAGTTGGTCGCGTCGAGGGTCGGATCGACGAGGAAGCTGAAGAGCGCCGGTAGTTCGACCGTCAGATGCCGCGCGAAGCGCTGCACTTCCTGGATCGTGCCCGGCTCCTCGAGTGAGTCCAACACCTGGTTGAAGAGATGGCCCCGCGCGACATCCACGCCGTGGGCGGACATGATGCCGGCCGCGCGACGGTCCCGCACGGCAAGCGCGTGCTGAAGGATGCGCGCGATGCGCGCCGGAAACCGGGCACGCGGATGATCGTGCTGCAGCGTGCGGCATCGTCTGAGCAAATGCCCGACACAGGTTTGATGGAACGCCTCCCTGAATTGTCGATACGGTGCCCATCCATCGCGCCCGAGGCCTCCCGCGAAGTCGGCGCCGAGCACCGAGGCGGCGTCGCGAAAGCCTCGACCGCGGCGAATGCAATAGACGGTCGTGGTCGCCGTGGCAAAGACCCACAACCAGTGCAGCAGCCCGCGGACTTTCCAGCCCGTTTCATCAGGTACGACCACCCGGCTGGTGCGCACGGTCTCACACAGCGCGGCATACGTCGGTTTGCTCTGCGCCGCCGCGCGGTGCAGCGCCCGTACCAGCGCACTGGGCGTCACATGGAGCGCGAACCGCGTCTGGAACACGGTGGCGATTTTCCCGAACGACAGGCCGAATTGCTTGTTGAGACTGACCGCCAGCGCAATCGCATGGGGGCCGAGCTGCACCGCCGCGGCGCCGAGCGCATCGGACGTCTGCAGCGGATGGCGGCCTTGGACGCGGCGCTGGCACCCGCGACACCGTCCGACGTGGACCTCAAAGCGTCGGATGACCGGGTGGACCGGCGGCAGGTCTTCCTGATATTGGGCGGCGACGTGGGTTTCGCGCACGGGATCGCCGCAGGCGGGACACGTCCTCGGCAGCGGGACGGTGTGGGTTTCATGCACGACGGTGGGAATCGGGCGCTGCCCGCGGCGCCCATACGCGCGGCCCGGTTTGCGCCCCGGTCGACGCGGCCGACGTTTCGGCGCGCCCTTCGAAAACGGCGCCGCTTGGCGGGCCCCGGCGCGCCGCGCGGCCTCCAATTCGTCCTTCAGTCGCGCGTTCTCGCGTTCCAGTCGCGCGCGCTCCCGCTCAACGCGAGTCCGCTCGGCTTCGGATCGTTCCAGCTCACGACGCAACCGCGCATTCTCTCGTCGGAGTTCCTCGGTCGGGTCGGTGGAACGCTCATCCGCGCGCCCGCTCACGCGCCTGTTATGCCAGACTTCTTCTTTCAGTACAAGTCAGACGCGGTAACCAATTACCAATTTTTTTGTGTCGGACGGTTTGGTCCAGATTTTCTTGATGTGATCCGTGACTTGCTGAAACAGAAACTTGATCGCTTTGTGGTGGAAATCAGGATGGGCAACATATGCCGCGAGTAACGGCGCAATCGACCATAACTGATCCCATGACCCCGAAGACGCTGGCCTCGCGTAACAGCGAAGTTCTCTCCTCCCGCGTGGTTTAGGGATGTATCCCAGGACGACGAAATGGGCAACCGTGCTGTACAGCCGAGATGATCCGAGGATTGACTCGCCGAGGGCATCTCCTTCAAGAACTCCGAAGTCGGCATCACGGCCGTCATAGCGAACGAGGAATGGCTCAACGATGTCGTGCAGAGCCTCAACCTGCTGTGTGTCTGCGCCCATAGCGTGTCCGTGGACACACGACGTATCGGCGAATGCTGAGAATACATTTACGTGCCTAGACTGTACGGCGCGATCGCTTATCTCGTTTCGTTGTGGGCTTTGGCGGTGGCTTGACCTGCAGTACGCGTCTCACGGTTTCCTCGAAATCGAACGGACTTGGCGGGACGACGGTGGACTGTCGCTGGAGTCTCTTCGATGCTCGCTTCTTCATGAAATCTGATCATACGTCGTCCGTGTCGTCCAGTGGCAACCGCAATTGCCGATGCTCCTCGTAGGGGCGCGCAGGTTGCCTTGCCGGACTGATGGAGTCCGAGTCTTGCGGAGTTCGATCCTCCGGCGCTCCACGCGGTCCCCAATGCCAGCGTCGGCCCGGTAGACGCTCACGATTACGCCGCGCGAGTTCCTGATGGTTGACGGTAGGTCAGCCGCTTGCCTTCGGCGGCGAGGACGAGCAGCTTGGTGCGGTCCTCGTCCGTCACGCCGAGTGCGACGCGATTGGTGTAGCGGAATGCGAACTCATCGCAGTAACGGTGCAGGTGCCCTTTGCTGACGTGGTGAAACGTGCCGATGATGCCGCGCTTGAGTAACGCGAAAAACGATTCTACGGTGTTGGTGTGAACGTTCTCGCGGACGTATTCGCCCGTCGAGTGCTTGATCGTGTCGTGCCCAGCGAAGCCCATCGACAGACCGTGGTAGGACTTCAGATCGTCGGTCATCATGTGCGTGGCACGGGCGCGAACATGCTTACGGATCGCGTCCTGCAACGTCTTGCCGTCCACGCGCTCGACCGGGAAGGCAATCGCACGCCCCTTGCGCTCGACTAAAGCCATGACCGGCGTCTTAATGGCGTCAGACGGTCCCGGACGGCCCGTGAGTAGCGTACGGCCGTCCTTGCGGCTCCCCTGACGGCGCTTGCCACCGATGTAGGTTTCATCAGCCTCGACCACGCCAGACATCGGGAACGGAAACAGCGTGGTGTCCGACATCGCATGCCGCAGACGGTGGGCCATGAACCACGCCGCGCGATACGTCACGCCCAACATGCGGTGAAACTGGTGCGCCGACATGCCTTTCTTGGACGAGCACTGGAGGTGCAGGGCCATCAGCCACTTCGACGCAGGAATGTGGGACTGCTCGAAAATCGTCCCAACCTTGACCGTGAACTGCTTACGGCACGCGCGGCACTTCCACAGCCCTTTGCGTCCCGGTTTCTTGCTCGTCGTCTTCGCCGTCAGTTTGTAGGGGTCGGCTCCGCCGCAATGGGGACACGCCGCCCCATTCGGCCAGCGGAGCTTTTCGAGCAACGCGATGGCCTCGTCTTCGTTCTTGAATGCCGTGAACGTCGCGAGGTTGAACGTCTTCGCCATGAGGGGAGTATCCGCCGTGGGTGTGACAAGGCAGGACCGACCCGTAACAGGCTATTGTACATGGGCTTACAGGCGCGTAAAATGCCACCGTGGGTTTGCAAAGCACCCAATTCCCCCGGGCCTTGATCTTCGCCTTTTCTTTGCGTATAGTCCGCACGGCGTGCAGCCCCTCACCAAACGTCAACGCGAGATTCTCGACTACCTGCAGGAGTTCATTCAGCAATACGGCTATGCGCCGAGTCTCGAGGAGATCGGCCGCCGGTTCAGCCTGTCGTCACTCGCGACGGTGCACAAGCACCTCACGAACCTTCAGGAAAAGGGATTCATTCGGCGATCCTGGAACCGCAGCCGGTCGGTGGAGCTGCTGTCGGCGCGAACGGGGCATCGAGCCGTGGATCTGCCGCTGCTCGGCTACGTCGCCGCCGGCGCGCCGATCGAGGCCGTCGCGACGAACGAGACCATTGCCGTCCCCGAGGACCTCGTCGGCAAGCGCGAAACCTACGTCCTCCGCGTCAAGGGCGACTCGATGATCGACGAACAGATTCGAGACGGCGATTTCGTCGTGGTCGAGGACCGCAAAACCGCAGACAACGGCGAGATGGTCATCGCCCTCATCAGCGGCACCGACGTGACCCTGAAGAAGTTCTACCGCGACAACGGCCGCATTCGCCTGCAACCCGCCAACCCGGCCATGCAGCCGCTCATCCTCGACGCGTCCCAGGTGCAGGTCCAGGGCGTCGTCGTCGGAGTGATGCGGAAATACTGAGTTATTGAGTTATTGAGTTATTGGGTTATTGGGTTATTGAGTTATTGAAGAGCTTGTTGTCAAAGATCAGGCTTGTCGTGTCCTGAAGTCGCGGACACAATGAATTCGGGCCGACGGCCCGTCCAGAACGTCCTTAAATAGCCCGATAACGCAATAACTCAATAACTCAATTCCGCCTATGTCCAAACAAATCAATTTCACCATCGTTCCCGACGAGCCAGCGGATCCGGAACGGGCCCGGCGGATGTATGCGAACTTCTGCGCGGTCGCGCACACGCCGTTCGATTTGACCCTGACGTTCTGCGACGTGCGGCCGCTGTCGGAGAAAGACATCGAGACCGCGGAGGTGTCGCAGACGGTGCGGGCCCCCGTGGTCGCCCGCATCGCGCTGCCCTTCGGCGTCGTCACCGGGCTCGTCGCCGCGCTCCAGGAACAGCTGCGCGCCGTGCAGGAAGCGCAGGCGGCCCAGGTCTCGCCGGATCCCGGGTCCTGGCAAAAAGGCCCGACGCACTAGTGCCGTTCCAACTTGATGCACCGATGAGCTCCGTCCTTCACGCCAGCCATAACGATCACTCCAAGGGCGTTGCCTCTTGGCGGCATAAGTTGGAACGGCACTAGTCGAGTTCCCATGGCTCCAGAGCGCAGAGCGCGGCGCGCTCCGGCCCGCGCCGCTCGATCCAAGGCGACGCGCCGCCGCGCGCGCGCGCCGCGGTCCGGCTTCCCCGTCGAGACGGTCCACGAGATTTTCGATCGGCTCGATCAGCATCATCCGAACGCGACGACCGAGCTGCACTACCGCACGCCGTACGAGCTGCTCGTCGCGACCATCCTGTCGGCGCAAAGCACGGACGCGCGCGTGAACCTCGTCACCCCGCCGCTGTTCGAGCGCTATCCCGACGCCGCAACGCTGGCCGGTGCGACGACCGACGAGCTCGAGCCGCAGATCAGGGCCACCGGGTTCTTCCGCATGAAGTCGCGCAGCCTGCTCGGCATGGCTCGCGCGCTCGTGGCGCGCCACGGCGGCGACGTGCCGGCAAAGATGGAAGAGCTCGTGGAGCTGCCCGGCGTCGGACGAAAAACCGCCAACGTCGTCCTCGGCCACGCGCTTGGCGTGCCGGGGCTTCCCGTCGATCGCCACGTTCTGCGCGTCGCCAACCGGATTGGCCTCGTGCGATCGGATGATTCTGAAGTCGTCGAATCGCAGCTCTGCGCGCAGCTCCCGCCGGAACGATGGACACGCGCGTCGGACGTGCTGATCCTGCACGGCCGTCGAATCTGCCGGCCGAAGCCATTATGCGATCGATGCAACGTGCGCACGTGGTGTGCCTATTTCAAGGCACTTGGCTCGAAAGGAGCGCGAAGCGCGAGGTTCGAACGCGCACGCACTCAGGCGCGGAAGGGTCGGCGTTCGTGACGCGCGAACATTTCAAACGGCTCGTCGACGAAGCACTCGAGACCATTCCGGAAGATTTTCGCGCGGCGATGCAGAACATCGCGATCGTGATTGAAGACGAGCCCACCGCCGAGCAGCTCGACGAAGTCGGCATCGACCCAGCGGACACGCTGCTTGGCCTCTACGAAGGGATTCCCTTGACCGAGCGGCAATGGGCGCACGGAAACACGCTGCCGGACAAGATCACGCTCTTCCAGGGCCCGATCGAAGACGCAAGCGACGATGAAGACGATGCGGTGGTGGCGATCGGCGAGACGTTGATTCACGAGATCGGCCACTACTTCGGGCTGTCGGAAGAAGAGATCGAAGCGATCGAGGAGCAGTATTGGCGCGGCGGCGGAACGAACGACCCCTCCGATCGCGAGTGATGGGGTCGGGCCGGCCGCGGAAGCGGTTCGGTCAACACTTCCTGGCGCCGGGATGGGCGCGACAGGTCGTTGCGGCGATCGATCCGTCGCCCGGCGACGTCTTTCTCGAGATTGGTCCCGGACGCGGGGCCCTCACGCTGCCGCTGGCCGATTCGGGCGCGCCCATTCTTGCCGTCGAGATCGATCGGGACCTCGTCGCCGATCTCGCCAAGCACGTGCCCGGCAACGTCACCGTGCTGTCGGGGGACATCCTGCGTGTGGATGTCGTCGCGTTTCTGAGCGGTCTCGAGCCGCAGCAGCCCGCCATCACCGCCCGGAAGGCCCCGCCGCTGCTTCCGCGCACGCCCTCGCCTCCGGCCGGTGGGGGCGATCCGCCCGCCCAGCTCGTTCCGGCCGGCCTCAAGCCGGCGAGGCGCTTCCGGGTCGTCGGCAACCTGCCCTACAACATCTCGGCGCCGATCCTGTTTCGTCTCCTCGAGTTTCACCGGCGACTGGGCTTCTTCAGCGACGCGACGGTCATGCTGCAGCGCGAAGTCGCCGACCGCCTGCTCGCCCGCCCGGGCACGAAGGACTACGGTGTGCTGACCGTGCTCACCGCCGCTCATGCTTCTGTCAGCCGTCTCCTCGAGTTGCCCCCCGGGGCCTTCATCCCCGCCCCGAAAGTGAGGTCGACTGTTGTCCGGGTGACCTTTGGCGGCGCCCTCAGGCTGTCGGACGAGGCGCTGTTCGACCGGATCGTCCGGACGATGTTCCAGCAGAGACGGAAGACCCTGGCGAATGCCTTGAAGCCGCTTCACGCCAGGGCGGCCGAGATCGTGGCGGGCGCGGGTCTCGATGGTCGTCGGCGACCAGAGACGCTGCAAGTGACAGAAATTGCACGGCTTGCGGAGCAATTCGCTTCGGCGTCGAGACCCCCTGTGCTATAGTCTCGCGAGTTTTTCCCACCTGTTTTCGGGTCGTCCCAGCGGCCCACGGCAGGACGGCCGGCGCTGATTTTCGGGCCACCAGCGCCTCCGGTCCGCGTGAGTGTGAGGTCGCCTCGTGGTCACGACCGATGGCGCCAGCCCGGCGCCCGTCGACGTCATTCCCCTTGGAGGACTCGGCGAGTTCGGCATGAACATGCTCCTGGTCGCCTGCGGGGACTCTGCCCTGCTCGTCGATGCGGGTGTGATGTTCCCCGAGCCCGAGCTGTTCGGGGTGGACCTCGTCATTCCCGACCTCTCGGCTCTTGATGCCTACCATGGACGCATCGCCGCGCTCGTCCTGACGCACGGCCACGAAGACCACATCGGCGCGATTGCCTACGTCATTGGTCGCGTCTCGGGTCCGATTTATGGGTCGCGGTTCACGCTCGCCCTTGTGGAGCCCAAGCTCGAAGAGCATGGCATCGACGCGCGCGGACGGCTGGTCGCCGTGGCGCCGCGCCAGACCGTGACCGCCGGTCCGTTTCGCGTGGAGTTCCTCCGAGTCACGCACAGCATGCCGGACTGCCTGGCGGTCGCGATTCACACGCCGGCTGGCACGATTCTGCACACCGGCGACTTCAAGATCGACCAGACGCCGCTCGACGGCCAGGCGTTCGACCTGCATCGATTTGCGGAGCTCGGCGCGCAAGGCGTCCTGGCGCTGCTCTCGGACAGCACCAACGCGGACCGCCGGGGGTTCACCGGGTCCGAGCGCGACGTGCTCGACGCGTTCGAGGAGATCTTCAGCAGCGCGACCGGCAAGATCGTCGTGGCGGCGTTTTCGACGAGTGTTTATCGGCTTCAACTGATCGTAGACCTGGCGCACCAGTTCGGCCGGAAGGTCGCGTTCGTCGGCCGCGGGATGCAGCAGACGTCCCAGATTGCCGATCGGCTCGGCTACCTGCGCTTGCCGGGCGGGCTCCACATTCGCGAGTCGGACGTGAAAGACCACCCGTCCCAGGACGTCGTCTGCCTGTGCACGGGGTCGCAGGGCGAACCGCTGGCGGCCCTGCCCCGGATTGCGATCGACGACCACCGGCACGTGCGCCTCGCCCCGTCGGACGTCGTCGTGTTTTCGGCGCGCGCGATCCCCGGGAACGAGAAAGCGATCAGCCGGGTAATGAATCACGTCGCCCGTCGCGGGGCCGATGTCGTCTCCGACGCCGATCGGCACGTGCACGTGTCCGGACACGGCAGCGCGCAGGAGCTTCAACTCGTGTTGTCGCTCGTCAAGCCACGGTACTTTGTGCCGATACATGGTGAGTACAGGCAACTCGCCCGGCACGCGCGCATGGCTACCCTGGTTTGTCCCGGCACGAAGGTTCTGATGGCAGAAGATGGCGACGTCCTCCGATTCGACGGTCAGGGAGCGTGCGTCGCCGATCGCGTCACTGCCGGCCGGGTCCTGATCGATGGGACCCGTACGGGTGAGATTGCCGACGAGGTGCTCCGGGACCGCCGGCACCTGGCCGGAGACGGCCTGGTGGTGCCGGTGGTCGCCATCAACGCCCAGACCGGCGCGCTCGAGCAGCCGCCCGAGCTCATCACGCGAGGGCTGGCGGTCGATGCCCGGCATGAAGCGGTGCTGCGCGAAGCGCCCGATATCCTTGCCAGGGCCATCGAGAGCGCTCCGCTCGAGGAGCGTACCGATCCCGGACTCTTGAAGGAGCGTATCCGTGTAGAGCTGCAGCGATTGTTTCGAAAGCGTGTGGGTCGCCGGCCGCTCGTGCTGCCGGTGGTCATGGAAGTGTAGGGCCGATGTAGGCCGGCCCTTCAGGGCCGGCGGTGTCGCCGGGGCTGAAGCCCCGGCCTACATCCATTTGGAGAGAATCGCGTTGGCGGATTCATTCGTGTCGCGCCGATTGAGTGAGTTCACGGGGGTGGCCTCGTTTGCGGCGGGGCTCATCTGGCTCATCGCCCTCGCGAGCTACACGCCGGCGGATCCGGCCTGGTTCTTCAACGACCTCGACCCGGCATCCGTGTCGAACTTCGCTGGGCCGGTGGGCGCCTTCCTCGCCGAAGCGTCCTTCCAGATTGCCGGCTATTCGGCGTTCCTCATGCCAGTCGTCCTGGGCGTCGTCGGCTGGAACTATTTCTGGTGCAAGAAAATTCAGGCGAGCTATACGAAGCTCGTCGGCGCCACGATGCTCGTCGTCTGCGTGGCCGCGCTGCTCTCGCTGGCCTTCAGTGCGTTCGATGCCAGCGACCGCAATTTCGGCGCCGGCGGCGCCATTGGCGACTGGTTCGCCGCCTTCTGCTCGTCGTTCCTTAATCGCACCGGCGCGGCGGTCCTGCTGCTGACGCTGTCGGCGCTCTCGGTCATTCTCGCCACGCATTTCTCGTTTGGCCGCGCCGCAACCGCGGTCGCCAACCGCGTCCGGGGTCAGCGCGGACTCGTCGACCGCTGGCGCGAGTGGAACGAAGAGCGGCGCCGGGAACGGGAGCGACAGCAGATCATCGACAAACACGTCAAGAAAGCGGGCAAGGAGCGCGCGCCGGAGATCGCCACCAAGGTGGCTGACGCCGTCGAGAAGCTCAAGGCGGCGCGTGCCCGGCTGCCATTGGGCGATGAGGACGACGAGGACGAGGAAGAAGAAGTTCGTCCGAAGCGGCCGGCTCGCGCCCCAGCGATCCGCAGGGCCGGCGAGGTTCCGACGACGCCTACGCTGCCGTTGTCGGACGCGGAGCCGTCGAAGAGTCCCGTTGAGCGCCGCAAGGGCGGCTATCTGCTTCCGCCGGTGACGCTCCTCGACCAGGCGAAGGACCAGCGCAAGATCGACGAGCGCGAGCTCATGGAAGGCGCGCGTCTGCTCGAAGAGAAGTGCCGCGAGTTCGCCGTCGAAGGCGCGGTCGTTCAGATCCATCCCGGCCCGGTCGTGACGACCTACGAGTTCAAGCCCGATGCGGGCGTGAAATACAGCCGTATTACCGGTCTGGCCGACGATCTGTGTCTCGCGATGCAGGCCGAGTCCGTGTTGATCGATCGGATTCCCGGGAAGTCCACCGTCGGGATTCAGATTCCGAGCCCGCACCGCGAGACCATCAGCCTCCGCGAACTGCTCGAATCGGAGGCCTACACGCGTTCCACGTCCCGGCTCACCATCGCGATGGGCAAGACGATCCACGGCGAGCCCTTCGTGAGCGACCTCTCGACGATGCCGCACCTGCTCATCGCCGGATCGACCGGCGCCGGCAAGTCCGTGAGCGTGAATGCGATGGTGAGCAGCATCCTGTTCCGGTCCACGCCGGACGACGTGCGGTTCATCATGATCGACCCGAAGCGTCTGGAGCTGGGGATGTACGAGGGCATCCCCCACCTGCTCACGCCCGTCGTCGTCGACACGAAGCAGGCGGCCAACGCGCTCCGGTGGGCCGTGCGCGAAATGGAAGAGCGCTACAAGGCGCTCGCCGGCCATGGCGTGCGCAACATCGATCAGTTCAACCGCAACGTGCGCGTGGCCGTGGCCGAACAGTCCGGCGACGCGAAGGCCGCGGACGGGACGGAGCTCAAGCCCCTGCCCTACGTGGTCGTCATCATCGACGAGCTGGCGGACCTCATGATGACCGCGAGCAAGGAAGTCGAGGAGTCGATCGCGCGTCTGGCGCAGATGGCGCGCGCGGTCGGCATCCACTTGATCCTCGCCACGCAGCGGCCGTCGGTGGATGTCATCACGGGCCTCATCAAGGCCAACCTGCCTGCGCGGCTCGCGTTTCGGGTGGCGTCGCGCGTCGACTCGCGGACGATTCTCGACAGCAACGGCGCCGAGCAGCTGCTCGGCAAGGGCGACATGCTCTATCTCCCGCCGGCGTCGTCCCGGTTCGTGCGCGTGCACGGGCCGTACATCTCCGAGCAGGAGACGGCGCGGCTGTGCAGCTTTCTGCGCAAACAGGGCAAGCCGGTGTACGACTCGTCGATCACCGCCGAGGAGAAAGGACTTGAAAAACTCGAGTTCGAGAAGGACGAGCTGTACGACGAAGCGGCGCGCATCGTCGTGGGCAGCGGACAAGCGTCGATTTCATACCTGCAGCGCCGGCTGCGCATCGGCTTCAGCCGCGCCGCGCGGCTGATCGACATGATGGAAATGGACGGCATCGTCTCGGCGGCGGTGAACGGCAAGCGCGAAGTGCTGGTCGATCGCGGCTATTTCGACGAAGTCGACGCGCAGGTGAGATAACCGATGCTTGCGCTCGCGACACGCCCGTGCCGTGCCGGCCTTCGCGTCGCCGGTCTCGGGATCGTGCTGGTCGCTGCCCTGGTCGCGCCGGCCGCGGCGCAGAGCGCGGCGACGCTCTACGAGCGCACGCTCGAGCGCGAGCAGACCGCGCGTGCGTCCGGCACGGCCTCGGTCGAGTCGATGCGCGCGATCGCCAGGTCCTATGAATTGATCGTCCGGAAGTTCCCCGCCAGCGCCTACTGCGACAACGCGCTCTGGCAGGCCGCCGGCCTCATGAAGCTCGTCTTCACGAAGTCGGGCGACGCCGCCGACCGGCAGGCCGCCGAGCGCCTGCTCGTCTGGCTGCGGCGCGAGTATCCGTCGAGTTCGTTCGTGCCCGCGGCCGGCGAGCAACTCGTCGAGCTCGAAGCCGCGGCGTCGGCCGCTCCGGCCACCGCGCCCGCCGCGCCCGTTCCGCCCGCGGCGGCCACCGTGCCGCCGCCATCTGTTCCGACGCCGGCTCCAGTAACCGCGGCTCCGGCGGCTCCGCCCCCGGCCCACGCCGGCGAGTCGACGCCGGTGGCGCCCGCCGCGTTCCCGCAGGCGACGACCTCGGCGGTGATCAAAGGCATTACGCAGACGACGCTGCCTCGCGGCGAGCGGATCACGATCGAGCTCAATCGTGAGGTCGTGTATGCCGGCGAGCGCGTCGTCAATCCGGACCGCGTGTTCGTCGACTTCACGAACGCGTCAGCGGCCGCCGCGCTCGCGCAGCGCGCGCAGAAACTCAACGGACAGTTGATCAAGGGCGTTCGAGTCGGACGTCATAGCGGAGGGGTCACACGAGTGGTGCTCGAGCTGGCGGGGTCGCCGCGCTACAGCACCTTCCCGCTCTACAACCCGTTCCGGCTCGTCGTCGACGTCGAGAGTGACGCGATCGAGCCCCCCAAGCCGCCGCCAGCGCCGGCGCCAGGTCCCGCGCAGGCAACGAAGATCGAGTCAGTCCCGGTCACGGCGAAAACCGAAACGGCTGCGGTCTCCAAGCCCGATGGCGGCGCGACGTCCCCGCCCGCGCGCGCGAGCGAGCCGGCCGCACGGCCGGCCGAAACGACACCGCCCGCCTCGTCGCCCACGCCCAAGCCGGCGGCACCGGCGATTACCAGCCGGGGCGATTACTCACTCGCCCGCCAGCTCGGTCTCGGCGTGGCGCGCATCGTGATCGATGCAGGGCACGGCGGACACGATCCGGGCGCGCAGGCCAACGGCATCAACGAAGCCGAGCTCGTGCTCGACGTCGCGCAGCGTCTCGAGAAGCTGCTGCTGCAACATGAGGGCGTTCAGGTCGTGCTGACGCGCCGTGGCGACGAATTCATTCCGCTCGAAGAGCGCACCGCCATTGCCAACCGCGAGAGCGCGGATCTGTTCCTCTCCATCCACGCCAACGCCAGTCACCGCAGCGACGCGCGCGGCATCGAGACCTACTTCCTGAATTTCGCGACGAATCCGGACGCCGAAAGGGTGGCGGCGCGCGAGAACGCGACGAGCGCGCAGACGATGGGGACGCTGCCGGCCATCCTGCGGGCGATCGCGTTCAACAACAAGCTCGACGAGTCGCGCGAGCTCGCGTCCATCGTCCAGACGCAGCTCGTTCGCAAGCTCCGGGCGCAGAACAAAGGCGTGCGGGATCTCGGCGTCAAGCAGGCGCCCTTCGTCGTGCTCATCGGCGCCCAGATGCCGAGCGTGCTTGCGGAGATTTCGTTCGTGACCAACCGCTCGGATGCCGGGCTGCTCAAGCAGGCGGCCTACCGCCAGCAGATCGCCCAGGCGCTCTATGACGGGATCGTCAAGTACCAGATGTCACTCAAGAAGGTCACGGTACAATAGCGAAAGACCTCGGGTTTCATGCAACCCCAACCGTACATCGTCACGGTGATCGAAGAGCCGAAAAAGGAAACGACGTACGGCGATGTGCTCGTCGCCGCGTTCGGCGTGACGGGTGTGCTCGTGCTGATTGCGCTGGTGCTGGGCGGCGTGCTGTCGCTGCTGCTGATCAGGTGGCACCGGCGGCATCCGCCGGAGCTCGGTCACCTGCCGTCGATTACGTCCGCCGTGCCGGACCCGGACGCCCGCCCGTCAAGCCCAGCTCCGTAAGAACGCGCACGGCGACGCCGGTCGCGCCCTTTGGCTGATACGGCTCGGCCGTTTCGGCCCAGGCGGTGCCGGCGATGTCGAGGTGCGCCCACGGCCGATCGTTCACGAATTCACGAAGGAATGCGGCCGCGGTCACCGCGCCGCCCGGCCGGCCGGCGCTATTGATCATGTCGGCAATCTCGCTGCGGAGCTGCTCGCGGGCTTCCTCGTAGATCGGCATCGGCCAGACGCGATCGCCGGCGTTCGCGGCGGTTGTTCGCACCGTGTCCACCCACCCGTCCGGTGTTCCGAACAAGCCGGACACCGTGTGTCCAAGCGCGACCATGCACGCGCCGGTGAGCGTCGCGATGTCGATCAGGTGCGTCGCGCCGAGCTCCTGCGCGTACCAGAGCGCGTCACCGAGAATCAGCCGGCCTTCGGCGTCGGTGTTGATCACCTCGACGGTCTTGCCGCTCGCGCCTCGAATCACGTCACCGGGGCGCGTCGCCCGTCCGCCGGGCATGTTCTCGGTCGTCGGAATCAGTCCGAGGACCCGGCACGGCGCGTCGAGGAGCTTGAGCGCGCGCATGGCCGCGGCCACCGCGGCGCCGCCCGCCATGTCGTCTTTCATCCGCTCCATGCCGTCGGCCGGCTTGATGGAGATGCCGCCGGAGTCGAACGTGATGCCCTTGCCGACGAACCCCAGCACGGGCGCCGCCGGCGCGCCAGCCGGCTCGTAGCGCAGGACGATGAGCCGCGGCGGTTCGGCGCTGCCCTGCGCGACGCCCAGCAGCAGTCCCATCCCGAGCTCGCGCATCTTGCGCTCGTCGAGCACTTCGATCCCGAGGCCCACCGCCGACGCCATCGCCGAGACGCGCGCCGCGAATTCGCGGGGCGTGAGCACGTTGCCCGGTTCGTTGCTCAGCGCGCGCGCGAAGTTGGCGCTCTCGCCGATCACCTGGCCGCGCCGCACGGCGTCGCGGAGCGCGGTCGGGTCGAGTCCGGGCGCGACGATCTCGACGTGAGACGGGAACGCGCCCGCCGAATCGCCGGCGTGCTTGTAGACGGCGGAATCGAATTCGGCGGCCGAGAGACCGTCGGCCGCGTTTTGCGCGGCGCGCAGCCCGTCGAGGCCGCGCCGTACCAGCCATCCCATCGACGCGGCCGATCGCCGCCGCGCGACGTAGCCACACGTCGCGGCCACGCGGCGGAGGCGTTCGGCGTCGGCGTCCACGGGATCCCCCGCGCCGACCAGCGCGATTCGGTGCGCCTTCCAGCCCTGGCCGGTGACGGGCGTGATGAAGACGTCGTAGAGCTTGGCGCGGAACTCGCCGCTCGATCGCGCGCGCGCAAGTTCGCCGCCCGTGGCCTCGTCGAGTCCCGGGACATCGCCCAGGCGATCGTCTTGTTCGAAGACGGGCACGAACAGCACGTCGACTTCGGCGTCTTCCGGCCGCGTGGATCGGCACACGAACGCGCTGGGAACGGTCGATTCCACCATCAGCCGGCCACTCTCCTCCGAAGCGAACGGATTACACGGGGAAACCGCGCTAGACTTGAAAACGTCCTAAAAGAAGAGCAGACGATGATACCAGAGCGCGTCAAGAGGTCACTTGGGATCGTCATGGTCAGTTTCAGTGCGAGCCTGTGGGCACCGGCCGCACTGGCCGAGCAACAGAAGCCGGCCGGCAAGCCTCAACTCACGATGCGCGCCAGCCCCAACACCGGGTTCGTGCCGTTCCGCAGCGTGTTCACGGCCGAACTCACCGGTGGCGCCAACGACTTCGAGGACTACTACTGCGCCAAGGTCGAGTGGGACTGGGGCGACGAGACGCGTTCGCAGGCCGGCTATGACTGCGAGCCGTACGAAAAGGGCAAGAGCGAAATCCGACGGCGCTTCACGCAGGACCACATGTTCCGTCTGCCGGGGAACTACGACGTGACCTTCCGGCTCTTGCAAGGCTCGAAGGTGATGGTGGCGGCCAAGGTCACCGTTCAGGTCCGGGACGAGATTCCGCAGTTCGAAGTTCTAAGTTCGAAGTTCTAAGTTCAGGTTGCTGGCATTTTCAGCAACCTGTCAGAGCCATCCCAGCACGAGGCCGACCGCGAAGATCGCGAGCATCACCGCAACGATCCGTTGCACGCTGCGGAGCGTCGTCTTCTTGAGAAAGCGGTTGCCCAGCCACGAGCCCGCAAATGCCGCCGCGACCGCGCCGCCCAGCGTGCCGTAGTCGAGCGACACGTCGTCGGACAGCGAGCGCGCGTAGACGCCGATCCGTCCGAGATCGATGAGGCACGCAATCACGACACCGGAGGCGACGTACGCTTCCTTCGATAACCCGGCGCGAACGAGAAACGCCGAACGCAGCGCGCCCTGGAGACCAGACAGTCCGCCGAAGAACCCGCTCAACACGCCGCCAAGCGGCAGATGGGCCGGGGAAAACGAGATCGCTCTCAGTTGGGGAATCATCTCCAGAAGCGTGAACGCGAGCAGCAGCGCGCCGACGACGAGCTTCACGAACGTGATCTCTCCGTCGATGCCCAGGAACTGATAGCGCGCGAGCGGCGCGGCGCCCGCCAATCGATCGAGGGTCCACGCGCCCACGAGCGCTGCCGCGATGGCGGGCAGACCAAAGAGCAGCACCACTGTTCTGTCCGCGTGTCTGCCGACCAGACCGACCTTGAAAAGTCCATTGAGAAAATGCACGACGGCCGTGGACGCCACCGCCTGTTCGACTGGGTAGAACAACGCGAACGCAGGCAGGAGGATCGTCCCGAGGCCGAATCCGGAGACAAAGGTGAGCGCCGACGCACCAGCAGCGACCGCGCAGAGGACAAGAAGCATCATGAGGAAGTGAGAACGGCTCTAACGCGGCAGGAGCTCCGTGGTGGATGCGCGGCGGCGTCCTCGCGACAGCCCGCGGACGTACTTCAGGTTGGACGCGGTCGTGTACTTCCCGGCGTACGCTCGATCGACGGCGCGAAGGATCCGCTCGCCGCGTGTCCTGACTGCGCGGATCCGAATCACGCGGTGTCCGATCCGAATGGCGCCGGCCGGGCCGGTCTGGAACGTACGATGCCATCCCTCCGGCTTGAGCGTCCACGACCGCACGAAGACGCGTCCGTCCACGACGACCGCCCAGATACCGATGAACCGGTGCACGTTCCCCGCGCGAATCCAGAGGTATTTGGTCTCGTCCAGCGTGCCGAGGAGCCGGGCCGGGAATCGCTTGACGGCGGCCATGTGCGGGTGCCGGGCTAATTCTACGGCCGGCTCCTGTCGATAACGCTTCGTAACATGGGCCGGCGGAGGTGTTACGATCGGTCACGTCTGATGACGCCCGCCGCGCTCCGGCAAAACTTTGCATTACAAAGTAACTGTGGTAGCCTATCGTGCTCCTGTGAGCCGCCGTGCCACCAGTTGAACTCGCCCTCGAGATCAGACCCCGCGCGCGGCTCGACGTAATCGACATCCGGGCGCGCGCGGCCGCCGCTTTTGGCGCCGCGCTCTCGGCCCACGCGCGCTGCCTCTACCTGTCGCGCCATACCACCGCCGGCTTTCTCCCGCAGAGTCTGGCCGCCCGGCTGTCCTCGCGGCCGCAAGCGATCGAGCCGTACCTGGATGTCTTCCGCGCCGTGTTCCCCGAAGGCGCCGGATACCTCCACGATCAGCTCCATCTGCGTCAGGAGCTGGCCCCGAGCGAGCGTGCGGTGGAGCCGGCCAACGCGGATTCGCATCTCACGTTCATCGGCGGCGGCCTGCGCTCGTGCGTCTCGTCAGACGCGCGGCGGCCGGGCGCCGTCTACTTCGTCGATCTCGACGGCACGAACCAGGGACAGCCGCGTCGCCGCGTGACGACGCTCATCGGCTACGACCACGAGGAAGACGTCGCCTCGACGATGTTCGAGGTGCCGGTGTCGTCGCATCCGATTGACGCCGTGAACCTGAAAGATGGGCGGCTCGGGATTTACGAGCAGCTGACCTCGTTCATCGAGCGTCACGGCGTCGCCAAGGGCCGGGTGCGTCTCGAGCTGGCGCCGGGCGAGCAGCACGCCAGCCTCACCGTCAACGAATACGAGACGCTGCTCATGCAGCACGACCTGGCCGAAGTTCTCCACAACCCGCTGCGGTTTGCCGCCGAGAAGGCGCGTCACGCGTGGAGCGACCCGCTCGCCGTGCCGAGCAAGGCGCTCGGCTACGCGCAGTACGATTTGGTGCGGGCGCTCAACCGGCTGGTCGAGGCGCTGGGGCTCGAAGCGTCGCGCATCGAGCGCATCCTCGCGCGCACGCTCGAAGGACCGGCGTCACGGTTCCTGCGGATGCGGCGATCGGTCGATCTCGTCGTGTCGGATGCCAATCAGGCCAATCGCGGCGCGATCGTCGAAGGCACGTACCAGACGCCGATTCTGATGCAGTGGCGGCCGGCGCCCGGCGCGGTGCGTCGCGTGTCCGTCCGGCTGACGCGGTTGCGGTAAGGCCCAAGCCCCCTTCCTAACGGCCGCCTGACGTCGGCGGCGCGGGCTCGATTCGCAGGATGCCGCCCGCGTTCGCGTCCGTCAGGACGTACAGGAACCCGTCGGGTCCTTCGCGCACGTCACGCACGCGCTGACGCAGCTCGCCGATCAGGGTCTCGCGTCCGACCAGGCCGCGCGGCGTGAACACGACGCGCTGGACCGAGAGCCCCGCGAGCCCGCCGGCGAAGAGATTGCCCTTCCAGCCCGGGAACTTGTCGCCCGTGTAGAACGTGAGGCCCGAGAGGCCGGGCGATGGCACCCAGATCGTCACGGGCGGTTCCATGTCCTCGCGCCACGGCCGATCCGTGATCACTTCGCCCGAATACTCACGGCCAAACGTGACGACCGGCCAGCCGTAATTCTTGCCGGGCGAGATCACGTTGAGCTCGTCGCCGCCCTGCGGCCCGTGTTCCGTTTCCCACACCGCGCCTGTGTCCGGATGCAGCGCCAGGCCTTGCATGTTGCGATGGCCATACGAGTAGATCTCGGGGCGCACGCCGGCGCGTCCGACGAACGGATTGTCGGGCGGCACCGTGCCGTCGTCGCGAAGGCGCAGGACCTTCCCGGCGTGGTGCGACGTGTCCTGGGCGCGCGTGCGATCGTTGCGTTCGCCCACCGTCATGAAGATCGTGCCGTCGCGGGCGAACACGATCCGCGAGCCGAAGTGCGCCGACCCGGTGCTCCACGCGTCGGCGACGAAGAGATCCTGCACGTCGGTCAGCGCCTGTCCGTCGAATTTGCCGCGCGCGAGCGCCGTCGTGTTGCCGCGCTCACCTTTCTTCGAATAGGTGAAGTAGACGAACGTGTTGTCGGCAAACTTCGGATGCAGCACGACATCGAGGAGGCCGCCCTGTCCCGCTGAGACGACCGGCGGCACGCCCGCGATCGGCTGAGGCGCGAGCACACCCTTCTGGATCAGGCGCAGCTGACCGGTGCGTTCCGCGACGAGCATGTCGCCATTCGGCAGAAACGCGAGGCTCCAGGGACTGACGAGGCCGCTCACGAACGGCACGACGCGAATCGGCCCGGCGAGCGTGTCGAACGTCCTCGCCTCTTTCGGGAACGGCAGCGCGGGCACGCGCGGGAACGGCGCCCCGCCCTGTCGTCCGCCGGCCGGAGGGCCGCCCGGCCGCTGGCCGCCAGGTGGCGGTGGCGGTGTCTGCCGGGCAAGTCCGACGGCGATCGAGGCGACCGCGAGCGCGCCGACGGTCGCTGCCCTGAAACGAAATCGCACGGTCATCTTCATGTACCACCTCGGGAGGCGAAAGGTCCTGACGGGTTCTACGTTCGACGTTCAGGCCGCGTTTTCAGCGCCTGCTAGTCGTCCGGCTCGTCGTCGTACCACAGCTCATGCGGCGACCACTGGCCGCAGGCGAGACACGCGGTCCACTGCCACTGGTGCGCGCAACCTGGGCACGCGCCGAACGTCTCGAACGTGTTCCACGATCGGCCGCACCCGGCCAGAAACACTTCAGGATGCGGATTGTCCACGCAGGTCCAGAGGCTGGAGGGCTGGGGCTGCCACTCGCAGACCGGGCAGCGGATACGGCTGCGATCGAATGCTTCGTCAACGATCTTGGTCAGAATGTCGGCAATGCCGGTGGGGGTCGGGTTGCGCGTGAGCAGGAGCATAGTAGGTGGATCCTGAAACACCTTTACCACAGCTCCGGGCCGCCTGCCAGGCTCGCGCGTCAAAGGGCCAGGGTTTCTTGACTCGGTCCGGACCCCGCCGTACGATCGACTGTTGATCTGGAAATGATCGGCGAGACCGTCACCCACTACCGGATTCTGGACAAGATCGGCGAAGGTGGCATGGGTGTCGTCTATCGCGCGGAGGATACCCGTCTGGGCCGGCAGGTCGCCGTGAAGTTTCTCTCGGCCAAGCTCTCGCAGGATGCGGCGGCGCTCGAGCGGTTCCAGCGTGAGGCGCGGGCCGCCTCCTCGCTCAGCCATCCGCACATCTGCGCGCTCTACGATATCGGCCGGCACGGCGACCTGCCCTTCCTGGTGATGGAGCTGCTGGACGGCACGACGCTGCGCCGGCGGCTCGCGCATGGCTCGCTGCCGATGGAGACGGTGCTCGACTTCGGCGTGCAGATCGCCGACGCGCTCGACGCCGCGCACTCGCTGCGCCTGATTCACCGCGACATCAAGACGGCCAACATCTTCGTGACCGAGCGCGGGCAGATCAAGATGCTCGACTTCGGACTGGCGAAGCTCGCGCACCCGCGCGGGACGCCGGTCGATCCGTTTTCCGACACCGTGATGGCCTCTCCGACCACGACGGACCACGGCCAGACCCTCGGCACGCTCTCGTACATGTCGCCGGAACAGGCGCGCGGGCAGGATCTCGACCCGCGCAGCGATCTCTTCTCGTTTGGCGTCGTGCTCCACGAGATGGCGACCGGGCGCGAGCCGTTCATGGGCCGCACGTCGGCGCTGGTGTTCGACGCGATCCTGCACGGGCTGGCGACGCCGCCGAGCAACCTCAACCCGCACGTGCCGGCCGAGTTCGACCACATCGTCGCGAAGGCGCTCGAAAAGGATCGCGACCTCCGCTACCAGACCGCGGCGGAGCTGCGCGCGGACCTGAAGCGGCTGCAGCGCGAGACGGGCTCGTCGAAAGTCGGCAGCGGCTCGACCGGGAACTCCGCGGTGCAGGCGCCCGCGCCGGCCAGAAAGCCGTTCATACTCGCGGCCGCCGCCGTGGTCGTGCTGGCCGTCCTCGCCGGCCTGGGCTATTGGCTCCTGCGCGGCACCGGCACGGCGATCGACTCGGTCGCGGTGCTGCCGTTCGTCGCCGCCGGCCAGGCGTCCGACGCCGAATACCTGACCGACGGGATGACCGAGACGCTCATCAACGGACTCGCCCAGTTGCCCGATCTGCGTGTGGCGGCGCGCAGCGTCGTGTTTCGCTACAAAGGCAAGCCGGACGTCGATCCGCAAGAGGTCGGCCGTACTCTGAAGGTCGGGGCCGTCGTGACCGGACGCATTACGAAGCGGAACAACCGGCTGATCATCGGCGCCGAAGTGATGAACGTCGAGACGGGCGCGCAGCTCTGGGGCAACCTCTACGACCGTCCTGAAGCGGAGCTGCTGACCGTGCAGGAAGAGATCGCGGGCGAGATCCTCAAGAAGCTGCGCCCGCGGATGTCCGGCGACGAGAAGAAGCTCGCGACGAAGCGGTACACCGACGACCCGGAGGCGTATCAGTACTATCTCCAGGGCCGGTACAACTCCAACAAGGGCACGATTGCCGGCTTCAAGAGCGCCATCGAGTACTTCCAGCGCGCGATCCAGAAGGACCCGAGCTACGCCCTGGCGTACGCCGGGCTCGCCGATTCGTACCTCCTCCTCGGCTCGTACTGGGTCGAGGCGATCACGGAGGCCAAGACCGCCGCCGAACAGGCGCTGAAGCTCGATCCGACGCTCGCCGAAGCGCACGTCTCGCTCGGGCAGATCAAACTCTGGCTCGATTGGGACTGGTCGGCGGCGCGCCGCGAGTTCGAGCAGGGCATCTCGCTCAACCCGTCGTCGGCCCTCGCGCACAACCAGTACGCGATGTACCTCGCCACCGTCGGCCGCGTGTCGGACGCGATCGCCGAGGTGCGGCGGGCGCTCGATCTCGACGCGCTGTCGCCAATCGTGAACAGCGATCTCGCCTGGTATCTGCTCTACGCCGGCCAGCACGCGGAGGCGATCACGCAGTTCCGAAAGACGCTGACCCTCGACTCGAACTCGGTCTCGGCCCACCGCGGGCTGGGAATCGCGCTGAGTGGGGCGAATCAGCACGACGAAGCGATCGCCGAGCTCAAGCGCGCGCTGCTGCTCTCGGAGAACAGCCCGGTCGTGATGGCGCACCTCGGCGCCGCGTACGCGAAGCAGGGCGCGAAGCCGGCCGCGATGGGCGTGCTGACCGAGCTGCAGGCAATGGCGTCGCGCCAGTACGTGCCAGCCTCGGCGCCGGCGATCGTTTATGCCGCGCTCGGCGAGCGCAACACGGCGCTCGACTGGCTCGACAAGGCCTACGACGAGCACGACTTCGCGATTGTCCAGATTGAAGTGGCGCCCTGGTTCCGGACGCTGCGTGGCGAGGATCGGTTTCAGAAACTCGTCACGCGTCTGGGGATGCCACGTTAACAGGGCAGAGGGCCTCTGCCCTTTGCCTTGTCTATCTCACTCGATAGCCGGCCTGGCCGGGGGATCGGCCGTCGATCTTCAACACTTTCACGCCCTTCACCACGGCTGCAGTCTCGACGAACGTAATCGCCCCGGGCGTGCGGGTCACCTGCTCGATCGCCATTTGCCCTGAATAGACGATGCGCGGGCCGCTGGGCGTTTCCGCGCGGAAGACTTTGGCGATCCAATGCTGGCGGAATTGCGCTTCCGTCATCTGGCACACGTCTTTGACCGCGACGTCGCGCTCGCGGGCGACCGGCGCGCGGAGGAAGAGCGCCACGCGCATGCCTGACGCCCAGAATTCACGGTCGCCGAGCAGGACGCGCCGCAGCTCGGCGACCGTGAGATTGTCGATCGGCACGTCCGGGTGCACGACCACGGCGATGTCGGCGCCTTGCGTGTGCGCCGGCGTCGGCGCCGACACGAAGAGCGTCGCCACGCCGATCAGCAGCACGGCGGAGCGCAACACGACGCGGCGGGCGATCGACCTCGGCATCAGAACGTGAAACACAACTGAAAAAAGCCGCCGTGATTGCGCGGCACGCCGTCGCCGCGCCGCCAGGTGCGGTACTCACCCTTGATCGCGGCGAAGAGCGACGCGTCGTAACGCAGACCAACGGTCGAGCTGTCGAGCCGCAGCACGGTCGCGAACATCGCGTCGCCGTCGGCGATGCCGATGTGCTCGAACCGATAGTATGGTTTCAGCAGCCGCTTGAACTGCGGCAGCCGGTACGCGGCCTGGATGTAATACGCGCGGCTCCAGGTCGCCTCGTCGCTGCCCACCTGCCGGTGGCGCACGCTCGCGATTTCGGCGATGACCTCCGGGTCTTCCTTGTTCCACACGACGTAGCCGGCGACGATGCGCTCGCGGAATTCCCGCGCATCGGCCAGCGTGACCGAGTCGCCGTAGAGCGAGCCGCCGAATTCGAGCCCGAACACCTTGTCCGGCTTCGAGAACACATTGGCGAGCCAGGCGCGATCGCCGTTGGTGTCGCCGGCATCGCCGGCGCGGCTGATCACCGACGCGCGGCCGTTGCCCACGCCCGCCTTGTAGTTGAGGTTCAAGCCGCCGGCCGGCACCGATCCTTCGAGCAGACCGCCGACGAAGTGGACCGGCAGGAACCGGCCCCCGAACTGAATCATCTCCGGACGCTGGATCGTCGTCTGGAGCCACTGGCCGTGGTGATACGCCGTGTTCCAGTAGTTGATGGGCGTGTGGTACCGGCCGAACGAGACTTTCAACCGATCGCTCTGATCGAAGCGCAGGACCAGGCGTTCGACTTCCGTGTTGAAGCCCGTGGCCGCGGGCGATCCGATGCCGGCATCGGCGCGCGCCGAGAAGCTGATCTCGCCGAAGAACGTGACGCGCGGCGACAGCTCGGACGTGAGGTGCAAGGCGAGCTGGCCGAGGTTGAAGCCGCGCGGGCCCTCGAGCCGCTTCGTGCCGGAGAAGTTGACGTCCCCGAAACCCGCGAGCCGCAGGCTCGGATACTCGCGCTGTCCCGGCGGCGGCATCTCGTGCGGCGCCGGCGGGGGCTGACTCGTTTGCGCGGCGGCCGGCCGGGCCAGGCACAGCAGCGCGGCGGCCCACGCGAGACCGTGCAGCCTCTGCCGCGGCCGCGAGCGCGCTCGTCGATCCGTGCCTCTCATCATGCGCTAGATACTATGTCCCGATTTGCGCCGAATGGAAACCTCTTGAACACGGCCGCTCGCGATTCGGTACGCTCGCACCGAAGCGCGCCCCTTCATGCCGACGATGAGGTGAATCCAGCCGGGATAGAACGCCTGGGCGATGTCGGTGCCGGAGGGGCGTGCAGGGCCCGCCGGGTGCGAATGATAGACGCCCACGATCTCGAGCCTCGGCGAACACGCCCGCAGGATCCGTCGAAGCTCGATGTGGGCGGCGTCGTCGATCTGGTATCGCGATTGACCCTTCGCGACGTTGCGCGTGGCGACGGCGGCGAGCACCAGCCCGCGCCTGCCGACGAGCAGACCGCAGCACTCACGCGGCCGGTCGCGCCGCGCGTGATGGACGATTCCGGCCAGGACCTCGCGGGCGAGGGTCCAGTGCGGCGGGCGGGTCACGATCGCAGCTCGGCCAGCCCCCGGTAGAGATCCAGCGCGTCGGGATTCGCGAGCGCTTCGCGGTTCTTGACCGGGCGGTCGTGAATGACGTCGCGGACCGCGAGCTCGACGATCTTGCCGCTCTTCGTCCGTGGAATCTCCGCGATTTGCACGATTTTGGCCGGGACGTGCCGGGCCGTGGTGTTGGCGCGGATCTGATCGCGGATGCGCCGCTCGAGCGCGGCGTCGAGCGTCCGGCCGGGCGCCAGCCGCACGAACAGCACGATCCGCTCGTCGTTCTGCCACTGCTGGCCGACGGCGAGACTCTCGACCACTTCGGGCAGCTGTTCGACCTGACGATAGATCTCCGCGGTGCCGATGCGCACGCCGCCTGGATTCAGCGTCGCGTCCGATCGGCCGTAGATGACGTAGCCGTCGTGGTCAGTCGTCTGGATCCAGTCGCCGTGGCACCAGACGCCTTTGAACCGATCGAAATAGGCCGCGCGATACCGCTCGCCGCCGGGATCGTTCCAGAAGCCGACGGGCATCGACGGGAACGGCGACTTGCACACGAGCTCGCCTGCTTCGCCGCGAAGCGGCCGTCCGTTGGGATCGAACACGTCCACGTTCATGGCGAGTCCCGGCGCCTGAATTTCGCCGCGCCAGACCGGCCCGGTCGGATCGCCGCCCACGAAGCAGCTCACGATGTCCGTGCCGCCCGAGATGGACGCCAGATGCACGTCTTCCTTGATCGATCGATAGACGAAGTCGAAGCTCTCCGGTGACAGCGGCGAGCCCGTCGACGTGATCGTCCGGACGGATTGCAGATTGTGGGTGGCCTTCGGCGAGAGGCCCGCCTTGCTGACGGCATCGATGTACTTCGCCGACGTCCCGAAGAGCGTGATGCCCGCGCGATCGGCGAGGTCGAACAGCCGGTTGCCGTCCGGATGAAATGGCGATCCGTCGTACAGGACGATCGCCGCCTCCGACGCCAGGACCGTGACCAGCCAGTTCCACATCATCCAGCCGCACGTCGTGAAATAGAAGACGCGATCGTCGCGCTTGATGTCGCAGTGGAGCTGGTGTTCCTTGAGGTGCTGGACGAGCGTGCCGCCCGCGCCGTGGACGATGCACTTGGGCACGCCGGTCGTGCCGGACGAGTACAGGATGTAGAGCGGGTGATTGAACTCGAAGCGTTCGAACGTCAGCGCCTCGGGCGCCGCGCCCTGGAGCCACCCGTCCCACCAGATCGCGCCGGGAATCTGATCGAGCCGGCCGCGTCCGCCAGCCAGGGGGACGACGACGACCTGCTCGAGATCCGGCAGCTCCCGCGCGACGTCCGCGATCTTCTCCAGACAGGCGAAGTGCCTGCCGCCGTAGTCGTATCCGTCGACCGCCACGAGCACTCTGGGCCCGATCTGCCCGAAGCGGTCGAGCACGCCGCGCACGCCGAAATCGGGCGAGCATGACGACCAGACGGCGCCGAGCGACGAGGCCGCGAGCGCGGCGATGATCGCTTCCGGGACGTTGGCGATCATGCCGCAAACGCGATCGCCCCTGGTCACGCCGCTCGCGCGCAGGGCCTGGGCGGCCCGCCCGACTTCGTTCGCCAGCTGACGGTACGTGAGGCGACGCTCGACGCCCGCCTCCGTCATCGCGAAGATGGCCGGCGCATCGTCGCGCCGGCGCAGGACGTTCTCCGTGAAGTTCAGGCGGGCGTCAGGAAAGAAACGCGCGCCAGGCATGCGATCCAGGTCCACGGCAACTCGGCTGCCGCGATCGCCAACCACGCCGCAGAACTCCCAGAGCTCCGCCCAGAAGGAACGGGGATCGATCACCGACGAGCCGTGAAGGGCACGAAAGTTGGCGAACGACGTCTGAGTACGTTTGCCGAGCTGCTCGGAGAACCGGGTGACTCGTGCCGTGCCGATGCGCTGCGCGGAGGGCGTCCACAGCGGGACGGTGCCGTCGAGCGCGCGCGGGTCCTGAGCGCTCACGAGTCGGACGCCGGCGGTCGCGTGCCGTCCAGCCGCGCTCTGCCCTGGTTGGCCTGCGTGAACAGGTCGTCGATGACGCGCGCGTCGGCCAATTGCTCTCGCGATGCGGGCAGGTGCGCCACTAGCGCGCGCGCGGCCTCGGCCACGAAGTCCGCGTTCGTGGCCAGAATCCCCTTCCAGACATCCGCGGGGCTCGACGCCAGGCGCGTCATGTCGCGAAACGCCCGGCCCGACGTCGCGAGCGCGTCCGCGTCGCAGCCGTCGGCGGCCGCTCGCATGAGCGCCGCGGCCAGGAGCTGCGGCAGATGACTGAGATACGCCATGGCACGGTCGTGCGTCGTCGCATCGAGATGCATCGGCCGCGCGCCGAGCGCGGTGACGAACTGCTCGAGTCGCCGGACGGGCGCGGCATCCGGGGCGGCGCCGACCAGCAGCCACGGGCGCCCCTCGAACAGGTCCGCCCGGGCCGCGCTCAACCCGCCGCGCTCCGATCCGGCCACCGGATGACCGCCGACGAAATTGGCCAGCCCCGCGCGCGTCGCCGCCTGAACGATGTCGCGCTTCGTGGAGCCGACATCGGTAATGACGCCGCCAAGCCGCGCCCGGGCAACGGCGTCGATGAGCTCGATGACGGCGGGCACGGGCGTGGCGAGCACGATCAGATCCGCATCCGTGAGGTCAGCGACCGACGTTCGTGGTTCGTTGACGAGTCCGCGCGACACGGCCTCGTGTGTGACGTCCGTGCCATCGACGCCAAGCAACCGCACCGCGGGCCAGTTCGCCCGCGCGCGCAATGCGATCGATCCCCCGATCAGACCGAGACCGACAATGCCGATCGTGGGAAAAGGTCCGGTGTCTGAAGACATGCCGCTGAGAAACTTGGAACTCAGAACTTGGAACGTAGAACTGAAGTCCTAGTTCTACGTTCACAGTTCTAAGTTGCAAGCTTCACCTACTCCATCCCCGTCTCGCGACGGGCTCGACGCACACGCTGCGTCCGATGGCGGGCGCGATGATGCGCAGCTCCGCCATGAGCCGCTCGAACTGCGCCGGGAAGAGCGACTGGGCGCCGTCCGATCTGGCGTGGTCGGGATCGCAGTGGACCTCGATGAGCAGCCCGTCCGCGCCGCCGGCCACCGACGCGCGCGCCATGGGGGCGACCTTGTCGCGCCGGCCCGTGCCGTGGCTCGGGTCGACGATGATCGGCAGGTGGCTGAGCTTCTGGACGACCGGAATCGCGGAGATGTCGAGCGTGTTGCGCGTGTAGCTCTCGAACGTCCGGATGCCGCGTTCGCAGAGCATGACGTCGGTGTTGCCGCCGGCCAGCACGTATTCCGCGGACAGCAGCCACTCTTCGATCGTGGCGGAGATCCCGCGCTTCAGGAGGACGGGCTTGCGCGAGCGGCCGAGCTCGCGCAGCAGCGAGAAGTTCTGCATGTTGCGCGCGCCAACCTGCAGGATGTCGCCGTACCGCTCGATCATCTCGATCTGCCCGATCTCCATGACCTCGGTCACGAGCTTCAGGCCGTGACGATCGGCGGCCGAGCGCAGCATCCGCAAGCCCTCTTCGCCGAGACCCTGGAAGCTGTACGGCGAGCTCCGCGGCTTGAAGGCGCCGCCGCGCAGCACCTTCGCGCCCGCGCGTTTCACGGCCGCGGCCGTCGCTTCGACCTGCTCCTCGGATTCAGCCGAGCACGGGCCGGCCATGACGATTACCTCGTCACCGCCGATGCGGACATCGCCGACGGCGACGACCGTGTTCTCCTGTTTGAACGTGCGGCTCGCCAGCTTGTACGGCTCGGTGATGCGCACCACCTCGTGCACGCCCGGCTGCACTTCCAGCAGCTGCGGGTCGCCGTTGCCGTTGCCGACGGCGCCGATGACCGTGCGCGACGAGCCGGTGGACCGGTGCACGTCGAATCCCATTTCGACGAGCTGCGCGATGACCGACTGGATCTCGCCTTCCGACGCGCGTTCCTGCATGACGACGACCATGGTGACTACCCTCTCAAGTCTAAAGCTCCGTAGGGCGCAGTTCTTAGTTCGAAGTTCAAAGGTCAGGTTACGGCGGTCCACCTCTCCCGGCCGCGGCGAGCCGTTCGAGCCGGCGCGCCTCGTCGATGATGCGTTCGAACAGGCGCGTCATCGCTTCGTTGTCGAGCGGGCCGGCGTTGGCCGCGCGGACGTTGGCCAGCACCTCCGCTTCGCGCACCGGCTGGTAGATCGGCAGACCCGCCCGCTCTTTCAATCGTCCCACGGCCAGCGCGCAGCCGGCGCGCTCGCTGAGTAGCGCGACGAGCTGGCGATCGAGCGCGTCGATGCGCTCGCGGAGCTCCTCGATGTTCTTCACGCCGCCCCCTTCAGCCACCGCACGAACGATTCCACCGCGCCGCTGACGTCCGTGCCGCGCTCGTTCGCCTCGGCCATCACCTGCACGAGCGCGCTCCCCACGACGGCGGCGTCGGCGAAGCGCGTGATTTCGGCGACATGTTCGGGTCGGGACACGCCAAACCCGAGCGCCACGGGGAGCTGGCTGACCGCGCGAATGCGCTCGACGAGCGGCGCCGCGCTGGCGGCGACCGACGCGCGCGCGCCCGTGACCCCCAGCCGCGAAATCGCATACAGAAACCCCCGGCCCAGTCGCGCCGCTTCCTTCAAGCGTCCATCCGTGGTCGTGGGGCTCACCAGAAAAATCTGATCGATACCACGCCCGTCGAGCGCCTGCCGCACGTCGGCGGATTCCTCGATCGGCAGATCCAGCAGAAGCACGCCGTCAACGCCCGCGTCGGCCGCGCGCGCCACGAAGGTGCCGGCACCCATGCGCAGGACCGGGTTGACGTACGTAAACAAGACGATCGGCGCGGGCACATCCGCGCGCACGCGGCGGACGAGATCGAGCGAAGCGTCGAGATCGCTGCCGGAGGCGAGCGCGCGTTCCGACGCGCGCTGAATCGCGGGCCCGTCCGCGATCGGATCGGAAAACGGCACGCCGACTTCGATCACGTCCGCGCCACCGCGCGCGAGCGCGCGCAGGACGTCGGCCGATCGCGTGAGATCCGGATCGCCCGCCGTGACAAACGTCACGAGTCCGGGCGTTCGGGCCTCCCGAAGCCGCGCGAACGTCCCGTGCAACCGGCTCACGAGGCTTCGCCCCGCAGATGGCGAACGGTTTCCACGTCCTTGTCGCCGCGGCCGGAGAGATTCACGACAATGACGACGTCGGGCCGCGCCGTCTCGAGGTGCCGTCGCAGCCACGCGATCGCGTGCGCGGATTCGAGCGCCGGCAGAATGCCTTCACGCTCGGCCAGCCATTCGAATCCCGCCAGCGCTTCCGTGTCGTCGACGAACGCGTAGGTCGTCCGGCCGCGCGAGGCGAGCCAGGCGTGCTCGGGACCGACCGCCGGGTAATCGAGCCCCGCCGACACGGAGTGCGTCGTCAGGATGTTGCCGTGCGCGTCCTGGAGCAGCAGGCTCCGCGTGCCGTGCAGCACGCCCGCGGCGCCCGCCGCGAAACGTGCGGCGTGATGACCGGGTTCGATCCGGCGGCCCCCGGCTTCAACCCCCATCAATTGCACATTCCCGTCGTCGACGAACGCGTCGAACAGCCCGAGCGCATTGCTGCCGCCGCCGACGCAGGCGACGACGAGATCGGGCAACCGCCCGGTCGCGTCCTGGATCTGATGACGCGCCTCCTGGCCGATCACGGACTGGAACTCGCGAACCATCAGTGGATACGGATGCGGGCCGAGGACGGAGCCGAGGAGGTAGTAGGTCGATTCGACGTTCGACACCCAGTCGCGCATCGCCTCGTTGATCGCATCTTTCAACGTGCGACTGCCGGCATCGACGCGCTCGACGGCCGCGCCGAGCACGCGCATGCGAAAGACGTTGAGCGCCTGCCGCGCCATGTCATCGGCGCCCATGTAGACGACGCATTCGAGCCCCAGCAGGGCACACACCGTGGCGGTCGCGACGCCGTGCTGTCCCGCGCCGGTCTCGGCGACGATGCGACGCTTGCCCATGCGCTGCGCGAGCAGCGCCTGACCGAGCGCGTTGTTGATCTTGTGGGCGCCCGTGTGCGCGAGATCCTCGCGTTTGAGAAAGACGCGCGCGCCCGAGTCGCCCGCCGCGCGGCGTGCTTCATAGAGCGGCGTCGGACGACCGACATAAGACGCGTGCAGCCGTCGCAGCGCAGCGACGAAGGCTGGGTCCCGGCGCGCCTCGAAATAGGCCGCGGTGAGCTCCTCGACCGGGGCCATCAGCGTCTCGGGCACGAACCGGCCGCCGAACTCGCCGAAGTAGCCGCGCGCGTCCGGATCGCGCCGCCCGAATACCGGACCAGGTGATGGGAAGCCGCTCACAACCGTTCCACCCCGGCGGTGGCCGCGACCGCCGCAAAAAAAGCCTCGAGACGCTCCCGGCTCTTGATGCCGGGCGCCGTCTCGACGCCCGATGACACATCCAGGGCCCACGGCCGAACGGCTCGCACGGCCTCTCCGACGTTCTCGGGCGTCAATCCGCCGGCCAGGATCACGGGCCGCCGCGAGGCGAGCGCCGCAGCCTGGCTCCAGTCGGCCACCCTGCCGGTGCCGCCGCGCCGCACGCGATCGGCGGCATCCACGAGCGTCGTGACGTGCGCCGGCAGCGTCGCCGCCCGTGCGACGTCTTCGTCCGTTTCGAGGCTGACGGCCTTGATGAGCCGCGATTTCACGCGTTCGTACCGGTCGACCCGTTCGTCGCCATGCAGCTGTACGCCGTCCAGGCCCACTTCGTCCGCGATGCGCGCGACCTCGTCCGCCGGCGCGTCGACGAAGACGCCGATGCGGGCCACGAGCAGCGGCACTCCGGCCGCGATGTCGCGGGCCGCCCGGACGGAGAGTACGCGTGGGCTCTTCGGCCAGAACACGAAGCCGAGCGCAGCGGCGCCGAGGCGAACCGCTTCGGAGGCGTCCTCGGCGCGCGTGATGCCGCAGACCTTGATGCGCGGCGTCACACGTCACTCCCGGCGCCGGCCAGCAGACCTGCCAGCGCCGCGCCTGGATCGGCCGCGACCATGAACCGCTCGCCAATCAAAAACGCGTCATAGCGTGCCGCACGCAGACGTCCGACATCTGCTCCCGACTTCAGCCCGCTCTCGGCGACCGCCACGACATTTCCGGGCAGCGACGCGGCGAGCTCATCGAACACCGCGGTCGACACTTCGAGCGTGCGGAGACTGCGGCAGTTGACGCCGACAATCGATGCGCCCGCGTCGAGCGCGCGGCCGAGCTCGTCACGATCGTGTACCTCGACGAGTGCCGCAAGGCCGAGCGCGCGCGCATGAGCGATCAATCGCGCCAACGCCTGCTGATCGAGCGCCGCAACGATCAGCAGGACGGCGTCGGCGCCGGCCGCGCGCGCTTCGAGCAGTTGAAACTCGCTCGTCAAAAAGTCCTTGCACAAGAGCGGGAGCTCGACTGCCGATCGCACCGCGGACAAATGAGCAAGCGATCCGTCGAAGAACGTCGGCTCGGTAAGGACCGAAATGGCCGCCGCGCCCGCCGTTTCGTACGATCGCGCAATCGCAGCTGGATCGTAGTTGACGCGCAACACGCCCCTGGCAGGCGATCGGCGCTTGCACTCCGCGATGATGCGCGTCCCGGGCTGACGAAGCGACACCTCGAAGAGATCGCCGCGGGGACGCTTGCCTGCCCAGGCTTCCTCGAACGCTGGCCGCGCGACGGCGCGCTCGCGCATTTCCGCGGAGCGGCGCGCGCCGGCGACGACGGTCTCGAGCAGACTGGCCGTCATGCACACACCTTGCGCAGGCGGTCGAGCGCGGCGCGGGCCTTGCCGTCGTCGAGCGACGCGGCAGCAAGCTGCGCGCCCCGCACCAGCGAATCGGCGACGCCCGCGATGAGCAGCGCGGCGCCCGCGTTCAGAAGAACGATGTCGCGCCGCGGCCCGGGCTCGCCGTTCAGAAGCCGCTCGATGATCGCGGCGTTCTCGGCCGCGGTGCCGCCGCCGAGGTCGGCCACCGACGCGCTCGGCATCCCGGCGTCGCCCGGATGCACGTAGAACGTGTTGACGGTGCCGTTCCTGAGCTCCGAGACCTTCGTATGCCCCAGGGTCGACAGCTCGTCGAGTCCACCGGCGCCATGGACGACCCATGCGCGGTCCGATCCGAGCTCGCCGAGTGTGCGTGCGACGAGCTCGGTGTGCTCGGGGCGCGAGACGCCGATGAGCTGGCGTCGCGGTCCGGCCGGATTCGTGAGCGGCCCGAGCAGATTGAAGGCCGTCCGCACGCCGAGCTCGCGACGGGTGGGGCCGGCATGTTTCATCGACGGATGCCACGCGGGCGCGAAGAAGAACGCCACGCTCGCCTCTTCGAGCGCCTGCACGACGCGATCGGCGGTGGCGTTGAGGTTGACGCCGAGCGCTTCGAACACGTCGGCGCTGCCGCACTGACTCGACACGGCGCGGTTGCCGTGCTTGGCGACGGCCACGCCGGCGCCCGCCACGACGAGCGCCGCGGCCGTCGAGACGTTGAATGTATGCGCGCCGTCGCCGCCCGTCCCGCAGGTGTCGAGCGAGGCCGCCACGGCGCGCGGCAGCGGCACGGCGCGCGCGCGCATCGCGCGGGCGAAGCCGACCATCTCCCGGGGCCGCTCGCCTTTGAGCGCGAGCGCCATCAGGAGTCCGGCGATGTGCGACGACTGCGCCTGCCCGTCCATGATGGCGCCCATCGCCTCGGCCGCCTCCTCGGTGGACAGGTCTTCGTGCCGTCTCAGTTTTTCCAAGATCCGCGCGAACATGGCGTTACACCTTCGCGTCCAGAAAGTTCTGCAGCACCCGCTGCCCCACCGGCGTCAGCACCGATTCCGGATGAAACTGCACGCCAAATATCGGCAGCGTCTCGTGACGCACTGCCATCACCGTCTGATCGCTCACGACCCACGCCGACCTCACGAAGTCCCTGGGCAGGCCGTCGATCGGAATGACGAGTGAGTGATAGCGGCCCGCTTCGAGCGGGCCGCCGAGGCCCGCAAACAGGTGCGTGCCTTCGTGCGCGACGATCGACGTTTTGCCGTGCATCGGCGCGGCCGCGCGCTCCACGCGCCCGCCAAACGCGATCGCCAGCGCCTGGTGGCCCAGGCAGACGCCGAGCATCGGCAGCCGGCCCGCGAACCGCCGCAGGACCTCGACCGAAATCCCCGCGGTCTCGGGACGTCCGGGACCCGGGGAAATAACGAGACGCTCCGGCGCGAGCCGATCGATCTCGTCGATCGTGATCGCGTCGTTGCGCACGACCCTCACCTTGGCGCCAAGCTCGCCGAGGCGATGCGCCAGATTCCAGGTGAACGAGTCGTAGTTGTCGATGAGCAGCAGCATCACATCCCGCGTTCGGCCATTTCCAGCGCCTGGATCAGGGCGCGCGCCTTGTCGCGCGTCTCTTCGTACTCGGCCGCCGGCAGCGAGTCGGCGACGATGCCGGCGCCGGCCTGGATCTCGGCGCGCTGGCCGCGCATCGTGATCGTCCGAATCGCGATGCAGAAGTCGAGGTTGCCCGCGAAATCCAGATAGCCGACGGCGCCGCCATACAGTCCGCGGCGGGTCGGTTCGAGCCCGCCGATGATCTGCATCGCACGAATCTTCGGCGCGCCCGTGAGCGTGCCGGCCGGAAACGCGGCCACGAGCGCGTCGAGCCGGTCGCGGTCGTCGGAGAGGCGGCCCTCGACGCGCGAGACCAGGTGCATGACGTGGGAGTAGCGTTCGAGCGCCATGAACTGCGGCACCCGGACGCTGCCAATCTCGGCCACCCGCCCGATGTCGTTGCGCCCGAGATCGACGAGCATCACGTGCTCGGCGCGCTCCTTCTCGTTGCGCCTGAGCTCTTCGGCCAGCCGCTGATCTTCGTCGGGCGTCGTGCCGCGCCTGCGCGTGCCGGCAATCGGGTGCGTCTCGACGTGCCGCCCCTCGACGCGCACGAGCATCTCGGGCGACGCGCCGATGATCGCGTCCTGCCCCATCCGAATGAAGAACATGTACGGCGACGGATTGATGTGCCGGAGCGCGCGGTAGACATCGAACGGCGGCGCGCCTGCCGTCGCCTGGAATCGCTGGGACAGCACCGCCTGATAGATCTCGCCGGCGCCGATGTCGTCCTGGATGCGCCGCACCGACGCTTCGAACTGGTCCTTCGTCAGATTGGCAGTGACCTCGAGGCTGCGCGCGGGCCGGCGCTCGCCGCGCGAAAGGTTCCGCTCCAGCTCGCGTTCGAGGAAATCGATCTTGGCGCCGGCAAAATCGTAGAGCGCGCGCAAATCCTCTGTGGGGCGCAGGCGCGCATTGGCGATCGCCAGGATGCGATGTTTGACGTGATCGAATGCGAGCACCGTGTCGAACACCATGAACCCGGCCTGGTCGCGATCGGCGGGCGGCTTGTCGAGCCGGACCGCCGGCTCGAACCACTCGGCCGTGTCGTAATCGAGATAGCCGACGGCGCCGCCCGTGAAGCGCGGCAGGTCCGGCACAAAGGGCGATGAGAACTCCGTCATCAGGCCGCGCAGGACGTCCATGAACGGCTCGTGCCGCTGCGCCCGGACGCCCGCCTGCTCGATCGTCGTCTCGCTGCCGCGGCCGCGCAGCACGAGGAAGGGGTCTTTGCCAAGGAAGGAGTACCGGCCGACGTGCTCGCCGCCCTCCACGCTCTCGAGGAGGAACGCGTAGTCCGAATGCTCGGCGATTTTGAGGAAGGCCGAGACCGGCGTCAGCAGGTCGGCCATGATCTCGCGGCAGACCGGCACGAAGGTGCCGCGCTGGGCAAGCTCGACGAATTCTTCGAATGAGGTCTGCTTCACGGTCGGGTCACCTTCGCTGTCCTCCCAGAAACTCGAGCGCGCCGCGCTCGACGGCCGCGGTCGGCGCGTCGTGTCCCGTCCACCAGTCGAGCTGCCGGCAGGCCTGGGCCACCAGCATTTCCAGGCCGCCGATCGTCTCGATTCCCGCCGCGCGCGCCTGCTTCATGAGCTCCGTCTCGAGCGGGTTGTAGACGAGGTCGTAGACCAAACCGCCCTGGAGGCTGGCGCGATCCAGGGGTGACTGGTCCAGGTTCGGCCACGTGCCGACCGGGGTCGCGTTGATCAGGACATCCCAGCCAGGCGCCGGGGGCCAGGGTGCCACGCCGACGCGAAACTCCTGCGCGAGCCGGGTCGCCTCGTCCGGCCGCCGCGCGGCCACCTCCACGCGCGCGCCGTGCGTCTTGAGCGCCCACACCGCCGCACGCGCGGCACCACCGGCGCCGAGCACGACCGCGCGCGCGCCACGCAGCTTGGACGAGCGTCGATCGAGCGGCGTGAGAAAGCCGGCGACGTCGAAGTTGCGGCCCTGCCAGCCGCGATCGCCGCGCTTCAGCGTGTTCAGCGCGCCGATCCATCCCACCATTTCATCCGACGTCACGTCGTCGCCAAGGAGCGTCTGTTTCAAGGGCGCAGTCACGCTCGCGCCGGCGACGCCGATGGCGTCGGCCACGCGGCGAAATTCGGCTGCGTCCGCCGACTCGAGCGGCACGTAAACGGCATCCAGGCCGAGCGCGGCGATCGCCGAGTTGTGCATCGCCGGCGACGCCGAGTGGCCGAGCGGCGCGCCCGCCAGCGCGTAGATCTTCGTCGCCGCCGTCGTCTGGCGAACACGATAGCGATCGATGAGCTCGCAGGCGGCAATCTGGCCGGACGCGGCGGCGCCGCCATACGTCCAGCACGAGCCGAACAGCCACGGACAAAAGCGCGTGATCTGGCCGGCCGCGCCCATCGCAATCGCGACGTGAGACGACGATCCCGTCATCACCTCGCGCAAGGTCAGGCAATCCGACAATCGCGCGGCGGCGGCCGCGACCTTGACCACCCGCGGTTGTTCGGCGCGCATCGCCCGGACGCGATCGGCCAGGTCGCCCGGGATGCCGTCGAAGTCGTGATGCGAAAGCACGATTTGCGTGCGCTCGCCGTGGGGCAGATGCCGACGATCGGCCTTCCATTCGAGATCCACGTACTCGGCGCCGAGACGAATCGCGTCGCCGAGCACCCGCATCCGCTCGGCTTCGCTGCCAGAGAAGGCCCCGCCTTCCCACGCCGGCCGGCAGGTCACGATGACCGGCCGCTTGCGGCCGTCGAGGGCGCCGGCCACGTCGAGGTCGGTCACGCCATCGAGACGGAGCTCCACGAGGTCGCCGGCGGCGCAATCGCGGGCGCGGCGCAGGTCGGCCATCCGGGGGCCGGTGACGGTCTCGACGACGAGCGTCGCGGTCATGGCAGCAAAGACAAAAGGCCTCTTCAGCATCGCTGAAGAGGCCTTGAAAACTCACGCGTCGGTCGTGATTACAGCGCGCGGACCCCCTCAGCAGTCGAGCCAGACCACCACCAATACGACCAGGCGGCCGGTTCCTGCGCGCGGAATCGAGGATTCGAGGTCACGACGCGTTCCAAGACCCAGGAGCGTAACAGAGGCCCCGAAACGGGTCAAACCCTTATGATTGGACATGCGCCGCGCGCCTCTCTGCGCGGGTTTGGCGTTGCTCACGGCGGTCGGCGTCATCGCCGCCCCGTCTCAACGCCAGCCCTTCTTCCCGATCGACGACATCCGTCCCGGCATGGTGGGCATCGGCCGAACCGTGTTTGCCGGCGAGACCATCGACGAATTCCGCGCGAACGTGATTGGCGTGCTGCGGAACGTTCTCGGACCGCGCCGCGATCTGATCCTCGCCAAGCTCGAAGGCGGGCCGCTTGCGACGACCGGCGTCATCCAGGGGATGAGCGGCAGTCCCGTCTACATCGACGGCCGGCTCGTCGGGGCCGTGTCGTACGCCATCGGATCGTTTCCGCGCGAGCCGCTCGCCGGCATCACGCCGATCGCCGAGATGACCGCGGCGGTCGACGGCTCGGGGGCGCGCACGACCGGCGATCTGGCGGGGACGTGGCCCGCCGAGCCCGCCGAGGTGTTCGCGCGGCTGGCGCGGCTGACGCAGCGCGCGCTCGCGCCGCTTGGTCCGCGTCTTCCCGGCCTTCGGATCGACGGTCCGGCCTCGCTGGCCGATCTGGCGCCGCGCCTCCGGCCGATTGGCGCGGCCATGGTCGTGAGCGGTTTCGATCCGGCCGTCGATCGCCAGTTGCGTCAGGCGTTGTCGGTGAGCGCGGGTGACGGACAAGGTCCACGGTCCGATCGCGGTGAGGCCCCGACGGGGCTGCGTCCTGGCGATCCGGTCGGCATGAGCTTGATTCACGGCGATCTGGAGATGGGGGCGACCGGCACCGTCACACACGTGGACGGCGCGCGCGTGTACGCTTTCGGCCATCCATTTCTCAACCTCGGCCCGACGGCGTACCCGATGACGCGCGCGCACATCTACACCGTCCTGCCGAGCCTCGATTCGTCGATGAAGATCGCCGGGCTCGGTCCGGTGATCGGCACCATGAGCCAGGATCGGAGCGTCGCGGTCGGCGGCGTGCTCGGCGCGGGCCCGCGCGAGCTCGAGGTGAACGTGACCCTCACGTCCGATCGCTCGCCGGAGCGGAAGTTCCAGTACTTCGTGCTCCACGATCAGATCCTGACGCCGCTCTTCAGCTACGTTTCGATTTTCAATTCCATCGTGTCCTACGAACGCCAGGCCGGCGCGATGTCGGTCGCGGCGAGCGGCACCGTGTCATTCGGGACCAACGGTTCCGTGCAGATTGACGATACGTTCACGGGCGACACGGCGTCGGCGGCCGCCTCGGCGGCGATCGTCGCACCGGTCGGCGCGGCGTTCACGAACGAGTTCCGGAACGTGTTGCCCGAGAAGATGGACATCAACCTGCGGGTCTCCGAGCAGCAGGAGAGCAAGACGATCGAGCGCGTCTGGCTCGATACGACCAAACCCAAGCTGGGCGCGACCTACACACTTCAGGTGCTGCTGCGCGACTTCCGCGGCGGAACTGAAACCGTTTCGCTCCCGGTGACCATGCCGACGCACGCGACCGGACCGATCACCCTGCTCGTGGGCGACGCGTCGACGCTGGCCGCGCTCGAGCAACGTGAGCTCCGGCCGGGCAAACCCACGACCTGGCCGGCCCTCCTGGCCCAACTGAACGCGACCAGACGCAACAATCGGCTCTACGTTCGACTGATCACCTCCAGCGCCGGCACCGTGGTCGGCGGCGAGACGCTTCCGGCTCTTCCTCCGTCCGTACGATCGGTCCTCGACGAGGACAAAACCGTGACGTCCGCCTCCGTGTCGCGGACTGTCGTCGGCGCCTGGGACCGCCGGCTGGATCGGTCGGTGCGTGGCTCGCGTGAGCTGACGCTCACGCTCACGTCCGGACAGCAGTAGCGCAACGCATGGTGCGCGCTCGCCACAGGAAAGTGAGAACGGCTCTCGTGTTCGTCACGGTCCTCGTGGGCCTCTGCGGCCTGCTTCGCGCGGCCGGTCCGACCTTCTGGACAATCGCGACGTCGGCCGAATTCCTGCGCGGCACCTCGGATGGCGTGTACGTGAGCCTCGAAGGGGTGCTTACCGCCGGTCCTCAAATCGAAAACCGTCTTGCGACGGCGCCGTCGCAAATCTGGAGTCTCGCGCAGGCGGCGGACGGCACGCTCTGGGCGGGCACGGGCGGCGATGGGCGGGTCATTCGCCTGCGGCCCGGTCAGAAGGAAGAGACCGTTTTTGACGCCGAGGAGTCGAACGTCTTCGCGGTCGCCGTCGCAGGCACGCGCACGTACGCCGCGACGTCGCCCGACGGACGGGTCTACGTCATCGAGGGCACCGGTCCCGCCAAACCGTTCTTTGATCCGGAAGAGAAATACATCTGGGCGCTTGCCGTGGATGCCGCCGGTCGTCTGTGGGTCGGAGCCGGGAATCCGGCGGTGATCTATCGCGTCGAGCCCGGCGGAGCGAACAAGGCCATCTACAAACCGCCGGCCGCGCACGTCGTCTCGCTCACGAGCGACGGCAAGGGCCGCGTGCTGGCCGGGACCGAATCGCCAGGCCGGCTCTATCGAATTGAATCGGACGATCGGCCGTTCGTGCTGCTCGATTCCGGCGTTACCGAGCTGCGCGCGGCTGCCGTGTCCCCGGACGGCACCATTTTCGCCGCGGCGGTCGCGAGAGGCGACGAATCGGCCGCGGCCGGCGGAGAAACGACCACGGTCGCGATCAGCCTGCCTCCCCCGCCGTCAACGGGCACGACGACCGCCCCGACTCCGCCCAACCGGCGGTCAGTGGTCTATCGGATCGATACGAGCGGCAGTTGGGAGCCGTTATGGGAGACGGGCGACATCGTCTACGACCTCGCCCCGACCGACGACGGCGGCGTGCTCGTGGCGACGGGACCCGAGGGGCGACTGTACAAGGTGCTGCGTACGCGCGACGTGCTGCTCCTTACCGGCGTGGATGCGAAGCAGATCACGAGATTTGCCGGACCCGTTCGCGCCGGCGGCCGTCCGGCGGCCTTTTCCACCGCCAATCCGGGCCGCGTGATTGCGGTCGGCGCCGAGGATCAATCGCCCGCGACCTACGTGTCCAGCGTGCGCGACACCAAGAGCGTCGCGAGCTGGGGGCTGATTCGCTGGGAAGGCGCGGGTTCGGTGGCGCTGTATTCGCGCTCAGGAAACACGGAGAAGCCGGACGACTCGTGGAGCGACTGGGCCGGGCCGTACTCGCGCCGCGAAGGCGAACCAATCAAGAGCCCGACCGCGCGGTTCCTGCAATGGAAAGCTGTGCTCACGCGCGCGGCCTCGCCGCCGGCGCGGCTGACATCGGTCACGGTCGCCTATCTGCCGCGCAACAGCCGGCCGGCGGTGTCGGCCCTGATGGTTCACCCGCCGGGCGTCGTGTTTCAACGACCGTTTTCGAGCGACGACGGCGCGATCGCGGGACTGGACGATCTCACGGCCGAACTGCGGCGCCCCCCAGGCGACTCCGGCCCGCCGCCGCCTCCGCCCGGCCGTCGCATGTTCCAGAAAGGACTTCAGACGATCGCGTGGAAGGCGGAAGATGCCGACGGCGATCGGCTCGTGTACTCGCTGCAATACCGGCGCGAAGGCGATCAGGTCTGGCAGAACCTGCGCAGCGGGTTGACGGACTCGATCTTCGTCTGGGACACGACGACGGTCGCCGACGGCCGGTACGTGATCCGCCTGAGTGCGTCGGACGCGCCGTCGAACGGCGCCGACCGGCGGCTCGACGGCGATCGCGAAAGCGATCCGATCAGCGTGGACAACACGCCGCCGGCGATCACGACGGAGATCGCGCGCACGGCCGCCGGCACGCGGCTGATCGTGCGCGTGCGCGATGCGCAGAATCCGATTCTGAAAGTGGAGTACTCGCTCGGCGGCGGATCCTGGCAGCTCGTGTTTCCCGCCGACGGACTCGCCGATTCACCCGAAGAACGCTATGAGATTGCGTTGGCGAATGAATCGGACGCGGCGCGGATGGTGATTCGGGCGACCGATCTCCTGCAGAACGTCACGTCGCAGGCCGTCGGGCGCTAACGCGAACTAAGTTCGAAGTTCTAAGTTTAGGCGGCGTCAGCCGCCTAAAGTCCCTTGGCGGTCACGCCCGTGGTCGTCACAAGACCGACCAGGTGCACCTTGACCGACCCGGGCACCCTGGCGGAGCCGTTCGATTTGATCCGGCTGATCTCGTCCATCAACCATTCCGCATAGCGCCGCGCGTCCGGCGGCATCGCGTTCAGATCGACGAGCCGGCCCTTCTCCGTGACGACGTCGGTCAGCGCTTCGACGAGATCGCGATCGGTCTGGGCCATGAACTCGGGCGGGAGCGTGCCGAGACCCTGTCCGGCCCCGCCCGATCCGCCGTTGTCGAGCATCATCAGCGTGGCTTCCTGATCGTGGCCAATCGGCGTGGCCATCAGGATGACGGTACCCGCCGGCCGCCGCAGGTTGTTCATCAGCGCCGCGAGTGACTCGCTGCTCGGCGGCGTCGGACCGAATGTCAGAATCATCGACACGAAAAGCAGCGTGGTACTCGTGGCCGCCACCGACCCGAGACCGACGACCGCCCAATGCCAGTCTTCGATTGCGCGCGCAAAGACCGCGCGCCACGACTGCGCCGCTTCGGCGCGCGCCCGGATGACGACGCCGTCGGCGAGGCCGTCGAGCACCGGCGCCGGCGTCAGGCTCGACGCGATGCCGCGAAGCTCGTCGCCCAGATCGCGCATGCCGGCGACTTCGCCCGCGCACTCACGGCAGACCTCGAGGTGCTCGGCGACGCGCAGCATCTCCCCGCCGGGCAGCTCGCCGTCGACGAACGCGCTCAGCTTCTGGCGGAGCGCCTCGCAGGTCATCCTCAAGAACATCATGTTGCCCTCAGGGCTTCGCGAAGCATTCCGCGCGCCCGAGCCAATCGCGACTTCACCGTGCCGACCGCGACGCCGAGCGAGGTGGCGATCTCCTCGTAGCTCAGGCCGTCGATCTCCCTCAACACAATCACCGCGCGCTGGTCGAACGGCAGCTGGTCGAGCGCCTGCCAGACCCGGCCCGCCGTCTCGCGCTGCTGGAGCACCTGATCCGGCATCGCATAGCTGCGGGATTCCGGCAGCTCGCCGTGCGCCGCGGTGTGCTCGTCGAGCGCCACCTGCTGGGAGCGCCGGCGCCGCCGCCACCACCGCTGACGGTTCGACGCCTGGTTGACGACGATGCGGTAGATCCAGGTGCGCAGCGTCGACTGCCCGCGGAACTGCGACAGCGTCCGGAAGATTCGCAGAAAAACTTCCTGGGACAGGTCCGCGGCCTCTTGCGGATCGCCCAGCAAGTGCAGGCCCAACTGGTAGACCATCCGCTGATGGTCGGTCACCAGCCTGGTGCACGCGTCTTCGTCGCCGGCGGCACACTGCTGCACGAGCGCCCAGTCGGCACTCGCAGCATCCGGCCACGTCAGCACGCGCAAAGGCTTCACGAAGGTCTCAGCCGCCATGGTAGCACCCCGGGCGGGAACCCAATTTCACACTACTTAGACCCCGGCGCCGCTAAAGTGTTCCCGAAATGTAAGATGTGGCCGTGAAGCGGCCTCTGGCCTTCCTGGGCCTGGTCCTCCTCGTCGTTGGCGTGGCGACGGTGGCTGCCGTCATCTACCAGCACATCGGCGGCGAGCAGCAGTACCGCCGTCTCCTGGCAGACGGCGAGCGGGCCATGCGCGCCGGCAACGGCTACGCCGCGATCGAGGCGTTCAGCGGTGCCCTGGCGTTCCGGCCGGACTCGATGGTCGCCCACTATCGGCGGGCCGAGGCGTACCGGTCGCAGAGCCGCGAGGACGAGGCGCTGAGGGACCTTCGGGAGGCGGTCCGGCTCGCGCCAGATGCTCCGCAGCCGTTGATCGCTCTGGGCGAGATTTCTGACCTCCGAGGCGAATCGGCTCAGGCCGCCAGCTGGTACGCCCAGGCCGTCGAGCAGCTTCGCGACGAGAACCCCGCCCTGCTCTACCAGCTCGCACTGGCACGCTATCGGGCGGGCTCGCCCGCGGCCGCCAGGGATCCTCTCCGGCGTCTGGTGGCGCGAAACGACTCGCTCGCCGAGGCGCACTACCTGCTCGGTCTCGTCTACCGCGACATGCAGGACGTTGACGCGGCGATGAACTCGCTCGAACAAGCGGTGCGCATCGCACCGGCGCTGACCGCGGCGCGTGAGGAGCTGGCAGACCTCTACCGCTCGCGCGGCCGATTTGGCGACGAGATGGATCAGTTGCGCGCGCTGGTTGACGGCGACGATCCCGTGGGGCGCCGCGTGACGATCGCGCTCGTCGAAGCGCGTCGCGATCAGTTCGCGTCGGCCATCGGGATGCTTGGCCAGGCGGCGGTCGAATCGCCGAACGACTCGCGCGTGCAACTGGCGCTCGGGCGGATCTACCTGCAGCGCGCTGAGCGCGCGGGCGACGCGGCGTCAGTTCAGCGGGCGCTCGACGTGCTCGAGCGTGCACTTGGCGGTACGGCGCCGCGAAGCGAGGGTCTCGCGCTCTTCGGACGCGCGCTGTTCCTCTCGGGCGACCTTGCTGGCGCCGAGCGAATGCTCAAAGAAGCGGTGGCGACGTCCCCGCTCGATCCCGAGGCGTTCAGCTTTCTGGCCGACGCGGCCGAGCGCCTTGGCCACGACGTGATCGCGCGGGACGCGCTCGTGAGTCTCGACGCACTCGAGGGCGGCACCGTGAAGGGCGACACTCGCGGGCCGCGCTCGCGGCGCATTGGCGCCCTGTCCCTTCGCGCAGGCGATCCACGTCTGGCCGTGACCTATCTCACCGAGGCCGTGAATCTCGGGCAGGCGGGCCTCGAAACGCTGGCGCAGCTGGCTCGCGCGAAGTGGCTGGCCGGCGACATCGCGGGCGCGAAGGAAACCCTCGCGCGGGCGCTCGTCATCGATCCGCGGAACAGCGAGCTTTTGAAGTTGGCGCGAGCAATGAAGTAACGCCCTCGCGCGAGCAACTTAGAACTCAGAACTGAGAACTTAGAACTAGATCGCCCGTCTGAACGAGCCAAGTGATCAAGTTCTAAGTTCAGAGTTCTCAGTTCTAAGTTACCGCGACAATCGTCAGTTCCTTCGTCACTGGTACCGGATCCTTGGATCGAGCCAGGCGTACGCCAGATCGACCAGCAGGTTCATCGCGACATACGTCACCGCGATGAACAGAATGCACCCCTGCACGAGCGGGTAGTCTCGGAAGCTAATCGCCTGGATCAGCAGCCGCCCCACGCCGGGCCACGCGAAGATCGTCTCGGTGATGATCGTCCCGGTGAGCACCGCGCCGAGCTGCAATCCGATGATCGTGACGACCGGAATCAGGCTGTTGCGAAGCGCGTGCGCGACGATCGCCCGCATGTGCGACAAGCCTCGAGCGCGCGCCGCGAGGACATAGAGCTCCCGCAGTTCGTCGATCAGGCTCGCGCGCGTCATCCGTGCCAGGATCGCAGCGAGCGCCGCTCCGAGCGTGACCGCCGGCAGGACGAGGTGCAGCGGCGATCCCGTCCCCGACACCGGCAGCCAGCCGAGCTGCACCGCGAACAGAATCGCGAGCAGCGGGCCCAGCCAGAAGTTCGGCATCGCAATCCCAAGCAGCGAGACGGCCATGGCCGCCTGGTCGATCGCGCGGCCGCGAAATACAGCCCCCAGGACCCCCAGGGGCAGCGCGATCAGCATCGCCACCCCCATCGCCGCGGTCGCCAGCTGGACGGTCCGGCCAAGCCGCTGGCCAATCTCCCGCTGGACGGGCGTGTTGTACCGAAACGACGTGCCCAAATCGCCGCGCGCGAGGCCGAAGAGATAGTGGCGATACTGCGTCAGGAGGGGTCGTCGAGCCCCAGCCTCGTACGCAGCTCGGCGAGATCCGCGGGCGACGCCGTATCGCCCAGCATCGCCTCCGCCGGATCACCCGGCACCAGATGGATGAGGGCGAACACCAGCGTCGCCACGCCCAGAAGGACGGGCACCGTGTACGTGATTCGACGGAGCGCGTACGCGAGCACGACCCGGATGATCCTTCACTGTCCGCGCATCAGGCAACTCCTTCGACACCCGGCGCCGCCAGACCGAGCCGTTTGATCGCCTTCGCCAGTCCCTGCCGGGAGAGCCCGAGCTCACGCGCGGCCGCCGATCGCCGGCCGCCGTGCCGCGCCAGGGCGGCGGCGACGGCGCGCCGCTCGAACGTCCGCCTGGCGCTCTCGAGGGGCTCTTCCAGAGCGGGTGCCTCCGCCGGCGGCACAATCACGTGAGCCACGTGACGGGCCGTGACTCGTCCGCGCGCGGGCGCCTCGACCGCCAGCGCCGAGATGACGTTCTGCAGCTCGCGCACGTTGCCCGGCCAGGTGTGCCGGCAGAGCGCGGTAACCGCGTCCGGTCCCAGCGTCGCGCGCTTGCTCGCATCGGTGCTCACCTGGCGCCAGAAGAACTGCGCCAGCTGTGGCACGTCCTCCACGCGCTCCCGCAGGGTCGGCATCCGGACGCGCACCACGGCCAGCCGGAACATCAAGTCTTCCCGGAACGAGCCGCGAGAGACGACATCGGCCAGCAGCCGGTTGGTGGCGGCGACGATCCGGACGTCCACGGCGCGAGGAGCGTTTTCGCCCAGCCGTCGAATCTCGCGCTCCTGAAGCGTGCGCAGCAGCTTTGCCTGGGCGCGCGACGAGAGCTCACTGACTTCGTCGAGAAACAGCGTGCCGCCGTCGGCTTCCTCGAACAGGCCGGCGCGGTGACCGACGGCACCGGTGAACGCGCCTCGCGCAAACCCGAACAGCTCCGCTTCGACCAGATCGTCCGTCAGCGCCGCACAGTTGATGGCGCAGAACCGACGACTCCGGCGCCGGCCCAGGCGATGGAGCGCCCGCGCGACGAGCTCCTTGCCCGTGCCGCTCTCCCCTTCGATGAGCACCGCGAACGACGTCATCGCCGACCGCACGATGCTCTCGCGCACTCCAGCGATTGCCGGACTGCGGCCTAGAATCTCCGGCACGCGGCTAGGGGCCTCGGCCGAAAGCGTGACGGCATCCAACCGGCTGCGAAACGCCGGCGCGCAAATGGCCGCCACGGAGAGCACCGCCTCCTCGACCGTGGCCGTGGCGTCCCAGCGGCTGCGCGCGATGACGTGCCCGATGGGAAGGCCGGCGCTCAGGATCGGCGCCCGCGCCAGCACGCCCGACCCGCCGGCGGCGTTCGATTGGGCCGAGCGCACGAAGCTGCCGAGATCGCCCGATTCGAGATCGGCCACGGTCCAGCCGCGTTTCACGACCATCCGTCGGCCATCGGCCGTGATCATTGCCGCCCGATCGACACCCGCGTGCCGTTCAAGCCACGCGCACCCCACCTCGAGCGCCGCCACGTCATCGTCAGCGTCGTGCACGAAGTGCAGCAGGGCCGGAATGGCGTGAAGCAGATGCGTTGTCTCTTTCACAGGAACCCCGATTCATCGACAAGGCGCTGAGCCGCTTCTGGGCCTCCTCGACTCGACCCTGACAGGATCGGAGCCGGACCCAGGTCATGTGGAGCACGTCAGGAGATTGGACCCGGCGGACGGCCGCTTCGGCGTCGAGCGCGGCCAGGAGCGCTTCGGCGTGTTCGAGTCTTGCCGTATCCATCAATTTGCGCGCCTCGAAGCATGCCGTCGCCACGCGCTCGTGCCAGCCCGCAACCGGAAACTGATGAACGTTCATCCAGAACAGTTCTTCGTCGTCGAGCTCGACCACGAGGTGGGCGCGCGGACTGGTGGCTGGCAGGTGTCGAATCCATCGAATGACCGGAGCGCGACTGGCATCTGATCGATACAGCACGATGAGGTGGCGGTGCGTGAGAGCGTCAACGAGCTCGCGACCGAGACGAGCGTCGGCGCGAAGCGTCAGGAACCCGAGCGGCCTGACGACGGTCGCGATCGCCGAGGCCAGCGCCGCGAATCTGACCCCCGGCGTGACCACGCGGACATGACGGATGCCGCCGGATCCGACCTCTGCGACGCTCGCCACCTGGGTGACGCCACTCCTGCAGGCAGCCGCGGTTCGGCCCGAACCCGCGTTGCGGCGATTCGATCGAGCCTCGAACCACTCGCGCGCGTTGACGCGGCCGAAATCGACGAGCCGCGGCCATGAACATCGCGGCGCCCGGCTCTCTTCCCTCAAGCGTCGCTCGATCCTGACCCACTCATCATCAATCGGACGTACGACGACGCGCACGGCGCCGCCAGTGGCGAGATCGATCCATCGTCCCGATCCGTCCGCGAGAAAGCGATCGCCAATCAATTGCTGCGTCACGTTTGCCCTTGATATGTGCAAGAAGCAGACCGGGACAGGGCCCGTGTTTCGCGCCGGAACCGCCCGGGACGTTGCAGAAAATTCGATAGAATGACGGCCCGATGCTGCGATTTCTCACAGCCGGCGAGTCGCACGGTCCGTCGCTCGTCGTGATCGTCGACGGCGTGCCCGCGGGATTGCCGCTCGGCGCGTCGCAGCTGCTTCCGGATCTGGCGCGCCGGCAACTGGGATATGGCCGCGGCCGACGCATGGCGATCGAACAGGATCAGGCTGAAATCCTCGCGGGCGTGCGACGCGGCCACACGCTCGGCAGCCCGATTGCGCTTCTCATTCGCAATCGGGACTGGGCGAACTGGCAGCACACGATGAGCGTCGAGGCCGATCCGCCGGACTCGGCGGGCGGCGCGCGCCGCGCGGCGGTGACGCGTCCGCGGCCCGGCCACGCCGACCTCGCGGGCGGGCTGAAATACGGCCACACGGACCTCCGCGACGTCCTCGAACGCGCCAGCGCGCGCGAAACGGCCGCGCGGGTGGCCGCCGGCGCCGTCGCGCGGGCACTGCTCGCGCGATACCACCTCGAGATCGTCAGCCACGTCATCGCCATCGGCCCGGCGGCCGTCGAGGATCCGCTCGCCGTGTCATTTGCGCAGGCGCGGGCTCTCGCGTCCGATGACGATCTCAGATGTGTCGATGCGGCCGTGGGACACGCGATGAAACAAGCGATCGACGCCGCACGCGAGGCCGGCGACACCGTCGGCGGCGCCTTCGAGGTCATCGCACACGGCGTGCCGCCGGGTCTTGGCAGCTACGTGCAATGGGACCGCAAACTCGACGGCCGGCTCGCGCAGGCGCTGATGTCGATTCCGGCCATCAAGGCGGTCGGGATCGGTCGCGGCGCCGCGGTGGCGGGCCTGCCGGGGTCGCGCGTGCACGACGAGATCGTACCGGCGAGCGGGCCCGGGTCAGGCACCGTGCCAGGACTCCGCCGGCCCACGAACAACGCCGGCGGACTTGAAGGCGGTGTCACCAACGGCGAGGACGTCAGGGTCACGGTGTCCATGAAGCCGATCTCTACGCTGATGAAGCCCCTCCGGTCGGTCGATCTGGCGACCATGGCCGAGGCGGCCGCGACCATCGAACGCAGCGACGTGTGTGCCGTCCCTGCCGCCGCCGTGGTCGGCGAGGCGATGGTGAGCCTGGTCCTGGCCGACGCGCTGCTCGAGAAATTTGGCGGCGACAGCGTCGCGGAAGTGGATGCGGCCTGGCGGCGCTATCAGGAGACGCTCGACGCGCGTCTCGCGCCCCGCCCGGAGCCAGCCTGATGCTCCGGCCGATCGTCCGGTACGGCGGGTCGGGTCTCCAGACGCCGGCCGCGCCGGTCACCGTGTTCGACGCCGACCTTCATACGCTGGTCGACGACATGATCGAGACGATGTACGCCGCGCCCGGCGTTGGCCTCGCGGCGCCGCAGATTGGCGTCCCCCTCCGCGTCGCGGTCATCGATCTGAGTCTCGGCAAGCGCGGTGGCGAGTTGTTCACGCTGATCAACCCCGAATTCGTCGAGCGTGACGGGATGCAGCTCGAAGACGAGGGTTGTCTCAGCCTCCCTGGGTTCAACGCGACCGTTGCTCGTCCGGCGCGGGTGGTCGTGCGCGCCCTCGATCGCACCGGCGCCCCCCACGTCGTGGAGGGGACGAGCCTGCTTGCGCGCGCGCTGCAGCACGAGATCGACCATCTCGACGGCATGCTCTTCCTTGATCGCCTCCGCGGCATCAAGCGCGACCTCATCGTTCGGAGAATCCGCAAGATGCAGCGCGCCGGACGTTGGTAATGCCGCGGCGCGTGGTCTTTTTCGGCACGCCGGCGTTTGCCGTGCCGTCGCTCTCGGCCCTGATCGACTCGTCCGACTCGTCCGGCTCGGTCGTCGCCGTGGTCACGCAGCCGGATCGGCCGCGCGGGCGCGGACAGCAGGTGCGTCCCGAAGCCGTGAAGATTCACGCCCAGGTGCGCGGCGTCGAGATCCTCCAGCCCGATCGGCTTCGTGACGAGGCGTTCCTGTCCGCGTTTCGATCGCTCGATCCCGATCTCGCCGTCGTGGCGGCGTATGGCCGGATTCTGCCGACCGCCTTGCTCGCGATCCCGCCGCTCGGCTTCATCAATGTGCATGCCTCGCTCCTGCCCCGGTGGCGCGGCGCCGCGCCCGTCCATCGCGCGATCATCGCGGGCGACGGTGTCACCGGTGTCACGATCATGCGAGTCGTGCCGGAGCTCGATGCGGGGCCGATGCTCGCCTCTGCCAGCGTGGACATCGGACTCGACGAAACCAGCGCCGAGCTCGAGGCCCGGCTGGCGTCGCTCGGCGCCGGGCTTCTGGTCTCGACGCTCGCACGAATGTCATCCGGTCCGCTCGTGGAGACACCGCAGGACGCCCAGCTCGTCACGTATGCGCCACGCCTCGAGCGACGGGAGAGCCGGATCGACTGGGCCAGGTCCGCCGCGGCCGTGCACAACCAGATTCGAGGCCTCCAGCCCTGGCCGCTGGCCGCCTCGCTCCTGCGAGGCCGCCGCGTGCTGTTTCATCGATCGGAGATCCTCTCGGACATCGAGCGGGCCGGCGAGCCTGGCGAGATCACCGCGGTCGATGCCGACGGCATCGTGGTTGCGACCGAGCCGGGTGTCATCCGAATCGTGGAGTTGCAGGCCGAGGGGCGGCAGCCGCTGCCCGCGAGCGCCTTTGCCCGAGGCTCGCGCATCGAGGCTGGCGCGCGCTTCGAGCCGCTCCCCGAAGCATGACGTCGGCTCGTCTCGCGGCCGTGAAGGTACTGGTCGCCGTCGAGCGCGGCCGCACGACGCTCGCGGCCGAAATGGATCGCGCGCGGCCCGAGATCGCGACCGGGCGCGATCGGTCGTTGTTCTTCGAGATCGTCGCCGGCACGCTGCGGTGGCGCAACGAGCTGGACGAGCTCCTGGCGCGGTGCAGCAACCGGCCGCTGGCCGGGCTCGACGCCAACGTCCGCGCCATCGTCCGCACCGGCGCGTATCAGCTCGGTCACCTCGATCGCGTCCCGGTCCACGCCGTCGTGCACGAATCGGTCGAGCTCGCGCGCGCGCTGGGTCATCCTCGCGCATCGGGGTTCGTGAACGCCGTGCTGCGGACGCTCTGGCGCGATCGTGCGAGGCTCGCCTTGCCCGCGCGTCCGGAATCGCCCGGCGATCCTGGCGCCTCGCGCGCCTATCTCACGGTCACGCTGTCGCACCCGGCGTGGCTGATCGACCGCTGGCTGGCCCGCTACGCGTTCGACGAGGTCGAACGCTGGTGCCAGTTCAACAACGTGCCGCCCGACGTGACGATCCGGCCGATCGGCGATCTGCGCCCAGACGAGTTGCGGCGCGCGCTCGAGGCCGCCGGCGTCGCGGCGATGCCCGCGCTCTTCGTCAAGGACGCGATTCGCTTGCCGCCGGGGACGCTCACGCGGCTGCCGCCACGCCTCCGTGCCTCCGTCGTGATCCAGGAAGAGGCGTCGCAGATCGTCGCGCACGCCGTGGGCGCACGCCCGGGCGAACGGGTGCTCGACGTGTGCGCCGCCCCGGGCGGCAAGACGGTGCTGCTCGCGGCCGCGATGGGGGGATCGGGGTGGCTCGTCGCGGGCGATGTCCGGCCCGCGCGCGTGCGCCTGCTTGCGTCGACGCTGGCTCGAGCGCGCATCGCCGCGCCGATCCTCCAGCTCGACGCGTTGCGCCCGCTGCCATTCGACGCCTCGTTCGATCGCGTCTTCGTCGACGTGCCATGTTCCGGTCTGGGCACGCTGCGGCGCGATCCCGATCTCAAATGGTCGCGCCAGCCGGACGATCTGCCGCGGTTTGCGGCGGCCGAGCGGCAGATCCTCGCCAATGCCGCGCGCGCGGTGCGGCCGGGCGGCGCGCTGATCTATGCGACCTGTTCCAGCGAGCCGCAGGAGAACGACGAGGTCGTGGATCGGTTTCTCGAGGGGCAGCCGGATTTCGTCGAGCAGCCGGTGCGCCTCGGCCCCGAGATCGAGCACGCCACGGCGTTGGTCGATGCGCGCGGCCGGCTGCGAACACTGCCGTTTCGCGACGATCTGGACGCGTTCTTCGCGGCCGCGTTTCTCCGCAAACAATGAATCATGTACACTTTTGACGCCTGATGCCGTTCGACTTCAGGGCACGTCCCGTTCGACAGCGCGTGTGGACGGCCGGCCGGCTGCTTGTGCTGGCCGCCGCGCTGGCCGTGACCTTTGGGGTGTTCTTCCTGGCGGCCATGCGCGTGGCGACGCGCGCGCGCGAGGTCGCCGTCCCCGATGTGCGCGGCAAGTCGGTCGCCGATGCCAAGGCGGCGCTCTCCGCGGTGGGCCTCGTGCTGAAAGTCGACGCGGTCCGGCGTGCCGATCCAAAGGTCCCCGCCGATCACGTCCTCACGCAGGAGCCGGAGCCCGGCACCGTGCTGCGCCGTCAGCGCGCGGTGCGCGTGCGCGCGAGTGATGGACAGCGCGAGCCCGTCGTGTCCGCCGTCGTCGGCCAGCCGGAGCGGACCGCGGAACTGACGCTGGCCGACGATCGCGTGACGATCTCGTCGCGCGCCGAGATCCAGACCTCCGACTATCCGGCGGGCAGCGTCGTGGCCCAGGACCCGCTGCCGAAGAGCCGCGCCACGTCGGTGACGCTCCTGGTCAACCGCGGCGAGAGCGGGCAGAGCTACGTCATGCCCGACCTCATCGGCACCCTGGGTCTCCGCAGCGCCGACATTCTGCGGACGCTGGACTTTCGCGTGACGATCACCGGCGAGGCCGCCTATCCGGGCGTGCCCCCGGGCGTGGTGATCAAGCAGACGCCGGCGCCGGGATTCCAGGTGGCGCGCAACGCGGTAATCGCGCTCGAGGTCAGTCGATGAGCATCCGCATCGCGCCGTCGATTCTCGCGGGCGACTTCGCGCGGCTGGCCGACGCGGTCGCGCGCATCGAAGCCGGCGGCGCCGACTTCGTGCACGTGGACGTGATGGACGGGCACTTCGTGCCGAACATCACCATCGGCGTGCCGGTCGTCGCGGCGCTGAAGCGCGTGGCGAAGATTCCGCTCGACGTGCACCTGATGATCACCGATCCCGACCGCTACCTCGACGCGTTCGTCAAGGCGGGCGCGGCGATGCTGACGGTGCACGCCGAAGTGCTGCCGCACCTTCACCGCACGCTGACGCGCATCCGCGAGCTTGGCGCGCGCGCCGGTGTCGCCATCAATCCGTCCACGCCGGTCGGCGCCGTGCGCGACGTCACGGCTGAAATGGATCACCTGCTCGTGATGTCGGTCAACCCCGGGTTCAGCGGCCAGGCGTTCATTCCGCACAGCATCGACAAGGTCGCCGCCGCGCGCGAGCTCCTGACGTCGGCCAGGAGCGCCGCGGTGATCGAAGTGGACGGCGGCGTGGACGAGACGAACGCGGCCCGGCTCGTGCGGGCCGGCGCCTCGATCCTCGTGGCCGGTGCCGCTATCTTCGGCGCCCCCGACCCGGCCGAGGCCACGCGCGCGCTGCGGCGTTCGGCCGGAGTGGCCGCGTAACCCCCGACATGCCGTCCTCCGTCACCACGTTGCGCGTGAGGTATGCCGAAACCGATCAGATGGGGATCGTGTACTACTCTCACTATTTTGTCTGGTTCGAAGTGGCGCGGGCGGAGCTGCTGCGGACGCTCGGCTGGAACTACCGCGAGATGGAGGAGAGCGGCGTGCGGCTGCCGGTCATCGAGGCCAGCTGCGAGTACCGGCGGCCGGCGCGCTACGATGATGAGATTGAGGTCCGGACCGATGGGCTGCTGTGCTCACCCGTGCGGATGGAGTTCTCCTACGAAGTGATGGTGAAGGCCCGGGCCGAACTGGTGGCGACGGGCAGGACCGTGCACGCCGCCACCGATCGTGCCGGCAAGCCGTGTCGCGTTCCCGACCGTATCCGCGAGGCGTTCGCATGAAAGCGTTGATTACCGGCGTGGCCGGCTTCATTGGATCGCATCTGTCGGCCGCGCTGACCGATCGTGGCGCGCAGGTCGTCGGGCTCGATTGCTTCACGGACTACTATCCGCGCGACATCAAGGCCGCCAATCTCGCCACGGTCGAGGGCCGGCCGAATTTTCGTTTCGTCGAAGGCGCCCTGCAGACGATCGCGCTCGAGCCGCTGCTCGCCGGCGTCACGCACGTGTTTCACCTGGCCGCGCAGGCCGGTGTCCGGCGGAGTTGGGGCGACGAATTTCGCGTCTACACGTCGCACAATGTCGAGGCGACGCAGCGGCTGCTCGAGGCCGTCAAGGGCACGCCGCTTCATCGATTCGTCTACGCGTCGAGCTCGTCGGTCTACGGCGACATCGTGACGATTCCGATGCGCGAGGACGCCTATCTGCAGCCGGTCTCGCCGTACGGCGTGACCAAGCTTGCCGCCGAGCACCTCTGCCACCTCTATTACGCGAATTATCAGGTGCCCGCGGTGTCGCTGCGGTATTTCACGGTCTATGGGCCGCGCCAGCGCCCCGACATGGCGTTCAACAAGTTCCTGCGCGCGGCCCTGTCCGGCCAGCCCATCACCATGTACGGCGACGGCCGCCAGACGCGCGATTTCACGTACGTCGCCGACGCCGTCGCGGCCACAATGGCGGCGGGCGACCGGGGACGGCCGGGCGCCGTCTATAACATCGGCGGTGGCAGCCGGGTCTCCATGCTCGAGATCCTGGATATCCTGCGGCGCGTCACGGGGCGAGAGCTCGACGTCCGGCAGGAACCCGCCCAGAAAGGCGACATGCGCGATACGTTTGCGGATACGACGCGGGCCCAGGTCGACCTGGGATTCGCGCCCTCCCACTCCCTGGAGTCGGGCCTGTCGGCCGAGTGCGACTGGATGGCCCGCCAGCTGGCCGTGCCCCTGCGCTGAGCCCTGATGCATCCCCTGCTCCCCGTACGACGTCGCTTGAGAGCGGCCGGCGCCGCTCTGTATCTGCTCGTGGCCTCCGTCGGCTGCGCGTCGGCTCCGCCGCTTCCCGCCGCGGGATCCGTGGACGCCGACAAGTTTCTCTTCGACCGTGGCTCGAAGGCGCTGGCTGAAAAGAAGTGGCTGAACGCGCGCGAGTACTTCCGCCGCCTGGTGGACACCTACCCCGGCAGTCCCTTTCGCGCCGACGCCAAGCTCGGCATCGGCGACGCCTATCTCGGCGAGGGCCGCTCAGATTCGATCGTGCTGGCCGCGAACGAGTTCCGCGAGTTCCTGACGTTCTTTCCGCTGAGCGGCCGCGCCGACTATGCGCAATACAAGCTGGCCGTCGCGCAGATGCGGCAGATGCTCGGTCCCGAGCGCGATCAGACGGCCACGAAGAGCGCGCTGGCCGAGCTCGACCGGTTTCTTCAAGGCTATCCGAACAGCCCGCTCAGGCCGGAAGTCGAAAAGCTGAGGCGCGAGGCCCGCGATCGCCTCTCCGAATCCGAATTCCGCGTCGGGCTCTTCAGCTATCGATCGCGGAACTACGGCGGCGCGGTGGCGCGCTTCACCGCGCTCCTCAAGGACGATCCTGAGTACACGTTCCGCGATGGCGCGTATTTCTACCTGGCCGAGACGTATCTCAAAGCGCTCGAGAATCCGCAAACCCCGGCGCCGATGCAGGAACAGATCCGCAAGGACGCGATCGCGCTGTACGAGAAGCTGGTGGCGGAATTCAAGACGAGCGAGTATCTCGAACGCGCGAACAACCGGCTCGCCGAGTTCAAGCGCTGATGCGATCGCGGGGCCGTTCCGGGTCGGCGGCGCGCCGGGACGCGACGTCCACCATGACGGGGGGCGCGGGTTTCGCGGCGAGCATGGCGTTCAGGCGGCGCGCGTAGTCGACGGCCGAGACCAGTGCCGCGATCGTCGCAATCCACAGCGCGACCTGCCCCACCACGAAAAAGCTGCGCAGGTGTCCCTGGCCCAGAATCAGGATCAGGATCGCCGCGACCTGCGCGACCATCTTGATCTTGCCGATCGGCGACGCGGGCAGGGCCTGGCCCCGCGCGTGCGCGATGCTGCGCAGCACCGTCACCGCCATCTCGCGGCTGAGGATCACGACGACCATCCACGCCGGCGCCAGTTCGAGGTACACGAGCGAGACCAGCGCGGCCGTGACCAGCAGCTTGTCGGCCAGCGGGTCCATCCACTGGCCCAGCCCGGTGACCTGTTTGCGCCGCCTGGCGACGTAGCCATCCAGCCAGTCCGTGAGCGAGGCCACCGCGAAAATCGCCGCCCCCAGGATCTCCTTGCTCACGCCGAACAGCTGCAGGCCGTCGAACTTCGTCAGCAGGACGACGACGAGGATCGGCACGAGGAAGATGCGGCCGAGCGTGATCGCGTTGGGAAGATTCACGGCAATGGTCTGGAACAATATTAAGGCATAAGGCACACGGCAGAAGGCAGAAGCCGTTCTGCCTTCTGCCTTGTATGATCGTCCTCCGACATGAGAGCCATCCTGCTCGCCGGGGGGAAAGGCACCCGTCTCCGGCCGCTGACGCTCCACACCCCCAAGCCCATCGTGCCGATCTTCGATCGGCCCTTCCTGCAGTATCAGATCGATCTGCTGCGGCGGGTGCCGGAGATTGACGAGGTCGTGCTCAGCCTCAACTACCAGCCGGGGCGCATCGAGGAAGTCTTCGGTGACGGCTCCGCGGCCGGCATTCGCCTGGACTACATGGTCGAGCCGACGCCGCTCGGCACGGGCGGTGCGATCAAGTTCGCGGCCGGCCGCGACCGCGGCCAGCCGCTCCTCGTCTTCAACGGCGACGTGCTGACGGCGGTCGATTTGCCCGCCGTGATTGCGCTCCATCGCGAGCGGCGCGCCAAGGCGACGATCGTGCTCACCCCGGTCGAGAATCCCGCCGCGTACGGCCTGGTGGAGACCGACGCGCAAGGCAACGTGCTGCGGTTTCTCGAGAAGCCGTCGGCCGACGAGATCCGGTGCGACACGATCAACGCAGGCGTCTACGTGCTCGAACCCGAGACGCTCGCCAGGATTCCAGGCGATGTCGCCTTCTCGATCGAGCGCGGGTACTTTCCGTCGCTGGTCGCCGACCGCGAGACGTTCATCGCGTACACGTACCGCGGCTACTGGATCGACATCGGGACGCCGGAGAAATATCGTCAGGCGCACGCGGACATCATGGACGGCCGCTTCGCGGCGCCGCCGTTCACGTCCGCGCCCGGGACGTCGTTCGTCTCGCCGTCGGCGCGCGTGGATCCGGGCGCCGTCGTCGACGCGCCGTGTTTCATCGATGCCGGCGTCGTCGTCAAAGCCGGTGCGAGGATTGGCCCGTACAGCGTGATCGGCCGCCAGTGTCACATCGGCGAAGATGCCGTGGTCACCGGCGCGATCATCTGGCCGCACACCACGGTCGATGCCGGCGCGAGGCTCGGCGGCGTCATCGCCGGCCGCCATTGCCAGTTCGGCCGCAACGTCGAGGTCGTGAGCGCGGGAGTGTTTGGCGACCGATCGATCGTGACAGACTACTCGCGCGTGTAGTCGTGGCCGTCTCCCCCTCCATTTTCAAGGCGTACGACATCCGCGGGCTCTATCCCTCGGACGTGAACGAAGAGGCCGCGCGCCTGATCGGCCGCGCGTTCGTGAGTTACCTGAACGCGTCGCGGATCGCGGTCTCGCGCGACATGCGGCTCTCGTCGCCGGGCATCGCGGCGGCGTTCATCGACGGCGCGCTCGCGCAGGGCGCCGACGTCGTCGACTACGGCCTGGCCGCCACCGACATGTTGTATTTCGCCGTCGTCCGCGACGGGCTCGACGGCGGCGCGCAGATCACGGCGTCACACAATCCGAAGGCATACAACGGCGTCAAGATGGTCCGGCGCGAGGCGTTTCCGCTGTCGGGCGACGCCGGCATTGGTGAGATCCGGGACCTGGTGACGCGGAACACCCTTCCGGCGCCGGGTCGCCCGCGCGGCCGTGTCGAGACGCGCGGCATGCTCGACGACTACGTCGAGAAGGTCCTGGGCTTCATCGACGCGTCGGCGATCCAGCCCTTCAACGTCGTGCTCGACGCGGGCAGCGGCATGGCGGGCCTGGTCGCGCCGCGGCTCTTCGACCGGCTGCCCTGCCGCACGACGCGGCTCTGCTTCGAGATCGACGGCACGTTTCCGAACCACGAGGCCAATCCGCTCATCGAAGAGAACCGCCGCGACATCGTCGAGCGCGTCGTCGCCGAGGGCGCCGACGTCGGGATCGCCTGGGACGGCGACGCGGACCGGTGCTTCTTCATCGACGGCAGCGGTGAATTCATCGCCGGCGACTTCGTCACCGCCCTGCTCGCCGAGGCGGCGCTCAGCAAGGCTCCGCGCGAGAAGATCGTGTACGACCTGCGGGCGAGCTATGCGGTCAGGGACACGGTCGCCACACACGGAGGCACGGCGCTCATGAACCGGGTCGGCCACGCGTTCATCAAGCGCCGGATGCGCGAGGAGAACGCGATCTTCGGCGGCGAAGTCACGGGCCACTACTACTTCCGCGATTTCTACTACGCCGACAACGGGTTCATCCCGGCGCTGCTGATCCTCGAGTTGATGTCGAAGAAGCGGCGCACCCTGCGCGAGCTGCTGGCGCCGTTCCGCGAGAAATATTTCATCTCCGGCGAAATCAACACGCGTGTCACCGACATGGCCGCGGTCGAGTCGCGGCTGCGCGACCTTGCCGAGCGCTACAAAGACGGAAACACCTACGAGCTGGACGGGTTCTCGGTCGAGTACCCCGACTGGCACTTCAACGTGCGGCCGTCGAACACCGAGCCGATGCTTCGACTCAATCTGGAGGCGGTGACGCCGGAGTTGATGGCGAAGAAGCGGGATGAAGTGCTGGCAGTGATTAGAAAAGCTTAAAGGCTAGAATGACTGCGAGAGCGGGCTTAGCATAGTGGTAATGCTCTGGCTTCCCAAGCCAGCTAGACGGGTTCGATTCCCGTAGCCCGCTCCATCCTTCGCTCACGCTCGTCAAACGCCATGCGTGAGCTACGGTTGGCAAGCCAACCTTCGTTGGCTCACGGCTACGGCTTGTCCGCCGTAGCGCAAGCGTAGGTGGATTGGCAAGCCACGCGGAGGTTGTCCACCGTAGCGCGAAAGCGCGAAGGTGGACTTCAGCCAATTCGTTCACGAGAACCGCGGCTGCAAAACTTGAGGAGGCCAACCGATAGTTCTACGGACCCGGGGACCGTTCGGGTGGCCACGATCTCTTGCCTTCATCCACCGGACTCTCGAGCCCAACCGAGTTGCCCTCTGGGTCTCGGACAACCGCAGATCTTGCTCCCCAGAACGCGTCATAGGGCACCTGAACGCCCTCGTGGCCCGCACCTGTGAGCGCCGCGTAGGTCGAGTCGACTGCGTCGCGTGTCGGTAGCTGTGCGGTAAGCAGGACAGAATTCTTCGGCGCCGGCCCGCGCCATTCTGCGTTGTATATCTCCGCCAGGGCCGGATTATCGAGCGCGAACGACGAGTTGCCGTGATCGACGGCAGGCGCATGGCGGTTTCAGAGGGTTCGCCTTTCACCTCCGGAATATTCACGCCAAGCAGCCGATAGAACTCCAGGGTTTCGTCGTACTTCTTCGCGACAATGTTCACTTTGGCGATGGTGACTGGCTGGCTCTGGCCCACGTCGAATGCCTCCACGCCTGTTCGTATGCCAGCGGGACGGCGTTCGGCCGCACCGCGCGAGGCAGCTTACCCCACCGCGCGCGGGCTTCGGCTTGAACGCCTGGTTCGGGGCGCGGGGGAATGGGAATTGTGAGGTAATAACGACGGTTAAGCGTTTGACAGTCGGCTGGAATCACCAAAGAATACGGACCTCGCTGCGATGACAGAGAGAGGTGGCCATGTCGCCGTCGACGTCGGCAGATTCTTCTCCCGGCGGTCGTGACACGGGTCGCGCCGAAGGCTACGTCGGCGTCGCGCTGTACGGGTCTGTCGTCGCCGGCCTGGCTGGTTTGGGCGTCGCACTTTTCGCGCTGTTCTCGGGTCAGTTCCAAGCCGCCGCGCTTGGCGTCGTCGCGTCTGCCATCGCGTTTGGTGCCTTAGTCAACGCCCTCCTGCGACGCTAAGCAGCCGCACGCCGCTACCTCGTCACCCGAAACGCCACCAGACTCTGCTCTGTCCTCGCCCCGCGCACGACCGTGAGCTCAAGCACGTAGTCGCCCGACGCCAGCGGCGCCAGGTTGAGGTCGGCGACGAGCACCGGCTGTCCATTCGTCTCGCGATCGACGAGCGGCACGGTCAGCGCCAGCGGCTGCCCGTTGCGCCCGAGCACCCTGGCCTCGCGACGATCGAGCATCTCCCGCGACGGCCATTCGACGTGGAGGCGCTCGGTGCGGAAGAACTGGAGATCGGCCGCCGGGCGCATGGGCGACTGCGGCGACGGCGTGGCGCGATAGAGAATCGGCGGGCCGATGGGGCCGTCCGGCAGCAGGCCGATGTCGAGCCGGTCGTCCACGGCGTCGGCGCCGCTCCCCACGCGCACACGCACCTGCCACGGTCCGGTCGACGGTTCGGTGAGGGGCACGTGCAGCAGCGTGCCGCGCGTGGGCGGCTCGATCCGGCCGCGCGCCGTGCCGACCGCCGCACCTGACGCGCTCGTGACCGACACCGCGACGTCGGCGCCGTTCGCCCACTTCGCCTGCGGCCCGGCGGGCAGCTCGGCCACGACCGCCAGTCGTCCGGGCCACGCCGCACCATACGTGAAGAGCTCCGCCGACGCGCGCACGCGCCCGAGCGCGCCGAGCGCGTTTTCGACTGGCGTTGAGCCCGTGCGCGGCGGCGGCGCCGATTCGGCCGCGCGCGCGAGCGCGGCGGTGGGCGCGAGATAGCCGGCGCGGGCGGTCACTTTGATATCCGGCTTTGCGACCTTGACTTCGATTCGCCGGAACCGCCCGTCGTGATTCGTGTTGGTTGAGTAATAGCCGAGCAGGTAATACGACGCCAGGTTGTCGGCGAGTCGCCGCAGCGGCGTGTGCAGATCGTTCGTGTCGACGATGGCCATGCCGTCCGTGTTCGTCGAAAGCGTGCGCAGCGCGTCGCGGCGGTCCCGGGACATCCGGATTGTCGCCGGCGTGTCCGGTCGCCCCGCCGCTGCCTGGCTGTTGGGAGCTTCCAATCCGCCTGGATCGATCGTCGTGAACGACACGTTGCTGCGGCGCGCATCTTCGACGAGCGTCTCGAATCGGCGCCGGAAATCGATCGACACGAGGCGCAGGTATTCGGAGTCGCATTTCGTGCGGTCGGCTGAAAACGGCTGCGTCGGACTCGTCGTGATACGTCCGCCGCGCGTGACGCCGACTTGCGGCAGCGCGCCCTCGGTGCCCCACGCCATCGAACCGGAATCGGCCGGCATCTCGAGCGGCCATCCGGGCGAGAAGAGCAGAACGTTGGTGCGTTCGTCCCGGAGCGACGCCATCCGGGCCGACAGTTGTTCGAGGCTTGTCAGCACCAGATCCATCCGATGCCGATCCATCAGCCGCCGGATGAGCGCCTCGTTGCGTGCCGGTTGGTCCGTACGTCCGATGTAGCAGTTATAGAGGAAGGATTCGTACGGAGTGCGCGGTCGAAGGGTGTTGGGGTCGGGTCCGTCGAACTGCATTCGGCGCCAGAAGTCGGCGAGGCCCGCCTCCACCACTTCGAGCCGCCGGCCGAAGATGAGGTCGCGGACCGCCACGTCCGGCGTCATGAGCGCAAACAGATCACTGGGCCCGATGATCCGTTCGAGGAACTCGACGAGCGGACCGCGGACGAAGCGGGCTGTTTCCCGGGAGATGTGGTACTCGTCGAGGTACACCACGAAGACCCGGCGGCGGGGATCGTCAAGGAGCCGCTCCGCCTCCTGCTGAGAGTTGGGATCGCGCCGCGACGCGTCCGGAACGTTGGCTTCGAGGCGGATGAACTCGAACAGCTCGATCTTCTGCGGCTTGCCGTCCTCGAAGACCTGAAAGTCGCCGGCCGTGAGCCCGTCAACGAGCCGGCCGTCTCGCCTCGGATACACGTCGACGTTGACGAAGTTGGCGCCGCCGCGAAAGACGGGACGCTGCTCCTGGGTTGGGGGCGTCTGGCCGAGCAGAACGCTCAGACCGAGGACGGTAGAGCTGATCGCCGCGATGCCGGCTCGGACAACTGATCGAGTCATAGGCGTCCCCGCGGCGCTGGCAACGCGAGTCTAGCGCACGCGCGCTCGCGTCCGTCTTTTTTCCGTCGCATTACAGCTCCGCCATGAGGCCGTGTCACGACACCGACAGGACGGTTGTACATCTTACCGATCTGTAATCAAATCGAACTCCACATTCAAAAACCCTCGGCCATTAGCGCTTTTTTGCGCTGGACCGGATCCTGCACAACCGGCGGCGGCGATCTTTGCGCTATGAACCCAGCTAGCAGCGCTTCCCACGATCCTTCGCGGTCCCCCGACGGCAGCCCGTTGCGGCCACGGCTGTACACGCCTGGTTTCAGCGATGTCCTCGGCGACCGCCGGCTCATGCTCGAAAACACCAACTCCTCCATGGCGGAGCAACTGCGCTTCAAGCGCGAGTTCAGCGACGCCAACGGGTTCGAGGTGGCGATCCGGCAGCGGATCGAAGAGTTCAGTCAGTTGCACGACGCTTCGGTCGCGACCGCACGACGCGTCGAGTGGCTCGGGACCAACGAAGGTCTCGCGCTCGTCTCGAACCACGTCAGCGGACGCCGGTTGTCGGAGATGTTCGGCGAAGCCGCCGGCGCGAGCTTCGCGTTCGAGTTCATTCGTCAGCTGGCTCCAGTTCTGGCGGCGATTCAGACGCAGGGCGGCGGCATCGCCCACGGATTGCTCACGCCCGAACGGATCATCGTCACCAGAGAAGGCCGGCTCGTCATCGTCGAACACGTGCTTGGGTCGGCGTTCGAGCTGCTGCAACTGCCGGCCAGTCGCCTGCGCAGTGAATTCGGACTCGCGATTCCCGAAGGCGACGACCAGGTGTCGCTCGATCAGCGGATGGACGTCATCCAGCTCGGGTTCATCGCGCTCTCGCTGCTGGCGGGCACGCGTCTCTCGCCGTCGCAATACCCGGACGAGATCCCCTCGCTCCTGGAAACATACGCGCGCGTGGAATCGCTCGCCTCGGCGCAGCTGCGGCTGTGGCTCGAAGGCGCGCTGCAACTGAACCGGCGTCCGTTCGATCGCCCGTTCGACACGGCGCAGGACGCGCACGAGGCGTTCAACGAACTGTCGACCGAGCTCGGACCGCACACGCCGGAATCGGAAGGCGTGGTCCTGCCGTTCCACGTGCCGACCGAGTCCGAGCCATTAGTCGAGCCCGAGATCGAATCCGACCTCGAGCTTGAAGCTGACGCTGAGGCCGACGTGGAAGGCGAACCGACGCCTGTGCCCGAGCCGGTGTCGGCCCTCGAGGATCATCAGTCCGGCCGCCGCGACGCCGACCGCCGCGAACAGCCGCAGGAGCGCAAGGCCGCGATCTTCCTGCCGATGCGGAATTCGGCGTCCAGGGTCCTTCGCAATCTGCCCGCGAACACCGTTCGGTTGGGACTGGCCGGCGGCGCGCTGATCGTAATTGCCGTCCTCCTGGTGGTGTTCAAACCGTTCTCGTGGGGTGCGACGCTGCCGCCAGTGGCGCCGCCCGTCGCCGATACCACGCCGCCGCCCGTGCCGGTGCCGGCTGTGCCGGAGCCGACCTTCGTCGGGCCGCTGCCCGACCCGGTGCGGATGGCGGCACTGTCAGTGACGACGCCCGACCCGGCGGCCGCGCCGGCTCAGAAGCCCGAGGCGCCCGCCGCAGCGGCCCCGGCAGCGGCTGAGGCAGCGCCGACCGGGCGATTCGGCGGCGTCAAAATCAGCGCGCCGATCGAGCTGCAGGTTTTCGAATCCGGAAATCTCGTCGGGTCGACCGCCGGTCCGATCGCGGTCACCGACGGTCCGCACACGTTCGACCTCGTCAACGAGGCGCTCGGCTATCGCGTGCGCCAGAACGTGACGGTCAAGCCCGGCCAGCTGTCGGCCTTGAACATCACGGTGCCCAACGGGCGCGTGAGCATCAACGCCGTGCCCTGGGCCGACGTCTGGGTCGACGGCAAACCGGTCGGCCAGACGCCCATCGCGAACCTGTCGCTGCCGATTGGTCCGCACGAGATCGTCTTCCGGAATCCGCAATTCCCTGATCAGCGGCAGACCTGGATGGTGAAGGCCGAAGGCACCACGATGGTGAGCGCCAAGTTCCAGCAGTAAGCCGCCGGCCTATGAGGTGGAGCAATGAGCCTCTCACGTACGACTCGACGTCTTTCGATTGCCCTCGTGCTCTGGATGACTGTGGCGGCCGCGACCGCGAGCGCGCAGGATTCGCTGGCCCGCGCCAAGGATTTCTACGCGGCGGCGGCCTATGAAGAGGCGCTCACCGTCCTGCAGCGCCTGAACGCGAATCCGGCCACCGAGAAAAACGAGGTGGCCGCGTACCAGGTGTTCTGTCTCGTCGCTCTCGGACGGAGTGACGAGGCCAAGCGCACGATCGAGTCGCTGGTGCGCACCGATCCTCTGTACAAGCTGTCCGACTCTCAAGCGTCGCCGAAGGTGCGAGCCTTCTTCGAGGATGTCCGGCGGCCGCTGCTCCCGGAGATCGTGAAGCAGACGTATGGGAGAGCCAAGGATGCCTACGATCGCAAGGAGCACGAGACGGCCACCGCTGAGTTCGACCGGACGATCGCGTTGATCGACGAGATCGGCGCGGCCGGCGATCGCGCGCTCGCCGACCTGAAAACGCTCGCCGGCGGGTTCCGGGATCTGAGCAAGGCGTCGGCCAAACCGGCGCCGCCGCCCGCGCCGGTACCGCCCCCCGCCACCGAAGGGACCGGCGCCGGCTCGAACGGCACCAATGGCAACGGCGCCACCGGGACTCCCGCCGGCGTGACTGCGACGCCCTCGCCCGTCCCGACGACGCCGCGGACGGGGCCGGCCGTACCGGAGACGGAGCCGACCTTTGGGCTGAGAGACAACGACGTGCAGCGCCCGGTAGCCCTCAAGCGCCCGATGCCCGAATGGCGGCCGACGGCGGTCGAGGCGATGATTGAATTCCGAGGCTCGTTGGAGCTGCTCATTGGCGCCGACGGCAGAGTCATCTCAGCGGCCGTCACCGACAGCGTCCATCCGCAGTACGACAAGGTGCTGAAGCAGGCCGCCGAAGGCTGGACCTTCAAGCCAGCCACGAAGAACGGCAAGCCGGTCCGCTATCGCTACGCGATGGACATCCAGCTCAAAAAATAGTCAGGACCTCGGGGTTCGTTTTCTTCTAGCTCTATTCGAGAAAACGAACCCCGAGGTCTTTTTTCTCTACCGGACCACTCTGATCGCCACGCGCCGCTGCTCCGTCTCGGCGCCGCTGCCAACCGTCAACTCGATCACGTAGTCGCCTTCAGTCAGCGGCGCGAGGTTCACATCGGCCGCGAGCACGTTCCGTCCGTTCGTCTGGCGCTCGGTGACCGACACGGGAATGGCGAGCGGCTGGCCGTTGCGTCCGAGCAGACGCGCTTCGCGGCGATCGAGCGTTGCGAGCGTCGGCCATTCGATGTGCGCGCGCTCCGTCCGGCGGTACTGAAAGTCCGCGACCGGGCGCAGGGGTGACGTCGCGGCCGCCATCCCCCGAAACAGCAGCGGCGGGCCGACGACGCGTCCGGGCACCGGACGGATTTCACCGCGGTCCTCGAGGCTCTCGGAGGCGGATCGGACTCGAGCCGCGACGCGGAGCGGACCGCTGACGGGCGCCGCGAACGGAATGCGCAGGAGCGCCCCACGCGTGCCTGGTTCCACCCGGCCCTGCGCTGTCCCGACCGTCTCGCCGGCGGCCCCGGTCAACGTCACCGTGACGTCGCCGCCGCTACTCCAACGGCTCGCGAGGCCGCTTGCGATTTCCACCACCACGCTGGCCGCGTCATCTTCCTGAACGCCGTAAATGAAGACCTCCGAAGTCGGCCGTAACCGCGCGAGCACGCCAAGCGATTCCTCGACGGCCGACGAAGCCGCGGCGGCTGCCGATGGCCCCGCGGTGGGCTCCGCGCGAAGCGCCGACTCGCTGGGCGCCAGATACGATCGGCGCGCGCGTACGCTCAGTCCGGCCGGTTTCATCCGGACCTGAATGCTGCGAATCCTGCCGTCGAACTTCGTGTTCGTCGAGTAGTAGCCGAGCAGGTAATACGCGGAGACGTCGTCCACGACCCGCTGGAGGCCGGCCTTCAAATCGTTCGTATTCACGACGGCGATGCCGTCGGTGTTCTCGGCGAGCGTTCGCAGAGTGTTGACCCGCTCGCCCACTCGGCCGACGTTCTCGATGAATGGCGTCATGCCGGGAGGGTTGTTCGGATTCGGTCTCGGCCGCTCACTGATAGGCCGGTCGACCACGCCAAGTCCGGCCGGCGTGACTGGATAGAAGCTGACGTTACCTCGGTTCGCGGTTCGGAGGATGTCGCGGAAACGGCGCTCGTTGTCGAGCATTGCCAGGCGTAGGAGCTCGGTGTTGCACGAGGCTCGGTCCACCTGGTCAGAGGTGCCGCCCAGGCCAGCCACGCCCAGACGACCGCCCTGGCCGATCGTCACACCCTGTGGCCCGGACGGTATGGCGCCAGCTTCCTCAGCCAGCTCTCGGCTTTCGCGGTACAGAAGCCAGCCATCCGTGATCGCCAGAACCACGGTCCTGGCCTCCCGGAGAGTTGCCACGTGGTCGATCAGGCGATCGATGCTGGTCATGGTCCGATCTTCGCGCCGTCGATCGATCAACACTTCGTGAATCAATCGGCGTCGTGCGCCATCGTTCACTTCCCAGGGCACGCAGTCACGACCTACAGGCTTGCAGACGAAGCAAGAGTAGAGGTGTCTTTCCGCGGGATCCTGCGGGTCCTCGGTGATGCTGTTCCGCTCGCCCCAGGCCCAGTGCCGTGTCAGCTGCTCCTCCACTCCGAGTAAGCGACGACCGAACGCGATGTGCCGTGGGTCCATGTTCGGCGTCATGACCCCGAACAGATCGCTGGGCCCGACGATGCGGTTGAGCGCGTCGACGAGCGGACCGCGAATTTTGTGAGATCCCTCGACGGTCGTGTGGAGCGTGTCGAGGTACACCACGAAGACGCGATTGTGCGGATCGGCAACGAGCGATTCGGCCTCCCGCTGCGTGTTGGGATCGCGTCGCGTCGTCTCGGAGAGGCTCGGCTCCACGCGCACGAACTCGAACATCTCGACCTGTTGTGGCTTGTCGTCCTCGCGCACTTCGAAGTCCGCGGCGGTCAGTCCTTCGATGAGCTTGCCGTCGCGCTGTGGATACGCATCGACCAGAACGAAGTTCGCCCCGCCGCGAAACACGGGCTGGCGCGGCGTGGTGGGCGCCTGGCCGCCGGCCGGGGGTGGCGGATTCTGCGCGGTTGACGAAAAGCTGGTCGCGACCAGGACCACGCACGCAAGCGCCGCCGTGCAGGTCTCGACGAAGCCTTGGCGGAGTCGGGCCGATAAAGTCATGGACACTCCCGCGACGCTGGCACCGACAAGTCTAACGCTTCACGTTGGGCAAGGTAGGCCGGCCCTTCAGGGCCGGCGTGCAGGCGGGGCTGAAGCCACGCCCTACACGTAACTTCGCAACATCCTCCTGAGGGTGTATTCTCGTGGGAACAGGAGGGCTCGCAATGACCTCCGTGGTTCTGCCGACTTCACTTGCCCTGGCTCTGGCGCTCTGCCAGGCCGCGCCCGCTCCCGCGACGCCTGATTTCTCTGGCACCTGGATCCTTGACCGCAGCCGCAGTCAATCGCCTGAGGCAATCACGTTGACGATCCAGCAGACCGCGACCGAGATCAAAATTGACGCCGCTCGCAATGCGCCGTCGTCTGTCAGAACGTATCCGATCGACTTGGAGGCCAAACCCGGCGGCCGTGGGATCGACAGCAGTCGTTCACGCGCGTATTGGGATGGCGCGAAGCTCGTGACCGAGGGCTCGGGCAACATTCAGGGGCAGACTGTTTCGATCAGGGAATCACGGTCGCTGAATGCCGCCGGGACGGAAATGACCGTCGAAACCCTGATCATCGTGCAGCACGGCTACTCATTTGGAGGCACCCGGAACTACGGAAGTGCCAAGGATGTGTTCACTCGAGTCAAGGCGGGCTGAGCTTGTTCAGCCCGGCGTGTAACGACGGGAGCGCGTGGGGGCCGATCAGCTGCCGTTCGGGTTTCTCGAGTCCGGATCGAAGTGATCCGCGTCTTCGATGCAGACGTAGCCCGACAGATACACGATCTTGAAGGCGGCCTGACCGTTTCTGCGACGAAGGTTGTCCGGCGTGAGGGCGCGCACGCGTCCCCAATGGACCATGATGCCTTTGCAGCCTTTGACGATGCACGCCTTCAAAGGCCGCACGCCCCAGTTCACCACTTCAACGTGTCGTCTGGGGTCGGAGGTGCACTCCCACGCGCGGAGCCACTGGGCTTCTGGAGGTGTTTTCCCCGCTTCCATTCGGCGCGGTGGTGGAGCGCCAGCCGGCTGATGCTTTTTCAGCATCATCTCGCCGTGGCAATGGTGGAACGAACACGGGCGACGTTCTTCGACGTCAGCCATCTGCAACCTCCGCGATACGCGAGGACCCGTTGCAAATCTGTAACCGGGAAAGGGCGTACGGTATCACCGCTGTCAAGCCCTTGCTATATTTTCGCCCTGGGAGGGCCGATGGCGTGGTGATGACGCTACGGTATGCCGTCCGGGCGCTTGGCGCCGCGCCGGGGTTCACGACGCTGTTTTCTTGTTTCGCCATAGATCCCGGCTTTCGCGCTCGCCTTGCTCGCCTTGCCCGAAGCGATGCTATTCGGCCGGCATCCGGGTCCGGTGCCGCCGCATGTGTATCTGCTCCTTGGCTTGATGCTGGGGCTTGATGCTGGGGCTTGATGCTGGTCGGGACTTCGCTGCTGCTGGTAATCGGGTGGCTCTTGCGGTCCAGGCGACGGACCGACGGCGGAGAGTCTGATCGGGACGCCGGGATTTCATTCCATCTATCAGGCGGATCGTCGCCTCTTGAACACGCGTGGTTCCAGCCCCGGCCGCAACACGATACGAGGGGCAACCCGCAGGATCCGGCCAGGCACTTCGACCAGGTGCGGGGCGTGACAGGTCGGACAGTCGTACGCCTGTCTGGTCGGGGCCCCGACGGTGTGCCATCCCACGATCTTCAGGTCGAAAGGCGCGCTACAGCGCGCGCAGCAAACCGGCAGGACAGTGATGCTCATCCGCGGACTGCGCAGCCCGGCGTCCAGGCCACGTCAGCCCTTGAATGGGATGGATCTACGTCTGCTTCCTGATCCATCGATGGCCGGCGACTGCGGTCAGGAGTCCAGACCCCAGGAGGAGTAGCGTGGCCGATTCGAAGTACGTGCCGGGGATGACCTGCGCGAGCAGGATCCCCACCACTAACAGCGCCAGGGCCCAGAGACAGGTCAGACTGCTTCGCATGCGGGTTTCGTAATCGGTTAAACACGCAAGAAAGCGCAATGTATATGCCAAGCGTTCCTTTCCCCGGAATGGCAGGAGCAAGCCTCAGGGGCTTTCACAAGTCGCCGTTCATCTTGGCTTTTGTCTCGTTTACCGGAGGTTTACCGGAGATCGACGAGGGTGGAACTCGCGGACTGTCGGTAAAGGGGGAGGGTGCTTGTCACCGGTCGGAACGTCGTTGTTGCTCGTTTTAGGGGTTCACCGCCGGACAACCGGGCGAACATCGGCGTAAGCGATGTGACCGCCCTTTGGAGAAACTAGTCGGCATGCCGGCGGGCGATCCGCTAAGGCAGCCGCCCCGACAACGCGGCGTACGGATCGGCGGACCGTTTGAGGTCCTGTAAGCCCGCCCATAGCAACGCAGAGGCAGCAGCCAGACCGACCACGAAGATCAGAACGACACCCATCGTCTGATCGGACTTCTTACGCTTCGATGGCGGAGACGACCTCACTGGCATCGCCAATATTCAGGACGCGTACCGGACGCATCGGTTGGCCTGCCGCACTTTGCGTGAGGGACGTTTGAAGTGATGGAGTCGGTTACCGGACGTTGCCTGGCGCGAGGCAAATGTGGGCACTGATGGTTTCACAGCGCTGCGGTGTCCCACGCTGATGGATGAATTGAGAAAGGACTTCGAGTGTTTCAGAGAATTGGTCGGATGTCGGGATGATGAAGCGGTAAGCACGGGCGACACGAAGCGGGCCTTCACAGAGGGTGGCGACAAGAAAACCGGCCACGCTAAGATTGGCCGGAAACAGATTGGGGGATTAAGGATGGCAGATCAGACACTCAGCCCCGAAGACCGCGAAATTTGGTTTAGAGGCTTCACCGCGGCGATCACCGGGATCCTGTCGTCGGAACCGGCCGCGAGGGAGCGTATTGATGACGTTCTTCGCGACGCCGGCAAGATCGCCGATTTGGCGTTGGGCTGGGACCTGCAGCGGCGCCGGCACCAAGGGGGCGGTGCTATGCGTTAGGGGCTAGCCGTCCCAAAACTTCAGGCGCCGGGGGCTTCGTACGCCTTCAGCACGCGAACGATCTCATTGTGGCGTCGATGGGTGGCCAGCGCGATCGGCGTGGCCCAGGCGAGATCGTCCGGCAACGTCGGCTTTGCCCCGCTCCGCAACAGGAACTCGACCATGCGCAGCTTTCCCGCGTGCGCCGCGTAGCCAAGCGGCGTGGTGCAGAGCTCTTCGTCTCGCGCGTGGAGGTTGGCGCCGTGGTCGAGGAAGATCGCCGCTTTTTCCACGTCGCCCTGCCGGGCAAAGCGGGGAAGCGGGGTGACGCCGAGCCAGCCGGCCAGGTTGGGATTCATGCCGCTCTCGAAGAGCAGCTCGGTCAGCTCTCGCGATCTGGCCGCCACGGCCACGCGCTCGGCGAGGCGCGGCCGATGCCGCAGCATCAGGCGCACGATCGGCTCGTGGCCGTTTTGGGCGGCCGCCGCGAGCGCTTCAGGGTCGTCGGCGAGCGACGGATCTGCGGTCAACACCGCCGTCGCCGTGTCGAGGTCGCCATAGGAGGCGAGCCGCTGCGAACGGCTCGAGCCACCCTTTGAATCGCTGACAACGTGCGGGACTTCGGCCGCCTGCTCTCGATGAGCGCCTCCATGTCGCCCAGACCACGAATCCTGGCCACCTCTACCAGGTCGTCGCCGTTGTAGAAAGGGTTGGCGCCACGATCGAGCAGAAAGGTGGCAACGGCCATCCGGTTTTCACGAACCGCCAAATACAACGGCGTGCGGTATTCGTGGTGCGCTCGGACGAGCGACGGGTTGCCGTTTACCAGCCGTTCGACGGTTGCCAGATCGCCGGACGCGCACGCGCAAAACAGATCCCACACTTTCGTGCCGGTTCCCGTAGACCACAGGAGCGGTTCGTTCCTCTTCAGTTCCTCGGGCTGGACCATCTGGATGGGATCAGGCTGCCTTCCCTTTGCGCCGCTTAACGCTCCGGTTCAGCGACGGCGCGCAGCGTCGCCCACTCCAACGACGCGCCAACGGTATCGTGCCATCATGTCGCCACGGCGCGCGGCTCATTTGCAACGTTAGGCGGGCAACAAGAGCCGCATCCGCCGTACTTCGAGGCCGTTTCGGCCGCCTCGGCTATGCTTGGGGCCCCCCGGGGGTCGCGACAGGTGGCTCCCTTGGCGTGAAGGAGACCAGAATGGCATACGGCATCGTGCATTTCTTTGCTGGCGGTACGAAGGAGCAGTACGACGCATCCCTGGCGGCGGTACATCCCAGCGGAACGGGACTGCCGAAAGGGCAAACCTTTCACGCAGCTGGCCCGTCGGCTGGTGGCTGGACAGTGATGGCGATCCACGAGTCCAAGGAGAGTTGGGAGCGCTTCCGTGATGACATCCTGATACCTAACCTCCAAAAGGGCGTGAAGGGGGGCTTCACCGCGCCGCCACAGGAGCAGGCGTTTGAGGTCTACAACCTGCGGCCGTAGGCCGCAGTTGCTCCCTTACAGGATCCTGTAACAGGCGAATATCGGCTGCGCGGGGGGCGGTACTCCCGAGGACGCCTGCGACTTCAGCGCCCAGGACCTTCGGGTCCAGGTGAATGGACTGATTCATGATCACATTTGCCCGAATCTTGTCCCCCTAACGCTACGTTTCAGCCGCAGCGGCCCATGTCCTCGTCGGCCGCCGTCGGCTGCGAATGTTGGTTAGCCAGCTCTTGGTTGGCGAGGCCGAGAAGCTCAAGAGCAGCTTTCTGAGCCGTTGCAAGATGGCTAACGGCCGCATCGAGCAGTTGCTGGTACTGGCTCCAACGATCCCCGCCGGCGATTCTGGCATAGTCGATCTGGATCGGCGCACGGCGTCATCGACCTCCGAATCGGAGGGGATCCGAATGGGTGTTATCGCCTGGAAGAACGCCGCTGTAATACTGGACGTTCGGCCGTCAATCCGGCCTCGACTGGGGAGATCGAAATCTTGTTGCATGTTGTCTGGCTATACGAAACCGTCCACTGCACCGGATCAAGCTCACTGCGGGGTCTTTTCATGTTGGCTACGTCACCAGCACAAGTATCAAGGCGAGCGCGCCCAGGACAGCTCCCAGCACTGACAGCGTCAACGCCAGTGAGGTGCGCCTAGCAACGACACGTGTGTCATTTGCCAAAGTACGCACCGGTTCTGCGAGGTCTTGTATTAGCTTGTATTGGTCGGCCTCGTTTGACTCAAGTGTGGCTATTCTGTCCTGCAAGTCGCGGAACACCTGGCTGGGATCGTTCGCCGACTGAGAACTACCCTGCGTGGACCTACTTCTGAAAAACTGAGCCATTTTGACAGCGACTGACACTACGGCATCGATGCCGGCTATTACTGCTGCAAATTGAATCGGCATGGATTCTCCCACTTGGTCGCGTGAGGTCCGCTCGCGTCAGTCGGTACCACGACGGCGTTCCAGCCGCGGCGCCTCATGATCGCGCCGTCCGACGACGGCCTGCAAACGCTGGTTAGACAGCAGTGTCGGCGCCGCCGGGACGCGGGTCATTCCCGATGCTCGCGACGGTAGCCCAAACGAGCAGGCCACACGCGGGAAGAAACGCTCCGCCGATTGAGAACCCTGTCACGACGGTGAAGAGTCCGAGCACGCCGGTCATGACGCCCATGATGATGTGGCGATAGTGCCACGATGCCCATGTCGCGCCAGCGGCCGCCAGCGCCGGAACACCAATCATCGCGAGCGCCTCGCCCATCGACGGGTGTCGTCCACCACTCATCATCGGGGTCGCGCGCATCCAGACGGCCGCGGCGAAGCACCAGAGGACGGCTGCCGCCGAAAGGCTAAACGCCAGTCGATTCTGAATTCGCAACCGTTGCCTCTCTTGCCTAGCGGCATCTCGCCGACGCGTCATCGGAATCTTGGCCACTGTGGGTAGAGGCTCGACGAAACGGTCGATCGTTCGCGAGGACGAGCGCCGTGACGAGATGGTCAAGGGACGATCGGAGGTTGTGAACGATTTCGCCCGAGAGCACGGCAAAACGCAGGGGCAAGCGGTCCGGGCAATGAAATCGGATGACGTACTCTCCTGCGCCTTGAGGTGCTCGAATCAATCGATACGCGTCGGTACTGAAGAGCCCGTCGGCCGTGTCGCTCAGGTAATTCAGGCTCTCCTGAGCCCGCTCCAACTTCGCATAGCACCCGTCAAGGGAATGTCCCATCATTTACTCAATCGCACAATGTTCAAGATAACATCCGCACAGGTGCTTCCGGCATGGCGCGGTCGGCCACCGCCGCTGATAGACATCCGAAAGGTCCGCCGTCAGGAGTTCCGAATCGCGACGGCTTTGCTGAGTTGCCCGCCGATGGTTCGCCACAGGTACCCCGGGCCATCGACTGCTGTGTGGACCCGCAGTGGACCCACAAGAAAAAAGCCCGGCTGTGGGCCGGGCCGTCGAGTGCGATGAAATTTGGTCGGGATGCCGGGATTTGAACCCGGGACCCCTTGACCCCCAGTCAAGTGCGCTACCAGACTGCGCTACATCCCGAGCCGACCGAATCGTGTGCGGATCTAGCGGCGTTTGCCGCGGGCTGCTTTCTTCGATGTTACCTTCGCCGGGGCCTTTCTGGCCACCATGGAGCGGGATGGGGGCGAGGCGGTCAGCACCCGATCCTCGGGCGTGAGGCCGTCGCCGCTGAGCACGCCGAGAATCCAGTGGAGGCCGCGGCGAACGTCGCGAAGGTTCTGCCGCGTCTGCTCGTCCATCATCGCGGCGACGTCGGCGTCGGAGACTGCCTCGTCGGGCGCGATCAGCCCCTCCTCGCGCATCCGGCGGCGTGCGCCGGCCAGCGTGAGGCCATCGACGAACAGCAGATGCTTCAGACGCAAGACCCGCTCGACGTCCGCCCGCCGGTACACGCGTGGGCCATCAGCGGATTTTGAAACGCCCAGATCGGGAAATTCCGCTTCCCAACTTCGAAGGACGTAGGGCTGGATTTCCGCGAGATCGCACACTTCCTGCGATCGGAACACCGGGCGGTTTGGAATCGTGGCGGCCACGTACGGCTGGTGCCGCAGTATAGCAGAGCAAAAGGCGCCTGCGGCCCGCGCAGAGCCTTCAGCTCGACGCTGGGGTGGGGCCCCGCGAGCATTCAAGAACGCGACCTCCGCACGCTCTGATTCAGTGGCTCAGACGTTTCGCCGCTTGCGGTCCTTTCGCTCGCGGCGACGGACGCTGATTCGGATTGGCGTACCCTCGAAGCCGAACTCCTCGCGCAGCCGGTTCACGAGAAACCGCTCGTACGAAAAATGCAGCTCCGACGCGACGTTCGTGAACAGCACGAACGACGGTGGCGCTGTCCCCGCCTGGACCCCATACAGGATCCGCACCTCGCGCCGGCTGCGGCTTGCCGGCGGATGCGCCTGAGTGACCGTCTCCAGAAACCGGTTGAGCTCGGCCGTCGGCACCCGGCGTGTCCGGGCCGTCGCGACCCGGTCGACGATTTCCAGCAGCTTCCCCGTCCGGTCACCCGTGAGCGCCGAGAGGTGGACGATCGGCGCGTACTCCAGAAACTTGAGTTGAAACCTGAGGCGATCGTCGAACTTCTTGACGAAGTCCTGCCCGCGCCCCTTCACGAGATCCCACTTGTTCACGGCGATGACGATGCCGCAGCCGGCCTGCGCCGCCTCCCCGGCAATCGCGCCCTCGCGGTCGCCGGCGCCTTCGGTGGCATCGACGACCAGGACCACGACGTCCGCGCGAGCCATCGCACGCCGGGCGAGCACGACGCTCACCGCTTCGACGGCCCCGCCGCGGGCGACGCGCCCAGGCTTGCGCATCCCGGCGGTGTCGACGATCCGAAACCGTTGGCGGTGCCACTGCAGCACGACGTCGACCGTATCGCGCGTCGTGCCCGGCTGTTCGTTCACGAGCACACGCTCCTGACGCAGGAGCCGGTTGACGAGAGACGACTTGCCGACGTTCGGACGCCCGACGATTGCGACGGCGGTTTCCATTTCCGTCGACTCGGCGGGCCCGCGCGCGTCCGGCAGGCGCGCGACGATCTCGTCGAGCAGATCCGCGACGCCGTCGCCATGCTCCGCCGCGATTTCGATGACGGGCTCGAACGCCAGGCGATGAAACTCGAGCGCCCGTTCGCGCGCGCGCTTGTCGTCGGTTTTGTTCACCGCCATCAGGACTGGACGGCCAAGGACACGGATGCGGTGCGCGATCTCCTCGTCGGCTGGCACCAGCCCTTCACGTCCGTCCACGACGAAGACGATGACGTCGGCCGACTCGAGGGCCTGGTAGCCCTTTTCCGACACCAGTTCATGCAGCGGATCCGTCGTCGCGCCGAACTGCCCGCCGGTGTCGACGAGGGCGAACTTGCGATCGCGCCACTCGGCCGGGGCGAGGACCGCGTCGCGTGTCGTGCCCGCGACCGGCGCGACGATCGACCGTCGGGTCCCCGTGATGCGATTCAGGAGCGTGGACTTGCCGACATTGGGCCGGCCCACGAGGACGACTGTCGGACCGTGCGCGCCCCTGGGCATGCGGGAGTGTACTACTTAGCCTGTTACTTGACACCGTAAGTCCATTTGTTTATTGTGACTTACAGTAATCCCTCTTCCGCTAACCGATGATCAAGGTTGACATCGTCAACGAGGTGTCCCGGCTGGCCGAGATCACCAAGGTCAAGGCCGAGGTGGCTGTGGACGCGGTGTTCGAAGCCATGCGCGCGTCGATGATGCGCGGCGAGCGCATCGAGTTGCGGGGGTTCGGCGTATTCCAGGTGAAACCCCGCAAGCGCGGGATCGGGCGAAACCCGCGGACGGGGAAGGAAGTGAAAATTCCTCCCGGCCGGACGATTCGCTTCAAGCCGGGCAAAGAGCTGCAGAACATCGGCGGTTAGTTCGAGTGTCCCCGGAAGATCCTTCAACATTGCCACCCGCCGGGAGCGCCGCCGATCCGTTCGGTTCGGGTCCGCCGCCGCCACCGTGGCTGCCGCCGATCCCGGTACCGCCGCGGCCGAAGTTCCAGCACCGGTACCGCCTTCACATCCTTCTGTTCGTCCTGACCCTGCTCACGGCGACGATCGCCGGCCGCTCCCCGCAGGAGGGCGCGACCCTGGTCCAGAATCTGCTGTCCGGGTTTTGGTACTCGCTTCCAATTCTGGCGATTCTCGCCGCGCACGAGTTCGGTCACTACGCATACTGCCGGCGCCACAACGTAGACGCGACGCTGCCGTATTTCATACCGGCGCCGCCGTTCTTCATCGCCGGCACGCTCGGCGCCGTGATCCGGATCAAAGAGGCGTTTCCGTCCAAGAAGGCGCTGTTCGACATCGGCGTCGCCGGTCCGATCGCCGGATTCGTCGTGCTCGTGCCGCTGCTCTACTGGGGCGTGACGATGTCCGAGCTCCAGTACGCGCATCAGGCGGACCCCAACACCATTTACCTGGGCGAGCCGCTGCTCTACCAGGCGATCGAACGGCTGCACTTCGGCGCGTTACCCGAAGAGGCGGACGTCCTGCTCCACCCGATGGCGTTCGCGGCCTGGTTCGGCATGTTCGCGACCGCGTTGAACCTGCTCCCGTTCGGCCAGCTCGACGGCGGGCATATCGTCTACTCGGTGCTCGGCCGCCGCTCGTGGTACGTCTCGGCCGCGACGCTGGTCGCGGCGATCGTGCTGACGTTCATCTCGCTGAGCTGGATCCTGATGACCGTCATGATGCTCGTGATGGCCGTGTTCCTGGGCTTCCGCCATCCGCGCATCCTCGACGAGCACGTCCCGCTCGACGGCCCGCGAAAGCTGGTCGCGTTTCTGGCGCTCGTGATCTTCGTCGTGTGCTTTACGCCGGTGCCGGTTTCGTGGTTTCTACCGCAGGGGTAGATCGGCTGCCGGCCCTAAAGGGCCGGCCTGCCTGTCGGCTGAAGCCCCGCCCTACATCTCGTCAAATCACGCTGACCGGATCCACGTCCACGATCGTCCGTCGCTTCAACTCCGGCCGCTCGTCGAGCGCGATCCGAAGCGCTGAACGCATCGCCTTGCGCTGGCGGCCCTTGATGAAGATCTGAGCGCGGTGCTCGTCGCGAATCTTTGAGACCGCCGCTGGTGCCGGTCCGAGCACCTTTCCATGAACGCCGTGGTGGCGGATCCGCTTGGCAAGATCGTGCGCGTCGGTGAGCGCCGCGTCGAGCGTGCGGCCTTTCACGACGACGTTGATCAGCGCGAGAGTCGGCGGGTACTGGAGGTTCGTTCGAAATTCCATCTCGCGCTCGTAGAACGGGTCGTATTCCTGCGCCGCCGCGGCGCGGATGCTGTAGTGATTCGGATAGAGCGTCTGCACGATGGCCTTGCCCGGCGTGTCGCCCCGGCCCGCGCGGCCGACGACCTGTGTGAGGAGCTGGAACGTCCGCTCCGAGGCGCGAAAGTCCGCGAGTCCAAGGCCGACGTCCGCCGAGACGACCCCCACGAGCGTGACCGCCGGGAAGTCGTGGCCCTTGGCGATCATCTGGGTGCCGACGACGATGTCGATCGTGCCCCTGGCGACGCCCCGCAGCACCTCCGCGATCGCGCCGCGACGCCGGATCGTGTCGCGATCGACGCGCGCGAGCCGCGCGTCGGGAAACCGCTCGCGCAGGTCAGCCTCCAGCCGTTCCGTTCCCACGCCCGCCTGTTCGAGATACTCTCCGCCGCATGCCCCGCAGACCCGCGGAACGGCCGACGAGTAGTTGCAGTAGTGGCAGCGCAGCCGGCGGTGCGCCAGGTGATACGTCAGCGTGACGCTGCAGTGCGGGCATTCGATTGACGCGCCGCATTGCCGGCAGAAGATCACGGTCGCGAAACCGCGCCGGTTGAGCAGCACCACGGTCTGTTCCCGCCGGTCGAGTCGGTCCGCGATCGCCTCGAGGAGCGGGGCGCTGAAGACGACGTCCGCTCCGTGCGCCGCGTACTCCTTCCGCATGTCGACGATCCGCACTTCGGCGAGCGGCCGGTTGTGCACGCGCTGGGACAGTTGAATCAGGCCGTACCGCCCCCCGCGCGCGTTGAACGCCGACTCGAGCGACGGCGTCGCCGATCCGAGCACCACCAGCGCGCTTTCCATCCGGCCGCGAACCACCGCGACGTCGCGTCCGTGATAGCGCGGCAGATCGTCCTGCTTGTACGATCCGTCGTGTTCCTCGTCGACGATGATGAGGCCGAGGTTCTCGAGCGGCGCGAAAACCGCCGATCGCGTGCCCACGACAATCGACACTTCCCCGCGGCGGATGCGATGCCACTGGTCGTGCCGCTCGCCGTCGGAGAGACCGCTGTGCTGAACCGCGACGTCCTCGCCGAACCGCGCGCGAAAGAGGCCGGCGAGCGCCGGCGTGAGCGCGATTTCCGGCGTCAGCACGAGGACGCGTCGCCCCGTGGCAGTGACCAGGCCGGCCAGCCGTAGATACAGCTCGGTCTTGCCGCTTCCGGTCACGCCGTGGAGCAGGACCGTCTTGAATCCGCGCGTGGCCGCCGCTTCCTCGAGCCGGCGAAACGCCGCGGTCTGTTCTGACGTGAGGGTCGGCGCCGCCGTGGGCCGCCGATCGACCGCCCACGGTCCGCCCGTCTCGTCGCCGCTGCCAAACGGGTCCCGCATCACGACGTCGTCTCGCAGCCCCAGCAACCCGGCGCGTTCGAGCGATCGGATCGTTCCGGTCCCGATGCCACGGCGCAGCAGATCGGTCAGCGTGAGGCCGCCTGGCTGCGCGCGAAGCAGGTCGAGTGCCTGCTGCTGTTTGGAGCCGCGAGTCGATCGCCGCTTGCCGGACGCACCCGCTTCGGCCGCCACTGGTTCGCTCCCGCCCGGCAGGATCTGCGCGACGCGGACGGTCTTGAATGACGACGCGCGGCCCCGCCGGGCGGCGGGAGGCATCGCGATGGCCAGCGCGTCCCCGGGCCCGGACGCGTAGTAGTCACCCACCCATATCGCAAGATCGACGACGGCCGGCGGCAGGAACGGCTCCTCGTCCAGCACCTCTTCCACGTCTTTCAAGGCGGCGCCGGGAGCGAGGTCCGGTTGCGCGCCAACCACGCAGCCGACCACGGTCCGCTGGCCGAGCGGCACTCTGACGCGCGCGCCTTTCGGCGGGACGGCCGCACGGCCGGGCACGCGATAGCCCAGCACGCCGAGGCCGGGCACGGGCACGGCGACCGCGACGATGCGGTCAGTCGGATTCGGCGAGGAGGGCACGCACTTTCTTCATGTCCTCCCACACGTCGCGCTTGCGCTCGGGACTGCGCAGGAGGAAGGCGGGATGGAACGTCGGGATGAGCTTGGCGCCGCCTCGATAGTCGAACACGTGGCCGCGCACCCGCGAGATCGGGACGTCGCTCTGGAGCAGCGCCTTGGCCGCGAACGAGCCGAGCGCGACGATCACCTTCGGACGAATCACGTCGATCTGTCTCGCCAGGAACGGCTCGCAGGTGGCGACCTCGTCCGGTTCCGGGTTGCGGTTGCCGGGCGGCCGGCATTTGATGACGTTCGCGATGTAGACGTCGGTTCGCTTGAGCCCGATCGCTTCGATGATCTTCGTGAGGAGCTGTCCCGCGCGGCCGACGAACGGCTCGCCCTGAACGTCTTCGTCGGCCCCTGGCGCTTCGCCGACGAACATCAGATCGGCCTGCGGATTGCCGACGCCGAACACGACCTGCCGGCGTCCCAGGCCGTGCAGCTTGCAGCGCGTGCAGTCGCCGATGTGCGCGCGCAGGTCGTGCAGCGCGGCGGTCGGATCGGTCCCGGCGGAAACGGGTTCGAGATCCGGCGACGGGTCGGCATCCGATTCTTCAATCTTTGCCGGCTCGACGACCAGGTCGCCCGAGCGTTCACGCCAGATGGGATCTCGCGAGATGCCGTCGACGCCGATCTCGCCAAACAGTCGCAAATGCTCGGCGAGCTCCCGGCGGTCGGTCATCGCGACGCGGGAGCGGTCGCTTCCGCCTGAGGAGTCAGGAGCAGCTGTTCGAGGCGATCGAGCAGGGCCGAGGCGACGTCCGTTTTCGCCATGACCGGAAGCGCGACGACATCCGTCTGGGAGACGAGCGTGACCTGATTGGTGTCGACGTCGAAGCCGGCGCCGGGCGCGCTGATGTCGTTGGCGACGACGAGGTCCACGCGTTTCGATTGCAGCTTGCGTCTGGCGGGCGCGACGGCGTCGCCCGTCTGGGCGGCAAAGCCGACGAGCACGGGACGCCGGCGATCGCCCCGGCGCTCGCCAAGCGCGGCCAGGATGTCCGGCGTGCGCACCAGCGAGACGCTCATGGGCCCGCCCTTTTCGATTTTTTGCGCGGACGGCCCGGCGGCGGGACCGTAGTCGGCCACCGCGGCGGCCATGATCACCGCGTCGACACGATCGGCCCGGGCCAGCACCGCGTCATGCATCTCACGGGTGCTGCGGACGCGCACGACTTCGCCCACCGGCGGCGGGTCGAGCGCCGTAGGACCCGCAATCAGGATCACGTCGGCGCCGCGATCGTGCGCTTCGCTGGCGAGGGCGTAGCCCATGCGGCCGCTGGAGCGGTTTCCGATGAATCGCACCGGGTCCAGGTCTTCGATTGTCGGCCCGGCCGTGACGAGCACGCGCTGCCCGGTGAGCGAGGAGCGCGATTGAAGCAGACGTTCGGCGGCGCCGACGATGTCCTCAGGTTCGGCGAGACGGCCCTTGCCGATCCAGCCGCACGCCAGATACCCGTCGCCGGGGTCGACGAACCGCGCGCCGCGGGCCGCCAGGCGCGCGACGTTGTCGCGCACGGCCTGGTGTTCCCACATGTTGGTGTTCATTGCGGGCGCGAGCAGGACGGGCGCGCGCGTGGCCAGGTACAGCGCCGACAGGAAATCGTCGGCGATGCCGTGGGCGAACTTGCCCAGAATGTTCGCGGTCGCCGGCGCGACCACCAGCAGGTTCATCGTCGACGCGAGCGCGATGTGCTCGATGTCGGCGTTCATCCCGGGCGCGAACTGATTCGTGATGACCGGCTCGCGCGTGATGGCTTCGAAGGTGAGCGGCCCCACGAAACGGCGCGCCGAGCGCGTCATCACCGCCTGGACGCGATGGCCGCGCTTCTGAAGCAGACGGGCGACTTCGACCGCCTTGTAGGCGCCGATGCCGCCCGACACGCCGAGACCGACGAACGCCATGGACTACTCGACCGGCTGAGCGTCCCGATCGTTGGGCGCGCGGCTGACCGCGCCCTTCTGCACTTCTTCGAGCGCCCGGCGCGCGGGCTTCGCCGAGCCGTCCACTTTCGGCACGCAGCCTTCGAGCAATTGCCGCGCGCGGGCGGAGGCCACGGTGACGAATTCGAACGAGTTCTTCGGCCGGGTCATGTGTGCTCCCCAAAGGGGTCAGGTCTTGGATTATCAGGTTTCGCGGGGGATCTCAGAAGCGTATGACAGATCTTGCCGTCGCCCTGAAATCCGACAATCCAAGACCTGACCCCTTTCACTGAACCTTTCACTGAAACGTCCGGACGATCCGGTCGATCTGCTGTCGCCGTCGAACCCGCCGTGCGCGCTCGGCCGTTACAATCGCCGCCAGTTCGCGCACGCATCGGTCCAGGTCGTCGTTCACGACGACGTACTCGTACGCGTCGACGGCGGAGATCTCGCTGCGCGCGGTGTCGAGCCGTCGCGCGATCGCCGCCTCGTCATCCTGACAGCGGCCGCGCAGCCGCGTCTCGAGCGCCTGGAACGACGGCGGCAGCACGAAGATGCTCACCGCTTCTGAAACGCGCGCGCGAACCTGTTTGGCGCCCTGAACGTCGATGACGAGCACGACGTCGCGGCCGGACGCGAGCGCGGCCTCCGTATCGTGCCGTGCCGTCCCATACAGGTTGCCGAACACGTCGGCCCACTCGAGGAACTCGTCGCGGCCGACCATGGCGTCGAACGCAGGACGACTCATGAAATTATAGTCGACGCCGTCGGTTTCTCCCGGCCGGGCGGGGCGCGACGTGTACGAGCGCGACCGCAGCAGCTTCGGGAGTTCGCCGACCAGGCGCTCGACGACGGTCGTTTTTCCGGTCCCGGACGGCGCCGAGACGACGAACAGCACGCCGCGCGCGCGTCCCGCCTCACTCGACATTCTGGACTTGCTCCCGAAGCCGCTCGAGCTCGGCCTTGGCGGCGATCACGACCTCCGTCGCGCGCCCGCCTTCCACCTTCGAGCCGATCGTGTTGATCTCGCGGTTCATTTCCTGCACGAGGAAATCGAGCTTGCGGCCGCACGGCTCCGGGCCGTCGGACAACCCGCGCCAGTGCTCGGCGTGGCCGCGCATGCGGACGATCTCCTCGTCGACATCCGACCGCGCGACGAAGCGCACGGTTTCCTGCGCGATGGCCGCGGGGTCGCCCTGGATGTCGGGCGGCAGCTCGGCCAGGCGCTGACGCAGGCGCGCTTCCAGGTGCTGTTGTCCCTCGCGGGCGACGCGCTCGAGGTCGCTGACGAAGCCCGAGATCGTCGCGAGTCTCGTGTCGAGATCCGTTTGGATGAACCGGCCCTCCGTGGCGCGCATGACCACGAGCGCGTCCATGGTCTCGCCGACGACGATGTCGAGGAGCGCGGAGAGGCTCGCCGGCAACGCGGCGGGCCCCTGGTCCGAGCTCTTCAGCCGGATGTCGAGGAGCTGCGGGATGCGAAGCACGTCCGACGCGGTGAGCTCGCCCACCACGAGTCCGCGCGCCCGGGCATCGGCGAGCAATTGCGTGACGCGCGCCAGCAGCGCCTCGTCGAGCGTGACTTCGCGCACGGGCGTGCCGGTCAGGTCCAGCCCGATCTGGACTTCGATCCGGCCGCGCGAGACGCGCTGCTGCACGAGCGCGCGGACGTGTCCCTCGACTGACGCCAGCATCTGCGGCGCTTTGACCTGGACGTCCAGAAACCGGTGGTTGACGGACTTGATCGTGGCGACGATTTTTTCGCCGTTCGACTCGCGGCTGAGCGCGGCAAAGCCCGTCATGGATCGGATCACGACCGCACCTCCCGGGCGAGGTCCGACGGCTCGAGGTCCGGTTCGCCGTCGCGCTCGTCGAACGCCTGCAAGGCGTACAGCCGCGCGTAGACGCCCCCCGGCCGGGCCACGAGATCGTCGTGGCTGCCAATCTCGGCGACCTCGCCTTTTTCGAGCGCGACGATGAGGTCCGCGCGCCGGACCGTGGACAGCCGGTGCGCAATCACGAACGTCGTCCGATCGCGCATGAGGTTGGCGAGCGCGTCCTGGACGAGCAGCTCCGACTCGGCGTCGAGCGACGAGGTCGCCTCGTCCAGCACGAGGAGCGGACAGTTCTTGAGGATCGCGCGGGCGATGGCGAGACGCTGCCGCTGGCCGCCGGACAGCCGCTGGCCGCGCTCGCCGATCGTCGTGTCATAGCCGCGTGGGAGGTGCACGATGAATTCGTGGGCGTGAGCCGCCGTGGCCGCGGCGACGATCTCGTCGCGGGTGGCCTGGGGCACGCCGTAGGCGATGTTGGCGGCGATCGAGTCGTCGAAGAGCACGGTCTCCTGCGTGACGAGCGCGATCTGCTCCCGCAGCGAGCGCAACGTGACCGTCCGGATGTCCACGGCGTCGATCAGAATCGCGCCCTCGGTGACGTCATAGAAACGCGGAATCAGGTTCACGAGCGTCGTCTTACCCGCGCCGCTCAAGCCGACGATGGCGACGACCTGCCCGGCGCGGACGCCGAACGAGACGTGGCGAAGGATGTGACGTGTGGGCTCGTCTTCATATGCGAACCCGACGTCGCGGAATTCGACCTGCGTCCGCAGCCGGGCGAGCGGCGGCGCGCCGGGCCGCTCGAGCACTTCCGTGTGCGTGTCGAGCAGATGGAAGATGCGCTGACAGGCCGCAATCGTCTGCTGGATGCCGGCGTTCACGCGGCTCAGCTTCTTGATCGGTCCGTACATCAGAAAGGCGGTGGCCAGGAACGACGTGAATCCTCCTGGGGTCAGTCGCCCGCCGGCGCGGCTGATCTCCTGAGCGCCCCACCAGAGGAGGCCGACGGCTGCCAGTCCGCCGATGAACTCCATGAGCGGCGGCAGCGCCGACATCGCTCCCGTGATTTTCATGTTGGTGCGGAACAACGAGTGCGTCGCGCGCGCGAACCGGCTGGTCTCACGTTCCTCCGCGCCAAAGGCCTTGACGATGCGATGGCCCGAAAGCGCTTCGGCGCTGAGGTGCGTGACGTGCTCGAGCTCTTCCTGACTTCGTCTCGTCGTCCGGCGGACGCGTTGTCCCAGGCGCGCCAGCGGGTAGACGATCAGCGGCGCGGCGGTCAGGCACACGAGCGCGAGCCGCCAGTCGAAATAGAACAGCAGCCCGACGTAGAAGATGACGGCCAGTGACTCTCGGACCAGATCCGCGGCGGTTTCCGAGACCGCCAGGTGCACCTGGCCCACGTCGTTCGTGAGGTGCGAAATCAGCTGCCCCGACGTGCGGCGCGAGAAGAACGCCGCCGACTGGCCGAGGATGTGCCGGAACAGCTGGTTCCGGAGGTCCATGACGACGCGCTGCCCGACCTGCGTCATGAGGTACCCCGATACGTAGCTGCCGAGGCCCTTCAGGAAGTACGCGACGAGAAGCAGGATCGCGACCTGGCCGACCTGCTGCTGTGCGGGCAGGACTTTGTCGAGGATGGGCTTGATGAGATAGACGAGCAACGCGGACCCGGCCGCGTACAGCAACATCGCCAGGAGCGCAGCGGTGAGCTGGCCCCGGTAGGGCGCCGCGTACCGCAGCAGTCGCAGGAATTCTTTCACTCTCGAAACCGGTACTTGAGCAGGACCCAGAGCGCGACGACGCCATCGCGCCAGGTGATCTTCTTCCCTTCTTCGTAGCCGCGCCCGTCGTACGTGATCGGCACCTCGTAGACGCGGTAGTTGCGCTTGAAAATCTTCGCCGTCAGCTCAGGTTCGATGCCGAAGCCGTTCGAGTCGAGCGTCAAGGCCCGCAGCACCTCGGTGCGCATGACCTTGTAGCACGTCTCCATGTCCGTCAGCATCGTGTTGTACAGGACGTTCGTAATCAAGGTCAGCAGCCGGTTGCCCGCGTAGTGCGTGAACATGAACACGCGATGCCGGCCGATGAACCGCGATCCGTACACGACGTCGGCGCGGCCCTGGCAGATGAGCTCGATCAGGTCCGGGAACTCCTCCGGCGAGTACTCCAGGTCGGCGTCCTGAATGACGACCAGGTCGCCATGGACCTCCTGGAAGCCCCGGCGAAGCGCCGCGCCCTTCCCGGCGTTCTTCGGCTGGAAGATCAGGTTGAACTCGTGCTTCTGACGGAGCGCCGTCAGCAGATCCCGCGTCCCGTCCGTCGATCCATCGTCGACGACGATGAGCTCGGTGCGGATGGGCACAGCGAGCACGCGAGGGATGATTTGTTCGATCGTGTCCCGCTCGTTGTAGACGGGCATCACGACCGAAAGCAGCGGATCCTTGAGTACGCCTTTCAGTCCTGCCATTTACCGTGATGGCGGTGCCGGGTCGTAGCCACCGGGATGACGTGCATGCCAGTTCCATGCGGTCTCGACGATCGCGTCGAGCCGATCCAACCGGGGCGTCCACCCCAGTTGCGATCGCGCGCGGTCGCTCGACGCCACGAGTCTCGCGGGATCGCCCGCGCGGCGGGCGCCGACCTGGTGCGGCACCGGCCGTCCGGTCACGCGCGCGACCGTGTCGATCACCTGCCGGACGGAGATCCCCGCGCCGTTGCCCAGATTGTAGGCCGCCGACGAAGCCCCGGATTCGAGCGCCTGGAGCGCGGCGATGTGCGCCGACGCGAGGTCGGTCACATGCACGTAGTCGCGGATACAGGTGCCGTCGGGCGTCGGATAGTCCTCGCCAAAGACCGTGAGCTGCCGGCCGCCGGCGACCGCCTTCAGCGCCAGCGGAATCAGGTGTTCCTCCGGGTCGTGGTCTTCGCCGAGCAGGCCGTCGGGGTCGGCGCCGGCCGCGTTGAAGTATCGGAACACGGTCCAGCGAATCCCCGTCGCGCGCTCGACATGCGGGAGCGCGCGTTCAATGGCGAGCTTGGTTTCGCCGTACGCGTTCACGGGCGCCTGGGGATGGTCTTCCGTAATCGGCGACTCCTTCGGCTCGCCGAACGTCGCCGCCGTGGAGGAGAACACGAAGCGCTCGACGCCCGCGCCGGCCATGGCCTCGAGCAGGGTCATCGTGCCCGTCACGTTCGCGCGATAGTATCCGATCGGCTCGCGCACCGATTCACCCACCAGCAGCCTGGCCGCGAAGTGCATGACGGCCGAGGCCCCCGCGCTGGCGAACACCCGATCCAGGGCCGCGCGATCGAGCACGTCGCCGCGGACGAGCGAGATCGTTCGCGCCGGAAACGCGCCGGCGATCCGATCGACCGCCTCGGCATGCCCGGCCGACAGGTCATCGAACACCACGACGTCGTAGCCGGCGGCCGCCAGGGCCTTCACGGCATGGCTGCCGACATAGCCGGCCCCACCGGTCACGACGACCGTGCTCATGGCCGGCCGATCGACGAGTAGCTGAAGCCGAGCGCGCGAATCTGTTGGGGATCGTAGATGTTGCGGCCGTCGAAGATGACCGGGTTCTTCATCAGCCGCTTCATCCGGTCGAAATCCGGCTCGCGGAACTCGTTCCACTCCGTCACGACGAGCAGCGCGTCGGCGCCGGCGAGCGCGTCATACGCGTGCTTCGAATACTGAATGCGTGTGCCGAAGACGCGGCGTGCGGTGGTCTTGGCTTCCGGATCGAACGCCCGGACTGTCGCGCCGCGCTTGAGCAGACCCTGGATGATCGGAATCGACGGCGCTTCGCGCATGTCGTCGGTGCGCGGCTTGAACGCCAGCCCCCAGATCGCGATCGTCTTGCCCCGGAGCGACTTCCCGAAGTGCTTGTCGACCATGGTCAGCAGCTTGAGCTTCTGCTGCTCGTTGACCGACTCGACGGCCTCGAGAATCTTGAATCGATACTTCTTGTCGGCCGAGAACCGGACAATCGCCTTGACGTCCTTCGGAAAGCAGCTGCCGCCGTAGCCGACGCCGGGAAACAGGAACGCCGGGCCGATGCGGCGGTCGGAGGCGACCGCTTTGCGCACCATGTCCACGTCGGCGCCAAAGCGCTCGCAGACGTTGGCGACTTCGTTCATGAACGAGATGCGGGTCGCGAGCATCGCGTTCGCGGCGTACTTGCAGAGCTCGGCGCTCGCGCAGTCCATCACCATGATGGGCGCGCCGGTCCGCGTGAACGGCCGGTAGAGCTCCGTCATGATGTCGGCCGCGCGTTGTTCGGTGGCGCCAATGACCACGCGATCGGGCTTCAGAAAATCCTCGACGGCCGCGCCCTGCTTCAGGAATTCCGGATTGCTCACGACGCTGAACGGATGCGTGGTCTCCTTGCGCATGACCTCGGTCACTTTCTCCGAGGTGCCGGCCGGCACCGTGCTCTTGTCCACGATGACCTTGTAGCCGTTCATCGCGCGCGCGACATCCCGGGCCGCGCCCAGGACGTGCTGGAGATCGGCGCCGCCGTCTTCGTCGGTCGGCGTGCCCACGGCGATGAACACGACCTCGGATTTTTTCACCGCATCCTTCAGGTCGGTCGTGAACACGAGCCGATTCTCGTGCCGATTCCGGCGCACCAGCTCTTCGAGTCCGGGTTCGTAGATCGGAATCGCGCCCTGGCGCAGCATCCGAATCTTGGCCGCGTCCTTGTCGACGCAGATCACGTCGTTGCCGGTCTCGGCGAAACACGCCCCGACCACCAACCCGACGTAGCCCGACCCGATCACCGCAATTCTCATGAAGACGCTGCCTCCTCCGATCCGCGCGGCGCGCGCGCGCTCGAAAAACTCCTCACACTAACATGCGGCCAAAAAGCTGTCAACCGATTGACAGATAAGGAGTTGCGGCCTCGCTTGCAATTCCATACCGGCCCCACTAGGTTGGGCCGTGCGCATCCTGCTCGACTACCGCCCCGCGCTCCGGCAGCGGACGGGAGTCGGCGAGTACGTCCACGAACTGGCCCGCGCGCTCGTCGCCTCGGCGCCGCCGGGCGAGTCCCTCAGCCTGTTTTCATCGTCATGGAGCGATCGTCTCGATAGGACGGTCGTGCCCGGCACCGAGACCGTGGATCGGCGCGTCCCGGTCCGGGTCCTGAACTTCGCCTGGCATCGGTTGGCCTGGCCGCCGGCCGAGCAACTGGCGGGTCAGCCCCTCGACGTCGTGCACGCCGCGCATCCGCTGATGATTCCGTCCTCACACGCGGCGCAGGTGGTGACGATTCACGATCTCGACTTTCTCGATCATCCCGAGCGGACGCGCGCCGAGATTCGGCGCGACTACCCTGCGCTCGTGCGGTCGCACGCGCAGCGGGCGGATCAGGTCGTGGCGGTCTCGCTTCACACCGCGTCGGACGTGGAACGGCGGCTCGGAGTCGATCGCGCGCGCATCACGGTGTGCCGGCCGGGCCGGCCGGACTGGCCTCGCCGCGAGGTCGAGCCGGCGTCGGGGTGCGTGCTGTTTCTTGGCACGCTCGAGCCGAGAAAGAATCTCGACGTGCTGCTCGATGCGTACGAGACGCTGATTGGCGACGCGCCATCCCGTCCCATTCCGCCTCTCGTGCTCGCCGGTCGGGCGACCCCTGAGGCCGAGCCGATCGTCGCGCGGGCGCGCCGCGCGCCTCTCGCCGGCCGCGTCGAGCTTCCCGGATACATTGATCCTGATCGCCGCCGCGAGCTCTACGAGCGCGCGCTGGTGTTCGTGCTGCCGTCGCACATGGAAGGGTTTGGGATGCCGGCGCTCGAGGCGATGACCGTCGGCGTGCCCGTGGTCGCCGCCAATCGCGGCGCGCTGCCGGAAGTGGTGGGCGACGCGGGCAGGTTGTTCGAGCCAACCGACCGCGACGCCCTGGCCGCGCATCTGCGCCAGGTCCTGACGGACGCCTCAGCGCGCCACCGGATGCGCGACGCGGGCTGGACGCGCGCGGAGGGATTCAGCTGGGCCGACACCGCCCGCGGAGTGCGCGACGCCTGGACGCGTTCGCTGGCCCGACGCCGGGAGCGTCGTGGCTGATCGCGCCCTGCACATCGGGATCGACGGTCGCGAGCTCGTCGGCAAGCCGACGGGCGTCGGCCGCTATTTGCTGTCCGTTCTCCGCGTCTGGGCGGAGGATCGCGACTCACCGCACCGATTCACCATTTTTCTGCCATCCGAGGCGCCGGCCGCCGTCAAGGCGCTCGGAGATCGGTTCGCGGTCAATGTCGATCCGACGCCGCGCGCCGGTACGATCTGGGAACAGACGAAGCTGGCGAGCGCCGTCAGCGCCGCCAGACCGGACGTGTTTTTCGCCGCCGGCTACACCGCGCCGCTGAGGCTACCCTGCCCGTCGGTGGTAGCCGTCTACGACGTCTCGTTTTTTGCCCATCCGGAGTGGTTCGCGACGCGCGAGCGGATGCGCCGCCAGTGGACGACGGGCGCAGCCGCCAAAGCCGCGCGGCGGGTCGTGACGATTTCGCAGTTCTCGGCCGACGAGATCGTGCGCTGGATCAAGATTCCGCCGGACAAGATCGTCGTCGCGCCTCCCGCCGCGCCCGAGGTGCCATCGCCTTCCACCGAACCACGCTGGCCCATTGCGTTGTTTGTCGGCTCGCTGTTCAATCGCCGCCGCATTCCAGAGTTGCTGCAGGCATTCTCGTTCGTCGCCAGGTCGATTCCGGACGCCCAGCTGCTCATGATTGGCGACAATCGCACACATCCGCCAATCGATCCCCGCGCGCTCGCGGCCGAGCTCGGCATCAGCGAGCGCGTGGACTGGCGCGAATACGTCACGGACGCGGAGCTCGACGCCGCGTATCGGCGTGCGCGCGTGTTCGTGTTTCTGTCCGACTACGAGGGCTTTGCGATGACGCCGCTCGAGGCGCTTGCGCACGGTGTCCCGTCGGTGCTGCTCGACACGCCGGTCGCGCGGGAGGTCTACGGCGATGCGGCGCGGCTGGTGTCCACGGACACGGCCGAGATTGCGCAGGCGCTCATCTCGCTTCTCCGCGACGAGAAGGCGCACGCGGAGCTGCTCGAACGGGGCCGCCGGCGGCTGGCGGCGTTTTCGTGGCCGACGACCGCCGCCACGGTCCGACGAGCGCTGGAGGAGGCGGCCGCCGGGTGACGCCGTCCGAGCTCGACATCATCGTCGTCAGCTACAACACGCGCGCCGATCTCCTTGCCTGCATGGAGTCGCTGCACAGCCATCGGCCCCGGGATCTTGGGCGGATCATCGTCGTGGACAACGCATCATCCGACGGCAGCGTCGATGCCGTCCGCGCCGGCTGGCCGTCCGTCGACGTGGTCGCGCTCGATCGGAACGCCGGGTTTGCGGCGGCCAACAACGCCGGGTTCGAGAGAACGACGGCGCCGCTGGTCCTCCTGCTGAACAGCGACACGATCGTACCGCCGCTCTCGATTGACCGGCTGGTCGACCGTCTGCTCGCGAGCGGGGCGACGGCCGCCGGCCCGAAGCTGGTCGATGGCGAGGGGTGGCCTGAGCTCTCGTATGGTCCGATGCTCACGCCCGTCGCCGAATTCCAGCAGCGGCGGCGCGTGCGTCGCGCCTCCCGTCGAGACGCGGCGGCGCGCGTCGTTGTCGAACAGCTGGTGTCCGGCGAGCGCGAAGTGGACTGGGTCAGCGGCGCCTGCCTCCTCACGAAGCGAGACGCCGCCGTCGAAGCTGGCCTGCTCGACGAGCGGTACTTCATGTACGAGGAGGACGTCGATTTCTGCGCCGCGCTCCGCGCGCGCGGGGGCCGGATTCTCTTCACGCCGGTGTCGACGGTAACGCACCTCGGTGGCCGTTCCGTGCGGGCGGCTGGCGCGGGCCCATCCCACTACGACCACAGCCACGTCGCGTTCTACGAAAAACATCACCCGACCTGGGCGCCCTGGCTGCGGCTGTGGCTGCGGCTCCGGGGCCGGGCAATTCGATAGAATTTGCCGGAGCGCCTGTTGCGGATTGCCATCGACGCCCGCAAGCTGCACGACTACGGCATCGGCACTTACGTGCGGAACCTGCTGCGCGAGCTGTCGCGCCAGGATGGCGACGACCAATACCTGCTCCTCTGCCGCCGGGACGACGCCGAGTTCATTCGAGGTCTCGGGCAGCGGTTCAATCCCATCACTGAAACCTCGGGCCACTACTCGCTTCGCGAGCAGCTCACCGTGCCGCTCTCGGTGGCGCGATCCCGCGTCGACCTCTTCCACGCGCCGCACTACGTCGTCTCGCCGCTCATGACGTGTCCCTACGTCGTGACGATCCACGACTGCATTCACCTCCGGTTTCCGCAGTACCTGCCGAATCGCGCGGCGCTGCTCTACGCGCGGACGGTCATGACCCTGGCCGCCAGACGCGCCCGGCGCGTCCTCACGGTCTCGAATGCGTCGAAGGACGACATCCTCAAGTACCTGAACGTGCCCGCGTCGAAGGTCGAAGTCATCTACAACGCGCTCGACGAGCGGCTCGAAAAACCGCCGACGCCGGAAGATGTCGCCAGGGTGCGCGAGCGCTATCAGTTGACGTCGCCGTTCATCCTCTACACGGGCAACATCAAGCCGCACAAGAACGTGGACCGGCTGATCGAGGCGTACTCGATGCTCCGGCCGCGCGGGTTCGAGCACGTCAAGCTGCTGATCATCGGCGACGAGATCTCGAAGTATCCGAATCTGCGACGCCTCACCCATCGTTTTCAGCTGCACAAGCACGTCCGGTTCCTCGGATTCGTGCCGGACCAGACGCTGGCGGTGCTCTACGAGCTCGCGTCGGTCTTCGTCTTCCCGTCGCTCTACGAGGGCTTCGGTCTGCCGCCGCTCGAGGCGATGGCCGCCGGCACGCCGGTCGTGACGTCGAACGTCTCGTCGCTGCCCGAGGTGGTCGGCGATGCCGCGCTCCTGATCGATCCGATGGACGCCGGCGCGATTGCCGACGCCATGGCACGCGTGCTCGGCGACGACGCGCTGCGCGCGAGTCTGGTCGCTCGCGGCCACGAGCGGGTCAAGGCGTTTTCCTGGAAACGGTCGGTCGCGAGGGTCCGGGAGGTCTACGCCGAGCTCTGCGGCGCGGTCGCGCATGTCTGACCCTTCGACGGCGCGGGCAGGCGCGTCGACGTTGCCCCGGCCGGGCGCCGCCGGCAACCAGCCGAAGCGGGTCGTGCTCGTGCACGACTGGCTGACCGGCATGCGCGGCGGCGAGAAAGTGCTGGAGTCGCTCTGCCGCCTCTTCCCGGACGCCCCCATCCTCACGCTCGTCCACACGCGCGGCTCGGTGTCGGAGTTGATCGAACGGCATTCGATTCGGACGTCCTTCGTCCAGGGCCTGCCGCGTCCGGCGCGGTTCTACCGCCACTACCTGCCGCTCTTCCCGGCCGCCATCGAGATGTTCGATCTGGACGACGCCGATCTGGTGATCTCGACGAGTCACTGCGCGGCGAAGGCCGTCGTTCCAACCGGGCGGGCGATCCACATCTGCTACTGCCACACGCCCATGCGGTATGCGTGGGACCACTTCGACAACTACTTTGGGCGGGAGCGCGTGGGGGCCGTGCAACACGCCGTGCTGAGGCGTGTCATGGCCTGGCTCGCCAGGTGGGATCGCGCCACGGCGCACCGGGTGCACCGGTTCGTCGCCAATTCCCGTTTCGTTGCCGGCCGGATCGCGCGGTACTATAATCGGCAGGCCTCGGTACTCCACCCGCCGGTCGATACTGCGTTTTTCACACCGAGCGGTGCCGCGCCCGAAGCGTATTTCCTCGTGGTCTCAGCCCTGGTGCCCTACAAGCGAGTGGACGTGGCCATTCTGGCCGCCATGCGGCTGGGAGTGCCCCTGAAGATCGTCGGCACCGGGCCCGAGCTGGGCCGGCTGCGGACCCTGGCGGGGCCCGGCGTCGAGTTCCTGGGCGACCTGGACAACGAGGCCCTCAGGGATGCCTATCGCCGCGCCAAGGCGGTTGTGCTGCCAGGCGAGGAGGACTTCGGCATCGTCCCGGTCGAAGCTCACGCCTGTGGCCGGCCGGTGGTGGCGCTCGGACGGGGCGGCGCGTGCGAGACGGTCGTCCCTGACGTGACTGGCGTCCTCGTGGACCGGGACACGCCCGAAGCCTTTGCCGAGGCGCTGTCCGAAGCCGGCCGGCGGGCCTTCGACCTGTCGGCCATCCGGGCCAGAGCCGAAATCTTTGGGCGTGAGCGCTTCGAGTCGGAGTTTGCCTCGCTCGTCACCGAGACCTGCACGGCACACACCGGATGCTGAGACGCTATAACCGGCTGCTCGTCGCCATTCACGTCGTCGCCGATGCCTGCTCGGCGGCGGCCGCGTTCATCCTCGCCTACTACATTCGATTCGAATCGGGCTTCGCCAACGTCGTGCCCATCACCAAGGGCCAGCCGCCGTTCGGCCACTACCTGATCCTGGTTCCGGTCCTCGCGGTCATGGTGCCGCTCGCGTTCCACGTGCAGGGGATCTATCGCCTTCGCCGCGGCCGGACGCGTGTGGACGATTTCTTCGCGGTGCTCGTCGGCAGCATCCTCGCGAGTATCGGCGGCGTCATCGGCACGCTCTATGTCCGGGAGTACTGGGTCGATCCCGCGCAGCGCGATCTCGGATATCTGGCGGTCTCGCAGCCGGCGTGGGTGTTTTTCCTCACCCTCAACGTGCTCTTCACCTTTTCCTCGCGCGAGGTCGTCCGTGGCCTGCTCCGCCGGCGCTGGCGCGCGGGGCTTGGTCTCCGGCGGGTGCTGATCGTCGGCGGCGGCGACCTCGGCCGCATGGTGGCGGATCGGATCATCGAGCACAGCGAGATGGGCTTCCGGCTCGCCGGGTTCGTGGACGATCGCGCGGCATCGTCCGACACGATCGGCTATCGCGGGCTGCCGGTGCTGGGCACGATCGACGAGGTACCGGAGATCTGCGGCCAGGAGAAGATCGACGAGATCTACATCGCGCTCCCGATCGAAGAGCACGTGAAGATGCTGAGCGTCGTCGAGTTCGCGAGCCGGGAGTGCATCAACATCCACGTCGTGCCCGACCTGCTGCAGTTCATCGCGCTCCGGGCGCGGCTGGAAGATCTCGACGGCCTGCCGATCATCAGCATCAACGACGTGCCGCTTCGCGGCATGAACAGCGTCCTCAAGCGGGCCGTGGACATCGGGTTCTCGGCCAGCGTCGTGTTCGTCGGCGCGGTGCCGGCGCTCGTGATCGCGCTGCTCATCAGGCGCAGCTCGGCGGGCCCGGTGTTCTACCGGCAGCAGCGGATGGGACTGGACGGCAAAGCCTTCACCGTCTACAAGTTCCGGTCGATGCCCGTTGACGCCGAGGACGCGTCCGGGCCGGTCTGGGCGCGGGAGGATGATCCTCGCGCGACGCCCATCGGCCGCTGGCTGCGCCGCCGGGACGTGGACGAACTGCCGCAGTTCTGGAATGTCCTCCGCGGCGACATGTCGATGGTCGGGCCGCGGCCGGAGCGTCCGTTTTTCGTCGAGCAGTTCAAGCACAAGATCCCGCAGTACATGCTCCGGCACAAGGTGAAAGCCGGCATCACGGGTTGGGCCCAGGTGAACGGCTGGCGCGGGAACACTTCTCTCGAGAAACGCATCGAGTTCGACCTGTACTACATCGAGAACTGGTCCCTCTCGCTCGACTTCAAGATCATCTGGCTGACAGTCCTGAAGGGGCTGCACCGTCTCAGTGTCAGCTGATCGGATTCGGCCCAAGCCTCCCGCCTTCGCTCTTCGAGCTTCGGCGGGCAAGCAAGCCCAACCCCTATGCGCATAGTCATCACCGGCGCGGCCGGCTTCATCGGATCCCATCTCTGCGATTCCCTGCTCGACGACGGGCACTCGGTCGTGGGGATCGACAACCTGCTGACGGGTGACCTGGCCAACATCGCGCACCTGACGGGCCGCGACTTCGTCTTCCTGAAGCACGACGTCACGAACTACATCCACGTGGACGGTCCCGTGGACTTCGTGCTGCATTGGGCCAGCCCTGCGAGCCCGATCGACTATCTCGAGCTGCCGATCCCGACGCTCAAGGTCGGCGCGCTTGGCACGCACAAGGCGCTGGGCCTCGCGAAGGCGAAATCGGCGACATTCGTGATCGCCTCGACCTCCGAGGTCTACGGCGACCCGCTCGAACACCCGCAGAAAGAGACGTACTGGGGCAACGTGAACCCGATCGGCCCGCGCGGCGTGTACGACGAGGCGAAGCGGTTCGCCGAGGCGATGACGTTCGCCTATCACCGCTACCATGGCCTCGACACGCGCATCGTGCGGATTTTCAACACGTACGGACCGCGGATGCGGATCAACGACGGCCGCGCCGTGCCGACGTTCATCGCGCAGGCGCTCCGCGGCGAGGACGTGACGATCTTCGGCAGCGGATCCCAGACGCGCAGCTTCTGCTACATCAGCGATCTCGTCGCGGGCATCCGCAAGCTGATGGCCGCCTCAACGACGGACCCGGTCAACATCGGCAATCCGCACGAGATGTCGATCGAGGACATGGCCAAGCTCATCATCTCGATGACCGGCTCCAAGAGCCGGATTGTCTTCAAGCCGCTGCCGACCGACGATCCAAAAGTGCGGCGTCCGGACATCACCCGCGCGCGGACGCTACTCGGCTGGGAGCCCAGGATCGCGCTCGAAGAAGGGCTGACGTCGACGATTGACTACTTCAAGAAAAGGATGGGGGTTTGATCCCTACCGATTGTCGTCTGAAATCTTGAAGCTGGAATCTGTAATCTGGAAGTGCGATCGGGGAATCAGCAATCTGCAATCTATCTGTAATCCGGAAATCTATCTGGAATCTAACATCTGGAATCTGGTACGGGGAATCGGCAATCGGAACCCTGTCCCGGACACGATCGGAGCGGTTTCGATGACAGATTGCTCCTTCCCAGATTCCCCGACGATTTCAGATTGCAGACTCCAGATTTCAGTTGACCCGTCTCATCCCGTTCCTCTCGACATCCGGTAGAGATACTCGAACCCCGAGAGCAGCGTGATCGCGAGCGAGAGATAGACGCACGTCTGCACCAGCACCAGCCCTGTCCCCTGGTAGTTCGCGTAAAGCGTCACCACGCCAGTCCCGACGTAAATCACAGTCGCCGCTTTGCCGAGCAGCGAGGGGCGGAACGTGCGATGCGCGATGGCGAGGTTCACGATCGCGACCGTGAGCACGATCGCGATGTCGCGGCTGAGCACCAGCACGGTGAGCCAGAGCGGCAAGTGCGCGACGGGCGCCAGGCTCGGCATGGTCAGCGTGATGAACATCGTGGCCAGCAAGAGCTTGTCGGCCATCGGGTCCAGCCACGCGCCAATCGTCGTCTGTTGGCGCGTGAGGCGCGCGATGAGGCCGTCGAGGGCGTCGGTCGCGGCGGCCACCGCGAACGTCACCAGCGCCCATCCGGGCCGCGAATAAAGCATGCACAGCGCAAACACCGGGACGAGCAGCAAGCGCAGCAGCGTGAGCTGGTTGGCGGCAGTGAGGACGGACATCGCCTACCTGCCGGCGAGCTGTTCGATGCGGTCGATTGCAGCGAGAAGCTCGGCGCCGGTGACCGGCCGGGTGGGCAGGAAGCGATCGCCGTCGCCGGTGTCCATCGCGCCGGAGGCCACGGCCAGCGCCGCCGCGTTATAGAAGAGGTTCGTGCCCGGCAGGTCGGTGAACCGCGGCCGGGCCGCGCGCCAACGCGTCAGGTCGATCTGCCGGTCGGCGGCGACCACGGCCAGGAGCTGGGTGACGACGCTGGCGAGATCGGCGCGGCGAACCGTGGCGCCCGGCTGGAACGTGTGGTTCGGCTGGATCTCCATGATTCCAGCCTGCAGGACGGGCAGGATCCAGGGCGCCGCCCAGTGGTTGCGCACGTCGGTCGCGACCCCCGTCGCGCGCCTGGGCGCGCGATCGATCAACACCTCCAGGCGCGTGCCGATGAGCGCGGCGACCTGCGCGCGTGACACGGTCGTGGCCGACGGGAGCTCGCGGAATTCCGCTGGGATCGCGCTGAGGTTGGCCTTCTCGCGCAGTGCGGTGCTCCGCTCGCGCCAGACCGGCCGGGGATCGATCGCGACGGCCCGGCCGTACGCGGCCACGGCGTCACGATACCGCTCGAGGGCTTCGAGGACCGCGCCCAGCGCCGCATGCGACTCGGCGTCGTTGGGATCGACCTCCACCGCCCGGCGGGCGTGCTCCTCGGCCGCGTCGAGCGCCCCTCGCGCGGTTTCAATCACCGCCAGCTCGCGGAGGATGACGGCGCTCGACGGCGACAGGGTCAGCGCGCGTTCGAGCGTGCGCTCGGCCTCGTCCATCCGCCCGGCCTGCCGCGCGCGTTGGCCCGTGGCGATGAGCGCCTGCACTTCCTTGAAGCGCACGAGCTCGAGCCGGCCTCGCAGGGCCTCGCGTTTGGGATCCAGTTCGAGCGCGCGCTCGAGCGCCGCAATGGCCTCGGCGTCGCGGCCCAGGCCGACTTCGGCGTCAGCCAGTCCGAGCCAGGCCGGCAAATAGCGGTCGTTTTTCAAGAGCGCCGCCGAAAACCTCTGCGCCGCCTGTTTGAAGTCGCGTCCCGCAAGCGCGACGAACCCCAAACCGGCTTCGGCCGGATAGAAGGTGCTCGACCGCCGGAGCGTGTCGGTGAACTCTCGATTCGCGTTTCTGAGGTCGCCCGTTTGCAGACGACGCCAGGCCTGCTCGTGGCGATCGTGAATGTCCTGGCCCACGGTGAGATTCGCGGGAATCTCGAGCCGCGGGTACTCGGGAAACTTCGGTGTGATCGGCCCCGCGGGCAGCGGCTTCGGGTTCGACGCGCACGCTGACGCGAGCACCAGGACCGCCAGGGCGATGGTGTGACGCAGGACGCGCGTCACGCCGGCACCTTCGCGCGCCGGAACCGGCTCATCAGCCGGCGCGGCACATCGGCCTCGATCGACAGCTGCTCGGCGCCGGCGCCTTCGTCCACGCGCACGACCCGCGCATGGCGATAGAGGCTGGCCAGCAGCTTCCGGTCGGCCTCGACCGAGCGATCGAGCTGCAGCGTCATTCGCTGCGCGTCCATCGCCAGGCGCGCGGCAATCACGTCGAGCAGGTGCTCGCGGCCGGTTCCCCGCTGCGCCGACAGCATCACGGCCCCCGCATGGGTGGCCCTGAGACGCTCGGCTTCGCCCTCGGCGAGCAGGTCGATCTTGTTGAACACGTCGATCGTGGGAAGGCGATCGGCGCCGACGTCGGACAGCACCGACCGCACGGCTTCGGCGCGGCGGGCGCGATCCGGCGCGGACGCGTCGATCACGTGGACGAGCAGGTCGGCGGCCGCCACTTCCTCGAGCGTCGCATGGAACGCGGCCACGAGCTGGTGCGGCAGCCGGTCGATGAACCCGACCGTGTCCGAGATCAGAATCTGGCGCGCATCGCCGAGTTTCACGCGGCGCAGCAGCGGGTCCAGCGTCACGAACAGCGCGTGGGACGCGGCGGCGGCCGCGCCGGTGAGAAGGTTGAACAGCGTGGTCTTGCCCGCGTTCGTGTAGCCGACCAGCGCGACGGTCGGCAGATTCGTCCGCTTGCGGCGATCGCGCAAGTAGCCCCGGCGGCGCCGGACTATGCCGATTTCCGCCTTGAGGCCGGCAATCCGGTGGCGGATGCGCCGCCGGTCCGTTTCGAGCTTGGTTTCGCCAGGGCCCCGGGTGCCGATGCCGCCACCGAGGCGTGACAAGGCGTCGCTCGATCCGGCAAGACGCGGCAGCAGATACTGCAGCTGCGCCAGCTCCACCTGAAGCTGCCCTTCTTTCGTGCGCGCGCGCTGGGCGAAGATGTCGAGGATCAGCTCGGTCCGATCGATGACGCGGCGCCCGCACACGCGCTCGAGGTTGCGTGCCTGCCCGGGCGTGAGGTCGTTGTCGAAGATGATGACGGTTGCGCCGGCCTCTCGCGCCGATTCGGCGAGCGACTCGGCCTTGCCCGTGCCGATCAGCGTGGACGAATCGGGCACGCCGCGCGACTGCGCCACCGACAGCACGACATCGGCGCCGGCGGCGCGCGCGAGGCCGGTGAGCTCGTCGAGGATGTCGTCGGAATCGAGCGCGCGCGACTGACGAGTGACGAGGCTCACGAGCGCCGCGCGATCGCGCGGCGGCGCGTTCGACACGACACGTCGCTTGCTCATCCTTGAAGCGATTCTAGCACGCGGTTCCAGGCGACGGCGCCGGCGCGCACGAGCACGGGCGGCTCGCCGCGCGCATCGACGATCGTCGACGCCGCGCCGCCGGGCGTCACTCCCCCATCGACGACGATCAGCAGGGGATCCGCGGCGAGAAACGTCAGCGCGTCGGCAGACTGCGCGGGCGGCTCGCCGGTGCGATTCGCGCTCGTCGCGGTGATCGGCGCGCCAAAGGCGTCGGCCAGCGCTCGCGCCACGCGGTGATCGGGGACTCGAATCGCAATCGTGCCCGCGCCTCCGTGGACGTCGTGCACCATCTCTGACGGGGCCTCATGGATAAGTGACACCGGGCCTGGCCAGAAGGTTCGCGCGAGTGTTTTCATCGCCGGGCTCCAATGGCCCCCGAGCGCTTCAACCTGCGCGACTGACGAGGCGATGAGCGGCACGGCGACGTCCGCCGGCCGGCCCTTCAATCTGAAAAGATCCCGTACGGCCGCCGCCGACGTCGGATCGACGGCCAGGCCGTAGAACGTGTCGGTGGGAAACGCGACGATTCGGCCCGCACGCAGCCACGCGGCCGCCTCGCGGAGATCCTCCGCGCGGCAGCGCGCTGGATCGACCGTCAGCCGCTGCATGAGCGCGCGGACATTTTTTTCTGCACGGCCCAGGCGAGCACCCCGAGGCCGACGGCGTCGACGAGGAACACCGCGCGAACGTTGAACGATCCGATGATCCCGGCCAGCACCGGGCTGATCGCCAGTCCGGCGAGGTACGCGGTCGAGAGGTAGCTGAATGCGACGGTCCGGGCGGCCGCTGGCACCGCTCGCGTCGCCGCCGTGTACACGGCCGTCGTCGCCACGCCCAGGCCCAGTCCCAGGATCGCGGCCGTCACGATCAGCACGCTCGTGGGCGCACCGGCCCCAAACACGAACGTCCCGATGCCCGCCAGCGCCGCGGCGGCCGGCACGAGCAGCGCCGGCGGCCACCGTTTCAACAGCCAGCCGCTCGTGTGATTCCCGAGCGCGGCCGCGCCCGCTGTGGTGGTGAAGATCACGCCGGCCAGAAACGGAACGATCGCCGCGCCGACGCCGGCTTCCTGGAGATAGAGCGGAAGGATGGGACCGAAGCTGCGATCGACGAGCTGCAACGCGAACACCGTGCCCATGAAGAGCACGAAGTGGGGCACGCGGGCCAGTGTCGCGAACGACGTCGCGCCCGGCAGCGCGGCGGCCTCGGTGGCGCGCCGCGTCGTCGGATCGCGAAAGCCGAACAGCACGAGCAGCAGCGCGAAGAAATAGAACGACGCGGAGACGAGGAAGGTGTTGCGCAGTCCGAGCGTTTGCGCGAGCGTGCCGCCGATGACGGGGCCGAGCGCGGGGCCGAGCCGCTGCGCGCTCTGTACCCATCCAATGGCCGTCGCCATCTGCTCGGCCGGCGCCGACTCGGCCGCCATCGTCATCGCGATCGGGCCGTAGCCGGCGAAGAGGCCTTGAATCGCGCGTAGAACGAACACCTGCCACGGCGCCGTCACGAACCCGAGGAGCCCCATGATGAGCACGAAGCTGGCGAGCGACCGCGTCACCATCAGCTTGCGGCCGAACCGGTCCGCGACGCGCGCCCAGAGAGGCGCCATAACCGCCGTGACCGCCGGCGTGACGCCGAGGCTCACGCCGGACCACATGGCTATCTCGCCGGGATCGCGCACGCCGAGCTGCTCGAAGTAGAGCGGGAGGAAGGGCATCACCAGCGTGAAGCCCGTGAAGCCGACGAAGGTGGCCGCCGTGACCGCTGCCTGATTACGGCGCCATTGGATCCCGGCCGTCAACTCAGAACCGAATCCGCAGATCGTCGTCCGTGCGGTGCACGTGGATCGTGTCGATGAAGCGGATCTGATGCGGCTCGTTCTGCATGACGACCGAGCTGGTCCGAATGCCATGCCCGAAGAACCGCACGCCTTTCATGAGCGCGCCGTCGGTCACGCCGGTCGCGACGAACGTGATCGAGTCGCCGGAGGCCAGATCGTTGGCGGAGTAGATCCGCTTGAAATCCGTGATGCCCATCGCCCGGGACCGCGCCTCGTGTTCCGGCTTCGAGATGACGAGCCGCGCGTAGATTTCTCCGCCCAGGCAGCGCATGGCCGCCGCCGTCAGCACGCCTTCCGGTGCGCCGCCCGTGCCCATCACCGCATGGACGCCGGATCCCTCGAGCGCCGCCGCGATGCCGGCCGAGAGGTCGCCGTCGCCGATGAGCCGAATGCGCGCCCCGGCCGCGCGGATGTCCGCGATCAGCTTTTCGTGCCGCGGACGGTCGAGCACCATGACGACCAGATCTTCGACCTTGCGCTCGAGCGCCTTCGCGATCGCTTTCAGGTTCGCCTTGACGGGTCGATCGAGGCTGACCGTGTGCCGGGCGCGCGGGCCGACCACGAGCTTGTCCATGTAGAGGTCGGGGGCGTGCAGCAGCCCGCCGCTCGTCGAGGCGGCGAGCACCGCGATGGCGTTCGGCGCGCCGGTCGCGCAGAGATTCGTGCCTTCGAGCGGATCGACGGCGATGTCCACCGCCGGCAGCCCGTTCTGCCCGCGCGCCGCCTGGCCGACCTTCTCGCCGATGAACAGCATGGGCGCTTCGTCACGCTCGCCCTCGCCAATCACGATCGTCCCATCGATCGGCACGTCGTCGAGCGTGCGCCGCATCGCTTCGACCGCGGCCTTGTCCGACCCATGCCGGTCGCCCTGGCCCATCGTCTGCGCGCACGCCACGGCGGCCTGCTCGACGACCTTGAGCAGCTCGAGCGAGAGATCGAACGAGACGCTCCTGGGCGCCATCACTGTCCCCCGGCGGGCGGCAGCTCGCAGCGAGTGGGCCGATCGCTTCTGAAGCCGAGCACGTAGTCGGCCTGCATGAGCTTGTGAATCTCGCGCGTGCCCTCGTAGATCACCGCGCCCTTGCAATTGCGATAGAAGCGGCCGACCGGATATTCGTCCGAGTACCCGTTCGCGCCGTGAATCTGGACCGCGTCGCCGGCGGCCCGTTCGGAGGCGACGGTGGCGAACCACTTGGCCAGCCCGGTCTCGCGCGTGTTGCGCCGGCCGATGTTCTTGAGCCAGCCCGATCGCAGCCAGAGCAGCCGCGAGGCCTGATAGTCGGATTCCATCTGCGCGATCATTTCCTTCACGAGCTGGTGCTGCGCGATCTCGACGCCGAAGGCGCGCCGCTCGTTGGCGTATTTCGCGCTGGCGTCGCGGCACGCCCGGATCAATCCGGTCGCGCCGGCCGCCACCGTGAAGCGCCCCTGGTCGAGCGCGAACATCGCGACCTTGAATCCCTCGCCGGGCTTGCCGACCACGTTCTCGGCGGGCACTTCCACGTCGTCCATCTTGAAGAACCCGGTGTTGCCCGCGAGGATGCCCCACTTGTGCGTCAGCGTGCCGCTCGAGAATCCCTTGAACGCGCGCTCGACGATGAACGCGCTGAGGCCGGACGGATCGCGTTGTTTCTTCTTGTCGAGATCGCTCCAGGCGAAGACGAGAAAGTTGTCGGCGACGTCGGCGAGCGAGATCCACATCTTCTCGCCCGTGAGCAGGTAGCGATCGCCGCGCTTGACGGCGACCGTCTGAATGCCACGGACGTCGCTTCCTGCGGCCGGCTCGGTCAGCCCGTAGGTCGCGATCTTCTGCCCCTGCGCCTGCGGGACCAGATAGCGCTGCTTCTGATCCTCGGTGCCCCACGTGAGGAGCGAGAGACAGTTCAGCCCGGAATGCACGGACATGATGACCCGCAGCGACGTGTCGACGTACTCGAGCTCTTCGCTCACCAGACCGAGGCTGATGTAGTCCATGCCCGCGCCGCCGTATTGCGCGGGCACGGAGACGCCGAGCAGGCCGAGCTTGGCCATCTGCGGCAGGACCCCGCGATCGAACTTGTGCTCGCGGTCGAGGTCGCGGATGCGGGGCGCCACTTCACGCGCGCCCCAGTCGCGAACGGTTTGTTCCAGGATCTTGTGCTCTTCGGACAGCTCGAAATCAATCATGGTGTCGTGTCATGCGCGGCGCAGCTCCACCGGATCGCCGACAGCCACCCCCAGCTGCTCGGCGGCGCTGGCCGCGTGGGCGGCGCATTCGAGATGATCGGTACTCCCGAACAGCGCGCCGATTTCACCGGGAGCGATGTCCGAGTAGGTCGAAACGAGGTGGGCGATCGCCTGGCCGCGAACGGTCAATTGGAGGCCGCGCGTGCCGTCGGCCAGCCGCTCGCACGACCGGCGATCCAGATTGGTGACGATGTTGCCGAATCGATCCACACGCACGACCGACCCTCGCAGCACGCCGTCCTCGAATCGTGGTCGCGGCAGGTCGAGCATCTGGTAGTCGGTCACGAGACGGCCCAGCGCTTGAAGCTGCGTGTTCTTGGCGATCCAGGCGGCCGCCGGCGCGAACCGATCGCGGCCCTCGAACGTCCGGCTCACCGTCGGCCGCGCGTACCGACGTTCGGTGAGCTCGACGACTTTCTTCGGCGGCAGCTCCTGGAAGACCGCGGTGAGCACGCCGTTGTCGGGCGCGACGAACCGCCAGTCCCCTGCTTCGGCCGCCAGTCCCCGGCGCGCCGTACCGACGCCGGGATCGACGACCGTCAGGAAAACAGTTCCGGCCGGGAAGAACTTGTAGGTCGCCGCCAGTTCGAGCGCGGCAAACGGAATGTCATGCGCCGGCAGATCGTGCGACACGTCCACGAGCGTCGCATCGGGACAGATCCCGAGCATGACGCCCTTCATGACGCCCGCATAGTGGTCGCGGGAGCCAAAATCGCTGAGGAGGGCGATGATTGGGCGCATGGCCGACCTGATAGTTTTTCACAGATCCGCCCTTTGCGCTGCGCGCTTCGGGGAACCAGCGGGCTGTAGGCGCGCGCTTTGCTCGCCTGACTGAGCCGGCTGACCCTCTCCTTCTGTCCAGGCTAGCCGCTACTCCTCTGAGACCTCAGACTGTTCGGGCCCGGCTGAGTGCTGCCCTTGGGCGGCATGTGTCGATCCGACCTCCGGGAGCGACGCTCGAAAACCGCTGCCTCCGTTCGCGCGGTCTGCGATCTCTCGCCCGTCAGGCCGCCTCCTATTCGGCCGAACGGCTTCGCCCATCAAGAGAGCTCTTTAGTGGGCGCGCCGGCCTAACGGAGTCGGCCCTCGCAGACCGCGCTCCTCCGGCGCAGTTTTCCAACTGACGCTCATCGCGTCGCTCCAAGTCGGTCGGATCGACACACGCCAGCCAAGGGCAGTTTCCCCCGGCCCGCGCGTCACGCATCCCATCAGTCGCGTCATATGATCACAACTATCGATCGTCTCCGTGATGGACGCCAACACCGAAGTCGGGATGATCCAGCCCATCGCCGCGCTTGCCGCCATCGCCCGGGAGCAGGGTGCGCTGTTTCACACCGCCGCCGGCTGGACAGCCGTTGGTCCACAGGGAGCGCGGGCGGAGTGTCTCAGTTGGATCGAAGCGAACTGGACTGACATGCGGCCAACCCTGATCCGCCAAATGGAGGAAGACGCCAAAGAGGCCCGCCAGGACTGGACCCGCGCCCAGGCTCCATGACGTCACTTCTCATCGTGATCGTCATCATCGCCGCAGGCGTAGGGCTGGGGCTCGCGATCGAGTGGCACGTCCGTCGAACGCGATTGTCCCGGCTGCGCAGGGAATGGACGCGGCCTCGCGAACGGCTCCGCATGATGGCGCTGATCGCGGAGTACCACCGGCTGAGAGTCTCCGAACAGCCCGGCGCCGCCTGGTTGGACGATCGGGCCTGGGACGACCTGCTCCTCGACGACGTCTTCGGCCTTCTGGATCGCACCGAAAGCACCGTGGGACAGCAGGTGCTCTATCACCGCCTGCGGTCGTTGCCTACGGCGTCGGACGTTGAAGTTTTCGAGGCTTTCGTCGCGCACATGAGCGCGGATCCGGCAGCGCGGGAGCGGACCCAGACCGCGCTTGCCCGCCTTCAGCATCCGGCGGGTTATCACCTGTGCTCTCTCGAACGGGAGACATTCGAGGCGCAGCCGTGGCACGTGCTGTTTCCCGTCCTCGCCGCCAGCATGCTCATTGCGGTGCTGCTGATACCGTTCGCGCCGGTGGCGCTCTTGATCGTAATCAGCGGCGCTATGGTCCACTTGCTCGTGCGTTACCTGATTGCCGGCCGAATCGGAGCGGCCATCGGCGTGTTCCGTCAAATCGGTCCGCTGATCTCAGCAGCCGAAGTCACCGCCGCGCTGCGGTGTCATGGGGCCGAGTCGAAGCTGGATCCACTGAGGAAAGAACTCCCGCGCCTCAATCGGCTCAAACTTTTCGCCCGTTGGGCGGGTCGCGATCCGGCCGGTGGGGAGCTGCTCGCTTCGTTCTTCGAGTACTTGAACCTGTTCTTCCTGCTCGATGCAAACGCATTGTACTTCGGCGCGCAAGAAGTGCGGCGGCACGCCGGTCCAATGATGCGCGTGCTGGCAACGGTCGGAGAAGTGGATGCGGCCGTGGCCGTCGCATCGTTCCGCAGCAGCATCGGCCAGTGGACACGTCCGAGGCTGGGCCCGTCAGTGACGCCGGCGACCCTTACAGATCTCCGTCATCCTTTGCTGACCGAGCCCGTGCCGAACTCTATCGTCCTGGCGCCGCCGTTCGGTGTGCTGCTCAGCGGCGCGAACATGTCCGGCAAGTCGACTTTCTTGCGGACCGTGGGGGTGAACGTCGTCCTGGCGCAGACGATCAATACGTGTCTTGCGACCCGGTACGAGGCACCCGTGTTCCGCGTGCTCAGTCTGATGGGACGGGCCGACGACCTGCTGGCGGGCAAGAGCTACTACCTCGTTGAGGTCGAGGCGATCGTTCGCATGGTGCAAAGCAGCTCCAGCGAGGCCGCGCATCTGTTCCTGTTCGATGAGCTGTTCCGAGGCACGAACACCGTTGAGCGCGTGGCCGCCGCAAGCGCCGTGCTCACACACCTCGTGGGCAGTGGCCGCAGTCGCGGGCCGCACGTCGTGCTCGCGGCGACGCACGATCGCGAGCTCGTGCAACTGTTGCGCCACACCACGTCGTATCACCTTTCGGACGCGCTCGGCGATCAGGAGCTCGTCTTCGAATATCGGTTGCGGCCGGGTCCGGCGACGAGCCGCAACGCGATCGCTCTGCTGCGGCTGCATGGCGCACCGGACACGCTCGTCCGCGATGCGCAGAGCCTGGCCGACGCCTTTGACGCGGTGCCCGTCCTCGGCGAGGCCGCATGCCTCACGAAGACGACTGGTCGGCCCGATTGACCGGTACGCGCCGCGGCCCGCGTTCATCGCCGAGCCTCATTCAAGCTGGAACAGACCTTTCTGCAGGTCAGCCGGCCGACGACATTCGTACCGCAGCCGACGGACATCTACATCGTCACCTACCCGCGTTCGGGAACGGCCTGGCTGAAGATGGTGCTCTATGACTTCCGCACGCAGCTTGGCACAACCCTTCCTGGGTGGACACAGACCTGCGCCGACGGGTTCCGAGCTCTGGCGGTTTAGCTTTCTCAGACGCGAACGGAAAGGCGGCCCCTACTGGCGCGGAGGCTCGTCGACAACCGCCGACTGGCCGTCGGCCAAGACACGCGGGCCTGCGGAACTGCCCTTGGGTGGCGTGTGTCGATCCGACCGACTGGAGAGACGCGATGAGCGTCAGTTGGAAAACCGCGCCGGAGGAGCGCGGTCTGCGAGGGCCGACGCCGTTAGGCCGGCGCGCCCACTAAAGAGCTCTCTTGATGGGCGAGCCGTTCGGCCGAATAGGAGTCGGCCCGACGGGTGAAAGATCGCAGACCGCGCGACGGAGGCAGCGGTTTTCGAGCGTCACTCCCGGAGGTCGGATCGAACACATGCCACCCCAAGGGCAGCCCTCTGTACGGCCCGGACAGTCTCAGATCTCGGACGAGAGAAGGATGGCCGGCTAAGCTAAGGCTTACGAAACAGAGTCTCGCGCGTGCTGCTCTTCAAAAGAACAGATTCGGCGACGACCAGGCCTTCGAACATCCGGTTGATGTCGCGCGTCAAAAGCACATTTCTGCGTACGGCCGTCGCCGGGTAGGTCTTCTGACGGAAGGTATTCTCGGAAGCTACCGCGAACCGGGTGTAGTGCAACAGCTCGACCGGAGTCGTGCCGAAGAACCCGTAGAGCACGCCACCCTGCCGCAGGAGGCTCGCCAGACGCGTCGCGAGCGCCTTGCCGGTCGCGTTGTCGAGAAAGTCGAACAGGTCCCAGCACAGCACGCCGTCGATCGATTCGTCCGGATGCCGGAGGCGACCGATCAACGTCGTGGCCAGACCGTCGCGCGACGACCGTCGGGCATGCTCTTCCACTTCGTTGAACAGATCCTCGACGTGGATCTTGCAGGCGAGACGGTCGCCGAAGAAGGCGATGTTGGAGCCCACGACGGGCCCCAAATCGAGCAGAACCGGAGATGACCGCTGGGAAAGAACCGAGATGACGCGCGGCAGAACCTTGGACGTGGAGAGCGTGATGGGCGGTTCAGACACCATGGCCGGAGCGGGCACCGGCATGTCGCCCTTGCGAGCTCCCCACTTGAACGTCACCGCCAAACGGCAACTCCTGATCCGCGGACGATCGTCCGCCCGGCTACCTTACCGGAGTCGGCACGCCAGCGTGCGTTGCGGGCGGGGTCGGCTTCGTCTCCGTCACCTTGGCGTCCGGGTGTTTCATGTCGCCCGGCTTGGCGCCCTGACCCTGGCGCTGCATGTCGATGCTTCCCCGGAAGTGCGCGCCGTCGGCGATCGCCACGCGCGGCGCGGACAAGTCCCCGTCCACCGAGCCGTTGTCGCGAATGTCCACGCGCTCGCTGGCGGCCACGTTGCCGTGCACCTCGCCCTGCACGATGATCGCCTTCGCGAACACCTGCGCCTTGATCTTGGCGTTCGGGCCAATGGTCAGGATGTTCTGACGGAGCTCGATCTTCCCCTCGACCTGCCCTTCGATCGTCAGATCCTCGCTCCCGCTGAGTTCACCTTTGATGATGACGCTCTTTCCAATATTCACTACGTCCCTCTCTTGTTGACGGCCAGCCTCCGGACGGGGTGCCGGCGGCGGCGGTGGGGCCGGGGGCACGGCGCTGCTCGGTGTTGGCGTCGAACCTGTCGTCGGTTGGGGCGGCCGGACGCCCTCGTCGCGCTTCCACATGTGTTGTTCTCCAAGCCGAAAAACGCCCTGGATTCGCCGGAAAATGCCCGGCGTGGCCAGCTGGGGAGGCAGGCAGCGGCCAGTATACCGCCGTGGGCCCGCCTCCAATAGCGATTTCGGCACTTCGGGGCCCGATCTGCAGGCCCGGAACCGCGATGCTACGATGACTCAGTAGGCCTCGTGCGCATCTATCTCGACTATAACGCCACGTCCCCACCGGCACCGGAGGTCGTCGCGACCGTCAATCGTGTACTCGGCTCCGAATTTGGTAACGCGTCGTCCGTGCACGCCTTCGGGCAACGCGCCAAAGCTGTACTCGACGACGCCCGAGCGCAGGTCGCAGGCCTCATCGATGCCGATCCGAGTGAGGTCGTGCTCACGAGCGGCGGGACGGAGGCCGACAACCTCGCCCTGCGCGGGGCGGCCGACGCGCTCGAGCGCTCCGGCCGGCGAAAGATCGTCACGACCGGCATCGAGCACGAGGCCGTCTTGAACACCGTGAAGGCGCTGGAGCGGCACGGCTGGACCGTGCGAACACTTTCGGTTCCGGAAACCGGCGTGCTCGCGCCCGAGGCTTTCGCCGCCGCGGTCGATCGCGACACGGCGATCGTCTCGGTGATGCACGCGAACAACGAAGTCGGGACGATCCAGCCGATCGCCCAGCTCGCGGCGATCGCGCGCGAGCACGGGGCGCTGTTTCACACCGATGCCGTCCAGTCGGTCGGCAAGATCCCGGTGTCGGTCAAGCAGCTCGGCGTGGACGCCCTCTCGCTCTCGGGCCACAAGTTCGGAGGCCCGAAGGGAACGGGTGCGCTGTGGATCCGTCGCGGCGTGCGCCTCGTGTCGACGATGACCGGCGGACGGCAGGAACGGAATCGACGCGCGGGCACCGAAAACGTTCCGCTCCTGGCCGGACTCGGGGTGGCGGCCCAGCTGGCCGCCGCACATCTCGACGCGACCGCCACGCGCGTGTCCGTGCTTCGCGATCGGCTCGAAGGCAAGATCCTGGCAACCGTTTCTGGCACAGCGGTGAACGGCGATCTGAATGCCCGCGTGCCGAACACGACGAACATCAGCTTCGACGGCCTCGAAGCCGAGTCGCTGCTCATCGCGCTCGATCTCGAGGGCGTCGCGGTCTCGACAGGATCGGCGTGCTCGTCGGGGTCGCTCGAACCGTCGCACGTGCTGCGCGCCATGGGCCTGCCCTCCGCGCGGGCGCGCAATTCACTGCGGTTCAGCCTTGGTCCCGGCACGACCGAGGAGGAAGTGGATTTCGTCGCCGGCGTCCTGCCGGGTCTCGTGACCAAACTGAGGCGTCTCAGCCGCACGGCCGCGGCTCTGGGGTAGCCATGCGTGTCGTCGTCGCGATGTCCGGCGGGGTCGATTCGTCGGTGGCCGCGAGCCTGCTGACGCAGGCGGGCCACGAGGTGATTGGTCTCTCGATGCAGCTGTACGATCAGCGGCAGTCGCCCGACGCGTTCGGGTCGTGCTGCAGTCTGGACGACCTGCACGACGCCCGCCGGGTGGCCGCGACCCTCGGCATCCCTCACTACATCGTCAATTTCGAGGAGCGCTTCCAGCGGCACGTCGTCCGGAACTTCGTTTCCGAATACGCCGCCGGGCGCACGCCCATCCCGTGCGTGCACTGCAACGCGGACCTGAAGTTCGCCACGCTCGTCGAGCGGGCGGAGGCGCTCGACGCGGCTGCCGTCGGCACCGGCCACTATGCGCGCGTCGTCTTCGACGAGACTGCCGGCCGCTATCGGCTCCTGCGAAGCGTCGATGCCGAAAAGGACCAGACGTATTTTCTGTTCTCGCTGACCCAGGCACAGCTCGCACGAGCGATGTTTCCAGTCGGGCACCTGAGGAAGGATGAGGTCCGCGCGCACGCCCGCGATCGCCGGCTGGCTGTCGCCGACAAGCCCGACAGCCACGAGATCTGCTTCGTGCCCGACGGCGACGCCGGCGGATTCGTCGAGCGAAACGTTGATATTGAGACGGCGCTGCCGGAGGCCGAGCTCGTCGATACGAGCGGCCGAGTCCTCGGCTCGCATCGCGGTGTGCATCGGCTCACGGTCGGGCAGCGGAAGGGGCTCGGCCTCGCCGGCGGAGTGCCGCTCTACGTGCTCAGCCTCGACGCCGCCGAGGCGCGTGTCGTGGTGGGGCCGCGCGAGGAGCTCGAACGCCGGGAGCTCATGGCCTCAGACGTCAACTGGATCAGCGGCGAGCCGCCAGTCGAGCCGCATCGCATCACCGCCCGAATCCGGCACCGCCATCTCGATGCCCCAGCCACCGTCACTGCCCTGTCCGGCGAACGTGTGCGGGTGGTCTTCGATCATCCCCAGGTCGCGATCACGCCAGGGCAGGCTGTCGTGTTTTACCAGGGTGAAGATGTGGTCGGGGGCGGGTGGATCGAGTGAAAAGCGCGTTCTAAGTTTTCTTCAGTGTCCTTCACTCTCCAGGAACCGCTCCGCGTCGATTGCCGCCATGCACCCTGACCCGGCAGCGGTGACCGCCTGCCGATAGATGTGATCCTGCACGTCGCCGCACGCGAAGACCCCCTCGACGTTCGTGCGGATGCCGGCGTGCGTGACCAGATAGCCGTTCTCGTCCATCTCGAGCTGGCTCTTGAAGAGACTCGTGTTCGGGATGTGGCCGATGGCGACGAAGAGACCTTCGACCGCGAGATCCTTGCGCGCGCCGGTGAGGAGGTTGTGGAGCTTGATGCTCGACAGGACGCCCCCTGCCGGATCGCTCACCTCCTCGACCTCGGTATCCCACTCGAACGAGATCTTCGGATGGGCGAAGGCCTTGTCCTGCATGATCTTCGACGCGCGCAGGGTGTTCCGGCGGTGCACGACGGTCACGTGCGACGCGAAGCGCGTGAGGAAGATCGCCTCCTCCATCGCCGAATCGCCGCCCCCGACGACGGCAATGGGCTTGCCGCGGAAGAAGAAGCCGTCGCAGGTGGCGCACGTGGAGACGCCATGCCCCATCAGCGCGCGCTCCGAGGGCAGGCCGAGGAGCCTGGCCGACGCACCCGTCGCGACGATCAGGGTCCGTCCGAGGAACGTCTGCTCCCCGGTCGTCACGCGGAACGGCCGGTCGCTGAGATCGACTTCCGTGACGTTGCCGCGATGCATGATTGCGCCGAAGCGCTGCGCCTGCTCGCGCATCGCCGCCATGAGGTCCGGCCCCATGATGCCGTCGGCAAAGCCCGGGTAGTTCTCGACGGCCGTCGTCATCATGAGCTGACCGCCGGCCTCGAGCCCTTCGATCATGACCGGCTTCAGGTTGGCCCGCGCGGCGTACAGCGCCGCCGTGAGCCCGGCCGGTCCGGAACCAATGACGATGACCTTATGAGACACAGGGGAAATCGTGATGTGGTGAACCACATCAAAAATGTTCAGAGGTGTCGGTCGAGCATCTGCTGCAGCGTGCCCTTGTCCACGAGGCCGACGATCTGATCGACGATCTGCCCGCCCTTGAACAGCATGACCGTCGGAATGCCGCGCACCATGTAGCGCATCGTGATGCTCGGGTTGTCATCGACGTTCAGCTTGCCGACGCTCACCTTGCCGACGTAGTCGCTGGCGAGGGCGTTGATGGCCGGCTCCATCGCCCGACACGGGCCGCACCACTCCGCCCAGAAATCGACCAGGACGGGCGTCGCGGCCTTGAGGACCCCCGTATCGAAGTTGCCGTCAGTGAACGTCTGAGTGTGCTCGGAAGCCATCTGTCCCTATCTGCTCCTCATGTGGGGCCCGCCCTGGCCATGCCGTCGAGCCGAGCCCGTCTGTACACTTTGACATATTCCCTGGCCGAGATCCTCCATGAGTGGTCTTCTGTCATGCCCTGATGCATGAGTTCGCGCCAGGCGTCGCGGTCCTGGTAGAGCCGGATGGCCTGGCGAACGGTGCGCACGAGCGCCTCGGGCGTCGCGTCATGGAACTTGAAGCCGTTGGCGTGACGGGCGCGCGACGTGCGCGGTTGAATCGTGTCGTCCAGTCCGCCGACGGCGTGCACGATCGGCACGGTCCCGTACCGCAGGCTGTACATTTGATTCAGCCCGCACGGCTCGAATTTCGACGGCATCAGGAACATATCGGCGCCGGCCTCGACCAGATGCGCCAGCCCCTCGTCGAACCCGATGAAGACGCCGACGCGGGCCGGATGCTGGGCCGCGAGCGCCTGCAGCGCCTGTTCGTACCGCGGCTCGCCGGTGCCGACGAAAATCCAGGTCGCGTCCATCGCGAGCAGGACGTCTTTCGCCGCGTAGATGAGGTCGAGGCCCTTTTGCTCGACCAGCCGCGAGACCATCCCCACGATCGGCCGCCGAATGACATCGTCGCCCAGCTGCAGCCTGAAGCGCTCGAGGAGCGCGCGCTTGCAGGCGAGCTTGCCGGACGGATCGTGCACGTCGTAGTTGGCGGGCAGCCACGGATCGGTGGCGGGGTTCCACACGATCGCATCGATGCCGTTGAGAATGCCGAGGTAGCGGCTCCCGAGCCCGCGCAGCACGCCTTCCATCCCGCAGCCGAACTCGGGGCGCAAGGTCTCGCGCGCATACGTCGGGCTCACGGTCGTGACGAAATCTGAAAATGCGATGCCGGTTTTGAGAAAGCTGAAGTTGCCCCAGAACTCTCCCGTGTCCAGCCGGAAGACGTCCCACGGCAGGCCAAGCGCGGGGACTGAGTCGCGGCCGAACAATCCCTGATACGCGAGGTTGTGAATCGTGAACACGAGTCCGGCACGAGCGAGTCGGCTCCAGCGGCCCGGCTCCGTGCGCAGGTACGCCGGGACGAGCCCGGCCTGCCAGTCGTGCGCGTGGACGGCGTCGAACGGCTCGGCGTCCTGATCCTGCTCGGCAAACTCGAGCGCGGCGCGCGCGAGCACGGCAAAGCGGCGGTCGTTGTCCGGATAGTCCAGACCATGCTCGCCGTACATCCCCGGCCGATCGAACAGCGGAGGCGACTCGACGAACACCACCCGGCGCCTCGACGCGATCTCGGCGACGTGAAAGGTGATGTCGTACACCGTGGTGCCCACCTGAATCGTTTGCGACCGGCTTGTGGAGCGCGGAAGCATGACGCCGCGGTACAGCGGGACGACGCACGTCACCCGATGCCCGAGTCGATCGAGCGCGTCGGGCAGGCCGGCGACGACATCCCCCAGCCCGCCGGTCTTGGCCCATGGCGCGATCTCGGAGGCCACCATCAACAGATTCAGATGTGGAGGACGACCGGCAATTTTTGGACGCGTGCGCTCGGCGGACGTCGGACCGGGGTCCACAATCGACCAGTCTAGCAGGCTGCTGAAATACGCAGCCTGGACGTCGTGCGAAATTGGCTGGAGGGCGGGGCTTCAGCCCCGCCAACGCGCCGGCCCTGAAGGGCCGGCCTACTTCCCGGAGAGCGCGAGCTCGTCTTTGTATTTGGGTGGTTCGTCGCCGCCCACCAGGCCCTGCATGCGTCCGACGACCCAGTTGAACAGGTGTCGGGCTTCCCAGAAGCGCGTGGTGCTGTTGGCGGCGCCAAGCACGACCACGGAGACCTGCGGGCCCTGCGGGATGCGCAGCAGCGTGGCCAGGCAGTAGCCGGACTTGCTGATGAATCCGGTCTTGCCGCCGCGGACGTCGACGTCGGTACCGAGCAGTTTGTTCGTGCTGTGCACGGTGAAGGTGCGCCCGCTCGTTCGCACGTCGTGCTGGGCCAGGCGCATGATCGGTCCGAGGTTCTCGTCGCCCGACGCAAACGCGATCAGCTGCGAGAGATCGTACGCCGACGAGATGTTGTTCGCGTCGAGTCCGGACGGATCGGTGTAGCGGGTGTTGGTGAGGCCCAGGTGCACGGCCATTTCGTTCATGCGCGTCACGAACGCGGCGGTCCCGCCTTCGGACGTCCGCGCGAGCACACGCGTCGCGGCGTTGTCGGAGGCGATGAGCGTGAGGTGCAGGAGGTCGGCGTAGCTGATGAGCTCGCCCGACTTCAGATAGGTCACCGAGGCGTTGCGAAGGTCCGCGCGGGTGACGGCGACCTTCTGCGTCAGATCCGGATCGTCGGCGACGAAGGTCACGGCGGTCATGAGCTTCGTCAGGCTGGCGATCGATCGCGGCACATGGGAGTTCTCCTCCCACAACACCTTGTTCGACTGCGGGTCGTACACGATGGCGGCCGCGGCGCGAACGTCGGGAATCATGTTTCCGAGCTCGTCGCGCTTGAAGCGGGGCGTCATGGCCTCGCGCTGGATGCGCTCGGCCGCGGCACGGGCACGCGCGGCGGCACGGGCGCGCGCCGCTGCTCGCGCACGCGCGAGACTGGTGCGCGTCTGCGCGGGCTTGCCGGCCGTTGGCTTTTTCTGTGTGGAGGTTTGCGCTCGAGCGGAACGCGTCTGAGCGTCCGCGCCGAACGGCGACACGCCGGTCAAGACCAGCAGAGCCGCACCGATAACCGACACTCGTCGTGAGAGCCTCGTCAACAGCACGCGTCCTCCAGCACGCGCGGTTGCGCGGCTCGAACTACCTTGGCGTTCCGAACGAACCACTGAAAAACAGGTGGTAAAGTGTAGCATCGCAAGTGCTTTTTTTACAATGGATTCCAGCATCAATTCGCGTGCCAGCTGCCCTCGGTGACCACATCGGAGGGGTTCATGTCGTTTGACCGGTCCAGGCTCGGTATCGAAGAGTTTCGAGCGCTGCGAGCCACCGTCCGTGAACGTGGAACGACGCGATTGTTAGTCACGGCGATCACGTTTGTGGCATGGGCCACGCTGGCGATCGTCGTATATGCTGTTTCGGCCGTTCCGCTCCTGGCGGTAGTCCCACTCGTCGTACTGGCGGCGGGGTTCGAAGTCGTGTTCGCGGCGCACGTCGGCGTCGAGCGCGTCGGCCGCTATCTGCAGGTCCACTACGAAGCGCCACCGGGCGAGCTGCCCCGTTGGGAGCAGGTCGTCATGAAGCTTGGCCGGCAGGGACTGCCGAGCGGCGGCATCGACCCGCTGTTCTCGGCGCTCTTTGGCATCGCCACGTTCGTGAATCTCGCGCCGATCGCGCTCGTCACCTACTCAGCCGCGCCGCTCCTCGTCGGCGAGATCTCCGTCGAGTTGGCGTTCTACGCCTTCCTCCACGCCCTCTTCATCGCGCGCATTCTCATCGCGCGACACTTCACACGCCGGCAGCGCGCTCGCGAACTGGAGCTGTTTCAGAAGGACTGGACGCGACCCACCGACGCTCCTGCCGATCGGCCGTAGAAATCCAAGCGATTGGTGTCAAGAATCCAACGACAGCGGCCTCGACACCACGGTCGAGCCACGATCGGTGTCCTGTAAGCGAGAAGGAGTTACCGAATCGCCGCGAATCTCAGGAAAAACTGCACGACCGATTTCGTTACTGGCCCGTCATTCTCGAAGTGCACAATAGGTACGGCGATTGCAGGACCCCCCACTGAGGTTATACGAATGAGCCTTGTGCGCCTCCTGGGGTTCACGACGTTGACCTGCGGGTGTGTTTCCGGCAAATACCGTGAGGTCGGCACCAACCGCGAGATCAATTACATCGAGGAAAAGGGCTCCCAGTGCGCCCAGTCGAGCCATCAGCGCAACCAGCCGGTCAGCGCTGACCGAGTGGCCCACGGCTTCACCTCCGTAAACGCGATGCGCGCGTCGTAAATTTCGTAAATCGTAAACATAGACCGCTCTCGTCGGGGTCCTGGCTTTCCCTGGCTGCCAGGCTTCCAAGCTCCCCAGCTTTCAGTCTGCCCACCCGCTTCCCCGCTTCCCGCTTTTCCCGCGGGTTCCGACTTTCAGACTCGACCGGCGCTTGCAGCTCTGTACTTTCGTACCGGACCTGCCGAGAACCCCTTTGGCATGGCCCTGGCCCTGGTCTCTCCCCGACCGATCCGCCCCCGGTTCGAGTTCGCGGTAGGAAAATCGCGTCTACGGTTCTACCTGGGGGACTGTCTGGACGTGCTCCCGACGCTCGAGCCCCGCTCGATTTCGGTTGTGGTCACCTCGCCGCCGTACAACCTCGGCATCAAGTACCGGAGCTATGCCGACGACATCCCGCGGACCGAGTACCTCAACTGGACCGATCGCTGGATTCGGGCGATGTCCGAGATGATGGTCCCGTCAGGATCGCTCTTCCTGAACGTGGGCGCGAAGCCCACCGATCCGTGGATCCCGCTCGAGGTGGCGCAGGTCGCGCGGCGGTACTTCAAGCTGCAGAACACGATTCACTGGGTCAAGTCGATTGCGATCGACCGCGAGGCCGCCGGTCAGGCGACCGGGATCGATCGCGACGTCGCCGTCGGCCACTACAAGCCGATCAACAGCGACCGGTTCATCAACGACTGCCACGAGTTCATCTTTCACTTCTCGCCCAACGGACGCACGCCGCTGGATCGGCGCGCCGTCGGCGTGCCCTACCAGGATCAATCGAACGTGAAGCGCTGGGCGGCGGCCGGGGAAGGCCTGCGGTGCCGCGGCAACACGTGGTTCATTCCGTACGAGACGATTCAGAGCCGCGACCGGGATCGGCCGCACCCGGCGTCATTTCCCGAGAAGGTCCCGGAACAGTGCCTTCGCCTCCACGGCCTCGGGCGCGCTGGAACCGTGCTCGATCCGTTCCTGGGCCTGGGCACGAGCGCGATGGCCGCGGCCCGGCTGGGTCTCGACTTCGTCGGGATTGAAATGGACGAGGAGTACTTGCGCGAGGCTGTCAGGCGTCTGAAGAGCCTCAGTCAGACCCTCGCGCCTTCACAAGGGCAAAGGGCAGAGGGCAAAGGGCAAAGGGAAGGGTAAAACGGAAAGGGCCAAGGTACCTTCGCCCTTGTACCCTTGCCCTCTCCTTTGCCCTTTGCCCTCTGCCCTTTGCCCTGACAATCGTTAGAACCTAACCCGTCCGCCGAGTTGCATCTGCCACCGCGACCGGAGGTCGCTGCGCACGAACCGCTGGAAGGCGGGGTTCGTGATGGAGGCCAGGTTGTAGTTCGTGAGCACGCCGTTCGCCACCGTCGGCGTGACCGCCAGGATGTCGTTGAAGTTGGCGTACTGGAACTGCCCGCCCTTCGGATCGAACAGGTTGATCATGTTCAGGATGTCGAGGGTGATCTCCGCGCGGACGCGCCGGACCGGCAGGTTCACTGCGAAGCGCGCGTCGAGCGTATTGAGCCATGGCGCGCGGCAGGAGTTGCGCTCCATGATGCGCCCGATCTGCTTCGCCGTGCAGTCCTCCCGCTGCATGAAGAGCAGCAGGTCCGAATACGTGCCGTTCGTGTAGGTGATCGCGTCGGTCGCCGTCGGCAGGTACAGAGTGTCGTTCAGGTTCTGCTGGTCGCCGTTCACGCCCGGCGTGCCGAACAGCAGCGTGTACGGCCGGCCCGACTGGCCGCTGTAGAACACCGAGGCGGTGGCGGTGTAGCCGCGTCCGAGCCGGATGTCGTACGACGCCGTGAGGTTGAAGCGATGTCCCGGATCGTAATCCGACCGCGTGAGCGGCGGATGGTTCGGGTCACCGGGCACGTAGACGTTTCCCCATTGGGACACCGCCTGGTCGCGGATGCCGTCCATGACGGTCTTCGACTCGCCGTAGAGATATGACACGTTCACGAAGAACCCGTTGGCAAACGGCCGGCGCACTTCCGTGGCGATCGACCAGCTGCTGCCTTCTTTCGTGTTCGTGATCAGGATCACGTCGTTCAGGGTCGTCACGACGTTGCGCGAGAAGATCGGCCGTCCGTCCGGCTGCAGGGTGTTCGTCTGCCGCAGGTTCAGGTTCTCGTAACGGATGTCGTTGATCGTCGACGAGAACAGGAACTCGAACGTGCCGAACATCCCGAACGGCAGCTGGCGGTCGTACGCGAGGTTGCCGCGCATGATCGACGGGTACTTGAAATCGGGGTGGATCATGTCGATCTCGTTCCGCGCCGGCGTGACGCCCGGCAGGCTCGTGGGCTGGGTGTTCGGATCAGGCACGAACGGAATCAGGACTTGAGAGTTGGTCACCGACAGACGCGTGAAGTCGACGCCGGTGTTGCCGTACTGGTTCGAGATCCAGACGTAGGGCGTGCGGCCGGCGAACATGCCGAAGCCGCCGCGGATCTGCTCGCGCCCGGTGCCTTTGCGATCCCAGTTGAACCCGGCGCGCGGCGACCACAGCACGTTGTTCGGGACGACGTCGGTCGCAAACCCGAAGTTATCGACCGCGACCGGGTTGGCGCTCGGCTTGTCTGGAAACCGCGTGACGTCCACGCGCGTCCCGAAGGTCACGGTCCACCGCGGGCGCACGCGCCACTGATCGCCGGCGTAGAAGGTCATGTGGTTGACCTTGAATCTGGCCGGCTGCAGCGGGTCGCTGGTGTTCGAGAAACCGTGCGTGAAGCCGTTGGCGAGTCCCTGATCGAATGCGTCGAGGCTCGTGAAGTTCCACGTCCCGTAGAAGCCGTTGATGAACAGGTTCCGGAACTTGAAGAACTCGTTGTGCGTGCCGAGCGTGATCTGGTGACTGCCCATGATCCGGGTGTAGTCGTCGGTCACCTCGAGGATGTCCTGATCGAGCTGGTTCGCCTGGGACGATCCGCTCAGCGCGGCGGCGACCGTGGTGTTCGACGCGATCGTGACCGAGACGAACGGGAAGGGTTCCGAGCTGAACTCCCGATCGCGGCGCTCACGCACCCGGGTCAACGCGACGCGCGCCTCATTCACCGCCGAGACGAATCTCGTCGTCAACTGCCCCACCGTTGAGTTGGTTTCGGAGTTGAACCGGTAGAACCCATCCGGGAAGGTGTACGACGTCGCGCTCGGGAAGCCGTTGTCGCTGTAGGCGTTCACGAAGTTGTGCCGGATCGTGAGCTGGCTCTGGCCGATGTTGAAATCGGCGCGGCCGAAGAACTTGTCGTTGTTCTGCTTCCGCGTGAACTCGTCCTTGGCGTTGGGGCCGATGTCGTAGTCGTAGCGTGTCCGCAGGATGTTCAGAAACCGATCGACGTCGGCGTCACGGCCCGGCGCGAACGGCACGCCGGTGCCGCCCACCGAGAATCCCGACGGCGTGTCGCGGCGCTGCTCGTCGAGCGTGCCGAAGAAGAACGCGCGGTTGCGGACGATCGGACCGCCGAGGCTGAATCCCGTCTGGTAGTCGCTGAACTTCGAGACCGCGACGTTGCTGACGCCCTTGCCGACCCACTTCTGGTTGCGGCCGAACACGAACGCCGTGCCGCGGATGCTGTTCGTTCCGGTCTTGGTGATCGCGTTGATGCCGCCGCCGGAGAAGCCGCTCTGCCGCACGTCGTACGGCGAGACGACGAGCTGAATTTCCTGGATCGCGTCGAGACTGATGGGCTGCGTCGCGGCGTTGCCGCCCGGCACGCCCGCGCCCGCCGCCAGACCGAACAGGTCGTTGTTCACGGCGCCGTCGATCTGCAGGCTGTTATAGCGCTGGCTGCGTCCGGCCACCGACGCGATCGCCGTGTCCTCGTTGTGCCCCATCGGATTGAAATACACGTTGGTGCGCACGATGTCGGTGATCGAGCGCGAGATCGTCGGCAGCGCTTCCTTGACGGCGTTCGAGATGTTGCCGCCCGTGCCGGCCGCCGTGACATTGATCGGCGTGACCTCGGCGGTGATGGTGATTTCCGCCGAGATGCTGGACAGCTCGAGCTTGAACGTCAGCGTCCGCTCCTCGCCGAGACTGACGATGACTTCTTTCAGCTCCGCGTCCTTGAAGCCCGACAGCGTGGTCTTGATCGCGTACGTGCCGACGCGGACGTTCAGGATCGAAAAGCGTCCGTCGGCCTGGGAAATGGCGGTATAGCTCGTGCCGGTCACGGTGTGGACGGCCACGACGGTGGCGCCGGGCAGCCGGCCGCTGTGCTGGTCTTCCACGGTGCCGCCGAGGCTTCCCGTGGTGACGGTCTGCGCATTGGCGGGGCTGGCCAGCACCATCGCGGCGCAGACGACCAGGCTCGCCAACAGCGTGACGTTGAATAAACGCTTCATTGCATTGGTCTCCAGACTGATTGTGCCGTCGGGCGGGGATGGGGATCCCGCGATGGCGACGGTGCTGAAGTATACAAGACCTCGGGTGTCGTTTCCGAACGGTCGATGCGTGGAAACGAACCCCGAGGTCTTGTCTTATCCGCCCGACTTGCCCTTGCTTGGTCGCCTGATCGTGTACGACGGCCGATAGACGGGATCCCGCAGACCGGGACGGCTGATCTTGATCTCCACCTTGCGGGTCACCTTGAGCGGGTCGGGATTGCTCGTCGTCCAGCCGATCAGGTAGTAGTCGCTCATTTCGTTGTCGATGATCGCCAGACGACTGCGGAAATCGTTCGTATTGCAGATGCAGAACCCGCCGGTCTCGTCGGCCAGTACCTTCAGCGAGCTGATCGTGTTGTTGACGTAGTCCTGCCACTCGCGCGAGCCCAGGTCAAGATTGATGTCCGGGCCGGCCATGAGCCCGCGCGGATCGATCGTATAGAACGTCACGTTCGCGCGGACCGCCGCGCGGGTGAGCTCGGCGACCTGCGCGATCAGATCCGTCTCGGCAAACTGCAGCCCGCCCTTGTCGAAAGGATTGTCGAAGGGGTCCGGTTCCCGGCGTGGTTGCTGGGTTCCATCGCTGTTGCGCTCCGGAACGGCGTAGCGTTCCTGCTCGGCCTTGAACCGCGAGTCCTTGAACGGATTGAAGTCGTATCCGCCCGAGATGTAGAGAAACGCCTTGCGGCGGTCGGTGACCTTCTCGGCCTGGTCGAGGATGCCGTACGCCGTCGAAAACGCCACGTTGGCGTTGTAGCGCAGCCCGGCCGGGCCGTCGGACATCTGCGCGCCATTGATGATCTCGGACGGCGATGGCGCGCTGCCCATGACTTTCTTGATGGCTTCGTTCAGGCGGCGATGGCCGTAGTCGTAGTTCAGGTCGATCGCAATCGACGAGTAGCCCGTCGAGACGATGCCCACCAGGTCGTTGTCGTGGAGGACCGTGTCCCGGACGAGCTCGAGCAGCTTCCGCACTTTGATCGAGTCGAGCGCCTGCAAGTGCATGTCGTCGATGAAGACGATGAAGATCCGGCCGGACACGTCCTTGGGCGGCGCCGCGGGCGGCAGAATCAGCCCCTCGGTGGCGGCCACGGGCGTCTCGGCCAGCTGCGAGAGCATGCGGCCGCCGAACGCGCGGAAGAACGTCGTGATTTTTTGCTGGACGCCGTCCTCGATGACCTGGAACTCATCCGGACGCAGGTCCGAGACGAACTGTCCCTTGTTGTCCTTGACGATGACGTGCGTGCGGATGTGATCAGTCGTCGCCTGGAACGTCGTCTGCGGGTTCCGCGTCGGCGGGACTTGCTGCTGGCCCTGCCCCGACACCGCCGTCGTCGCCAGCAGCGTCGTCAGAAGGATCCGGCCAATCCGGGCGTTCGTGGTCTGAAGGTCCATTGCTCCCTGCATCCTCGATTATGCCAGAGGCCTCGGCGCGGGGCTCGCCGGCCAGCGCGGTCTCGGTTTCGAGCGCCCCGCCACGACCCTGGGCCCGGCGCCGGCCGCCCCGCCGGCCCCGGCGCCGCGCGGGCAGGTCGGCGACGAGCGCCTGCCATTCAGCTTCGATCGTGACGGCCGCGGCCCGGACACCGGCCTCGTCCGGCCAGTCATCAGGGTTGAGACGTCGGGCGCGCTCGACCAGTCGGTCCCGTTCCTCCGGCGACCGCGACCGGCGTGCGATCCGCTGCAGCACCTCGGCGTAGCGGGCACGCAGCCGCGCGGCGGTTTCGCTGCCGAGAGTCTGGCCGAGAATCGAGACGTCAGGGACGCCGGGCGCCGTGCGCGGCGCGGCCGGGGCGGATGCCGGCCGCTCCGGCTCTCGTGGCCGCGGCGCGGGGCGCGGTGGCATGGGGCGGCTCGGTCGCTCCGGCACGTCGCGCGATCCCGGCCCGCGCCCGCGCGTCGGCTCGGCCGATTCGCGCAGAAGCGCCTGCCAGTCGAACGTCAGATCGGGATGCGTGTGCTCGAGCGCTTCCTGCACTTCGTCGTCGAGCGGCTCGCGGCCGATTCTCGAGCCGGCCGGGGATCGAAACACGTACAGGATCCGCGTCCGGTGCGGGCCTTGCGCGGGCCGATAGGCGTGCATGACATACGTGCAATCGTACCCGCGCTTGTCGCGCGTCCGGCGAATGAAGGGCACGGCTCGGGCTATTTCCTCCGCGGGGCGCCCGCCTTCGCGGGACGACTCGCTTTGCGCGGCGGCTTGGCGGCCGGCCGGGCCTTCGCGGCCGGTTTCGGCGGCTTTGCCGGCTTTGCGGGCTTGGGAGCGGCCTTCACCGGCTTCTTGGGTTTGGGTTCGGGCGGTGCGGGAGGTTTCACCGTCGCGCGCGGGCCGGCGCTCGAGCCGGATGAATCGTGGAACATCCGGACGAGATCGAATCCCTCCAGGGACGGCCGGTACGTCCAGATCTCGCTCACGTGCGCTTTGTTGGCCTCGCAGAGGCGCCGCGCGGCGTCATAGACGCTCACCGGCACGTACAAATGAAACGGCACGCGGGCCTTGGAAAAGTGCACCCACTCCGCCATGGCCTCGAGGTTGTTGACCGACTCGGCGCTCTCGACTTCGACGAGTCCCGCGAGTTTCTTTCCGCTGGTGAGCACGAGATCCGGGAACAGCGTCAGCGCGCCGATCTTCACGGGCGCGACCTGCTCGTCGCCCACGTTCATTGCCACTTCGCCCTTGCGTTTGTATTTCGCCTGGAGATGTCTGATCAGGCGGTCGTGCTCCAGCTGCTCGCGAACGGGCCGAACGAAGATTGGTGACATTGGCGAGGCTCTAATCCCGGAAAGCCTTGACTTGCCGTGGTCGGCTGCGCCGCGCCTTTGAAAGCCTCGCGACTACCACGTCAAGTCAAGTGCCTTCCGTGTAGGTCACCCGACCCAGGGTGTCAACTGCCTATCCTGCAGTGACATGACGCGACGGTATCGTAACATGCTCCCAATGCCATAATCGCCCAGCGCATGGCGAGAATTCTCATTATTGACGACGATCCGGCGGTCAGTCTGACCCTGGCGCGGATGCTCGAGCTCGAAGGTCATGCGGTCAGCCGCGTTGGTAATGCGGTCGAGGGCCTGTCGGCGGCCGCGACCGATCCGCCCGACGCGGTGATACTGGATATCCGTATGCCCGGCATGAACGGCCTCGAGTTTCTGCGCGAGCTTCGCAGCGATACGCGGCTCAGCCGGCTGCCGGTCGGCATCATTACTGGTGACTATTTCTTGAGCGAACAGGTTCTGGGCGAAATCGGCTCGCTCGGCGCGATCGTCAGGTACAAGCCGGTCTGGCTTGCCGACCTCAGCGCGCTCGCGCGCGCCCTGCTTTCGGGCGCGACGTGACGGCCCCTCGCCGGACTATTCACGTGTTGGGAGTGCCGCTCGACCTGGGCGGTGGGCGCCGGGGTGTCGACATGGGGCCGTCGGCCGTGCGTATCGCGGGCCTGGGGGAACGGCTCGCCCTGATGGGCAGTCCGGTTGTCGACAAGGGCGACCTGGCCGCGCCGATTCCCGAGACGCAGGTCGAGCGCGATCCGAAGAAGCGCTACATCCGCGAGATCGCGCGCGTCTGTCAGAAGCTCTACCAGCAGGTCTACCAGTCGCACGACGAGGGCGCCCTGCCGATTGTCCTGGGCGGCGATCACTCGCTCGCGGCTGGATCGGTCGGCGCGTCGGCGGACTTCGCTGCGGCCAAGGGCGGCGAGATCGGCCTGCTCTGGATCGACGCGCACGGCGACATGAACACGCCGGCGACGTCGACGAGCGGCAACGTGCACGGCATGCCGCTCGCGGCGCTGCTGGGTCCCGAACCGGCGGAACTCTCGCGCATCGGCCAGCGCTCGCCGAAAGTCCGGGCCGAGAAGACGGCGCTCATCGGCGTGCGCAACCTCGACGATCTCGAGAAGAAAGCCATTCGCGATTCGAAGATCCACGTCTTCACGATGAAGGACATCGATCGCCACGGCATCGCGGTGGTGATGAAGCGCGCACTGGCGCTCGCCGGCAAGGACACGGCGGGGATCCACGTGTCGCTCGATCTGGACGTCTGCGATCCGACGATTGCGCCCGGCGTCGGCACGCCCGTCAAAGGCGGCCTCGACTACCGCGAGGCGCAATTGGTGATGGAAATGGTCGCCGACTCCGGCCGCCTGATGGCGCTCGATCTGGTCGAGATCAATCCGATCCTGGACTCACAGAATCAGACGGCGGTCCTCGGCACCGAGCTCGTGCTGTCGGCCATGGGAATGAGGATCATCTGACGAACGCAACTTCGAACTTTGAACTTCGAACTTCGAACACTGGAACATCCTGACGCTGGCCATCGGTCCTTAGTTCAAAAGATTGATGGCCAGGATCAGGTTCCTTCGTTCAAAGTTCGAGGTTCGTAGTTCGAAGTTAAGATGTTCTCCTGTCCATCAGGGCCGCTAGCTCAGTGGTAGAGCACCTGGCTTTTAACCAGAGGGTCGGAGGTTCGATCCCTCCGCGGCCCACCAACCTTCGCCAACCGCTCGCTACGCTCGCGGCTACGGTTGGCAGGCCGCGTCAGGCGAGCGTCTGCGAAGGTTGTCCACCGTAGCGCGGAGCGCGAAGGTGGACACTACCGTCCCGGATTCTTCCGCGCCGGCGTCGTCGTGTCCACGAACAGCAGCAGGTCGAATGACTCGCGAGCCCGCAAAGGCATGAGGTAATTGGCCGCGGTGGCGTCCGAGTAGACCGCGCCGATCGTGCGCGACGCATGGGGCTGCGCGAGCCACTCCGCGACCCGCCCCGGTCAGCACGTAGTCGTTCAAGCGGTAGGCCTCCGGCATGTTGGCTTCAATCGAGAAGATCGTGAAGCCCATCTCCGTCGCCAGGAACTCGAGGATGCGGTGCTTGAGCTGGAAGAACTCGCGCGTGCCGTGCGTGGCCTCACCGAGCGAGACAATGCGCGCGTCGCCGCTGATTGTCTTGAGCGGCTGCAGGTCCGCGAAGCCGCGGCCGGCTTCGGGCGTTTGCAACTGAACGGCCTGGGAACGAAACCAGGAGACGACGGGATCCCTGCGAAGAAGACATGAAGGCGGTGAAGGAGATGAAGGCCATGAAGAAGCTCGTGAACCCGATGCTCTTCTTCATGACCTTCACCTTCATGCCCTTCACCCCTTCACGGCCTTCATGTCCCGCAGCCGGTCGAGGCACGCGCCCGCGCGCGCGAGGCCCTCAGTAAAGATGTCCGGACGCTGGCCAATTCCCAGCCGGAGATGGTGCTCGTACCCGAATGCCGAACCCGGCGCCAGCATCACGCTGTGTTCGGTCGCGAGTGTGTCGGCAAGCTCGAGCGATGGCAGGTCCAAGTCGTACCGCAGGAGCGCCAGGAGTCCGCCGCGCGGCGGCGTCCAGTGCATGAAGCCCGTGCGATCGGCCATCCAGCGGCTCGCGGTCCTGAGATTTGCCTGGATGATGCGCTGGTTGCGTTCGACGATCCGATCGCGATGCGCCATCGCGAGGCACGCCAGCGCGTCGTTCAACTTGCCCGGGCTGAGGGAAATGTAGTCGCGGAGTCCCCAGCATTGCTGGACCAGATCGGGCGGTCCGGCAATCCAGCCGATGCGCAACCCGGGCAGCCCGAACGGCTTCGAGAGCGTCCCGACGCTGATGCCGCGTGGCCCCAGGTCGAACATGGGAGGCGCGAACGGATCGCCGTCCGGCACCGCGAGCCACCGGTACGCCTCGTCGCCGATCACGGTGGCGCCCACTGAATCGGCAAGCGCGTAGACGCGCCTGGCGTCGGCCGGTGACAGCATCGCGCCCGTCGGATTGTGCGGGGTGTTGACGACGATGACCCGCGTGCGGGGCGTCAGTAGCTGCTCGAGCGCGTCCACGTCGTAGCGGTACCCCGTCTCTGGCCCGACGTGCCAGAGCGAGACCTCGCACCCGATCGCGCGCGGCACGCTGTAGAGCTGCTGATAGGCCGGATATGGCGCGATGACGTGATCGCCCGGCGCGAGCAGCACGTTGAACAGCAGAAAGTTTGCTTCGATTGCACCCGTGGTGACGAGGATATGGTCCGCGTCTCCTCTCGCGTACGTCGCGGCCAGCAGGGCCCGAAGCGTTTCGGTTCCGCGCGCCTCGCTGTAGCCGAGCGGCAGCGCAAGCAGGCGCTCGAGCGTCGCGGCCCGCCGATCCACCGGCTCGAAGTCCAGAAGGTCGTTGGTGGAGAGCGGCAGGATGCCGCTTTCAGCGATGTCGAACTGGACGTGCGTCTCGTGACGCGTCATCCACCGTTCGAGCAGGAAGGACTCGATTTTCACAGGTCCGGATTGTACCAACCTTCGCCAATCGCTTGCTACGCTCGCGGCTTCGGCCTGCCCGCCGTAGCGCGAAGCGCGAAGGTGGGTTGGCAAGCCAACCTTCGGTGAACGCTGTATTGCGGCTTCGGCTTGTCCTCCGTAGCGCAACGCGCGAAGGAGGATTGGCAGGCCGCTACACTGATCGTGATGACCCTTGATGAATTCCGGACTACTCTCAGCGCCGCCGCGCCGCCGCCCGGTCTCGCCCCCCTGCTCCGCGCGCTCTGGCACGATGCGCGCGGCGACTGGGAGGCCGCGCATCGGATTGCGCAGGACATCGACGACGCATCCGGCGCGTGGGTACACGCCTATCTCCATCGCAAGGAGGGAGACCTCGGCAACGCCGCGTATTGGTATTGGCGCGCCCGGAAGCCAGAGTCCGGCGCGTCGCTCGACGACGAATGGGCGGAGATCGTCGAACAGCTTCTGGCATAACATTGGCGTACTCATCACACCAATCTGCGATCGCACCGGCCATCGTGCCCGACGCGAGCGGCCGGCGGAGGACCCATGCGTTGGCGTGAGATGCCACCCAGCCAGAATGTCGAGGACCGTCGCGGGATGCGGACGGGCGGGAGCGGCATGGGCATTCGGACCGGCGGGCTGGGGCTCGGCGGCCTGTTGGTGCTGATGGTGCTCGGCTATTTTTTCACGGGCGATCCGCTCGGCCTGATGGACGGGGGTGGCGGTGGGGCGCCTCCCGCGGAGACCGGCGCGCGGGGCACGCCGGCCGACGAAGCCGGCGAGAGAATCTCGCGCGTCCTCGGCGATACCGAGCGCACGTGGGGCGAGCTCTTCGCGCAGCAGAACCGCTCGTACCGCGCGCCGACGCTCGTCCTGTTCTCCGAGGCCGCGCAATCCGCGTGCGGCTTCGGCTCGGCCGCCGTCGGTCCGTTCTATTGCCCCGGCGATCAGAAGCTCTATATCGATCTCAACTTCTTCATGGAGCTCGATCGCCGGTTCGGCGCGCCGGGCGACTTCGCCCAGGCGTACGTCGTCGCGCACGAGGTCGGTCATCACGTCCAGAATCTGCTCGGCGTGTTCGACCGGGTGCGAGGCATGGCGCAGAGTCGCGGCGATGCGAATGCGTTGTCCATTCGCCAGGAGCTGATGGCCGATTGCTTCGCGGGGATCTGGGGTCATTATGCGGCCGCGCGCGGCCTGCTCGACACGGGAGACGTCGAGGAAGGGCTCACGGCCGCGGCGGCGATTGGCGACGATCAGATCCAGCGCCGGACGCAGGGGCGCGTCTCGCCGGAGAGCTGGACTCATGGCTCCTCCACCGATCGCGTGCGCTGGTTCCGGCAGGGCCTCGAGTCGGGCCAGATCAAATCGTGCGATACCTTCGCAACCGGGGGGTAGGCCGGCCCTTCAGGGCCGGCGCGTTGGCGGGGCTGAAGCCCCCTACCTCTTGATGAACGTCCCCTGTCGAAGCTCGCTGTACGCCTGCTGCAGCTCGGCTTCGGTGTTCATGACGATCGGTCCGTACCACGCGACGGGCTCTTCGATCGGCTTGCCCGAGACCAGCAGAAACCGGATTCCCGTCTCGCCCGCCTGCACCACCACCTCGTCGCCGCGATCGAACAGCACGAGCGATCGGTTGCCGACGTCAGCCGTGCTCGCCGCGCGCGGCTCCCCCACGCTCTCCGTGCGGACGGCCCGCGGATCGGACGCATCGCGGAACGTGCCGGATCCGGCAAAGACGTACGCGAACGCGTGACGCGAGGTCTCGACCTGGAGCCGCTTTTTCTGACCGGGCGGGACGGAGATGTCGAGGTAGCGAGGATCAGCCGCGACGCCTTCGACCGGGCCCTTGGCGCCCCAGAACTCGCCGCACAACACGCGCACGCGCGTCCCGTCGTCGTCGACGACTTCCGGGACGTCCCTGGCCAGGACGTCCTGATAGCGCGGTGCCGTCATCTTCAGCGACGCGGGCAGGTTCGCCCACAGCTGGAACCCGTGCATCCGGCCCAGCTCGTCGCCGTGCGGCATTTCCTGGTGCATGATCCCGCGGCCCGCCGTCATCCACTGGATGTCGCCGGCGCCGAGACTGCCGCGATTCCCGAGACTGTCGCCGTGATCGACTGCGCCCGCGAGCACGTACGTGATCGTCTCGATGCCGCGATGTGGATGCCACGGAAACCCGGCGAGATAGTCATCGGGCCGTTCGTTGCGGAAGTCGTCGAACAGGAGAAACGGATCGAACTCGGTGGTGTCGCCGAAGCCGAACGCGCGGCGCAGCTTGACGCCGGCGCCTTCGAGCGTGGGTCTCGACTCAATCACACGCTTGACGGGTCGGATAGACATGATTTCACCTTCCCGCAAACTCGCGTCGGCGTCAAGTGACGGAGACCAAGTGGTCTCCGGAATTCAGATGCGCGACAATGGCGTCGTGATGGCTGGGCGAAAGAGACTGGTGAGCACGGTGCTCGCGGCCGCGCTGCTGGCGATCGCGCTCGATGGGGCCGCGTGCGGCGGCGGTGGCGGCAACGGGCCGATGAACCCGTCGCCCAACCCGCCCAACCCGCCCGGCGGCTCCGCGCAGACGCTGAACGGCAGCGTCGCGTCCTTCGGCTACGCCGAGCACACACTGAATGTCTCCCAGACGGGCAATCTCACCGCCACGCTGACCTGGTCGGGCTCGAACGATCTCGATCTCTATCTCACGGCGGGCAATTGTCCCGACGTCTATGGTCCGAACGCGTGCACGCGCCTGGTCGTCTCGGAGCTGACCGAGGGCAACTCGGAGACAGTCAGCCGCTCCGTTCAGTCAGGCGAGCAGTTCAAGATCTGGGTCGATAACTTCGGGTTCAGCGTGCAGGCGTACACCGTCCGCGTCGAAATTCGCTGACGATATCTTTTGCGATTAGTGGTCGCCGACGAGCGACGTCTGCGCGAGGAGACGATCGGCCGGCAGCTCCAGTTCCTTGTTCGAAAGCTTGTCGATGCCTTCGACGGTAATCGCGAGCATGCCGGTCGGCAGAATCTCGACCAGGCCCCGTCGGCGCAGGTACCAGAGCGGAAAATCCAGGTGCTGCTGGGGACAGCCCAGCATCTTCTCGAGGTACACGGTACCGAGACCACCGTCCTCCGGCTGACGGCGTCGCGCGATGTAGAGCAGCGACAGGATGCCGTGGAAGAGGCGCCGATCCGCTTCTTGGGTATCGGACGCGGATCCCTGATCGAAGACCTTCCACATCATGCTGCGGTTGTCGTCGTACTTGACGTCGTACTCCGCGCGCGACTCGGGATCGGAGAGGACGTCGTAGGCCTGCCGAAGCGACGTGAACTTGTCGACGTCGCCGCTCTCGCGGTTGTCGGGATGGTACCGCTTGGCCAGCAGCCGGTAGACACGTTCCACCGTGTCGGCGCTCGCCGTCTGGCTGAGCTGCAGCACTTCGTAGTAATCGACAAACGGCTGAATCACGTGCGCAGTCCTCCAGAATTGTCGTGTCGCGGCGATGCACAGCATCGCATCGCCCACTGAAGTGAGAGATTGAGCAATAGACATGCCGTCCCTTTTGCTAACTTTGGGGGGAATTGCGCACTAATTCAGCAGGCGCGGCTGCAGTTTCGTAATCGCAGCAGCACTACCGGAAGCAGGAAGTCCGCGAAACTGCGGACGAAATGTTTTGGCTAGAGGGGAGACCCGTCTGGATGAACATCCGTCCCGGCGGCGCCGCGCCTCTGGCGCGGGCCGATTTGTGTAATCGCGTCGAAGCGGAGCTCGTGACGCGCGATGCCGGCGCACTCACGGTTGGTGCGCGCGACGCGATCCTCTCGCGGAGCCGGCTGGACTCTCACGTCCAGGGACGGCCCGCGAGCCACGACGCTGCCTCAGAACTTCGGCGAGCGGCGTCCGATGCGCACGCGACGACGCATGATGTAGAGCGTCAGCGCGGAACCGGCAACCGCAACGACGAGAAGGATGAAGTATTCGCTGCTAATCATCATGACTGGATCATCGGTCCGACCCGCGTGGACTTTAAGTCGCGGACGCGCCGCACATGCTTTCAATTCTGCAATGGATCGCTGAGCCACGCGTCAGCGGACGCGCGAGTTCCATGTTGTGATTTTCACGCGCGCTGCGCGCAAATTCGTCAGCAAGCTTGCGCAAATCGTCATGACGTTCGACCGCACAAGCGAAATCTGTACACGTGCGTCCCCTTCGGGCTATCATCGCCCACGGTGTCCACCCCAGACACTGCCGCGGTCCGAGACGGTGACGCCTTCGGGTCGCATGAATTTCGCCTGTCCGTGGCGACCGCGGGCGAGTACGCCGCGATTGAAGCGTTCTCGCGGCGCGCGGACGCGTCCGACGTGATGCGGCCGCTCACGGCCTCACTCATCACCTGGTTCGTTCACGACAATCCCTGCGGCCCCGGGTTCGTCGTCATCGCCCGCGAACGTCACAGCGACGAACTGCTCGGGCACTTCGTGTTCTATCGCTGGACGCTGACGCGTCGTCAGGTCTCGGGACCGCCAGCCAGCTCTCCGGCCATGCTCTACGTGCGCCTCTACGTGCAACGTCAACACCGCCGGCGCGGCATCTTTGCCGCCATGACGACGTTCGGGCTCGACCTCGTCGAGCGGTCCGGAATCGGACTCGCCTACACGGCGCCCAATCCGCGCTCGGCGCCTGGTTTCGTGAAGTTCGGCATGGCGCAGCGCGGACCGCTTCCCTTCTGGATCCGCCCGCCGATTCCGGGATGGGGACTGGTGGGCCGGCTCGGTGCACGATCGGCGGGCATCGACGTCGAACGCCGCGACGCGTTCGACGCGTCCTTCGAGCAGCTGGTGCCCGACCAGTTGCCCGATTCCGTGACCGTCTGGAGTCCGCGGTCGGCGGCACAGCTCAACTGGAGATATCAGCAGCGCCCGGACTGCGAGTACGCCATCTGGTACTTGCGTGATCACGGACGGCCCGTCGGCTATCTCGTCACCCGCCGGATGCCGATCAAAGGACGGCCAACGCTGGTGATCTGCGACTCCTGGGTCGCGCGCGAGCACACCGGGGCGTTCTCCGTCGGCGTCGAGGCCGCGCGCGAAGGCGCGAGCCGCGGCGAAGTGACGATTGCCATCGGCGGCACAGCCGTTCCTGATCTCGCGCGTGCGTTTCGTCGAGCTGGATTGATTCGGACCCCGGCCGTGGCGCTGCCGCAGCCGGTCGTGATTCTCGGCGGCGGCGTCGGACCCGGCGCCCGTGCGGACGACCTCCCCTCCCTCGAGGCCTGGCATGTCACACCCTACGACTGGGACGTCTTCTGAGTCGCCTGACGCGCGGCTCCCGCTGCTCGATCCGGATCGCCTCGAGATCGAGCCGCACGCGCTGTCCTCCCGCGTCGCCCTGTTCTCGCTCGATACGGAGACCGACTACGGGACCGGACGAAGTGAAGCGCTCTCGCAGATCGAGCGCTTCGCCGATTTGCTGGATGAGCTGCAGGTCCCCTGGACCGCGTTTGTCGAAGGGCAGTTCTTCGAGACGCGCCGGGAGCTGTGCGGTGGGCTTCGCGATCGAGGCGTCGATCTCCAGCTGCACTGTTACGACCACGCTCGTCCCGGCGACACGCCGGACGATCTCCGTCGCAGCGCGGCGGCGTATGCCGACTTCCTGGGGAAGCGGCCGCAAGGCTATCGCGCGCACACCTACCGGCTGACTCGAGCGGTGTTCGATGCGCTGGTGAGCGAGGGATTTGAGTGGGACTCGTCCCTCATGCGCGCCTATGCGCAGGGCGGCAATCGCCACGTCAAGTTCCGATCGGGCGACTACCTCGTGCTCAACGGGCGGCTCGTCGAGTTTCCCATCGGCACGTGGGGGCGGTTGCCGGTGCCGTTGAACCACACGCACGTGCTGCTCGCCAAGCGTCCGGGCGAGCTCGCGCTGCGCTCGCTCTTTGGCGCCGGCCGCCTCGTGAACTACAACTTCCACATGACGGATCTGGTGCGCTGCGGCTCGCTCGCCAGCGCGAAGCGCACGCCAATGGTACGCCTGCTCCACAAGTACGCCTGGAGCACACATGGCGGCGACACCTTCCCGGTGGTGCGACGCTTCGTGGCGTACTTGCGGCGGCAGGGGTACGATTTCCTGAGCACGAGCGCGTTGTACGAGCGAGTCGGACGCTAATGCCGCTGGCCGAGTCGCCCTCAGGATCCCGCGGGCCGGAACAAGGGCGGCGCCAGGTAACCCCGGCGGAGAGACGCTTCAGGATCGTACAATCTGCCGTCTCCCATGGAGAAAGCTCGCGACCTGGATGCCACGCGGACGGAGCACACGGGATCCGCGTCTGACGTCCCGCCCCTCGCTCATTCGGCGGAGTGGGGTGATCTGCGCCTGGTGAGCGAACTGGGCCACGGCGGGTTTGGCCGCGTCTATCGCGCCTGGGACGAGTCGCTCGCCCGGGAGGTCGCGCTCAAGGTGATCAAACCGCGCGACGCCGCGCAGCGTGCGTCCGTGCTGATCGAAGGCCAGATGCTGGCTCGCGTGAGTCATCGCAACGTGGTGACGGTGTATCGCGCACAGCAGATCGACGACGAAGTGGGCCTGACGATGGAGCTCATCAAGGGGCGCCACCTGGCTCACGTCGTGGATCAGACCGGGCCGATGGGCGCCGAAGAGGCATCGGTGATCGGCATCAGCCTCTGCCAGGCGCTTGCCGCCGTGCATGCCGCCGGGCTGCTGCACCGCGACGTCAAGGCGCACAACGTCATGCGCGAGTCCGGCGGACGGATCGTCCTGATGGATTTCGGGGCGGGGCGCCACGTGAGCGAGTCACGAATCTCCGACCTCTCCGGGACCCCGCTGTACCTCGCCCCCGAGCTCTTCACCGGACAGGCCGCGTCCCCGGCCTCTGACCTCTACAGTCTTGGCGTGCTGCTGTTTTATCTGGTCACCCGCAAGCATCCGGTCGAGGGACGGACGCTGACGGAGATCATGCTGCTCCACAACCAGGGCGATCGGAAATTGCTGTCCGACCTGCGTCCAGATTTGCCTGGCGGCTTCGTGCAGGTCGTTCATCGGGCGCTCGCGCCGACGCCCGATCAGCGTTTCCGGAGCGCTGGCGCGATGCTGGCGGAGTTGATGGACGCCATGCCCGGTGCGGCGCGACAGCGCGCCGATGGCGCGGCACTGCCGATCCCGATTGGGGAGAAGGCGCTCGGGGCGGGATCAGACGCGGCGGCCTCCCCGCGCGAGGGGGCCGTCGTCACCCCAGTGCGGCGCGTGCCCGTCGCCGTGCGCGCAGTCATCGCACTCACCGGCGCTTTTGCCGTTGTGCTCGTGCTGGGCTATCTCACCACCGTCCATTACGATCGCGCGATCGGCCGGAGCCAGGATTTCTCGGGCGAGGGATTCCCGACGTGGCTGCAGTACGGATTCCGGTCGCTTCTGCCGACAACGATCTACACGACGGTGCTGATGTTGATCGTGCGTCTCTTTGACGCGTTGTGGCATTTCGTGCAACGGCTCGCGCCGCCGGTCCGCCGACTCACGGATCACGCCCGCAGCAGCATCTCTGGCACGTTCGGCCGTCTCGCCGGTTGGGATGGCGCGTCACGCGCGCAGTTCCTGCTCCTCATGCAGATGCTCACGTTTGGTCTGACGCTCTGGGTCTACCGCGGATTGATCGCCCTCCTGCCTGTTACCGTGAATGAGGCCGACCCGGCGAGCCTGGCGGTGCTCGCCCCCTTGGATAGCAACGGCCTGCTCTTCACATACACCGCCGTCATGTCCGTGTTGCTCGGCACGGGTGCCCTCTGTTGGGGTCTCTTGCGCCGGAATCCGCTGCTCTGGGCCACGGTGCCGGCAACCAGTGTCGCCGCGGCAGCCGCGCTGATGGCCCTGATGCTGCTGTTGATCGCGGTGCCGGATCGCCTCTTCTTTAAGAGCGTCGCTCCGGAGGTGCTGTATCAGGCGCAGCGCTGCTTCGTCACCGGGGAGAAGGGCGACGAGCGCCTCCTGTATTGTCCTGAGCGGGAGAAACAGTACCGAACGCCGACGGTCAAGGTCGCTGACCTTCCCTCCGGGGAGAGGAATGGCCGGATTTTCAGCCTGCCGGCGCCGGCCGCGCCGAAATGACCGTCAGTCGCAAGACCGAGGTCCATGTAGAAAGGATGTTTTCGATGCGACGAACAACCGCGATCGGACTGATCGGCTGCGCGTTGATCTTGCTCTCGGCCAAGCCGGCCTCCGCGCAATGGTCCTGGTTCAGGTGGATCCAGGAGCTGAGCGGGCCCGGTGACTTTGATCTGAACGGCATGACGGTGACCTTTGGATGCGTGGAGGACCGTGCCGCGCCGCGCGCCAACGCTGACTACGGTTCCGGGGCCGTTCGGTACGTGTTCTGTGACAAGTCCCCGAGATGGAGATACGTGAAACGATTCATCGGCGTCACGTACGCGCAGGGAGACGGGACGAACAATCTCGACTACCCGGCCAACCGCGAGAAGCTCGAGCGGGTCAAGGCTTCGATCTATCTGGCGACGGGCGCCTTTCGGCTCCATCCTACCGTCGATGTCGGGGCATCGGGCGGCTTCATGCGTTTTGAGGGAACACCCGACATCGTCGTCACGAGGTATCTGATCGAGCCGTTCGTCGCCGTGCGGCCCCTCGCGTTCTTGATTGACGAGGCGGATTCCGATTCGCCGCGCGACCGCCTCGCCCGGGCGGTTGAACTGAATGCGGCCGTGATCGTCTTCCCGCAAGGCTTCAGGCTGAGCGACTTCGGTGCGATTGGTGGTCCAGACGACTGGAGCGGTAAACCCGAAACCATCGTTCGCCTCGGGTTCAGAGTGCAGTTCGTGTTCTGAGCACGACTGCAAACAGAGGCCGCGCGATCGCCTGCCCGTCGCACGACAGGCGGGCGCTGTCCGGTCGTCAGACACACCGCGCCTGTCCGCTCGCCGCTGCACGGGTAGAATCCCCCGCCGGTCCATGAGAGAACTCGACACTGGTCTCTCCGCCCAGCCGACGATGCTCGCCGGCGCGCCCGCGTCCGACCCGACCCAGCGACGCACGCAACTGACCGGCTTTCCCCCGGAGCTGCTCTCGCAGTCGGCGGCGCGGTTGCGGACGGGCGCGCTGCTCTACGCGTTCGTGTTCTTCATGAACAACCCGTTGCCGGCGATCCTGTTTGCGGACGAGCGCGCGCGGTTCCTGTCGAGTCCGCTCATCTGGGCGCCGTCGACCATCTCCATCCTCGCGGCAATCGTCGTCGCCGCCATGACGTCGAACCCCAGGATTCCGGTCGCGAGAATCCTCGTCGTCGGGCTCGTGTTCGAAGTCATCGGCAGCTTCGGCATCGCGGCGGCACAGTATCTCGACGTCGGGCTCTGGGCCCGTGAGCCGCCATGGGCCGGCCTGTCGTGGGTGGCGATCTGGATTCTCGGATTCACCGTCATGATGCCCACGCCGCCGCGCTGGGCGCTCGTCGCCGGTGTCGCCTCGGCCAGTTCCGTGCCCGTGGTCGTGGCCTTCGTGATGGCGACCGAACCGTCGGCGCCTGTCCTGTCGCCCGGACGCTTTCTCTTTCGGGTTGCGCTTCCGTATTTGCTCGTCGTCGTCGTCGGCTACGTGAGCGCGTGGCTCATCTATCGCCTCAGTTCGGAGTTGAAGCGCGCCCGGGAGCTGGGCAGCTACCGGCTGATCGAGCGTCTGGGGTCTGGCGGGATGGGAGAAGTCTGGCGCGCCCAGCACCGCCTGCTGGCCCGGCCCGCCGCGATCAAGCTGATGCGTCCCGAAGTACTCGGCGGCTCGACGCCCGGCCGGCAGTCGGAGCTGCACGCGCGGTTCGAGCGCGAAGCACAGGCCACTTCCCTGCTGCGCTCGCCGCACACCATCGAGCTCTACGACTTCGGCGTCGCCGACGACGGGTCGTTCTATTACGTGATGGAGCTGCTCGACGGCTTCAACCTCGAGACGCTGATCACGAAGTTCGGACCCGTACCCGGGGAGCGCGCCGTTCACCTTTTGACGCAGGTCTGCCACTCGCTCGGCGAGGCGCACGCCGCCGGCATGATCCATCGCGACATCAAGCCCGCCAACGTGTACGTCTGCCGCTACGGCCGCGATGTGGATTTCGTGAAGGTGCTCGACTTCGGTCTCGTCAAATCTCAGGACGCGGAGCAGACGATGACCGCGGTCAGCACGTCGCACGTCGTGCGCGGGACGCCGGCGTTCATGTCGCCGGAGCAGGCGGTTGGCCACAAGGCGATGGACGGCCGTGCGGACATTTATGCGATTGGCTGTCTCGCCTACTGGCTGATCACGGGCGAGCTCGTGTTCTCGGGCCGCACGGCCATGGAGACCGTGCTCAAGCACACCTCGGAAACGCCCCTCCCGCCGTCTCAGCGGACCGAACTGACGATCCCGGCGTCGCTCGACCGCCTGGTTCTGGACTGTCTCGCAAAGAACCCTGATGACCGGCCCCCCACCGCGGACGTCGTGGCGGCGCGGTTGTGCCAGGTGGAAACGCCGACGGCGTGGACGCCCAGGCGGGCGTCGGAGTGGTGGGCCACGCATGCCCCGGCGCGGTCCCGTCAATGAACATTCCGATCCTGCAATGACCCTTCGGGCGAGTGAGCAAGCCTTACAGTTTCGACGCCAAAGCCCTCGGTTAGGATCCTGGCCGGCAAATATGGACAACTGGCCGTTCGAGGCTACGCCCAACACTGCCGTGCTGACGGTCTGGGCGGTGCTCAAGGCACATGCCCCGATTCTGCTCGTCACCCATGATGCCGACGATGGAGGCTGGCAGTTCCTGACTGGTGGGACCGTCACGACGGCTGACGCAGCCGTCGTGGGCCTTGGAGAGATGTGCGGCCGGGATCCCACGCTGCTCGAGCTCGCGAATCTGCCGGAGGGATGGCGAGCGTGGCCAACCAAGGCTGGAGCGCCGTGGCAGCGCGAACCATCCGAATCTGCGTCGTAGTCAGCGCGCGCTGACGCGCGGCAGGCCCTAGGCCCAAGGCCCAAGGAAAACCCGACAAGTCGTCGTCCGGCAAGTTACCAGGTGTTCAAATCCCGGATCGCGCCCGACGAGACGAGATAGATGTAGAAATCGGTGAACGCCACCCAGACCAGGCTGAACCAGGCGAACGCCATGTGGCGCTCGTTCAGCCAGGTCGATCCCTTCCACAGCCGGTATTGCGACGAGACCTTCCCGTCGCACGTGAAGCAGTCGAGACGTCCGCCGATCAGGTGACGCCATGAGTGACAGCCGAACGTGTAGCCGGTCAGCAGCGCGGCGTTGATCAGCATCACGACCGTGCCCACGCCGATGCCGAACTGCCCGCCGCGGAAAAACGCCGCGATCCCTTCCCACCAGAGGCACACGAGCAGCACCAGCGCGGCGTAGAGCGTGTACCGGTGAAGGTTCTGAAAAATGAGCAGCGCTCTCTCACCGCTGTACCCCTTCGAGACGCCGCGAACGGCGCACGACGGCGGCGTCAGCGCGAAGGCTTTGTAGTAGGCGCCGCGGTAGTAATAGCAGGTGAAGCGGAACGCGATCGCCATGCCCGGCAGAAAGAACGCCGGCGACTGCGGCACAAACGACGGCCACCACGCGGGGAACGCGCCGAACCAGGCGTGGTTCACCGGCACCGCTCCTGGGTACCCGGACGCCGGCGTGAAGAGCGGCGGCGCCACCGTGGGGCTGATGTACGGATCGAACCAGACGTAAGTGGCGTTGAACGCGCGGAACGTGAGGTAGCCGAAGAAGAGGACGAGGCCGAATGCGGTCGCGGCAGGTGCGACCCACCAGCGGTCAAGGCGTTGGGTGCTGGCGAAGCCGACGCGCCGCTCGGCAATTTGAGTGGTTGCCACGACGGAATCTCAACACAGTCGCCGCGCTTGATTCAACCGCACGTTCGAAGTTCAAAGTTCTGAGTTCGCAGTTCAGGCCGCAGCCTGCCGGTGCCGTTCCAACTTATGCACCGATGAGCACCCTCCTCACTCCCGCAACTCCAGCCAGTCCAAGGGCGTTGCCTCTTGGCGGAACAAGTTGGAACGGCACTAGTCGCTTCCGCCGCCTCCACCATCACCGCCGCCGGCGTCGCATCCCGCATCACCGGGGCTGCAGTCGCTTCCGCCGCTGTCGGTCGTGGACATGCCCATCCAGCCGAAGTTGCCATGCGATTCGTGGCCAGATGTTTTCGCACGAGTCCTGGACCGGCCGAAGACCATGGCGATCAACAGAAGCCCAACTGCTGCCCCGATTGCCATCAGGAGGAGAGGGAGACCTGCCATGGGATCAGCATGCCTTGCCGGGATTTCGGCTTCGTTAAGCCGCGATTTGCGCCCATTTCCAGCGCCCTCGGGAGGAATTCGACCGCCACGACGATCCGGGCGCCTGACCCGTCGGTTGCCGGCCGCCAGGTGACATAGACGGGCATCGGCTGTTTCGAAGGGCCGCATTCGATCTGACCCGTGACGTCGGATCGATAAGTAATGAAGTCGACGTCGTCCAGCTTCGGCGCCGTCACCGTCGTCGTTCCCGCAGCCGTCTTCAAGTGAAACACGGCACCGGCCGCGCTGCAGTCGATGCGTTCCAATGTCCCTTCGAGACGTTGCTCCCCCGCCCGCAATTGGCGGAAGACCGGCCGGCCGATCCCTGGCGTGGGGAATTCCGACCTTTCCGGCGGCATGGTCGAGGTCCCAGCGGGCAGGCCACCCGATCTCGCCAGCGCAGGCGATTCGGGACATCAGGGTGTCGTCGGTTCCGGGAGCTATTTCGGTCCACGCCCGGCCGCGACCACGGGGTTGGTGAGCGTGCCGACGTTGCCGATCGTGCACACGGAGCTGTCGCCGGCCTTCATGTAGATCGGCGTATCGCGCGCCGTGCCGACGCCCGCGGGGCTGCCCGTCGACACGATATCACCCGGCTGCAGCGTCACGATGTTCGAGGCGTACGACACCAGCTCGAACACGCTGTGGGTCATCCGGTCCGTGTTCGAGTCCTGCATGACCTTGCCGCTCAACGTGAAGCGGATGGGCATCTTCTGCGGATCCGGCACGAACTCCTGCGGCACGACGAACGGACCGAGCGGCGCGAACGTCGGATGGCTCTTGCCGATCAGCCAGTCCGAGCCGTGCCGGGCGTCGGCACGGCCGCCGCGGTCCGACACGTCGTTCATCAACGTATAGCCGAACACGTAGTCTTTCGCCTGGTCTGGTGTGACGTGATCGGCCGTGCGGCCGATCACGACCGCCAGCTCGCATTCCCAGTCGATGCGATCCCGGCCGGCCGGCAGCCGGATCGGATCGCCGTCGCCGGTGATCGCCGCCGGCAGCTTCGGAAACAGGTACGGATTCTGGCGCGTGTCTCCGGCCCTGCGCTCCCAGATGCCCGGGATGGGCGCCGGCGCCGCTGCCGGCGCCGCCGGTGTGCCGCCGGCGCGGGCCATCTCGGTGCCGTGCTCGACGTAATTCACGGCGGCATTGAGCATCGACAGGGGATCAGGAATCGGCGCGAGCGTGTCGAGCGACTTGAGATCATGAATGCCTGGGCCCTTCCCCGCGCGGGCCTTCGCGGCCAGATCGCGAAGCATCGCGCGATGCTTCGCGTAGTCGCCGATGACGGCCTTCAGGCTGGTGCCGGCCGACGCCGGAATCTCCGCGACCCTCGCGTCGTTGATCACGACGCCAAGGAACGTCCGTCCGCCCTGCGCGAAGCGGCCGAGCTTGAACGTTTCAACCTGGGCCGTGAGACCCGCGGTGACGACTAGGGCGACAAAGGCGGCTGCAGCGAATCGCATGGCTCCCTCCGGGAAACGTATACGGCAGATCGCCGCGTTATTCATCCCGCAACGCGACGACCGGATTGACACGAGTGGCGCGGCGCGCCGGAATAAAGCTCGCCAGCAGCGCAATCGCGATCAGAATCAGCGGGACGGCCGAGAACGTCATCGCATCCGTCGCGCTGACGCCGAACAGCAGGCTCGCCATGACCCGGGTCAACACCGCCGCGCCGATGAGGCCGACGACCACTCCGGCGCCGGTGAGCTCCATGCCCTGGCGCAGCACCATGAGCACGATATTGCCTCGCTGGGCGCCCAGGGCCATGCGCACGCCGATGTCGTGTGCGCCCTGCGTCACCAGATACGACATTACGCCGTAGACGCCGACGATCGCCAGAATCAACGCGAACGCCGCGAACGCCCCCAGCATGAGCGTGGAGAAACGCTGCCGCGCCAGCGATCCACTCATGCGGTCCGACATCGTCCGGACATCGAACACCGTAATCGTCGGGTCGAGCCCGTGAATCGTCCGGACGATCGCGCCGGCCACCGCCGCCGGATCGGACGATGTCCTGGCGACGTGATACCCCGCATTCGGATTCGGACGGTACACGACGATGCGTCCGTCGATGTCGAGGCCGTATTGCTTGACGATGCCGACGACGCCGACGATCCTCTGCTTTCGATTCGGATCGAACCAGACGTGTTTGCCGATCGCATCGCCGCGGGGCCAGAAGCGTTGCGCGAACTTCTCGTCGATGATGACGACCTGCTCCGCGTTCTGCGGCATGTCGAGGTCGGTAAAGAACCGGCCCGTCACCAGCGGAATCCGCATCGTCTTGAAGTAGTCCGTGGTGGCGCCGCGTTGATCGACCTGCAGTTCCTGTCCCGGCTGGGGTGTCCACCCTTCGACGTTGATCGATCCCCACCCGACCGACGAGGTGAACGGCAGCGACGACACCGCGCCGCGCGAGGTCACGCCTGGCACGGCGGAGATCCGGTCGCCGAAATCACGGTAGAAGGCGACGGCGGCGTCGCGATTCTGGAACTGGCGCGCGCTGGCGCCGAGCCGCATCGAGATGACGCCGCTCGGATCGAATCCCGGGGAGACATACTGCAGGCGCACGAAGCTGCGAACGAGGAGCCCCGCGCCGATTAACAGCACGATCGAGACGGCCACCTCCGACACCACGAGCAGGCTGCGCAGCCGCCGCCGGGAACTGCCGAATCCGCCCTCCCCTTGCGTGTTCCGGCCGCCGGCCCTGAGCGACGTGTTGAGATCGACGCGGGCGGCGCGCAGCGCGGGCACCAGGCCGAACACGAGGCCGGTGAGCACGGACACCCCAAACGTAAACGCCAACACAGTGCCGTCGAGCGTGATCGCGTCGAGGCGCGGAATATTGCCTGGATTGATGGTGCGCACGACGTACAGCGCGCCCTTCGCGATGAGCACCCCCGCGGCGCCGCCCATCAGGCCGAGCAGCAAACTCTCCGTCAGCAGCTGCCGCACGAGCCGGCGCCAGTTCGCGCCAAGCGCCGTGCGAACAGCCACTTCTTGCTGGCGGCTCGTCGCCTTTGTCAGCAGCAGGTTGGCGACGTTGGCGCAGGCAATCAGCAGCACGAGCGCCACGGAGCCCATGAGGACCAGGACGGCGCGCTGGACGTTGCCGACGACGGATTCGAGGAGCGGGACGACGTCGATGGTGAAGGTCTGGTCTCGTTTGTCCTTGTCGCGAATGTGGGCGGCGATCGCGCTGACGTCGCTCTTCGCCTGTGCCATCGTCACGCCCGGCTTCAGTCGGGCCATGAGGTTGAAGTTCTCGTCGCCCCGCCTGGTGACGGCATCCGCGCCGAACGGGAGCGGCAGGAACACGTCCATCTGGCGGATGCTGGCGACCGTGGGCATGATTTCTTCGTTCAGCAGGAAGTCCGGCCCGAGGATGCCGGCCACCTCGAACTGATTCTTGGCGTCGCCCGTGCCCGCCGAGATGTTGTTCAGCGTCAGGTTCTTGCCGATGATGTTCGGATCGGCGCCGAACATGCGCCGCCAGAACCCATGACTCAGGATCACGACCGGCGGTTTGCCAGGTCGATCTTCTTCAGGAAGCAGCAGTCGTCCGTGAAGGGGTTTGGCGCCCAGCAGATGGAAGAGGCTCGAGGACGTCAGGAGCGCCTCGACGCGATGCGGCTGTTCGAGGCCGAGCAGCGTCCCGCTGCGGCCTTGCGAGATCGACATCTCCTCGAACGATCGATTCTCGTTCTTGACGTCGATGTACTGCCCGGGCGACGGCCAGTCCTGCGGGATGTTGATCCCGGGCGAGCGCAGCCACAGCACCGCCAGTCGATCCGGATCGGGATACGGCAGCGGTTTCAGCAGCAGCGCGTTGACGACGCTGAAGATCGCCGTGTTCGCGCCGATCCCGATGGCGAGCGACGCGATGATCACGAGCGTCACGCCCGCGCTTCGGCGCAGCGTACGGATGGCGTACCGGATGTCCTGGAGGAAAGCTGGCATGTAGGTCGGAGTCCTCGTCAGTTCGCTCGTCCGATGTGGATTGAGCTACCGAGCATATCCGGTCGGCTCGGTGTCTAAGCCCACACTATGACGACTTCCCGCTGCCTCCTGGTTGGCTTGCTGATCGCGATGTCAGTGACCGTTTTCGCGCAAATCCCCGCCGGCCAGCGGGTTGGCCTGGCGCGCTACCTCCAGGTCGGTTACACGGGCCTCAAGCGCGACCTCACCGAGGCCGCCGAGAAGATGCCTGAGGCCGACTACGGATTCAAGCCGGGCTCGACTCCCGAGGTCCGTACGTACGGTCAGGTGATTGCCCACGTCGCCGACGGGCAGTTCAGCACGTGCGCGGCGGTCAAAGGCGTCGCCAACCCGAATGAGGGCAAGGACGTCGAGCGTCAGTTCAAAACAAAAGCGGACGTCACTCGAGCCCTCGCCGACTCGTTTGCGTTCTGCGACGACCTGCTCTCGTCGCTGACCGATGCGACGGTGACGCAGTTCGTCAAGCAGGGACAAGGCGAGCTCGAGCGAGGCGCGGCGCTCGTCGGCCTGATCGCGCACAACGCCGAGATGTACGGCATCGCGACCGTCTATCTGCGCTCGAAGAACATCGTCCCGCCGTCAACGGAACGGCGCGGGCGTGGGCGCGGCGGCGACTGACACGAAGCCGCGTGACATTCGCGTCATTCTGCGCACCACGCAAGTTTCGCAATCACGAAATTTCAGATCTGAAACGACGATCACGTTCAACCGCGCGCGCAAATCTGTTAGTGCGTGTTCCTGCTAAGATCGTCGGCCCGCAGAGTACACACAGAGACGCGTGCACGCGAGTTGCGGTAAGCGCTTCGTCGGCACTTGGTGTGCATTGATCCACGGCGAGCTGGTCGAGCGGCGGCGGGAGAACGTTTTCGCGGGAGTTTGGCGAGGGAGCATCAGCGTGAGAATCATTCGACCAGAGAGGCGCCTGACCGAGGAGGGCGCGCGCGAGGCGAGAGAAGATCGCGTACGCCGGGCGGACGCCCGTGCCGAACGCGTGCGCGCGAAGGCGCTCTGGAGCGTGTATCGCCGGCACCTCACGCCTGAGTTTGCGGAGGTGCTGAAGTCGCTTCGCGAGCTGCGGCTGGGCATCGGCAGGAAAAGACGCTGAGGTCCCGTCACCGCAGCTCACCGAATGCGTCGGAGAGATCCGCGATGATGTCTTCAGGCGATTCGCAGCCTACGCTCAAGCGGATGTAGCCTTCGCTGATTTCGTCTCCCCCCCAGCGTGCCCGCCGTTCGGCTGTGGAGTGGACGCCGCCGAAACTGGTCGCCTCACGAATCATGGCAAGACCACGCAGGAACTGCTCGGCATGTGGTCGCGTGCCGAGATCAAATCCCACAACAGGTCCAAACGCGTGCATCTGATGTTTGGCGGTGATGTGGCCGGGGTGATCCGGCAATCCCGGGTAGTTGACGTGCTGAACGATTTTCACGGACGTGAGGAACTCGGCGACGACCTGGGCTGACGCGCACTGTCTGGACAGCCGGAGTGGCAGGGTGGCGAGGGAACGGTGCGCCAGCCACACTTCCATCGGGCCGGGGATGGCGCCATGCTGAGTCCGCCAGGTTCGAAGGGCCGCCAGCCGGTCTGAATCCCTGGTCGCGACGTGGCCCAGGACCAGATCGCTGTGCCCCGTGAGCGCCTTGGTGTCGGAACAGATCACATAGTCCGCCCCGAGCGCGAGTGGCTGCTGGAGGTAGGCGGTGGCAGTGGTGTTGTCGACGGCAACCAACGTCCCTCCTCTCCGTGCCAGATCGACCAACACGCGAATGTCGCACACGTCCAGCGTGGGATTCGCCGGCGTCTCAATCCACAACAGCTTTGCCCCGTCGATCGCGCCACTCTGCGCGTTGCCGCGTGTCGGCGCCAATCGTGTTTCCACGCCGATGTCCCTGAGCCAACTCGACGCCAGCACCCGCGTCGTGTAGTAGGACTCGGCTGGCAGGACGACAGCGTCGCCGGGCCTCAGGCACACGCCGAAGACCGCCGCGGCTGCCGCCATGCCGGACGCGAAGGCGACCGCGTGACCGTCTTCAAGCACCGTCAGGGCCTCCTCCCACGCCGCCCAGGTCGCGTTGTGAAACCGGCCGTACGTCATCGCGTGGTCCGACGGATCGCCGGGCGACGCGAACGTGGACGCAAACTGCGGCCCGTCGCGAAATGGGCCCGCGTCCCCCGCTGACTTGTAGCCAGCGTGCAAAATAGCCGTGTCACGATTCATGCTGGGCGGCGAAGCTACGATTCGTGGCGCCAGGAATCCGTGGGGCCCTGCTGTCGCGCTCGTTGCTCTGCTGTCAACGGTGGTTTGAAGGCATGGCGACCCACGAGGGAGCCTTCGTCGTCTTGAACCGAACAAGGCCAGCGACGCCCGTCGCTCAGTTCGAGGTCGACGTCCTTCCCGATGAGCAGCCCGGCCACATCAGGGTTGAAGTGATCATGGACTAGATATCCGCGGGCTGAGAGTACGCCGGGCTTCTCCTCGGCGCCGGCGACCGGTGAGCTGTCGACGATCTCCTGCTGAATGATCACCACGTAGCCCACTTCTTGCACGAGGACCCGGGCCTGGTCGTCCTCGAGGACGCGACCCGTGCCACGAAGCGTCTCGACGTTGCGCTTGCGGGTCATGGCCACAGCCTAGTCTGCGCCGGTATTGTGCGCAACCAGCCAGGGCGACAGGAATGTTCCCGACTTACCGCAAGCAGATTCTGCAGCCGATTGCGCTTGATTTGAATGAGGTCGTCGGCCGTTCCGAGAACCTGCTGCGACGGCTGATCGGGCGGCTCTAGCCGACGCTCAGCATTCGCAGGCGTGCTTTGAATTCGGGTGAGCCGACGGTGTAGTGCTTGTCGGCCCAGCTCCGGTCCGGGCGCAGCGAAAAGCCGACCTGCCCGGCCGGCTGATTGCTGAGCTTGAACTTGATGAAGCGCGCTCGCGCACGGTAGTGCTCGTAGAGCCTCAGGAATTCGGCCAGATAGATCTGCGCCAGCCGCGGTGATCCTTTGATCTCGAGCAGATTCTCGTCGTTGTTGAACACCGAGTTGCCGCTCATGTTGGCCGAGCCCGTGTAGATCACGGGAGAGTCGGTCTCGGCGTCGATCACGATGAACTTGTGGTGGACGATGACGGGCGGGAACGGCGGCGGGTTGTCGCCCGGGAAGATGTTGATCTCCGTCTCGAAGCCCGCCGGCGTGAGCGCGGCGGAGAAAAACTCCGCGCCGATGGCATCCTTGTTGTCACGCGATCGATGAAAGAGCTCGAGCGCCGCGAGCTGGTCGGCGGGAATGTTCCCGGCCGGCGTCGGCGTGACGGTGGGCTCAGTGCGCGAAATGCGGTTCACCAGACCGAACATCATCTTTCCCGAATCGCCCACCGAGAAGCAGGCATCCCGGAGCTGTTGGTCCGTCGGCGTGAACAGGCAGAAGATGACCGAGCTGCGGGCCGCATGGATGCTGGCGACGATGGTTTCGATCGAGGCGCTTGGACTGCCCGGGCTGCCCTTTTCCGGCGAGAAGAACACCCGCACGCCGGCGTCGCCGACCGAGACGGTATTCGACCACCCGACGTTCTCAGTCGTGTCCGCTTTCGTCGGGTTGGTTTTCAGGAGCTCGAAGCGATCGTAGTACAAGCGCGCGAGCGCAGGCGAATCAAAGGTGTGGACCAGGTTGGCCTGCGACGTGAGACCTTGCGTCGTGTAGTTGGCCGAACCGCACGTCAGCCGTTTCGGTTCCGCCTGCTGCGCGTCCTCCAGCTGATCGCCCGCCACCAGGAATTTGTTGTGCATGATCTGCAGCCTGGTACGCGGGAAGAACGTCACCTCCGTCAACGTGTTCTGGGCGTCGGCGCTCACGGCCGGGTCGTCGGCATCGAACACCAGGCCGACGGACTTGCCCGCCATCGCGGCTTGGAGCGCCGGAATGATCCACTCCTTGTCGGTGAGGTGATAGATGGCGCCCACAACCGAGTCGAATGCCGGTGCGTTGGGTCCGACGAAGTCCGGCACCGGCGCCTCCATCCCGTTCGCGAGCCACTGACGCAGGTCCAGCGCCTGCGCCTGGGTGAGTTGCCCGGGCGGGACATTGAACGATTGCAGCTTGCGCGAGAAGGCCTGCGAGCTCATCACCGCGCGGTTGAACCAGGTGCCGATACCGAAATCAACATGCGCCGGCAGGGAGACGGTGAGCGCGGTCGTGTCCGCCGCGATCCGCTGAAGCGCTCCAGGCGCCCCGCACACGGGCGTGATCTCGTAAGTCAGTTCATCCCCCGCCTGGGACCCGTCGAGCCGGGCGTCCCACCACATGAACTTCTGGATGGGCGCGACATTCGACGGGAAATCCGGTTGTCCGTCGGGCGGCGGACCGGTAAAGGACACGCGATTCGGCAGGAAGCTGCTCGCGGCGACGTTCCCGGTGTTGAAGTCGAGGAACCCGGGCGTGCGCCGGACCTCGAAGCCCAGGAAATCCTGTCGCGATTCGCCATCCGGCCAATCCAGGGCGAGCAGGATCAGCGTGGGCGACCGGTAGGCACGAGCGATCACTTTGGCCACGGTACAACCTCCAATGGTATCGGCCGGCGAGCGAATGCCGCACCGCCGGCCGCCTTCGCGCTCGAGCGCACATTTCAGCCCGCTTGTCTCCTTCTGAAGGTCGTCGAGCATTTTGTTTCAGAGCGAAGCGTCCGGTGCCGAGCTGTGCCACGCGGATGTGACAAGACAAGACAATGGCGGACTCCATCGCCGCCCAGCCCGAGCTGCGATCATGCTGAGGCAAGCAGCTTCAGTTTCAATTTCGACCTTTCTCGATCGCGAGACCAATCAGGGCGCCAACACCCGCGCCGATTCCGCCAAGCACCAGCGAGCTGGTGAAACGATTTGATCCGAGAACGTAGTCACCATTGCTATGTGTCGGCTGCAGTGCACCGCCCGCGAATCCGACAATGGCGCCGATCGAGACGCCCCATTTGAGCGCACTGTGTTTCGGCGCGGCGTTCGAGGGTGGCCGGAGAACCGCTCGCGATACAACGAGCCGGGTTCCCTCCAGGCGTGATGCTTCGCCGAGCCTGAGAATGGTGCCTTTGGGAGCATGGGCAACCGACAAGGCTACCTGAACCGAAGAAACGGTATCCGCTTTTTGGGCCTCCCCTTTCGTGCCGGTCGTCAGGCAGACGATGACCGCCAACACCAAACCCATGGGTTCTGCCATCTCAGCCTCCATCTATGGTCCAGTTCCTTCGCCTCACACTCGCCCCAGTAATGCGCGAAAGCCGGCGGAAACGGTCCATCGTCGGAATCCTCTCTCCCTGAGGGGTGGAATCGTGAAGGACTTGGCGCTTCTGTGGGGCAATTGCTAATCGTCAGGGGTGAGCCCGCCGGTCAGATCGCATCCCCTCACGAGTTCCAGGGCAATGTCTCGACCGGAAGAGAAATCCACCACGACGTATTCGCCTTCCTCAACTGGTGGAAACAGACTGGGCAGCGTTTCGAAGTAGTTCGTGCGGACCCACTCATTCGACGGTGCGTACGCGTGCATGATGGCCCGTCTTGTGGGCGCGTCGATGACATAGAACTCACCCGCGGAGTAGGTGTCTATGAATCGATGGCTCAGCGCCTTGTGGGCCGCTTCGACAACGATCGGGAGCACCTTGGCGTCTGTCACGTGTGTCTTGATGTGGCGAAGGATACTGAGACCCTGAGCGTCAAGAGCCGCGTTCGCGATGATGGGGCAATGATCGTCATACGTAATGGGCAGACCCAATGCTTCGAAGAAGCGGACGACAGACGACCGCGTCTTGTCGTAAATAACTGGCCTCATGTTCGCTCGACCGAACACGCTACTCCACTTCTCCAGAATGAACCTGTAGTCGAAGCTTCGCTGATAGCTGCCCAGTTGCTGCTCGAACTGCTCAATGTCTTCAATCGTCGAGCGGTGTGCTTTGATGAGCTGGTTGTAGAACGAGTTGACCATCTGGTCCTGCCGGCGGAGGAACAGAACGATCTTCGCCGAACCAACTTTCTGGCGCAGGTCTCGGATAGACGGTGTCGGCAGGTCGCACAGCCCTTCATATGACAGAAACGCCAGCTGAGCCGCCTGGGATTCTGCTTCGGTCACTGCGGCGTCGAGCGCCGACGTGCTGCCGGCCAATAAGTCGTCGTAGAGGGGTTCGTGCCAGATTCCCGCGCGGCCGTTCGCGGGGTAGAAGCCCCTTACGCCCTGAAGCCTGAACAGCTCGGATGAAAGGAATGTCTGCAGAGCCTTGGACCCGGTCTTCGCGACACCTATGTGGATGACCCACTGCAGGGCCGTTTCGTCCTGCGCCGGAGCCATGACATTTACCGCTCGCGCCGGTCCTTCGGGTCGTCCCCGATGATGCGGATGAAAGCCGCGCGCACCGGCGGCGGCATGGGCGAGGCCGCGCCCTTCACGGACTTCCAGATGATTTCGTTGAGCTCGTATTCGGGCGTCATGTCGGCTTCGTCAAAGTTCATCGCCATGGACGCGGCCGCGCCCCACGCGCCTGCGCCGTTGCGTTCGTCGAGTGGCACGCGGGCAGGCCGAGCCCCATACGGCGCCAGGTCCGGCGTGGGCTGAAACGCGCCGTACATCGGCGTGGCCGCGGCATCGTACTGGCTCATGGGCGGCAGGCCCAGGATGAGCTCCATGGTGCGAAGCATGCCGGAAGTCGTGTAAAGCGTGCTGTCGAGCGCGCCGCGCCGGGCGAACGGACTGACCACGAGGGCGATTGAACGATGCGAGTCCACATGATCCGGGCCATTCTGCGCATCGTCCTCGAGCACGAAAATGGCCGATTGATTCCAGAAGCGGCTGCGCGAGACGGCTTCGACGAGGCGACCGAGCGCGAGATCGTTTTCCGCCACCATGGATCGTGGCGTCAGCGCACCGGGCCTCGTGCCTGACGTGTGATCGTTGCCGAGCCTGATGATGTTCATGCGCGGCAACTCGCCCGACGCCTCGAATTGTCGAAACTCCTGCAGCCAGATGTCGATCCGCTCGTTGTCAGGAATGCTGAGATCGTACGGCGGGTAGGACGGGTGCACCTTACCTTTGAGCCCCGGAACCGTTGCGGTCACCGGGCCGCCACGTTTTTCCCAGTCCGCGAATTCGCCATAGCTGCGGACGGAGATGCCGGCGCGGCTGGCGAAATCCCAGATGTACCCGTCGGCCGGCGCCGACAGGTTGCCGTACGCGTTGCGGTTCCCCCAGCCGCCTTCACTGAGATACACCGCGCCGCGGCGTCCATAATTCGTCGGCCACAGCTTCTCGACGACATCCGTGGCATACGCGCCGGTGGAGAACGCGTGGCCGTCGTAGCTCACTTCGGCATCAACGTAGAAGTTGTCGAAGAGGACGAACTCGCGCGCCAGGGCATGGGCGTTGGGCGTCACATCCTCCCCGAAGAGCGTCAGTGTCGGATCGCCGTTGCCTTTGTCGAGGTCGCCGAAGACCTGATCGTACGTGCGGTTTTCACGAATGACGTAGAACACGTGCTTGATGGGCGACGCGTCGCCGACCGCTCGGGGCACGGGCGAGTCGGCCGGGGCATTGGCGGGCCGGAGTTTTGTCGCGTCGCTGTAGGGGGTGATCGCGTACACGCGCTGCGTGTAGGTCTTGAGCGCCGCCTGGTCAGGGACGTCGATGAGCGACAGCGCCCCTTGAAGCAGCTGGCCCTGATACTGCCCTTCGGATCCGCTGCTCCCCGGCTGCGGCCCCCGCGGATTGGCCTGACCGGTCAGGCCCTTGCCGTTCAGGACGAACAGCTGACGGCCGTTGCGGCTGAACAGGACCGCCGTGGGATACCAGCCGGTCGGGACGAACCCCTCGACTTCACTGTCGCCAGCGGTCTTGATGTCGACGAGCGCGACCGTATTGTTGTCGGCGTTCGCCACCGCCAGCGTCTCGCCGTCAGGCGAGATGGCTAACGCGTTCGGTGTCGTGCCGGCCGGCGCATCGGGAAAGAGCGCAACCGAGATCTGCTCGCGCGCAACCAGGCCCGGCAAGTCGAGCACCCAGACCTTGTTGGTATTGGCGCAGGCTACGAACAAACGCTCACCGTCCTGCGTCAGGGCCATCGCATTGGGATGCTCCCCGACCGCCACCTCGCTCCGGATCGCGAGCGTCTCAGGATCGAGCGCCAGCACCTTTGCGCCGCCCCAGAGCGAGACGAACAGCGTCTTCCCGTCGCGCGCGAGGAGTGGCGTGTACGGCTCGGCCGGGAGTTCGACCGTGCGACGCACCTGTCCCGTCTTCAGATCGACGCTGCTGAGCGCCCGTCCCAGGACGTGCACGGCAAACAAGCGGCCGCCGCTCTCATCGACGGTCAACCCTCCGATGAACCCGGTCCCCGCCAGATCGATCGTTCCCGATGGCAGCTGAACCGCCGGCCGGCCGAGCACGATCTGACCGGCCGGTTTCAGCTCGCCCTTGTCGAAGGCAAATTCGTTGACCGTGTTTTCCGCGGCGCCGGAGGAGTACAGGCGCCGGCCGTCAGGATGCCAGGCCAGCCCCAGCCACGCATGCTCGACCGGCACACGACTTCTCACGAACCCTTGCGCGACATCCACGATCGTGAGTGAGGGTCGGCTCCAGCCGTTGTTGCTGACGATCACGTGACGGCCGTCGGCCGAACCGATCATGGACATCGGGAAGTCGCCCACATGGATCGCGCGGCCAGCTGGCGCGATTCGCCAGCCATTCGGCAGAAGGATGACGCCCCGGTCTTGTGGGCCGGGCATCTGGATCGCTGCTGCGAGCCTTGGTGCGGTCGAGAGCAGCCATCCACCCGCGAGCACTGCCGCCAAGGCGAGTCGACGTGAAAGAGGTCGTGTCATAGGACCATTAGCATCCCAACCGGTGGTAACGCTGGCGCAACGTTTGGCGCGTCGGCGGTTCAGCGGGCGGCGATCCGCACCGGCTGGCACCACGCGATTCGACCGTTGCTCTCGATGACCCTGGCCCGGACGTACCCTTCGTCGCCACGAAATTCGTAGGTGGCGGCGCGCTCTGTTGCTTCCTTGAGCAGCCGCCCGTTCTTGCCAATGAACTGAATCCGATACTTCGAAAACGTGGTCGGCTTGACGGCGACCATCATCGATGCATCGGTCACCTGATAGTCGATCAGTTCCACACCTGTTGACGCGTAGAAATCCCCTTGCTCCATGACGTCGAGAAGGGCCTTCGGCTCGAGCCTGGCGGCGCGCACCATCACCCAGCCTCGACCTGGTCCCGCCACATTCGGATTTCCAGGCTGCTTGAACGTGTGCGCATCGTCAACGGCCACTCCGTACAGCTGTTTGCCGCTCGTGAGAATGGCGTCCCAGGCCTCCTCGAGGCCGGGTACGCCGCCCCCGCCCAGGTTGTTGACCTGCGGATGGCCGTTGAAGATTTCGAAGAGCTTGTTGTTCTGCACCTGCCCGATCTCGTCGGCGCTGATGGCCCACCCGAAGTTCGGATGATTGAGGTGCGGCACGCCGTTTTCTTGGCGAATCGCATCGACGTTGCGCTGGAGCACGTCAACGACGGACGTGCCCCCTTGAGGCGGCACCTCATTGGCCACGTTGAGACCGTTGATGTGCAGCGGTTTTTCGTTGAGCCGGTCGGTGACCTCCTCGCCTCTGAGGACGAGAAACTTGCCGCTCGCGCCCTGGAGGGCGTTCAGCGCCTCGACGCTCGTCAGGTAGTTATGGTCGGTCAGGACCAGGAAGTGATAGCCGTGTTCGCGATACCAGCGCACGACGTCGTCTGGCGAGCTGTCGCCGTCGCTGTTCAGGGTGTGTGTATGCGTGTTGCCTTTGTACCAGCGGCTTTCCAGTCCCTGAGTCTTCGAGGAAAGCGCGCGGGAGGTGTACTCGGCACCGAGCAGCGTCAGAAGGCCCGCCGCCGCCACCCAAAGCCTGCCGGAGGGCACTGTTCGTCGTGAAGCGGTGGAACACGCAGGTTGCGGCATGGTTCGCGGCACCGGGACCGCGTCCGCGGAAGTTTCCGCGAATTCCACCTACTTCTTGATCGTCGTGTTGTGAGAGGCGACACACTTCCAGGATGCGCCCTGCTTGGCAAAGACATCGGTCCAACGCTCGCTCGTATCGATCTTCTGGCCTTCCGCGCTCGTGCCAGCTCCCGTCCACACGCCGGTCACCACGGCCGTGTCGGCATTAATCATGCGGACTTTCATGTCACTTAGTTCAGAACGAGTAAACTTGTTCTTCTTGGCATCATCGAGCGCCTGAGCCCGCGTCACCAGTTTTCCTTCGGCGCTCACCGAGGACCAGCTATCCGCCAGTATTTCCCCCAAGGCTGCGGCGTCATTTTTCAAGCCGGCGGCCACCCATTTACGTTCCAGGTCGAGGAGAGCCTGCTCGACGGCGCTCCCAGCCTGTGCCGGAGTGGCAGCCTTTTTTTCCGCTCGAGCCAATAGCCCCGGCGACAACAACAGCAACATCGACAAGACCGAAACAGTCTTTTTCACAGGTGCATCCTCCTCAGAATTGCGTTGGCTGGGTTCTACGCCTGACTGGAAGCGTTGTCAAACGGCGTCGGGAAGCGGCGGCAAATCCGCTGGATCCGGCGTTTGCGTTGGGGCGGTACAATCCCGGCGTGGCCAACCCCGTCACCCTTCCGCTCAACTGCCCGCAGTGCAGCCGCCCGGTCACGCTGAGGTTCTCGGCGTGGACGCCTGACGTGCCCCGGAAGGATCAGACGTGGAAGTGCCCGCATTGTCATGCAGAGAACAAAGCGGTCCTGCCAGGGAAGCTCGAATGGGTGCTCGCGCGGCAGGACAATGATGCGCTGCCGACGAAGCTGAGGCCAGGCGCATCGAAGGCGAAACACTGAGAGATGGTCCCTAATCGCGGTGCGAGACCCCGACTGTTCGCGGACTGCGCCCGCCGTTTGAGCCTGCGCGCTTGGAGAACCAGAAGATCTCCAGGCGCGCAAGTTTCGAACAACGCTCTTTCAAATCTGAAACGACAATCACGACTAACCGCGCACTCAAATCTGTTAGTTCGAGTTCCTGCTAAGATCGCGTGCTGCCCACTCTCCGTACGAGTCGACAGAGAGAGCGTGCATGCACCCGTCGCGCACAGGGTTTTGTCGGCACTGGGTATGCATCGAGGAACTGTCCGCTTCCCGCGGCGACGGTCTGACGTCGACCGGGAGTCATGAACAAGGGAGAGCATTGGCGTGAGAATCATTCGACCGGAGAGACGCCTGACCTACGAGGGCGCGCGCGAGGCGAGAGAGCAGCGCGTCCGCCGGGCGGATACGCACGCCGAACGCGTCCGCGCAAAGGCGCTCTGGAGCGTGTATCGCCGGCACGTCACGCCTGAGTTTGCGGGAGTGCTGCAGGCGCTTCGCGAATTGCGACTTGGGGGAACCAAGAAAAAAGGCTGATCCGCGGTCAGGGCCCCGCGACGTTCTTTCGCCAGACGAGGACATACTCGCCATAACGGGCCACGTGCCGAAACTCACGGCGCAAGTACTCGTCGAGGAGCGTGGACCCAATTCCTGGGATGTAACGCCGGTGGTGGGCCAGCATGTCTTCCATCACTGATCTCGGCCAGCCGAACTCCCACAACACCGCGCACCGGACGTTGAGCCGGTCGAGGTCGGCGATAATCTCGCGTTGGACGTCCTCGCGATCCACGACCCCCGGATGGAGCTCGTTGTAGCGCGAAGCGACTCGGCGGCCGGCGAGGTAATAGAAGCTCTGTTCGGAGATGACGACCGCGTCGTGGCGGACGAGCCCGGCATAAATCGGCTCGTCCTCTGGTACGTGCTGCCGAATGAAGGAGACGATCGGCGCGAGGGTCCTGTAGTCCTGCGCCGGGAGCCGGATGCCCGCCACACTCGGAAAATCCAACGTCGCGTGATCGGTCCAGGCCGCCGCAACCAGGACTATTTGACGGGCGGGCCTCACCAGGAACGATCCCGTCGCGACCACGAACAGTACTGCCAATCCCATTCGCACGAGCGGCCGCATCCGGCCGCCGACCCAGACAAGCGTCGCGAGCAGGACCGAGAAGATCCACAGGGAAGAAAAGTTCGTGTTGTGCTGGACATGGGCAGCGGCCCAGAAGAGCGGCATCGCGGCGAGTGAGATCGCGGCGACTGCCACGACGCCGGGGGCGAGCGTTCGCCGTCTGCGCGCCAACCCGATGACCCCGGCGAGGAACGCGATCTGAGGCACGTTCGCCTGGACCCACCGCGACAGAACTCTTGAGACCTCCGAGATCAACTCGAGGTTGAACGGACCGGTCGCCCATCGCTTTACAGAGGCCCAATTCAGGAGAAGTGACGGGTAACCCTCGCCTCGAACCACGCTGAAGTCAGTCGCCGGAAAAACGATCAGGTTATTCCAGGCGTCCGGACCGGCCTTCCAAGCCAGGAAGGCCGCCATCGGGAGGGCCGCCGCCACGGCGCCACCGCCGAAGCGAACCAGCATGCCGGCCGGCGACACCCAGCCCTCTGGCCGGCGGCCCGACAGAAACAGCCAACCCGCGGACAGCCCTGCCACGATGCCGAAAGCGAAGTAGAACGAGACATCGTGTTTGAACGACGCGCCGATGCCGCAGAGTGCGCCTGCAACGATGAGCGCCCGGGCGCCTCGTCCGTGCGCGTAACAGATCGCGCGATCCAGGGCGAGGAGCACAAACAGCAGGACCGTCTCGTAGCTCGACACCTCGCTGTGGCCCCAGTGCATGCCGACAAACGCGACGCCGACCAGCATGGCCAGGCGGCGTTCGAGTCCGAGGCGTCGCGTGATGATGAACAGCAGCGCGGCGTCGGCCGCGAGGAAAAGCTGCGCGACGACTCCTTGAACCCAGACGTGCGTGCCAAACAGCTTGAACACGGCCGCCACCAGATAAAAGTGCCCCGGGGCGTACATGGTCCAGAAGTCTCGATACGGCACGTCGCCGTCGAGAATGCGCAGCGCGTTGTTGATGGCCTTGCCGCCGGGGAATCCCCAAAGCAGGGCCGGCAGCTGCACGAGGAGTCCTCCGACGACCAGGAGTGCCCCGAGCTGCAGGTCGCGGCGGTCGATTCGAGGTGGCTCAGGACTCACGAATCCGAGGATAACATCTGGGCTATTCGCTACGAGGACCCGCGGACCTGAGAAGCGGTGACGACAACGCGCCCCACCTCGGCGACAGGAATGTTCCCGGCTTACAGATTCTGAAGGAACTACGGGGTCGAGGCCCTGGTGAGGCTCGGGGGAGGCGCGTCCGTGTGGCATCGCCTTTGCTCCACGTGGCCGTGCCTATCCGCTATGACACGCCTCGGTTTGCTTGGTGTGGCGCTCTGCGTCTGGCCGGCCGGCCCCGTGCCGACCGACCTGATCGGCACCGCCTCGGCTTCCGGAAAGACAATCGCAGACGCGGTGATCTGGCTCGACGCGCCGGGATCAGGCCGGGTCGCCCCCCGGACGGAAGCGGTTCTCGATCAACGGGACCTGCAATTTTTCCCGCATGTGCTGGCGGTGCAGGTCGGCACCGCAGTCAAGTTTCCGAACCACGATCGCGTGTTCCACAACGTCTTCTCGTTTCACGACCGCAAGAAATTCGATCTGGGCCTCTATCCGGTCGGCGTGGTGAGACAGGTACCTTTCGATCGCGCCGGGTTGAGCCGCGTGTTCTGCAACATCCATCCGCAGATGGCCGCGTACGTGATCGTCGTCGACACTCCATACTTTGCCGTCTCCGACAGCGCGGGGAACTTCCGCATCAAGGGCGTCCCGATCGGGACCTATCCGTACCACGCGTGGCGGCCGGGTGGGTCGATTCTGAATGCCATGGTGGAGGTACACCCGGCGGCGCGGCTCGATGTCCGCTGGCCATGAGAACTGCAGTTGCGGCGCTGCTGGCCTGCGCGATCGCTGAGCTGCCGGCCAGCGCTCAGTCACTCATAACTGAGGTGACGTTCTCGGCCGGACGATCGACCGAAGATGTCAATGCCGGCAGCACGCAGATTCGTCTCTTCGGCCCGGTGGCCAAGTCCGACTGGCGCGTCTACCTCGAAGGCACGTGGGGCGATACCTCGTCGGCGGCGTCTGATGCCTTCGGTGCCGCGTATCCGTACGACGGCCGGGTCCGGCCGATGGAGCTCTATCTCGAGCGTACGGCTCACCGTGGCGGCGCGATTCTGGGCGTACGCGCGGGACGCTACCGCCTGCCATTCGGCATCTCGGCCCGAAGCGATCACGCATACACGGGGTTTACGCGCGCGCCGCTGGTGCGCTATGGCACCAACTGGGCGCTGTCGAACACGTTCCTCGAAACCGGGGTCGAGATTCTCGCGGGATCGCCAGCCGTTCAGGTCGCGGCAAGCGTGGGCATTCCCCAGGATGAAGGCGCGTACCGGCGGCCACGCGGGCTCGACACGGTAGTTCGCGCACAGGTGTTCTCTGGACCGCTCATCGTCGGCGCGAGCCACGTGCGAACGCAGCCGAGCGAAGTTGGCAAGTTCGTGCACGGGCGGATGACGTTTTCGGGCGTCGACGCGCGCTGGATGGCCGCCGGTGTGCAGCTGCGCGGCGAGTGGATCTTCGGCCGGCCGTTCGACGGCGTCTGGACGCGCGGCGGGTACCTCGACGGGATCGTGCACGTCGAGCGGATGGGACCGGTCACAGGCGTGCTCCGTTTCGAGCGGCTGGACTATTTCGCTGGAGAACACTCCGACTTCTATCGGCGCGTGACGATCGGCGCCCGCATCCGTACGTGGCGCGCGTTCGACGTCCAGCTGAGCCTGATTCGCCAACCGCGTGGCCCGGAGGGATCGCGGCCCACGGCGTTCGATGCCGGACTGACCTACACCGCACGATTCTGACGCGTGGCCTCTCTCCCTGCCTCCCCCCGCGCCATTCCCTGGCATCGGCGTCTCGAGGCTCGCGTCGCGGCCAGTATCACGCTGATTGCGGGCATCGCGCTGCTGGCGATGCTCGGGGCCGCCGGAGAGGTCCTCACGCGGTACTCGCTGAACCGATCGGCCGACAGCCTCATTGCTGCACGTCAGGCGTTCAGCCAGCTCGTCGCGACGCGCGCCCTGTCAGCGGCAAAGGAGGCCAGACTCATCGTCGAGCTTCCGGTGTTCCGGGACGCGTTGGCGAACCTCGACACGGCGGCCGACGCTCCGACCATGAACCAGATGGCGGAAGACTACTGCTCGAAGCTCGGGGCCAATCTGTGCGTGGTCAGTGACGGGCGCGGCGTCTGGCTTGACCGCCCGCGCATCGGACCTCACGGGATCCGGTTGATCGAGCCGCTCGCATCGATCGTCGCCGACGCACGGAATGGAGTCGGCGCAAGCAGGCTGGTCACGATCGATCGCGATCTCTTCCTCGTCGCGTCCGAACCGGCCCGGTTTGGACGGGAGATTCTCGGGACGTTTACCGTTGGATTTCGACTGGACGATGTGGTCGCGCGTGAGCTGGCGTCGGTGACGCATTGCGAAGTCAGTCTCGTATGCCGCGGGAACCGCATCTGTGGCAGCAGCCTGCCGTCGGCAGCGCGGGCGGCCCTCGACAGTGTGCTGGCCGGTGGACGAAACGTCCTCGGGGCGCGCGATGCCGGACCTGCGCTGCGACAAATCGGTCAGGCCGCGTACGTCGGCGGCGTTTATACGCTGGCCGCCCAGGCGCCCGAGGGCGCCGAGCTCGTGCTCCTTCAGGACTGGCTGCCGACGCAACGAGCGCTTCGGCAGATTCAGATCAGCCTGGCGGCGCTCAGCGCGCTGATGTTTGCCGTGGCCATCTGCGGCGGCGTCGTCTTCAGCCGGCGGACGACGCTGCCTCTGCGCAATCTGGCCCATGCCGCGGACAAAATCGCGACCGGCGAGTGGTCCGAACGCGTGCCGGTCCATGGCCCGGCCGAAGCCAGGATGATGGCCGAGGCGTTCAATCGCATGACGGTGGCCGTACGGCAGCACGAGGATCAGCTGCGGCAGGCCCAGAAAATGGAAGCGGTCGGACGGTTCGCCGGCGGAGTCGCGCACGACTTCAACAATTTGCTTACCGCAATGCTCGGCTATGCCGATCTGTTGAGCGACAGCCTTCCGGCCGGCGACGCCAGGCGCAGTCAAATCGCCGAGATCGAGAAGGCCGGCCGCAGCGCCGCATCGTTGACGAAAGACCTGCTTGCGTTCAGCCGCTCCTGACCGCCACTCCTCACGCCGGACAGCTGAGCGAAAAGCCTGAGGTTTCGAGCGGCCCATCTGTCCTCATGATCGTTCGCGACACCGGGACGGGTATGACGGACGACGTTCGGGCGCGGATCTTCGAGCCGTTCTTCACGACGAAAGGCGTTGGCCAAGGGACGGGTCTCGGGTTGGCCACGGTGTATGGGATCGTTCAGCAAAGCGGCGGCCATCTGTGGGTCGAGAGCGCGCCCGGCTTCGGATCGTCGTTCACTCTGTGCCTGCCTGCGACGTCTGAAGCGGCCGAGCCGCGTCCGGCCGTCTCTGAGAGAACGGACGCCAATCCTCGAGGAACCGAGACTGTTCTCGTCGTGGAGGACAATGACGTCGTGCGCGCGATGGCGCGCGAAACGCTGATGGCCTGCGGGTATCAGGTTCTCGAGGCCTCGAACGGACAGAACGCCCTGCAGGTCGCCGGCGATTCTCTCGAGTCGATCTCGCTCGTGCTGACCGACGTCGTCATGCCAGTGATGGGCGGGCGGGAGCTCGCCACGCGGCTCCAGGCCTCGCGCCCGACCCTGAGATTCATCTTCATGTCCGGATATGCCAGCGATCCTGACGTCGGTGACCGAGAGTTCGCACCGGCCGCAGCCTTTCTGCAAAAACCATTCAGCCCCGCCCTCCTCGGCCGTACTGTCCGAGACGTGATCGACGGTCGACTGAGCCCGGGTCCTGTGGCAGCGCTGCCTTCGGCGTGAGTCGCCCAGACGAGGGGACCTCTTGCCAATTGTCTCCGGAATGCTGGCTCGGCGACCTGGAGTAGCCGTTTCATGACGGGACGGCCCCCGTCACCCCTTGTGGCCGCATCTGCCACAAGCGACGAAAGATCAATTTGAGTGGGTGTTTGCCGGGCAAAACGTCGGCGTCACGACCGGACCACCGTCAGAAGTCAAAGGCCTATGCGGCGAACTGCGCTCGCATTGATTGGGGCAATCGCTGTGCTGGATGCGTCGTCGATCTCCGCGACCGTGCGACGCTGGAGAGCCCCGTGCCTTTTGGGAACGGCGAACACCGTCTGCTTCTCAACAAGGTTGTTGGACCGCTACGGTTCAATGGCCATGCGGGGGTTTTTGCGCGGTCGCTTGAAGTCTATTCAGTATGGCTTGGAGGTCTACACGAATCCGATCCAAGATTGTTGGTAATTGATTACCGCGTCAGTTGAGTGAAGCGCTGGTCGGATAGAAATGTGGTGAGACGATCGGCGCGGGCGCGCGCAGCAGGGTGGTGAGCACGT
>DASQFI010000036.1:0-1669 GCA_035633215.1 Vicinamibacterales bacterium | reverse complement strand
AGGACCTCGTCGACTTCGACGCGGCCGTTGAGCTTGCCGCGCCCGAACCCGAGCACGCCCGAACGCTCAGGAGGACCCATGCGCGGGTCCCAGCGCGCGCGCAGCCGCTGGCTCGGATTCCCAAACTGGGGTTGTTCCGCGCTGTGAGCCGGGCTGGGTTCCACGGAGACCGATTAGGTGGTTGTCAGAGCAATTATGCCTGAGTGGGTGTGGACGGCTGACGCGGGGAGGCATGAGAGTGCTTCGAACTCGGCCGGAGGCAGGTCGTCGAGGGACTCGTGCAGTCGCTCGTTGTTAAACCAGGCGACCCACTCGACGATCGCCAGCTCGAGCTGGGAGCGGGTGCGCCAGACACGGTCGGCGATCAGTTCGGTCTTGAAGGAGTCGACGAAGCTTTCGGCCATCGAGTTGTCGTAGGCGTCACCGACCGATCCGATCGAGCCGAGCACGCCGTGGTCGTCGAGCACCTGTTGAAACGCGTCGCTGGTGTACTGGCTGCCGGCGTCGGAGTGATGGATCAGCTGAACGTCGGCGCCGTGCGCGCGGCGGGTGAGCGCCATCCGCAGCGCGTCCAGGACGAGGTCGGTGCGCATGTGGCTCGCGAACTGCCAGCCGACGATCCGCCGGCTGAACGCGTCGATCACGAAGCTGAAGAACACCACGCCCTCCCAGCAGCGCAGATACGTGAAGTCCGCCAGCCACAGGGCGTCGGGCCGGTCGACGCTGAAGTCACGCCGGACGAGATCCGGGTTGCGGGTCGCCGCGGGGTCAGCGACCGTTGTGCGCCACGGCCGCCCGCGCCGCTTGGCGCCCTGGATGCCGTGCCTGGCCATCAGCCGTCGGACGCGGTCACGGCCGACCGTCTCGCCGGCCCGCCCGAGCGCCTTGTGCATCCGCCGGTAGCCGTAGGCGTAGTAGTTCGCCGCGTGCACCTCGCGGATGCGGCCCAACAGGCGTTCGTCGTCGACGGCACGCTCGGACCGCTGGCCGGTGGCGCGCTGGTAGTAGGCGGACGCCGACACGTCCAGGGTCTCACAGATCGGCTCGACGCCGAAGCGGCCACGGTGCTCGTCGATGTAGCGGCTCACCTCGTTCGGTCCTCGTCGAGCTCCTTGGCGAAAAACACCGAAGCGGATTTGAGGATCTCGTTCGCGCGCCGCAACTCGAAGTTCTCGCGCCGCAGCTCACGGATCTGCTCACGCTCGGCGCTGCTGGGCAGCTCCGGGCGGGCGCCACTATCGGCCTGGGTCTGGCGCACCTTCTTGCGCAGCGTCTCGGGGTGCATGCCCAGGTCGGCGGCGACATGCGCGATCGGACGGCCGCTCTCCAGCGCCAGCCTCACGCCGCGCGCCACCAACTCATCGGGGTACTTCTTCGGACGGGCCATTACGGGGGACTTCCTCTCCCGAGGATCAGATCCTCGTTACGAGGCCTCCGTCAAACCCAGCCTGGCTCAATCGGCGAGGCGGTAGGTGTCTGGGCGCGCGGACGGCTGCCCGGATCTGTCGCGGCGTCCAACTATCTTTCCGGCATGGGAACGGCTCTTGAACGCTCGGCCGCCCCGCGCCGAGCGCGGGGCGTGGAGGTCGAGAGCGCTTGGCTCTTGCAGACGCTCGCGCGCAGCCTGGCTGCGGCGGTCTACCTGCTGTTCTGGGTGTCCATCGGCCTC
>DASQFI010000035.1:0-26060 GCA_035633215.1 Vicinamibacterales bacterium | reverse complement strand
CGCCCGACGCGTCGATGCGCCCGTGTCAGTCGTCTACCTCGGCGACGACCGAACAGACGAAGACGCCTTTACCGCGCTCGGCGACGAAGACGTCGTCATCGGCGTCGGCGATCGTCCGCACACGCACCTCATCGACTGGCGGCTGGCGGGGCCGGCCTCGGTCGGGCGGTTCTTCGCGCGACTGGCGGAGCTGAGGCGCGGCGCGCGTCTGTAAGCTTGGTGTCAGGCCCATGGCTAAAGGCCCAAGGCCCAAGGCTGAAGTCCAACGTCGCGTTATACTCCCGCGAAAACCTTGCCTCTTACCGCCGGTACACGCCTCGGCGTCTACGAGATCATCATTGCACTGGGAGCGGGCGGGATGGGCGAGGTCTATCGTGCCCGAGATCCGAAGCTCAAGCGCGAGGTCGCGGTCAAGGTTCTGCCGGAAGAGTTCGCGGCCGATCCCGAGCGCCTGGCGCGGTTCAAGCGCGAAGCGCTGGCGATGGCGGCGCTATCACACCCCAACCTGCTCGCCATCCACGACTTCGGTGATACGGAGGGTCGGCCGTATGTCGTCATGGAGCTGCTCGAAGGCCGCACGCTGCGCGAGCGGCTGACGGCTGGTCCTCTTCCAGTTCGGAAGGCGCTCGACTGCGCCCTGCAGATTGCGAAAGGCCTCACGGCCGCCCACGCCAAGGGCATCGTGCACCGCGACCTGAAGCCCGCCAACGTCTTCATCGGCCGGGACGATCACGTCAAGATTCTGGACTTCGGCCTGGCCAAGCAGTTGCCGATCGGTGATTCCAGCCAGGTGGAAACCGCACTCGACTTGGAGGCCACGAAACGCGGCACTGTGTTTGGCACGCCCGGGTACATGTCGCCGGAACAGGTTTACGGAAAACACGTTGATCAGCGGTCGGACCTGTTCTCGTTCGGCTGCGTCATGTACGAAATGCTCTCGGGTCGTCGTGCCTTTCAGGGTGAATCGGCGGTCGACATACTCCACGCCACACTCCGCGATTCTCCGGTCAACCTGTCGACGCTGGTGGACGCGCCACAGCCGACGATCAGGCTGGTGTCGCGATGTCTGGAGAAAGGACCGGAGGACCGATTTCAGTCCGCCCGTGACCTGGCCTTTGCGATTGACGGCGCGATTGCGGCGCAGGGGTCGCGACCGAGTGAGGCCGCAGCCGGGGACCGAAAGAAGCCCCATTGGCGGAGAGTCGCACTCGCGTGTGTTGCTGCCGCGCTTCTGGCCGCGAGCTGGTGGGCTATTTGGGCCGTCAGGCCGGAGACCACCCCCCAGCCTGCGGTCACCAGCAATGCTGCGGATGCGGCCCGTGGCATTGCCGTGCTCCCGTTCGAGAACATCGGCGCGCCGGCCGAGGCCTATTTCGCGAGCGGCGTCAGCGAGGAAGTGACGGCGCAGTTGTCCCAAATCAGCCTGTTTCGCGTCATGAGCCGAACTGCCGTCTCGCGATTTCCCGGAGGCGCCAAGGATCTTGCCGAAATGCATCGTCAACTCGGGATCGCGGCGGCACTGACCGGCAGCGTGCGGCATGCCGGCGGGCGTGTGCGGATCAGCGTTCAACTCGTCTCGGCCCCAGGCGGCGAAACGCTGTGGTCCCAGCAGTACGATCGCGCGGCCGGCGACGTCTTCGCGGTGCAGACGGATGTTGCGCTTCAGGTCGCACAAGCGCTCCAGACCGCGCTGAAGATCGAGGAGTGGGCCCGCCTCCAGCGCTTGCCGACTGAGAACGCAGCGGCGGCCGACCTCTACTTTCGATCCCAGAGAGTGAGGAACGCTGAGAGCATCGCGCTGCTGAAGCAAGCGGTGACGCTGGATCCGAATTTTGCGCTGGCGTACGCCGCTTTGGCCCGGCGGTATGCCCTGGGAGCTCTTGGTGAACACGACCCGAATCTCGAACAGGGCGTTCAGGCCGCCAAGGCTGCCCTGGCGATCGATCCGCACCTCGGCCGGGCGCATCATGCGCTGGCAGCCAATTTGGAGGGGCTCGGACGCGTCGACGAGGCACGGATCGAGATGAGTCGTGCCATCGACGACGACCCCAGCTTCCAAGCGGCGTACACCGATCTCTCGATTATTGAAGCCAACGCCCATCATCACGACCAATCCTTGTACTGGGCAAGGCGCGCTTTTCCGCTCGGTCCCAACCTCTGGACCTCCTACTATCACGTCGCCGCGCCGCTTGTGTGGCTCGACTACTCGATCGCGGAACGCTACCTACTGGGTGCCGCGTCGCGTTTTCCGGAGGCCATGCGGCTCCAGACGCTCCTGGCCATTCTCGACTACCTTCGTGGGAGGCCCGATGCCGCCTTGGAGCGCCTTCGACGAGCGCTGGTGGTGCAACCGGACAATGAAGAAACTATCCTGGTGTTCACAGAAGTGGCCGCGCTCACCGAGTCCAGCGACGCCGAGATGCTCGTCGACAAGCTCTTCCAGGAATCACCGGGTGCCCGTGGGTGGTTCTCGCCGCATACGGCGCGGACCTTCCGGGCGTATTACTTGATGAAGTCCGGCCGCCAGGCGCAAGCACTGCCACTCATCCAGGAGAGCCTCGAGGCCAATCGCAAAGCCCTCGAGGCGGGCGACCGGAAACCCCATCTGCCCTTGGAGAATGTCGCGCTGCACCTGATGCGCGGCGATCTCAACGCCGCGCACGAGTGGCTCGACAAAGCCGACAAAGCCGGATGGACGGATCAGAGTGCGGCACGCGATCCGTTGCTCGCGCCGCTTCGGAAAGATCCGAAATTCGTCGCCTTTCTCGCGCGCATCGGCCGCGACATCAGTGCGATGCGGAAACGTGCCGATCTCTCAGGCCTCGACGGTGCACCGACTCGCTGACAGGACCTGACGGACCTGAGGACCCTGGGGACATTCGGACCTATACTCTCTTTTCATGAAGATTACCGTCGCCCATAGTCCCGATTCCGACGACGCCTTCATGTTCTTCGGTCTCGCCAGCGGTGCCATCCAGGCCGACGGCATCGAGATCGATCAGGTGCTCGCCGACATCGAGACCCTCAACCAGGCCGCGTTCGAAGGACGCTACGAAGTGAGCGCGGTCTCGTTCCACGCGTACGCGCACCTGGCCGACAAGTACGCGTTGCTGCCGCACGGCGCGAGCATGGGCGATCGATACGGGCCGATTCTCGTCGCGAAGCGGCCGCTTGCGACGAACGGATCGCTCGCGGGCCTGCGCGTCGGCGTGCCGGGCCGGCTGACGTCGGCATTTCTGGCGTTGAAGCTCTACGACCCGTCCTTCGACTTCGAGGTGATCCCGTTCGACCAGATCCAGCAGGCGGTGCTCGACGAACGCGTGGATGCCGGGTTGCTGATTCACGAGGGCCAGCTGACGTACGACAGCGAAGGCCTTCGCAAGGTCGTCGACCTCGGCGAGTGGTGGTTCGAGCGCACCGGCGGATTGCCCCTCCCGCTCGGCGGCAATGTGATCCGCCGCGATCTCGGACCGGCGACGACGAAGACGGTCTCGCGAATCCTGCACGACAGCATCGCGCACGCCCTCGGCCATCGCCAGGAGGCGGTCGAATATGCTCGGAAGTTCGGCCGGGGACTCGACGCGCGTGAGACCGATCGATTCGTCGGGATGTACGTCAACCAACTCACGCTCGACTACGGCGCACGCGGCCGCGCGGCCCTCGATCGGTTTTTCGGCGAGGCGTTCGAGCAGGGACTGATTCCGAATCAGGTCGCGGCGGAGTTTGTCTGAGGACGTGCTTTGAGGCTTTGAGCCTTTAAGACACGCATGCGACCGCCGTTCGTTATTCGCCTCACGGCCATCGTCGGAATCGCGATCGGGTGCGCAGCGGCCAGCACGCAAGAACTCGGCGTCGTCCGCGTCACCGCGGCCCGGGCCAACATCAGATCAGAAGCGTCCGAGTCCGCTCCCGTGCTCGATCAGGTGGCGGCAGGCGCCGTCTTCGAGCTCACGGCGGTACAGGGGGACTGGTTTCGCATCCTGTTGCCGCCCGACCCGCGCCTCCGAGGCGCTCGCGTGCCCGCTTACCTCTCGCGCAAAGTCGCGGTCCACCTCACCGGACCCGAGGCCGCGACCGCTATGCCATTGGCACGTCAGATGAGCCGGCCGCAGACCGGCGCCGGAGTAAAGATCGGGGTGGACATCGCCGGGCGAAGCACCTGGTTGCCCGCGTCGCCCGTCCGTGCCGTCGCCCTGCCGGTTCGCGCGGCGTCACTTTCCGAGGCTGCGTCAGCGGCGGTATTCCAGGGCGATCAGGGTCTGACGACGGCCGCCGAATCGGTGGTGACCTGGGTCTGGGGGGTCGCTCCTGGCGGTTGCCGGTGACCCTGCCGGCCGGTCGGCCGAGCTTCTTCGTGGTCTATACCGAGTTGCCGAACCTCAATCCCAACGACTTCCTTCCGTCATTGGTCCGGCTGGTGCCGGCCGGTCAGGACTGGCGCGTCGCAGCGATGGCGGGCGGACGCGCCGACGCCCGATCGCGCGACGCGACGGACTGGGTAATTGCGCGAGACCTCAACCAGGACGTCGTGCCGTCAGCGATCGAGGGCCGCGGGCCGGGGATCGTGCAACTGCGCCCTCGCGCGGCCCTCACCCCCGGCGACTACGCCATCGTCCTCCGCCCCGCCTTTGCCCACGGCTATTCGGGCCGCGAGCTCCTCGGCGACGAGGGAGTGGGCGTCGTCTTCAACGCCGCCTGGACGTTCAAAATTAAGTAAAGGGTACGCGTCGGGACGTTGGGTCGCGTGTCGGTACGGCGGGTACGGCGGGTACGGCGGGTCCCTGGAACCTGATGCTCGTCATCTTTCTCAGAAGACAATCGTCAGCTCGTTCTACGGACCCGTCGTACCCGCCGTACCGACACGCGGTTTTCGGACTATATGTGCTATGAGTCGTACCGATAAGACAGCCATGAATCGACTCACAGCTTCCCTCATCGCAGTTCTCCTGACGGCCGGCACGGCCTACGCGCAGAGCGCGGGCACCGTGCGCGTGACCGCCGCGCGCGCCAACGTTCGATCGGCGCCCAACAACACGAGTCCCGTCATCGCCCGGGTTGGCGCCGGCACGATCCTCCAGCTGCGAGCGGTGCAGGGGGATTGGTATCGCGTTCAGCTGCCCGTCGGCGGAGCGGCCCGGAACGCGAAGGCGACCGCGTTCATTTCGAAAAAGGTCTCGCGAGTGGTTCCGACGTCGACAGCTGCGCCGTCGCCCGCAGCGGCGGTGACGGCCGCTCCTGCCACTCCGTCAAGGAGCTCCGCGCCGGTGGTCGTGCCTCCGGCCCCGATTCTGGCGGTCTCGGAGCCTGTCGCGAGGCCCATCGGCGCGACAGCCGCTCCCATGATCGCGCCGGTGAGCCGCGACGGGATGGGCGTCGCCTACCAGTCGGCCGGCGGGGCGACGTTCCTGCCGTCATCCTCCGCGCGAGTGAGCCGGATGCTCGAACGACTGGACTCGATCCCGGAATTTGCCAAGACGGTGGCTGGAGACGGCTCAGGCATCGCCGCCAGCGGATCCACACCGATCACCTACGTCTGGACGATCGACCCGGCAGCGCCGCGGATGGTCGACGAGCTGCGGCCCACCTTCGCGGTTCAGTACAAGGACATCCCCGGGGTGAGCCCCGACGACGTGATTCCCGTGATCGTGCGACTGTCATCAACCGCGTCGAACGGCCGGTTCGTCGGGGCGGCGAGAGGGCGCGCCGACGAGGCGGCCCGGCCCGGCGCCGAATGGGACCTGACGCGCGAATGGAAGCAGGACGTGGTGCGGTCGACGGTTGAGGTCATGGGCCGCGGCGCTGCCCGCATCCAGCCGTCCAGTGATCTGGCGCCCGGCGACTACGCCGTGGTGCTGCGCCTCACTGAACGCAAGAAGCTGCCGGGCGCGACCGTGCTCTCGCAGGCGGGAGAGGGCAGGTTGTTCGCGGCGGTCTGGGCGTTCACGGTGAGGCCGTAGCGGAGCTCAGCCGGACGTCGGCAAACACGAAGCCGTCTCGGTCGACGACCTCGCCGGTGTGAATGGGGATCGGATCTCGGAACATCGGTCCCGAGTAACAGAACGTGTGAAACTCGCCGCGCTCGCCGCATGGATCGACGGACTGCGGCAGCTCGGACAGCAGAGATGCGTCATAGACTCGACCGGCGAATCGCCGGTCGAGCTGTTTTGGGTCGACGCAGGTCAAGATTGCGCTGAGGCCGGCGGCCAGCATTTCCCGCGCGAGCGACGTCGTCGGTCTGTTCCAGAGCGGAAACAGCGGGTCGAGGCCCGTCCCCGAAAGACGCTCTTCGCGATACCTCCTGACGTCTTCGAGAAACAGATCGCCGAACGCCACGTGTGTGAAGCCCTCTTCGCGTGCGCGCGCCATCGCCTCGCGCATGCGCTCCTCGTAGATCTCGTTCGGGCACGGCGACGGAATCGGCACCGACCAAAGCGGCAGACCCGCGGACTTCGCTTGTGAGTCGACCAGCGTTCGGCGGACTGCGTGCATGGCCACACGATCGACCGCGCTGTTGAACGTGGTGAGCAGCGCGGCGACTTCGATTTCTGGCGTCTGGCGAAGCACGTGCAGTGTCCAGGCGGAGTCTTTGCCTGACGACCAGGACAACAACACTTTCATTGAGCGCCGAACGCCGCGGGATGGAGGACACGCGCCAGCAGCCGAATGGCGTCGGCCACGCGCGGTCCGGGGATGGAGAGCCGATCGTCGGCGAGAATGTGGATCCGTCCGGTGCGAACCGCCGGCACGGACGTCAACGTCTGCCACACGGTTCGCTCTCTCTCGATCTTCTCGGCGTTCCAGCCTTCGCTCGACTGGATCTCCACGATGACTTCCGGGGCGCGTGCGAGCAGCATCTCGGCCGAGAGCTGAAGGCTCTGGCGCTTGACATCGGCGAAAGCGTCCGCTCCGCCGGCTACTTCGAGCATGTCGTGCATGAATCCGACACCGGCACTCGCATACATGCCCCGCAGCGTGCCCGATTCGCGATCGAACAGCAGCGCGGTCCTGGGCCGGGGGCGGCCGCTGACCCGCTGGCGAATTTCCTCGATGTTGCGTTCGATCTGAGCCGCCAGACGTTCGGCTTCCTGGCTGCGGCCGACTCGCTGTCCCAGACGCCGGATCGTGATTGTGATGTCCGCCAGGCCCGCATGCTGGTAGCCGAACGTCGGCACGCCAGCTCGATCGAGCCGCGCGATCAGTTCCTGCTGCGTGCCGTAGACGACGACGAGATCGGGTTTGAGGGCGAAGATGCGCTCGACGTTGGGATCGAGCAGTGCGCCCACACGCTCCCGCGACGCGACCGCCGCCGGATACCTGTCGTAACTCGACACGCCGACGACTTGCTCGCCCGCGCCCATGGCGAAGAGCATTTCGGTGACGGCTGGGATGATGGAGATGATGCGACGAGGAGACGACCGCTGGTAAACAGCGCTGGTCGGTCCGACAGGTACGTCGGGTACGACAGGTACGTCAGGTCCCAGGAACCTGATGCCTGTCATCTTTAAAGGAAAGATGGCCAGCGCAAGTTCGTTCCACGGACCTGGCGTACCTGTCGTACCCGACGTACCTGTCGGACCGACGCCGAGCACAACGAGACTCGCGACCAGACAGATTCGACTGACGAGCTTCATCGCTTCCCCAGCAACAACCACAAGAAAAAGGGCCCCCCAATCACCGCCGTCACCACCCCCACCGGTAGCTCAATCGGCGCGATGACCGTTCGCGCGATCATGTCGCAGACGACGAGAAACGCCGCGCCGAAGAACGTCGACGCCGGGAGCACCAGCCGATGATCGGCGCCGACGACGAGCCGGACGAGGTGGGGGACGATGATGCCGACGAAGCCGATGGGCCCGCCGACCGAGACCGCCGCGCCGGTGGCGAGCGACCCGCCGAGGAACGCGATTCGCTGGGCGCGTTCGATATCGACGCCGCGCGTGCCGGCGGCGTCCGCGCCAAGCGCCAGCAGGTTGAGCGGGCGCGCCAGGAACGCGAACCCCGCGAAGGCGATCGCGACGAGCGGCAGCGCCGACAGGATGGGCCGGTAGCTGACGACGTCGAGATCGCCCATCAGCCACCGCAGCGCGCGGAAGATCTGCGCATAGTCGCTCGCGTATTGCACGAACAGGATCAGCGCCGAGAAAAAGGCGTTGAGGGTCACGCCCGCGAGCAGGAGCACCGTCGACGACAGGCCCTGCTGTCGCGCGGTGGCGAGGAGGTAGACGACGAACACCGCGACGAGCGCGCCCGTCAGGCTCGCGAGCTCGACGCTGCCCACCACCGGCCAGCTGGCGCCGAATGTGATCGCGAGCATCGCACCCAGCGCCGCGCCCGCCGAGACCCCGAGGGTGTAGGGCGTGGCCAGCGGGTTGCGCAGCAGGCCCTGGAACACGACACCGGCCGCCGCGAGCGCGCCGCCGACCAGCGCCGCCGCCAGGGCGCGCGGGAGCCGCGCGATGAAAAAGATCTGCGCGTCCACGTTGTCGGCAAACGCGACCGTCGGACTGAATACTTCGCGTGCGCGGATGGGCGTCGAGCCGATGAACGGCGCCGCCAGGACCGCCGCGACCATCGTCACGAAGCAGAGCGCAACGATCGGAAGCCCGCGCCGGAGCGGGGAAGCGGTCTTGTGGAGTGTCATGTCCAGCCGCGGATTTCCGCGGAAATGACACCGGAGGCCATTTCAGGATCGATCTCGTAGAGCTCGCCGACCCGTGAAGGCGTCAACACCTCCGTGGGCGGCCCCTCGGCGATCACGTGGCCCTTCGAGAGCAGAATCACGCGTGTGCACACCGACGCGGCAAACCGCAGGTCGTGCGTGGTGAGCAGGATCGTGACGTGCCGGCGATCGTGGAGTCGCCGGAGGAGCGACGCGACTTCGAGTTGATACCGCAGATCGAGCGAGGCCGTCGGTTCGTCAAGCAGGAGCAGGGGCGCCGCATCGTCCGTCGTCGTGCCCACCGCACTGTCATCCAGCTGCGCAAGCGCCGACGCGATCATCACGCGCTGTTTCTCGCCGCCGCTGAGCGTGCGGAACGGCCGATCCGCCAGTTGGGCCGTGCCCGTCGATTCGAGTGCGGTCATCGCGGCCGACAGATCCCCGGGCCCCTCCACCTCGAACACGCCGAGGTGAGGATACCGGCCCATCAAAACGATCTCCAGGACGCTGTAGTCGAAGGCGAGCACCGTCTCCTGCGGCACGACCGCCAGTCGCCGCGCCAGCAGGCGGCGTGGGAGCGAGGAGACGTCCGCGCCGCCAAGCCGGACGTGTCCCGACGTCGGCCGCAGCGACCTGGCAATCAGGTGCAGCAGCGTGGTCTTGCCCGATCCGTTCGGTCCGAGGACGCCCACGAGCGCGCCGTCGGCGACGCCGAACGACACGCCCTCGAGAATCTGCGGACCGCCCGGATAGGCAAAGACAAGATCAGCGGCTTCCAGTAACACGAACCCCCACCAGCGCCGATCGGCCCTGCGCCGGAAAGCCGAAGACTTCCTCGTAACTGCGATCGAACAGGTTCGTCACGCGTCCGAAAAGCTCGAGCTGGCGGGCGAGGCGCACGCTGCCGCCGAGCTCGACCGCAACGTAGCCTTCGTTGTCGAAGACTTCGGTCGCGAAGTTGGGTTCGAGGTCTCTCGTTTCGCCTCGGCCGGTGATCAGCGCAAAGGCCGCTGCCCGCGAGTGGGACCAGCCGACCTCGAGCGACGCCTGATGACGCGGTCGGCGAACGAGCTCGTCGCCGAGCCGGTACGGCGGCGGCGCTTCCGATTCGGCGCCATCGACGCCAAGGATCCTGGTGTCGAGAATCGTCCACGCGCCGCGGATGGACACTGTCTCCGTCGGACGCACGCGGGCGCCGAGCTCGAGTCCGCGCGCCCGGGCATTCGCGATGTTGTCCGTCCGATACCGGCTTGCGCCCGCGTACTCGCCGCCCACCACGACGATAAGCTCGTCGTAGCGGTTCGCGAACCAGGTCGCATCGAGAATCACCGTTGACCCCGCGAGACCGTGTTCGATGCCGAGGTCGAAGCTTCGGCTGCGTTCCGGCTTGAGGCCGGGGTTGTCCGTGTACGCGATCTCGAACGCCGTCGGCGGCTTGATCCCGGTGCCGGCGCCCGCGCGAATCTTCGTCCACGTCCCGCCTTCGGGCAGGGTCAGGAACCACGCGAACGAGACCTTCGGATTGACCGACCACACGACGTCGGCTTCGAACGCGGGCCGGGGCGCGTGCCGGTCGCCTTCGAGGGCCGTGCGCTCGATGCGCTCGACGCGCGCGCCCGCCGTGAGGAACGCCCGCGGCCCAAGTGCCGGCCGGCCCTCGACGAACCAGCCTGAGATCGATCGGCTGACCGGGACGGCTTGTGCCTGTTCGCCGAAGATGAAGGTGTTCTCGGCGCGCTCGTGGAGGACCTCCCAGCCCGCGGACAGATCGATCCGGCCGGCGGCCGCGTCCGCCTGGTATCGTCCGGTGACCCGTCGCGTGCGGTCGTCGGACCCGCCGAATGGACTGATGAAATCGCTTTCCGCGCCGCTCCACGTGGCGCGGGCGCGATGAGTGATGCTCCCGGCACGAAATGCCGCCGTGCCGGCCACGGATCTGAACTGCGTGATGCCGCGCGAGATCAGGTCCACGCCGTCATAGCGGTCCATCGGATCGGATCCGTACGGGCCGGGAAACCCGCGTTCCGAGCGGCCGATCCGCGCGTCCACGCGCACGTGCCGCGTTGGGGCGTCCGACCAGCTGAGGCTGCCGGCGCCGCTCGCGCGCGTGTAGTCGGCGTTCGAGACGCGCCCGTCAGCGCCGGCAAGGACGCGCGTGTCGCCGTCGGTCCTCAACCCATCGAGGGACAGACCCCATCGCCAGGCGTGATGGCTGCCCGTGGTGAACGCCGTCGCGCGCTGCGTCGACTCGCCGCCGGCTTCGAACGACCCGCCGACTCGCTGCGGACCGCCATGCTGCGTGATGAGGTGGACGATCGCGCCGATCGCGCCGCCGCCGTACAACGCGCTTTGCGGTCCGCGCACGACTTCGATGCGCTCGATCTCGCCCGTGCTGAGATGCGCGAAGTCCATCGAGCCGCCGAACGCGTTCTGCGCGACGCCGTCGACGAGCACGAGGGTGTAGTCGGATTCGCCGCCGCGCGGGAACAGGGACGTCACCGCGCCGCGGCCGCCCGAGGCGAGCACCGCGAGGCCCGGTAGGACACGCAGCGCGTCGGCGACCGATTCGATCTGCCGCGTTTCGATCTCCGCGCGCGTGATCACCGTCACGCTGTCGGTCGCGCGAGTGAGCGGCTGGTCGACCTGCGCCGCCGATACGAGAACCGATTCGTGCACCGCGGTGACGGCAAGCGTGAGATCGATCTCGACCGTACCGCCGGCCTTCACCGCGACAGGCATCGCGCGACTGCGAAGTCCGGGCGCCGCGGCGACGATCTCGTAGTCGCCAGTGGCGATCGAGATCGGACCAAACCGCCCGTCGGCGAGCGTCCGGGTCGTCGCGACGACCTGGCTGCCGCGAAGGATCAGGACGTCGGCGCCGGCGACGGGGCGGGCGTGGGGGTCGAGCACGCGGCCGCGCACGGGCTCCGCCGCGGCGGGTGCAGCGACGACAAGCGTGAACACGAGAATGGCGACGAAACGGAAGAGAACGGGGAACAAAGGGCCGGAACGGCCCGTCGTCCGGGGCATCGGAGCCTCCTCGGCGTGTCTGCGCGCCGATCCGGCGTTTCGCGTCAGCTAACGGGGTCAGGTCTTGAATTGACGTACGCGTTAAAGCTCAGTCGCGTACGTCAATTCAAGACCTGACCCCGTTGCATAACGCGAAGCGTCGGTGAAGGACGGGCCCGGTGAGAAGGTATCCTGACTCGCGAATCAACGCCGGCGTCCCCGTCTTCCCATGCGTGGATCGCTTCGCACGCGCAGTGACGGTCGGCGGAACACGTTCCCCGACAATGGACGCCGACTCCTCGCTGACAGTGGCGGCACCGTGTGGGATTCGCACCCACTTCCCTTGCCGCCGGGCGCAGTCGGTTGTCTGGCCGGAGTATAGCATGTCAAAATCGGCGCATGAGCCGGCGTTCGTCGGTCACGATCCGTGAGCAGCCTGTCGCGGACGCCACATCGGTTACCGGCGCGTTGAAAGTCCACACGGAGACGCTGACTATCAGGACCGAAGAACGGCTTCAGGTCATCGATCTCACGGAACAGGTGATGGCGATCGTGCGCGGGCTCCGCGTGAAGGAAGGCGTCGTCAATCTGTTCTCGATGCACACGACCTGTACGATCTTCATCAACGAGTTTCAGAACGCGCTCCTCGCCGACATCAAGACGTTTCTCGAAAAGGCCGTCGCGCGCGACGGCGACTGGCGCCACAACGATCCCGTGCATTCGGACTGCGATCGCATGAACGCCGACTCCCACCTGCGCGCGATGCTGCTGGGCCACAGCCTGACCGTCCAGGTGAGCGGCGGGGAAGTGGTGCTCGGCCAGTGGCAGCGTCTGCTCCTCGCCGAGCTCGACGGGCCTCGCACCCGCGCGCTGCGGCTGTCGTTCATGGGGATCAGTTGATCGGCTATCTGGCAATCGGCAATTGCTAATTGGACCGGACATCAGTGTCACGTGCTGACCTCTCTGAGATCGACGAGAAGCTTCAGGCCGGCGAGCGCCTGACGCTCGACGACGGCGTTCGCCTGTTCGAGTGTCCTGACCTTCACGCGGTGGGGGCGCTCGCCAACCGCGAGCGCGAGCGCCGGCATGGCGCGATCACGTACTACAACTACAACCTGCGCCTGGAAGCGACGAATGTCTGCTCGGCGAGTTGTCTCTTCTGTTCGTTCGCGCGCCTGCGGCCGGGTGACACCGGCGCGTACACGATGTCAGTCGACGACGTGCTGGCGAAGGTCCGCGACCGCGCCGATCAGCCGTTGACCGAGATTCACATCGTCAACGGTCTGCATCCGGGGCTGCCGTTCGATTACTACCTGGATCTGTTGCGCGGCATCAAGCGCCTGCGGCCCGACATTCACCTGAAGTGCTTCACTGCGGTCGAGATCGCGTTCTTCGCGGACATGTACGGCATGACCGACGTGCAAGTGCTCGAGGCGCTCGTCGCCGCGGGGCTCGACTCGCTGCCGGGTGGCGGCGCCGAGATCTTCGCCGAGCGCGTGCGACGCAAGATCTGCCACGACAAGGCGGATGCCGACCGGTATCTCGCGGTCCATCGCTCGGCGCACGCGCTCGGGCTCCGGTCGAACATCACGATGCTGTACGGGCACATCGAGACCACCGGGGAGCGCGTCGATCACATGCTGCGGACGCGCGCGTTGCAGGACGAGACCGGCGGGCTCCAGGCGTTCATCCCGCTGGCCTTTCACCCCGACAACAACCAGATGCGGAAGCTGCCGGCGCCGTCGGCGAGCGACACGCTGCGCGTCCATGCCGTCGCCCGGCTGGTGCTCGACAACGTGCCGCACATCAAGGCGTTCTGGATTGCGGCGGGCGTCGAGGTCGCGCAGCTCGCGCAGTGGTACGGCGCCGACGATCTCGACGGGACGGTGCAAGAGGAGCGCATTTACCACATGGCGGGCTCGCGCACGCCGGAGGCCCTGTCGACCGGGGATATCCGGCGTCTGATTCTGGCCGCCGGACGCACGCCGGTGGAGCGCGACACGCTGTATAACCGCGTGGGGACGGGGCTCAATGGTGGAAAACTCCAGGGAGGCGGTCGAAGTGATCTCCCTGGAGTTTTCCACCATTGAGCCCCGTCCCCTTGGCCTCTGGCAACGCGGCGGTTTCCTCTGTAAACTGATCGTGAGTCAAGTCCCGAGCCGGCGATAGCCGGGGGCCGCGGAGGTCCGAACGGGATTTGGCATTTTTCATCGGTGGAGATTGAGAAAAATTTCACAAGCGCCATGGCGCCGACACACATCGATCTTCTGACGGACTACGAACAGACGAGGCTGAGCGACCGTCAACCGCTCCCCGAGGCCTATCTCCGCCTGCCCCAGGCCGAGATGGATGTCCGCATCGCCGCCGCCAAAGCCGCGCTCGGTGATCGCCTCGTCGTGCTCGGCCATCATTACCAGCGCGACGAAGTCATCAAGTTCGCCGACCAGACCGGCGACTCGCTCAAGCTCGCGCAGCACGCCGCCCGACACCACACTGCCGATTACGTCGTCTTCTGCGGCGTCCACTTCATGGCCGAAAGCGCCGACATCCTGGGCGCGCCGCATCAACAGGTCGTCCTGCCCGATCTGGCCGCCGGCTGTTCCATGGCCGACATGGCGGCCATCGATCAGCTCGAAGTCGCCTGGGAGGAGATGCGCGCGCTCGGCGCGCGCGACGTCGTGCCGGTGACGTACATCAACTCGACGGCGGCCATCAAAGGGTTCTGCGGCGAGCACGACGGCGTCGTCTGCACGTCGAGCAACGCCGCACGGGTCATGGCGTGGGGATGGGATCGCGCGGCCAAACTCATCATGCTGCCCGACCAGCACCTCGGACGGAACACCGCGTTCCGCATGGGCGTGCCGCTCGACGAGATGGTCATCTGGGATCCCGACCAGCCGTACGGCGGCGTGGACCCCGAGGCGTTTTCGCGGGCGCGGCTCGTGCTGTGGAAGGGCCACTGCGGCGTCCACACGCGCTTCACCGTCCGGCAGATCGATCAGTTCCGGCAGGACTATCCGGGCGGCCACGTGATCGTCCATCCTGAATGCACGTTCGACGTCGTTCAGGCGGCCGATGAGTGCGGATCGACTGAATCGATCATCCGCGCGGTCACGAACAGTCCCGAAGGATCCGTCTGGGCGGTGGGCACGGAGATCCACCTGGTCAGCCGCCTGGCGCGCGACGTCGCGCCGGCGCGGACGGTCGTCACGCTCGATCAACTCGGCTGCCTCTGTTCGACGATGTTCCGCGTCTCTCCCAACCACCTGCTCTGGGTGCTCGACGGTCTCGTTGACGGCGACGTCCACAACCGCATCGTCGTTCCGGAGCCCACGAAACGCTGGGCCAAGGTCGCGCTCGACAGAATGTTGGAACTGACGTAGGCATTGGCGATATGGTGATATGGAGATGTGGTGATTTCAAATCACCAATCACCAATCACCAGATTACCAATCGCTTCTGAGGTGCCCCGTGTCTCACCAGTTGCCCGCCCTGCCGTATGACGCCGCCGCGCTCGAGCCACACATCGATGCGCAAACGATGCAGATCCATCATGGAAAGCATCACGCGGCGTACGTCAACAATTTGAACGCCGCGCTCGAGAAGCACGCGGCGCTCCAGAGCAAGTCGGCCGAGGAGCTCATCAAGAATCTGTCAGCCGTGCCAGAGGAGATTCGGACGGCGGTGCGGAACAACGGCGGCGGGCACGTGAATCACACGATGTTCTGGCAGATCATGGGCCCCGGCAAGGGTGGCGCGCCCTCCGGCGCGGTCGCCGACGCGATCAACGGCGCCTTCGACAGCTTCGACGCGTTCAAGGAACAGATGAACAAGGCCGGCGTCGGCCGTTTCGGCAGCGGCTGGGCCTGGCTCGTGGACGCCGGCGGCAAGCTCGCCATCGAGAGCACCGCCAACCAGGACAACCCGATGATGGACGGCAAGCGGGCCATCATGGGCATCGACGTCTGGGAGCACGCGTACTATCTGAAATACCAGAACCGCCGGCCGGATTACCTCGCCGCGTGGTGGAACACGGTCAACTGGGACGAGGTCAATAAGAGACTTCGGTAGGTCAGATGTGGGGCGGGGCTTCAGCCCCGCCGGCCCTGAAGGGCCGGCCTACCTCTAGAACAACTTAACTGTCACCGTGGTCCCCGCCTCGACCACGTCGGTCTGGGCGGGAATCTCGATATACCCGTCGGCGTGCGCCATGCTCGTGATGTCGCCTGACGCCTTGAAGGCGGGCTCCGCGCGCCCGTCGACCAGCCGCACCGTGTAGAACTGATGGCGGCCCGTCGTCGAGACGATCCTCCGCGCCAGCGGCACCTCGACCGACGGCGGCTCCCAGCGGGGAAGTCGTGCGATCTGGCGCAGGAACGGCACGATCATCATGTACGCGTTCGACAGACAGGACGTCGGGTAGCCGGGCATGCCGAACACGGGCGTCCGGCCGACGCGGCCGAACACGGTCGGCTTGCCCGGCTTGACTGCCACGCCGTGAAACAGAATCTCGCCCCGCTGTTTCAGCGCGTCGAGAATCAGGTCCCGATCCCCCACCGAGCTGCCGCCGGAGAACACGACGACGTCGTGTGTCTGCGCTTCGGTCAGCGCGTCCGACAGCTCGTCGATCGTGTCGGCGGCGGTCGGCAGGATCACGGTCCTGCCGCCGTGGCGGTTGACGATCGTCTCGAGCGTGAATCGATTGACGTCGTAGATCTGCCCGGGCCCGAGCGGCTGCCCCGGCGTGACGATTTCGTTGCCGGTCGAGAGGATCGCGACGGACGGCCGCGCGAATACTTCGACCATCGTCACGCCCGTGGCGGCGAGCGCGCCGATCCTGCTCGGGTTGAGCACCTGATCGCGCGCGACCACCGTTTGACCGGTCGAGATGTCGGCGCCCCGGCGACCGACGTTCTGACGCGGGTACACCGGCGTCAGCACGCGAACGACGCTGGAGTCGTCGCCGTCGCGCTCGGTTTCCTCGACCATGACGACCGCGTCGGCGCCGGCCGGCATGGGCGCGCCGGTGGCGATCTCGATGCACTCGCCTGACCTGATCCCGCGGGCCGGTACCTGACCAGTGAACACGCGGTCGACGCACGCCAGTGTTTTCGATGCGTGCGTGCTGGCGCCGAAGGTGTCTTCAGCGACGACGGCGTAGCCGTCCATCGCCGCACGATCGAACGGCGGCACGTCCACGGCGGCCACCACGTCGCGCGCGGCGACGCGGCCGTCGGCGTCGATCAGCGCAACCTGTTCAGCGCGCGTGATGGGCGTCGCGGCCTTCATCACGACCTGCATCGCGTCGTCGAAGAGCAGTGTTTCGGTGATGGGGCGCATAAGAACCCAAGTCCAAAGCCGTGTCGGTACGACGGGTACGGCGGGTCCTAGGAACCTGATGCTTGTCATCTTTCCTTCGAAAACAAGGATGGCCAGCGTCAAGTTCGTTCCGCGGACCCGCCGTACCCGTCGTACCGACAGGCCGCACTTTACTCTCTATTTCATCAGCTCTGAGACGACGTGTCCCAACTCGGGGAGGATGAGCTTCTGCATCGCCAGGCGCACCGCCGCTTCGGACCCGGGCAGCATGAAGACCGCGCACCCGGCGGCGATGCCTGCCGTCGCGCGGGAGAGCATGGCGGCCGAGCCGATTTCCCTGAAGCTGAGCATGCGGAACAGCTCGCCAAAGCCTTCGATGCGTTTGTCGAAGAGCGACGCGACCGCTTCATAGGTGGAGTCGCGCCGGGCGATGCCGGTCCCGCCGGTCGTGATGATCACGTGGACGCGCCCCCGGCCGATTTCCTCGCGAATGGCGGCCGCGACATCCTGGGGCTCGTCGCGGACGACGTTGCGTCCGAGCACGGCGTGTCCCGCGTCCTCGAGGAGTCCGGCGATCGTGCGGCCGCTCGTCTCGGTTGCCAGCGTGCGCGTGTCGCTGACCGTGAGCACGAAGCAGTTCACTTTCGCCGGCGATTGCGCGCGGTGCTGCTCGACGGACATGAGAGGATTATTGCCTATGTTCCGAGCCGTCGTGACGGCCCTTCTCGCGGGTTTCGTGGTGGCGGCGTCCTCGACCCAGGCGCCCCTTCCGGAGACGATCGACAAAATCGCCGCCCGGTGGGTGGACGAAACGTTCAAGAAAATGTCCCTGCCGGAGAAAGTCGGTCAACTGGTGGTGTCATCGATCGACTCGACATACCTCTCCAGTGACACGGACACCTTCGATACCCTCTCCCGGAAAGTGAGAGACCTGCGCCTGGGCGGCTTTCACGTCTTTGGTGGTGCCGAGCCCGTCCCAAGGGTGCTGCTCAATAACAACTATGGCAGCGTGATTCTCGGGCAGCCCCTCGAGGCCGCGTCGCTGCTGAACCGGCTGCAATCGCTGTCGGCGATCCCGCTGTTGAATACGGCGGATTTCGAGGCTGGCGCCGGATTCCGCATTCAGGGCGCAACGGTGTTTCCGCGCGCCATGGCGGTCGGAGCCGCCAACGACGAGCGGCTCGCGTTCGACGCCGCCCGGATCACCGCGCTCGAAGCGCGCGCGTTGGGTGTGCACGTGAACTTCGCGCCGATTGCCGACGTGAACAACAATCCACGCAACCCGGTCATCAATACACGGGCGTTTGGCGAGAAGCCGGATGCGGTGGGCCGGCTCGCGAGCGCGTACGTGCGCGGCATGCACGCCGGCGGTATGCTCGCCACGCTGAAACACTTTCCCGGGCACGGCGATACGGATGTCGACTCGCACCTTGGCCTGCCGATCATCAATCATCCACGCGACCGGTTGAACGACGTGGAGCTGGCGCCGTTCCGATCCGGCATTGCGGCCGGCGCAGATGCGGTGATGACCGCGCACATCCAGTTGCCGGCGCTCGACCCGGCTGAGTTCAGTCCGGCCACGCTGAGCATGCCGATCGTCACCGGTCTGCTCAGGGGTGAGTTGAAGTTCGAGGGCCTCATCTACACGGATTCGATGGGGATGGATGCCGTGGCTCACCGGCTCTCCCCGGGCGACGCCGCCGTCCGGGCGATCAAGGCCGGCAACGACGTCGTGCTCCACTCCCCCGATGACGCGGCGGCCGTCGCGGCGATCAGGTCCGCGGTGGAGAAGGGAGACATTCCGCAGGCGCAGCTGGATGCGTCGGTGCGACGCGTGCTTGTCGCGAAGGCACGGCTCGGTCTGCACAAGACACGTGTGGTGCCACTCGACGATCTGCCGAAGATCGTCGGCGGTCGGGCGCACGCGGCCGTCGCGCAGGAGCTGAGCAAACGTTCGATCACGCTCGTGAAGGACGAGCGCAACCAGGTTCCGCTGCGCGTCCCGCGGGAAGCGTCGGTGCTGTACCTGTCCATCCTCGACTACCAGTCAGGATGGCGGATTGCCGCGCCAAGCCGGACGTTTCTCGCCGAGCTTCGGCAGCGATGGCCGGGTACGACAGCGATCGAGCTTTCCGATCGATCCACGACCTCCGAACTCGAGCTCGTCCGCGCCTCCGCCGGGCGCTACGACGCGATCGTGGCGTCGGTGTTCGTCCGTGCGTCCTCCGGCAGCGGCCGGATGGATCTCGCGCCGGCGCTCGTCCGGCTGCTCTCGGATCTCGCGAGGACGACGACGAATACGCCGAAGCCGTTCGTGACCGTGTTCTTCGGCAACCCGTACGTCCCGCTTGGGCTGCCGTCGCTTCCCGCCGTGCTTCTCACGTACGACTTCTACGATCTCGCTGAGGCGTCAGCCGTCCGCGCGCTGACAGGCGACGCGCCGATCAGCGGCCGCCTCCCGATCGCCCTGCCAGGCATGTTCGAGGCCGGCTGGGGCATCGTGAGGTGAGGCTATAATGATCGTTTGCGCGCCCTTAGCCCAGATGGATAGAGCGCCTGGCTACGAACCAGGAGGTCGCAGGTTCGAGTCCTGCAGGGCGCGCCAAATATTAGTGCGGGGGGCTTCGCCCCCGCGCGCCCCCCAACGCGCTCACTCGCGGGGCCCCACGATCCCCACTCCGTTCGCGCGGGCTCACTCGCTTTGCTCGTTCGCTACCTCTCGTTGAAGTTCCAGAACTCTGACTCTCGGTGTGTGGAATGTCCCTGACCGTCATTCAAGTCGACGCATTTACATCCCAACCCTTTGAAGGCAATCCTGCCGCAGTGTGCGTCCTGCCCGCGCCCCGCGATGCGGTCTGGATGCAGAACGTTGCGCGCGAGATGAATCTGTCGGAAACGGCGTTTCTGGTTCGGCGCGACTCCGGCTTCGATCTTCGCTGGTTCACGCCCGCGGTCGAGGTGGATCTCTGCGGGCATGCGACGCTCGCGAGTGCGCACGCATTGTGGGAAGGTGGCCACCTTCCGGCCGGCGACGTCGCCAACTTTCACACGAAGAGCGGACTCCTGACCGCGCGCAAGCTCGACGACTGGATCGAGCTGAACTTTCCAGCCACGCCGGCCAGTCCGGTACCGGCGCCTGAAGGGCTTGCCGCGGCACTCGGGGTGTCGCCCCGATTCGTCGGGAAAAGTCGCTTCGACTACCTCGTCGAAGTCGAGAACGAAGCGATCGTGAGAAATCTCCGCCCCGACTTCAGCCGGCTGCGGGAGTTGCCCGTGCGGGGCGTCATGGTGACGAGCGCGGCGACCACACCGGGACTCGACTTCGTCTCGCGATTCTTCGCGCCCGGCTCCGGCATCGACGAGGATCCGGTGACAGGCTCGGCGCACTGCTGCCTCACGCCGTTCTGGAGCGCGCGGCTCGGAAAGACATCCCTCGTGGCCCGGCAAGTTTCGTCGCGCGGCGGCACGATGCGGGTCACGCTCGATGGCGATCGGGTGCGGCTCGCCGGCCAGGCCGTGACCGTCATGCGCGGCGAACTGGTTGACTAAGACCCTTCTGCCTTTGCCTGTACAAGCGCGGGCGGAAGCCCGGCTATAGTTGATTCCGGAGGTCGTATGCTGCTTCCGCGTTTCTCGGCCTGGGTGCGTACTGCGCTGTCTGTGATCGGCGCGGTCGCGCTGCTGGCGCTGCCTGATTCGCCGCGGACGACCGCGGCCGCCGCTCAGCGCCAGGCGGGTCTGGGTGCGGCGGTTCCACGCGACCCGCAGGCGCGGTCGGTCCTGCGTCGGAGCCCGGCGCGCGCACGCGCGTTGATCGAAGCGCGCCAGCGCCGCCTCGACTACGTGCCCGGCGAGGTGATCGTCAAATTCCGGGACGGGATGACGTCCGTGCGCCGGCAGCGTGCGTTGACGGCGCTCCGCAGCCGGCCGAGCGTGAGCGATCTCGAGTGGCACCGGAACGTCGCGCTGCTATACGACCCGACTGAGCCTGACGCGCGCGTTCTCGCCCGGCAGCTCAACGCCCAGCCTGAAGTCGAGTACGCCGAGCCGAACTACCTCGTGCGGATCAGGCCGGTCAGCAACGCGGTTCCGCTGGATGTCAACGAGGCGCACCCGGCCGCCACGCCGAACGACCCCGCGTATTCCGCGCAATGGAATCTGTCGGCCCTCGACATGCCCCGCGCCTGGGACATCAATCCCGGCGCGAGCTCCGACGTCATCGTCGCCGTCGTCGACACCGGTGTGACGACGGTGAACCAGAGTTTCAACTTCCCGTACTGGGATGGTTCCTCGATTCGGACCATCAGCATGCCGTTCGCGATCAGTCCAGGCCTGCCTGCGAGCCGTCACACGCGGTCGCGCGATTTCGCGTTCTGGGACGGCGCGGTCCTCGATGTCGACGGCCACGGCACCCACGTCGCGTCGACGATCGCGGAGGCGACGAACGACATGTCGCGCGCGGCGGGCATCGCGTACAACGTGGTGGTCATGCCCGTCAAAGTGTGCACAGGCTTCTGGGACGAGCAGATCATTCGATCGTCGCTCAACATTCCCGGACGAGCGGACGAAGACGATCCAGGCTGTACGTTCATGGATGTCGCCCAAGGCGTCGAATACGCCGCCGAGCAGGGGGCCAAGGTCATCAACCTCAGCCTCGGCGCCGAGTTCGCCTCGACTCGGCTGCGCGATGCGCTCGACTTCGCCGTGCGACGGGGCGCATTTATCGCGATCGCGATGGGGAACCTGTTCGAGGACCTCAATCCGACCGTCTATCCCGCGAAGTACGCCGAGCTCTTCCAGGGCGCGATGTCGGTGGCGGCCGTCGGCAGGTCGCTGGCGACCCGGGCTTCATACTCGAGCACCGGGTCGCATTGCGAGATTGCCGCGCCGGGCGGTGATCTCGGCGATTTCATCTTCCAGACGACGCTCGCGGAGCCGGGTCACAATTCGGTTTCGCCAAACTTCACCCTATTCGGCGTGTTTGGAAGCCAGGGGACGTCCATGGCGACCCCGCACGTCGCCGGTCTGGCGGCGCTCATCATCAGCCAGCGCCCGGGCATCACGCCGGCCCAGGTCGAGGCCATCATCCGGGCGACCGCCAAGGACATCGGCGCTCCGGGCAAGGACAACGACTTCGGGTACGGCCTCATTCAGCCGCGAGCCGCCTTGTTCGGTCTCGGCATTCGAAAGTAGGGCCCATGCGTCATCTCGCGATCGCCCTGACTGTTCTGGTGACGATGGCCGTGTCGACGCTGCCCGTCAGGGCGCAGCCCGTCGCGGATCCATCCGCCGATCAGCAGGTGCAGCCGAAACCTCCGCCACCGCCGGCCAAGCCTCAGCCCAAGCCGGTCGTGCCGCGACGCAATCCCAAGCCGGGCGTCGGCGCATTCGGTCTCTTCGACAGCGAGTGGATGACAGCCAAGGACACGTTCGACGCCGTCTTCGAGACGTCGCAGCTTCGTGGCGTCGGCTTTGGCGCTGGGGGCTTCAACCTCTTTCGCGGGCTCTTCGCGCGCGTGACGTTCTCGAAGACCAGCGAGAGCGGCACCCGCGTCGCGATCGTGAATGAGGAGGCGCTTCCGCTCAACATCGCGCTCGAACTGAAGCTCAACACGACGGAGATCGGCGGCGGATGGCGGGTGCCGCTCGACCGCCTGGGCCGCTACAACGCGTATGGCGGCGGGGGGCTGCTGTTTGTCAGTTACCGGGAGACGTCGCAATTTGCCGGCCCCGACGACGACAGCCGCGAGTCCTTCACTGGCTATTCGATGTTTGGCGGCGTCGACGTCACGGTCTGGAAGCTCATCTACGCGGGCGCCGAATTGCAATATCGCCTCGTGCCTGACGCACTCGGCGAGGGCGGCGTCTCGAGGGAATTCGGCGAGACGGACCTCGGCGGCTTTGTCGCCAGGGTGATGTTTGGCGTGAGAAAGTGAGCCCTTCGTGCATGAGCGATTCATGCACGAGGCCGTGACTGAGGCCGCGCAGGCCGCCGAGCGCGGCGAAGTCCCGATCGGTGCCATTGTCGTCGTCGAGGGCGAGATCGTCGGCCGGGGACACAATCAACCCATTCAGGCGCACGACGCGACGGCGCACGCCGAGATCGTCGCGATGCGGGCCGCCGGCCGGCATCTCGGCAACTACCGGCTCAGCGGCGCGACGCTCTACGTCACTGTCGAACCCTGCCTCATGTGCGTCGGCGCGATGGTCCACGCGCGTATTGCGACGCTCGTCTTCGGCACTCCCGAACCCAAAGCGGGGGCGATCGAATCGACACAGCAGGCGCACGAGCACCCGGCGCTCAATCATCGGCTGACGATCGTCTCGGGCGTGCTGGCGGGGGAGTGCGCGGAGTTGATGCGCCGGTTCTTCCAGGAGCGGCGGTAGAAATGAACTCGACGCAACCGCCGGGAGTGAGGGCCGGCCGCACGTACCTCGACCTCTTCCTGGTGAGCTTTCTTCTGCTCCTCTTCGAGCTCGCCTGCATCCGCTGGTTCGGCAGCACGGTTGTCTTCCTCACCTTTTTCACCAACATCATCCTGCTCGCGACGTTCCTGGGGATGTCGGTTGGGTGCCTGGCGGCGTCGAGCCGGCGCGACTGGACCCGCGTGGTCCTCCCGCTCTTCCTTTTCGTCACGACGCTGGCCGTGGTGCTGCTCTGGACGCGCGGCCAGTTTGGACGCGTGCTCGTCGACGTCGGCAGCCAGGGATCGCCGGAGCAGGTCTACTTCGGGACCGAGTTCGTCGCGCGTGACATCGGCTCGTTCGTCGTGCCGATCGAGCTGCTGGCGGCGGTGTTCTTCGTCCTGATTGCGCTGGTCTTCACCGGGGTCGGGCAGGTCATGGGCCGGGCGTTCACCGCGGCCCCTGATCGGCTCGTCGCGTACATCAGCAACATCGCCGGCAGTCTCGCCGGGATCGCCGCGTTCGCGGCGGCGTCGTATCTCAGGACCACGCCGCTGTTCTGGTTCGCGATCGTCGGCGGCATCTGGATTCATTTCCTGCCGCGCCGCACGACGCTTCAGGTCGGCAGCCTCGTCGCGATTCTTCTGGTGATGGGGGTGTTCGGCTACAACGCGTCGGTCCGGGCGCCGTTCCAGCGCTCGCTCGAGTACCGGATGCAGCTCTGGTCGCCGTACTACAAGATTCACTACATCCCGGCGCACGGGATGATCGTCACGAACAACATCAGCCACCAGCAGATCGTGCCGGTGGGAGAGGCGCCGGCGTATCTGTTGCCGCACCTGCTCAGCCGCGATGCCGGGCGGAAGCCGTTCGAGCAGGTGCTGATCATCGGCGCCGGCTCAGGCAACGACGTCGCCACGGCGCTCGCCAATGGCGCGAAGCACGTGGACGCGGTCGAGATCGATCCGGCGCTCTACGAGATCGGCCGCGCGAATCATCCCGACCATCCGTACCAGGATCCGCGCGTGACGGTGCACATCGACGATGGGCGGAACTTCCTGGGGCACACGAATCGGCAATACGACCTGATCGTGTACGCGCTCGTGGATTCGCTGGTGCTGCACTCGGGCTATTCGAGCCTGCGCCTCGAGAGCTTTCTGTTCACCCAGCAGGCGTTCCACGACATCGCCGCGCGCCTCGCGCCCAACGGCGTGTTCGCCGGGTACAACTTTTACCGGCAGGGGTGGATTGTCGGTCGCATCGGACGGATGGCCGAGCAGGCGTTCGGAGCGCCGCCGGTCGTCATGTCGCTTCCGTACGCCGATCGGATCGGCGCGGCAGAGTCGCAGGCGCATCGCATGACGTTCATCCTGGCCAGCCGCGACCCGGCGCTCGGGGGGATCCGGCAGCAGTTCCAGGCGAAGCAGTCGTTCTGGATCAACAGCCGGCCGGCGCTCAACGCGGCGGTCAACGGGTACGGCACCCAACCGCCGAACAGCGGAAACGCTGTGACCGCGAGCTGGCTTCGGATCGCGCCGGCTGCGGTCGAGATCGATCGTGCCGATCGAGTCCCGACGGATGACTGGCCGTTTCTCTACCTTCGCGGCCGGGTGATCCCGGCACTCAATCTGCGGAATATCGCGCTGCTGGCGATGCTGTCGCTCGGGTTCCTGTACGTCATGTCGCCGGTCCGGCAGATTCGGATCAACTGGCAGATGCTCTTTCTGGGCGCCGGCTTCATGCTCCTCGAGACCAAGGGCGTCGTCCACATGGCGTTGCTCTTCGGATCCACGTGGATCGTCAATTCAATCGTCTTCTTCGCGATTCTCGTGATGATTCTCGCGAGCAATCTCTTCGTGCTGCTGGTCAAGCCGCGGAATCTCTGGCCGTACTACGCACTGCTCGTCGCGGCGTTTGCCGTGAACGTCTTCGTGCCGATGAGCCAGTTCCTCGCGCTGCCCGGATCGGCGAAAGTCGTGGTTTCGTGCGCGGTGGTCTTCGTGCCGATCTTCTTTGCCGGGATCGTCTTCGGCGCGCTCTTCCGGCGGAGCTCGCAGCCCGACGTGGATTTCGGCTCGAACATCGCCGGCGCGATGGCGGGCGGGTTTGCCGAGTCGCTCGCGCTGGTCGTCGGGTTCAACTATCTGCTGATCATCGCGCTCGGGTTCTATCTGCTGTCGGCGTTTTCTGGACGGCCAGTTCGGGCGCACGCGTTGCCGGGCACCGTGTAATCCGGCCGATCCTGGTGGAGGGGCGGGCTTCCGTCGTCAGCGGTTCTGGGCGAAAATGGATGTTTGGGTTTCGTTCGAAATTCGAAGCTTGAAGTTCGAAGTTACCCGTGCGGAGAGGTACCGAAGTGGTCGTAACGGGGGCGCCTCGAAAGCGTCTTGTCGCCAAAAGCGGCACGTGGGTTCGAATCCCACCCTCTCCGCCATCTTTAACTAGCTGAGCATAAAACAGTTAGCGACATAACTTCGAAGTCTAGTTCCAGTTTTGTTCCAGTCTCCGTGTCTTCCTTCATTCGGCGTCTGAATCGTACCGGGAATCTCGGAGAGCGAGTTAGTTGACTCAGGCGACTGCCGCCTGCTGATAGTACTGCGCTTCGTACTCCGCGGGCGGCACGTAGCCGATCGGCTCGAGCAGCCGCCGCATGTTGAACCAGTCGACC
>DASQFI010000034.1:0-2237 GCA_035633215.1 Vicinamibacterales bacterium | reverse complement strand
ACGTGATTGCGGCTCAGCGCCAGGCGAGTGGCAATGTGCGAGGGCCGGACGCGGTCCGCCAGCATCAACAGGATCTGTGCCCGCACCGCAAGCTTCTGCGGGGTGTTGCCGTTAGCCACCACATCGGCCAATTGCGCGCGGGCGGCCGGGGGAAGCACGACGCACAGCGTGGGGATGAACATGCCCCACCGTACCGACTCGCGGGCTGGAAGTACAGTGAATTCGTGTACTAACCTTTCGTACGCATGAGACTAGTCCCAGTACAAGCGCGTTTGCGGCTCGGCGTGTAAGCGAAACGCTCGAAATGTCCGTACCCCATAGCAGAGATTCACGGTGCCTAAACCAGAAGCTCTGACAGGGGAGGACATTTCGAGTGACGACGAGTAGACATCAAAATGTGGCGCGGCGCAAACGCCGAATCGAGCGGCGCCTGCGCCCACGGACCTGGAAGGCGCAAGCGACGCCGATGTATCGGGCCCGCAACATTCAGTACGAGCACAGCGATCGGGTGCGCGGGCTCGCGAGTGGCGGTATCGGCGCGATGCATCGGTTGGCGCAGCACACGGGGTTGGAGGCCGCGATCAATGAGCGGCTGGAGGTGTTGAAGGTGCACCTGCCGTATCACGAATCGGATCACGTGCTGGGGATCGCGTACAACGTCCTGTGTGGCGGGACGTGCCTGCAGGATATCGAGCGCCGTCGGCAGGACGAGGTGTATCTCGATGCGCTGGGGGCGCAGCGCATTCCCGACCCGACGACCGCGGGCGATTTCTGTCGGCGGTTTGACGAAGCGGCGATCGAGGCGTTGCAGACCGCGATCAACGAGACGCGCGTGCGGGTGTGGCGCGCGCAACCGGCCGCGTTCTTCGACGAGGCGGTGATCGATGCCGACGGCACGCTGGCGGAGACGACCGGGGCGTGCAAGGAGGGGATGGACATTTCGTATGAGGGCGTGTGGGGCTATCACCCGTTGATCGTGTCGCTGGCGAACACGCAGGAGCCGTTGTACTTGATCAATCGGAGCGGCAATCGCCCCTCGTCGGAAGGTGCCGCCGAGCGGTTCGATCAAGCGCGCGCGCTGTGCCAGGACGCGGGGTTTCGCCGGATCACCTTCCGCGGCGACACGGATTTCAGCCAGACCGCCCATCTGGATCGGTGGGACACCGCCGGCGTGCGGTTTATCTTCGGGTACGATGCGCGCGCGAATCTGATCCGCGCGGCCGACGCCCTGCCGGCTCGGACGTGGCGGCCGTTGGTGCGGCGCCCGCCTGAGGAGATTCAGACTGAGCCGCGGCACCGACCCGTGAACGTGAAACAGGCCACCACTATCGAGCGGGAATTCAAGAATCTTCGGCTGAGGGCCGAGGCAGTGGCCGAGTTCGCGTACCAACCGATCGCGTGTACGACGCCGTACCGCATGGTCGTCGTGCGGAAGAACATCTCTGTCGAGCAAGGCGCACAGCGGCTGTTCGACGAGATTCGTTACTTCTTCTATCTCACGAACGATCACGAGACGGCGGCGGCGGACGTGGTCTTTCTGGCGAACGACCGGTGTAACCAGGAGAACCTCATCGATCAACTCAAACATGGCGTCGGCGCAACGCGGATGCCCGTCGACACGTTGCTGAGTAACTGGGCCTACATGGTCATGGCCGCGCTCGCGTGGACGCTGAAGGCCTGGTTTGCGCTGCGGCTGCCCGAAACCGGCCGCTGGGCCGCGCGCTACGCGGCCGAGAAAGCCGCCGTCCTGCGGATGGAATTCAAAGCCTTTCTCCACGCCTTCATGCTGATTCCGGTGCAGATCGTGCACACGAGTCGCCGGCTGGTCTTCCGCTTGCTGGCCTGGAATTCGTGGCAGGCCGTCTTCCTCCGCGGGTTCGATCACTGGCGCGAGCCGTTACGCTGCTGAGCGACGGTCCTGAAACCGGGATAGAGAGGCCCGGATGCACTGCACACTCGTCAACGCGTGTGGAGGATCAGCCGACGGACGACAATCGAGTGGCATTCGCAACCGGACATCGAGCCGAGGGGCGAGGCCCGCGCCGCGATTCCACACGTTTTCGCGCCGTGGCCGAGCCGCAAACGCGCTTATTTTGGGACTAGACTCCTACCGGCCTGGCGACGGCGAGGCGGGCCGTGGGAGTGATTTGAGCCGGATCCACGCACAGCTCGAGCAGCGCCGGCCCACCCGCGCTCTGAGCTCGACCAAACGCGGCGGCGAAACCGTCCGTCGTCGA
>DASQFI010000033.1:0-129229 GCA_035633215.1 Vicinamibacterales bacterium | reverse complement strand
TGATGGCGGCCATCGTGCCTGGCACGCTGCTGCCCTCGAACGGGCGGCGCCCCGTCGCCATCTCGAACAGCATGATGCCGAGCGAAAACACGTCGGATCGATGATCGACCGGATGCCCCTGGGCCTGCTCCGGCGACATGTACGAGACGGTTCCCAGCACCTGCCCCACTTGAGTGATCTGCCGGGTGAGGGCCTCGGCGTCGGGAGCGCCCTCAGGACCGAGCCTGGCGAGGCCGAAGTCCAGCACCTTCACGCGCCCGTCCTCACAGACCATGACGTTGCCAGGCTTGAGGTCGCGGTGCGTGATCCCGCGCTGGTGCGCGGAGGCAACGGCGTCGGCGAGGGGAACTGCGACATCAAGGACGCGGTTGAGGGGCCACCCGGCGGCCGGGATGAGCTCGGCAAGCGATTTCCCGCGCACGAGCTCCATCGTGATAAACCGCACGCCACCGCAGTCCTCGACCGAGTGGATCGTGACGATATTGGGGTGATTGAGGGCGGCGATGGCCTTCGCTTCGCGCTCGAGGCGCTCGCGGAACTCGGCATTGGAGGCGGCGAGAGGCGGCAGGGTCTTGAGGGCCACCTCACGGCCGAGCCTGGTGTCTTCGGCGAGATAGACCTCGCCCATGCCTCCGCGTCCAAGGAGGCTGAGGATGCGGTATTGGCCGAGTGTTGTCCCAATCATCTGGACGGAGCAGGGGGGCCATCGTAGCAAAACCGAGGTTCGGCTGCGCTCTGCCCACACGTGAAGGTTTGACCAACTTGACCAACACCCTCGCACTTGCTATCGTGCGTGAATGGGCATGAGCCTGTACGACGCCAAGACGCACCTCTCGGCGCTCGTCGATCGGGCCGCAGCGGGCGAGGAGATCATCATCAACAAATACGGCCGCCCTTGCGCCCGGCTCGTGCCGTTGAAAAGGACCACGCACCGTCGGCCGGGCCGGGCGAAGGGCAAGATCTGGATCGCGGCTGATTTCGACGCGCCTCTGCCGCGCCGCGTGCTCGACGCGTTCAATTACCCATCGGAGTGAAGCTCCTTCTCGACACGCACGTCGTCCTCTGGTGGCAGCGTGACGACCGGCGTCTCAACAAAGCAGCACGACGAGCCATCGCGTCCGCCGACGTCGTCTGGGTGAGCGCCGTGTCCGGTTGGGAAGTCGCGATCAAAGTCGCGCTGGGCAAGCTCAGGCTGGACGAACCGTTCGAGGTGCTGCTAGCGGCCGACGACTTCACCGAGCTGCCGCTGACGCTCGCGCACACGGCACAGTTGGCTGCGGTCGCCCCGCACCATACGGACCCGTTCGACCGAGCGCTGCTGGCGCAGGCGCGCGTGGAGCACGCGACGCTCGTCAGCCACGATCGCGCGCTGGCGCCGTACGGCGTGCCGATGTTGTGGACGTAACAGGTCGGCCCCGAGGCGCCGCCGCCAGCTTCACCGCCCCAGATTCAGCCGCACGCCGATCAGGACCCGGCGCGGGTCCATGAACTGAGTAGGCTTGCCAAACGTCCCGCTGAACAGGTTGTCGGACGCCACAGCCTCTTCCGCTGTGTCGTTGAGGAGGTTCAGCACATCCAGGCTCAGGGCGACCGTCCCGGCAGTCCCGACCGACAGCGTCTTCGCAATCCGCAGATCGAGCAGCGACTGCGACGAGAGCCGGCGCGACCCGCGCGGCTCGAGCAGGATCCGCTGGCTGCCCTGGCGCAACGTCACCTGCGTTGTCGCCGCCCCCGGTTTGCCACTGAAATGCTGCAGGTTGGCTGCCACAAGGAGGCCCTTCCACGGAAGGTGCACGACACCTGTCGCACGGAAAATGTGGGGCCGGTCGTTGGGCAATCGACCTCTGGCATTCGTCAGGTTGTTCGGATCCTGACCAAACGTCAGGAAATTCGGGCTGGCAATCGTGCTGAACTGCGGTGCGTCCGCGGCGCCATTGCTCATCACCTGCAGCCCGAAGGTCCGCGAATAGGTGTACGAACCTGACGCTTGCCACCCCTTCGACAGCCGCTTCTCGACGGCGACGACAAGGCCGTCGTAGTTGACGAAGAAGTTCTCCGGATTCGTCAGCAGGAAGCGCCGGTCAGCCGTGGAGTTCGTCAGGTCGAACACCGGCAACACGGTGCCGTTGTCGAGCGGCTTCGTGCCCTCGCTGTACTGGCCTCCCACATCGGTCCAGGCGAGATAGTCGCGACCCCTCTTCCCGATGTAGGCCACTGACGCTCTCACTCGCGGGGCGATCTCTCGATCGAGCGCCAGCGAGAACTCGTCGGTATGCGGTGTGCGCGTGTCGGGATCGAGGGCCTGATTGACCTTCGGATCGACCTTCGAGACGAGCCGGGTGTAGCCGCCGGTCGCCGCCTCATAGGCCATCGTCGTGGTCGGCGTCGCGCCCTGGGAGATCGGATCGAGCTCTCCCGTCAGCACACCCTGATTGAACCGCCCGTAATTGGCGCGCACCATCGTGCGGGCGCTGCGATCGAGCTTCATGTTGACACCCAGGCGCGGTGACACGACGTTCCACGTGTAGACCGTGCCGACCCCAGGCAGGACGCTGTCGGTCTCGCGTCCCTCGCTATCGACATCGGGAAGATCCGGATTGATCGCGCGGCTGTGGTCGAACCGAACGCCCGCATCCACCGTGATTCGATTTCCCACGCTGAACGAGTCACTCGCAAACACCGCCGACGTGATGAAGACGCCTCCCGTGATCGATGGCGCACGGAAAATGGCCTGGGATGGTGCGCCGTTGCTGTCAACGAATTGCACTCCCCCAGGAAAGGCCTGGGTCTTGCGATGCTCGCCGCGCTCGATTTGCGTGCCGACTCTGAAGTGATGATCGCCGCCGCGCGATCCAGACTGATACCGGTGAAGGACGGCCTTCGCGGTCACGCGGTCGAGCATCAGGGATCCCAGGAAGGGCGCGTTGCCGCTGGAGCTGCCCGTGACGTCATCGCGATGGAACGGTGTCCGTCCGGTCGCCTGAGCTGGGGTCCCAGTCCTGGTGGAAGAGGAACCTGCCCACGCGCCCCTCCCACACGGTGCGGTCCGACAGCACGTGGGTGAGATTGGCGAATGTCATGCTGGGGACCGACGCGTGCACGCGTTGCGTCGCCTCGAATGGGGTCGCCAGCGTCGGCAGCGTCGGATTGACCCAGATCTCTTCGTGAAAGCTCTGCACCAGCTGCATTGACGGCGTCAGCCGCCACGTGAGCTTTCCAAAGACCTTGTTCTGCTCGTACTTTCGCGGAAACGCCGGGTCCGCGCCAGGCTGACTGTCGTAGTCGCGGAGGTACTGATACGCGCCGAAGAACCAGAGCCGGTCGCGCTTGAGGGGCCCGCCGAGGCTTGCGGTGAAGTCACGGTATCGGACGCGCTCGTACCCGCTCGTGGGTTGGGTGCCACCCTTGACTGCGAGCACGACCGGTTGCGCGGTGAGGCTGGACGGCTGACCGTAGTACGACGTCTCGGCCGCGAGGCGCGCCCCTCCCTGCTTCGTCACGGCGTTGATCACGCCACCCTGGATGTTGCCGTATTCGACGGATGCGCCCATGGACTGCACGTGGAGCTCCTGGATGACGTCCACGATGGGCTCGGCGCGCGACACGCCCAGACAGGGACACGTGAAGTTGGTCCCGTCGATGAGGAACCCGTTTTCGTTGACGCCCGATCCGAACACCGACACCGTGTTCACGGTGCCGCTCGCCGGCGACGTCGGCGACACGCCCGGGGTGCTTCTGATCGCATCGAACATGCTGAACCGGCGCGAGGGGATCGTCCGAAAGTAGTCGGGTCCAAATCGGGTCTCAAGTCCGGTTTCCCGCGAGTTGATGGTCGAGTTCGCGTCCACGTTGACCGATTCGGTGACGCCAGCGAGCTGCAGGACGACCGGGAGCTCGAGTGTCTGGCCTGCCCCGATGCTGAGCTCCTCACGATAGGGCGCGAACCTTGGCGCCAACTGGACGGTCAACACGTACTGACCAGGCGGCAGCACTGGAAATCGCCACTGGCCTTTGTCGCTCGAGGTCATCTGCGCCTCGCCGGTCATGAGCGCCGACGACGTCACGCGAACGACGGCAGCGGGGAGGACGAGACCCTGCGGGTCTTTGACCGTGCCGGCGAGCACCCCCGTCAGTGCCTGGGCGTTCGTCTCCAATGGCAGGAGCGCGAGGAAAGCAAGGCCGGCGAGCAACGCGACGAATATGCGACGCCCCGTGTCCATCTCTCACCAACCTTTCGGGAAGGGTGTCAGTGTACTGCCAAAGGCAGAAACAGCAGGAACCACCACATCACCAATTCAAGCCGGGATCCTGTGAGAACTTTGGGAATTCCGTGGAATGTGTTGCTCCGATGTACTTCCCAACGAATTCCCACGAGTTCCACAGGATCTACGACGAACGCGGTCCTATCGTGTGGCGGGAGGTTCGTATGTCCAACCGAACTCGCATCGGCACGAGACGAGCGTGGGTATGGCAGGGTGGGTCAGTGGTCGCGACAGCGGCGCTGATCTTTTCTGGCTGGTCGTTGACGTGTAGCGCGGTGAGCGTCGGCGACGCGGTGATGGAGTGGAATCAGATCGCTCTCGACGCCACCGTGACCGCAGGCCAGGGTCCACTTCCTCAGTCGCGAAGCATGACCATCGTCCAGGTCTCCGTGCACGACTCGGTCAACACGATTACCGGCAAGTACAAAACCTATCTGCCGAACGGTCCGGCGCCGGCCGGCGCCTCGCAGGACGCAGCGGCCATCGCCGCCGCTCATCGCGCACTCGTGAGTCTGTTCCCGACCCAAGCCGTCGCGTTGGACGCGGCGCGTGTCGCCTCGCTCGCAGCCCGGAGTTTGACGGAAGCCAACCCCGGCATCGCTGTTGGCGAAAACGCCGCGGCCGCCATCCTGTCGGTCCGCGCGAACGACGGCGCGTCACAGGCGCAGTTCGCCTACACCGCGCCTGGCGGAGGCACACCTGGCGTGTGGGTGACGATCGGAACGGCTCAGCCGTTGCTGCCGGGCTGGGGCAGGGTGACGCACTGGGTCATGCACAACAGCGCACAGTTCGATCCCGGTGGTCCGCCACCGCTCGGAAGCGATCGCTACGCACGTGACTACCGCGAGGTCCAGGAGATCGGGTCCCTGACCAGTCTGACGCGGACGCCCGTGCAGACCGAGATCGCACGATTCTGGTTGGGCACGCCGTCGGCGATCTGGAACCGGGTCGCGCGTCAGATCATCGAAGCTCAGGGTCTTGACCGGTCAGACACCGCAAGGGTCTTCGCACTCATGTATCTGGCCGCCTCGGACGCCGGGATCGTGTGCTGGGATGCCAAATACACGTTCAATTTCTGGCGGCCCATGGCGGCCATCCGTAACGGCCATCTGGACGGAAACGACGCGACCGTTGGCGATCCGGCCTGGCAGCCGCTGTTTCCGACGCCGCCGCATCCTGAATACCTCTCCGGCCACTCGACCAACAGCAGCGCCATGGCGACGATGCTTGGGTTCCTCTTTGGCGACAATCCCGGCGTGCCGATCGTAGCCCTCAGTCCGACGAATCCGGGCTTTCCACGGGACTGGGACACCTTCAGCGAGGGCGTCGAGGAAGTGATCAACGCCCGTATCTATTCGGGGATCCACTATCGGACAGCGGACGAGGTGGGTGCGCGGGTCGGCCGCCAGGTCGCGAGGTTCGTTCTCACGCACGCGTTGCGGTAGGAAAAAGGACCTCCGAGGTCATTTTCTCGCCACGAGAACGAAAATGACCTCGGAGGTCATTTCTTGATCAACCCGTCGAGCAAGACGATGTCGGCATCGCCTTCACCGACGGCCGCGAGAATGGACCGGCCGTCGGACGACCAGGAGACCCGTCGCGCGATGAAAATCGCACGATCGCCGAAGTCCGTCACTTGCTGCCATCGGCCATCTTCCGTGGACAGCGCCCAGATGTTGGTGGTCAGACCGTCGGTGAGCGGCATTGCCAGCCATTTGCCGTCGGGCGAGAGGGCCGGATTGAATGGGACCTGCCAGGAAGCCACGCGCGACGCGTCTATGGTCTTGATGACGCGCGTTGGACCGTTGCCGAGAGGTGCCGCGCGAATCTCGAACTCCGGCCGCCCGTCCATGAGCGCACGCTCCACGAGGAAGTACACCGTTGACTCATGGACGCCGATCATGTTCCGGACAGGCTCCGATCGTACGGTCACAGGTTCTCCACTATTCACGGAGACCTTCTTCATAGGACCCTGTGCGTTCTCCACGTAATAAATCTCGTCACCCTTCGATGACCAGGCGACCCCCAGGCCCCTTTGAACGAGCTGGTGCAGCTCGCTTGCATCCGGTCTGACAAGCCAGATACCGAACACAAACCCGGCGTTTCCCCTGGAAGACACGAAGGCGATCCACCGTCCGTCAGGCGACCAGATCGGGAGGCCGATCACGACCGTGGGATCGTCCTCGAAGGTGATTTGCCGAGGTGGGCCCTGGGTTGACGTCACCCAGATGTTGGAGTGGCCGCCGCTGTCGGAGAGATAGGCGATTTGATCGCCGTCCGGCGCGGCCGTCGGGGTCAACACTTGTCCGGTCTGAAGCGTCACCCGCTGGCCGCGTCGAAAGTTGTCGGCGGCGACGCTACCGAACGGGTACTTCCAGAGGTCGAAGCGCATCTGCAGGCGAGCGACAGACAAAAGGCCGCTCTCATGCAGGTCGGGCTGCTCATAGGACGCCTCGGCCGGCGTGAGTTGCCGCGGCGGCTGCCGGCCGTCCAACAGCACTTCCCACAACGCCAGCGGTGGCAAGTACGGGACAGTCGTTCCGCGGCTCCAGGCAAAAACGATCCCGGTACTATTAGGGAGCCACGTCAGACCCGCGATGAATCTGTTCTCGTTCGTGAGACGAACCGGCTTGGCGTCGCCGCGGACAGAAACGACGTAGAGGTCCCATCGGAAGCCGTCTCCCGCCTGGAACGCGATCCATTGGTTGTCGGGTGACCACCGTGGATACCGATAATGCCGCGTCTCGAGTGTCGCGACCGGTTGGACATCCGAGCCGTCGAGGGCGGACGTGACCAGCTGAATGCGTTGATTCTCGAGCCTGAAACACGTGAGCCGCCCGCTCCGGCTCACGTCGCCGCCGCCGATGCTGGCGATCAGGCGTTGAGACAAGCCGCCGAGCGTGGGGATTTTGTAGATCGCTCCCTGAACTTCGCCCGGCGCCGCCGGCGAGAAATACACCAGCGAGCTGCCATCGGGTAACCATCGCGGAAGTTGATGATCGGCCTCATCGCTGGTCACTGGTCGCGACGGGCCCCTCGTGAGGAACCGAATGAAGACCTGGCGACGGCCGGCCTGAGCTGCCGTGAACGCCACCATGTTTCCATCCGGCGAGATCGACGGGAACTCCTCGAGGCCGACGAGATCGGTCATGAGCCGGGCGCGATGAACCGCCGAGGACGGTGGCGGAGGCATCAGCCGCGTGGTGACATATGCGCCGATCGCCGCCGCCGCCGACAGCGCGAGGAGCGTGGCTCCGACCAGGAGGGTCCGTCGCGAGCGCGTATGACGGCCAGCCACTGTGACCGGTCCCGATTCGTGCGGCCGGGTTTCGAGATGAAAGATCAGGTCCCGAACGTTCTGAAATCGCTCTTCAGGTTTTTTCTCGAGGCAGTGGCGCACGGTGCGTTCGAGCGCCGGCGCCGCGGCGGCCTGCGGGAATTCGGGCGGTTCGTCGTGCAGGATCGCGTTGATGGTGTCGCCCGTGGTGCCGCGCCGGAACGGCGGGAATCCAACCAGCATCTCGTAGAGGACGACCCCCAGGCTGAAGATGTCGGTGCGATGGTCGATGCGCTGGCCGCGCGCCTGCTCGGGGGACATGTATGCCACGGTCCCCATCACCGGTGTCCGTGACTCGCCGTCGATGGTGATGGTCTCGGTGTTGCCCGACCCGTCGTCGCCGATCAGTTTCGCCAGGCCGAAGTCGAGAATCTTGATCCGGCCGTCCGTCGTGACGAAGAGGTTCTCGGGCTTGATGTCCCGATGGACCACACCGCGTTCGTGGCCCGCCGCCAGACCACTCGCGATCTGCAGCGCATAGTCGGCGGCCTTGCGGGCCGGCAGCGGCCGTCCGCCCATCCGCTCGCGGAGCGTTTCTCCCTCGAGAAGCTCGGTGACGATGTAGGAGGAGGCCCCCTCGGTGCCTACGTCGTGGACCGCCAGGATGTTCGGATGATTCAGGCTGCCCGCGGCTCGCGCTTCCTGCTCGAACCGGCGCCGGCGATCCGCATCGCCCGAGAATGCCGCGGGCAGAACTTTGATCGCGACGTCACGCTGCAACTGAAGATCGCGGGCCCGGTAGACCTCACCCATCCCCCCGGCGCCCAGCGAGCCGAGAATCTCGAAGCGGCCAAGGCGAGCGCCGACGGCGAACGGCATACCTGACGAGCGCGATTATAGCTGGCGGTAGCATTGCGAAATGTGGGCCCCATTCTTTACGTTCGACGTTCAGGCAACGTCTTTGAGCCGCCTGTTAGAATCCGAACGTGTCGTATCGCTTCGGCGACTTCATCCTCGACTACGACACGCGGCAGCTCCTCCTTGACGGCGATGAGATCCATCTCTCGCCGAAGGCGTTCGAGCTTTTGGTGATTCTGATCGTCAACCGGCCACGCGTGGTGTCGAAAGCCGAGTTACAGGAAAAGCTGTGGCCGTCCACGTTCGTGGAGGAGACGAACCTGGCGGGGCTCGTGGCCGAGATTCGGCGCGCCCTTCGCGACGCCGCGACCCGGCCCACGTTTGTGCGGACGGTGTACCGGTTTGGGTACAGCTTTACCGGGGACGTGGTGGAGAGTGCGGCGGCCATCCGATCGGTGCCGTCACCGGCGCGGCCGTGCCTCGTCTACGAGCACCGTCAGATTCTGCTGATGCAAGGCGACAACGTCATCGGCCGCGCGCCGGACGCGACGATCCAGTGCGATGCGGCAGGCGTGTCGCGGCACCACGCGCGCATTCTCGTCTCGAATTCGGAGGCGACGCTTGAAGATCTGGACAGCAAGAACGGTACGTTTCTGAAACGCAAGCGCATCACGTCCGCCCCCTTGTCGGACGGCGACGAGATTCGTGTTGGCACGGTCAGCCTGATCTTCCGAAGCACGCCGGCGATGGGACCGACTGATTCCGTGCCGGAAGACCCTGACGATGAATCGACCGGCGAGTCATAGCGCCTGAGTCGACTCCCTGCGATCCTGGGTCCGCGCGCCCATCAGAACGATGCTGACCAATCCGATCACCAGCCCCGCGATGAGGCGCACCAGACTCATGAGATTGACGAGCGCCATCCCATGAGCGCGGTCCCGAACAAGAGCGGTATCGCCCAGAACATTAATCAAGTGCCAGAGCCCCCAGGCGAAGAGTGAACCGCTGCCGACCCAGGTCAGGCTCAGGACAACCCAGTTGCCGATCAGACGACCCGGGCGGTGCACCATGATCAGGATGCCTGCGGCCGCGGCGAGGCCCATCACTGCATCGATTGCGTTCAACAGGTAGGACGAGAACGTGCGCCCTGCCACGAGGTCCGCGCGGAGTCCGACCGTCGCGCCAAATGCCCAGGCCAGATACAACGCGCTACTCGCTGCGGCCATGAGCGCCGCCACATTGGCCAAAGGCACCAGCACGGTGCGCGCGCCTTCAAAGCTGGCCTCGTTGGTCTGATATCTGAAGACGGTGGCCCAACACGCGCGTGCGTACAGGCCAAACGCGAGCACGAGCCCTATCCCCATGCCCGTGAACCCGGCATACACAACCAGGTACACCCACGGGTGCACGGGTCCACCCACAGGGGCGCGAGTCGATTCCTGCGCGAACGCTTGAACAACCATCACAACGGGCACAGCGACGACGAATCTGGAGAGGAGGCCGGTCGCGACCCACATGGGAGGGAGCAGCAGCCATGCTGGTATTCGTAAACCCCACTGGTGCGTGAACGCGAGCGCGATCGCGATCGCCACCACGTCCATCAGTGCGGTGACGACATTCAGCGTCACCATCGTCGGCTCGCGCATGAGGGCCGGATCGGCGACGCCGAGGTGTCCGCCAGCGATCCAGATGATCTTGAGCGCCAGATAGGGGAGGGCACACGCGATCGCGCCGTAGCCGATGAGAAGCCGAGCGAGACCAGAGCGAGCGGGCGACGTTTCGTTCCCCCGGGGCCACTATATGCCCGGTCCCCACAAGACCCGTCGTGCCATGCTGCCGGTGATGCGCCCGCTGGTTCCCGTCGCCTCGGCCGGCGTACGCTGAGACCGTGCCGCTGCTGCTCGCCGCCGTGCTGTTCGTGCTCGCGCTGATCGCGCTGATACCGCTTTCGCTCGTCATGCGGTATCGGGTGGGGACATCGCGCCGGCGCGCGCGGGGCTGGGTGGCCGCGATCAACTTCGCGGGATTTGCCCTGTCCGCCGCACTGTTCCTGACCGTCGCAGCGATCACGAGCGTCTGGGTTCCCGACGCATTTACGTACGCGATCGCAGGCCTCACCACCGGAGGCGTGCTCGGAGTGCTGGGGCTCTGGCTCACACGCTGGGAATCCGCGCCTGGCGCTCTCAACTACACGCCGAACCGCTTGCTCGTCCTCGGGATCACGCTCGTTGTCACGGCAAGGCTGGCATATGGCTTCTGGCGCGGGTGGCACGCCTGGCGGGCGGGGATCGAAGGGACGTCCTGGGTTGCCGCCTCTGGAGCGGCCGGATCGATGGCGGCGGGCGCGGTTGTGCTGGGGTACTACCTCGTCTACTGGATGGGCGTGCGGCGGCGGCTCCGATCACATGCGCGACGGTCACGATCTGAGTGAGAACCGCGTTGAACTTCGACACACTCCCGAACGGCGGATCGGTGTCGAGGGTTCGGCGCGCTCACGACGCCGCTGATATCCTTGCTGGTGGGCTCTCACCCGGCTGACTCGTTAGTGTGAACTCGCTCCGCGATGCCCCTATCCACCAAAGAACTCGCCATCCCGTCGTGGGCCTTGTCGGCCGAACTGCTCGGGATCGAGCTGCTCGAGGAGCATGCGAGACGTCTGGCTTCCGGCCTGACGGTCGACATGCGGCGGGCGCGCCGGCCGCGCCGGCACCTGCGCCGGCTGGTCGAGCACTCGAACGCGCTGCGGAGGGTGTATAGGGCGCTGGCCGCGGACGTTCGCGCCGGCGAGCCCCCGTCGCCGGCCGCGGAATGGCTGCTGGACAACTTCCACATCGTCTCGGCCGTCGCGCGCGACGTGTGGCGCGACCTGCCGGCGGAGTTCGTCCGGCGGCTCCCCAGGGTCGTGGCCGACGAATACGCCGGCCAGCCGCGGGTCTATGCGCTCGCGTCAGAGCTCATTCGTTTGAGTGCGTTGCGCCTCGATGCGCAGCGGCTCCAACGCTTCATCAGCGCGTTCCAGTCGGTGGCGCCGCTGACGATGGGCGAATTGTGGGCGTGGCCAAGCGCCCTGAAGCTCGCGCTCGTGGAGCACGTGCGCGTGCACGCCGACGTGCTGGCCGCCCAGCGGACCCATCGCGAGATGGCGGACCGCATCGTGACCCGCTTCGACTCGGCGTCGATCGCCGACCACGCGTGGCCGGCGGCGGCGCACCCGGCGTTCGTCATCCGCCTGCTCCAGCGGTCGCAGGAGCACGAGAACCCGGCCGCGTTGCGCCGCCAGGTGGAGCTCGCTCTCGCCGCGAAGGGACACTCCATCGAAGACGCCATCACCTCCGAAGGACGCCATCAGGCCTCCGAGCAGGCGGCCATGGCCAGCCTGATCGGGAGCCTGCGCCTCATTTCTTCGTTCGATTGGAGCGAGTTTTTCGAGAGCGTGAGCCTGGTCGAACAGGTCCTGCAGCGCGACCCCGCGGGTGTCTATCCGCGCATGGATTTCCAGAGCCGCGACCGGTATCGGCACGCGATCGAGGAGCTGGCCGAGCCGACCGGCGAAGGCCAGCAGCGGCTGGCGCTGTCGACCGTCGAATATGCCCGCCGCATCGCCGAGCGAACGCCCCACGCGCGCGGCGCGCACGTCGGCTATCACCTGATCAGCGGTGGACGTCCCGCGTTCGAAGCCAGCATCGCCTGGGTGCCGAAGTGGGGCCAGCGTCTGCGCCGTCTCTGTTTCCGCTGGGCCGCGCCCGCGTACGTCGGCGCGATCGCGCTGGGAACGGGGCTGCTGCTGGCCGCGGCCGTGCCGTACGCCTATGAGCTCGGCGGACGCGGCGTGTGGCTGCTCGCCGTCATCCTGCTCGCGACGATTCCGGCCACCGAGTTCACGATCCAGATTCTTCAACGGCTGCTGAGCCGTCTCGTCCAACCGCGCCGGCTGCCGCGGCTCGACTACGACGTGATCCCGCGAGACGCGCGCACGATGGTCGTCGTGCCCACGATCCTCGACAGCGTGGCGCGCGTCCGCGAACTGGCGGAGCACCTCGAAGTGCAAGCCGCGGGCAATCTGGATCCGCACATCCACTTCGCGCTCCTGAGCGATTTCCGGGATGCGACGTCGGAGTCGCAGCCGCAGGACGGGATGATCCTGACGGCCGCGCGCGACGCCATCAACGCACTGAACGCGCAGTACCCCGGCGAGGCCGGCGGCCGGTTCTTTCTGTTCCACCGCACGCGGCAGTGGAACGAGCGCGAGCAGCTCTGGATGGGTTGGGAGCGCAAGCGCGGCAAGATCGAGGAATTCAACCGCATGCTGCGCGGCGCGACCGACACGAGCTTCACCGTGCAGATCGGCGATCTCGACGTGCTGCCGCGGGTGAAATACTGCATCACGCTCGACAGCGACACGCGTCTGCCCCGGGACGCGGCACGTCAGCTCATCGGCATCATCACGCATCCTCTGAGCCGCGCGACCTACGATCCCAAGGTCGGCCGCGTGACCGAAGGGTACGGGATCCTGCAGCCGCGGGTGAGCGTCACCTATGCGAGCGCGGCAGGCTCGCTCTTCGCGCGGCTCTACGCCGGTCACACGGGCGTCGATCCGTACACGAGGGCGGTCTCCGACACCTACCAGGACCTGTTCGCCGAAGGCATTTTCACGGGGAAGGGACTCTACGACGTCGACGCATTCATGGCCGCGCTCGAAGACACCGTGCCGGAGAACACGCTGCTCTCTCACGATCTCTTCGAAGGCCTGCACGCGCGCGCGGGGCTCGTGTCGGACATCGAGCTGGTCGACGAGTATCCGTCGAGCGTCCTGACGCACGCACGACGGCAGCACCGTTGGATCCGCGGCGACTGGCAGATTCTGTTGTGGCTCCTGCCGTTCGTCCCGTCACGCCGCGGTCTCAAGCGCAACACGCTGCCGCTCATCAGCCGGTGGAAGATTTTCGACAACCTCCGCCGGAGCCTCGTCCCATCGACGCTGCTCGCGCTGCTCGTCGCCGGCTGGACCGTGCTGCCAGGCTCGCCCGCCATCTGGACCGCTGCGGTCGTCGCCGTGCTCGCGTCGCAGCTCCTGCCTATCGCCGCACGCCTGCTGGCCGCCCCGCGTCCTGGCGAGTCGTCGTCAGTCTTCCTGCGCAATCTGCGCGACGACGCCGCGACGGCCCTCGCGCAGATGGCGCTTGAAGTGACGCTGCTCGCCTATCACGCCGTCGATTCGGTCCACGCGATCGGGCTGACACTCGTCCGCCTCGCCTTGACCAAGCGCCGCCTGCTCGAGTGGGAAACGGCGGCCGCGGCGGCGACGCGCGCCGGCGGCCCGCCGGGTTCCAGGGCGCTGAGACGGTTCACCCGCGAGATGATCGCGAGCCCGATCGTCGCGGCGGTGACGACAGCCGTCATTCTCGTCCGCGATGGCGCCGCGCTCGCCGTTGCGGCGCCGTTTCTGCTGCTGTGGTTCGCGGCGCCCGGGATCGCTTATTGGTTGAGCCTGCCGATTGGCGCGCGCGCGCGGCCGCTCGACGATCGGCAGCGCGCGCTTCTCCGCCGGACCGCGCGCAAGACCTGGCGGTACTTCGACACGTTCGTCGCCGAGGCCGACGCGTGGCTGCCGCCAGACAATTACCAGGAAGCGGGTGACGCGCCGCGACTGGCGCGGCGGACCTCGCCAACCAACATCGCGCTGGGCCTGCTCTCGACGGTCGCCGCGCACGATCTCGGGTATCTCTCCTCCAGCGAACTGGCCAGCCGGCTCGACCGCATGCTGACGACGCTCGAAGGGTTGGAACGCCACGAGGGGCACTTCCTGAATTGGTACGACACCACGACACGGGCGCCGCTCCATCCGCGGTACGTCTCGACGGTCGACAGCGGCAACCTGGCGGGCGCCCTCATCGCGCTCGCGCAGGGCCTTCTCGCCCTGGTCAATGCGCCGCAGACCTCCACCCAGCGGCTCGAAGGATTGGCCGACACGGCCAGCTTGTGTGCGTCGGCGTCGGCATCGAGTACCGGGGCGTCCGCGATTCGGCGTGCGCTCACGCGCGTCAACGAAGTCGCGCGCGCGGTGATGATCGAGGCTCGCCGCACCGTCCGTGAAGGCGGACGGGCGCGGCTCGAGGGGCTCGAACAGGACCTGGAAGAGGCGATTCGGGAACTTCGGGAGGCGGTGCCTGCCGAACATCCAGCCGACCTCATCTACTGGGCGGAAGCCACGCGCGCCGCCGCCCGCGAGCTGTCCGCCGAGCCGAGTGTTCCGCAGGGCGTCTGGCGGGCACTCGCGCGCCGCGCGTCGGTCCTCGCGGATGCCATGCGATTCGAGTTCCTCTACGATCGGCGCCGGCGCATCTTCTCGATCGGCTACCGACTGGCGGACGCCGAGGGCCCGGGACGGCTCGACGCGTCGTCGTACGACCTGCTGGCCTCCGAGGCGCGGCTGGCGAGCTTCGTCGCCATCGCCAAGGGCGACGTGCCTCAACATCACTGGTTTCACCTCGGACGACTGGTCACGAACGTGCAAGGACGGGCCACGCTGATCTCGTGGGGCGGCACGATGTTCGAATACCTGTTGCCGCAGCTGCTGATGCGCAGTTTTCCCGGCACGCTGCTCGACCAGAGCTGCCGCGCGAGCGTGCGGCGCCAGATCGACTACGGCCGAACGCGCGGCGTGCCGTGGGGCATCTCCGAATGCGCCTACGCCTTTACCGATAGCGCGGGCAACTATCAGTATCGAGCCTTCGGTGTGCCTGGCCTTGGTCTCGAACGCGGGCTGGCCGAAGACCTCGTCGTGTCGCCGTACTCCACCGCACTCGCGGCGCTCGTGGATCCGTCGGCGGCGGCCGACAATTTCCAGCGGCTCGCGCGCGTCGGCCTGGACGGCCGGTTCGGCTTCTACGAGGCCATCGACTACCGTCCGCGAGTGCCTGACGCCGACGCGGCGCCAGGCGATCCCCCGAAGCCCACCATCGTGCGCGCGTATTTCGCGCATCACCAGGGCATGTCCCTCGTGGCGCTGGCGAATGTCGTCAGAAACGACGCGTTCGTGGCGAGATTCCACGCCGATCCTCGCGTGCAGGCGAGCGAGTTGCTGCTCCAGGAGCGCGTCCCTCGCGAGGCGATCCTGTCGGAATTCCGACCGGCGGAGAGCACCACGCCCGCGCCGGTTCCGGCATTCGAATCACGACAGTTCCGGTCGCCGCATACGGTCAGCGCGCACGCGCATGTCTTGTCGAATGGCCGCTACACCACGCTCGTGACCAATGCCGGCGGCGGGTTCAGCACGTGGCGCGACCTGGCCGTGACGCGTCAACGTCAGGATTGGACCAACGACGGCGGCGCGCACTTCATCTTCATGCGCGACCCCTGGTCGAACCGGGTCTGGTCGGCCACCTATCTGCCCGGCGGCCGTGAACCGGACTTGTACGACGTCACGTTCCAGCTGGAGAAGATTGTGTTTCGCCGGCGCGACGGCGATTTCGAGACGACGCTGCAGATAGCGGTGTCGCCGGAAGACGACGTCGAAATCCGCCGTCTCTCCATTGTCAACCGCGGCGATCGGCCGCGCGACCTCGAGGTCACGAGCTACGCCGAGATCGTGCTGGCACGGCCGGCCGACGACGTGGCGCATCCGGCGTTCGGGAAGCTGTTCGTGGAAACCGAGTTCGATCAGCAGACCGCGTGCCTGCTCTTCGGCCGGCGCCGGCGCGCGGCGGATGAATCGCCCATCTGGGCGTTTCACGTGCTCGGGCTCGCAGGGCGCATGCGCGGGGCCATCGAATGGGAGACCGATCGCGCGCGGTTCATCGGGCGAGGCCGATCGCCCGCCAATCCGATTGCACTCGACGGCCGGGCCCTGTCCGGCACGACCGGCGCCGTCCTCGATCCCGTGGCGGCGCTGCGCGAGCGGGTGCATCTGCCGCCCGGCGCGTTCGTGCGGATGACGTTTGCCACCGGCGTCGCGCCGGATCGGGATTCGGCCGTCGCACTGGCGCGCAAGTATCGGGACGGGAGCGCCGCGGCGCGCGTGCTGTCCATGGCCTTCACCCATGTGCACACGACGCTTCAGTATCTCGGAATGAATGACGATCAGGCGATGCTGTCCGATCGTCTGGCCTCGCGCGTCTTTGGGCCCGATCGCTCGCTCATCAGCCCGCCGGACGTCGCGGCGAACACGCTGGGGCAGTCGAGCCTCTGGGGCTACGGCATCTCCGGCGACGTCCCAATCGTGCTGGTCCGTGTCACCGAGTCGGACGCGATCCCCCTGGTCCGGCAGGTGCTGCGCGCGCAGGAATACTGGCGCGTGAAAGGACTCCGCGCCGACGTCGTGATCCTGAACGAACATCCGGCGGAGTACCTCGACGAGACGCAGGACCAGCTGATGCGTCTCGTGCAGGAACCGCGGTCAGCCGGGTGGCTCCAGAAGCCGGGGGGCATCTTTCTCTTGCGCACGGACGGCATGCCCGAGGCGGATCGGCGGCTGCTGGCGGCGGTCGCGCGCGTCGTCCTGCGCGGCGACCTCGGAGAGCTGAGCTCGCAGCTGCACCGCGATGCGCCCTGGCTCTACGACGAGCACGAGGCCGCTACACACATCCTCCGTCCGGAGCCGGCGTCCGAGCCAGTACCGATCCCGCCGCTCGTCATGCCGAATGGCATCGGCGGTTTCACGCCCGATGGGCGCGAGTACGTCGTCGTGCTCGAGGGGGACCGCGAGACGCCGCTGCCGTGGTCGAACGTCATCGCGAATCCCTCGTTCGGCACCATCGTGACCGCCTCGGGGTCGGCGTTCACCTGGAACGAGAACAGCCGTGAGAACCGCCTCACGCCGTTCGCCAACGACCCGATCGGCGATCCGACGGGCGAAGCGATCTTCCTGCGCGACGACGATTCGGGCGCTGCCTGGTGCGCCACGCCAGAACCGATGCCGCGCCACGCGGATCAAGGCCGTTGGGTGATTCGGCACGCCGCCGGCGTGACTCGGTATCAGCACGCGCTGGCTGGGCTGACGCAGGAGCTGACCGTGTTCGTCGCACCCGACGACCCCGTGAAGCTCACCGTGCTGACACTGACGAACACGTCCAACCTGAGACGGAGGCTCAGCCTGTTCGGCTACGTCGAATGGTGTCTGGGTCCACCCCGGGAGGACGATCGACGGTTCGTCGTCACTGACATCGACGAGGCGACCGGCGCCATTCTCGCCCGCTGCGACTACAACACGGAGTTCGCCGGACGCGTCGCCATCTGGCTCTCGACGGAGCGCGCGCGGTCACATACCTGCGACCGTTCCGAATTCGTGGGCCGCCATCGCTCGCTGGCGCGTCCGGCGGCGCTCCTCCGCGAACGACTTGCCGGCCGTCATGGCGCGGGACTCGATCCCTGCGGGGCCCTTCATGTACCGATCGAGATCGCGCCGGGCGAAACCCGGCGCGTCGCGTTCGTGCTGGCGCAGGGGAGCGATCGCGGCCACGCGCTCGAGCTCGCGCAGCGCTACTCCAGAATCGACCAAGCCGATGCCACCCTCGAACGGGTGGAACGCGCGTGGGAAGAAACGCTTGGCGCCGTTCAGGTCCACACGCCCGACGACTCGTTCGATCTGATCGTGAACCGGTGGCTGGTCTATCAGACGCTGAGCTGCCGGATCTGGGCGCGCTGTGGTCCGTACCAGCCGGGCGGGGCGTTCGGATTCCGCGACCAGTTGCAGGACGTGGTGGCGTTGCTCATGGCGAAGCCAGAGCTGTGTCGCGCGCACCTGCTGCACGCCGCGTGCCGGCAGTTCGTCGAAGGCGACGTGCAGCATTGGTGGCATCCACCCACCGGACGCGGAACGCGGACGCGGTGTTCCGACGATCTGCTGTGGCTGCCATATGTCATCGGCAGGTACTTATCGGCGACCGGCGACGACGCCGTGCTGGATGAGGAAGTGGCGTTTCTCGAGGCGCCGCCGCTCGAGCCGGGGGAGACCGAGACATACGTCCTGCCAAGGGTGTCCGCGGAGCGGGGCTCGCTGTTCGAGCACGCAGTGCGGGCCATCAACCACGCCCTGAAATACGGCGCGCACGGCCTCCCACTCATGGGCTCGGGCGACTGGAACGACGGCATGAATCGCGTTGGCCACGAAGGCCGCGGCGAGAGCGTCTGGCTCGGGTGGTTCCTCGTGACCGTCCTGAACGAGTTCGCGCCAATTTGCGAGCGGCGCGGACAAAGCGACCTGGCCCGGCGGTATCGGAACGACGCCGGGTGGCTCACCGGGATGCTGGAGCTGGCCTGGGATGGCGACTGGTACCGCCGCGCGTATTTCGATGACGGGACGCCGCTCGGATCGGCCCAGAACGAAGAGTGCCGGATCGATTCGATCAGCCAGTCCTGGGCGGTCTTGTCTCGGGCGGCGGAGGCCCGCCGCGCGGAGCGCGCCATGGACGCCTTGCAGGCGCACCTCGTGCGTCGTGACGCGCAAATGGTGCTGCTCCTGACGCCGCCGTTCGACCAGATGGCGCACGATCCTGGCTACATCAAAGGCTACGTGGCCGGCGTCCGCGAGAACGGCGGCCAGTACACGCACGCCGCCCTGTGGGCGCTCATCGCCCTGGCGCGGTTGGGACGCGGCGATGCGGCGATGGAAATATTCCACATGCTCAATCCGATCAATCACACGCGGACGATCGAGGGCGTGGAGCGGTACCGCGGGGAACCGTACGCGGTCGCCGCCGATGTGTACGCCCATCCCATGCACATCGGCCGTGGCGGATGGACGTGGTACACGGGCTCGGCCGGCTGGATGTATCAGGCCGCAATCGAGGCCCTGCTCGGTCTTCGTGTGGGAAGCGCAACGTTCCGAATCGATCCGTGCATCCCTACGCAATGGCCCGAATACTCCCTTGTCTGGATGCGCGGCCGTACGCGGTATGAAGTGACGGTGAGGAATCCTCACAAGGCCAGCCGTGGCGTTGCCGAGGCCACGCTCGACGGCGTGACGATCGATCCGGAGGCGATTCCGATTGTGAACGACGAGGCGACGCACCGGGTGGAGATCGTGCTGGCCGGACCTGGGATGCACGAGACCCCGCCGCGCGGCGCAGGCGTCGCCGGGTATTCCAGCAGCGCCGATGTCCGGCGTCAGTGAGATCGCCTGCGAGATACCAGCGCGGCCATCGCGATCATGATCGCCATCAGCACCAATGACGCCGGGGGGACGGCAACGAACATGAACACGTTCGGCGCGCCCGCAGGCTTCGGCACCAGTTCGCTGTAGCACGCCAGGGAACCGAGCGCGACGACGAGCGTGACGTTGTAGAGCGCCACTCGGGTGGGAACCTGCCAACGCTTCGAAACCACCAGGGCCCAGGCGAGGACCGCGAACGGCGCGAGCACCCAGATCGTGAACAGAATCACGAGGAGCACCAGGGAACTGTTCCGGTTTCCTGCACGGAGCATCAGATAGAACGAGCCACAGGCCCCAACCACGACCGCGACGAGGGCGGCTGCGCGCAGGATGCCAAGCACTTGTGACCTCCTTTGCCTCGCAAAGTATATGCTCCAGACCGTTGTGCGGGGCCGGTCAAGCGGCATCGAGACGTTACGTGACGGGTCTGAGGCGCGACGCGAGCAGGCGAGTGGCGGCGGTCAGATCGAGGTCTCCGATCAGCAAACCTTCCTGACCGTACGGCTGGTAGCCGAGCACGGTCCCGTCCGGACGAATGATCGCCGACGTACTCGGAGAGCCGGCACTCGCGCAATTGACGGTCGCGAAATAGCAGGTGTTCTCCGCGGCGCGGCAGAGCGCCGCCTTCTCATGGAACGTATTCGCGGGGTCGGCGAACGTCGTCGGCCGATAGGAACCGGGCTCGGCCTCGTGAAAGTGCGGATGGAACACCACCTGCGCGCCATTCCGGGCAGCGAAGCGGACGGTCTCTGGATATCGCCAGCCTTCGTGGCAGATGGCGATTCCGAACGTCAGGCCGCCTGCCTGAAACACGCGGCGACCCGAGCCTGGCGTGTACGTCGGTTCCTCGCTGGGATCGATCTGTACTTTGTCCTGGAATCCCGCGAATGATCCGTCTGCATTGATCACAAGTGCCGTCGGGACGACTCCCTCGTCAACGACACGTTCTGTTCCGAGCACGACAACGATTTTTCCCCGCTCGGCGGCCTCGGCGATCACGGACCAGGCCCGTTCGAGGAATTCGGGATCGGGCGGCGTCGCAGGCTGGCCCGCGCGTCGATAGCCGGGGACGAAACACTCGGGAAAGCAGACGATCCGCGCGCCCCTGGCCGCGGCTTCCTCGATGGCGCGACAGGCGAGGGTGATCGATTCCTCCGGCGTGGACGGAAAGCGGAGGTTCGCGAGCGCGATCCGCCTCTTCAGGGCCTTTTCATACCGCCAGACGTCGAGCGGAAACGCGCCCTCCGACGTTTCCGCAAGATTCGCGACGATTCCTGTACGCTGCCATGCACGCCTTTCATAAAAGCGCGCGGCTCGCTCGTTGCCAATCGCGCAGGCGAGCCACGCCGTGTCGACGCCGCTATCGAAGAGTCGCCGTTCGGCGTCGTCAATCAGCGCAACGGCGATGCCGGAGCCACGAGTTGGGGCCGACACGAACAACTGGTAGAGCTCGTCGCCCTTGATCCAGCAGAAGCCATGCGGAGCGCCGGAAGGACCCACGACGCGGATCGTTGGGAGGCCGGCGCGGAGCCGATCTCGAAAGCTCTCGAGCGTCCGGAGTCGCGTCAGCTCGGCCGGAACGATCGCCGCATGAGCCTCGTACCAGCCGTCGTACCAGACCTGCGCGAGAGGATCGAGGTCAGCGTCCTCGGCAGCTCGAACATCCACCTTCAATCACCGAACCGGGCAGGCGAACTGACTATTGAGATAGTCGGTCACGTTGCCATCCTCGATCGCCTCCAGGAGATTGGCGACGGCTTCGAGATGCTGCAGCCGCAATGCGGCCAGCTCCGTCAGGAGTTGCGAAGAAGCGTTACCGAGCTGAGACAGATATTGGGTGCCACCGGGGAACGCGATCCAGTCATTCTCTGGAAACGCGATGCCCGCCTTGGCGGTTGTCGGCGCGCCATTGTTCTTGACCGTGACGTACGTCGCCCCCGAGGTGGTGCTGGCGGCCGTCGACAGGCCGGTAATGAACTGCTGTTTCGTTGCGGCCGGCTTGAGAAACAACATGGAATTATTGGACGCCGAATTGCCAAAAGCGATCTGTGTGAAGCCCGCGAACAGGCCGCTCCACAGGTCGGCATCGATGGTGCCGAGATGGTCGAAAAAGTCTTTGGCCTGGACCCCGGTCAGCGTGCCTGCGAATGTGACGACCGCGTAGTCGAGAGAGAACGCGTAGGCCTTCGCATTGTCCGGACTGAAGTGCGCCGTTCCGCCCTGGCTCAATACATACCCCAGCGCATTGCTGACCACGTTGACATCCGCCGCGCTCACCGCCCCAGGCCCCGAGTCCTGAACCTTGAACACGAACGACGGATTGGTGACGCCCTCGAATCCTCCGGCGGCCACCCGAAAACTGGTATTCGCGGAAGTGACCGTCGTGATGGCGGCGTTCGCCGTGAGGGTGTCGATCACGTTCTGGACGGTGTCGCAGTCATTGAGCAGCCGATTGCTCCAGCGCTCCAGGTTCGGATAGCCGGCGCTCAGGATCGTGCTGAGCGCGGATTGGCCGATGACGTCTCCAGTGGGAATCGGTTCCGCGGAGATGAATGTCGTCGCGGTCAGCGGGTACGCCGCGACCGTGGCGATGACCAGAAGGATTGCGGCGAAGCGCCGGCGTGTGCTTCGATTCTTCCTGACGGTTCCGTTCATGGGTGTCCTCGACTGCTTATGATACGCGCGCGCCGCGATGCGTGAGAATCCCGCGATGAAGCTCGCGTTATCCGTCTTTGTCTGTTTCGCCGCAGCGGCCGTGCTGCACGGCACGCCGCAGCAGGACGCGTCTGCCGTCCGGGCCGCGGCGGCATCGCTGCCGCGGCTGCACAGCCTGCTCGTGAGCCACCGCGGTCAGATCGTGCTCGAGTATTACGCGAAGGGTCACAGCGCGTCCCGGCTGGCGAACATCAAGTCCGCATCGAAGAGCATCATTTCGACGCTGGTCGGCATCGCGATCGAACGCAAGCTGATTCCCAGCCTGAGCACCCCCATCGATCGCTGGTTTTCCGAGCTCCGCAAGGATCCCGACAGGCGCAAGCAGACGATCATGATTGAGGACCTGTTGACGATGCGATCGGGTCTCGAGTCGACGAGCGGCGGGAACTATGGTCGATGGGTGAGCAGCGCAAACTGGGTGCGCCACGCGCTGGGCCGTCCGTTGGTGAGCGAGCCCGGCACATCGATGGAGTACAGCACCGGGACGTCGCACATCCTCTCGGCGATTCTCACCAGGGCGTCCGGGAAATCGACGCATCAGTTTGCGGTCGAGACGCTCGGGAAGCCGCTGGGCGTCACGCTCGCGCGGTGGACGCGAGATCCGCAGGGCATCTACCTCGGCGGTAACGAGATGCTGATGACGCCGCGGCAAATGACGACGCTCGGCGAGCTGTACCTCAATCGCGGTCGCGCCAGCGGCGTGCAGGTCGTTCCGGCCGCGTGGGTGGACGCCTCCTGCACCCCGCGCACGCGCTCACGCTGGGATTCCGATCGCGAGTACGGCTACGGTTGGTGGACCCAGACGTTCGGAAGCCATCGTGCCTGCTTCGCGTGGGGATTCGGCGGGCAGTACATCTTCGTCTTCCGCGATCTGGATCTGGTGATTGCCGTGACGTCGTCCACGACGATCAGCGACGAGCGGAGGGGGTACCGGCGGGAGCTGTTCGATCTGATTGAGCGGCACGTGCTGCCGGAGAAATGACGTCACCCCGCCTTGACCCGCCCCAGCGTTTCGTCCAGCCACGTGGAAATCGTGGAGAACATCACGTCAAGCGGCGGCACGTGTCCGCCCTCGAAGAGGATCAGGCGTTTGGGCTGAGGCAACAGCGCATACAACGGTTCGGCCTGGGTCTTGAGCGGCGTGTCCTCGTCGTAGCGGCCGTGGACCATCAGCTTGGGCGGGCGGATGTGTGGGGCGAAGTTGACCGGACTTGCCGCCGGTATGACTCCGGCGTCTGCTTTACTGACTCCGGCGCCCATGAGGACGACTGTTCGGTACCGTGATTCGGTCGCGGCCAGGATCAGCCCGAGGTACGCGCCGGCGCTCGGACCGAAGAACGCAATGCGACTTCTGTCGAGATCGTCGCGCGTTTCGAGGTAGTCGAGCCCGCGCCGCAAGTCGGTGATGCGATTCACGATCCGCTCGAGATATTCGACGGTCGTAGGATCGGCGGGCACCGTGCCTTCCGGCAGCAGCCGCCCGCTATAGCCCTTGAGGTTGACGCCAAACGCGGCACGGCCTGACTTGATAAATGCGCCGAGACGGTCCTCCATTGAGTCCGGCAGCGACCGGCGGCCGGAGGCCACATCGCCGCCGGGCACAAAATGCACGACCTGGACCGGGCGGGGGACGTGCCGCGGAAGATAGAGGTACGCCGTTGCGCGCTCGCCGTCGGCGCCATTGAACGTGATCTTCTCGCGCCGCCATTCAGGCGTCTCGGTGACGTTCTCCACGCGGGGATCGAGCGGCGTCTTCGCGTATTCGTACCGCGCAAGCCATCCTTTGAACTCGGCCGCGCTCGACGCCCGGTAGGAGGGCACTTCTTCTTTGATCTCGATCCGCGCCATTCCCTGATGGCCTTTCGCCTCTGGCGAGTTGAGCGCGCATCGGAATCCCACTTTGCTGGAGCTGTAGAGTGCCGGCAGATTCGGGTACTGCGCGAACGTGTACGTCGGGTCGCCCCACGCGCCGCCCGTCGCGAGAAACCCCTCGGACGTCTCGTTGCCCGTCCACTCGGAGACGTTGCCAGCCATGTTGTACGCGCCGAAGGGGCTCATGCCGAACTCGAGGCTCATGACCGGGACCGGGCCGCGGTTCTCGAAGTTGGCGTGATGAGCCAGTGTGTCTCCGGGGTAGAACGCGCCCCATGGCATGTAGTTCACGAGCGCGCTGACGGCGCCGTTGCGCGCTGCTTTCTCCCACTGGAACACCGACGGCAGCTGCTTGCCTCTGAACGCGGCGTACGCGGCCGCCTCGTACCAGGAAATGTCGGTGACGGGATGGTCCGCTCGGCCGTCGGGCACCGCCTGCCCGGACCACGAACGCGGGCCGGGCAGCCCCGTCCGATCCTTGAGGAACGCCATCGCCTCCTCCCAGGAGAGCGGACGACCATTCCGGATCATCGGCGCTTTCCAGAAGTCTTTCTTCACGTATCCGCCGGCATCGATGAACTCCTTGTACTCGCGGTTGGTCACCTCGTACTTGTCGATGAAGTAATTGTCGAGCCTGACGCGCGCATCCGTCGGCCGTGACCAGGCTACGAGCCGGTAGTTGCCGCCGGGCACGAACACCATGCGGGCCGGCATCTTGTCGAGTGCAATCAGCGCCTGATCGACGACAACCGCGGGAGGAGCGATCACGAGGGTGCCCGAGCGCGCGACGATCCCCGAGACTGTGCGCTCGATCGGCGCGTACCCGTCCTTTTCGATCGAGAGGACGTATTCGCCGCGAGCGATGCGGAAATCGACGAGCGGGGTGACGCCCACCAGCCGCCGCGGCGGCACGACGCCGGACGCGTCCGGATTGAACGCCTTCAGATAAACCGAGGCGCCTGCGGGCGCACTCTTGACCGTTACGACGATTGCTACCGTGCCGAGCAGGCGCGCGAGTGTCGGGTCCGCGGGCAGATTGCGCTGGGCGTTCGCGGCAAGGTCATAGGCCTCGAAGTACCGCCGCTCGGCGGCGAGCGCCTCGACCTTCGGCAGTTGCGCGCGAGCCCAGCGCACGTTGGCGCTCCGCCAGAGCCACCAGCCCGTTCCAGCGGCGGCGACTAGAAGCGTCCCGGCAATCGCGAGGCCGAGGCGCGACCGCCGCCTGGCGGGCTGCGGCAAATCGATACCCGTCGTCACCGCCTTCACGGCGCTTGGGGCACGCGCTTCGGACGGCGGGACCGCGCTATCCGAGGAGCGCGGCCCGCTGCGGCCGAGCCGGCGGTGAAACTCTTCGTCGTCGCGCAGCGTCCGCAGATCGGTCAGCAGATCCCTGGCGGTCTGATAGCGGTCGTTGGGATCCTTGCGCAACGTCTTGGCGACGATCCGCTCCAGCTCGGCCGGCAACTCCGGCTGGAATCGGGCCAGCGGCGCCGGATCGCGTGTGAGGATCGCCGAGGCGATCGCCGCGGAGCTCTTGTCGGCGAACGGCCGCTGGCCGCTCACCATCTCGTAGATCAGCACGCCGAAGCTGAAGATGTCGCTGCGGCCGTCGAGCGGCTCGCCGCGCACCTGCTCGGGCGACATGTACGGGATCGTGCCCAGGACGACGCCGGGCTTGCTCACCAGCGATTCCGTGGCCGCGTCGCTCTGCACGTTCTCGTCGTCTCGAAACAGCTTCGCCAGGCCAAAGTCGAGGACGACGGCCTCGCCGCGCGTCGTAATCATCACGTTCGACGGCTTCACGTCGCGATGGACGATGCCCTGGGCGTGGGCGGCGGCGAGCGCATCGGCGATGTCGCAGGAGAAGGCGAGCACCTCGCGCAGCGACAATGACTCCTTCCGAAGCCGGACGTCGAGCGAATCGCCTTCGATGTACTGCATCGCGATGAAGCGATGGCCGTCGGCTTCGGCGACGTCGTACACCGCGCAGATGTGTGGATGGTCGAGCGTGGCCGCCGCGCGCGCTTCCCGCAGGAGGCGTTTCCTGGCGTGGTCGTCGGACGAGGTGTCCGGCGGCAGCAGTTTCAACGCGACGCGACGGCCGAGCTGCGTGTCCTCGGCCAGGTACACCTCAGCCATCCCGCCGGCGCCGACTTGCTGACGGATCTCGTAGCGGCCGAGCCGGACGCCTGGTGTAAGGGGCATGAGGAGGTGGATTGTACGACCTCGCCAGGGCCCAAAGCCCAGGGAAGCAGGGTGCTGTTGAAGCAATCGGAAGCCTTGAGAAAGAGCTCTTACTCGGGCCCTTGGGCCCTTGCGCCTTGGGCCTTTAGCCTTGGGCCTTCCTGCCAATGGGGCCGTTCATTTTTGTGTAGACCTACTACACAATAATACAGTAGACTGTCTACACAATATGCCCAAGGCCACACCGCGCATCGACCTGCTCCAGGGAACGCTGGATCTCCTGATCCTGCGCACCCTGTTATTTGGCGCCTCCCACGGCCACGCCATCGCGAAGCAGATTCGCGCCGTGTCGGAAGACGTGCTCCAGATCGAGACAGGATCGCTCTACCCGGCGCTCCACCGGCTCGAGGCGCAGGGCTGGATCTCGGCCCAGTGGGAGATCTCCGACAAGGGCAAGCGCGCGAAGTACTACCGCCTCACCCGATCCGGACGGAAACAGCTCACCGCCGAGCAGTCGAAATGGGAGCAGCTGTCGGCGGCCATGGCACGGGTCTTACGAACCGCTCAGTAGAGACGATGGCCGGACGACTGCGATCGCGTCTGCGCGCCCTCTGGCGGTGGCGTCGCCAGGAAAGCGAACTCGACGAGGAGCTCGCGTTCCATCTCTCCGAGGAAGCCGACGAACGGATCGCCGACGGACTCGCGCCCGACGAGGCACGGCGCGCGGCGCGAAAGGACTTCGGCAATGTCGCGTGGATTCGCGAGGAGACGCGGGACGTCTGGGCGTGGGGAAGCGCCGAACGGCTGGTCCAGGACGTCCGCTATGGCGTGAGGACGATGCGCCGCCATCCGAGTTTTGCGGCGGTCGCGGTCGTCACGCTGGCCCTTGGCATCGGCGCGACGACGGCGATTCTGAATGTCGTCAACACGCTTGTGCTCCGTCCGCTGCCGTTGCCCAACGCGGATCGACTTGTCGTGCTGTTCGCGACGAGTCCGAAGCGCGCCCTCTATCGCGACACCACTTCTTTTCTGGATTTCTCGGCCTGGAGAGACCAGAGCCATGCGTTCACGGGTGCCGCCGCGTACCGGCAGGATGCTATCAACGTCACCGGCGATGGCGTCCCGGAGTCCGTCGCGGGTGTGCGCGCGTCCCACGAATTCTTGAGTGTCGTTGGCGTGAGTCCGGCGGTCGGCAGGTCCTTCGACGCCGAGGAACAGCGAAGGACCCAGGCGGTCGCGCTAATCAGCCACAGACTCTGGACGACGCGCTACGGCAGCGACCCGCGCGTTCTCGGCCGGACGATATTGCTGAACGAAGTCAGCCACGCCATTGTGGGCGTGCTGCCGGCCGGGTTCCAATTCCCGCCGTTCATCGATACCGATGTGATCGTGCCGGTGCCTGAACGCCCGTGCCGCAGCTGTGGATACATTCGCGGGATCGCGCGTCTCAGATCTGCCGTCTCACGCTCGGCAGCCCAGCAGGAGCTGGATGCGATCGCGTCCAGACTGGAGCAGGCGTTCCCGGACTCGAACGAAGGCCGGGGCGTGAACGTCGTTCCGCTTCACGAGGTGGCGGTCGGCCAGGTGCGCACGCCGCTGCTGGTGCTGCTGGGTGCCGGACTGTGTGTGCTGCTGATTGGGTGCGCCAACGTGGGCAACCTGGTGCTGACCAAAGGCATCGCCCGGCAGCGCGAGCTCGCGGTCCGCAGTGCGCTCGGCGCGGGGCGAGGGCGGCTCGTCCGGCAGTTGCTGACCGAAAGCCTCAGCCTCTCAGTCGTTGCCGCGGTGCTGGGGGCCGTGCTGGCCTTGTGGGGCAGCGCGTTCCTGGTCGCGTCGCTCTCGCAACAGTTCGGCCTGCCCGAGATTCCGTTCGACTGGACGATGCTCGGCGTCGCATTCGTCCTTGCGGCGTTCTGCGGGGTGCTCAGCGGACTGCCGCCCGCGCTCATGGTGCGAAGAGTGGGCCTGACGGAATGCCTCAGGCAGGACAGCCGGACACAGTCGAGCGGTGTGACCGAGCGCCGGCTGGGTCACCTGCTGATCGTCGGTCAGACGGCGATGACGGTGATGCTCCTCATCGGCGCCGGCCTCCTCGTCAACAGCTTCATCCGGCTGCAGCGAGTCGAGTTGGGCGTCGACACGCACCGCGCGCTGACCGCGGATCTCCTGCTGTCGAAGCGATACCTGGATCCGCCGCAACGGGAGGCGTACGTGCAGCGGCTTCTGAACGCGATTGGCGTGTTGCCGGGCGTCGTCGCCGTCGGGCTGCACGTCGACCAGCCGTTCACCGGAGGGGGCCGCCGCGAGACGTTTCGCGTCGAGGGCCATGACGATCCCCGGCCGGGCAGCGGCCATCCCGCCGCCTTCAACATCGTGAGCGGCGACTTCTTCCGTGCCATGGACATTCCGGTCGTGTGGGGGCGCGGGTTCAACGCGGACGACACGTCCGCCAGCATTCCGGTCGCGGTCATCAACGAGACGATGGCGCGCCGGTTCTGGCCGACCGAAGAGGCAATCGGCAAACGGCTGCAGTTCTACTACGAGAAGAATCGCGAGCGCTGGCTGACGGTCATAGGCGTGGTCCGCGAGGTGCGGTACCACGGTCGGCTCATGGACCCGGCCCCGCAGGTGTTCGTGCCGAGTCAGCAGCCGTTCTACAAGGCGCAGGACGCGCACATGTCCCTGGTGGTCCGCACCTCCATGGATCCCGCGTCGATGATCAACGCCGTGCGCGCGAGCGTCTGGGCCGTGGAGAAGGATCAGCCCATCACGAACCTGCAGCCCATGGACCGCGTGCTCTGGGAATCAGCCGCCGCGCCCCGCGTGTACATGATGCTTCTGGGGATCTTCGCCATCATCGCGCTGGTCATCGCCAGCGCGGGCATCTACGGGGCGAGCGCGTATTCGGTGGTGCGCCGAACCCAGGAAATCGGGATTCGGCTCGCCCTCGGCGGCACGCCGGGACAGACGCTCGCCCTCGTCATGCGTCAGGGCCTGATCACGGTCTTCATTGGTGCGAGCGTCGGAGTCGCGGGTGCGCTCGCGCTGACCAAGATCATTTCAGGGATCCTGTTCGGCATCACGCCGACCGACACGCCCACATTTCTAGCGGTGCTGATGCTCTTCGCCGGCGTCGCGATTGTCTCGATCTACATTCCCGCCCGCCGAGCGGCCATGATCGATCCGACGCTGGCGCTGAAATGATCTTGGCTCCGCCTTTGAGCCTTTTAGGCTTTGCGCCTTTGTTACTTCTTCGCCGGCGGCGGCTCCGTGTCCGTGTTCCAGATATCGCGAACGTAGAGCCAGGTGCCGTTCGCCCGGCGATGCACCGACAAGTACTTACCGGTGTCGACCGTGGTGCCTTTCGCATCAACGACGGCGAACGTCCCGCTCATCCAGCCGATGTCGCCGCTCACGCCTACGGCTGTGATTGCCGTGTTCTTGAGCATCAGGCCTGCCGCCTTCGTCTTGGCGGAGTCGGCGGCGATGAACGCACGAATCGCCGCGCGGCCGGTCGAGGCCGGCGCGTTCGGAGGCATCAGGATGCCGTCCTCCGCGTACTGGCTGGCGACGCCATCGGCGTTGCCGTTGTTGTAGTGCTCGAACCACAGCGGCAGGTCCGCCCGGATCTTCGCCTCGTCGGCGGCCGTGTCTTGCGGCGCGGGCGCGGGGGCCGGTGCTGGTGCGCATGCGCCCAATGCGCCGATCCCGATCACGAGGAACAGTCTGCGGATCATCTGGTGCCTCCTGGGGATGAGAGATTTCGTACCTTTTCAGGAAATGCGTCCGCCAGCGCCTTGGCGGTCGCCAGAATCCCGGCGAACCGCACCGTGCCGCGCACGGGATTGAGGAAGCGGCAGTACTCGGCCATGAACGGATAGGGATAGAAGCCCTGAACGGCCAGCTCGAGCAGATCGAGACCACGCTCGTGTTCGCCGGCCGCGATGAACGACTCGGCCAGGTGGAACTGGTGATGCGCGTCGAGCGCCGCAAGATTGAGCGACGCGATCCGCTCGAGCGCCGCGTCCCGTCGGCCCTCGAGTCCGTCGATGAGCGAGAGTAACTGGCGCGTGTAAGGCAGATCGGGACCCATGGCGTGGAGCGCCCTGGCATGTTGCGACGCCTCGCCAAGCCGACCGACCAGGGCATAGGTGTACCCGAGGCACCAATGAAGGATGAAGTTCTGCGGGTCGAGTTCCAGCCCCTTCTCGAGATGCGGGATCCCCTCGTCCGGCCTGCCGATGAACCAGGTCGGGATGCCCATGGCCATCCACGACACGGGCGACAGCGGATCGCACGCCACCATCCGACGCGCCGCTTCCTGCCCCTCGGCGTTCTGGCCGCCCGCGATCTGGCCGATGCACATCATCAAGATCGTGTCGGAGTCGTTCGGTTCCCGCTCGAGCGCGAGCCTGAGGTAGTGGACCGCTTCCGGCTGGCGCCCGCGTTCGTACTCGATGTGTCCGAGCAGCGAATACCCGAACGGCGCATCGGGCGCCCGGGCGAGCAGCGCGCGCGCCTCTTGCTCGGCCTCGTCGAGCGGGGTCCGATCCGGGCTGATCCCGACGCGGACCTGCCAGACCTTCGCCCACGTGAGCAACGCGAGCAGCGGCGCTGTCTCGCCCTCGATGCGCAGCGCCGCGCGGATGTTCGCGAGTGCCCGATCGATCGCATACCGCCGCAGTTCCTGCCGCGCCTGGAGGAACAGCTCGAACGCGCGCACGTCGGCAATCGGCCGTTCCGCCAGCCGCCGCTGCTCGTCCGACGACAGCGTGATGTCGAGCGCCTTCACGATCTCGCGCGACACGCGCTCCTGCAGGTCAAACACGTCGTCGATCGTGCCGCTGTACTTCTCGGACCACAGCTGCGCGTCCGACGCCGCGTCGACGAGTTGCGCGGTAATGCGAAGGCTGGTGCCGGCCTTTCGAACGCTTCCGTTCAGCACGTACTGCACTCCGAGCTCGCGCCCGATCGTCCGGACGTCCTTCTTCGCGCCCTTCAGCTGCATCGCCGACGTCCGGGAGATCACACTGAGCGCCCGGACTTTCGACAGGTCCGCGATGATCTCTTCGGTCAGGCCGTCACTGAAGTACTCATTCTCGGCGTCGGGACTCAGGTTCGCGAAAGGCAACACGACGATGGAACGCCGCTCGGCGCCGGTTGCCGGCGTCCGACGCGCACTGCTGCCCGAGGTGAGGCCGCGCTTCAACGCGTCCAGCTCGTTCTTGACGTCCCTTGCCGTCTGGATTCGTCGTTCTCGATCCTTTTCGAGGCAACGCGCGATCAGCCGGCCCAACGGCTGCGGCGCGTCTTGCCGCGTGTCGCAGATCGAGGCGGGCGTGTCCCGCAGGATGGCCGAGAGCACCGTCGCCGGACTCGCGCCCTGAAACGGACGCGTGCCCGTCGCCAGCTCGTGCAGCACGATCCCGAGCGAGAAGAGGTCGCTCCGGTGATCGACGGGCCGGCCCTCGACCTGCTCAGGCGACATGTACGGCATCGTTCCAAGCATCACGCCCGCGCTCGTCCGGGCCATCGTCTCGAGTTCTTCGCCTGGAGATGGAGTCGAGCCGCTGATCTTGGCGAGGCCGAAATCGAGAATCTTCACGCGGCCATCCGAGGTCAGCATCACATTGGCGGGCTTGAGGTCGCGATGGACAATGCCCTTGTCGTGCGCGGCATCGAGGGCGTCGGAGAGCGACTGCGCGATCTCCAGCAGTCTCTCCATCGGCATACCGCTGGACGGCACGCATCGGTCCAACGACTGGCCCTCCACCAGCTCCATCGTCAGAAACTGGACGCCGTCGGCCTGTTCGACCGAGTGGATGGTGACGATGTGGGGATGGTTCAGGGCGGCGACGGCGCGGGCCTCGCGCCGGAAGCGATCGATGCGCTCGGGATCGCTGGCCAGGGCGGCGGGGAGGACTTTGAGGGCGACGTGTCTGCCGAGCGTGGTGTCGGCGGCGCGGTAGACCTCACCCATCCCGCCCGCGCCGAGCGTGGCGAGTATCTCGTAGTGGCCGAGTCTGGTGCCGGGGCCTAACGCCATTGCCCCCCGCGCCAGGCGCTCATGCGCCCAGCTCCAAGCGAGCCGAGGATCTCATAGTGGCCGAGTCGTGTGCCGGGCGCGAGTGTCATGCAGGAGCGATACAGTGTAGGTCTTTGCAGGGAGGTTTCGATGACTACGACCGTTTCCACCGTCCTCGGACGGCCCCTTTGGTACGAATTGATGACCACCGACAAGAACGCCGCCGAAACGTTCTACAAGAACGTCGTTGGCTGGACGGCGGTGCCCTTCGAGGGGTCACCACAGCCTTACAGCATGTTCAAGCGTGACGGCGACGTTCCGGTCGCCGGCTTCATGAACAGACCGGAAGGCATGAATGCGCCGCCATTCTGGGCGATGTATATCGGCGTGCCGAAGCTCGAGGACGCCGCCGCTCACATCAAGCGGCTCGGCGGGCAGGCGCATTCTCCGGTCATCGACGTTCCGAAAGTCGGCCGCATGCAGATGATGGCCGACCCTCAGGGGGCTGCGTTCTACATCTACGAGCCGGATCCGAGCATCGAGCAGCAGCCCGAAGGCGCGCCGGAAGTCGGAGAAGCGTCGTGGCTCGAGCTGATGACCACGGATGCCCCCGCCGCGATGAAGTTCTACAGCGAGCTGTTCGGCTGGCAGCCGAGCGAGACGATGGACATGGGTGAGATGGGCAAGTACTACATGTTCAATCGTCCGCACGGCATGATCGGCGGCATGATGAACAAGCCGCCGCAGTTGGCGCACGTGCCGCCGAACTGGCAGATCTATTTCTTAGTCCCTGACATCAACGCGGCGGTCGAGCGCATCAAGGCGAATGGCGGGCAGATTCTGAATGGCCCGATGGAGGTGCCTGGCGGCGACTGGGTGCTGAACGGCATTGATCCGCAGGGCGCCGCGTTCTCGGTGCACGCGAAGAAGGCGCAGTAGCTACAGGACCTCAGGTGGACCTTGGGTGTCACTTTGCTTCCTGACAATAAGGACGGCACCCGAGGTCAGTCCTGACAGATTCGTCATCGTCTGACAATTCGCGTCGCTTGTGACGGCTGTCTTCGGCGCCGATAATCGATCATCAGGGTGCCGCTCGCGCCCGTCACGCCATGCAACTTCGCGCTGCCCGTCTTTGCCTCGACTGCGAGGAGCTGTTCGTCGGCGACACTTGTCCTGTCTGCGCGTCGGATCGGTACGCGTTTCTCTCGACGTGGCTGCCGGTGGAGGAGCGTCGGCGTTGGCGCCGACCGCCGCCGAAGGCGGCTCATGCCGGCGAGGGATACTTTCAGTCGCTCAAGCGGCGTCTCGGAAGGTGGCTGGGCGACGAGAATCCTGAGCCGGCCGACCGACGGATCAGAACACGGGCGAGTGACGTCGTGCCGAAAATGGATTTCGAGGAATCCGCCAAGGATCTGCGGGAACAATCTGCGCATGCCAGGGAACTGGTCGAGCGTCCTTCTTCCGCGACGCGCCAGTCTTGATGCCGGAAAGCCGGGACTGCCCGGTAGAACCCGCGCCAGGCAGAGCGCGAGGCTTGCCAACCGTAGCCGCGAGCGAAGCGAGCGCTCGGCGAAGGTTGGACGTGCCCGGTCGACGCGTCAGGCCTGACGTTCAGCCTGCCCGCGCCGACCAGCTTCAGGTTGCTGAAAAAACCAGCAACCTGAAGTCAGACAGCAGAAGACAGAAGGCGGGAGAGCAGATTCGCGCCATTCCCATGACTTCTGTTTCTGCCTTTTTCCAGTCTTGCCTTCAGGTTCAGTGCTTCTCATAGAGGACGGTGTTGTTCACCGTTTGCCCCTGAGCGTTCTTGCCGGTCACCGTGTTGGTTCGCGTCTTGCCATCCTTGGCGATGACGACCCGCTGCGTTGAAAGCACCTCTCCCTTGAGCTTGTTCGTCGATTCATACGTGAAGTCGTCGATCTTTTTCCAGGCGACCATGTCCTGATTCAGATTGGGCTTCCCATCGACGGTGCCCTTCCAGGGATAGTCCTTGCCGTCCAGCTTCGCCGTGTACTCCAAGTGAGTCGGTCGGCTCTGGGAATCGACGCCATCGACGACGACTTTGATCGTGTCCCCAGTGATTTCGACCTTCGAGGTGCTGCTCTTCGGGGCGAGTTCGGCTGGGTTGTACGTCGACTTCGCCACATTGATCATCCAGGTGCCGTTCAGCGGTGAGACTGACTGGGCGCCCAGAGCTGGCAAGAAAGCGGCCAGAGCAGCAACCGTGAGGCTGGAAATGATAATCCGACGGTTCAATGACATTCAAACTCTCCTTTTTTCCGATTAACTATTCGTGTGCGCTTCGCGGCGATACTCGTGGAGCCATTGCGGGCTGACGGTGCCGAGATCGTCCGCACGAAGCGCGTGATGACCGTACTTCCACCAGATGATGAGGGCGGCCGCAGCCAGCCAGAGGAGGTGAATCATTCACGCACCATCTCGCCGCGGCCTGGCCGGAGTCTCATGAGTGGACAGAAGTCGCGCGAGAGTGTGCGCCGGCCGCAGTCCATTCCACACGCAGGACAGACCCAGTCCCACAAGACTCACCCCGAACGCACCCAGGGTGATCGCTGTCGCCACCGACGACGCCTCACGTGTGAGGCCGAGTGACAACAGAGATGCCGTGATGCACAGCCCAGCGACTGCGAATGCGGCGTACCCCGCCATTTCAACGCGGTTTTCCATGGTAGACACCCTTCCCGTCACCGCTGCCGCCATCGCCGGTCGCGCGGCGGTTAGTACATCCCTGCGTTCATGCCCGGCATCGCGGCAGCCATGTCCTTTTCCGGAATGTGCGTGATGACCGCTTCCATGGTCAGCAGCAGAGCCGCGATCGACGCCGCGTGCTGCAGTGCGGATCGGACCACCTTCGTTGGATCGATCACGCCCGCTTCCACGAGGTTCTCGAACTTCAGAGTCTGCGCGTTGAACCCTTCCTCGGGCCCCATTTCCCGCACCCTCTGCACGACGATCGAGCCCTCTTGACCCGCGTTGGTCGCGATCCAGCGCATCGGCTCCTCGATCGCGCGGGTGACGATGTTGACGCCGACTCGCTCATCGCCTTCGAGCGCGAGTTCCTGGAGCACCTTCGAGGCCCGCAGCAGCGCTACGCCGCCACCCGGAACGATCCCCTCTTCGACGGCCGCCTTGGTCGCGTGCATCGCGTCCTCGACGCGAGCCTTCCGTTCCTTCATCTCGGTCTCCGTCGCCGCGCCGACCTTGATGATCGCCACGCCGCCGACCAGCTTGGCGAGTCGCTCCTGCAGCTTCTCGCGGTCGTAATCGGACGTCGTGTCCTCGATCTGGGCGCGAAGTTGCTTGACGCGTCCCGCGATCGACGTCGCGCTGCCGGCGCCACTGACGATCGTCGTGTTGTCCTTGTTGATCATGATCTTCTTGGCCTGGCCGAGGTCCTCAATCTTGAGCGACTCGAGCTTGATCCCCAGGTCCTCGGTAACGGCACGGCCATTGGTCAGGATGGCGACGTCTTCGAGCATGGCCTTGCGACGGTCGCCGAAACCGGGCGCCTTCACCGCGGCCACCTGGAGCGTACCGCGCAACTTGTTGACGACTAGCGTCGCCAGCGCCTCTCCCTCGATGTCCTCCGCGATGATGAGCAGCGGCCGGCTGAGGCGCGCCACCTGCTCCAGGACCGGGAGCAGATCCTTCATCGAGCTGATCTTTTTCTCATGGATCAGGATGACCGGATTTTCGAGCACGACTTCCATGCGCTCGGGGTCCGTCACGAAGTACGGTGAGAGATAGCCGCGATCGAACTGCATGCCTTCGACGATCTCGAGCGAGGTCTCGAGCGTCCGCGCCTCTTCGACGGTGATGACGCCATCCTTCCCGACCTTCTCCATCGCTTCGGCGATGATCCGGCCGATGGTCTCGTCGTCGTTGGCCGAAATCGTGCCGACCTGCGCGATCATCGGACCCGTCACAGGCTTGGACTGAGTCTTGAGGGACGCCACCATCGCCTCGACGGCCTTTTCAATGCCACGCTTGATCTCCATCGGGTTGGCACCCGCGGCGACGTTCTTCGCGCCCTCGCGATAGATCGCCTGGGCCAGGACCGTGGCTGTGGTGGTGCCGTCACCGGCGATGTCGGACGTCTTGCTGGCGACCTCGCGCACCATCTGCGCGCCCATGTTCTCGAGTGGGTCCTTCAACTCGATTTCCTTGGCGACCGTGACGCCGTCCTTGGTAATCGTGGGCGAACCGAACTTCTTGTCCAGAATGACGTTGCGCCCCTTGGGGCCGAGCGTCACTTTCACCGCGTCGGCCAGCTGGTTGACGCCGCGAAGGATCGCCTGCCGCGACTGCTCGCCGTACACAATCTGTTTGGCCATTGCTTGTGCTCCTGATACTGCAGAGATACGGTGCCTGTCGGGGGCAGAGCCTCTACGTCTTCGTCGTCTTCTTGTTCTTGTGGATGTCGTGTTCTTCGACCACGCCCAGGACGTCTTCCTCACGCATGATGAGGTATTCCTCCCCATCGAGCTTGATGTCCTGGCCGGAGTACTTGCCGAACAGAATGCTGTCGCCAGCCTTCACGTCGAGCGGGAACCGCTTGCCCTCGGCGTTGGACTTGCCATCACCCGCCGCGATGACTTTGCCGCGTTGCGGCTTTTCCTTCGCGGTGTCGGGGATGATGATCCCGCCGACACTCTGTTCGCCCTCGTCGATGCGCTGAACGATGATGCGGTCGTGTAGAGGTCTGACAGTCATAGTTTTCGGCTCCAACGTGGCGTGAACGGGTGGATCAGACGCCAACTCCTTGGTTGGTGGGCGTGCTTTAGGGGAGGGGCTCTGGTGGGCCTGCAGTCCTGTCAAGCATTCTCAGCCAATTAACTGTTTATGTCAAGTATGAGGTGGGATATGGTTTGTGTTGGGCCCTTCAATTAATCATCTAGGGTTAAGTGGTTCAGTCACGATCCGGAGGAATACCCGTGGATTTCCCGCTTCTCGTCCGCCAACGGCTCAGAAAACTGGGGAGCGAGCAACGCGATCTGGCGGCGGCAGCCCAGGTGACGGAGTCTTACATCTCCCAGTTGCTGACCGGGAAGAAGCCCCCCCCGGCGCCTGAGCGAACCGACATCTACGACAGGATGGAGACGTTCCTGCGACTTCCCGCCGGGAAGTTAGCGACGCTTGCCGATCTCAACCGCACGGACGCCCTGAAGCGAAGACTGGCGGACCCGCCCGCGCCCTTGTTCAAGGAAGTACGGAAGTTGATTCTCCGCAAGTACGCACCCGGAAAGGTGCACCCGATCCGTGCGATGTTCGAGAAGGAGCCCTTTGGCGCTCTCGAACGCCTCATCACCCAGAAACTGCTGGACGTCGCCAAGCGGGTGACGCAACAGGAACTCACGGATGAAAACTGGCTCCGTCTCGTCGCCAGACTCAGCGGCCGGAGCTATGCGCAAATGCGCGTCATTGCGCTCGACTTCCTGGAGACGGATGTCTTCAACATTTCGCCCGAGAACTGCGTCACGTTCCTGGATCCGCTGATCGAATCGTGGGACATCGACCTCGCGACGTTCGCGATGGAGATCGTGTTGAACCGTCGCCTCGCGCCAGGCCACCCGAAAAAATTTGAGTTCGTGGAGCGGGAACCCGTCCCACCGGTCGAGAATGAGCCAGGGCTCGAGGCCTTCTTACACGATCGATCTCTCAGCGGCGATGCGACCGCGGAGGAACTCGAGTTCCTCAAGAAGCTGAGATTCACGCGTCACCGGCCAACCCCGCTCTACTATTACCGGGAGCTGCAAAGCCTGCGAGACCCGCTCCACTTTCACCGCCCCCAACCGACGTGACAGCTCTGCGTCAACGCCATCGGTTCGCGTCATGGCGCGGCGTTTGCGACCGCAACACGTTCCAGATTTCGCCGCAACTCGTGCATCGCCAGTAGCTATAGACGTTTGGAACCTTCGCCTTCGTCACGATCGCGGAGGATCGGCAGGCTGGACACAGAGCCGGTTTTAGCTGAGGAGGTGCAATGGCAGTTGCTTTCACAGGCCCTCTCGTTTGAGCTTTGGTGAGGGCTGGGGGGCCGGAATGGCCGCAGGGCTCAAGAAAGCGGTGTACGGACTCAATTATATGCTGCGGCGCCCAATTGCCGCTTCCGACCTCCGCACTCACCCAAACGGCTGATTGATCGCGAGGCTCTGCTTCGTGAAAAAGTGTGCGCCGGCCTGGTCGAAGTAGACGCAGTCCTCAAGTCGGATGCCAAACTCCCCCGGAATCGCGATCATCGGCTCGTCGCTGAAGCACATGCCTGGCGCGAGCGGCGTCGTGTTGCCCTTCACGAAGTTCGTCCACTCATGGCCTTCGAGGCCGATGCCGTGTCCCGTGCGGTGGGGCAGTCCGGGCACCTGGTAGCCGGGGCCGAATCCCGCGGCTTCGATCACCTTCCGCGCCGCAGCATCCACGGTCTCGCACGCGGCCCCGAGCTTCATCGCCAGGAAGGCAGCCGTCTGCGCTTCCTTCTCCTTGTTCCAGACCTCGACCTGTCGCGGCGTCGGCTTGCCGAGCACCGTCGTCCGCGTGATATCGGAGGCGTAGCCTTCGCAGCTGGTGCCGCCATCGATCATCACGATGTCGCCTTCGTGAATCGTCTGGGGCGTAATCGATCCATGAGGCAGCGCCGACCACTTGCCGACCTGGACGCTGGCGCCCCCGGTGAAGCCGAGCGCGCGAAACGCGGCGGCGATGTTGCCCGACAGGTCGCCCTGCGTCATGCCCTCGCGCATGGTCGCGAGCGCGGCGCGGTACGCCTCGATGGTGACATCGTTGGCGCGCTGCATGAGCGCGGTCTCCGCCGGCGACTTGTAGATCCGGCAGCCGGCCGTGACCGGCGTCGCATCGACGATCTCCATGCCGGCGGCTTCCTTGCGGACGCCGTCGGCGATGAAGAACCGCACGCGCTCTTCCACGCCGATACGGCGGTGCTGCAGACCGCGATCGCGGACGATCTGCGCGATGAGCCGGTACGGGCTCTCGTGCTCCTCCCAGGTGCGTACGTCGGTGCCGAACTTGATCAGCTCTCGCGCGCGCTCCTCCTCGAACTTCGGGCAGACGTATGCGAGCTCACCCTTCGCCGGAATCACCAGGCCAAAGGTCCGCTCACTCTGTCCCCAGCGCATGTTCGCGAAGTAGAAGCAGCTCGCCGTGCCTTCCATGAACACCGCGTCGATCTTCTGCTCGGCCATCAGCCGCTGCGCCTTCGCGATTCGCGCGCGCCGCTCATCATCCGCGATCGGGACGATGCCGGCGGTCATCGGTTTGAGCGCCTGGATGGGCGGCGGAACGGCGGCGCGTTCCGGTTGGGCGGACACGTCCGCGCGCGCACAACCGCTCGCGCCAACGGCGGCTGCGCCCGTGCCGAGCGCCGCGATGTGAATGAAATCCCGTCGATTGATCGCCATGGCCCGAGACATTACACCGATAAGACCTCGGGTGTCTTTTACGCATACCGTAAAAAGACACCCGAGGTCATAATTCCCGCTCATGCCGAAGGAGCTCACAATTCGCGGCCTGGTGCTCGGGGTCCTCCTCACCACAGTCTTCACCGCGGCGAATGTGTACCTCGGCCTCAAGGTCGGCCTGACGTTCGCCTCGTCCATTCCGGCCGCCGTGATCTCGATGGCGATCCTGAGCCGGGTCCGCGACTCCTCGATCCTCGAGAACAACATCGTCCAGACCGTCGCGTCGGCCGCCGGCACCCTGTCGGCGATCATCTTCGTGCTGCCCGGTCTCGTCATCGTCGGCTGGTGGAGCGGGTTTCCGTTCTGGACGTCGTGCCTCGTCTGCGTCGCCGGCGGCATCCTTGGCGTGCTGTTCACGATCCCGCTCAGGCGCGCGCTCGTGACCACGTCCGACCTGCCGTACCCGGAAGGTGTGGCCGCCGCCGAAGTCTTGAAGGTCGGATCGGGCACGCGCGGCGAGACCAGGGACGAAACTGGTGAAGCGCGCGAGGGTCTCAGGGCCGTGATCCTCGGATCGGTCGCGTCGGCCGGTCTCGCGATCTTCACGTCCACGCGCATCGCGGCGGGGGGTGTCTCGGGTTTCTTTGGCCTCGGCCGCGGGATCGCGAGCGGCTACGACATCGCATTCTCGCTGGCGCTCGTCGGTGCGGGCCACCTCGTGGGCCTGTCGGTCGGCATGGCCATGCTCGTCGGCCAGCTCATCGCGTGGGTCGGCGGCGTGCCGATCCTCACGTACCTGCAGCCGGTGCCCGCTGGCGTGGATCTCGCCACGCACGCGGCTGGCATCTGGCGGCATCAGGTGCGGTTCATCGGCGCCGGCACGATTGCCGTGGCGGCGATCTGGACGCTCGCCAAGCTCGCCAAACCGGTCGTGGGCGGACTGGTCAGCACGATCGCGTCGTCGCGCGCCCAGGCCACGGGCGACGAGCGCGACCGGGATCTGTCGTCAGGCTGGATCATCGGCCTCACGATCGCCTGTCTCGCGCTATCGGCGGCTCTCGCGGTCTCGTTCGTCGGCGGCACGCCGATCGCGTCCCACGTCGCGACGCTGGTGTTCATCGCGGTGCCGTTCGTGCTGGTCGGCGGGTTTCTGATCGCCGCGATCTGCGGCTACATGGCCGGACTCATCGGCGCGTCGAACAGCCCCATCTCCGGCGTGGGGATCCTGTCGATCGTGAGCTGCGCGACCCTGCTGGTGCTGGCGGTTCCGCCGACGGCCGACACCCGCCCGGCGCTCATCGCCTTCGCGCTCTTCGTCACGGCCATCGTGTTTGCCTGCGCGACGATCTCGAACGACAACCTGCAGGATCTCAAGACCGGACAGCTCGTCGGCGCCTCGCCGCGCCGGCAGCAGATCGCGCTCATCGTCGGCGTTATTGCCGGGGCGATCGTGATTCCGCCGGTACTGAACCTGCTGGCGCAGTCGAACGGCTTTGCCGGCGCGCCGAACATCGGAGTTATCGCGCAGAATCCGTTACCCGCGCCGCAGGCGACCCTGATTTCCGCATTGGCGCAGGGCGTCATCGGCGGCAACCTCGACTGGAAGATGATCGGCGTCGGCGTGCTCGTAGGAATTGCCGTGATTCTCCTGGACGAGACGCTCGGTGCGCTGAAGCGGTTGCGCATTCCGCCGCTCGCGGTCGGCATCGGCATCTACCTGCCGATGTCGGCGACCTTCGCGGTGGTCGTCGGGGCCGTGATCGGACATTGGTACAACGAGCGTGTGAAAGGGAAACGCGCGGCCGATCGCCCGAGATTAGAGCGGCTCGGCGTCCTCATCGCGTCCGGCCTGATCGTCGGGGAGAGTCTCTTCGGGGTTCTGAACTCGGGCCTGATCGTCGCGACGAGGAACGAGGCGCCGCTCGCGCTCGTCGCCGGGGATTTCGCGCCCGCGAACCTGATCGGGGTGGCGACGTTCGTCGGGCTGATCGTGTGGCTCTACCGGTGGATGCTCCGGCGACCCTTCATAACCTCTTAGCAAACGCCTCGTAGCCTCGGGACATGGACCCGGTTCGCCGGGATCCAGAAAGGAGTCCTGATGTCGAGACGACCCGCTGTGCAGATCGTCCTGTCGTTCGTGTGTGTGATGGCGCTTGCCGCGGCTCCGCGCGGCCAGCAGGAAGTACGGACCGGAGCGCCGCCCGAGATCCGGGCGCTCGTCGATGCCGTTTTGAAGGCGCTCGACGGCGACGCCGCCGCGTGGGAGGCCATGGCCAAGGAGCGCTTCTCCGCGGATCACTTGAATAAAACAACGGCCGGGGACCGGAAGGAGCTGTTCGAGAAGATCCGGAAGGACTTTGGGAAGCTGACCTTCGAGCGCGCCACCAGGGAAGGACCCGACGCGCCGCTGCAGCTCCACGTGAAGGGCTCGACCGGCGCGATCGGCAGCATCAGCCTGGAGCTCGATGGCGGCAGCCCGCCGCGCATTTCGAACATCAAGGTCGCGATGGGCGATCAGGCAGGAGAGAAGGGGGCGGCCGGCGTGCCGCCCCCGCCGATTCACCCGCAGATGACGCCGGACGAGCTCGCGCGGGCGCTGGACGGATACCTGTCGACACTTGCCGCCGCGGATGTGTTCTCGGGAGTCGCGCTGGTGGCGAAAGGTGACGTGCCGCTGTTTCACCAGGCGTACGGGTTTGCCGACCGCGCCAACCGGATCCCGAACAGCGTGCGTACCCGCTTCAACCTCGGTTCGATTAACAAGACCTTCACTCAAGTCGCGATCGCCCAGCTCGTCGAACAGGGTCGATTGGCGCACACCGACACGCTCGAGAAGTTTTTTCCCGATTACCCGCAGGCGCTGAGCCGGTCCGCGACGGTGCAGCAGCTCCTGTCGCACCGGGCTGGCCTCGCGGACTTCTTCGGTCCTGAGTTCACCCGCGAGCCGAAAGACCGCTTCCGCTCGAATGCCGATTACTTTCGCTTCGTGAGCGCCCGCACGCCGCTCTTTGCGCCCGGCGCGCGTAACCAGTACTGCAACGGCTGCTACATCGCGCTCGGCGCCATCGTCGAGCGCGTGTCCGGCGTGCCGTACGAGCAGTACGTCGCCGAACACGTCTTCAAGCGTGCGGACATGACGAGCACGGGCTATCCACAGGTGGACGCGATCGAGCCGAACGTCGCGATCGGTTATACGCGGCGGACGGACGACGGGCAGCTCAAGAGCAACGTCTACATGCATGGTGCCGCGGGCAGCGCGGCCGGCGGCGGCTATTCCACGGCAACGGACCTGTTGGCCTTCGCCAAAGCGGTGCGCAAGGGACTGTTTCCCGGCAGCGAGAAGGGCATCGGCATCGCTGGCGGCGCGCCGGGCATCAACGCCATCGCCGAATCGAACGGGGACTGGACGGTCGTCGTGCTCACGAATCTCGATCCGCCGACAGGCGAGCAGCTGGGCCTCGCGATCATGAGGGCGCTAGAACCAAAGCGCCGGCCCTAGGGCCGGCCTACACTTTCATCAATGAAGATCGTCGTCATCGAGGATGACGCGGTGGTTTCCGACACGCTGGTGCTGTACCTGGAGCAGGCGGGACTCGACGTCACCGTGGCGGAAGACGGCATGACCGGCCTGCAGCTTGCGTCGGCGCCCGATGTCGGCGCCGTCGTGCTCGATCTGATGATCCCGGGCATCGCCGGACTCGAGGTCTGCCGGCGCCTGCGACAGTCGTCGACCGTGCCGATCCTGATGTTGACCGCGCGCGCGTCCGAGGACGATCGGCTGGCCGGCTTCGACGTCGGCGCCGACGACTATGTCCCCAAGCCATTCAGTCCGCGAGAGGTCGTCGCGCGCGTGCAGGCCCTCCTTCGCCGCGGCCGGCAGGCCTCCGCCACGCCTTCATCGAAGACGACGGTCGGCGAGCTCGAAGTGGATCTCTGGGCGCGGCAGGCACGAATCGGCGGCAGGGCGGTCGCGCTCACGCCGACGGAATTCCGGCTGCTCGCGGCGCTGGCGCGCCATCCGGGCCGCATCTTCACGCGCGACGAGCTGGTCGCGCGGATCTTCGGTCCCGACTACGAGGGACTCGACCGGACGATCGACGCGCACGTGACCAATCTCCGCCGCAAGCTCGAGCCGGGCGACGAGCCGCGCTACGTGCTCACCGCGCACGGCCTCGGGTATCGGCTGGCCACATCGGATGATCTCTAGTCTCCAGACCAGACTCCTGCTGGCCGTCGGCGTCCTGGCGATCGCGGCGGTCGTGGCCGTCGCGCTGTCCGCGCGCCAGACGACGCGGATGGAGTTTCGCCGCTTCCAGGAGCATGAGGAAGAACGATCGTCGATGGTCCGCTCCCGGGATGCGGTGGAGATCGCTTCCAGGCTGACCGGCCATTGCCGCGACGCGAATGCGCTCCGGGAAGCGGCTTCACACCTCAGGAACCGGGAGATCGTGCTTCTGGTCGACGAACACGGAGGCCTGATCGCAAGGGGCGGCCCAGGCGAAGTGGATTTGCGCGACGTTCGGATCCGGCTGGCAGGCGACGCGCTCACGGTCGAGGTCACGCGCGAGCAACGCGGCACCACTGAAGGTATCACCCTGAAGTTCATCGGCGGCAACGCCCCGGTCGTGTCCTGCGGCGACCGGACGGTCGCTACAGTGCATCTGTTTTCAATTCCGGCGACCGGCGTCGTGCCGCCGAGCGCCGCGTTTCTGGGATCGGTCGATCGACGGTTGCTGATTGCGACGACGATCGTAGGTGTCATGGCGCTGGGGATGACATGGGTGCTCGCCCGTCGCATCGTCGGGCCTCTCGGGGAATTGCGCCTGGCGGCGCGGGATCTGGCGGGCGGAGATCTCTCTCGTCGCGTGAAGACGCGCGGCTCGGACGAGATTGCCGAGCTCGGGCAAAGCTTCAACGTGATGGCGTCCGAACTCGAGCGGCAGGAAACGCTTCGCCGCCAGCTCGTCCACGACATCGCGCACGAGCTGCGCACGCCGCTGACCGCTCTGCGCTGCCGGCTCGAGACCATCGTCGATGGTCTCTCGACCGATCCGCGGCAGGAGGTTGCGGGCGCGAGCGACGAAGTGCGTCACCTGTCGCGTCTGGTCGACGACCTCCAGGAACTCGCGGCGGCCGAAGCACGGGAGCTGAGTCTGGCGCCGACGGACGTCGCACTCGCCGACGTGGCGCTGTCAGCCGCACGCGCCGCCGGTCTCGAGCCCGGCGAACGGCTTCGGGTCGCCGTTGATGCGTCGCTGCGAGCCCGCGCCGACGTCGTTCGTGTCCGCCAGATGCTCGTGAACCTGTTCACGAACGCCGATCGCCACACGCCGGCTGGCGGGACGATTACCGTGCGTGGGTCGCAGGACGACGGGCAGGCGATTTTCGAGGTGCACAACACCGGCAGCTCGCTCGAGCCGGACCAGCTCGCGCGCGTGTTCGAGCGCTTCTATCGCGCCGATCCGGCGCGCCGGCGATCAACGGGCGGCGCCGGGCTCGGTCTGGCGATCGTCAAGCACCTGGTCGAAGCGCAGGGGGGACGGGTGTGGGCCCGGTCGGACGCGTCAGGCGTGACGTTCGGCTTCAGTTTGCCCGAGGCTTAACGCTCGCTTGCCCGCCGAAACTCGAAGAGCGAAGGCGGGCGTCAGTGCACCCGCCCGAGGTACTTGTCCAGCCAGCCGACGATTTCCGCGATGACCTGACTGCGCTTGGTCGCCCCGATCTCGTGACCGCCCGGGAAGAGCACATGCCGCTTGTCGGCGGCCGGCGTGCCCAGACCATCGAAGAGCGGCCGCTGAAGCGTCTGGAGCGGGAAGATGAAGTCCTCGTCGCCGTTCAGCATGAGGATCGGCACGCGCACCCGCGGCGCGAAATTGAACGGGTCGGCTTCCGGCGCCGGCGCCGTGCTGCCGAATCCGCCCATCAAGAGGACACCGGCCTTGATCCGCGAGTCCAGGGCGATGGTGATGGGCGCTAACCGGGCGCCCCACGACACGCCATAGTACGCGAGCCGGCCGCTGTCCATGTCGGGCCGCGTCTCGAGGTAGTCGAGCGTGCGTCTCGCATCCATCACCACCTGTTGAATCCACGTCGTATATGCGCGCGTGGGCACCGCCCACGACGACGTGACTTTCGGGTCGGCCCGTTCGAACGTGTACTTATAGACGGGAAACGCCACGGCGCGACCGCTCATGGGCACGAAGTCGATCCCGGCAGTCTCCGGCGTCAGGTTCGCACTGCTCGGACTGCGGATGACGCCGGATCCGGGAAAGAGCAGCACGGTCTGAAACGGCGGCTTGACGTTCTTCGGCAGGAAGAGATGGATCGGCAGCCGTTCGCCGCCGTAGGCCGCGGCAATCGTGACGACCTCATGCCGCCAATGCGGCTTCGCATCGTCCGTTCTCTCGATGCGCGATTCGAGCGGCGTGCGGTCGTAGACGTACTGATCGGCGTAGATTTTGAAGACCGCGTCGGCGACCGGCCGTTCCGCCGCGTAGTTGCGTGAGGGCGGCGCAATCGCTGAGGCGAGCGCCGGGGGCGCGGGACGCTCGCCGTCGGCCATGCACCGAAAGCCGTTGGTGTCCGACCGATCGAACGGCGATCGCGAATCGGAGTACAGAAACTGATAGTCCGGCTCGTTCCACCCGCCGCCCAGCAGATACCGCGTGCCGCTGCCGGTGTCGTTCCACGCCCACTCTTTGACGTTCCCGGCCATGTCGACCGTGCCGTACGGACCGAGGCCGCGCGATGCGCTCGCCGGCTGGGGTCCGGCGCCGCCGAAATTGCTCGTCCGCGTGATCGCATCGCCCAAATCCGGCCGGGCGGCGTGGGACCAGTGATGAATCGTGGGCAGGCGCTTACCACGGAACGCCGCGTAGGCCGCGGCCTCGTACCAGCTCACGCCCGTCACCGGATGTTGTTCCTGTCCGGCCGGCGGCGCGCCACCCTGCCAGGTCGCGGGCCCGGGACGCCCGGTGTGATCGCGGAAGATCGTCATCGCCGTCGTCCAGTCGAGCGGCTGCCCGTTCCGCACGAACGGCTCGGTCCAGAAGTCGCGCTTCTCGTAGCCGCCTGCGTCGACGAACGCCTTGAACTCGGCGTTGGTGACTTCACGCGCGTCGATGAAGTAGCTCGGCGCCGGGACCGATGTGTTGTAGTCGAAACCGGTGATCGTGATCCGCAGCCCGGCGGCTGGCACGCTGACCGGCACCATCCCGGCCGGCGTGGCGCCCGATGGGGCCAACACCAGACCGTCCTGGAGGCCGGGCAGCAGCACAACAGCCTCCGTGGACCGGACGATGTCGAGCGTGTCGAACCCTGGCTTCTCCACACGCCACCGGAAGACGCCCCGCGGCACCCGGACATTCGTCAGCGGCGTCCGGCCGAGCGGATGCCACGTGCCGTCGCCGCCGATGACGCTGAACGACACATCCGCCCCATCCGGCGACGTCGTGATGGTGATCGTGCGAGAGATTCGCGGCCAGAGACTCGCCAGCACCGAATCGCCGGCGATGGCGCGTTCGGCGCTCGTGGCGAGCACAAACGCCTCGCCATAGCGGTCGAGGTCGGCAAGCCGCAGCGCTTCCGGCAGCGCGGCCTGGCGCGCCGACCGGGCGCCGCTCGACCGCCAGACCCAGAAACCGGCCAGGCCTCCGGCGATCACGAGCACTGCCGCGACGATCGCGCGACTGCGCGACCGGCCGCGGACGACCGCGCCGTCTGTCACGGTGCCGGTCGTGGTGTGCTGGAGATACTGCTCGAGCGCCTGCGCCATCTCGCTGGCATGGGCGTAACGTTTGCCGCGGTCGCGGTCGAGCGCGCGAGAGACGATGCCGGTGAGTTCGGCGCTCACGCCGGGCGATTGAAGAGGTGGGAGCGGCCGTTCCACGATGGCCTGCAACAACTCGAAGTTGTCGGATCCGGAGAACAAGCGGCGGCCGGCGAGCATCTCGTAGAGCACGACGCCAAGCGCCCATACGTCGCTCTGCTCGTCGGCGGGGCCGCCGCGGATATGCTCCGGCGCCATGTAGGCGATGGTTCCAACCGTGGTGCCAGTTCGCGTGAGGTCGGGGCCGCCCGCGGCCTTCGCGATGCCGAAGTCGAGGATCTTCGCCTCGCCCTCGCGCGTGACCATGATGTTGCCGGGCTTCACGTCACGATGGACGATGCCCGCCTGATGGGCCCGGGCGAGGCCGTGCGCGATCTGCAGGGCCAGGCGGGCGGCTTCACCGGCCGGAACGGCGCCACGCTCCAGTCGTGCGGTGAGCGTCTCGCCATCGCAAAACGCCATGGCGAGGAACGCGCGTCCGTCCGGCAGCTCCTCGACGTCGTAGATCGTGCAGACGTTGGCGTGATCCAGCGCCGATGCCGCGCGAGCCTCCGCAAACAGCCTGCGCTTGGCGTCGTCATCACGCACGAGCTGCGGCGGAAGGAACTTCAGGGCGACGAACCGCCCGAGGCGCAGGTCTTCCGCCTTGTAGACGACACCCATGCCGCCCGCGCCGATTTCCGCGAGAATGCGATAGTGGGAAACGGTCTCGCCGATCACGCGCCGATCCTACACCCCTCACTGCTTCTCATAGAGGACCGTGTTGTTCACCGTCTGCCCTTGAGCGTTCTTCCCGGTCACGGTGTTGGTTCGCGTCTTGCCGTCTGTCGCGACGACGATCCGGTTTGTCGTCAGCGTCTGTCCCTTGAGCTTGTTCGTCGTCTCGTACGTGTAGTCGTCGATCTTCCTCCAGGTGACCGCGTCCTGATTCGGATTGGGCTTTCCATCGATGGTGCCTTTCCAGGGATGGTCTTTGCCGTCGAATCTGGCCGTGTATTCCTGGTGTGTCACGCGGCCCTCCGGATCGACGCCATCGATGACAGCCTTGATGGTGTCACCGGTGATTTCGATCTTCGTCGTCCCGCTTTTCGGGGCGAGTGTGGCCGGGTTGTATTTCGACTTCGCCACGTTGAGCTTCCAGGTGCCGTTCAGAGGCGAGGCTGACTGGGCGCCCAGATTAGACGAGAGAGCGACCAGAGCGGCAAGCGCGAGGCTGGAAACGAAAATCCGACGGTGCAGTGACATCGCAACGCTCCCTTTTTCCGATGACGATGTAACGAGAGACGCGGATGTTAGCACCTACCCCATCCCACTTGCATCCGCCGGTCAGCTCGACACATATTGATTGTTTCCACAGACGGATCGCGTCACAGCCGTGTGACACGTGACCAGGGAGGTTCAGATGGCGAAAGCAGCGAACGCGGTGCCTCCGGGGCTTTACACCCTGACGCCGCAACTCACGTTGGACAATTGCGCGGAGACGATCGATTGGTACAAACGGGCGTTTGGCGCCGAAGAGATCAACCGCGGTCTCGGTCCCGACGGCAAGATCATGCACGCCGAGATCAAAATCGGGAGCTCACGCTTCATGGTCAACGACGTGATGCCGGGCCAGAAGGGCCCGAAGGCGTTGGGCGGATCGCCGGCGTCGTTCTGGTTGTACGTCGACGAGGCCGATGCGCTCTTCGGCAAAGCCGTCAGCGCCGGCGCCACCGTGCAGATGCCGATGGACAACCAGTTCTGGGGCGACCGCGCGGGCGCCGTGGCCGATCCCAACGGCTACACCTGGTGGATCGCGACGCGCACCGAAGATCTCACGCACGACGAGATCCAGCAGCGCGCGGCGGAGTTCTTCAAACAGATGGCGCAGGCGTAACGTCGAGCCCGCGTGCGCAGGATCGGGCTCAAGACCTGGGCGAGGTGCTCTGAAACAGATCACCCGCCAGGTACTTGAGCCCCGTGTCCACCGCCACGGTCGCGACGCGATGCCCGGTCCCCAGCTCACGGGCAAGCTGGAGCGCCCCGACGACGTTGAGCCCTGACGAGATGCCGGCGAAGATCCCTTCCTCTCTCGCGAGCCGGCGCGCCATCTCGCGCGCTTCTTCCTCATCGATCGCGCGCGCGTCGTCGTAGTCGCTGGACTTCAGATGCGGCGGCACGAACCCGGGCGCGATGCCCTCGACGCGATGGGCGCCGCTCTTGCCGGTCGTCAATACCGGCGACCCGGTGGGCTCCAGGGCGACGATCCGGGCTCGACAGCCACCCGCTTTCAGTGCGCGAGACACGCCAACCAGCATGCCGGCGGTTCCGACGGCGCCGCAGAACACGTCGATCGATCCGACCTGCTCGAGCAACTCGACGCCAATCTGGCTGTAGCCCTTCAGCGCGTCCGTGTTGTTGAACTGATCCGTCCAGAACGTGCCCGGCTGATCTTTCAGCGTCGCGATGCGCGCCTTGAAACGATCGAACAGGGCTGGCGTCACTTTGCCGCCGTCGCTCGCCACCATTTCCACGCTGGCGCCAAATGCCTCCATCGTCTGGATCTTCTCGCGCGCGAAGGCATCCGATGACAGCGGTGAGAACGTGTAGCCTTTCGCCGCGCAGACCATTGCCAGGGACGATCCCGTACTGCCGCCGGTGAACTCGACGACCCGCATGCCGGGCTTGAGCGCGCCGCGCGCTTCGGCGCCTTCGATCATCGCGAGGGCCATCCGGTCTTTGTACGATCCGGTGGGATTCACGTACTCGAGCTTCACGAAGACGTCCGCGCTTCCGGGCGGGACGAGTTTGTTCAGGCGCACGACAGGCGTACGGCCAATCGCTTTCAGAACAGAATCAGCGACGTCGGTGGAGGGCATCTTCGAAGTTTAGACGATGGAGGGTTGCCTGCATTCGGGTGGACGGCGACCTCCCGAGTCACCTGGCGGCGACGACCGCCTGCCACGCTTTCGCGAGCCGCTCGGTTGGCAGCCACGCGTTCGTAGCCGCTGGCGTGCCGGGTGTCGGCGCAGGCTGGAACGTCCCCGCTTTCAGATCGCCGACGAAGCCTGGCGCGCCGGCGATTGACTTGAGCGCTGCGGGTTCGGTGCCGGCCGCACCGAGGCGGAGCGTGAGCGCCTCCTCGAACAGCAGCGCGCCCAAGTCCTTCGACTGGCCGACGACGTGGCCGGCGCCAGGCTCGACGACGAGCGCCCAGATGGCGCCGCCGCGGCGGTTGACGGCGAAGAGCCCCGTAATCGTCTCGATGCGCGACTGCAGATCTTTCTCCCCAACAAAAAGGAATCCCGGTACCTCACGCGCGGCCTTGGAGAGGAGCGCGCTGTAGTAGATGCCGCCTTTGTTGACGATGAACGCGGCGACGCGCTCCGGTTTCCAGGCGACGAACTCGTAGTTGAATTGCCCGCCGGCCGACATGCCCCAGAGGAGCAACGGGGCGCGCGCGATCTCCGCGTGTCCGCTGCGTTCGGCAAACTTCCCGATCACGTCGAGCAGCGCCTGGCCGCTGCCGCGCGAGACGTTCACGTAGTCCTCGATGAAGGACTGGTCGTGCGGCTTGTCGGTGAAACGACAGGCCACCAGCGCGAGCTGCAGTCTGGTCGCGAACTCCTGCCAGAACGCGTCGGCGACCATCGGCCGCCCATCCCCATTCGATCCGGGCACGAGCACGACGACGGCACGGACGGCGGTGGCGCCTGGCGGCAGCCAGAATCGGAATTCGGCTTTGTCGTAGTTGGCGCCGGGCGGCAGCGTCTCGTCCAGCGTCGTGCCGGCGGTCACTGCCTGATTTTGCGCGGCGTCAGCCGTGAAGAGGCAACAGGCAAAGAGGAGTGAGAACAAGGACGTCATGATCCGAGCAGCGCGGGCCGGCGCGTGACGAACTGCGTCGCCTGTTCGAAGGCGTGGGCAAGCTGGAGCACGCTCCACTCGTCGCGATGCCGGCCGACAATCTGGAGTCCGACCGGCAAACCGCTGGACGTGAACCCGCCGGGCACGGAGATCGCCGGATTCGACATCATCGTCACGTACCAGCAGGAGCGCATCCAGTCGATGTACGTCTTCATGGCCGTGCCGGCAATCGCGGTGGGATACGGCGTCGAGACGTCGAACGGCTCGACCTGCGTCACGGGGAGGACGAAGTACTGATACTTCTCGAAGAACTGACGGCTCTGCTCATACATGCGCGTCTGCCGGGCGATCGCTCGACCGACGTCCGCTCCGGTGATGCGCTCAGCCTGCTCGACCTCGAACTTGATGGTGTCTTTGACCCACTCCGGCCGCTGCTGGATGAGCGGGGCATAGCGCGGGTGGTTGGCGGCATACCGCAAGATGGGGAAGGCCTCGTCCAGGCCCGCGAAGTCCGGCTCCGCTTCCTCGACGATGCAGCCGAGACTCTCGAAGACCTTTCGCTGGCTGTCGACGACGCGACGGATTTCGGGCTCGAAGGGAATCCCGCCGAGTCCACGCCACCAGGCAATCCGGACGCCTCTTAAGTCTTTGCTGAGCGGCGCCCGGAACCGCGCGCCATCTTCCTGAAGCGTCAGCGGATTCCGGAGATCGGGGCCTGCGATCGCGCTCAGAAACAACGCGACGTCCGCGACGGTTCGAGCGATCGGTCCGGAGACTGACAGCGGCGACCACGAGTTGCCCTCGCCTGGCACCCGGCCGGGCGACGGACGCAAGCCCACGACGTTACAGAATGCCGGCGGGTTCCGCAGCGAGCCTCCGGTGTCGCTGCCATCGGCGATGGGCAGCATTCGGCACGCGACGGCGGTGGCGGCGCCGCCGCTGCTGCCGCCGCAGGTCCTGGTGAGGTCGTAAGGATTTCGAGTGGCGCCGAAGACGGCATTGAACGTCTGCGATCCTGCGCCAAACTCCGGCGTGTTCGTCTTGCCGACGGTCACCGCTCCCGCGGCGCGGATCCGCGTCACGAGGAGCGCGTCCTGCGTGGGGACGTGATCCCGGAAAAACTGCGAGCCGCGCGTGGTCCGGATTCCGGCGGTGTCTAATAGATCCTTGTGCGCGACAGGCAGCCCGTGCAGCACGCCAGTCGGACCGCGGCGCGCCATCGCTTCGTCGGCTTTCGCGGCGGCCGCCATCGCCTGCTCGGCCACCAGGGTCACGATCGCATTGACGCGCGGGTTGATGCGTTCGATTTGCGCCAGATGCGCGGTCATGACCTCGCGGGCCGAGACCTGCTTCTTGACGAGCCTGCCGGTCAACTCGACCGCGGTCATCTCGCAGAGATCGCTCCCTGCGGCGGTGACTGGCTTCAGCTGGGCCGCATCGGCGATGCGTGCGCCCGGGCCAAGCAGCTGCTGCATGGCTGTTCCAGCCGCCGCGGCGCCCACGGCGCGATTGAAGCCTCGGCGGGTCGGCGCATCGTTCGACATGTGAGACTCCAGTCTGCGCGCACTGTAGCAGGTTGCTGCAGCCGGCCTCCCAGTAAAAACCAGAGAAGGTTCGCTGGGGTTTGCAAGCCATGGCGCACCCGCCAACGCGGCATATACTGCGCCCCTGACACCGTAGTCTTTATGATTCGCGTCCACCTTCTGGCCGCTGCCGCCGCTGTCGTGATCACCTCGGCAAGTGTCGCCGCGCAATCGCGGCCGGACTTTTCGGGCACGTGGGTGTTCGATGCCAGCAGGAGCTCGACCAGCGGCGGCGGACGCGATGGCGCCCGCGGCGGTGGCGGCGGCCGCGGCGGCGGCATCGGGTTGGGACCGCCTGCCGAACAGCTCACTGTCGTCCAGAACGCCGCGACGATCGAGATGCAGTTGCGGATCGGCGCGGCCACCAAAACCGTGACGTACGCCCTCGACGGCAGCCGTCGCTCGAACATGGTGCCCATCGGGCGAGGCGGCGAGGCCGCAGCCACCTATGAAAGCCGCTGGGACGCCGGCAAGCTGGTCACGACAATCACACGGACACTGAGCAGTCCCGGGGGCTCGACCGTCATCCGATACCGGGAAGTTCTCTCGCTCGATAAAGACGGGCTCCTTGGCATCGAGACGACGGCGACCGGTCCGCGAAGCGGCGGACGCAAAGCGGTCTATCAGAAACGCTCCTGACGGGCCGTTCGACGTGGCCGCCCTGAGGACCCTGAAGTAACATGGACTGGCCCCCCAACGCGAGGACGAGATGGCTGACAACCCCAAGCCCGAAGCCGGCTCCGGCGATGCCTATGACGCGACGCAATGGTACGAGGTGAAAAAGGGCGACACGCTCTCGAAGATCGCGAAAGAGTTCTACGGCGACCCGTCGCTCTATTCGAAGATCTTCGAGGCCAACACGGATCGACTGAAGAACCCCGATCTCATCCAGGTCGGGCAGAAGCTCCGAATTCCCTGAGGCATCCGCCGTTCGCCCGGTCGTCGGGCGGCCGGGCTCTCGAGGTGACATCATGCGAAAGCTGTCGTTGCTCAGTGCTCTCACGCTCGCCGTCGCGCTTGCTGCGGCGTGCGCCAACCAGAAGGCGCCGGCCGAGGCGGCGCTCAAATCGGCCCAGGACGCGTACAACGCGGTGAGCGCGGACGCGCAGAAGTATGTGCCCGATCAGGCGCGTGCGATCCAGGACTCACTGGCGTCAGCGCAAGCGGCGCTCGGCAAGGGCGACTACGCCGTCGTGTTGACTCAGGCGCAGGCGCTGAACACGCAGATCGCCGCGCTCGGCAGCGCGATTGCGGCGAAGAAAGCCGAACTGACCACCACATGGACCACCATGTCGGCCGGCGTGCCCAAGCTCGTCGAGGCGCTCAAGAGCCGGGTGGACATCCTGAGCCAGAGCAAGCGTCTGCCGGCCGGGGTCACGAAGGATGCGCTCGACAGCGCGAAAGCCGGCGTCGCCACGGCCAGTCAGACCTGGTCGGAAGCGACGGCCGCCGCAACGATCGGCGATGTCGCGACGGCGGTCGCCAAGGCGACCGCCGTGAGGGCCAGCGTCGTGAACCTGATGCAGGTGCTGAATATGCAGGTGCCGGCTGCCGCGGGCAGTCTTTAACCCGCTGCTGAAATACGCAGCCTGAACTTCGAACTCAGAACTTCGAACTTAGAACTTCGGACTTAGAACGTTCTGATCCGGCGCTTACTCTTCGCCGCGGGCCGTGCGCGCGGTCGGCACGATCTCGAAGCCTGCCTCGCGGAAATGCGGGTCGAGCGCCAGCGCCGTTCTGATGCCCTCCCGTTTCATGAACTCGAGGCTGACGCTGTCGACGAGGCTCACGCGCCGCCGATCCGTTCGCCAGAGCCGTTCCGTCCCGAGCCGGTACAGACGCTCATCGACCCAATGAACCCGCAACACCGGGAGCACTTCTTCGTCGAAATCCCGCGCGGCGGCGAGGCCGATTCGATGTTGCAGCAGCGCCATCGTCTCGACGATCACGAACGACGACGTCCACAGGGGCCGGCCAGCGCCGAGCAGATCCGCAAACGTTTCGCGCACGGCGCCGTGGGAGTCCTCGGTCCGAACGACGAACGCGTAGAACGCCGACGTGTCGACGAAGACGCTCACCGACGGTAGGCCCCGATGAGGGCGGCGTCATGATCGATCGCGACGCGGGTGGCGCCGCGCGGATCGGCGTACTTTCCGGCAACCGCCAGGGCCCGGCGAGCGTGATTCTCCGGAGCGTCCGCGGGATCCGTCTCCAAGTGGGTCTGCACGCAGCGGCGGATGAGCTCGGCGACCGACACCCCGAGGCGTTTGGCGCGCCGTTTGACTTGCCGGTGCTGGCCGGGTTCAAGCTGTATCTGAAGACGTATCATGATGGCATGATCATACCATCATGGATCGTATTCCCGGATCGTCGACCTGAGCTGGCCAGTCGGCTTCCGGCGCATTGAGAGCTGCGGAAGGATCCGATTTGGCCTGGCATGATTGTGGACCATCACTCATCCACGATGCCTGCCCCTCCGCGGTAGGCAAACGCGAGCCCGCCATTCCACGTCTGGATGACGCACGCTGAGAGCGGCCCCGGGGCCCTCGTCATCCTGTCGAGCCTCTATAATCGGCCCCACGATCGTCACGCACTGGGCCGACGAGGTCACGGCGCGAATTCGGAAATGAAAGGTACACCGACATGTCGCAACGTCTCACTCATCTCCTGCTCTCCCTCGGCGTCTGCCTGATTCTCGGCGCGACGGCGATCGCGCGCGTCGATGTCACGGATACGAAACTTCTCGCCCAACCCGCGACGAGCGCGACGCACGTTGCGTTCGTGTACGCCGGCGACCTCTGGGTCGCGCGCCACGATGGCACCGACGTCCTGCGACTCACGACTGACGACGGGCTCGAGTCGAACCCGGCGTTTTCGCCTGATGGGCGGCGGATTGCCTTCAGCGCGCAGTATGAAGGAAACACCGATGTGTACGTCGTGCCTGTCGAGGGTGGCGTCCCGACTCGTCTGACGTGGCACCCGGGCGCCGACACCGTCCAGGCCTTCACGCCGGACGGCAGCGCCGTCCTCTTTACGTCGGGCCGCGCCGTGTTCACCGCGCGGTACACCCAGCTTTTCAAGGTCCCCGTCGCCGGCGGCATCGAGGAGCCCCTGCCGATTCCGAACGTCGCGCGCGCCGCGCCTGGACCAGCCGGACTCATCGCCTACAACCCGATCGCGCCGCGGTTTGCCCAGTGGAAGCAGTATCGCGGCGGCACGGTCTCGCGCATCTGGATCTACGATCCGGTGGGCCGCGAGCTCATCAAAGTCCCGCAGCCGGAGACCCGATCGAATGACACCGACGCGATGTGGGTCGGCAACCTGGTCTATTTCCGATCGGATCGCAACGGCGAGTTCAACCTGTTTTCCTACGATCCGCGGACCAAGACCGTCCGGCAGCTCACGCAGTACTCCGATTTCCCGATTCTGAGCGCCTCGGCCGGCGGCGGCCGGATCGTGTTCGAGCAGGGCGGCTCCCTGCATCTGTTCGACCCGGCGAACTCGCGCACCTCCCGGTTGAAGATCGGCGTCGCGGCCGATCTTCCCGACACGCGTCCACGCTACGCGAGCGGCGCGCGGTGGATCCGGAACTCGGCGCTCTCGCCGACCGGCGTGCGAGCCGTCTTCGAGTTCCGCGGCGAAATCGTGACCGTGCCGGCCGAGAAGGGCGATGCACGAAACCTGACGCAGACACCGGCGTCGCACGAACGATCGCCCGCCTGGTCACCGGACGGCCAGCAGGTGGCGTACTTCTCCGACGAGGGCGGTGAGTACGCGCTGCGCATCGTGGGGCAGGACGGCAAGGCCGCCCCCCGGACGATCACGCTCGATGGCCACGGCTTCTACAGCCAGCTGGCCTGGGCGCCCGACGGGAAGAAATTGTCCTACTCGGACAACTCGCAATCGCTGTTCTGGGTGGACGTCGCGACCGGCAAATCGACGCGTATTGGCGGCCATCGCTACTACACGCCGCAAGGGCTGCCGGATCACGCCTGGTCGCCCGACTCGAAGTGGATCGCCTACGTCGTCAACCTCCAGCCCCTGGTGACCGCCGTGCACCTCTATTCGATCGAGCAAGGCCGATCGCATCAGATTACGGACGGGTTGGGCGACGTCGCCGACCCGGTCTTCGATCGGAGCGGCAAGTATCTGTACTTCTTTGGCTCGACCGACGCCGGGCCGGCGGTCGACTGGTTCGCCCAGTCGAACGCCGACATGCAGTTCTCGCGCAACGTTTATCTGGCGGTGCTCCGCAACGATCTGACGTCTCCGCTGGCGCGGGAGAGCGACGAGGAGAAGCCGCCGGCCGCCGGCGGCAAAGAAACCGGCGGCGGCGATCAGGCGAAGCCGCCGGCCGAAAAGCCCGCCGAATCGAGTGGTCCGCCCGCGGCCGTGCGGGTCGATCTCGACGGGATCGGGTTCCGGATTCTCGACATGCCGGTGCAGGCGGGCCAGCTCGCGAACCTCTCGGCGGGAGCGGCCGGCCACATCTACTACATGCGTACGGTCGATTCGCGGACGGAGCTGCATCGGTACGACCTGACGCAACGCAAGGACGAAACGCTCCTGCCCGACATCGACGGGTACACGCTCTCTGCCGATGCGAAGAAGCTCATGTACGTCAACAACAACGTCTGGTCGATCGTGTCCACGACGGCGCGAATCGAAGCGTCGGCGGGCCGTCTGCCCATCGATGCGATCCAGGTGAGGGTGGATCCGCGCGCGGAGTGGAAGCAGATCTTCGACGAGGCGTGGCGGATCAACCGCGACTATTTCTACGCGCCCAACATGCACGGCGTCGATTGGGCGGCGATGAAACGCAAGTACGAACCGTTCCTGTCCGATGCGGCCAACCGCGGGGACGTGAACCGCGTGCTCCAGTGGATGTCGTCCGAGCTTTCGGTCGGCCACCACAACGTCGGCGGCGGCGATGTGCCGGCGCCGGCCAATACCGTCCCCGGCGGATTGCTCGGCGCGGACTTCACGGTGGAGAACGGCCGGTATCGGCTCAAGAAGGTCTACGGCGGTCTCAACTGGAATCCGCAGCTCCGGTCGCCGTTGACGGAACCGGGCGTCAACGCGCGCGAAGGCGAGTACCTGCTGGCCGTCCGCGGCAAAGACGTCAAACCGCCGGCCAACATCTACAGCTTCTTCGAGAACACGTCGGGCAAGATCGTCGAGATCACGATCGGCCCGAACCCGGACGGCACCGGCTCGCGCACAGTGTCGGTCGTGCCGATCGCCAACGAGAGCGCGCTGCGCAATCGAGACTGGGTCGAGCGCAACCTGAAGAAGGTGGACGAGGCCACGAACGGCCGCGTGGCGTACGTGTACGTGCCCAACACGGCCGCGCAAGGCCACGCGTACTTCAAGCGATACTTCTTCCCGCAGACCCACAAGGACGCCGTCATTGTCGACGAGCGCTTCAACGGCGGCGGCCAGGTCGCCGACTACTACATCGACCTGCTGCGACGTCCGCTGATCTCGTACTGGGCGATGCGGTACGGCCAGGATCTCAAAACCCCGACGGCGTCGATCCAGGGTCCGAAGGTCATGATCATCGACGAGACGGCTGGCTCCGGCGGCGATCTCCTGCCCTGGATGTTCAAGAAGTTCGGCTTGGGGCCACTCGTGGGCCAGCGTACCTGGGGCGGGCTGGTCGGGACGCTCGGATTCCCGGTGCTCATGGATGGCGGATCGATTACCGCGCCGAACCTGGCGATCTGGACGCCCGAGGATGGATGGACGGTCGAGAACGAAGGCGTGGCGCCCGATATCGAAGTCGAGCAGACGCCGGCTGACGTGCTGAGCGGCCGCGATCCGCAGCTCGAGAAGGCCATCGAAGTGGTAATGCAGGCGCTGCAGAAGCAGCCGAACGCCGACCCGAAACGGCCGGCCTATCCGGTGAAGGGCCAGACATTGCGCGGCACGGTGACGCGCGGCGGCGGGAGATAAACCAGGACGCCGGATTCCGACGTTCGGGAGACTGTCAATGCGATGCACTCAAGTCGCGGGGGCATTCATTATCGTGGTCCTGTCGGCCGCGCTGGCGGGCGAGTCCATCGGTGTCGACGTCCAGAACGTGCCCGTCGAGCGCGTGATCGCGAACCTCGAGCGCCAGGTGCGTGAACGCCCTGCGGATGCCGACCTGCGTGTGAGCCTCGCGCGTGTGCACGCGATGGCGTTCGCTGAGAAGAGGACCGCCATCCCGACAGCGAGCTATGCGGGCACGACGAAGGTGACGGTGCCGTGGGTGAGTCACTTTGTGCCCGACTTTCACCAATTCGAGGTGAAAGCGTCAGACGACCTCAAGGTGACGGCGGTCGCGCGAGAGCACCTGACGAAGGCCATCGCGCGATACCGCGAAGCGCTCGAGCTGGCGCCGGCACACCAGGTGGCCAAGATGGGTCTGGGCTGGACGTTGAGCCAGACGGGCGATCGAGCCGGCGCAGTCGCAGTCCTCCGCGACCTCATCTCGCAGTCTCTGGACAAAGATCGACGCGGCGTCGACGTGATGGCGGGATTCCGCTCGATCACGGAAGAGGCGGCACGATATCTGATTCCACTGCTCGATCCGGAACATGATCGCGCCGAGATCGATCGCCTGCGGGCCGCCGCGAAAGAGCTGGCGCGCCAGCCGCGGCCGATCACGCCGATTGCCGTTCCGCTGCGTGATCGCATGCGCGCGCAGGACATCGTGAACCCACAGGCATCGGTGCCGTTCGATCTCGACGGCAGCGCACTGCCGCAGCGCTGGACCTGGATCCGGCCGACGGCAGCGTGGCTGGTATTCGACAAACGCGGGACGGGATCGATCACGTCAGGGTTGCAGCTCTTCGGCAGCGTGACGTTCTGGCTGTTCTGGCATCACGGCTACGACGCGCTCCGGTCGCTCGATGATGACGGGGACGGCCGGATTGCAAGGGGAGAGCTCGCGGGCCTGGCGCTTTGGCATGACCGCAATAGTGACGGCCGGAGCGATCGTGGCGAGGTCCGTCCAGTGCCTGATTGGGGGATTGTCTCGCTCTCCTGCGAATACCACTTCGACACGCATCATCCTGACGAGATTGCGATGTCGCCGCGCGGGGTCACATTTCGCGATGGAACGACGCGCGCCACCTTTGACCTCGTGCTGGCGCCGGCCTCGCGGTAGGCGAGGGGGTTGCTGGCCGGGTTCCCCGCCGCTGGCGGCAGTTACCTGCGATCGCGTCGCGTCCCCATCAGACCGAGATACAGTACGAAGCTCAAGGTAAACGTCACGAACCACGCGTACGTGTACAGGTGGTCGAAGATCGACGGATTCACGACCTGTCCGCCAGGGGTCGTCGCCGCGCGGATGAAGCCGGGCACAACCGGCAGGACCGCCAGCACGAGCGCCGCCACAGCCCGGGGATTTACGCCGTTCGAATACGCGTAGATGCCGTTCAGCTTGAACAGGTCAGCCGGCGAGAGCTGGCGGCGCCGCAGGACCCAGTAGTCCGCGATCAGAATGCCGCCAATCGCGCCCATCAGGCTCGAGTACCCGATGAGCCACGTGAAGATATACGCGGCCGCATCGGCGTAGAGCTTCCAGGGCATCATCACGATGCCGATGACCGCCGTGATGAGCCCGCCGGCGACGTAGCTGATCCGCCGCGGGGCAAGGCTCGAGAAGTCGTTGGCCGGCGAGACGACGTTGGCCGCCATGTTGGTGGTGAGCTGCGCCGCCAGGACCACGAGCGCGCCGAAGATGATGATCGGCACGCTGCCGATGCGCGCGATGAGCGCGACCGGGTCCCAGATCGGCTCGCCGAACAGCACGATCGTCGCGCTCGTGACCGCCACACCGATGAATGCGAACGCCGTCATCGTCGTCGGCAGCCCGAGCGCCTGGCCGAGCACCTGCGATCGCTGGCTGCGCGCATAGCGCGTGAAGTCGGGAATGTTGAGGCTGAGCGTCGCCCAGTAGCCGACGTTGGCGGTCAGCGCGGCGGGGAAGAGCTGCCAGAACGATCCCTTCCCGCCTTGGAGCCGCACCGACTCGTCGAGAATCCGGCCAAGCCCGCCGCCGTTGCGGATCGCCCAGATGAGCAGGAGCGCGCCGCCGGCAAGCAGCAGCGGCGCCGACCATGCTTCGAGATGCTTGATGCCTTCCAGGCCGCGCACGATGATCGCCACCTGAATCAGCCAGAAGATCGCGAAGGCGATCCAGACGGCCCCCGGCACGTTGACCCAGCCGGCCCAGGCCGCGGTCAGCAACGCGTGCAGCGCGAGCCCGCCGATCCACGTCTGGATGCCGAACCATCCGCACGCGACGATGGCGCGGAGCATTGCCGGCACGTTCGCGCCTTTCACGCCGAACGCCGCGCGGCAGAGCACGGGAAACGAGACGCCGTACTTCGTGCCCGCGTGCGCGTTCAGCACCATCGGCACGAGCACGATGACGTTGCCGAGCAGGATCGTCGTGAGCGCCTGCCACCAGGTCATGCCTTGCTGCATCAGTCCGGACGCGAGCGTGTACGTCGTAATGACGACGCTCATGCCGATCCAGAGCGCAGCGATGTGGTAGGTGGACCAGGTGCGGCGCGCGAGCGGCGTCGGCGCGAGGTCGGGATTCCAGAGCGGGCTGCCGGAGACGTCCTCGGTCAGCTCGACGAAATCGCGGGTCATGGGGTCAGGTCTTGGATTGTAAGATTCCGACCGACGGCACGGTTTTGTAATTCAGAATTTGCCTCGGCTTCAGAATCTTACAATCCAAGACCTGACCCCATGACCCGCTACCGCGTCGCATACCCCTCGGTCTCGTACCCGCCGTGATACGCCTTCGCGTCTGGTCTCCGGATCTTCGAGTGCGTGACGACGCGTTCGCGGCGGATGCCTCGGAAGTCCTCGAGCGTCGAGAACCCCTTCGCTTCCATGAACGCCCGCATGCCGTCGCTGAGGCTTTTGATGATGTTCGGGCCGATCGCATGGTCGAGCATGGCGGCCGTGCACACCTGCGTGGTCCCGCAGCCCAGGAGGAAATAGTTGAGGGCCTGCGAGAAGTCGGCGATGCCGCCGATGCCCGAGAAGTTGTGATCGGGCAGCGCCTGCGTCATCTGCGCCATCTTGGCGAGCGACTGGGGCAGGATCGCCGGCCCGCCCAGGCCGCCGCTCGAGACGAAGCCGTCCACGTTCATTTCGAATTCGAGCGTGTCCGGGTCGATGAGTGGAATCGACGGGAACGTGTTGGACGACGTGATGGCGTCAGCGCCGCCGAGAAACGCGGCGCGGGCTTCCTCGACGATGTCCGTCGTCGATGGCGTGAGCTTCGCCCACACCGGCACCTTCGAGACTTCCTTGACGACCTCGGTCACGATCGAAATCAGTCCCTGGTCCTTGCCGATGTTCGAGCCCATGTCCTTGCGGTCCATGTGCGGGCAGGAGAGGTTCAGCTCGATCGCGTCGGCGCCTTCACCCTGACACGCGGTCGCCAGTTTCTGCCAGGCTCGCAGCTCGTCGTCGCTGCCCGAGCCGGCCATGATCGAGGCGACGAGAATCCGGTTCGGATACGACTTCTTGATCTTCGAGATGCGCGGCACCCACCAGTCGAGCGGCTTGTCCGAGATCAGCTCCCAGTTCCACGACGAATGCAGGGCCGTGCCGGGGCGCTTCTGCATCGAGAGCCGTGGTGAGTCCGGGGTCGAGCGCAGGAACTTGGTCTTCGGTCCGTCGACGTTCACGACCGGGTGCAAGCCGATCGTCTTCGTGACGACGCCGCCCCAGCCGGCGTCGAAGGCGCGCATGATGTTGGCTTCCGACTCGGTCGGCGGCGCCGACGACAGCAGGAACGGATTCTCGAACCGCAAGCCAGTGAAGGTGACGGCGAGTGTTGGGGCCATGGAAATGCCTCAGTCCCGGAAAGCACTTGACTTGGCGTGGTCGGCTCCGCCGACGCCGCGTGAAGGGCGCTTGCGTACCACGCCAAGTCAAGTGCTTTCCGTTGAAACCCCGACTATAGCGTATGTTTCACTATAATCACCGTTTCCGGCGCGGAGGCGCTCCATGACTCAACCTGCCTCGGTCGATCGCGGCCGCTCGTCGGCTTCGACCGGCATCGACATTCTCCCGAACTTCGTCGGCGGACGCTGGGTGCCCTCGTCGGGTACCGACACGCTCGACGTCCACAATCCGGCCCGCGGCGTCGTCATCGCGAAGACGCCGATGTCCACCCGCGCCGACGTCGACGCGGCCGTGGCCGCCGCGGCGAAGGCGTATTCGCAGTGGAGCGAGACGCCGCCCGTCGTCCGCGCCCGGGCGATGTTCAGGTTCAGGCAATTGCTCGAGGAGCATGTCGAGGAGCTCGCGCGCATCGTGACCACCGAACATGGCAAGACGCTCGACGAGTCGCGCGGGAGCGTGCGGCGCGCGATCGAATGCGTCGAAGTGGCCTGCGGCGCGCCGTCCATGCTGATGGGCTATGGGCTCGAAAACGTCGCCACCAACATCGACTGCATGGTCATGCGCCAGCCGATCGGCGTCTGCGCCGCAATCGCCCCGTTCAATTTTCCGGCGATGGTGCCGCTCTGGTTCCTTCCGTTCGCGGTCGTGAGCGGCAACACGTTCGTGCTGAAGCCGTCGGAGCAGGTGCCGCTCTCGCAGAAGCGGGTGTTCGAGCTGCTCGAGAAGTGCGATTTGCCGCCGGGTGTCGTCAACCTCGTCAACGGCGGACGCGAAGTCGCCGAAACGATCTGCGATCACCCCGGTATCCGGGCCGTATCGTTCGTCGGATCGACCGACGTCGCGCGGCTCGTCTATCGCCGCGCCACTCACGCGGGCAAGCGGGTTCAGTCGCTCGGCGGCGCCAAGAACTTCATCGTCGTCATGCCCGACGCCGACATGGAACGAGCCATCCCGGTGATCGCCGAGTCGTTCTACGGCTGCGCTGGCGAGCGGTGTCTGGCCGGCAGCGTGCTCGTCCCGGTAGGCGGCGCGCATGCGGAGGCGCGCGATCGACTGGTTGAAGCCGCTCGAACGATGCGCGTCGGCGACGGGATGGAGCCGGGCGTGGAGATGGGGCCGGTGATCAGCGCACGTCATCGCGAGAGGGTGATGGGCTATGTCGAGCAGGGGGTCGCCGAGGGCGCCTCCCTCGTCCTCGACGGCCGTCAGCGTGCGCTGCCGGGCGACGGGTTCTTCGTCGGGCCGAGTGTGTTCGATGACGTGTCCTTGGCGATGCGGATCGGCCACGAGGAGATCTTCGGCCCGGTCGCCACCGTGGCGCCGGTCAGAAACCTCGACGAGGCCTTCCGCATGATGGAGGCGCACCCGAACGCCAACGCGACGTCCATCTTCACGCAGAGCGGCAAGGCCGCGCGCGAGTTCGCGCACCGAGCCACGGCGTCGATGGTCGGCGTCAACATCGGCGTCGCCGCGCCCATGGCGTACTTTCCGTTCGGTGGCGCGAGAGACAGCTTCTTCGGGGATCTGAAGGTGCACGGGCGCGACGCGTTCGAGTTCTATACGGACAAGAAGGTCACGATAAGCAGGTGGTTCTAGTGCCACGAAAAGTCATTGGGGGTCTCATCCAAGCCGCCGCGCCCATCACCGATCCCGCCGCGCCGATCGACAAAGTCCGGGAGGCGGCGATCGAGGCGCACATCCCGTTCATCGAAGAAGCCGGCAGGCGCGGCGTGCAGATCCTCGGCCTCGAGGAGATCTTCAACGGCCCGTACTTCTGCCCGTCGCAGGACGCGCACTGGTACGACATCGCCGAGCCGGTGCCGGGGCCGACGACGGAGCGGATTGCGCAGATTGCGAAGAAGTACAAGATGGCCGTGGTCGTGCCGGTGTACGAACGCGAGCAGGCGGGCGTCTACTACAACACCGCTGCCGTCTACGACAACGACGGCTCGTACCTCGGGAAGTACCGCAAGAATCACATCCCGCACACGTCAGGCTTCTGGGAGAAGTACTTTTTCAAGCCCGGGAACCTCGGGTATCCGGTCTTCAAGACGCGCCACGCCACCATCGGCGTCTACATCTGCTACGACCGTCATTTCCCGGAAGGCGCGCGGCTGCTTGGTCTGAACGGCGCCGAGATTGTGTTCAATCCGTCGGCCACGGTGGCCGGCCTGTCGCAGTACCTGTGGAAGCTCGAGCAGCCTGCGCATGCCGTCGCCAACGGCTACTTCATGGCGTGCAGCAATCGCGTCGGCACGGAGGCGCCGTGGAACATCGGGCGCTTCTACGGGTCGTCGTACTTTGTCGACCCGCGCGGCAATTTCCTGGCGGTTGCATCCGAGGACAAGGACGAGCTCATCACGGCCGAGATGGACCTGGACATGATCGAAGACGTTCGACGCGTCTGGCAGTTCTACCGCGATCGCCGCCCGGAGACGTACGCGCCGATGGCGGAGCAGCAGCCATGAGCGTGCTGATCAAGAACGGCACGATCGTCACGGCCAGCGATCTCTACAAGGGCGACGTCTTCATCGAGCAGGATCGCATCACGACGATCGGCACGTCGCTCACGATGCCGGCCGATCGCGTGATCGACGCGTCAGGTAAATACGTCCTTCCGGGCGGTATCGACGTCCACACGCATCTCGACATGCCGTTCGGCGGGACGAAATCGGCCGACGACTTCGAATCGGGCACCATCGCGGCCGCGCACGGCGGCACGACGTCGATTGTCGATTTCGCGATCCAGTACAAAGGCGAGACGCTTCACCACGCCTGGGAGACGTGGATGAAGAAGGCGGAAGGGAAGGCCGCGATCGACTACGGCTTCCACATGATCATCACGGACCTCTCCGATCAGGTGGAGCAGGAGATGGACGCGCTGGTCGGCCAGGGCGTGACGTCGTTCAAGTTGTTCATGGCCTATCCAGGCGTGTTCATGCTCGACGATGCGAGCATTTTCCGGGCGCTGCTGCGGACGGGGAAGAACGGCGGGACGATCTGCATGCACGCCGAGAACGGCGGCGTCATCGACGTGCTCGTGAAGAAGGCGCTCGCCGAGGGGAAAACCGCGCCCAAGTACCATGCGCTCACCCGGCCCGCGCGCGCGGAGGCCGAGGCGACGCATCGGGCGATCGCGCTCGCGGAAATCGCCGACGTGCCGATCTACATCGTGCACCTCTCCGCGGCCGAGGCGCTCGAGATGGTCACCGAGGCGCGCGATCGCGGCCTGCCGGCCTACGCCGAAACGTGTCCGCAGTATCTGTTCCTCTCGTATGACAACTACGAGGAGCCGGGATTCGAGGGCGCGAAATACGTGATGAGCCCGCCCCTCCGCCCGAAGGCCACACAGGATCGTCTCTGGCGCGGTCTGGCGTTCAACGACCTGCAGGCGATCTCGACCGATCACTGTCCCTTTTGCATGAAGGAACAGAAGACGATGGGCGAGGGCGACTTCTCGAAGATCCCGAACGGCGCGCCCGGCATCGAGACGCGCATGAGCCTCGTCTACGACGGCGGCGTGCGGACGGGCCGCATCTCGCTCAACCGCTTCGTCGAGCTGACGTCCACGTCACCGGCAAAGATTTTCGGGCTGTTCCCCCGCAAAGGGACCATCGCCCCCGGCTCGGACGCAGACATCGTGGTCTTCGACCCGAACAAGTCGATGACGCTCTCGGCGCGCACACACCACATGAAAGTGGACTACAACCCGTACGAGGGCAGGGAGGTCACGGGCGTGACCGACACCGTGCTTTCGCGCGGCCGGATCATCATCGACGGCGGGAAGTTCGTCGGAAAGGCGGGGGCCGGCGCGTTCCTGAAGCGCAATTCACGCGCCTAGAAAAGGGCAAAGGGCAGAGGGCAAAGGGCAAGGAGAGGGGAAAGCGTAAAGAGGAAGGCAAAGCCTTTTATCGAAAGCGCCTCCTTGCCCCTTGCTCCTTTGCCCTTGTTTTTGCCCTTTGCCCTCTGCCCTTTGCCCTTCTTACCGCTTGATCTGAAACCGCTCCGGCGTCTCAATCAACGCCGGGAACATCTGCACGATTCCTTTCTCGCGTGTGAGTTTCTGCAGCGCGTCGAGCTCCGCCGGCAGGAAGTCCGTGAAGTTCTCGTAGCCGGTCGAGGTCACGACGATCGTGTCTTCGTAGCGGACGTACAGACCTTCACCACGGACCCAGAGCTGCGGATCGACCGAGAACACGTGGCCCGGCCTGAGCGGCCCGCCCTGGTAGCCGCCGACGTCGTGCACGGCCAGGCCGACGCCGTGCGAGAACACGCCACCACCGGTCGACACGAGCGCGCGCGCGGCTTGTTCGTACTCCGGCTTCGAGAACTTCGTTCGGGCGAAGACGGCGTCCATCGCTTTTGTGGCTTCTTCGCGAATTGCGGTCGTCGTGACACCGGGCCGAATCCGGGTCATCACCGCGTTTCGGTAGTCGAGGACGAACTGCAGCAGCTCGTGCTGCCACGGCGCGTACGTGCCGTTCACGGGCCACATCCGGCCGATATCGCTCACGTAGTACCGGAAGTCCGGCGCGTAGTCCATGAGCACCCAGTCGCCGTCCTTGAGCTCGTCGGTGTTCCGGTAGTAGTGCATGTTGTTGATGTTCACGTTGCCAGCGGCGGTGATCGATCGATACGCGTCCATCCGCGCGCCATTCACGATGAACACGTACCGCGCCGCCGCTTCGAGCTGGTACTCCCTCACGCCCGGCTCGGTGCTCCGGATCGCCTCCATCATCCCGAGACCGGCCAGCTCCGAGGCCTTGCGAACGAGCGCGATCTCGCGTGCGCTCTTCACGCTGCGGAGTTCGTCGAGAATCGGGTTGAGGTTGCGGATTTCGGGCGCGCGGCCGGTGAGCCGCGCGACGAACTGCTGTTGTCGCGGGAACCGTCCGTCGAACGGGTCGTTCAGAATCGATCGATCGCCGGTGCGTAGCTCCCCACGGCTCTGGGCGTACGCTTCGGGCGGCTCGAACTCGGCGTAGATCGCCTGCACGCGCGGGCCCGCCGGCGCGCCACGATCGCCCCCGCCGCCCCCTCCGCGCCCGCCAGTGGCGCCGACTGGCCAGTTGTTGTCCGTCATCATCGCCGTGGACAACACATCGTCGGCGCCCGTCAGCTTCTTGACGAGTTCAGCATCGTCAGCAGAGAGCACCTTGCCTTCGGCGGCCTCCAGCGCGGCGTTACGCGGTGGCAAATACAGCGTGACTTTGCGCGCCCGCCCGTCGAGCACGATGTAACTGCCGGGCGTCTCGATGCCGGAGAGGTAGTAGAAATTGTTGTGCTGTCGCGGCAGCTGGTAGCCGTTGGTCATCGGCACGCCCTGCACCGCGGCGACCGCCTGATCGCCGATGCGATCGAAGACGCCGTTCCAGCGTGCCCGGAATTCATCGGGCGGGAAGTCAGACTGGTAGTGTTGGGCGGCGGGTGCGGCCAGGCACACGGCCAAGCCGATCGCGGTGAAAAGCAGGCGTCTCATGGTGGGCTCCCAGCGGGAGGGTAGCGAGGAACTGCCCGAACGCGCAACCGCCGCATGAAGCGTGGCCCTGAATCGCCACGGGCGAACATGATTTCTCCCGGACGCGGCCCAACGTTCACGTCTGCAAGAGGACTGCCGTTTGGAACGGGAGCGCGTGCGGGAAAAAGGAAGGACGCGCGATTCTTCTCTAAAGCGGAATGCGGATGCTCTTGTGCGGAAGGCGACCTGGACACGAAAGCGGGATGGGGGACATTCCCGCCTCGATCTTCGTTAGCGCTGGCTGTTGTTGTCAGCCACCTTGATCACGGTCCGCATCCACGGGTGGAAACAACACTGATAACGATTCACGCCGCCACCAGCGGCGCTCAGGCCTTCCGCCTCCGCCCGATCGCCCGGCGCGACGACCTCCCGAGTCGCACACTCCGGAGCGACGTTGAATCCGGCATTGAGCGGCGGCGCGGGCGCGACGCCCGCTCCGAACTGCGCGACCTTTGTGAACGTGTGGTTTCTGCCGCCGTAGTTTCGGACCTTGATGCGGTCGCCAAGCTGGACCGTGAGGTAGCCTGGCTCGTTGCGCCAGGACGGATGGCCCACGAACACCGGGCTGAGTGACAACGGCGACGAGACCAAGAGATTGAATTCGGCCAGCGTGACGTTGCCGTCATTGTGGCCTGGCTGACAGCCACCCACCGCGCCCCAGTCGGCGTCGGGATCGCAGTCGTCGATCAACAGCACGGTATCGCCATTGCTCGCGCCCACGGCGCCCACCGAGCTGAAGCTCGGGGAGAACGTACCAGCCGCCAGAACAGCGGCAACCAGGATCAGTCTGTTTTGCAAAGTGCACCTCCTGTGCAGGTGCAACGATCCTATTCTCTCGGCTCGGGCCTCCGGGCAACTTTCGCCAGCCGTCGCATCATCGCCCGAACCGTTCCGCCTGGGTCGCGCGCGAGGCCGCGGCCAACCTGACCGAGCAGCCGGGCCGCCTCGGCGGCATTGCCGCCGGTGCGGTGGAGCGCTTCGTCCAGCGCCAGACGCTCGAGCGCGGCCACTTCGGCCCGCAGATTCATGGTGCCCCGCGCGATCTTGCGCGCGACCGCCGCGCGATCGGTCACCGAATCGGCGCCGCCGCTCGACCGCGTCAGGATTCGTTTCGGCAGATCCGAGAGCATGATCTCGGTCCCGCCGCGCTTGTACACGAGTGTCTCGAACAGCACGTTCCGGAGCTCGCGAATGTTGCCGGGCCACGGATACGCCTGGAGCGCACGCAGCGCGGCCGGCCGAATGCCGGTGACTGGCGATCGCTTCTGCTCGCGCGCGAAGCGCGCCATGACGTGTCCGGCCAGCTGCGGGAGGTCGTCGAGGCGCTCGCGGAGCGGCACCAGCCGGATGGTGATGATCGCCAGGCGTTCATACAGATCCTGACCGAACAGTCCCGCTTCGATGAGCGGCGCCAGGTCCCGGTTCGTCGCCGCCAGCAGTCGAAAGTCCACTTGATGCCAGACGTTCTCGCCGAGCCGGCTGACGACGCGATCCTCGAGGACGCGGAGGAGCTTGACCTGCGTCTCGGGTGAGGTGTCGTCCACTTCGTCGAGGAAGACCGTCCCTCCTTCGGCCGCCATCAACTGCCCGTCATAACGTTGCACGGCGCCCGAGAACGCACCCCGCGCGTAGCCGAACAGCTCCGCTTCCATCAGCTCGTTCGGAATCGCGGCGCAGTTGATGGGCACGAACGGTTTGGCTTTCCGCGGCGACCACGCGTGCGTGAGACGGGCCATCACTTCCTTGCCGGTGCCCGTCTCGCCCGTAAAGAGCACCGACATCGACGTCGGCGCCACGCGGGCGACTTGACGGACGACGGCACGGGCCGCGGGGCTCGAAAGCGCGAGCGTGCTGTCGGGTGGCGGTGCAGGCAGGGGCACCGCCAACTCCAGCACGTGCGCGACCAGATCATCGAGGGCCTCCGGATCGGTTCGGCAGAGCGACTCGTACGCCCCGCGCCGCGCGGCCTCCACACGACGGGCATCCGAAAGCGGCGACGCGCAGAGCCAGATCCATGGCGCCTCGCCCTCCGGCGGCGTGGGCGTCCGCGCGCCGGACGCCGTCGAGATGACGATTGCGGCGGCGTCTGCGCCCTGGCCAGCGCCGATCGTCACATTCGCGTCGCGGAATCGAGTCTTGAGTGCGGGGTCAGGTGCGTCTCCACGCCAGTGAACAGCAAGCCGCCGGCTGGGCATGCGTGATTTAATCACGGTCAAGACATCAATAAAATGACGACAGCACGGGGCCGGCGCCGAAAACAGGCCTGTTTCGAGCGAAGTGGCCCCGGCCCGACCCGTGCACTCATGGTTCTCACGGAGGAGACCATGACTCTGCTTGCGTATGGCGTGGGCACGCTCGTCGCCATCCTGGTGGCGATGTCGGCGATCGGAGTGGTGCTGTCGAATGTTCGCGTGATTCGGGAGAACCAGTCGGGACTGGTCATCAAACGGTACGGCCGTCCGTTGCCGTCCGGCCGCATCATCGCGCTCAACGGCGAAGCGGGTTATCAAGCCCGGATGCTGCCGCCCGGCTGGCATGCCGGTCTGTGGCGCTGGCGCTACAAGGTCGTGAAAATTCCGATGGTCGTGGTCCGGCCGCGCGAGATTGCGCTCGTCGTGGCGGCCGACGGCGATGCGATCCCGGCCGAGCGCGTGCTCGCACGCGCCGTCGACTGCGACAACTTTCAGGATGCCGAAGCGTTCCTGCGCGGCCATGGGGAGCGCGGTCGTCAGATCTCGTTTCTCACGGCGGGCACCTACCGCATCAATCCGGCCGTCTTCGAGGTCGTGACGCCGGACCGCGCGGTCCGCTACGACATCCAGCCGACTGATCTGTTCGTCTACGACATGCCGCCCGATCGCGTCGGGATTGTGACGATGCTCGACGGACGACCGATCCCCGCTGGAGATCTCGCCGGGGCCATGGTCGCCGACCACGACAGCTTCCAGCGCGGCCAGGCGTTCATCGATGCGGGAGGATCCCGCGGACTGCAGGAAGAAGTGCTCCTGTCCGGCTCGTGGAACCTGAATCCCTGGCTCCTGAAGGTCGAGCCCGTGCCGTTGACGGAGATTCCGATCGGCTACGTCGGCGTCGTGGTGAGCTACGTGGGACAGGAACACATGGACGTGTCAGGCGACGCGTTCACGCATGGCGACCTGGTGGAGCGCGGGCGCAAGGGTGTCTGGGTCGAGGCGCTGCTGCCGGGCAAGCACCCGATCAACACGCGCGTGATGAAGGTGGAGCTCGTGCCGACGACGAACATCGTGCTGAACTGGGCGCAGCGGACGGAAGCGCATCAGTACGATCAACGCCTGTCGTCGATCAACGTCCGATCGAAGGACGGCTTCTCGTTCAGCCTGGACGTGGCCCAGATCATTCACATCGGCATGAAAAATGCGCCGCGCGTGATCTCGCGCGTCGGGTCGATGCAGAACCTGGTCGACCACGTCCTGCAGCCGACCGTCGGCAACTACTTCCGCAACTCGGCGCAGCAGGTGACCGTGCTGGACTTCCTGACCGCGCGATCTGACCGCCAGCGAGAGGCCTTCGCCGACATCAAGAAGGCCGTGGAAGCGTACGACGTCGAATGCATCGACACGCTCATCGGCGACATCGTGCCGCCGGCCGAGCTGATGAAGACGCAGACGGACCGGAAGATTGCGGCCGAGATGGAGCGCACGTACGAGGCGCAGCGGGAGGCGCAGATCAAGCGTCAGGCGCTCGAGCGCGAGACGGCCGTCGCGAATCTGCAGAGTGACGTGGTCCGATCCGAGCAGATGGTTCGCATCGCCGAGCAGAACGCGAAGGCCAACGCCGAAGGCGCGCGTGGTGACGCGAACGCGCTGCGACTCCGCGCCGAAGGCGAGGGGGCCGCGACACGCCTGCGCGCCGAAGGTCAGGCGGCCGCGGTGCGACTCACGGGCGAAGGCGAAGCGGTGGCGATTCGTGCGGTGGGCGGGGCGAAGGCCGAGGCGTATCGTCAGGGTATCGATGCCGTCGGCACAGCCGGCTACACGGCGATCCAGATCGCGTCGATTCTGGGCGAGCACAAGGTCAAGCTCGTGCCGGACATCGCGGTCAGTGGCGACGGCGCCTCGGGACTCGCGAATGCGATGATCGCGAAGATCATGGTTGAGAACGGGCCGCATCACGCGTAGGGCGTGACGACAGGCGTAGGGCGGACTGATCTTCAAGTCCGCCCTCGCCGCGGCGGACTTGGGAACCAGTCCGCCCTACGGTCGTTTCAGAAGATCACCTTCACCGCCAGTTGCATGATCCGCTCGCCGAAACTGCCGGACGCCCGGCCGAACGTCGAGTTGCGCGTGAGCGTCGTGCCCGACACGCTGTAGAGCGTGTTGTTCACGAAGTTGACGTTGTCGCGATTGAAGAGATTGAACGCCTCCCAGATCAGCTGAACCTTGCGCTCGCCGAACGGCAGGTCGCGCGCGACGCGCAGGTCGAGCGCGACGATCGTCGGGAGCCGGAACTCATTGCGCGCCGTGCCGGGCGCAATGTCGTTCCGGTTGTTGCCGTCGCCGTTGAGATCGACCGCCCCCACGCGCGCGGTGTACGGCTGCCCGGACTGCACGGTCAGGATGCCGCTGAACGACCAGTTGCGCGCCAGCGCGCCCATGAACCCTTCCACGCCTTCCGCCAGCCCGTTGGTGTCGTAGACGCCGTTCGTGACGAGCCGGTGCCGCTGGTCGTTGTTGCCGGCGGTGCGGTCGGCGTCGAAGTCCGCCGGATTCGACGCGTGTTTGCCGTCGTCGCCGGCGTTGAAGGGCACGACGGCCGTCGCATCCGGCACCGTGTCTTCGACCTTGCCGATCGTGTACGCCGCGCGCCAGAGGAGATGCCGTGCGAAGCGGCGATTGAGCTCGAACGTGAGGCCGTTGTACCGCGATTCGGCCGTCGTCTCGAACGCGATCACCCGCGCGAAGTTCGCGAACGGCCGATCGGCGGACGCGAAGAAGTGATACGGAATCTGGTCGCCGGTGTCGGCGACCGTGAACGTGCGCGAGCCGAGCGAGCCGACGTTCCGGTCGATCGATCGCGGCAGGTGGCTGCCATCCACGAACAGGTACGTGACCGTGAGGCTGGTATCCCGCAGGACCTCCCATTCAACCGCGACGTTCGCCTGGAAGAGCCTGGAATTCTGGAAGTCCTTGTCGATGTAGAAAATCGTCGGTCTCGCGGACGCGCCGCCCGCCGGGATGCTGTCGAACTTGTTCGGATACGTCGGCACCGCGTCGCCGGTGAAGGTGAGCGACACGATGTTGATCCCGTTGTTCGAGTGCGCGGTGCCGAGCATGATGGACGGCGTGCGGCCGTAGAAGAGGCCGCCTCCGCCGCGCACGACGAACTTCCTGGCCACGGGCGCCCACGCGACGCCGAACCTGGGTCCCCAATTGTCCGTGTCGGCGTCGAGCCGGCTCGTGTCGATGTCGGCGGCCGCGAGCTGCGCGTCGGGATTGCGCACGGGCGGCGCGTCCGTCTTCATCAGGTCGTAGCGGAGGCCGAGGTTCATCGTGACGTCGGCGATCGGCTTCCACTCGTCCTGGATGAAAACCGAGTACTCCTGGATGTTGGGGTTCGTGTTCGGGCCCGTCGTGTTCGTCCCCGCGAAGTTCTGCTGATAGAACTCGTTCGCGCCGATGGGGCGCCCGCCCGCAAACGAGGCCAGCGATCGAAACGTGTACGACCCGCTGAAAAATCCAGGGAAGCGGTTGAGGATGTCGTCGAACTGGAAATCGAACCCGCCCTTGAACTTGTGCGCGCCGCGAATGAAGGTGAGCGCATCGGCGACCTGCCAGCGCTTGATCGTCGTCTCGCGCGGGCTGAAGTTGTTGCGGCCGATCGTCAGCACCGTCGCACCGGCCTGCTGCACGACCGCTTCCGGGTTCTCGCTGTTGGCCTCGCCCGGCTCTTCGTCACGCGAGATTTGGAAGCGCAGCTCGTTGAAGAGCGTCGGCGACATCACGCTGGTAAACGACGTGTTGAACGACCGCGTGCGGACGATCGCCGCTCCCGTATGCTCGAGCGCGTTCGTCGGGCCGCCGTTTTCGAATCCCTGGCCCGTGAAGTTCTGGTGGTTGTAGCGCACTGACAGCCGGTGCGCGGGGCTCAGCGTGTGGTCGGTCTTGACGAGAAACACGTCCTGATCGAGCTTGCGTTCCCAGCTCTGGCCCTTCTCCTGGAGAATGGCGATGGCCGCCACCGCCGCCGGATCCGTCGGCGGACTCGCCGGCAGCCCGAGGACGACGAGGTTCGGCGTCGTATTGCGTTGTCCGTCGTAGTTCGCGAAGAAAAAGTGACGGCCTGGCCGGAGCGGTCCGCCGAACGTGCCGCCGAACTGGTGGAATTTGTAGGGCGATTTCGGCAGGTTGTTCAGCTTGTTGATCGCGTTGATGGCGTTCAACGACTTGTCGCGGAAGAACTCGAACGCTGAGCCATGAAAGTCGTTGGTGCCCGATTTGGTGACGACGTTGATCACCGCGCCGCCTGCACGGCCGTATTCGGCGGCAAACGAGTTCGAGTTGACCTGGAACTCCTTGACCGCGTCCTGACTGAACTGATACGGCGCGCGGCCGGATCCGGTGCGGCCCGCCGCCTGCCCGAAGAACGTGTTGTTGTTGTCCGCCCCGTCCACGACGAGGCTGTTCAGCGTGCCGCGCTGGCCCGCAAAGCTGATGTCGCCCGTGCGCACGTCGCGCGTGACGCCCGGCGTGAGCAACGCGAAGTCGATGAAGTTGCGGCCGTTGACGGGGAGGTTCTGGACGGCGACCTCGCCGACCGTGGAGGTCACCTGCGTCCGGCTGGTTTCCAGGACCGGTGACGCCCCGGTGACCGTCACCGTCTCGGACACGCTGCCGACCGCCATCTCGACGCGCAGCGAGATCGTCTGGCCGATCGTGACCTGCAGATCCGCCAGCTTGCGCAGCTGGAAACCATTGAGCTCCGCCGTCAGCTCGTACGTGCCGACCGGCAGGAGCGGGTTCCTGAACAGCCCGTTCTCGTCCGTCACGGTTGAACGCGTGACGCCGGCGAGGGCGGAGACCACCTTGATGGTGACACCGGGGAGCACGGCGCCCGACTGATCGACGACGATGCCGTCGACCGCGCCGGTGGCGCTCTGCGCGCTGGCGGTCGCGGCAACGAGGAAACACGTACAGACAAATACGAAGACACCGATAGCCAGACGTCGTGAACCTTCAAAAGGAAGCGCCATATTGACCTCAGTCGGAGCGGCTCTGAAGAGCAGTGCAGGCCGACAGCATGCGTCCAACGGTTTTCGGAGTCAACGGGTGTTTGGCTGTCCGCAATCGACCAGCGAGATCGAGCGTATGTGTCGGTTGTAAATTCGGTGAGGGCCGCCTTACGACGATCGCAGCGCGACCAGCGGATCGACACGAGCCGCCCGGAGCGCGGGGGCGATGCACGCGATCACGACGATCGCGCACTCGAGCAGCGCCACCGCGACGTACGTGACCGGATTCAGCACGTTGACACCGACAAACGCGGCTTGAACCAGACGCGCACCGGCGGCAGCGAGCAAAATGCCGACGACGAGTCCCGGTAGCAGCAGACGGGCGCTGCCGCCGAGCACGTCCAGCACGAGATCTCGCGGCGTGGCGCCGATCGACACGCGTACGCCGAACTCCCTGATGCGGCGATTCACCGCGTGAATGACGACGCCCGTGAGCCCCGTGGTCGCGAGGACGAGCGCGAGACCGCCGCAGATTGAAAAGAGCCAGCTGACCGTGCGGAACGGCCAGAGCTGCACCGCGAGGCGCTGCTCCATCGGCTTCACGGACAGCATCGAGACGTTTTGATCGAGCGCTTGTGCCGCGTCGAGAAACGGCCTGACGAGTCCTTCTGGTGACGCGGCCGTTCGCGCGACGAGGCTCAGAGCGCCGCCGAGATTCGCCCGGCCAAGCGGAACGTAGAGCGTGGGCCGCTCGCGGTCGAGGCCCCGAGTATGCGTCCGGGCCGTGATGCCGATGACACTGACCGGGACGCCGCGGTCGCCGATGCGGAGCGTCTCGCCGACACCACCGCCGGCGGGAAAGTACTGACGTGCTAGCGGCTGATTGATGATCACCTCGGCCGCTGCGCCGGTCTGGAACTCACGGCCCGCCGCCAGCCCGATGCCCATCGTCCTGAAATACCCGGGCCCGACCGCCATCGTCGGGGCGGTCGCACACGCGTCCGGCACGCATGGAGCGCCGGTTGACGAGATTGCGGTCGGGCGATCGAAACCGATGAAAAAGGGTGCGCGGTCCGCGATCGCCACGTCGGTGACGCCCGGCAATGCGCGCACGCGCGCGAGAAGCGCCTCGACGTACCGCTCGGTCCGAGCCGCATCGTACCCGTGAGACGCGGGCGCGAAGTCGGCGACGACAAGCCGGTCGCGATCGAAGCCCAGGTCGACGACCGAGAGGCGCGCGTATGACTGCGCAAAGAGCGCGGCAACCACGAGAAACGCGGTTGAGCCGGCAATCTGCGCGCCGACGAGCCATCGGCCCAGCCGTGACGGGCGGCCGCCGACGGAGTTGCCGCCTTGTGCGCGCAGCACGCGCAGGACGTCAACACGCGCCGCGGCCAGCGCCGGCCAGAGCCCAGGCAAGGTCCCCGCGATCAGGACGAGAACCAGCGTGAAGGCGACGACCGTCCAGTCCGGCGTGAGCTCGATGTGCTGCGGCTGTTCGATCGGAATCGCGAACGAGCCGACGAGCGACTGCGTCCATGACGCCAGCACGAGCGCCACCGCGCCGGCGAGCATGGCGATCACGAACCCTTCCGTCAGAACGAGGCGAACGAGCCGCATCGGCCGCGCGCCCATCGCCGCGCGAATCCCGATGTCCCGCTCGCGCTCGACCGCGCGCGCCAGCAGCAGGTTGGCGACGTTGAAACACGCGAGCAGCAACACGAGTCCGATGATGCCCATCGCCACGGCGGCCGCGGTGGTCAGCCCACGCAGCTCGCTGTTACCTTCGTTCCGAAGTCTGAACCGCGCGCTGCGTCTGGCATGTGTGTCGGGCCAGTCCTGCGTCATGCCCGCGACAACCGCGTCGATGCGGCCCTGGATCTCGGGCACGCCCACACCCGGCTTCATCCGGCCCAGCAGGAACAGCCAGCGTTCGTCGCGATTTTGAAGCGCGGGCGATGTCTTGAAGCGTGCGACGTCGTCGAGCGGCAGCCACACGTCCGGGGAATACAGGCCGGCCGGGCCCGTGTACGAGTCCGGCAGCACACCGACGACGCTGACCGAGATGCCGTTCAGAAGAAGCGTGAGCCCCGCGATCGGGGCGGCGTTCAGCTTCCGTCGCCAGAAGCGCTCACCGATGACACACGTGGGAAGGTCGCCGGCGCCACGCGCGACGTCGCTTCGGCCGGCGATTGGCGGCACGCCCACAATCGAGAAGTACGTCGGCGAGACGAACAGCACATACGCGGTCTCCGTGACGCTCTCATGCCGCCACGCAACCGAGAGCCGGCCTTCAGCGGCGAGATCGAGCGCACCGCGCGTGGCTTCGGCAAACCGCTGATACTCCGGCAACGATGCGTTCCCGCCCTCGTCCCCACCAGGCAATGTGAGGATGCGTCCCATGTCGTCCGGAATCCCCATCGCGGCGCGGTTGAAGAGCACGCCGTTGACGACCGTGAAGGCGACTGTATTGACGCCGATGCCGACGGCCAGCGTCAGTACGACGCTCACCGCGAAGATCGGCCGTTGCCACAGCTGGCGGATTGAGTGCTTCAGATCCTGCAGGAGGACGGACATCTTGAGAAAGGACGGAACCCGGCCGGCGAAGTTCCTGGGACGTGAGGCTTGGGGCCTGAAGCGCGTGGTCAGAGACCCTGCGACAGCAGAACGGCTTCCAACCTCGCCGGAACATGCCGCCACAGCGAGACGCCGGCGTTTTCGACGGCCTCCCCCGTCATCACGTCGCCGCCGTGATCTCGGACGTTGTAAATCGTTCGAGGTGCGCGGCCGCCAGCGACCATCCAGACGAGCGGAGGTCTGGCCGCGTCGTCGTACCACGTCAATTCGGAATTCTTGAGCAGACCGAGGGCTTCCAGTCCCTCGCGCCCCGGCCAGCGGTCGCCGCGAAAGGCGTACGCCGTCATGACGACGAGGGAGATGTCCCCGGCCGATTTCCCGATACGGGCGCTGACGATGCGAATCGCGGCCAGCTTGCCCGACGGCAGCCGCACCTCGACGAAGTCGCCGAGCGCGAACGGGTTCTTCGGCATCGCCCGGGCGACCCGCGGCGCGGGCGGCGCCTGGAGCAGCTCCGCGCGGACCTTGGCGAGCGCCGCCGCATGTTTGGCCGCCTCAGTTTTGCCCGCCTCGCGCCAACGCGGCAGCGTCGCACCCGAATCAATCAGACTCACCGCCCGGGCAATGGCCGCCGGATCGGGACGGCCCACGTCCACTGCGTCACCGCGAGCGCAATCTCGATGAGCGGACCTTCATCCGGATCAGAGATGTGCGACGAGAACTTCTCGAGAACCCGTGCAGTAGCTTCGCGATCGGTCACGCCATCTTTGAGCGCCTGCTCGTACATCATTCGCACATCGGCGGCCACGTCGTCGGCGAACAAGCCGTAACCCCAGGTGCCCATTTGTGCTCGGAAGCGCTCGATTATACGGGCTCGGGAGCGTCGGGATCGCGCACGATAGGCGCAGCCACGGTCGCGATCTGCTGCGACCGTGGCGTCGAAGAGAATCAGAACGTCAGACGTACCGAGAACTGCATCACCCGAGGATCGCCCGCGAGGCTCGTGATCCTGCCCACGGTGGACGGACTGCCGAGGTCGCGCTCCGGCGGACCGAGGTTGGTCCGGTTGAACACGTTGAAGATGTCCACGCGGAGCGTGGCGGCAATCCCCGATGGCTGGCCGAGCCGGCGTGAGATCGTGAGGTCGAAGCTCTGCCAGTTCGCGGCGCGCAGGATGTTGCGTCCGGCGTCGCCAAACGTACCCGTTGGCACCGTCTGGAACGCCGAGACGTTGAACCACTGATCGACCGTCTTGGGCCCCTCGGGGTCACCGACAAGGTTGGGCATGCCGGTCATGTTCTGACCGACGTCGTTGTTCCCCTGTCGAACGGTGAAGGGACGGCCGGAGCTGGCGGCGTAGATGCCCGCGATGGTCCACCCCCCGAGCAGCGCGCTGGAGACGCCATCAGTCGCCCACCGTTTGCCGGCGCCGAACGGAAGCTCGACCACGAAATTGGCGCCGAAGCGGTGGCGGGTATCGAAGTCGCTCGGTCCTTCCCAGGCCTCCAGATTGCGCGCGTCTTGCGGGAAGCTCGGCGAGCCTTGCGCGCCAAGATGTTCCGCACCCCAATCCCGTGACTCTGACAGCGTGTAGCCGACGCCGAAGCTGAAGCCCTGCGCGTAGCGTTTCTCGAGCCCCATCTCCACACCCTTGTAGCTCGACCGCCCGTTCTGCGCCCGCCACTCGATGAAGCCGAATTGCGGAAACGGTCTTGGTCCGTTGCCATTGAGCGGCTGGTTGAGGTTGACCAGCGTCGCCAGGTTTCGGCCCTCATTGGCCACGAAGTCGACCGTCACGACCAGCATCCGGGCGAGCTCGCGCTGCATGCCGACGCTGAACTGGTACACCGTGGACTTTGGCGCGTTCTCGTCGACCGCGCGAATCCTCAAGCGCGCCAATTGGCCGGCGGCTGGATCGAGGTTCGGCACGTTCAGAAATCCGGCGGGGAAGCCGTTTCGGAGCAGAAACACCGGGCCGGCCGAGAGAGACGACGCCACGCTGTTGTTGACGAGCCCCGGCAGGTTCAGCGAGAGCTGGTCTTCGCTGCCCACGCGATCGAAGAGGTTGTAGAAGACGCCGAATCCGCCGCGGATGACCGTGCGCTCGTTCAGGCTGTATGCCGCGCCGAGACGCGGGGCCAGGTTGTTCCAGTCGGGTTTGACCAGGCCGCGTGATTCGAGCGAGCCGTCGGTCGCAAACACCAGCCGGCCACCGTCCTCGGGTACGAAGTTCGTCTGACGGTTCTGCCCTTCGAGCGCCGGCGTGATGAAGTCGTACCGGAGGCCGAGCGTGAGCGACAGCTTCCCCGTGACACGCCAGTCGTCCTGGATGAAGTACGACATCGTCCAGTGGCGTTGCTCCACGACGTGCACGTTCGAGAGCTGGGCATCCGACACATACCCGAGCAGGAAGTCGGCCATCGGGTTGCCGGAGAACCGGTTCCGGAAGCGGAGCTGCCCGCGGGTCGCCGGGACGTCGAGGTATTCGTTGCTCATCGGGACAATGGTGTTCGCGCCGATCTTGAACTCATGAGCGTCCCTCGACCAGGACAGCGTGTTCACAAACTCGAGCTGCTTCGTCCGCTGGAACTTCGGGAGGAAGTCGGGTGAGCCGATCCGGCCGAGTCCGGACCCGCCGAAGTAGTCGTCGATCTGGATGCCCGCGAGCCCGCCGAGAACGGTGGCGTCTTCCGGAACGCCTCGCACGGTTGCCGCGGCAGGGGGCGCCTGGCCGAAGGGATCCTGCACCGCGTCGGAATTGGCGGTGGTCCACGACACGCGGAACTCGTTGACGACCCTCGAGCTGACGATCCGGGTCCAGCCAGCCACCAGACCATGGGAGTTCATGTCCTGACGGCCGAACGCCGAGGTTCCCGTGCCGTCGATGATGCCGCCGAACGCACCGGGGATGAACCGGAACCGGTCCGAGTAGATGTGGCGTCCGAAGACCCTGTTGTTCGGCGACAGCGTCAGATCGATTCGCGTGAGAATCCGATCGGAGTCGTCCTTGACCTCGGGCTGGCGGAAATAGTTGTTCGCGCCGGACTGATTGGGCGGCGGCACCAGCGCGAGGATCGCCGCTGCCGTCGGATCGATGCGGTCCGGCGGGATCGTGTTGTTCTCAAACGGCAGCCGCGTGACTGGATCGAGGATGGTCGTCGAAAAGCGCCCATTGCGCTCGGCATCCGTGGGGACACGTGTCAGACGGGTCACGCCGCGCGTGATCCGTGTGCGCTCGTAGTCGGCGAAGAAGAACGCGCGGTTCGCTACGAGGCGCCCGCCCAGGTTTGCGCCGGTCTGATTCTGGTCGTTGGCGGGCTTCTCGGCGCCCGCGCGGATCGAGAAGAAGTTGTTGGCGTCGAACTTCTCGTTGCGGAAGTAGTCGTAGGCCGTGCCGTGAAAGTTGTTCGTGCCCGATTTCGTCGACACGCTGATGGCGGCGCCGGGCACGCGGCCGTACTCGGCGGAATACGCACTCGTGACGACTTTGAATTCCTGAATCGCGTCCACCGACGGCCGTGAGACCTGCGTCGTCAGTTCCTGCACGTTCGTCGAGATGCTGTTGTTGTCCACGCCATCGAGCAGGAAGTTGTTCTGCAGCGATCGCTGCCCATGCACGTTGACGCCGCCCGTGCGGCCGAACGAGGTGCCGCCGCCTTCCTCCGTGAACCGGTTGCCCTGCACCCCCGGCACCATGGCGAGCAGATCGTCCCAGTTCCGAATCGCCAGAGGCAGGTTGGCGACCGCCGTCTGAGGGACCACCCGCCCGAGCAGCGCGTTGGACGTATTCAGCACTGGCGTCCGCTCGGTGACGGTGACGGTCTCGGTGATGCCGACGTTCAGTGTGATATCAACCAGGGCGCGCTGACCCACTTCCAGCTCAACTCGCTGCGAGCTCTTCTGAAAGCCCGGCCGCTCGACATCCAGTCGATACGGGCCCGGAATCAGGTTGACGAAGAGATAGGTGCCCCGGTCCGTACTTTCCTGCCGTGCCGACACGCTGGTGGCGGTGTTCGTCAAAGTCACCTGGGCGCCTGGCACGACGGCGCCGACGGCGTCCGTGACGACGCCCGACAGGGTGGCTCGATCGACCTGGGCGAACGTCAACGAGGGCACGCTCACCATATAGAGGAGCGCTGTGAAGAACAGAAATGGCTTCATGGTCCTGGCTCTCCGGGGAGAAGTCACTGAGGTGGTTCCGAGGGACTGGTGCAACGCGTGGCGGTTATTGTTATTGGTCGTCGTAACGCTTCGGTGACCACCGAAGCGGATTGGGGTGGAGTCATCCGGCCGCTGCACGACGGTTCATCTTACGCTTACACGCTTGTTATAGGCTTCGGAAGACGGGCTACGTGTAGGGCGGGGCTTCAGCCCCGCCTGGACGCCGGCCCTGACCACCTCCGCCAAGGCTACGGCGAGTCTCGCCGAAGCGCTGCGCGCGAAGGCGGAAGGGCCGGCCTACATTTCGCAACGTGCTCTTGATGGATGATGACGATTGATCTGCGCGCCGTATCTGGCGTCGTCATGCTCTGTGCGCTGAGCCTCACCGCGAGCGCCGGCCAGGCTCCCGCGCCTGCAGTCGGGAGCGCACTCAAAGCGGGCACCCGCGTCCTGCTCGACGCACACAACGCCTACCCGGAGCAGGGCCGCTGGGCCGATCGGATTGACCGCGCCCTCGCCACGGGACTGCCGGTTGCTATCGAGCAGGATCTGGTCTGGATTCCAGACGCGGCAGGCTCCGGACGCTCGATCGTGTCTCACGGAGAGCCGTTCACCGGGCAGGAACCTTCGCTCGACGAGTACTTCTTCGCGCGTATCCGTCCGGTCGTCGAGGAGGCGCTGCGGCAGAACCGGCGTGAGATATGGCCGATCATCACGCTGAATCTCGATTTCAAGACCGATGAGCCCGAGCATCACCAGGCCGTCTGGGATCTGCTCGGGCGATACGAACGCTGGCTGGTGACGGCGCCGCGGACCGAGACTGTGGACAGTCTCGCCGCGCTCCGTCCGGCTCCCGTGCTGGTACTGACGGGCACCGCCGATGCACAGGAGCGATCGTTTCACGACCTGGTGCCGGTGGGGGGAATGCTGCGGCTCTTCGGCGCAGCGCATGCGCGGGACGACGGGCTGCCTGGCGTCAGGACCAATTACCGTCGCTGGATGAACTACCCGTGGTCGGCGGTTGAGCCCGAGGGCCAGCCGGCGGCCGGCGTGTGGACGACGGAGGACGAGGGGCGGCTTCGGCACCTTGTCGATGCGTCACACGCCAACGATCTCTGGATCCGCTTCTACACACTGAACGGTCACGATCCCGCGGACAGATCGATGGGATGGACGCCCGATTACAACTTCGGCACGCTGGGCGCCGCGCGAACGCGATGGGCCGCCGCGATCCGCGCAGGCGTGGACTTCGTCGCCGTGGACCAGTACGAGGCCTTCGCCATGGCCCGGCGATGAATGCCCGTTCGGATCGAGACTCCGAACCATCGTGTGCTACTCTTACTGGTAGGAGTAATACATGCGTTTGACGAGCAAAGGGCAAGTCACGATCCCTCTTCCGATTCGCGAGCAACTCGGTCTGCAGCCGTGGACCGAAGTCGAGTTCGAGGTGGACGGGGACAGCGTGCGGATTCGAAGGAAGCGGGGCAGTCAGAGTCGTGGCGCCCGGCTGTTGGAGGCGATGAGGCAAGCGCCCCGGCCGAAGCCGGGCATGACTACTGATGAGCTGATGGCGCTCACCCGCGGCGAATGATCCGTCCACCGCACCCACATCGGGACTCCATCAGCATGACGTCGGCCGGCACACTCATCGACACGAATGTCCTGTTTGATTTCCTCAGTCACGACGCCGAGTGGTTCGACTGGTCCGCCGCGATTCTAAGCAGCGTTGCCGAGCGCGGCCCGATCATGATCAATCCGATCGTGTATGCCGAGGTCTCCGTGCGGTACGACCGCATCGAAGATGTGGAACTCGCGCTGCCGGATACGTATTTCGTGCGCGCCCCGCTTCCGTGGGACGCCGCATTTCTTGCCGCCAAGTGTTTCGCGCGCTACCGGAGACGGGGCGGCCGGCGGGCGGCGCCACTTCCTGACTTCTTCATCGGGGCGCACGCCGCAGTGAGCGGTCTCGCGCTGTTGACGCGGGATCCGAGGCGGTACCGGACGTATTTCCCGACACTCCTGCTGATTACGCCGTAGACCGCGCTCACTCGCGGGCTCAGACGCCGCATCTGCGCGCCGTATCAGGCGCGTGTGAAGTTCGTGTAACTCGCGCCCATACCCCTCACGGAGGTTCCACCCAGCCCCAGCCTGGTCCGAGACGCGAATGTCGACCTGCGTGCGACGCGTCTGTCTGGCTGCGTGTCTGGCTGGCCTGCCGTTCTCCGCCGTCCTGCTTGCCGGACCGCAGCAGAGCGCTTCCGCAGCCTCAGAACGGCGCCTCGTCTTCCCCAAGGGTCGCGCATCCGGACTGAACGGTTCGTACTGGCAAGCCGCGCTCGCCAACGGCGGTCCGGCGCCCCGTCATGAACGCCTGCTCGTGGTGATGCCTGATGGTTTGGTGCTCGGTGTGGTCGACGGCGAGCGCGATCGCGTCATGCTGCCGATCGACCTGACGCGCGAGCTGAGCGAGCGTGAGCTTCAGGCGCTGCTGGTCCACAACCATCCGTCCTGCGTCAGTCTGAGCCGGTCGGATCTGATGCATCTCGCCAAAATTGGCGTCGCGGGCGTCGTCGCGGTTGGAAGCGACGGGACTGTGTTCGAGGCGTCCGCCGCGCCCCGCTACGATCCAGACCTGTTTGCTGAGCGCCTGTATCCGCAGTTGAAGAACCGGGTGCAGGAGCGGCTTGCGACCGAAGCCTCGCGCGACCGCGTGGATCTGGCCATGCTCGATCCGCATCTGGCTCATCTCGTCGCCGTCGTCCTCCATCGCGCGCGCGTGATCGACTACCGGGTGACGCCGAGTGTCACGGCGGGCCTGGCGCATACGCGGTTCCGCGACCTGTTCGAACGCGTCATCGGTCCTGAAGTGCGCCGGCTGGAGCTGGAGCTGCCCGCCCCGACGTCGCCCGCGCCGCCCGGCAAGCCGTTCGGCCGCCGCCAGTAGACTCGTCGCAAGACCGACGGGCGCTTTTCACGATCTGCTCTTTCCGGTGTTCTTATCCGACAGAGTCACGCGCGTGGCCGACGTCGACCGCTTCTACGCGGATCACCGGGAGGGTGTCTTTCGGTACCTCCGGCGCATTGTCGGCGAGTCCGACACTGCCCGGGATCTGACCCAGGAGGTCTTCCTCCGGGTGTCTCGGGCGGGTCTGCCCGAAGCCACCGACATGGGCCGGCGTGCCTGGGTCTTTCGCATCGCGCGTAATCTGGCGCTCAATCACGTTCGAGACGACCGGCGTCGGCCGATCGCCAATGGGTTGCCCGATCGCGCGACCCCCGGCACACAGGAGCTTGGGGCGGCGTTGCGCCACGCGATCGACGCGCTGCCGGAGCTGGAGCGCGACCTGTTCCTGCTGCGCGAGATCGTCGGTCTCCGCTACGACGAGATGGCCTCGGCGTGCGACGTCTCGGTGGAGACGGTCCGGTCGCGCCTGCACCATGCACGCGTGGCGTTGCGCGCCGCGCTCGGCGCGTCGCTCGACGTGCGCGCGCAACGAGGCGTGCGCTGCACCACCGCCGGGCCCGGGTCGACGCGCGATCGCTGAGTTTTGGAGGACACGATGGACGCTTCACACGAAATCCTGGACGCCTTCGTTGACGGGGAGGCGGTCGATCCCGACGCGCTGAAGCGCGCGTTGTCCGATTCGGCCGGCCGCGACTACCTCGTGGACGCGTGGCTGCTTCGCGGTCTGGTCCAGGATGAAATCGCGTCCGAGGTCGCGATCCCGCACACCCCCGCGACGGGCGGGATGCGCAACTGGCTGATTGCGGCGACGGTCGCCGGCGTCTGTCTCGTCGGCGGATACTTCGTCGGCGCGCGCTACGCCAGCGTGATCGTCCCGCGACCGGGGCCGGCGGCCGCGCCGTCAGAAGCCGTCACCTCGCCGCCGCAGGCGTTCCCCGTCCCGGCGGCCACCCGCGTGATCAGGCTGGATATGGATCCCAACTGGAAAGAAAGCGGCGGAGGGCGCTGAGATGCTTCCCATCCTCCTTCTGAGCGCGCTGATCGGACAGTCGACCGGCTCGGTCGTCCAGCGCTCTCCGACCCCGCCCGGCGACTTGAAAATCGTTGTCGCCGCGCCGGTCTATCTGCCCGACGGCGGTGTGACGGCGGAGACGACGACGCTGACCGGTGGGACGCCGACAGTAGTGCACGTCTATGGCCGCCGCTCGGTGTGCGAGACGTCCGTGGCAGGGGCCACCGAACCGGCCGACGCGGGCTTCGGCTGGCGGCTGGCGTCGCAAGCTCTGACCGTCACTGACTCTGTGGTCAGCGTGAGCATTGACTGGCGGCGTGTGTGGGATCGCGGACGCAAGATCACCAACGGGCCGTCGGGCACGGTCCAGCTGAAGCTGCATCCGGGCGATCGGATCCCGCTCGATCACATTCCAAATCCGGCGGCGACCGACGCGTGCCGCGCCGTCGGCCTGGGTCTCGAGATCCGGCTCGCGCGGACGGCGCCGGCCGCACCCGTGAACAGCGCACTCGTCCCGCTCGGCGCCGTCGCCGGCGGAGGACCGGCCATCAACGCGGATCTCTGGCTGGTGCAGACGCTGCCGTCGGGCGCCGAGCAAGCGCTCCATCAGAAAGTGCGGCTCGACGTCACCGGCGGGTCATTCGGCTTTGCGCCCCTCAAGGTGTCGGGCGAGCGCGGCGAGCTCGGCATCGAGATCCTGGGGTCGTTTCAACGCTACCGCGCGCCGGTCGGCGGCGAGTTCGTCTTCGTGACCATTACGCGCGCGATCACGGGCGAGTCTGTGCCGCCGGGCGGCGTCAGAGGCGGGACCGGAACGATGATTCCGCTGCCAGGTCCCTCCGAGGTCGTGTCGCTTGAAATCCCGACGTGGGGCGCCTCGTCGCGCGGACGTACAGGCGGCGGGGGTGGCGGCGGTGCACGAGGCGGCGGCGGCGCCCGATCGTCCGGCGGGGGCGGCGGCACGCTCGGTCCCGACACTCAACGCGAACAAGGTGCTGGCGCGCAGGGCGGAGTGCTCGCCGGCGGACGCGGCAGAGGATCGTCGGAGGAAATATCGGGCGGGTTCGCCGCAAGCGCGAAGACCCTCGAGATTCTCCAGGGCCACAAACTCTCGCTGCGGATGCGGTTGACGCCGGTGCCGGGGAGTTAGATCTAAACTGAGAACTGAAATCTGAGATCTGGAATCGCGATCTGAAATCTAGATTTGAGATCTGAGATTTGAGATCTGAAATTAGAGATTTGAGATTGGAAGTATCTGCGACCGGCGATCCTTGGATCGCCGGTCGCAGATTTCTGCCCCTCACCCTCGCTTGAAGTACGTTTTGCGCAAGATGGCCTCGCCGTTCGGTCCGGGCGCACTGGTTTCGCGGACGAGCGCGTCGCCTTCGAGGTACCAGGTGGCCGTCGACACCATCGGGCCGCTCGGTCCCTGATTCGTCGTTTCGATCACGACGCGATCGCCCTGCCACGACGCTTTGACGGTGACCTGGCCGCGCGGCGTTTCGTTGGTCGTGGCCGTGCCGTCGAGCCGATAGGTCGTGGTCGTCTCGCCGGAGCCGACCGTGAACGTGTTGGCGTCGGCCGTGATGCTCATCGGCACCGGACCTGTGCCGCCGCTCCGCATGCCGCCCCCGCCGCCACGCGCGCCGCCGCCGACCACGCCACCGGTCACCGGGGTCACGGTGCCGCCACCACCCCCGCCGCCGCTCCGCATGCCGCCGCCCCCGCCGCCGCCGCGTCCACCCATGACTGCGCCGGCATTTGCCGCCGCCGTACGTTCGAGATCGATCGTCCACGACCCCGCGAAGTTTCGCCCCTGCGCCGACAGGGTCGCGCACAGCAGGCCCAGCCCGATTGCGATTACCGGGACTACACGTTTCATGTCACTACCTCCCTGGAGGTAAAGACACGGCAGGGGAACGATCGTGGAACGCTCTCCTAAAGGCTCAACGGCTCAACGGCTCAACGGCTCAACGGCTCAAAGGCGCGGAGACGACGGAGCTCGGTGGGAGCATACTGTTGACGTCATGGCGATTCGCGCGATCGCGTTGTTCGTCCTGCTGTTCGGCCAGCAGCTGCCGGCGCCGTTTCACACGCCATGGTTCCGCCGGGGGACGCGAGTGGTCGCGATGCCCGATGGACATCGGCTCTCGCTACCTGCCGGTTTCCACGTGAATGTCTTCGCCGAGAAGCTCGAGTTCGCGCGTTTCATGGCGCTCGCGCCAAACGGGGATGTGTTTCTGGCCGAGCCCGTGAGAGGGGCGGGGAAGATCACCGTCCTGCGCGATGCGGATGGGGACGGCATCGCCGAGATGCGCGAGACGTTTGCGAGCGGGCTCAACCGGCCATTCGGGCTCGCGTTCTGGAAGAACTATCTCTACGTCGGGAACAACGACTCGGTCGTGCGGTTCACGTACGAGCCGGGTCAAATCAAGGCGACGTCCGCGCCCGAGCGCATCACTGATCTTCCGGCGAGTGATGCTGCGCTCGATCAGGACACTGCGACGCGGCTGAACATTCCGCTCAACCAGACGCGCGGCTACAACCACTGGACGCGGAACGTCATCTTCAATCCTGCCGGCACGAAGCTGTACGTCACGGTCGGCTCGGCGACCAATGCGACGCCCGAAGATCCTGCCGGCGGCGTCAGCCGCGCGGCGATCCACGAGTACAACCCCGACGGCAGCGGACATCGCGAGTACGCGAGCGGATTGCGGAATCCGGTCGGCCTGGCCTTCTTGCCGGGCACGAGCACGCTGTGGACGGCCGTCAACGAGCGCGATCACCTGGGCGACGATCTGGTGCCGGACTTCATCACGTCAGTGCGCGACGGCGGGTTCTACGGATGGCCGTACGCGTACATCGGCAAACACGTCGATCCGACCGTGAATCCACCGCGCCCGGACCTTGTCCTCAAAGCGATCGCGCCGGACGTGCTGTTGACGTCACACTCCGCCGCGCTCGGGTTGGTCTTCTACAGTGGCACGCAGTTTCCTGCTGAGTACCGGGACAATGCATTCGTTGCGCTCCACGGATCGATCAACCGCTCCAGGCTCTCCGGGTACGCCGTCGTTCGCGTGCCCTTCAGCAACGGCAGGCCCGCCGGTCCGCCGCAGGACTTCCTGACCGGTTTCATCGCGCGCGATGACGAAGAAAAGCACACGTGGGGCCGGCCAGTCGGGCTGCTCCAGTTACCCGATGGATCGTTGCTCGTGTCCGACGACGGCGGCAATCGAGTGTGGCGGGTGAGATACATGAAGGAAGTGAAGTAGCTACCATCACGCTGACAAAAGTCCGTCCTCGAGAAGACGCCCGCTTCGTTTACGTCGTCGTCGCATCAGGTTGATACGCATATCCAGCCGCGAAGCGGCTGGGAGGGCGTACGCATGAGGGTGACGAGTCGGGTGCTGGTGGGGAGCGCGCTGATCGCGCTGGCAATGACGGCAACGGGTGGCACGCGGCTCGCCAGCGCGCCGCCGGACAAGTTCATCGAGCTCGTGCCGCTCGGGCAGTATCAGACGGGTATCTTCGAAAAAGTTGCGGCTGAAATCGTTGCGTACGACCCGGCGACCCGTCGCGTGTTCTCGGTCAACGTCGCGCTCTCGCAAATCGACATCATCGACGTCTCCGATCCGCTGAAGCCATTTCTCACGGCGATCATCGACGTCTCGCCGTATGGCGCCCAGGCCAACAGCGTGGCTGTGAAAGACGGCGTCGTGGCGGTGGCGGTTGAAGCGACGGTCAAGCAGAATCCCGGCAAGGCGGTGTTCTTTACCGCGTTCGGGTCCCCGCTGAGCGAGGTGACGGTTGGCGCGCTGCCAGACATGATCACGTTCTCGCCCAACGGCGATCTGGTGCTCGTCGCCAACGAGGGCGAGCCGAACGGTGCGTACACGATCGATCCGGAAGGCAGCGTCAGCATCATCGATATCCGGGGCGGCGTCGCCTCGTTGTCGCAAAGCGATGTCACGACCGCGGGGTTTGGCGGGTTCAGTCGTGCCTCCCTCGATCCGTCGATTCGGATCTTCGGGCCCGGAGCGTCGGTCGCCCAGGATCTGGAGCCGGAGTACATCGCGGTCTCGCACAACTCGCATACGGCGTGGGTCACGCTTCAGGAGAACAACGCGCTCGCCATCATTGATCTCAAAGCCAAGCGCGTCGTGGATCTGGTCGGTCTGGGGTTCAAGAACCATCTCCTGTCGAGGAACAAGCTGGACGCGAGCGACAGCGACGGGGGCCCGAACATTACGACCTGGCCCGTCTGGGGCATGTTCCTGCCCGACGGTATCGCGACGTTCGAATCGCAGGGCAAGAGCTACGTGGTCACCGCCAACGAAGGGGATGCGCGCGAGTACGCGGGCTTCAATGCAGCGGGCAATGAATCGCGCCGGGTGGGCATCATCGGCAGCGCCTCCAATCCACCGATCCCGCTCGACCCCACGGCATTTCCGAACGCCGGAACCCTTCAAACCGCCACGGCGCTTGGACGGCTCAACATCAGCACGGCGATGGGCGACACCGACAACGATGGCGATTTCGATCGTCTGTTCGCCTTCGGCGCGCGGTCGTTCTCGATCTGGTCGGAGACGGGAGCACTGGTCTTCGACAGTGGGGACGATCTCGAGCAACGGACGCTGGCCTTGCTGCCCAATGGTTTCAACGCCAACAACACGGGCAACGCGCGCGACAGCCGGAGTGACGACAAGGGTCCAGAACCTGAAGGCGTGGCCGTCGCGAAGCTGTACGGCCGCACGTTCATCTTCATCGCGCTGGAGCGTGTCGGCGGCGTGATCGTGTATGAAGTTGGCGACCCGACGGCGCCGACCTTCGTCCAGTACATCAACACGCGCGACTTCAGCCGGGCGGCATCGGCCACCACCGATTCCGGTCCCGAAAGCATCGTCGTCCGAGGATGACAGTCCGACCGGCCGTCCGATGCTGGTCGTGGCCAATGAGACCAGCGGCACCGTGCGGCTGTTCGACATTCAGAAGGTCAAGTAACGCACCACGGGTACTATTGCCCGCATGCGCTGAAAGAGGCTGAAAGGCTCAAAGCCGCTGAAGGCCTGAAAGCCAGGGCTGTTTATGCGTGTTCGCGTCCGAGGGCTGCGGATCGATGCGGTGTCGGAATTGAGAACGCAGTAGGGCCGCGTCCTACATTTTTCCGAGGACCGCGATCCGCTCGCGGGCGCGTGCGGCGAGTGCCGCGTGTTCCGCCCCGGCCTTCCGCAGAAACGCCTGATACGACGCGACCGCCTCTTTCGCACGGCCCTGCTGGTCCAACGCGAATCCCTTGTTGTAGTACGCGACGATCATCGTGGGGTTGGCGGCAATCGCTTTGTCGTAGTCGGCGGTCGCCAGGTCGTACTGCTTGCGGCCCGCCTGGATCAATCCCCGATTGATGAGCGCCGCCGGGTTGGCCGGGTTGAGCTCGATCGCCTTCGTGAAGTCGGCGAACGCGCGATCGTCATTCTTTAAGTTCTGGAACGCGACACCGCGATCGTAGTAGGCCTCTGCGTACTCGGCGTCCCGCTCGATCGCGCGCGTGAAATCGGCCTCCGCCTCCTTCCAGTTGCCGAGGAGGGCGAGGAGCACGCCGCGTAGATAGAGCGGCTCGGGCGCACGCGGGTTGAGCTCATGCGCTTTGGCGTAGTCGGCAAGCGCCGCCTGCCCGTCGTTCTTGAATGTCTGCGCGGACCCGCGATTGCGATAGGCCTCCGAAAACGACGGATCCAGCTCGATGGCCCGGTTGTAGTCGGCGATCGCCGCATCATGACGGCGCGTTTCGGCGTAGATCGCGCCGCGATTGTAGTACGCGTCGGCAGACTTGGGATCCATCTCCAAGATCCGGCTGTAGACCGCGAGCGCCTCACCATATTTGCCCTGGGCCACGAGGAGTTTGCCGCGCGTGTCGTGTGCATTCCCGTAAGTGGGTGCGAGGCGGGCGGCTTCGTCTGCATCGGCATAGGCCTCGGTCCACCGCGCCGCATTCGCGTGCTCGAGCGCCCGGAAGATTCGCTGGACCACATCGGCCGACAGACGGCCTTCGTCCATATCTCGAAACATCTGGGCCGCGATTGCGAGCGAACGGTCCCGCGGGTCCTGTCGCGCCGCCGTCTCGAACAGCGCTCGGGCGTCGGCGATCTTGCCGGCGGCGGCCAGCGCAGCGGCCTTGTCGTACTCGGCGTTTGGATCCGTGGGCGCGGTGGCCGTCGCTGCCGGCGCAGCAGGCGGGGCCTGTTGGGCCGCGGGCGGCGCGGCCTGGGGTGGCGGCGTCGCGGTTCCCGCTGGCGTCGGGCTCGACGCGGGAGTGGCGCTTGGCCCTGGTTCCGGCTTGCTGCACCCCGCCAGGAATCCGGCGATGGCCAGGGACACGAGACAGACGTTTCTCGTCATGATGAATTCCCCTGCGGCTGCCGCTCCACCCCCTACCTTGCGCGCGAGGCCCGATCCTCCTCGAACGCGCCCGGAGTTTCAACAGGTTGAATTGTGTGGGAACGCGCTCAAAAGCCCGGCTTCCTGAACACCACGTCGTCAATCGGCACGTTGTGGGTGATGTCCGTCAGCTGGATGATGGCCGTGAACATCGACGTCGCCTGGCGGATCGTGAATGGGCGCTGGACGCCGTCGATCGCGCGAAAGTCCTCGAAGGTGACCGTCACCTCGATGGGGCCTTGCGGGCTGGTGCGCGAGCCTGACTGCTGGACGAGCAGGCCCGACTCGACGTCGAAGAACAGCTTGATCGGGCTGCCCTCGTCAGGCACGCCCTCGACGACGAACGCCTCGCGCGCGCCGACTTTCTCGCGCCCCTTCACCGTGAGCGTCTTGTACATCGACTTCATCTTCAGCTCGCGGCCGAACGTCGCACCGCGCCTGGCTTCCGCCAGCTCGACGCCGATCTTTTCGCGCACGCCGTTCTGCGGATCCTCGCTCCAGGCGATCGTCCCGTCGAACACGTCCCGCTGCCGGCCGATGCCGCTCAGCTCGACGACGGTGGAGGCCTTGTTCGGAGCTTTCTGGAGCAGCTCGATCGACCCCCCGACGCCAACATCGGGAATCTGAATGGTCCCCGTCGCACGGAACGACGTGACTTTCTCGAGCGCCGCGCGGCCGCCACTGCCCGCGGTGTACTTGTCGAGCACCTGATCGATCGTCGGGAGCGCGGCAGGTTGTGCGGCGTCCGTCTGCGCGGTGAGCCCTGAGCCCATCAAACCGACGAGCAACACGAGCGTACTGACATTGAGAATGCGTCCCATGGATCGACCTCAAGTGTCAGTGTGTATCGGGAGAGAAGCCGTGACAAGAAGGCCAAAAGGCGAAAAGCCTTTAAGACCTGCTCAGAATCTCACTCCCAATCCAAACCTGAACTGATGCACGCCGAGGTCTCCGCCGGCGAGCGCGGTCTGGATGACGTTGCCGGCCGAGATCTTGTTGAAGCGATAACCGAGATCCACGACCACTGGTCCGCCCTGGAGCATCAGGCCGCCGCCGACGCCGAGCATCGGCCTGGTCGAATCGAGAAACTGCAGGCCCGCGTTGATGATCGCGTCCTCGTTCGAGCCGATGCCTGAGAAATTGGAGCGGAGCCGTGCGAATCCGGCCGTCGCCTCCGCGTAGGGGCGCACCGCCCTGTCGGACGAGCCAAGAATCCGGACGCCGGCCTGGCCGTAGTAGGCTGACAGCCGCACATCCACCGGTGCGAAGTCGAGCAGCGTCGCAAGCATCGGCGACATGACGTCGTTCATGCGCCCGCCCTCGGCGACGATTTGCACGTGGCTCGAAAGCGGCACGGCGATGTTGCCGCCGAACGTTTCCGCGGTGCTGACTCCGCGCACCGTCAGGCCGCCGAATCCCTGCACCTGGAAGTTGCCGTTCTGTGCGCGCGCGACGGCAGGCACTGCAAGCATCGCGACGGCAAGCGCCGCCGCACTGATCATGCGTCTCATGGTCACACCTCGATCTCTTTCGAGATGTAGGTTGAGCAATGCGGATGCCAGATTGGGTCCTGAAGATCTCGGTTGGATTTGAGGGAAATCCCCCGTCGAGGTTCGCGCCTGACCTCTAGCGAGGACGAAATAATGCGAATCGAGGAAGACCGAGCTTCCGGGCTTCCAGACTTCTGCAGCCGTCCGGGCTGAAGGGGCAGGAGTGGCCGGCCTACAAATGCAATTCTCCGATCCGGCGCTCGAGAAAGCGCCGCTGCGGCGCCTGGCTGGTGAGCGCGAGCGCGCGCTCGTACGACGCGAGCGCGTCGGCGGTGCGCCCGAGACGCCTGCACAGATCCGCCCGCGCCGAATGCGCAAGCCCATAGTCGGTGAGCTCGCCGCGCGCGAGGAGCGCGTCGATCAACGCGAGGCCCGCCTCGGGCCCGTCGCGCATCGCGATCGCCGCGGCGCGGTTGAGCTCGACGATCGGCGACGGCTCCGCGCGGAGAAGGACGTCGTACAGACCGGCAATCTGCCGCCAGTCGGTCGCACCCGCGTGCCGCGCCTCGGCGTGCACGGCCGCAATCGCCGCTTGCAGGGTGTACGGTCCGAAGCGGCGCGACGACAGCGCCCGCTCGACCAAGGCGCGTCCCTCCTCGATCTGCTGGCGGTTCCAGAGCGCGCGGTCCTGATCGTCGAGAAGAATCAACTCGCCGCCGGGCGACGTCCGTGCCGCGCGCCGGGCGTCGTGCAGCAGCATCAGCGCGACGAGTCCGATGGCTTCCGGTTCCGGCAACAGCTCCATGAGCAGCCGGCCCAATCGGATGGCTTCGGCCGACAGATCGGGCCGCGTCAGGGACTCGCCCGACGTCGCCGCGTAGCCCTCGTTGAACACGAGATAGATCACGTGCAGGACGGCGTCGAGTCGATCTGGCAGGTCGACGAGCGAGGGCACCTGGTACGGAATCCGCGCATCGCGAATCTTTCCCTTCGCCCGCACGATCCGCTGCGCGAGCGTCGGCGCTGAGGTGAGAAACGCGCGGGCGATTTGCTCGGTCTCGAGTCCGCACACTTCGCGAAGCGTGAGCGCGATACGCGCGTCAGGCGTGAGTGCGGGATGACAACAGGTGAAAATGAGACGAAGCCGGTCGTCCTCGACTCCATCGTCAGTCGTGTCTGCGGCTGGCGGCACACTGGCCTCGACCTGCTCGGCCACGGCGGCCAGCGCCGCATTGAACCGCGCGCCCCGACGCAGACGATCGATCGCCTTGAACCGTCCGGTCGAAATCAGCCAGGCGACCGGGTTGTCCGGCAGTCCGTCCTCAGGCACCGGTCCACCGCGGCCGTGAACGCGTCGTGAAGCGCCTCCTCGGCAAGATCGAAGTCGCCGAGGAGACGGATCAACGTCGCGAGAACTCTCCGCGAGTCCGACCGGTACAGCGCCTCGATCTGATCCATGAAGGACATGAAGGGGTGAAGGTCTTGAAGACAAGCGCTTGTCTTCATGTTCTTCACCCCTTCATGCCCTTCATCGTCATGAGAATTCCATGATTGGCCGGACCTCGATGGAGCCCGTCCGCGCCGACGGGATACGCGATGCGACCTGGATGGCGTCGTTCAGGTCTCGCGCGTTGATGAGGTAGTAGCCGCCGAGCTGTTCCTTCGTCTCGGCAAAGGGGCCGTCGGTCGAGGAGACTTTGCCCTGCCGCACCCGGACGGTCGTCGCCGCCTGGGTCGGCTGGAGCGCCTCGCCGCCGAGGTGGTGGCCGCTCGTCTTGATGCTTTCCGTGAAGCTGAAGTATTCGCCCATCATCGCGTCGGCTTCGGCCTTGGGCATCGTGCCCCACTTGCCTTCCTCGTCATAAATCAAACACAGATAGCGCATGTCGCGTACCTCCAGATTGACGTTCACCAGATAGTCGTTTGGGAGGTAGGGAGATCGACAAAGGGCTGCCGCGCCTCCGGCCGTGACCGGCGCCGTTCCCCTTACTGACAGGCAGGTCCCGATATCGACGACAGGATCAGAAGCGGATTCCGTCCTCTCCTCGTGATCGTGTGCGCCATCCCTCGAGGCACGACGCTGAACCATCCCGGCGCGATGTTCTGTTCCTTGTCGCCCAGCTTCAGCGTCGCGTCGCCGGCGACGATGTAGAGCATCTCGTCGGCGTCCGCATGCGTATGCGACGCGAGGGACTCGCGCACCCGGATCAATCGGCTCGCGGTGGCGCCCGAGCAGCCAAGAGCGCGTTCGGCGATCGGGTCCGTCTCACGCAGCAGCTGTTCGGCGATGTCCGTGAGTGACAGGATGCGCGGCTCTCCCGGCTTGAAGACGGGCGCGGCGACGCTGGGCGCGGCGACGCTGGACGCGGGTGGCGGCGCCGCCGCGGGCGGCGGGGGTGCCGGAGCGGCCGTCGTCGCCATCCCTGCCGACAGCACGGCCTGCGCCGGCGTTCGGCCGCCTGCCCACACCGCGATCTCCTTTTCGAGCGTGATGAACGACTCGCGCTCGATGCGAACGCGATACGTGCCGGCCGTCATATTGTCAAAGGCGATGCGTCCGTCCGGGCCGGTTGTGCCCATCCGGGTCGTGGGACCTTCGGCCCTCACTGTCGCATTCGGAATGGTCATGCCGACCATCGTCGTCACTGAAAGCTCGAGCACGCCTGGCCTGTTCGAGGCGCTCGAAGGCGGCCTCGCGGTCGTCTGCGGCTTCGGAGCCGGCGGCGGTTGCGTCGTCGTGGGCGGCGTCTGCGGCTTGGGCGGGGGAGTCTGCTGCGCCGGTGGCGGATTCTGCGGCTTGGGCGGCGGAACCGTCTGCGTCGGCGGCGGTGTTTGCGGTTTTGGCGGGGGAGTCGCCGTCTGGCCGGGTGGCGGGATCGTTTGCCACGACACTGCCAGAGAGAGTACGAGCACGGTGGACATCAGCACGCTGACAGCAGACATATAGGCTCCGATCCAAGCCTACATGAATTTCCGCGTGAGAGGCCTGAGGCCCAGGCCAAAAGGCCCAGGGCCCAAGGCGAGCCGACGCGAAGTTGCCGATGAGTTACGCGTCGCGCAATGCGATAACTGGATCAACGCGACCCGCGCGGCGCGCCGGGATCCAGACAGCGAGTACCGCCACAATCGTGAGCAACACGGGGACGCCGACGAAGACGAGAGGATCGCGCTGCGTGACGCCGAAGAGCAGCGTCGAGATGTAACGCGCCAGGGCGAACGAGGCGGCCAGGCCGATCGCCACGCCGATAATCGTGAGCTTCAGGCCCTGCCACACGACCATCTTCTCGAGCTGCCCGCCCTGCGCGCCGAGCGCGAGCCGGATGCCGATCTCCTGCGTGCGCTGCTGGACCGAATACGCCATCAGCCCGTAGATCCCGATCGCCGCCAGGAGCAGCGCCGAGCCGCCGAAGATCGACATGAGCCACATGTTGAATTGCTCGCGCGATGTCGACCGCGACATGACTTCTTCCATCGACCGGACGTTGGCCACCGGCAGGCCCGTTGCCTGACGCAGCTGCTCCTGGATCGGCTGGCTGAGGGTCTGCGGATCGCTCTGCGTGCGCACGACCCACGCCATCGGCGTCAACCGGACGTTGAGCGCGTTGGCTGCGTCGGGTACCTGTGCCTGCGGAATGAACATCTGCGGCTGCGGATCGCCTCGGAGCCCGGCATCGCGCGTGTCGGCGACGATCCCGATGATCTGCCGCTCTGATTCGGCCGCGAACTCGCGCATGACGCCGCGTCCGATGACCAGGCGATCATTCAGCGGGTCACCCTCCCGCCAGAACTGGCGCGCCATGGTCTCGTTGATCACCACCACGGGCGGCGCGCTGCTGTTGTCGCGGTCGGTGAACGTGCGGCCGCGCTTGATCGGGATCTTGAAGACCTCGAAGTATCCCGGCGAAATCGTCGTCCAGCCTCCGCCGCCGTGAAACGGGCCGTCGGTGAGCGGCCGGCCAGCGATGATGAACGGCAAACCGTAGCCGCCTTGCAGCGGCACGCAGCACGTCGCGCTGGCGCTCACGACGCCGGGCAGCGCGCGCAGCCGATCGACGCCGGTCCTGATGAGCTGCTCGACCGTTTCGGCCTTCTCGAATTCCTTCCCCGTGAGGGACATCCGCATCGTCAGCACGTTGTGGACGTCGAAGCCGGGATCGACGCGCGTGAGCGCGACCGAGGTTCGAATCAACAGCGCCGATCCGACGAGCAGGACGAGCGCCAGCGCCACTTCGACGACCACGAGAATGGCGCGGGTGCGGTTCTGTTTCGACCCGGTTCCCGATCGCCCGCCTGCGTCTTTGAGCGTCGTCGCCAAATCGATCTTCGAGCTCTGCAGCGCGGGGATGAGACCAAAGAGGATGCCGGTGCCGATTGAGACCGCCATCGTGAACGCGAGTACGCGCCAGTCCATCCCGACGAGCATGCCGTCGTCGCCAACGCGGGGCAGTCCGGCGGTGTTGATGCCGAGCAGCGCGCGAATGCCGAGCCATCCCAGGCCGAGCCCGAGCATGCCGCCCGCGACCGACAGCACGACGCTTTCGGTCAGCAGCTGCCGGATGATGCGCGCCCGCGATCCGCCAATCGCCGCGCGGATCGCGACCTCGCGCCGGCGGCCTGCCGCGCGCACGAGCAACAGATTCGCCACGTTCGCGCAGGCGATGAGGAGCACGAAGCTCACGGCGCCGAGGAGCACGAGCAGCGTCGTGCGGACGTTGCGCGCGAGCGCTTCCCGCACGGGCTGCACGCTGAACCCGTTCTGTGGCGGAATCGCATTCGGAAACCGCGTCCGGTAGTCCGTGGCCGACGCGGCCACCTTCGCTTTCGCCTGGTCCATCGTCACGCCAGGCTTCACACGCCCCGTGACCTGAAAGTAGTGACCCTGATCGGACGTGTTCGGATCGAGCTGGAACGGAATCCAGACCTGGGGCTCCGGACCAAACTCGCGGAAGTCGAACTCGCCCAGCACGCCGACGACCTCATACGGCTCGCCGCTGAGCGAGATCGACTTCCCGATCACGCCGCGGTCCGATCCGAACCGGCTCGCCCACAGCCCATGACTCAGCACGACGACCTTCGGCCCGAGCGGCAGGTCCTCCGCGGGCGCGAATGGACGGCCCTGGACGATGGGGGCGCCAAACAGCCGGAAGAAGTCGGCAGATACGCGCGCCGATCGCAGCTGCTCTGGAAAGGTGCCGCCCGTGTAGTTGACGACGCCGGTGTTGAAGGCGGTGACGTCCTGCACGACAGACGATTGCTGGCGCCAGTGCTGGAACTTCGCCGGGGACGCGGCAGGCGACATGTTCTGCGGGGAGGTATTCATGAAGACCACGACGCGATCCGGATCGGGAAATGCCGCCGGCCGCAGGAGGACGGCGTTCACCACCGAGAAAATCGCCGTGTTCGCCCCAATGCCCAGCGTGAGCGCCGCGAGCGCCGCGAGCGAAAACGCCGGGTTCTGCACGAACATGCGCAGGGATTGCTTCAGATCCTTGAAGAAGGCTTCGAACATAGCGGATTAGACTCGGATTCAGGGGACGGGGTTCGCGGGGAGCTATTGGGTTATTGAGTTATGGCGTTATCGGGCTATTGAAGGCCTTTCAGTGTCTGAAAGGTTTCCAATAGCCCAATAGCCCAATAGCCCAATAACCCAATAACCCAATAACTCAATAACTCAACCATTGGCGGTAAGGTCTGACCATGGCCATCGTTCGCTCCGCCGCAGACGTCCAGGCCCGGACCGAGGAAATCCGACAACTACTCGATCGACAGCGCGTACTGACGACGCTCGCGACGCGACAGGCGACGTCGAAACGCGATCTGCTCGAGCAGATGCAGCGTCGCGAGAACCTCGCCGCGCTCCAGAAACACGTGCGCGGGGTGCACCCGGCCGACCTGGCGGCCATTCTCGAGTCCCTGCCCCCGGACGACCGGCTGGTCGTCTGGCGACAGCTGCCGCGTCGCGAGGCCGGGCTCACGCTCGTGGAGCTCAGCACGGACCTCCGAACGTGGATCGTCGACGCGCTCGAGCGGTCGGAGCTGGTCGAGGCGCTGGCCGAGCTCGACGGCGACGATCTCGGCTACCTTGCCGAGTCGCTGCCTGACGATGTCCTGGCGGAGATGGCGGCGCGGTTGCAAACGCGAGACCAGTCATGGATGGCCGACACGCGAGGGTTTCCGGAAGACTCGGTCGGCCGGCTGATGTCACCGGATGCGATCGCCATCCGCGAAGATCAGCGCGTCGGCGACGCCATCGAGACCCTGCGAGCGCGTCCCGATCTGCCTGACCAGACGGATCGGCTGTTCGTCGTCGACGTGCGGAACGTGCTCCGGGGCAGCGTGCCGTTCCACGTCCTGCTCCGATCCGAGCCGGACACGCGGCTGGGCGAGGTCATGCTGGTCGACATCGCGGCGTTCACGCCGGACGAGCCCGCGGGGCACGCCGCGAAAGCGTTCGAGCGATACGACCTCGTCTCGGCGCCGGTGGTCGACGGGCTCGGCAAGCTGGTGGGCCGCGTGACGATCGACGCGGTCCTCGACTACGTGCGGGTGTCGTCCGACCAGGACGCCCTCGCGCGCGCGGGTCTTCGCGGCGCGGAGGACCTGTTTGCGACCGTCGCGCAGTCGTTCCGCAACCGCTGGCCCTGGCTCTGCCTCAACCTGATCACGGCGTTTGCCGCGTCGCGCGTGATCGGCTTGTTCGAAGGCACGATCTCACGCGTCCTCGCGCTCGCGGCGCTCATGCCGATCGTCGCCAGCCTCGGCGGCAACACCGGCAACCAGACGGTCGCGCTCGTGACACGAGCGCTCGCGCTCGATCAACTGCACGGCAGTCGACTGCGCCTCGCGCGCAAGGAAGTCACGGTGGGCGTCGTCAACGGGGCGGTGTGGGGAGGCGTGCTCGGCCTGCTCGCGATCGCGATCTACCACAACGTCGCGCTGGGCGCGGTGATGATGGCGGCGGTGATCTTGAATCTTCTCGTCGCCGCGCTCGCCGGCGTCGCCGTCCCGCTGGTTCTCCACCACGTGGGCCGCGATCCGGCATACGGATCGAGCGTGATGCTGACGTTCATCACCGATGGGATGGGGTTCCTGCTGTTCCTCGGGCTCGCGCGTCTGGTGCTCTGAGGTCTTTATCGCTGCGGGACGAGGTTGGCCGTGACGATCCGCTGATCGAAGACCGTTCGGGAAGAAGAGCGCCCGCAGATACTGCAGGCGCTCGATCGGATCGAACGGGCCGTTGTTGGTGCGATGGCAATCGGTCCACTCGTTGTCGCCCGGCACGTAGACGAGCGGCGCGTCGAAACTGTTAAACAGCGCCAGCCGGTTCTGGAACACCGCGTCGCTGCAGAACGAACTGCCGTTCTTGAAGTCGCCGTCGTGTACGATGAACGACAGCGAGCGATCCGCGTTGATGTCGGCGATGACTCTCGGGAACTTCAGGTCACCTTCGGAACCGTACGGGATGTCGCCGATGAGGGCGAAGCTGAAGTGCCCGTTGCCATTCGGTCCCGCCATCGGCCGCTGGCCCGACACGTCCGAGGTGAGATACGCGACTTGGAATACCAGAAAGAAGGTCAGCGCGGCGGCACGAAACGGCATCACGTGGGGCTCCTCGGGTCAGGCAGACGGTGAACAATCAGTGCCTGAGAACGTACGAACCCGATGTGATGACGCCGCTACGACGGTGTGAAATCGAGGTAAGGGGACGGGAGTCGATTGTGGAAAACTCCAGGGACATCCCTTCGACCGCGTCCCGGGAGTTTTCCACAATCGACTCCCGTCCCCTTTATAATCCGCCCATGCGCAAGCCAGCTGTTCTTCTCGCGTTGAGCCTTCTCGTGCCGTCGACCGCGTCGGCCACCTGGTCGGTGATTGCCGTGGACAAGAGCACGGGCCGCGTGGTGATTGCGTCGGCGACCTGCGTCAACAGCGACGATCAGTTCCTCATGGGCGTTCAGGCCGTCGTCGTTCCAGGCAAGGGCGTCGCCGCCTGTCAGGCCGGGGTCGATCGGACAAAGGCGAACCAGATGCTCGTATTCGCCGAGCTCCAGAAGGGCACCGATCCCAGGCGAGTCATCGACCTGCTGAGCGAGGATCCCGCGTTCCAGTCGCGCCAGTTTGGCATCCTCGATCTGCAGGGTCGAAGCGCCGGACACTCGGGACTCTCGAACGGCTATGTCTCGCAAGACATTCAGGGACAAGTGCCCGGCACGGAAATCTACTACTCGATCCAGGGCAACATCCTGCGGCCGGGTCAGGTCGTGCCGAACGCCGTCAAAGCATTTCTTGCGACGAAAGGCGCGATCACCGACCGCGTGATGGCCGCGATGGAAGCCGCCGACGCGACGGGCGGCGACAGCCGCTGCGTGTGTCCGCCGCTCCCCGCCGACGGCAGCAAGCCGGTCAACGCCTGCGACGGCAAGACCTCGCACATCGCCTACATCCTGCTCGCCGAGCCGAACGACACGAGCGGCGACTCGCACAACAACGGCAAGTACGCGATGTACATCACGGTCGCGCAGCCGACCCAAACGGGCACGGACCGCGGTCCTGGCGCCATCAAGCCCGGCGAGAATCTGAATCCCGTGAAAACGCTCCGCGTGCGCTACGACGAGTGGCGCAAGAAGCAGCCTGCGACGTTTAGATAGATGCAGTTGTCGTCCACGACTTCAATTCTGGCAACCCGTTCGGCGTCAGACCTGCCGACAGCTGGAGGGCCGGGGCGTTAGCCTCCGGCCGACAAGAGCTTTTGTCATGACACGCCAAACTCTCACGACAATTCTCGCGCTCGGCGTCCTCGTCCCAATGAGTGGCCTGCTTGCCCAGGTCCCCCCTCCGCCCCCGCCGCCGACGATTCCGGCGGGGCAGCCGCCCGGCACGCCGCCGGCGCAACCACCGGCGGGACAACGTGGCCGTGGCGGCCGTGGCGGCGTCCAGGTCATGACGCTTTCAACGACGGCCTGGCCCGACGGCGGAAAGATCCCCGTGAAGCACACGCAGGCCGGCGACGAGGTCTCACCGCCGCTCGCATGGACCGGCGCACCCGAGGGCACCGCGAGCTTCGTCCTGATCGTTCACGACCTCGACGCGATGATTAATCCTGGCAACGACTACACCGCGCCGCTGCGCGACACCAACGATGTCCTGCACTGGCTGGTGTGGAACATTCCCGCGACGGCCACCGGTCTACCCGAAGCCGTGCCGCAGGGGCCGCAGCTGCCGGACGGCATGCGTCAGATCAGCGCGAGCGGGCCGTACTATCGCGGCCCGGCGGCGCCAGCCACCGGGCCGACGCACCACTACGTCTTCGAGCTCTACGCGCTCGACGCGACGATCACGATTCCAAATACGGATGCGTCACCGGCCGAGGTGCGCGCCGCTGTGCGGGCCGCGATGGCGACACACATTCGCGGCAAGGCGGCGATGGTCGGGTTGTACAAGAGATAGATCGGGGTGGCGAACGGCGTGCTGCCGGATCCGGGAGGCGGCTACGGACCGGCGCTGCTGTCGGTACGACGGGTACGCCGGGTCCGCAGAACCTTCTGACGCTCGCCATCTTCTTTTCTTACGCTGCCTGTTACGGAAAACCAGAAAAGTTGGCGGGAATCAGGTTCCTCGGACCCGACGTACCCGTCGTACCGACGAGCGGCGGCGCCAGCGTCAGCCAGCGCCGCCGGACGGGACTTTCTTACCAGACATACCTCGCCGTGATCTGCGTCAGGCGAGTAGTTGGCTGCGTCGTGATCTGACCGAAATTCGCGCGAGCCCTTCATGTCACCAGCTGAGCCGCGCCGTGATCTGCACGGTGCGGGAATAGTTGGCCTGCTGCGTCACGCGGCCGAAGTTGACGTTCCCATGCGCGGTGCTGGCGAGCGCGGAGTACCACGGATTGTCGAACAGGTTGATCACCTCGACCCGCAGCGTCGCGCGCCGGACACCGCCCGCCGGGAACGTCTTGTCGATCGCCAGATCCGTCGTGTTCCGCCACGGCGAGTAGACGCCCGGCAGCGTGCGCGGCGCGTTACCGAAGGTCCCGGCCGGCGCTTGCGTAAAGGCGTCGGGATTCAGGAACTGGTTGTCGTTGTAGTCGGCGCGCAGCCGATCTGTGAGGCTGCCTGGTTTCTGCGCGTCTACGCCGGGCACGACGTTCGGCCGCTGGCCCGCACCGAGCAGGTTCGTGTTGTTCGCATTCTGGCTCACGCCAAGCGGGAACCCGCTCTGCATCTGGACGACGAGAGAGACGGTCCAGCCGCCCGCGATGAGATCGGCCAGCGGGCCGTTCAGCCAGCGCCGTCCTTCGCCGAACGGGAGCCTGAAGATCGGACTGGCGACGAGCTTGTGCGGCGAGTCCAGTCGGCTGCGGCCCCACTCGGCGTCCGGATTGAACCGTTCGGACCACGGAATCGCGGCGTAGTTATCCAGCAGACCGGGCGCTGACGTGTAGAAATTGCCCTGCCCGAACTGGTTGTCGTACAGACGGCTGTACGTGTAGCTGATTCGCCCGCCCCACCAGCCCGTGGCGCGCTTCGTCACCGAGACGACACCCGCGTGGTACTGCGAGCGCGCGAGCGTGCTGTAGATCATGTTGACGTTCAGGAACTGCGGGTACGGCCGCAGGAGCTGGTTGCGCTGAATCGTCGCGCGCGTCGCAAACGCGCCGGCGCCAGGCACGCCGAAGAACGGGTTCGGGACGAGTTGCGTGAGGGCACTGCCGAGCGGCAGGAACGTCGGATCGACCTGGTTGATGTTGACGGCGCCGGTGCCGGTGCCTCCCCAGGTCAGGTGCTGGCCGGTGGACCCGATGTAGGTGACCCCCACACTGAGCCCGGAGCGGAGCTCTCGCTGAAGGTCGACCGAGTACTGATGGACCCGCGGGGCGTCCCTGTCCGGATCGATGAACGTGATGTCCGTGCTCACCCCGGTGAGCATGCCGCTGGCATTGCCGGAGATTGGCGTCAGGCCGTTCGGGAAGGGGTTGTCGATCGACGTGATGGGTCGCAGGACGTCCTGCTGCAGCGACGTGGCCTGCGAGTACCCGGCTGCGCTCTGGACGCCGGACTGCCAGGGCGCCCAGAAGATCCCGTAGCCCGCGCGCAGTACCGTGCGCCCACTGACCCGGTAGGCGACCCCGAGACGCGGCGATGCCTTCACCGTCGGCGGTTTGCCGACGTGCGATGGCGCGCTGTTGACCCGCGCGAACATCAGGCCGCCCGTCACCTGGCGCGCCGGCGTCCCGGCGACCGGATCGGCGGGAATGGTGACGTTCAACGGGCTCAGCGCGTCGCGATCGAAGCCGACCACGAGCTTGTTGTCGCGCTCGGCGAGGCCCGTTTCGTGCTCCAGCCGCACGCCGTAGTTGACCGTGAGCTTGTCGGTGATGCGCCAGTCGTCCTGCACGAACACGCCGGAGTAATGAATGTAGTTGTTGTAGCGCGTCGCCAGGGTGAGCGACCCAGAAGACGGATAGCCGAGCAGCAGGTCGGCGATGGCGTTCTGGCTCGTCGCGCTCGGATTGTTGGCGTTGCTTCCGGTAAACCGGCCGTTGAACGTGTAGGAACCGGCCGACTGCCCGTTGGCCAGCGAGTCGACGCCGATGATGCGATAGTCGGCGCCCAGCTTGAAGCTGTGCGAGCCGGCCAGCTTGGACAGCGAGCCGTTGACGCCCCACGAATAGTAATTGGTGTCCGACAGGCCGCTGCTGCCGGTGCCCTCATAGCCAGTCAGGGTGAGGGCCGGAAACTTCTGCACGGGAATCGCGTTCGCGAACGCCTGATTGATCCCGGGCACGTCCCGCATGTCGAACTCGTACGGCAGCACGTTGTCGTCGCTGAACGTATTCATGCCGGCGCGGAAGGTCGCCACCATGCTCGGGTTGAGCACGTACGTGTTGTTCAGCACGAAGACGTGGACGTCGCGCTGGAGGTGGAAGGCGTCGGCGGCGTACCGCGCGTCCGGAAAGTAGTTGGCGTCCGGCTCGAAGGTGCTCTGGCGCAAGTAGACGCCGCCGAGCGAGACCGAGCCGCTGAACTGGTGGTCGATCTTGATCGAGGTCTGCGTCGCCTTCGACAGGATGGTGTCCTGCGCGGGATAGTTGAAGTTGCCGTTGTCCGTGTCCAGACGCTCGGTCGGCTGCGGCAGCGCGGCGGCCAACGCCCGACCGACGAGGTTGATGCGTTCCGGCGGGATGATGTTGTTCTGGAAGGGCTGCCGATTGCCCGCCGCATCGGTCGTCAGCGGATCGTAGATGACGATCGGCCGGCCCTGTGAATCCACAAGTCCGCGGAAGTCGCCGGTGCGTATGGCCGCCGTCGGCACGTGCAGATTGTCGTTTTGCGCCTGCGCGTCGCGGTACACCTCGCCGGCGAAATAGAAGAACGTCTTATTTCGCACGATCGGCCCGCCGACGCCGCCCCCGCCGTTGCGCCAGTATTGCGCGTTGGTCTCATCCCCCCGAATCTCAGCGAAGAAGTTCGGCCCGATGAGCGTGTTGGGACGGCCCAGGTAGAAGGCGCTTCCGTGGAGCCTGTTCGTGCCCGACTTCGCGGTCGTGTTGAACACGCCGCCGCCGGTCCGCCCCATCTCTGAATCGTACGTATGAATCTGCACCCGGACGTCTGACACCATCTCGGCGCTGGGGTTCGTCGACGAGCGGTTCTGGAGGTCGGTGATCGGGAACCCGTCGAGCAGGTAGTTGTTGGCGCGCACGCCGCCGCCGCCGACCGAGAGCGTCGACGCGCCGGTCTGGTCCTGCATCCGGTTCCAGTGTGTGTCGCCGCTGCTCTGCACGGTCGGCACGGTCACCGCCATCAGGAATACGTTCCGCCCGACGCTCGGCAAGGTCTGCAGCGTCTTCTGATCCAGCACGTTCGCATGCGAAGCGTTCGACGTCTCCAGGGTCGGTGACTCGCCCTGGACGGTCACCGTCTCCGTGATCGTCCCGACTTCGAGTGCCAGGTCGAGCGTGACGAACTGCTGCGTGTCGATCCGGAGGGCCTTCTGCTCGAACGTCTTGAACCCGGTGATGTTCGCGCGGACCGTATACGTCCCCGGCGGCACCGCCGGGAACGAATATTCGCCGGCAGCGTTGGTCACCGTCTGCCGCGAGACCTTCGTCTCCTCATTGATCAGGACGACCGTCACGGTCGGCACGACGCCGTTGGCGTCCTTGACCGTGCCCCGCAGCCCGCCCTGGAAGGTCTGGGCCTGAACCGCGCTCGCCGCGGCCATCATGACGACGATCGCCAAAAGCAGTTGAGACGCTACGGAACGAAAAGCCGCCCGCATAGGTCCTCCATTCGTTCGGTTGTGGTGCCCTGAGCGCCAGTAAATATCACGTTCCGCGCAGGTTTGCACGGGGGACGGGACTTGGCTGTGGAAAACTCCCAGGACGCCACCCTTCATGCTTGCTAGGTGATGTCCTGGGAGTTTTCCACAGCCAAGTCCCGTCCCCTTATTGCGATCACCTTGCCGGGGTTCATGCGGTTGTCGGGATCGAGCGCCTGCTTGATCGCGCGCATCACGTCGAGTCCGGGGCCGTGTTCGGCCGCCAGGAACTTCATCTTGCCGTAGCCGATCCCGTGCTCGCCGGAACAGGTGCCGCCCATCGCGAGCGCCCGTTCGACCGTGCGGTCGTTCAGCACGCGCGCGGTGTCGATCTCTTCCGCGCTCGCCGGATCCAGCACGTAGAGAAGGTGAAAGTTGCCATCGCCGGCATGGCCGACGAGGCAGACGGGGAACGGCGCGCTGGCATGGTCCTGCTTCGTCGCCATAACGCAGTCGGCCAGCCTCGAGATCGGCACGCACACGTCGGTCGTCCAGGCGCGCGACCCGGGACGAAGGGCGAGCGCCGCGTAGAGCGCGTCGTGCCGTGCCTTCCACAGACGTTCCCGGTCCTCGAGCCGCGTCGCCCACGTGAACCCGAGGCCGCCGCGATCGGCCGCGAGCGCCTCGACGGTCTCGGCCTGCGCCGTGACGTGCGGCTGGCTGTCGCCATGGAATTCGAAGAAGAGCGTCGGCGCGGAGGGGTAGCTGGTCTTCGAGTAGCGGTTGATCGCGTCCAACTGCACTTCGTCGATGAGCTCGATCCGCGCGACCGGCACGCCTGATTGAATCGTCGCGATCACCGTGTCCACGGCGCCCTGCATCGACTCAAACGCCGACACCGCGGCCGAGACGGCTTCCGGCACGGGGTGCAGGCGGAGCGTGACCTCGGTGATGACGCCGAGCGTGCCTTCCGAGCCGACGAACAGCCGCGTCAGGTCGTAGCCGGCCGACGATTTCCTCGCGCGTGTCCCGGTAGTGATGCGGCGGCCGTCGGCGAGCACGACCTCGAGACCCAGCACGTTCTCCCGCATCGTGCCGTACCGGACGGCGGTGGTGCCTGACGCGCGTGTGGCCGCCATGCCGCCGATGGTCGCGTCGGCGCCCGGATCGATCGGGAACATGAGACCCGTGGTCCGCAACGCCTTGGCCAGCTGCAGACGCGTGACGCCGGCCTGAACGGTCGCGTCGAGGTCGTCGGCGCTGATGCGCTCGATGCGGTTCATCTGGCGGAGATCGATCGTGATGCCACCCTTCACGGCGTGCACGTGGCCTTCAAGCGACGTGCCCGCGCCGAACGGCACGACGGGCACCTGAAAGCGCGCACTGATCCCGACGATGTCGGAGACTTCTTCCGTCGTGTGCGGAAAGCAGACGACATCGGGCGCGGCGGGCGCGTGGTAAGACTCGCCGTGGCTGTGATGTTCACGCACGACGGCCGTGTCGTTGGCGCGCGGGCCGAGGAGCTCTTTCAGCGCCGCGATAGCATCCGCAATCGGGTAATGGCTAATTGGCAATGGAATCGGCTATGGTTTCGGCTTCCATTATCAATTACCCGATTACCCGATTACCCGATGTCTTCTGACTTTTCCACGAGATTCCGCGTCTCACCCCGGACCCGCGTGTCGCTCCGGACCGTCAACCCGCGCGAGACGTTCGCCGTCAAAGGCAAGACCGAGGCGGAGGCGCGGCTGGCCGCGGCCACCCTGCGCCTGGCCGAGTTCCAGGAGCGGATGTTCGCGCTCCATACCTGGTCCGTGCTCCTCGTGTTTCAGGCCATGGACGCGGCGGGGAAGGACGGCACGATCAAGCACGTCCTCTCGGCAGTCAACCCGCGCGGCTGCCGCGTGGTGAGCTTCGGCGTGCCGTCCGAGGACGAGCTGAATCACGATTACCTCTGGCGGACGGTGAAAGCCCTCCCCGAGCGCGGCATCATTGCCGCGCACAACCGGTCCCACTACGAAGAAGTCATCGTCACCCGTGTGCACCCGCGCATCCTCGAGCGGCAGCGGATGCCCGATTCGACGCGCGGGCCCGACCTCATCGCCCGGCGCTATCGCGCGATCAAGCGGTTCGAACACCACCTCGTGGACAACGGCACGATCGTCCTCAAGTTCTTCCTGCACATCTCAAAGCGCGAGCAGTGGCGGCGCCTCCGGGACCGCATGGAAGACCCGGAGAAGTACTACAAGCTGCAGGCCGGCGACTTCCGCGAGCGTCTTCACTGGGACAAGTACATGAACGCCTACGAAGAGGTCTTCCGGCACACGAGCACCACGTACGCGCCCTGGTTCGTCGTGCCGGCCGATCACAAATGGTTCGCGCGCTGTGCCGTGGCCGAGATCATCACCGAGCGGCTCGCACAGCTGAAGCTCGAGTACCCGAAGCTCACGGGCACCCGGCGCGCGGAATGGGAGAAGGCGCGCGAGGAGCTGCGGAATTCGCTCACCAGCGAGGGGGAGCCGAAGTGAAGCGCTGTGAGCCGAAGTGAAGCGCGGCCGCCCGGCTTCTCATCACTGTCTACTGGCGATAGGTCAATCGTCCACTACCGCGCGACCAATTTCTAATCACAATGTCAATCGGTACCGGACAGCGACGGTGACAGCAGCAAGCGAAAGATGGTCACGCGTTGGATCAGACGCGGACGGCGCCCGGCTTTCCGTCCTCCACTACAAACGACGCGCGCGTGCGTTTGGGCGCGCCCGCGCGGGAGACGTAGTCGACAATCCGGTAGCGCGCCGACAGCGATGTTGGTGTCAGCTCGCACGACACGTAGCCCCGCTGGCTGTTGTAGAACTTCACAAACGGGTTCTCGGCGAGGATCTCCGGCGTGCGAGGCTGCACGTCCACCCCGTCCCCGCCCGACGAGATGGACGTGCCGACGAGCTCGGTCGCGACGATCGGCGAGGCGCGATCGCGGAAGTCGACCTTGAGGTCGTTGACCCAGTTGCTGTGGATGTCGCCCGTCAGCACGACGGGATTCGACGGGCGGCGTTTCGCCAGGAACTCGAGCACGCGCGTGCGGTCCGCGTCGTAGCCGCTCCACTGGTCCATCGAGTACGACTCTTCGGGACCGCCGGTCTGATCGACGCGCGCCATCATGACCTGCTGCGGGAGCATGTTCCATCGCGTACGCGAGCGATCGAGCTGCTGAAACAGCCATCGCTCCTGTTCCGGACCGAGGAGCGTCGCCTTGGGATCGAACACCTCCGGGCAGGGCGCTTTGCGGCCGTCGCCGCACGGCTGGTTGCTGCGGTACTGCCGCGTGTCGAGCACGAAGAACGACGACAGCGTGCCGTACGAGAAGCCGCGGTAGAGCCGCATCGAGGGCCCCTGGGGCATCGACGAGCGGCGCAGCGGCATGTTCTCGTAGTAAGCTTGGTACGCGGCCGCCCGCCGCATCAAGAAGATCTCTCTCGGATCGTCGCGCTCCGAGACCGCGTTCGCGTAATTGTTGTCCACTTCGTGGTCGTCCCAGGTCACGAACCACGGACACGCCGCGTGCGCCGCCTGCAGATCGGGATCCGTCCGGTACTGCGCGTAGCGTTTCCGATAGTCGTCCAGCGTCAGCAACTCCGTGCCCGCATGCTGGCGCACTCGATTGGCCGCGCCGGGTCCTTCGTAGATGTAGTCGCCGAGGTGGAAGATGAGGTCGAGATCCTCCTCGGACATGTGGCGATACGGCGTGAAGAGTCCCTGCTCGTAATGCTGGCACGAGCAGAACGCGAATCGCAGCTGGGTGGCGGCTTGTCCGGCGCGCGGCAGGGTGCGCGTGCGTCCGGTCGAACTGAACGCGTCGCCCGCCCGGAACCGGTACCAATACCAGCGGTCGGCGTCGAGGCCGTTCGCTTCGACGTGGATCGAATGTCCCCATTCCGGCGCCGCGGTCGCGACACCGCGCTTGACGACCTTCGACAAGCGCTCATCGTCGGCGATCTCCCACGTCACGTCGACGCGAGATTGCGCCAGCTCGGCCGGATCCATCCCGGCGCCCAGCACCCGCGTCCACAGCACCACGCCGTCGTTCGTCGGATCGCCGGAGGAGACGCCTAACCCGAAAGGTGGGGCTTCGAATCGCGTGAGTCTACGGCCCGCGCCCGAGCCTTCTAGCCCCAACAGCGGCAGACCACACAACGCGGTCCCGCCCTTGATCAACAGCGCGCGGCGCGAGAGGGTCGTGTCGCACCAGGTGTCGAGCCGTCGGCCCATCCCTTCCTCCGCGTCGTGTTGCTATACTGGCAGTGGAAGCTTAACCCACCGTTCAGCTGTGTTCAGCGTCGATCGAGCCAAGTAGCGACTCGCTCCTCCTGTATCTCAGCCGAGCCCGGGCGGCGGTCGCCCAGGCTGGTTTCCGGAAAGGTCCCGATAGCGGGACAGCGGGTGCATTCGCACACGATCAGGAGTAGAAGCGCAATGAATCGAAAGCTCTATGTTGGCAACCTGCCATTTCAGACGACGGACCAGGAACTCGAGGCGCTGTTCGCGCAGGCGGGTCCGGTCGAATCCGTGCGCGTGATGCGCGACATGGCCACGGGCCGGCCGCGCGGTTTCGCGTTCGTCGAAATGGCGACCGACGCCGCGGCCGAAGCGGCTGTCAACCAGTTCAACCAGAAAGAGTTCGGTGGTCGGACACTTGCCGTGAACGAAGCGCGGCCGCAGATGCCGCGGTCCGGTGGGTTCGGCGGTGGCGGCGGTGGTGGCCGGCGCGAAGGTGGTGGACGCCGTGAGGGCGGCGGCCGCCGATCCGAACCGCGGTGGTAAGTGTATAAAGCGGTGGTAAGTGTATAAAGACGTGTCGGCCTGAGGGTCCGCAGGGTCCTCAGGTCCGACAGGTTCTCGGGTCACACAGAATTCTCACGGGCACGCGACGTGGCGCGCCGACACATTCCGGAGGGAGGTTGACGTGCGCTCACGACCAACCGCCATGAAACGCGCCCGCGAGCGGGCGCGCGCAGAAAAACAGAAAGAGAAAGCCGCGCGCCGGGTCGCGCGCGCACAGCAGGGCGGAGACCGTCCGTCCGACACGGCGCCGGGTGTCGATCCCGACATCGCGCACATCCGCCTCGGTCCGCAGGCCAAGCAGGACTGGCAGATCGACGAGGAGACCGCTGAGGCCGAAGTCGAGGAATAACCGGTGAGCTACCGTCCGGCGGCGGCTCGTCCGACCTTGATGCCTTCGTCGGCCGCCGGGCCCTGAAAGAGCAGCGCGAGGAATCCGTCCTTCAACCGTTTTTCGACATCCTGCGCGTTGGCCGTCAGCATGTTGACGAGCTTGGCGCGCTTGCTTTCGGCCAGGACCGTCTGCGTGCCGGCCTCGGCGCCAGCCGCGTCTCCGCCCAGCGCGCCGCGGAGGCTACCGATGCCGCACGCGAGAATGCTGTATCCGGGCACGTCGGCGATCGCTTTCGCCTGCGCGAGCGCGCCCGGGTCTTCGATCATCACCATCGCAATCGTCTCGCCGGTCGGATTGGCGGGCGACCAGACGTTGGCGTTGGCATCGCGAAAGAAGGTGACCGCTTCCTTGGCCTGGTCCACGCTCCGCACCTGCGGGATCACGACGCCATCGGCGCCAAGGCCGAGCGCCTCTTTGACCCGCGCGCGCGTGTCGGCCGCGCCGGCGCGCTCGATGGACGGAATGCGCACGAGAAACGTCTTGCGAGCCGTCGCCCCCGTGCCTTTCAATCCGGCCGCGGTCACCTGCACGGCGGCCACGTCGTAGTTCCCTTCCAGATTCAGGAAGACGAAGTCATAGAGCGGATTGGCGGCGAGCTTTTCCGCCGTCTCGCTGGTATACGGACGCGGCGCGTACACCCCGAAGGCCGGCTGCCCCTGTTTCCAGAGGTCCACGGCGACCGTCAGTCGTCTCGTCTGTGCGGTGGGGCTGGACCACGTCAGCGTGAGGACCGCCAGGACCACCGCGGAGCGAAATTTGTATTTCACGCGGCTCATAATACGGGCAAATCCCGTTTGTGTTGTTATTGGGGTTTCGCGCCCTTAGAATCGGTTTTTGTTGCCAGTTTTACGCCATGCCCCCCGAAATCGAGTGGTGCTCATGAATGGAAATGACCGGAACCGCCGCCAAATGGCGTCGGCGTTCGCGCGTGTGATCGGCTTGCTCGTCCTCCTGGTGGTCGCGCAGGAGCCGGCGCTCATCGGCCAGTCGGTGCAGGCCAAGCTTGGCACCGTGCTGGCCGATCTGGCGCGAGCCGTGCCGCAGTCCGAGGCGGGGGGCTCGCTGTTCGATCGGTTCTCCGCGCCGATCGCGATCGCCGCGCTGCCGAAGTCGGTCCAGGACGCCGCGGCGTCGCGCCGGCTGCGTTTTGACTCGAAGAACACGGTCCAGGTGTACATCCTGCTGACCGAGGCGACCCCGAGAAACGTCGCGCGTCTGGCCAATGAGGGCGTCACGGTCGAGATCGCTTCTCTACAGGAGCGTCGCGTGCAGGCGCGCGTGCCGGTGCGCAGCCTGCATCGCGTCGCCGCGCTGCCCTTCGTGACCTTCATGCGACTGCCGTCGTACGCCGTCCGGCATGCCGGCGCGGTCGTGACCGAAGGCGACACGATTCACGGCGCGGCGGATGCCCGGCCGCTCTTCGGCGTGGATGGCACGGGCGTCCGGGTCGGCGTGATTTCAGACGGCATCAAGGGCGTCTTCGCGGCCAAGTGCGATTCGTGTAGTGGCGTGTCGGGCGGCCCGATCGCGTCGGCGGATTTGCCCGACGCCACCGGCATCCGTCGCGATGGCCTGCTGACGGAGACCACGGGCGGGCTGACCGCGCGGTCCTTCCGATCGGACGAGGATCTCGAGGACACGCACTCGTTCTTCCAGCCGTGCTCGTTCCGCGGCGCCGGCGCCGAGGGCGGCGCGCTGCTGGAGATCGTGCACGACCTCGCGCCGGGCGCGCAGTTGTCGTTTGCCAACGCCGATACGAGTCTGGCCTTCATCGAGGCGGTGAGCGCGCTGGCCGCCGACAACGACGTGGTCGTCGACGATCTCGGGTTCCTCGGCGAGCCCGCCGACGGCCAGAGCTCCGTCTCGCGCAATACCGCCGCCGCGCTGAACAACCCGGCCAACCGGATTCGGACCTACGTCACGTCGGTCGGGAATGCCGCCAACGATCACTACTTCGGCGCGTATGTCGATTCGAACCGTGACGCGCGATCGATCGACGGCATCACGACCGCCGGGCGCATGCACCTGTTCCAGCGGACCAACGAGACCACCGACGTCCTGAACCTCGGCGACCAGCCTCACGATCTGATCTCCCTTCCGCACAACGGCGAGGTCGTCGTCGTCCTGACGTGGAACGACGTGGCGGGGCAGTCGGGCAACAACTACGACCTGTATCTGGTCGATGACGACACGGGACAGGTGGTCGCGCGCAGCACGGACATCCAGCGCGGCAGCCAGGATCCGCTCGAAGCCGTCGACTTCCTGAACCGGGGCGACACGGGATTCTTCCGGATCGTCGTGCAGAACGTCGGCGACCAGGCGGCGCCGAGGAACTTGAATCTGTTCTCGTTCCAGCCCCAGTGCGCCGTGGATGGTCCGCGCCGCCTGGCGACCGGACGCCACGAGCGTCACAACTACAACACGGCGACGCGAAGCGTGCTCGCGCAGAGCGACTCGGGCGGCTCGCCGGTCTCGGCGATTTCCGTCGGGGCCATCTGTTCCGCGTCGAGCGCGGCGGCCGCCGTGTTCGCGGGGAGCGACGCGCCGAGCGAGTCGTGCAACGACGGGAGCCATCAGACGATTCAGTTCTACAGCAGCCGCGGGCCGACGCTTGATGGCCGCCTCAAACCCGATATCTCCGCGATCGATGGCGTCGCCATCACCGGCGCCGGCCGGTTCCCCAGTCCGTTTTTTGGCACGTCGGCCGCGGCGCCGCATGTGGCAGGCATCGCCGCGCTGGTGCTTCAAGCCGCGCCCTGTCTCCGGAGCGGCGGGGCGAACGCGTTCGAGACGGTGACGGCGCGCACCGCCGTGCGCAACGTCATCCTGTCGACGGCCGATTCGATCGGCAGTCCCGTGCCGAACCAAACGTTCGGCTCCGGCCTGGCCAACGCGTTTCGCGCCGTGGAGGCCGCGCGCGCCGCCTGTCCCGTCGGTCCCGAGCCTCCACCGCAGACTCCGACACCGCCGCCGTCTGGCAACGCGATCACCATCAACGCGACGGTGACGCACCAGACGATGGTCGGCTGGGAAACGCACGTCCTGGCCTCGATTGACGACTTCACGTGGATGACCGACGCGCAGATCGCGACGGAGCTGGACGACGTGGTCAACGACGTGGGGTTCACGCGCGTGCGGCTCGCCGTGCGGTCCGGCGCGGAGAACCCGACGGCGAGCTACGACGGCCGCTACGAGATTGTGAACGACAACGCCAATCCGAACGTGATCAATCCGGCCGGGTTCCACTTTGCGGAACAACTCGACATCCAGATGACGCGGGTCGTCATGCCGATGCGCCAGCGGGTCCTCGCCCGAGGGCTGCCGTTCTACATCAACCTGAACTACGTGGACTTTGGCCAGTCGGCATTCGAACACTACACCAACCCCGCCGAGTACGCCGAGTTCATGCTGGCGGTCTTCCAGCATCTGCAATCGCGGTACGGCGTCGTCCCGAATGGGATCGAGGTCGTCCTTGAGCCCGACAACAGCGCCCCGAACTGGAACGGGACCCAGATCGGGCAGGTCATGGTCGCGACGGCCGCCCGGCTTCAGGCCGCTGGGTTTGCGGTCCCGGAGTTCATCGCGCCGTCCACGACCGCGCTGGGGAACGCCGAGCCGTGGGTGAATCAGATCGTCGCCGTGTCCGGTGCGCAGGCGCTGCTCTCAGAGATCAGTTACCACCGCTACAACACCGCGGCCGATCTCGCGGCCCTGGGCGCGCGAGCCGTCCAACTCGGCAAGCGCACGTCCATGCTCGAATGGTGGACGCCCTCCAACACCCACGACGTCCTGCATGAGGATCTGACGGTCGGCCGCAATAGCTCGTGGCAGCAGGGGGCCCCGTTGGCGGGCTCCAACGGGTGCGGCCTCGGCGCGATGCTGTTCCTGGTGCCCGGACCGGACCCCCGCCGGGCAGAACTCTGCCCGCCCACGAAGTTCATCCGGCAGTACACGAAGTACGTGCAGCCGGGCGCGCGGCGGATCGACGCAGTGTCGGGGAACGCCGCGTTCGCGCCGGTTGCGTTCGTCAACACCAACGGCCGGTATGTCGTCATCGTCAAGGCAGCGACGGATCAGTCGTTCTCGGTGAACGGACTCCCGGCCGGCACCTACGGGATTTTTTACACCACCGCCGCGGACTACAACGTCCAGTTGCCGGACGTCGCGACCAATGCCGGCCAGGCGGTTACCGCCCGGATTCCCGCGTCCGGGGTCATCACCATCTATTCGAAGTAGTCTCCCGGAGCCCCGAGTGGAAAACCGGGCCGGCACCCTGTAGCCTAGAAGGGAGGGTTCCCCCCCGACAACGAGACGGAGCTGCATGCAGAGAGCCTTGCTCCTCGTGCTGGTGGTGATCCTGTGCGTGCCGCCGGTGAGATTCGTCGTGCTTCGGGCCACGGAGCGCGATGTCGATCGCACGACGCCGCAGTGGCGCGCCCGGGAGGAGATCCTCTCGCGCGCACGAGTGTTTGCCGGTGACCCTCTGCCGATCGCCTCGCTGGACCTGTCCAGGGTCCCGGGTGAGACGCAACCACTCGATTCCGGCGCCACCGTCTCGTGCCAGTACGTCCCGAAGCCCACGTCCGGCACGACGTCGAAGTTCGACTGCCGGCTCGAGAACGGCGAGATCGTCAAGGTCAAGTACGGCCACAGCCGCGAGCGGCAGGGCGAGATTGCGGCGACGCGGCTCCTGGCCGCGCTCGGCTTCGGCGCCGACCGCGTGACGTTCGTCAACCGCGTGCGATGCTTCGGCTGTCCCGCTTCGCCGTTCAAGATGCGGAAGATCGCCGAGGAGTTCATGGCGACGAAGCTGATGGACCTGATGATCAACTACAAGAGTCCTCGCGACTTCGACGCCGTGTCCGTCGAACGCAAGCTCGAGGGTCGCGCCGTCGAGGTGGGCACGTTCGAAGGCTGGGACTGGCGTGAGCTCACGCTCGTCGACGCCGCCAAGGGCGGGGCCAGTCCGGCCGAGCTTGATGCGCTCCGTCTCATCGCGATCTTTCTGGGCCACTGGGACAACAAGTCGACGAACCAGCGGCTGGTCTGTCTGGCCGAGACCGACGCGATGGCCGAGGAATCGACCTGCCGGCATCCGCTGCTCATGCTCCAGGATTTGGGCGCGACGTTCGGCCCGACGAAGGTCAACTACGAGGCGTGGACGGCGCGGCCGATCTGGGAGGACGAGCGCACCTGCCTGGTGCACATGAAATCGATGCCCTACGCAGGCATCCTGTTTCCGCCGGCCGTGATCTCGGAGGCGGGCCGCGCGCTGCTCGCCGATCGGCTGACGCAGCTCTCGGCCGGGCAGATTCACGCGCTGTTCGCCGCGGCGCGTTTTCCCGATCCGGTCACCGACAAGGAGCCGGCAGCCGATCTCACGCCGTGGGTCCGCACGTTTCAAGACAAAGTCAGGCAGATCGCCGAGCGGCGCTGTGAATAATCTCAATTAGATCAGGGGACTTTGTCCCCGGCCCCCTGACACGCTCGCTCGCGGGCCCCTCGCCCCGTTCCGCTCGCGTGGCTCGCTCGCGCAGCTCGCTCGCCGCTCAGCGGCCGATCGTCGCCGGCGGTTTCCGGTCCGCGCCCCGTTTCAACCCGCCGGAATCGATCGTCTGGCCCGTGCGGCTGATCGCCTGGAAGTAGAGTATGTCGCCGCTGATCTCCATCAGCATGAAGTGAGTGTCGGCGTCGAAGCCGGCGGCGGTCCACGGCGACGGGCTCATGTCGTTCCGCCGGAGTGCGCCCCCCGCGCCGGACGTGAAGTACTGCACGCCGCCGCGCATCACGATGCGCTCGTAGAAGTGCTCGTGGCCGCTCAACCCGACGTCCACCCCATACTGCAGGAAGATCGGCTCGAGCCTCGTCCGCAAGCGGAACGCCGACGTCCGGTAGCGGCCGGAGGTATAGAGCGGGTGATGGTAGAAGCAGATCTTCCAGTCGGCTTTCGATCGACCGAGCTCGCGCTGCAGCCACACGAGCTGTTCGCTGTCCAGGGTCACCGTGTCCAGCGCGAAGAACTGCACCTGGTCAGTGGCGATCGGCAGCGCCCCGTCCTTCTTGGTGAACGAGTAATAGCGATTGCCGTCCATGTGAAAGAGCGGGTAGTTCCACTGGTCGGGAGGATCGTGGTTGCCGAGCGCCGCGTAGAACGTCACGCCGGCATCGATGAGCGCCTTGTACGGACGCTCGAAGCGCGCGGCGTAGTTCTCGGGCGTGCCGGCCGCGTAGATGTTGTCGCCGAGCATCAGCACGAAGCTGAAGTCGAACTGCTCGCGCCAGCGCGCCATCTCGTTCGCGGTGTCGTACTGCGCGCGATCGCCGCGGCCCGTGTCGCCCATCACCGCGAATCGCAGGGATCCCAACTTTTTCGGGAGGACGAGACCCGCGCCTGACCCAGGGAGCGGGCTGACGGATGCGGCACCTTCCGGTCGCGCGTCGGCGGGCGCCGGCGGCAGCCGAAGCTCAGCCTGCCGGCTCGATTGTCTGACGATGAAGACAGAGGCGGCGAGGACGCCGGCGACCACAACGACGCCGAGCGCCTGGCCGATGCGGCGGCGGCGCGTCCTGGTCATGCGGGCTGACCATTCGACTGCTGACTCTGGTCAACGGGCTTCACACGCGCGGGGCGAAGACGCCGCAAAAGATGCACACTCCCGCTCGATTGCCGCGCGGGAATCTCCGCGGTCGCGCCGCCCTCTGGCGAAACTCTTGCAACTCCAGTTCCAGCGAGACACGCCGACGACGAATGTGGAGTGTTCGCGCCGCGCGGGTCGATTTCACGATGGAGTGGAGCGATGCTCACCATTCTTCTGGTCATCCTGATTATTCTGGCGCTTGGCTCGTTGCCGACGTGGGGCTATAGCCGAGGCTGGGGCTACGCCCCGAGCGGCGGACTCGGTCTCGTGCTCCTGGTCGTGTTGTTGCTGGTCTTGATGGGACGGGTCTGACCGGGATCGAAAAAGGAGTTCGGCCATGGCGAATACCGCAGTCTTCGGAATTTATCCCACCTACGAACTCGCTGAGTCCGCGGTGAGCGCGGCATGGACGGATCGGGCCAAGAAGATCCTGGTCCGGACTGGCGCCGAGGACGTGGCCTCGGCGGGCGAAGTGAAAGGCGATTTCGCCAACAGCGAACCGCCGTCGGTTCGGTAGGGCGCGGGTCCGCACCCAGCGCGGATCCAGTCGAATGGGGCCAGGGCTCGACCGAGACCTGGCCCCTTTCGTCATTACACTGTGCAAAACAGACCCAACCCGGAGGTTTCGATGACGATGAGGCGGACGGCAATCGTGTGGGCGACGTTGGCATGGGCGGCGTGGACGGGCGGCGGTCGTGCCGCGGCGCAACAGACGGTGCAGGTGCCAAACGAACCGGGCCGCGCGACGCAGGCCCGCGTCTACGTGATCAACCGCGATCGCGCCGATGCGATTCCCGTGACGTTACAAGGCGTCGCGTCGACCGATCCGCTGCGCGTCACGTGGAGCGGCACCCCGGCGGTGACCCTGAGTGAGACCTCCACGGTCCCGACGCGCGTCGTTCGTCAGAACTGGGAGTATCGGACGATCACACTGCGGGCCACGGAGGATCCGACGCCGGCGCTGAACACGGCCGGCGCGGAGGGATGGGAAGCCCTCGGTCCAGCCCTCCTGTTGCAGAACGGCGACGTCAGGTGGATGTTGAAACGACCGAGATAGCCGTCGGCGGCTACCGCGGCGTCTCGCCCTTCACGTACGCGTTCTTGAGCATGTCGGGCTTTTCGATCTTCTCGACGACGTTCATGCCGGCGATGACGCGCCCAAGCGCGCAGTACTTGCCGTCGAGGCTGGGGTTCGGCGCACGCAGGATGAAAATCTGACTGTCGGCCGCGGTCGGTTTCTGCCCCGGGAGGTATGCGAGTCCGACAATCCCCTTCTCGAACTTGCGCTTCGAGATCTCGGCGACGCCGACGGATCGGCCGCCCCCGGCCTTGCCCCACGAATCCATCCGCGACATGTCGCGCGACGTCGGGTCGCCGATCTGAATCACGCCCGGCTGCGACCAGTGGAACCGGAGGCCGCGGTAGAAGCCGTTTCGGACGAGCGCGAGCAGGTGCGCGACGCTCTTGGGCGCGTCGGCCTGAAACAGCTCGATCTCGATCGTGCCCTTCTGCGTCTCGAGCACCACGACGGGACCAGCGGGAGCGGCCGGCGGCTTCTGCGCGCGCGGGACGCCGCTCATGCCGAGCGCCAGGACGATCAGGGTGATGACAAATCCACGCCGATTCATCAGGTACCTCCTCCCGCAGCCTGAGAGACTGCTGCGCGCTAGGGCCGTTCTCACTTTCCTGTAGCGAGCCAATGGACAAATTCGGCCGAAAGTCTCGCGATCCACGTCGGTCCTGCTCTACGAGGAAGTGAGAACGGCCCTAGTCTAAACCGGACTGGACGCGCCGAAGCGTTTTTCACCAACCCCTGGCGGAGTGTCCCCGTCTGAGGGTCAGGTCACCTGAGACCCGGAGGCCAACGTGCAGGACCTGCGAGATGCGATTCGGGCGCTGCGCGCCACGCCCGTGATTACCGTGGTCGCGATACTGTCGCTCGCGCTCGGCATTGGCGCCAACACCGCGATCTTCTCGATCCTCGACACCTTGCTGCTGCGCGCCTTGCCCGTGCGCGCGCCCGAACGACTGGCGATGGTGTCGATCGGCGCAGACGACACCAGCCTGACCAATCCCATCTGGGAGCAGATTCGGGCCCGCCCGGAACTGTTCGACGGCGCGTTCGCGTTCGGGTCGGCGCGGTTCGACCTGGCGCAGGGCGGGCAGACGGAGTTCGTGGACGGAATCTGGTCGAGCGCCGGCATGTTCGACGCGCTCGGCGTGAGACCGATCCTGGGCCGGACGTTCGTTCCCGACGACGACCGTCGCGGCGGAGGTGCGGACGGCGTTGTCGCGGTCATCAGCTACGACTTCTGGCAGCGGCGATTCAACGGCGCCGCAGACACCGTTGGCCGCACGATCACCATCCAACGCGTGCCCTTCGCCATCGTCGGCATTACGCCGCCGTCGTTCTTCGGTCCGGCCGTCGGGCGCACGTTCGACATCGCGGTGCCGATCGGCGCCGAGCCCGCCATCCGCGGTCGCGACAGCACCCTCGATCGGCGGTCTACCTGGTGGCTGACGACCCTGGTCAGGCTCAAGGAGGGACAGTCGATCGAGGCCGCGTCAGGAGCGCTCCGCGGCGTCCAGCCCCAGATTCGAGAAGCGACATTACCCGAGGACTGGCGGCCGCAGGATCTCGAGAGCTACCTGAAGGAGACTTTTCAGCTGCGGCCGGCGGCGACAGGTGTGTCCGGGTTGCGAGCCCGCTACGAGCGTCCCCTCCAGACGCTGATGGTCGTCGTCGGGCTGGTGCTCGTCATTGCGTGCGCGAATATCGCCAATCTTCTCCTGGCGCGCGCAAGCGCGCGCCGCCGTGAATTGTCGGTGCGGCTCGCGCTTGGCGCCTCGCGTCTGCGGCTTGCGCGTCAACTCCTGGCGGAAAGTCTGTTGCTCTCGGGGGTCGGCGCGCTGGCCGGGCTGGCGCTGGCGAAGTGGGGCAGTGAGCTGTTGGTGAGTCAGCTCTCCACGCAGACCAGCCGCGTATTTCTCGATCTCTCGCTCGACTGGCGAGTGCTCGCGTTCACCGCCGCGGTCACCATCGCAACGGCCATCCTGTTCGGCGTGGCGCCGGCGTGGCGCGCCGCACGAGTGGCGCCAAGCGAGGCGATGACCGAACAATCACGTGGCGTGATTGGCGAAGGGCGCACCGGGCTTCGCAATACGCTCGTCGTGGTGCAGGTCGCACTCTCGCTCGTGCTCGTCGTGGCCGCGGGCTTGTTCGTACGAACGTTCACGGCGCTCGCTGACAAGAGCCTCGGCTTCGATCGCGATCCCGTGCTGATCGTCAGTGTCAACGCCCAGCGGAGTGAAGCGGCGCCGGAGGAGCGATCGGCGCTCTACGAGCGCGTGCGGCAGGCTGTCGCGGCCGTGCCAGGCGTGGCCTCGGCGGCCGCGTCCGTCGTGTCGCCCGTCAGCGGCAGCTCCTGGCAGTATGCGATCGAGATCCCCGACCGGCCCGATCTGCCTGAAGCCAGCCGCGGCGTGTACGTGAACCTGGTGACGCCCGACTGGTTCAAAACCTATGGCACGGCGCTGATCGCCGGACGTGACTTCAACGCGCACGACCGGCTGGGCGCGGCTGATGTCGTCATCGTCAACGAAACCATGGCGAGTCGTTTGCTCGGGACGTCGACACCAGTGGGGCGCACGATTCGGACCCGCGGACGGCCGGGCCGGCCTGCCCGAACTCACGAGGTTGTTGGTTACGTGCGGGACGCTGTCTATCGGTCGCTCCGAGATCCAGTCCCGGCCACGATTTACCTGCCGCTGGCACAACAGGACGAGATACCGTCGTCCATCACCATCAGTCTGCGCGCCGGGACTGTCGCGCCGGCGACGCTCGCGCGCAGCGTCACGGCCGCCATCAGTGCCGTCGATCGGAACGTCGCGCTGACCACCCGGCCCCTGGCCGATCAGGTCAACGCCGCGCTGATTCAGGAACGGCTGCTCGCGATGCTGGCCGGGTTCTTTGGTGCGCTCGCGCTGCTTCTGGCCGGTGTCGGTCTGTACGGCGTGACGTCGTACGCGGTCGGCCGACGTCGCACGGAAATCGGCATTCGCATGGCGCTCGGCGCCGTCCCGCGCCGCGTGCTCGGCCTGGTCCTCAGGCGGGTGGCGATTCTCGTGACCCTCGGAGTGATCGTGGGTACTGGCGTGAGCGTGTGGGCATCGCGCTACGTCTCGACACTTCTCTTCGGTCTCGAGCCTCGAGATCCCGTCACGCTCGCCGGCGCGGCGCTCGTGCTCGGCGCCATTGGCGCGCTGGCCGGCTGGGTGCCGGCGCTTCGAGCCTCGCGGATCGATCCTGCGAGGGTCTTGAGGGAGGGGTAGAGCACGCGCAACTTAGAACTTTGAACTGAGAACTCTGAACTAGAACATCGAGCATGATTCTTCCAGTTCTAAGTTCTGAGTTCGAAGTTTCAGGGTTCTTCTCACTTATGTCCGTGGGCCGGATCCTGCTGATGTTTGTCGTAATGCTGGCGTAACAGATCCTTCCCGTAGTCGTTCCCGTTCGGCGTACGGACGACGGAGTGCACGTGAACCTTGCCCGGCACGCGCGGGCCGCCGAGCGCGACCGGCAGCTGATGATCGAACTCGATCAGCACCACGGGGCTGTGAATCCGGTAATAGAACACGTCGTCCTTGCCTGACGCGCCGATCCACGCGAACCACGTGGCGTCGAGATGTTTGCGGACCTCGTCCATCTTGACGCGCGCATGACCGGTGCCCATGTTGCCGATGTATTCCTGCATCAGCGCGAGCAGGCGCTCGCGCTGCGGCGCGGAAAGCGTTGACGCGCGCAGTCCGGCGTAGTCGAGCTGAAGGTTGTCCCGGAACGCCTGGGAGAGCGCGTTGTTGCCCGTCTTCGAGGTCTGAATCGTCGCCTGCTTCTGCTGTTCAGGAGAAAGCGACTGCATGAACGTGAGACCCATGTCCTGCTCGTCCTGCAGGACCGTTGTGCCCGCGTATTGCCCGGTCGTCGCCGAGACCGGTTCCGAACCCATGAACGCCGGCGTCATCACGACCTGATCACCCAGCACGAAGTAGTTGATGACGAGGTGATGGCCGTCGAGCTGCCAGCCCCACGGTTGCTTGTCGGACGGCGTGCCCATCACCGTGAGGTGATAGAGAAACTCGCCGTACTCCTCGGGGGTCTTCACAAGCTCGGCGATGTAGCCGTTCAGCCGCATCACGTCGCGTGATTTCTGGAAGCCTTTGGCGCTGAGGCCGGCGCGCATCATCGCGAACCCGAGCTCTCGTTGCGGCCCGGTCATTTCCTTGAAGCTCACCCCCTGCCGCGCGTAGCGATGCACGTTGTTCCACTTGCGCCACTCGTCGTCGTCGACGGGGAACGCGGTGCGCGTGCGTTGTTCGTCGCTGAGCGACGCCAGAAACTTCACGGCGGCATCGCGCACGGGGCCCGTCGAGACTCGGGTCGCGCGGATCGGAAACAGGCCCGACGCCAGCGTGCCGTTCGCCGTGATGCCCTTGAATGAGTCCGCCAGCGGATCCTGACGCTGCTGCTCGCGCGCCACGAGCCAGGTCCAGGAACCGAGCGAGAGCGCTGCCAGCAGCGCGATCAGGACGCGCGTGCGCTGCGAATCGAATCTCATGCTTTCCTCCAAGGTCGACCGGTGTTGCCCAGTCTTACGCGACGCGGCCCGGATGACGCCCGCCGCGCCCGCGATCGCGCAGATGCGACAGGACGCGGTACATCCTGACGACATCGTAACGGAAGACGGAAGCCCCGTCCCCTGTCATAGTGTGCGCGAGGCGGCATGTTCAAGAGCATCAAAGTGATCGGGCGCGGGCGGGTGGGATCGGCGGTCGCCGGCCGGCTGCGGGAGCGCGGTGTGCTTGCCGAAAACGAGAACGCCGAGCTCGTCCTGCTGTGTGTGCCGGACAGCGCGATTGCCGACGTGGCGCGAACGATCGCCGAGGGGCCCTGGATCGCGCACGTCAGCGGCGCGACGCCGCTCGCCGCCCTTGATCCGCACGCGCGCCGGTTCGGCATGCACCCGCTCCAGACATTCACGCGCGCGCGGGGACCGGAGCAGCTCGATGGCGCCTGGGCCGCCGTAACGGGAGAGACCGACGACGCGCGCGCGCGCGGGCGCTGGATCGCCGAGCAGCTTGGGCTCCGTCCGTTCGACATGACGGAGAGTGGGCGCGTGCTGTATCACGCCGGCGCGGCCATGGCCTCCAACTATCTGGTGACGCTGTACCGAGCGGCCGCCCGGGTCGCGGAAATGGCCGGTGCTCCATCCGAAGCATTGGTCCCGCTCATGCGCCGGACGATCGACAACGGTTTCGATCTCACCGGCCCGATCTCTCGAGGTGACTGGACGACGGTCGAAGCGCATCTCGATGCGCTTCGGCGAGACGCGCCGGACCTCGTGCCCGTGTATCGCGCGCTGGCCGAGGCGACGACTCGATGAAGGTCGCGCGGACCATCGCCGAAGTGCGCCAGGCGGTCGCCGCCGCGCGCGGGGACGCGACGGGGCCGGCCCGCTATCGCGTCGGCTTCGTTCCGACGATGGGCGCACTGCACGACGGGCACGTGGCGATCCTGAGACGGGCGCGCGAGGACTGCGGGTACGTCGTGGCGAGCATCTTCGTCAACCCGAGGCAGTTCAACGATCCGAAGGATCTGGCGGCGTACCCGCGGCCGGAGCAACGCGACGCCGAGATGGCACGAAGCGCCGATCTGGATCTGCTGTTCGTTCCGCCGGTCAGCGAGATCTATCCGGACGATCACGCGACGTCGGTCCACGTTACCGGCGCCGCGTCGGGTTTCGAGGGCGAGCGCCGGCCGGGGCACTTCGACGGCGTGGCCACCGTCTGCCTGAAGCTCTTCAACATCGTTGCGCCGGACGTCGTCTACTTCGGCCAGAAGGACGCCCAGCAGGTTGCCGTCATCGGCCAGCTCATCCGCGATATGAACCTGAATCTCTCGCTCGAGATCGCGCCGACCGTCCGGGATCCGGATGGCTTGGCGCTGTCGTCGCGGAATGCCCGGCTGTCCGCTGACGAGCGTCGTCGGGCGCTTGCGATCCCACGCGCGCTGGCCCAGGCGCTGGCGGCCCATCGGCGCGGCGAGGACCCCGTCACCGCGGCCCGCACGGCGCTGGGTGATCTGGACGTCGAGTATGTCGATGTGGCCACGTTCGGCGGGCAGCCGACGCTCGTCATCGCCGCTCGCGCCGGCGCGACGCGGCTGATCGATAATGTTCCTCTGGAGCGTCCGGAGCTGGCTGGTTTGGATCGGCTGATGTAGGGCGGGGCCCCGCCGGCCCTGACCACCTTCGCCAAGCTTCGGTGGTCCGCCGTAGCTTCAGCGAAGGCGGAAGGGCCGGCCTACGTGTCGCCGCGCTCTCGAGAAGCCGAGAAGGTTTCTGATCATGTCCGAATCCCATCACACTGGAAACATCCCGGCGGCGCAGCGTTTGACGCTGCCGGAGCTGGCGGCCAAGCGCCTGCGGGGCGAGCGGATCGTCATGGTGACCGCCTACGACGCCCCCAGCGCGCGGCTGGCCGACGTGGCCGGCGTCGACATCATCCTCGTCGGGGATTCCGCCGGAACGACGGTGCTCGGGGGGGATTCAACCGTGCCCGTGTCGATGGAGGAGATGCTCGTCTTCACGCGCGCGGTCGTGCGCGGGTCGGATCGCGCGCTCGTCGTGTCCGACATGCCGTTTGGCTCGTACCAGATCTCCGAGGAGGCCGCGATCGCGAGCGCGATTCGCTTCGTGAAGGAAGCGGGCGCCGACGCCGTGAAGCTCGAAGGCGCGGGCCGCACGCTCACGCGGATCAGCGGCATCGTCGAGGCCGGGATTCCCGTCATGGGCCACATCGGGCTGACGCCGCAGTCGGCGACGCTGCTCGGCGGCTACAAGGCGCAGGGGCGGACGGCGGTGGCGGCGCGGCGGCTCGTGGACGAAGCCGTGCTGCTCGAGCGCGCCGGCTGCTTTTCGATCGTGCTCGAAGCCGTGCCGCCCGTGGTCGCGCAACACGTCACCGAGGCCGTGCGCATCCCGACGATCGGGATCGGCGCCGGCGCGGCGTGCTCCGGACAGGTGTTGGTCTGGCACGACCTGCTGGGCCTCCTGCCCGGCCGCGCCCCCAGGTTCGTGAAGCAGTACGCGCAGATCGGCGCGGCGATTCAGTCGGCGCTCGAAACGTATGTCGCGGAAGTCCGCGCCGGGACCTTTCCGGACGATCGACACACCTACGGGATGCCCGAGGCGGAGCGGGTACAATTCGAAGAGCACTTCCGCACCCGTCCCCAGCGTCAGTGACAGTGTGAAAAGCTCATGTAACTTAGAACTCAGAACTTTGAACTCAGAACTAAGACATCTGTCCGCGCCCGCTTCGGAACTTTTTCGCCCTTCCTGACATTCCCCAGGTGTAGGCACGTGTCAAACAGACACAGGCGACACCGGCCGTGAGAACCGACGACGAGCTCATGCTGTCTTACCGCGGTGGCGAGCAACATGCTTTCGAGCTGTTGTTCGACCGCTACCGCGAACCGATCTGGCGGTTTTTCCGCCGGCGGATCCCGGATGCGCAGCGGTCCGAGGAGCTCACGCAGGAGACGTTTCTGGCGCTGCTGCGTGCGGCACACCGCTACCAGCCGCGGTCCTCGTTCCGAAGTTACCTCTTCGGCATCGCGTTCAACCTGCTCGCCGCAGCACGACGCGAGGACCGCCGCGTGCCGACAACGGCCCTCGATGACGTGGACGTGGCGGCGCCCGGATGCGATGCGACCGCGGTGCTGTGGGTCCGGCAGGCGCTCTCGGCGTTGGACGACGAGGACAGGGAAGTGCTGATGCTCCGCGAGTACGACCAGCTCAGTTACGACGAGATCGCGGCCCTCGTCCGTGTTCCGGTCGGGACCGTCCGTTCGCGACTCTTTCGCGCGCGTCTCGCGCTGCGGGACAAGCTGGTCGGCGAGCGTGAGGCGGAAGGAGTTTCACGATGACCCCCCACACGATCGATCGTGAAGAGGTCATGGCGTATCTGGATGGCGAGCTCGAGCCGGCGCGGCGGGACCTCGTCGAAGCACATCTCGATACGTGCGATGACTGCCGGATGCTCGCCGGGGAATTGAGGCAGATCTCCGGACGTTTGTCGAGCTGGGCGATCCCGGACGCCACCGATCGATTGGCTGGCATCAGACAAACGCTGCAATCGTCGAAGCCCCCCCAGCCCGCGAGGTCGTTCTGGTGGACGACGCGCGGCCTTTTCCATCTGCCCCGATGGGCGTTAGCTGCGGGACTGGCCGCCGTCGTCGCTGTCGTCGTTACGCCGGCGGTGATGATGCAGTGGAGGAGTCGTCCGGATCGGGAGCGAGTGATGATGGGGTATTCCGTCGAGAGCGATGCGCGTGGTTCCGCGCGATCTTCCATGCCGACCGCGGCGAACGCGGCACCACGAGAAGGTCTCGCGCCGCCAGCGCCGTCGCCGTCTCTGCCAGGCGGTCAGGGGCAGGGCGTGCGCGGCGGCGGGGGCGGCGCCGCGCTCATGGCACGCGCAACTGACGCGCGGCCCGGCCAAGTTCGCGATCGCATGATCGTCCGCACCGCCAGCATGGTGCTGACGTCCGACAAGTTCGATGAGATCCGCGGCGCGATCGAGCGGCTCGTGGCCGCGCACCAGGGCCGTGTGACGTCGCTGAATCTGACCGGAGATTCATCGAGTCGCCGATCCCTGAACGCCACCCTCGGCGTTCCGGCCGCGAACATGGACGCCTTGCTGACGGGCCTGCGCGGTCTTGGTCGC
>DASQFI010000032.1:0-269681 GCA_035633215.1 Vicinamibacterales bacterium | reverse complement strand
CCGAAATACATGCCGCGCACCTGCGGCACCGTCTGATGCGACTCGTCCACAATGACTAATGCGTCGTCCGGCAGATAATCGAGCAGCGTCGGCGGCGCCTCGCCCGCGGCGCGGCCCGAAAGGTGCCGCGAGTAGTTCTCGATGCCGTGGCAGTATCCGATTTCCTTGATCATCTCGAGGTCGAACATCGTCCGCTGGTGGAGCCGGTGCGCTTCGAGCACGCGGCCGGCGCCCTCGAGCTCGGCCAGCCGCTCCGTCAGCTCCTGCTTGATCGCGGTCATCGCGTACATCGTCCGGGCGCGCGGCATGACGAAGTGGGATTTCGGATAGACGGAGATGCGATCGTGGCGTCGTACCTCGCGGCCGGTCAGCGGATCGAACGAGACGATTTCGTCGATCTCGTCGCCGAACAGCCCGATCCGGAGGCCGACGTCGTCGTACGACGGGTAGACCTCGATGATGTCGCCGCGAACGCGAAACCCGCCGCGCGCAAACTCATGATCGTTGCGCTCGTACTGGATCTCGACCAGACGCCGCAGAATCTCGTCGCGGTCCGTCTGCTGACCCTTCTCGAGCGAGACGACGAGGCTAAAGTACGCGTCCGGTGAGCCGAGGCCGTAGATGCACGAAACGCTCGCGACGATCACGACGTCCCGCCGCTCGAAGAGCGATCGCGTCGCCGAGAGGCGCAGCCGATCAATCTCTTCGTTCACGATCGCTTCCTTCTCGATATACGAGTCGGTCGCGGGCATGTAGGCTTCGGGCTGGTAGTAGTCGTAGTAGCTGACGAAGAACTCGACGGCGTTGCGCGGGAAGAAGCGGCGGAACTCCTGGTATAGCTGCGCGGCGAGCGTCTTGTTGTGCACCATCACCAGCGCCGGCCGGTTCACGCGCGCCAGCACCTGCGCCATGGTGAACGTCTTGCCGGAGCCGGTGACGCCGAGGAGGACCTGCGCCTTGTCGCCGCGCCGGAGGCCCTCGGTAAGCTGGTCGATCGCCTGCGGCTGGTCTCCCCGCAGCTCGAAGGTGGTTTCGAGTTCAAAGCGGTCACTCATGGCTGGAACGCACGGACTAATCCAAACGATCCATCGTATCTGATGGGAGGTTCCGGGGGTTCCGAGGTTCCGGCCGCGGAACCTGGAGTGTCGAACCTCGGAAGTTCGGAACCGCGGAACCCCGCACCCCGGAACCAGAACCGCCAGCGTTGAGGTCGACTACTGCGGCGGCGCCAGAGCGATGTAGCCGGACCGCGTCCGGATCCTGGCGCCCTTCAGATCAGATCGCGTGAGACGCACCTGCACTTCGCGGAACCGGCCGTCGCGCTTCAGGTTGGTCGAGACGTAGCCCATGGTGTAGCGGGAGCCCAGCTCGTCGAGGATCTTCGCGTAGACCTCGTGCAGCTCCTCGACCGATCCCGGATAGAACGCCTCGCCGCCTGTCTCGCGCGCGATCTGGTTCATCCGCATCTGCTGCGGTGCCCGGAGGCTGCTCGACTGGTTCTCGAGATAGCCGAGCACGTAGACGATGACGTTGCCGAGCCGGAGCAGATCGGTGAGCTGGCTGAACGTCATCCGGCTCGTACTGTCGCCGCCGTCCGTGTAGAGCACGAGCACGTGCTGACCAGGCTGGGACAGCGCGCGCTCGAGATAGACGCCGAGCGCGTCGTACAGCGCCGTCCAGCCGTCGGCCTTCCGCGCCCGGATGCGCTCGAACAGGTGCGGATAGCTGGCCGGCTTGAAGAACCCCACTCTCACCGACGTGTCGAAGTCGAGGAACGTGACGTCCTCGGCCTCTTCGAGCGCCCGCACGAACTGCACGATGGCGTCGCTGGCCTTCCGGAGATCGCGCTCCATGCTGGTGCTGCCGTCGAGCGCGAGGCCCAGATGCAACGGCAGCGCGTCGCCAGGCGCGCCTTCCGCGAAATACGAGATCTTCTGCGGCCGGCCGTCCTCCAGGACCCCGAAATCCTGCGCGGTGAGGTTGCGCACGAGCTGGCCGTTTCTGCCGGTCACGATCACCGGCAGGTGCACGAGGTCGATCCCGGCCCGGAACTGCTGCTGGTCGGCCGCGGGCGCGCCAACCATCGCCGCCGCCGCGATGATCGGCAGCCAGCGTCGTGAGGCAGACATCCAGTTCGTATGGTAAGGCAGGGGTCAACGGTTGAAAAGACGGGAGATTTCGTGGCCCGGCGTCATCCCGGCGGGCCGCCGGGGCTGCTAACATGGTCTGTTGTGCGTGCGCTGGCCGTCTGTCAGGACGAGCTGGTCATCAGGACACTCCATCGTGTCCTTTCGGGCGCCTTCGACATCGAGTTCATCGTCGAGAGTCGCCCGCTGGCTCGCCGTCTCGGTGACGACGGCATCTCGACGACTGTCGCCGACCCCAAGCGGGTCGATTCCTACGTCCGCGCCGACGTCACCCCCAACACCTGCGTCATCGTCGAGGACAACGCCCGGCGTGGTTTGAAACGGATCGTCACGGCCATCCGCGACGCGGGCGGCAGCCTGCTGTACCTGTTGCACGTGACGGGCGTGCCCAACCGCCGGGGTCAGGACGAGCTTCGCGCGGTCGTCCCGGAAATCACGCACCTGGATCTGGCCGAGCTTCTCTCGCTGTCGCTCACGACCGAGCTCGGACGCTCCCTCACCCGGGCCCGGGTGCAACAGTATCAACGGTATTTCGCCGACGCCGACCGGGTGCTCATCCTGCTCCACAACGAGCCCGATCCGGACGCGCTCGCGGCGGGCCTCGCGCTTCGCAACGTGCTTCGCCGGACGCGGACGACGGCCATCATCGGCGCGCTGCAGGGCATCACGCGTCCCGAGAATCTCCGGATGGCCGACTTGCTCGACATCCAGCTCGAGATCGTCACGCCTGACGAATTCGCCAGCTTCGAGCGGATCGCCACGGTGGACGTGCAACCGCACTACTTCGGCGGTCTCCTGCCCCGCGTCGACCTCGTCGTCGATCACCACCCGGAACAGCCGGGCTACGTGTCGGTGTTCAAGGACATCCGGGCGGATTACGGCTCGACGTGCACCATCCTGACCGAACATCTGCGGGCCGTCGATGTCAGCATCTCGGAGCGGACGGCGACCGCGATGCTCTACGCGATCAAATCGGACACGCTGTTCTTCGCGCGGCAGACCAACCGGGTGGACCTCGAGGCGTTCACGTTCCTGTATCCGCTGGCCGATCCCGCGCTGATCCGGAAGATGGAAGGCGCCGAGATCACCGTGGAGCGGCTCGAGCACGTGACCCGCGCGCTCGCGAGCAGCCGGCTTCAGAACCAGGTGTTCTCCGCGTATCTGGGCGAGACGACCCGCGAGGACTTCATCCCCTACACCGCCGACTTCCTGCTGCAGGTCGAGGACGTCAAGTGGACGATCGTGTCGGGAATTGTGGGCGGCCAGCTCATCGTGAGCGTGCGAAACCTCGGCTACTCACGGAACGCCGGCGAGTTCGTGAAGGCGACCTTCGGCGACATCGGCAGCGCCGGCGGCCATCGGGCGATGGCCAAAGCCGTCGTGCCGATCGAGCGGTTCCGCGCGAAGTTCGGGAACCTCACCGGCCTCGAGCTTGCCGCGCGGATCGGCGACCTTGCTGAAGCGTTCCTCAGCGAGGCGCCGGAGAAGAGGCCGACGCACGCGTGAGACGACCTTACCCCAACGCCTGATCCAGATCCGCAATCAGATCATCCGGATGCTCCAACCCAACTGAGAGCCGGACCATCCCGCGCGTCACTCCCGCGGCCGTGAGCTGATCATCCGTGAACCCGTACTGCGACGTGAGCACCGGCAGGCTGCAGAGACTCTCGGTGCCGCCGAGGCTGGCGGCGCGCTTGAAGACCTGGATCCGATCGAAGAACCGGCAGGCCGGCTTGTAGCCCGCCGCAAGATCGAAGCACACCATCCCGCCGAAGCCGCTCATCTGGCGGCGCGCGATCCTGTGATCGGGATGCGACGACAACCCCGGATACAACACGCGTGAGACGCGCGTGTCGTGCTCGAGCCAGGACGCCACGGCCATCGCGTTCGTGTTGTGCCGCGCCATCCGAAGCGTGAGGGTCTTGAGCCCGCGCGACAGCGCGTAGGCCGAAGCCGGTTCGAGCACGCCGCCGAACAGCTTCCGCGCAGGACCGAGGCGGTCGATCAGCGCCTGCGAGCCAATCAACGCCCCCGCCGTGACGTCACTGTGCCCGTTCAGGTATTTCGTCGCGGAGTGCATGACCAGATCGATGCCCATGCCGATCGGCTGCTGGTTGACGGGGCTCGCGAACGTGTTGTCGATGACCGCGATGACGCCGCGCGCGCGGCACACCTCGGCGACTTTCCGGATGTCCACGCAGCGGAGCGTCGGGTTGATCGGACTCTCGAACCAGAGCACTTTCGTGTTCGGGCCCATCAGGCAGTCGGGCGCGGCGAGCTGCTCGAGCGACGCGAAGCGGGCCGCGATGCCGAACCGCTCGAGAACGTCCGCGATGAGGTGAAGCGTGCCGCCGTAGATCGCCGCGCTGCAGACGACTTCCTGGCCCGAGGCCAGCAGCCCGCACAACGCGGTCGTCGTCGCCGCCATCCCGGACGACGTGACGAGTGCAGCCTCGGCGCCTTCGAGGATCGCGAGCTTCTCTTCGACCGCCTGGACCGTCGGATTGGAGTATCGCGAGTAGATGTACTTCTCGGACCGGCCTTCCTGGTAGAACTCGAGCTCGGCCGCATTGGCGAAGACGAACGTACTCGTGGCGTAGATCGGCGTCGTCAGTGGCGTCGCGCCTTCGCGGGCACCTTCGCCGCGGTGCAGCACTTCTGTTTCGGGATGCTTCGCCATGCCGCCCTCCCCGGGCTCCCGCCTTCGCTGAAGCTCCGGCGGACCAGTCACAACTCTTCCAGCCGCTCGCCGGCGGCCACCACCGGCTCGATGAACTGACGATAGGCGTCCTCGTAGCCCTGCTGGATCAGCTCGCGCGCCGTCCGCTGGCGGTCGGACGCTTCATCGTACACGCCGCCGAAGTCGAACGGACCAATCGGGTTGTGGCCGGGCCGGACGACGAACACACCCGAAAACCGGGCCGTCGCCGCGGCCGCGCAGTCGTGCAGGACCGCCGTCTCAATCGAGCGGACCAGCTCGCCGATTCGGGCGCGGACGTCGATCGGCCGCCCGCGCATGCCGTGCGGCTGGGCGGCGGGCGCCGCGGGACACACGAGAATCACCTGCTCGACGCCGACGCCCGCAATCTCCTCGACGAGCCGGAGCGGCAACTCCGGCCGATCGCACAACCGGTGGACCTCGCCGCGCCAGTAGCTCTCCATCGGGAACTGGACCGGCTGGGGCTGGACGACAACCGCCGGCCGCAGCGCGCCGAGGAGCACGTCGACGACGAGCTCACGCTGCGGACCGGTGAAATCGACGACCTCGGCCTCGCGCGGACCCGCGGCGGTTCGCCTCGCTTCGAACGCCTCGTGCGCCTGAGGCGGGAGGACGCTCGCGACGAGATCGCGGCGTGCGTCGAGATCGTGCACGCCGACGAGCACTTCGCGAAAGCCGGGCTGGCCGAAATTGTCGGTCAGCACGTCGACGTATCGGCGGCCGATCTCGGCCTGCGCGGGCCGCGGTTCGTTCGACGCGCCGCGGACGAGCTTCCAGAGCGCGTCGACGAGGGTGGCGCCCGGCTCGTCGGCGCTGAGGGGCGCCCCGAGCAGCTGCCACCAGAACGCGCCTCGCATGCGCCGCCGCGCGCGCTCCTGCCGGGCCGCCCGCACCGCGGCCGTCACGAGCACGCCGACCACGACGAGCAGCGCGAGCACGACGGCGCGCGGCATCACGGTTGGAAGGACCGGCGGATCGAAGAGCAGCTCCAGCGAACCGCGGTAGAGCTCGACGAGCCACGACGCGATCGTCGGGAAGTTCACGAGCGCGGCCACGACGCTCGCGGCGTACGCCACTGTCGCGAGAAGCAGCACGAGGAGCGGCGACAGGAGAATCAGGACGGCCATCAGGAGACCCACGCCCGCCGCGCGGAGCGCTGGCCGCCAGCCGTAGGCGTGGCGAAGCCTGGCGCTGGTCCAGGGTCCGGCCGGATCCCAGAGTCCGGCGCCGCCGTCGATGGCGCCGCACAGCGCGGTCATCGCGCCGGCGCCGTGCCCGGCGAGCAGGTCCACCTTCACGCCGGCTTCAGTCAGCGCACGGAGCACGCCGGCCTGATACGCGCCCGCCGTCCCGGTGCCGCACAGAAGCACGGCCGTGCGGAGCCGCGGCGAGTACGAGGAGTCAGACACGTCTACTCGGCGTCGTCGTGGATGGTGACGAGCTTCAGGATGTCGAAGTGGCGGACACCCGCGGGCGTCGGGGCCGACACGTCGTCTCCTTCTTCCTTCCCCACCAGCGCGCGGCCGACGGGCGAGGCGACCGAGATCAAGCCGCGATCGGGATCGGCGTCCTCGGGCATGACGAGCTCATAGACGAACTGCCGTCCGTTCTCCCTCAGGGTGAGCTTCGACCCGTACCCGGCACGGTCCGTCGCAATCTTGTCGAGATTCATCAACTGGATCTCGGCGACGCGCTGGCGCAGCATCGAGATGCGCGTCTCGACGAAGCGCTGCCGTTCCTTGGCGGCGTGATATTCCGCGTTCTCGCGGAGATCGCCGAGCTCGCGCGCCCGCTTGATTTCCTTCGGCAGTTCCTGCGTCAGCTCCCGATCGAGCAGACTGATCTCGTCTTCGAATCGTTTGATCAGGCGCGCTTTCATCGCTCGTCAGAATACCAGACGCCACACCTGCCCGTTTCGGCGCCGCGCGACCGGCGTGAGGAGAGTGAGAACGGCTCTAGAATGACTTCACGGTGCCGACCGCTCCTCGCATCACCAGTCGTCAGCATCCGGTCGTGCAGCGCTTCCGGCGGCTGGCCATGAATCGGCGCAAGGAGTCCGGCGCGCTGATCGACGGCGAGCATCTGGTCGGCGAAGCGCTCGATGCCGGCGTCCCGATCGGCGTGCTTCTCACCGACGGCCGCGCATCACGGCTGGCGGACCGCGCGCAGAAGGCCGGCGCCGCGGTGTACGTCGGCACGCCGGCCGTGCTCGACGCCGCCAGTCCCGTCCGCACCGCCAGCGGCGTCGTGGCGATCGCGACGTGGCAGCCGGCCGACCTGCGGGAGGCGCTCGCGCGCGCGCCGGCGCTCGTGATCGGCCTGGTCGACGTGCAGGACCCCGGCAATGTCGGCGGCGCGATTCGAAGCGCCGACGCGCTCGGCGCCACGGGAGTCGCGATCCTCGACCGCACGGCCGATCCGGGGGGATGGCGGGCCCTGCGCGGGGCCATGGGCAGCACGTTTCATCTGCCGGTCGCGCGCGGTTCGACCGCCGAGGTGCTTCAGGAAGCCAGCCGGGCTCGCATCGCGGTCGCAGCCACCGTCGCCGTCGACGGCGCGCCCGTCGAGTCCGCCGATCTCCGGCGTCCCACTCTTGTGCTCATCGGCAACGAAGGCGCCGGCCTGCCCGCCGACGTCGTGGCCAACGCCGATCTCCGGTTGACCGTTCCGATGCGGGACGGTGTGGACTCGTTGAACGTCGCGGTCACGGCGGCGCTCATCCTTTACGAAGCGCGCCGGCAGCGCCGGGCGACCACGGGCTCCCGATGACCGGTCCGCTGTTTGGCGACGACACGACGCCGCCCGGCACCACGCTGCCCGGCACACCCCTCGCCGACCGGATGCGCCCGCGCACGCTCGACGAGTTCGTCGGCCAGCGTCATCTCCTCGACCCCGGCCGGCCGCTCGGCCGCGCCATCGCGCAGGGCATGCTGCACTCGCTGGTCTTCTGGGGACCGCCGGGCACGGGAAAGACGACGCTGGCCCGGCTGCTCGCGTCCGTCGCCGGCGCCGACTTTCTCGCGTTCAGCGCGGTGACGTCGGGCATCAAGGAAATCAGGCAGGTGATCGCGACGGCCGAGAAGATGCGCGAGTACCACGGCCGCCGGACACTGCTGTTCGTCGACGAGATCCATCGCTTCAACAAGGCCCAGCAGGATGCTTTTCTGCCGCACGTCGAAGGCGGCACCATCATCCTCGTCGGCGCGACGACGGAGAACCCGTCGTTCGAAGTGAACTCGGCGCTCCTGTCACGGGTGAAGGTCTACGTCCTGCACCCGCTCGAGGTCACCGACGTCGTGACCATCCTGCGCCGCGCATTGACCGATACGGAACGCGGCCTCGGCGCGCTCGGCGTCTCGGCCGACGACGCGGCGCTCACGGCGATCGCGACGTATGCCAACGGGGACGCGCGCATTGCGCTGAATCTGCTCGAGCAGTCGGTGACCGCGCTCGGCCGATCTCGAACGTCCGCGGGGCCCGGCGCGCCTGCTGCCGAGGGCGCCAACCTGGACGCCGCCGCGCTCGCCGACCTGATCGAGCGGCGTATTCTCCTGTACGACAAAGCTGGCGAGGAGCACTACAACCTCATCTCCGCGCTCCACAAGTCGTTGCGCAACAGCGACGCGGACGCCGGCGTCTACTGGCTCGCGCGCATGCTCGAAGCCGGCGAGGATCCGCTGTACATCGCCCGCCGGCTGGTGCGGTTCGCCTCCGAGGACGTCGGCAACGCCGACCCGCGCGCGCTCGACGTCGCGCTCGCCGCCAAGGACGCGGTTCACTTTCTCGGCATGCCAGACGCCAACACGGCGCTGGCCCAGGCGGTCACGTATCTCTCCGCCGCGCCGAAAAGCAACGCCGTCTATGTCGCCTACACGCGCGCGGCCGAGGACGCGACGCGCGACATCGCCTCACCCGTCCCGCTGCACCTCCGCAACGCCCCGACCGGCCTCATGAAGGAACTGGGCTACGGCCGCGGGTACCGCTATGCGCACGACGAAGCGGCGGGCGTCTCGGAAATGTCGAGCCTGCCGGAACATCTGCAGAACCGCCGGTACTACGAGCCGACCGATCGGGGGGTTGAAGCGCGGATTCGTGAAGCCCTCGAGCGGGCGAGGAAGATCCGGGAAAAACCAGGATCATGAAGGAGTCTTCATGTCCGTTCGAAGTTGCGCTCAATCTCCCGGCGCGTGAGCCGCAGGACGACCGGGCGGCCGTGCGGACAGACGGATGAGTGCGAGGTCCGTCTCAGCTCGTCGAGCAGGTAGTGCATCTTCTCGCGGGTGAGCGGGTCGTTGGCTTTGACCGCCGCGTGGCACGCCATCGTCGCCGCCAGCCGCGCGAGCGCCTCGTCGATGCCCGCGCCAGGCGCCAGGCCATCGAGGTCTGACGCGACGGCGCGGAGCGCCTCCTCGGATCGCTGCCATTCGAGAATCGCCGGCACGGCGAGCACCCGCAGGCTGGTGGCCCCGAAGTCCTCGATGTCGAACCCGACGCGCCCGAGCGCCGCCGCGTGCGACAGGAGCGTTTGATGCTGCCCGGCGCTGACGTCGAGCACGATCGGCGTGAGCATCCGCTGCGACTCCAGCGTGTGGCTGCGCAGCCGCTCGGAGATCTGCTCGAACAAGATGCGCTCGTGCGCGACGTGCTGGTCGATGATGGCGAGGCCTTCCTCGTCCACCGCGATGATGAACGTGTTGCGGAACTGGCCGAGGGGCGTCATCGGCCGGATCAGCGTCGACACGCTCTCGTGGCCTGGGACTGAGGCCAGGCGCCGATCGGCCGCCCAGGCGCCCGCCGGCGAGACGTCGTCGGCCCGTGTGAAGAAGCCCTGAGACGCGACGTCGGTCCGCTGGCCGGCCGGCCATGGACCCGTGCCGAACCCGAGCGGCAGCGCGCCCGGGCCGGCCGCGCCGGACATACCGACGGCCGGCGCGAGCACGAGCTCCGGCGCCGACGTCTCGCCGAGTGCGTCGACGATCGCGCGACGAAGAATCTCGTGCACGAGGCCCTGGTCGAGGAATCGAACTTCCGCTTTCGTCGGATGAACGTTCACGTCCACGCGATCGGGCGCGAGCTCGATGAACAGGTGGACTTCCGGACTGCGCTCTTTGATCGTCGCGACGCTGTACGCCTGGTGAATAGCATGGGCGATCGTGCGGTCGCGCACCATGCGGCGGTTGACGAAGACGTGCTGCGGACCGCGGGCCGGACCGTGATCTGAGAGCGCGGCCACGAACCCGTGCACGCGGATGCCGGCCGCCTGCTTGGACACCGGGACGAGATCGGGGCGCTCGCCGTAAATCTGGAACAAGCGCTCGGCCGACGAGCGCGCGGGCGGCGCTTCGAGCAGCACGCGCTCCCCGCTCCGCATCAGCATGCCGACGTCCGGATAGCCCAGCGCGAGCTGGGTGACGAGCCGGGAGACCTGCGCGGCTTCGGCGGTGTCGGCCTTCAGGAACTTTCGCCGCGCCGGAAGGTTGAAGAACAGATCGGCCACCTCGACGAGCGTGCCGTCGGGCGCACCGACGTCGCGGACCGACGCACTGCGTCCACCCTCGATCCGGATCTCGGTACCGGCGATGGCGCCGCGGGGGCGCGTGCGCAGCCGGAAGCGCGAGACAGAGGCAATCGACGGGAGCGCTTCACCGCGGAACCCGAGCGTCGTTATCGCGCCCAGATCGGCGGCCGCGCGGATCTTGCTCGTCGCGTGCCGCTCGACCGCCAGCTCCGCGTCCACGCGCTCCATGCCTTCCCCGTCGTCTTCGACCGCGATGAGCCGCTTGCCGCCGAATTCGATCAGCACGGAGATCCGCCGCGCGCCGGCGTCCACCGCGTTCTCGATGAGCTCCTTGACAACCGACGCCGGCCGCTCGACGACTTCCCCGGCCGCAATCTGATTGGCCAGGTCGGGCGGCAGGCGGTGGATGCGGCTCACAGCCACTCCAGGCGCCGGAACATCCACAGCATGACGCCGGAGATCACGGTCATGATGCCGACGACCCACCAGAACTGCGCCACGTCTCCGCCCGGGAAGTGCGGCAGCGTGACGTTCATGCCGTACATGCCCGTGAGAACCGTGAGCGGCATGAAGATCGTCGCGATGACCGTGAGGACCTTCATGACCTGGTTCAACCGGTTCGACGTGTTCGCCAGGTGCGCGTCGAGCAGGCCGGTCACGCGATCCTGCAGGAAGATCGCTTCGTCGGTGAGCCGCACGAGATGATCGTACACGTCACGGAACTTGTAGCCCAGGGCGTCCGAGATCTGCGGGAACTCGCGCCGCGCGAGCCGCGCGATCGCGTCGCGCTGCGGCAGCGCGATCCGCCGGAGCGATGCAACATCTCCTTTGAGCTTCAGAATGTCTCTCAGCGGATTCCGGTGCGGCCGGTCGAACACGGCCCGCTCGATCGTCTCGATTCGCTCCTCGAGCCGGTCCACCTCCGGCGAGTACTGATCGACGATGCGGTCGACGATGCGGTGCAGGAGGTTGCCCGGCCCCTCGGACAGCACGTGCTGGTGCCGGGCGCACACTTCCAGCTCGGCCTCGATCGATCGTGACGGCGCATGGTGGACGGACACGAGAAAGTTGCGGCCCAGGAAAAAGTCGATGTCACGGGTCGCGATCCCCTTCTGCCGCCTCGTCGCCTCGATGTCGTGCAGGATCAAATACAGGAACCCGTCGTACGGCTCGATTTTCGGATGATGCACTTCGGCCAGCGCGTCCTCGACGGCCAGCTCGTGGAAGTGAAAGGCGTCGAGCAGCAGCCGCCGGTCGAGCTCGCCCGGCTCGAGGATGTCGACCCAGAACGTCTCCGGCGCGTCAGGCGCCAGCCACGCCGGGTCCACCGCCTCGGCCCGCTGAGTCACGCCGCCTCGATGAACGAGAACGGTGGTCATGGAAAGCACATGCTAAGGGCAAAGGGCAGAGGGCAAAGGGCAAAGGAGAGGGCGAAGCGGAAAGGGCAAAGGACGTTCCCTCTGACCTTCATTCCCTTCTACCTTCCCTTTGCCCTCTGCCCTTTGCCCTCTGCCCTTACTCCAGTGCTTTCTGCTTCAAAGCTGCCTGCGCCGCGGCCAGTCTAGCCACCGGCACGCTGAACGGCCCGCAGCTCACGTAGTCGAGCCCGACCCGATGGAAGAAATGAATCGACGCGGGATCGCCCCCGTGCTCGCCGCAGACGCCGATCTTCAGGTCCGGCCGCGTGGATCGGCCCTTGCGCGTGCCCATCTCGACCAGCTGCCCGACGCCTTCGGTGTCGAGCGAGACGAACGGATCGCGCTCGAGGATCCCGCGTTCGCGATAGACCTCGAGCACCTTGCCGAAATCGTCGCGTGAGAATCCATACGCGAGCTGGGTCAGGTCGTTCGTGCCGAACGAGAAGAACTCGGCCTCGCGGGCGATTTCGTCGGCGGTCATCGCGCCGCGCGGCACCTCGATCATCGTCCCCACGAGATACTTCACTGTGACGCCGCGCTCCTTCATGACCTCGCCGGCGACACGACGGACGATCTCGCTCTGATCGCGAAGCTCGCGGACGTCGCCGACCAGCGGGATCATGATCTCGGCAACCGCCTTGCCGCCCTCCTTGGTCACGTCGCACGCGGCTTCGAGGATCGCGCGCGTCTGCATCTCCGTGATTTCGGGATACGTGATTCCGAGGCGCACGCCGCGGTGTCCGAGCATCGGGTTGAACTCGTGGAGCTGCTCGACCCGCTTCAGGAGCTGCCGCTTCTCGTCGAGCTCGCGGCCGGCCTTGCCCGACGTCTCCATCCGCGCGATCTCGACCATCAGCTCCTCGCGCTTGGGCAGGAACTCGTGCAGCGGCGGGTCGATCGTCCGGATGGTGACCGGCCGGCCGCGCATGGCCTTGAAGACGCCGTAGAAGTCGCCGCGCTGGAGCGGCAGCAGATCGTTCAGCGCCGCCCGGCGGTCCGCCTCGTTGTCGGCGAGGATCATCCGCTGCACGATCGGGATGCGGCCTTCGCCGAAGAACATGTGCTCCGTGCGGCACAGTCCGATGCCGTTGGCGCCGAAGCCGTACGCGATCTCGGCCTGGTCCGGCTGGTCGGCGTTCGCCCGGACGCCGAGGCGACGGAACGTGTCCGCCCACCCGAGCAGGAGAGTGAACCGACGGAAGATGTCGGACTTCTGCGCCTTCATCTCGCCGTAGGTCACTTGCAGGATCTCGCTCGGCTTCGTCGCGACCTGGCCGACCTTGACCTCGCCGGCCAGGCCGTCGAACGAGAGCCAGTCGCCTTCCTTGAGCGAGACGGTCCGACCGATCCCGAGCGTCCTGGCGTGCTCGTTCACGTCGAGCCCGCCGGCGCCGACGACCGACGGCTTGCCCATCTGCCGGCCAACGACCGCCGCGTGCGACGTCATTCCGCCTGTCGCCGTCAGAATGCCCTGCGCGACGAACATGCCGTGGATGTCGTCCGGAACGGTCTCCTTGCGGACGAGCAGCACCTTCTTGCCCTGTCGAGTCCACTCGACGGCATCGTCGGCGGTGAACACGATCTGGCCGGACGCGGCGCCCGGTGAAGCGGGCAGCCCCTTGGTCGCCGTCGGGATCGCCGCCCACGCCTTCGGATCGAAAATCGGCGCCAGCAACTGCGTCAGCGCCTCCGGATCGACCTGAAGCACCGCCTGCTTCTGCGTGATGAGCTTCTCGGCGACCATGTCCGTCGCGATGACGACCGCCGCATACCCCGTCCGCTTGCCGTTGCGCGTCTGCAGCATGAACAGCTGGCCGTCCTGGATCGTGAACTCGAAGTCCTGAACGTCCTTGTAATGCCGCTCGAGGCGCTCGGTGATCTGCCGGAGCTGCCGGTAGGTCTTGGGCATCAGCGTCTCGAGCTCGGCGATCGGCTTCGGCGTCCGAATACCGGCCACGACGTCCTCGCCCTGGGCGTTGATCAGGAACTCGCCGTAGAACTCGCGGGCGCCCGTCGCGGGGTTGCGCGTAAAGCCGACACCGGTACCCGACTGATCGCCGGTGTTCCCGAAGACCATCGCCTGCACGTTGACGGCGGTCCCGATGTGATCGGGAATGGAATAGATCCGCCGGTATTCCTTCGCGCGCGGGTTCTGCCACGACCGGAACACGGCATCCCGCGAGAGCCGCAGCTGTTCGAGCGGATCCTGCGGGAACCCGCGCCTGGCGTGTTTCTCGACGACCTTCTTGTAGCGCGTGACGACGTCGCGGAGCGCGGCTTCGTCCAGCTCGGTGTCCTGCTTCACGCCGCGCTCGCGCTTGACCGCCTCCAGCTCGTGCTCGAATTCGTTCTTGCCGATCTCGAGGACGACGTTGCCGAACATCTGGATGAAGCGTCGATAGCTGTCGTACGCGAACCGGCCGTTGGACGTCCGCTTCTTGAGCCCCTCGACCGTCGTGTCGTTCAGGCCCAGGTTCAAGATCGTGTCCATCATGCCGGGCATCGAGAACTTGGCGCCGGATCGTACGGACACGAGCAGCGGATTCGTGGTCGAGCCGAACGCGGCGCCGGCCGCCTTCTCGAGCTTCTTCAGGTTCGCCCGCATTTCCTGGTCGATCGGCGGCGGGACCTTGCCGCGGTTCGCGTAGTACATCGTGCAAACGACGGTGGAGATGGTGAAGCCGGGCGGGACGGGCAGCTTGGCGTTGGTCATCTCGGCCAGGCCCGCGCCCTTGCCGCCGAGCAGATCGCGCATCGTGCGATCGCCTTCCGCCCGTCCGTTCCCGAAGAAGTAGATGTTCTTGCGTGTTTTTGATGTGGGCCGGTTCAGGGCCGGCGCGTTGGCGGGGCTGAAGCCCCGCCCTACAGGGGTTTTCATGCGACGTTTCTTGGCCATCAATATCAGGACTCCGCGACAATCTCAGAAATATCTCCGAGCTGTAAAATCAGTTGCTCCAGTCGCTTCATCAGCCGCAGCCGCGCCGCCCGGAGCGGGGCGTCGTCGGTCATCACGAACACTTCGTTGAAGAAGCGCGCGACGGCCGGCTCGAACTTCGAGGCTTCGCCGTACGCTTGCTTGAAATCGCGGCGGTCGCGAATGGCGCGCTCGATCAGCGGCTGGCGCTGTTCGAGCTCGTCGAGGAGCGCGATCTCGGCCGGCTCGCGCAGCGAGGTTCGGAGGTCCCCGGCCGGCGTGGCGTCGTCGAGCTCGCGCGCGATGTTGCGGACGCGCTTGAACGCCGTGGCGAGCTGCTGGAACTGCGCGGACGCCGTGAACTCGGGCAGCGCGCGCACGTTGTCGAGCGACTCGACGACCGGCACAGCGCCGTTCTCGCCGCGCGCGGCCAGCACGGCGCGCACGTTGCGACGGTCGCCGCCCCGGCTCTCGAGCACGAACTGCAGGCGCTCGTGGAGGAATGCGCTCAGGTCGCTCCACACATCGTCCAGCCTGGCGTCAGCGCCGTAGTTCTCCGCCGCCTTGCGCACGAGGCTCGACAGCGGGCGCCGGATCGCGCGCCCGACGAGCGATTCGCCGTCGAGCAGGATGCGCAGGATGCCGTGCGCCTGGCGGCGCAGACCGAACGGATCTCGCGAGCCGGTCGGCCGCTCGCCGGTGCTGAAGAGGCCGACGAGCGTATCGAGTTTGTCTGCCAGCGAGACCGCCGCCCACGTCACGCGTGCCGCGCCGAGGGCGTCGGCGCTGGGCGCGGCTGTCGCCTCTACCGCCGTCGGCAGGTAGTGAAAGTAGATGGCTTTCCAGACGGCCTCGGGCTCGCCGGCGTCGCGCGCGTAGATGCCGCCCATCGTGCCCTGCAGCTCGGTGAACTCTCGCACCATCTCGGTCGCCAGATCCGCCTTGGCGAGCCTGGCCGCACGAGCGGCCGCCGGCGCGTCGCCCGGTTGTTCCAGCACCTCCGTTGCGATCCAGGTCGCCAGCCGTTCGATCCGGTCGGCCTTGGCGCGGTAGGACCCGAGCTGCTTGTGAAACAGCACCGTCTCCAGGCGCTCGAGCCGCGCCTCGAGCCCCACCTGGCGATCGGCGTCCCAGAAAAACCGTGCGTCGCGCAGGCGCGCGGTAACGACCCGCTCGCAGTTGGTGGCGATGAGGCGATCGTTGGCCGTCTGCGTGTTCATCACTGCCAGGAACGCGGGCATCAACGATCCGCTCGCGCTGACGACCGGGAAGAAGTGCTGGTGGTGGATCAGCGTCGTGCGCAGGACCTCTTCCGGCAGGGTCAGGAACTCGGCGCTGAACGCGCCGGAGACGACCGCCGGGTACTCGACGAGATCAGGCACCTCATCGAGCAGGGCCTCGGCCTGCGGGTGCTGCTGGAGCAGCGCGCGCCCGCCAATCCGCCGCGCCTGGGCCTCGAGCTCGCGCAGGATGCGATCCTTCCGCTCGAGGCGCGAGAGAATCACGAAGTTCTCCGCGAGCTTCTTGCGGTACTCGTCGAACGTCCGCACCTTGATCGCGCGGCCGGCGCGGCCGCTCGTCGCGAGAAACCGGTGGCCGTACGTCACGGCGCCCGAGGTGACGTCCTGCACGCGCAGGCTCGACGCGACCGCCAGCCGCGAGATGGTGAACGGCACGACCCGGCCGCCGTACAGGAACAGCAGCCACCTGATCGGCCGGCCGAACAGGAACTCGCCCTTGTCGTCCTCGAGCTGGGCGTCCCAGTGCATCTGCTTCGGGAACGTGAGGTCGCGCAGCACCTTCGCCAGGACGTCGGGCAGGACGTCCACGGTCGCGCGACCGCGCGTCTTGCGCTGATACGACAGGTACTTGCCGCGCGGAGTGTCCACCTGCTGGAGCGCATCGAAATCCGCGCCCAACTTGCGCGCGAAGCCGAGCCCCGCGTTCGTCGGATGGCCTTCGGCATCGAACGCCGCGGAAACCGGCGGCCCCATCACGGTCTCGTCTTTGTCTTCCTGGCGATCGACCAGCTCGGGCAGACACGCCGTGAGCCGGCGCGGCGTCGAGTGAGCCTCGACGGTCGCGCGCGGAGACGCGAGGCCCTGCTCGGCCAGCCGGGCGCCGAGCCGCGAGGCCAGCTGCGTGTTCAGCGACGGCAGCCACGAGGCCGGCATCTCCTCGACGCCAATCTCGAGCAGCAGCTCACGATCCATGTCGGCCCGCCTGTTCTGCGGCCGGCTTGAGCCAGCCGTTCGCGATCGAGACCGCGAGCTGCCGCACCCGCAGGATGTACGACGTCCGCTCGGTGACGCCGATGCTGCCGCTCGCGTCGAGCACGTTGAAGAGATGCGAGCACTTCAGGCAGTAGTCGAGCGCCGGCAGCACCAGCTGCGCGTCCACGAGCGTTTTCGCGAAGTCGTAGCACCGATCGAACATGTCGCGATGAAATTCGGCGAACTGGCCGTCCGGCATCTTGAACCGTCCGAACGCGTACTTCGACTGCTGGACCTCGTCTTCATACCGGACATCGCGGTAGCTGACGCCGGCCGCCCATTGGATGTCGTAGATGCTCTCGACGCCTTGAAGCGCCATCGCGAATCGTTCGATGCCGTACGTGAGCTCGACGGAGATGGGCGACAGGTCGATGCCTCCCGCCTGCTGGAAGTAGGTGAACTGCGTAATCTCGAGGCCGTCGTAGAGGACTTGCCAGCCGATGCCCCAGGCGGCCAGCGTCGGGGACTCCCAGTTGTCTTCCTCGAACCGGATGTCGTGCGCGCGCAGATCGATGCCGCACGCCTCGAGGCTCTGCAGATACAGATCCTGCACGTCGTCGGGCGCGGGTTTGAGAATCACCTGGAACTGGTGGTGTTTGAACAACCGGTTCGGGTTCTCCCCAAACCGGCCGTCAGCCGGACGCCGCGCCGGCTGCACGTAGGCGACGTTCCACGGCTGGGGTCCCAGCACGCGAAGAAAGGTCTCGGGGTGCATGGTGCCGGCGCCCAGCTCGATGTCGAGCGGCTGCTGGATGAGACACCCCTGCGCGGCCCAGTAGTCCGAGAGTTTCAGAATCAGATCTTGTAACGTCATCGGCCTACAACTGACTCACGACCCTCGCTGACCGGAGCTCCTTTTCGAGGTGCATCGCGATCAGCCGGTTGTGGGCGACTTCGATCTCCCGCAGGGCCGCCGTCGGCCCGCCCGTGGCCACGACGTCGGCCGGCGCTCGTCCCGCCGCCATTCGCAAGAACGTCATTGCCTCGCGCGACAGCCGCGGGCCCCCATGTCCGCACTCTCCGCAGACGTAGGTGCGGTCGACCATCGCGAGGACCGCGCCATCCGAGAGCGCGCGCCGCCCGCAGCGCGGGCAGATGTCGAGGGCGGGATACACGCCCTCCAGGCGAAGCAGCCAGTATTCGAAATAACGCGCCAGCGCGTCGACCGATCCGCCCCCGAGGAGCGCCTCGCCCATCGCCGCACCCAACCGATACAGCCGCTCGTTCGGCGCGCTGTCGGGCGCCCATTCGTCGAGCAGCTCGGCAAAATACGCCGCATGTCCCAACCGGCGGGCGCCGTCGTCGTCATGCCCTTCCGACCCGGTCCCCAGCGGCGTTTGTCTCGGCTCGATGCGATCCACCCGCACGAGCTCGCGGTGCTCACGCTCGACGTACGCCACGCGGCCGCAGGTCAGCGGCTCGAGCGCCGCGCCAAATCGCCGGCGGGAACGGGTCGCGTTCTTGGCGACCCCCCGCTTCTTCCCCCGGTCTTCGGTCAGGAACACCACAATGCGATCGGCCTCGTCGTACCGGTAGGTCCGGAGAACCAGAGCGTTGACTGAATAAGCTCGCATGAAGTTCGGCAGCCGCAAACGGGCATTCACTACTGGCGCATATCTTGCTGATGATATCAAGGCGAGGGGGCTTGGCCCCTCTTATTGCAGAAACCGCAGGAAGATCGTCGCCAGCCCGAGAAACGAAAAGAACCCGAACACGTCGGTCAGCGTCGTGATGAACACGGACGAGGCGAGCGCCGGATCGACCTTGAGGGCGCGCAGGCCGAGCGGAATCAGCGTGCCGGCCGTCGCGGCGATGAACATGTTGATGATCATCGCCATCGCCAGGACCGCGCCGAGCACCGGACTGCCCTTCCAGGCCCACGCCCCAATGGCCGCGACCAGCCCGAGGGCCAGGCCGTTGCCCAGGCCGACCAGACCCTCTTTGAACAACGCCTGTCGGGCATTGCTCCACGTCAGCTCCCCCAGCGCCAATCCGCGCACGACCACCGCGAGCGTCTGGGTCGCCGCGTTGCCGCCCATCCCGGCCACGACCGGCATCAAGACTGCCAGCGCGACCACCTGCTTGATCGTGTCGTCAAACAGCCCAACGACCGACGCGGCCGCGAAGGCGGTCACGAGATTGACGCCGAGCCATGGCAAGCGGCGGCGCAACGATTCCTGCGGCGGCGTGAGGACGCCGTCTTCCTTCGACACGCCGGCGAGCCGGAACACGCCCTCCGTCGCCTCGTCCTTGATGACGTCGATGACGTCATCGACGGTGATGACGCCCGCGAGCTTGTTCTCGGCGTCCACGACCGGCACCGCGAGCAGGTTGTAGGACGCGACCATGCGCGCCACTTCTTCCTGGTCGGTGTCCACCCGCGCGCTGTAGACGTCGGTCGTCATGATCCGCTTCAGCGGCGTGTCGGGCGGCACCAGCAGCAGCCGTCGCAGCGAGACGACGCCGACCAGATGCCGCCGCTCGTCGACGACGTAGAGGTAGAAGACCATCTCGACGTCGCGAGCGTTCTGGAGCGCCGTGATCGCCTCGCCCGCGGTCAGGTCTTCCGACAGGGCGAAAACCTTCGGGTTCATCAACCGGCCGGCGGTTCGCTCTTCGTACTCGAGGAGCTCGCTCACGCCGCCGCCCGCCCTGGGACGAATCAACTCGAGGACGACCGTCGAGAGCTCTTTCGGCAGGTGATCGATCAGCGCGGCGGCGTCGTCAGACGCGATTTCCTGCGCGAGACGAGCGATGTCTTCGGCCGATCGCTGCGCCAGCAGCGCCGCGCCTTTCTCGGGTCCCAGCTCGCTCAGCGCCTCCATGGCGAGCTTGCCGTTCTTTTCGACGAGGGTATTGAAGGCCGCGTGCCGTTCTTTCTCGGGCAGCTCGGCGAAGATCTGGGCGAGGTCGGCCGGGTGCTGCTTCTGCAGCAGGTTGACCAGGTTCGGCGTGGCGCCCATCCGCAACAATCGGCGCACCGACTCGAGGATGAGTTCGATTTTGCGCTGCGGAGGCATTTAGTCTGAACCCTATGCGACCGCTCCTGGAGGGAGCTGGATCTCCCTATTGTAGCTTGGGAAATAAGGATTTAGAGCTTCGCAGAAGTACGGAACTGACGATGAAGTACGGTTGCTGGCGCTGAATGACTGCCAGCCGAAGACCGCCGAGCGGACGAGGGACTCTTCGTGACGCGGTAATAGCGGCGGCGGCTGTCGTCAGAGTGGGCACTGCGCCCTTTTTCGCCTTTGCGCCGTTGAGCCTTTCGACCTCCCGTCACTTGATCGAAACGATCTCCACATCCCCCTCCCTCCGCAGGACCCGAATCCCCACATCATCGTGATGCCGTTCGATTTGAAGATCGATGGAGACATCCAGCACTCGAAGATTGAGGACCCGGACCTGCTCGAGGAACTCGGGCAGCCGTCCGCGCGAGAACCGCACGGTGCGCTCGCTGGCGCTGATTTGGAGACCCAGCGTGGACTGCAGGAGGAGAAACACGGAGGCCGAGGCCCACGCCTGTGGGTTGCACGCCACCGGGTAGAGCGTCGGACTCTCGGCCGTCCGCCGCGGAAAGCCGCAGAAGAGCTCAGGCAGCCGATGGAGGTTCATGAAGATGCTCGCGTCGAAGAGCCCGGCGAGCACGCTGAGCGCGGCGTCCGACAGGCCGTGGCGCGCGAAGCCGGCCGCGATGAGCGCGTTGTCGTGCGGCCAGATCGAGCCGTTGTGGTACGACATCGGGTTGTAGCGCGCTTCGGTGTCGGCCACCGTGCGAATGCCCCAGCCGGAGAAGCCCTCGGCCGACAGGAGCGTCCGCGCGACCAGTCTGGCGCGTTCCGCATCGGCGAGATCCGTCAGCAGCACGTGGCCGGCGTTGGAGGCGCGCACGGCGCAGCGCCGCTTTTCTCCGTCGAGCGCGAGCGCGTAGCTGCTGATCTCGGGGCACCAGAACTCGCTCGCAAATTTGTGGCGAAGCGCCTCGGCTTTCGCCGAGAAGGCGGCCGCCTCGTCTTCGAATCCCAACCCCACGGCCAGCCGCGCCGCCCCGCGCCAGGCCCCATAGACGTACGCCTGAATCTCGCAGAGCGCGATCGGGCCCTCGGCCGTGCGCCCGTCGGCGTGAAACACGGAGTCGTTCGAGTCCTTCCAGCCCTGGTGAATCAGGCCGGTGGGCGATCGGCGCTGGTATTCGACGAAGCCGTCGCCGTCGAGATCGCCGTCATGTTCGATCCAGCGCACGGCGGCTCGAATGTTCGGCCAAATCGCCTCGACCAGCGGACGATCGCCCGTCCGCTCGAAGTAGGCGTCGGCGAGCATGACGAAGAGCGGCGTCGCGTCGTGACTGCCGTAGTACTGGCCGAAGGGAATCTCGCCGAGCGCCGCCATCTCGCCGGTCCGCGCCTCATGCAGAATCTTGCCGGGCTGGGCGTCCCTCAGGGGATTCGTCGCGGTCGCCTGGGTCGCCGCGAGATACTTCAGCACCCCGGCCGCCATCGACGGATTCATCCAGAGGCAGGAAAGCGCGGTGATGATGCCGTCCCGGCCGAACGGCGTGCTGAACCAGGGCACGCCGGCGTACGGATACGGCCCCTCCGCCGTGTCTGTCGTCATCATCGAGAGGTCGGCCAGGCTGCGGCAGAGCCACTCGTTGAACTGCTCGTTGGACGTCTCGATGTCGCAGTTCTGCGCCCGGCGACGCGCGAGCGTGTCCGTCGCGGTCCCGAGCGCCGCGCCAAAGCTGACGCGATTGCGCGACGCGTGGTCGTGCTCGCAGGCAAACGTCACGAGGAAGCTCTCCTCGGCGCGCGGCGCCAGCACGACGTTCGTCCTGGCTTCCGTCTCGGTCAACGTTTCCGGCGCGGGCTGAATGGCGATGCGGGTGCGGCGCGTGAGCCCGTCCAGGCCCTGATAGGCGAGCACGACGCTGTCGGGGCCGACGTCGGCCGGCAGCTTGGTGCCGCGGCGCGCGCGGCGGGTGCCGCGCACCTCGAAGATGTCCGCGAAATCCGCGTCGAACCCGACCACGAACGGCGTCGCGATGTCCGCCAGGCCGTAATTGCGGAGCGTGAAGCGCTGATACAGGACGCCGTCCCAGACCACCATCACGCGCGAGACGTGAAGGGTGCCGCGCGGGATCGTCAGGTCGGCCTCCTCGAAGATGTCGAGGTTCGTGAGATCGACCGCGATGAGGGCGTTGTCCTGCTTGATCGCCGAGCTCAGCAGCAGCGGTGGCTGCCGTCCGAACCGGAGCGAGAGCCGCGAGAGATGGCGCGTGCCTTCGTGGTACAGGCCCTCCTCGGCGAGACCGATCGGGCGGATGTCGCCGCTGCGGTCGAACACCCCGAAGGTGTCGCCTTCCTTGAGAACGAGGTCCTGATCATCGGCGAACGCCGAGGTCGTCAGGATGTAGTACGGCTCGGTGTCGGTCGCGACGCTCCCCGCCCGGGCTGGCACCTTCGACGCCACGTCACGCCACCCGGGCCGGACGGCGCGTCTGCGGCGGCGAGGCGTGATCGGAGAGCAGCGTCTCGTACACCGCGACGTAGTCGCGCGCCATGCGCGCGGCGGTGAACCGGCGATCGAAGACCTCGCGGACCTGCCGCCGGCCGAGCGTGTCGATCGCGCGCGTCGCCTTCACGGCGTCGTCGATCGTCTCGACAATGAAGCCGGTCACGCCGTGCTCCAGCACCTCGGTCACCGAGCCGCCCGGCCACGCGATCACCGGGGTCCCGCACGCCATGGCCTCGATCATGACCAGGCCGAACGGCTCCATCCAGTCGATCGGGAACAGCAGCGCACGGGCGCCGCCGAGGAACGCCTGTTTTTCGGTCTCGCTGATCTCGCCGATGTACTCGACGAACGGCAGCTCGAACAGCGGCGCGATCTCCTGATCGAAGTACGCCTGGTCCGCCGCGTCGATCTTTGCCGCGATTCGGATCGGCCACCCGGCCAGGCGCGCGATCTCGATCGCCCGATCGACCCGCTTCTCGGGCGAGATACGTCCGAGAAACGCCAGGTAGTCGCCAGGCCGCTCTTCCAGCGTCAACAGATCGGCCGGCAGCCCGTGGTGGATCGTCGTCAACCATCGCCCTTCCGGCAGCGGCTCCCGCTGCGCATCGGAGATCGAGACGAGCGGCATGTCGTGGAACTCGCGATAGAGCGGCGGCAGGTCCGCGATGTCGAGCCGGCCGTGCAGCGTGGTGACGTTGGGCCGGCCCGCGCGGCGGCTCAACGGGAAGTGCAGATAGTCGATGTGGAAGTGCAGGACGTCGAACTCGTCGGCCGCTCGAAACACGCGCTCGAGCATCAGCAGGTGATGCGCGAGCGCATCCACCGACGTGGGATCGCGCCGGAGCGAGTGCGGGCACATCGCCACCAGCCGCGCCTGCGTGACCGAGTCGCCGCTGGCAAACAGCGTGACGTCATGCCCCTGGCGCACGAGTTCTTCCGTCAAGAAATGCACGACCCGCTCCGTGCCGCCGTAATACTGCGGCGGCACGCTTTCATAGAGCGGTGAAACCTGAGCAATGCGCACGACGTGCCTCCCCAAACACCATTGAACCGAGGGAGCCCGCCGGTACGAGGGGTGATTCCTGATCTATTCGTTGATCCGGGGACTTCGTCCCCGGACCCCTTACACGCTCGCTCGCGGGGCCCCTTCGCCCCGCTCCGCTCGCGTGGGCTCGCTCGCTCAGCTCGCTCGCTGCTACTTGCCCGATCCCAGCGACCCCGATCCCAGCGACGTTTCGAAATGCGCGCGGCGCGCCAAAACCATTCTATCAGCCGCGTTGTGTCAATCTGTCAACGCGACGGCCCGAGACCCAGCTCGTTCAGCAGCCGATCGTCGTCGCGCCATCGCTCGCGGACCTTGACGTGCAGATCGAGATACACCCGGCCGTCGAGCATAGCCTCGAGATCGCGGCGCGCCTCGATGCCGATGCGCTTGATCATCTCGCCTTGCCGGCCCACGACGATCGGCTTCTGGGAGTCGCGATCGACGAGGATGGACGCGAAGATCCGCGTGGGCGCGCCCTCGGTCGCCTCCTCGAACTGATCGATGAGCACCGCTGTCGTGTACGGCAGCTCCTCACGCGTGTGCGCCAGCACTTTTTCGCGAATCAGCTCCGCGGCCAATCGGCGTTCGGTCTGATCGGTCAGGTAGTCGTCCGGATAGAGCGCCTCGCCCTCCGGCAGGGCGCCCAGAATCTCCCGCTCGAGCGCGCTCACGCCGTCCCCCGTCAGCGCGGAAATCGGCACGATCGCTTTGAACGCGAACGCCTTCGCGTGGTAGTCGATGAGCGGCAGCAGCTGTGGTTTGCGGACGGTATCGACCTTGTTCAGCGCGAGAATGGCGGCCACGGAGCTCTGCTCGAGCAGATCGAGCACGAACCGATCGCCGCTGCCCGGCCTGAGCGTGGCATCGATCACGAGCACGGCCAGGTCCACCTCGCGCAGCGTGCCCACCGCCGCATCGACCATCCGCCGGTTCATTCGGTGAAGCGGTTTGTGAATCCCCGGCGTGTCGATGAAGACGATCTGGCCCTCGGGTCCGTTCTTGACCCCGAGGATGCGATGGCGGGTCGTCTGGGGCTTGTCCGAGACGATCGCGACTTTCTGTCCGACGAAGCGATTGAGAAGCGTCGACTTGCCGGCGTTCGGCCGGCCGACGAGCGAGACGAACCCGGCTTTCACATCGCGCCTTCGGCCGCGTGAGTCGGCAGTTTCCGCAGCCGGACCTTGTGAATGCGCCGCCGTTCGGCCTCGAGGATCTCGACGTCGAGTCCGTCGATCGCGAAGCGCTCCCCCACCGCCGGCACGCGGCCGACCCGCGTGAGCACGTAGCCGCCGACCGTCTCGAATCCGCCGTCGTCGATCTGCAGCCCGAGCCGATCGACCATTTCACCGATCGCGACCTTGCCGCTGAACACGTAGCTGTCGCCGGTTTCGCGCACGACCGGCTCGGCTTCGAGATCGTATTCGTCGCGAATCTCGCCGACCAGCTCCTCGACGACGTCCTCGACCGTGACGAGTCCGGCCGTGCCGCCGTATTCGTCCACGACGATGGCCAGCTGGAATCTGCCGGTCTGAAACTCGCGCAGGACGTCGGCCACGCGCTTGGTCTCGGGCACGAACGCCGCTGGCCGCATGATCTCGGAGACCCGGCGCTGACCCGACGGCGGGTCGATCATCTGAATCAGATCCTTCACGACGACGAGCCCGACGATGTTGTCGAGGTTGTCCGTGAAGACCGGCAGCCGCGAGTACTCCTGTTCCTGCACGAGCCGCCTGAGATCGTCCACGGTCGCGTCGGCCCGGATCGCGACGATATCCGGACGCGGCGTCATGACTTCCCGCACGAGCGTGTCGCCGAAGTCGACGACCGATCGCAGGAGCCGGCTCTCGTCTGCGCGCGGCGCGTCAGGCTCGACCGGCGTGGTCTCCTGGACAGGCTGGCCCGCGGGTGCGTCGCCCGACGGCCGATGCGCCGGCCCCAGGAAGCCGATGATCATCGCGGTGAGCGGGCCGAGGGCGTTTGCGACCAAGGTAAACGCCGGCAGCAGGAACTCGAGGACGCGCTCCGGTGCGCGGCGGACGATGACCGCCGGAACGATCTGGCCGACACCGATCGCGATGCCCAGGCCGATGGCAAACTGGACGATGCCGCCCATCCATCCCCGGTCGAACGACTGCGCGAGCAGGACGATGACGAGCACGAGCAGCATGCCGCGCATCACTCGTGCCGGGACGAAAAACTTCAGCGGGTCGTCCAGATACGCGGCCAGGCCGTCGCCCTCGCTCTCCCGCTCGGCCTCCAGCCGTTGCGGCAGGCGCATGAGCAGAGCGAACGCCATCTCGACCAGCGCGAAGAACATCAGCGCCAGCACCGAGAGGACCAGGACAATCGCGACGAGCGGGTTCATCGCGGGCCCGCCCGCCGGGCACGGCCGATGAGGCCGATGGGCAGACCCGCCCGGCGCCGCAGGCGCTCTTCCAGTCTTGTCATATCACCCAGGTCGGTCTCGTGATCGTAGCCCAAGAGGTGCAACAGCCCGTGCAGGGCCAGAATACGCAGTTCCTGGGACCGGGAATGGCCTTCCTGCCGGGCCTGGCGGGCCGCCACGCCGGTGGCAATCGCCAGATCGCCCAGCAGACGGGCCGATCCGGTCCCGGGGGTGGGATCGGCGGGAAAGGACAGGACGTCGGTGGCGGTGTCGAGGCCGCGGTAGTGCCGGTTCAGCCGGCGCATCGTCTCGTCGCTCACCAGCGCCACGACCACCACGCCCCGCGCCTTCGCGGGCGCGGCGCGCTCGAGCCAGGGCCCGAGTCCGCCCGCGGCCGTCGCGCGCCCCCGCGCGTCGGTGACGGCCACCTTTAGGCGACGCCCAGGGGTGGTGGCCATGACTACGCGCGATCGACGCCGCGGGCGATGGTCATCTGAGATCTGCAATCTGGGAATCTGCAATCTTCATCCGCACTCTGGAATCGGGGAATCTGGAGTCTATCCGGCAATCTGGAATCTATCCGGAATCTGCGATCCAGGAATCGGGCAATCGGGAGCGATCCCGGATTCCAGCTTCCAGATTGCTCGATAGATTCCGCGATTCCAGGCTCCAGATCCCCGATAGACTTCAGATCTCCAGATAGATTCCAGATTCTCCGATTCCCCGATTTCGGATCAGATTCCAGATTCCCAGATTACAGATTTCAGATTACTGGTCCGCTTTTCGAATAGTTTTCATACGCCTTGACGATGTGCTGCACCAGCGTGTGGCGGACGACGTCGCGCTCGTCGAAGTAGATCGTCCCGATGCCGTCGATGCCGCGGACGACCTTGAGCGCCTCGACGAGCCCGGAGATCCGCCCGGGCGGCAGATCGATCTGCGTGATGTCTCCAGTCACGACCGCCTTCGATCCGAACCCGAGCCGCGTGAGGAACATCTTCATCTGCTCGGACGTCGTGTTCTGCGCCTCGTCGAGGATGACGAACGAGTCGTTCAGCGTGCGGCCCCGCATGAAGGCGATCGGCGCGACCTCGATGATGCCGCGCTCGATCAGCCGCTCCACGCGCTCGGCATCGAGCATGTCGTAGAGCGCGTCGTACAGCGGTCTCAGGTACGGGTTGACCTTCTCCTGCAGATCGCCGGGAAGGAACCCGAGCTTTTCGCCGGCTTCCACGGCGGGCCGCGCGAGGATGATCCGCGTCACGCGCTTCGACAGCAGATACGCGACCGCCTGCGCCATGGCCAGGTAGGTCTTGCCGGTGCCCGCGGGTCCGACACCGAAGACGATGTCGTACTGATCAATCGCCTCGAGATAGCGCCGCTGCGTGACGCTCTTCGGCGTGACCTGCCGCCGGCCGGCCGCGCGCGCGGTCCCGCGCAGGAAGTACTCCTGCAGCGCGGCGTCCGGATTCTGGATCAGCAACTGGGTCGCGATCTTCACGTCGTCTTTTTCGAAGCGGTAGCCGTCGCGCAGCAGGCCGGCCAGTTGTTCGAGGATCCGCTCCGCGCGCGTCACGTCGTCGGCCGCGCCCTCGACGACCACGTCGTGACCGCTCGTCTTGAGCTTGACGTTCAGCGCGGATTCGAGCGTCCGGAGGTTCTCGTCAAACGATCCAAAAAGAGTTTCGATGCCCTGGTCGGGCATGGCAATGCGGCGGGCCGAAGACGCAGGCATCAGGTGCCTTCGAGGGTAGCACGGTCAGCCGCGCCACAGGCGCGGCCCGCCGGAGCGGAGCGGGGATCAGAGGGGTCCCCGCGAGCGACGGCGCTAGGGGGTCCGGCGGGACGAAGTCCCCCGGACAAGACTCGTCCAGAGCCTGGCGGCGCCGCGGACGCCGCTGGCATCCCCATATTTGGCGGGCACGATTCGCGTCTCCACGCGATCGGAGAAAACCCAGTCGCCCCAGTGCGCCCGCACGCCGTCATAGAGACGCGCGATCCGCGACAGACCGCCGCCGACGACGATGACGTCCGGATCAATGACGTTGATGACGCTGGCGAGCGACTTGGCCAGGCGCCGCTCCCAGGCCGCCAGTGCAGCGACAGCCGACTCCTCGCCGGCGTCCGCGCGCGCGACGACGTCCTCGGCGCGCGTCGAGCGGCCTGACCTCCGGTAGAAGTCGACGGCCAGTCCAGGGCCCGAGAGGAACGTCTCGATGCAGCCGCGCCTGCCGCAATAGCATGCCGGACCCGCACGCTCGTCGTCATCGGGCCACGGAATCGGATTGTGGCCCCACTCGCCGGCGATCGCATTCACGCCCGTCACCACGCGCCCGCCGACGACCAGTCCCCCGCCGACGCCGGTCCCGAGAATCACGCCAAAGACCACGTCGGCGCCCGTGCCTGCTCCGTCCGTCGCCTCCGAAACCGCCAGACAGTTCGCGTCGTTCGCGAGACGAATGGGCCGGCCGAGACGCCGTTCGAGGTCCTGGTGAAGCGGGTGTCCGATCAGCCAGGTGGAATTCGCGTTGCGAACCAGCCCCGTGGCCGGCGAGATCGCGCCGGGGATGCCGATGCCGACCGAGCACGGCTGCCGCACGGCCGCCTCGCCGGTGGCGACGAGCGATGCGACCGCTTCGATCGTGCCGTCGTAGTCGTCGCGCGGCGTCGGCACACGCGCTTCCCAGGAGATGCCGCCGCCCTCGTCGAGCACGACCGCGGCGATCTTGGTGCCGCCGAGATCGATGCCGAGGCGACCACGGTCAGGCATCAGTCCTGATGTGCAGTTCTTTCAACTGACGCGCGTCCACGGTGGACGGCGCGCCGGCCATCAGGTCGACGGCCTGCGCGGTCTTGGGAAACGCAATGACCTCGCGGATCGAGCCCTCGCCGCACAGGAGCGCGACGATTCGGTCGAGGCCGAACGCGATGCCGCCGTGCGGCGGCGTCCCGTACTGCAACGCGTCGAGGAAGAACCCGAATCTGGCTTTGGCTTCCTCGTCGGCGATCCCGAGCAGGCGGAAGATCTGACGCTGGACGTCGGCGCGGTGGATCCGAATGCTGCCGCCGGCGATCTCCGATCCGTTGAGCGCGAGGTCGTACGCGCGTGCGCGTACTTTCGACGGATCCGTTTCGAGCAAAGGCACGTCCTCGTGCCTCGGCGCCGTGAACGGATGGTGCATCGGGTCCCAGCGATTCTCGGCCGGCTTCCATTCGAACAGCGGGAAACCGGTCACCCACAGCGGACGGAAGTCGTCCGGCCGCAGCAGGTTCTCGCGTTTCGCGATCGACAGCCGCAGCTGGCCGAGCACGTCGCTGACGGTGAGCACCGGTCCGGCGGCCATCAGCAGCAGATCGCCGGCCTTGCCGCCTGCGTCCTCGAACGCGGCGCGCAGCGGCGCCTCGCCCGCGGCTTTGAGCGCCGAGCTCTGAAGCGCGCTCTCGGCGAGGCGGACCCAGACCAGGCCGCTCGCGCCCGCCTGACGGGCCTGCGCGGTGAGATCGTCGAGATCCTTCCGCGAGTACCTGGCGCCGCCGGTCACGACGATCCCGCGGACGACGCCGCCCCCGGCGACGGCATCGCGGAACACGCTGAATGCCGAGTCAGTGAACCGGCCGCCGAGATCGGCGATCGGCATGCCCGGCCGCAAGTCGGGTTTGTCGGACCCGTACTTCGCCAGGGCGTCGTCGAACGCGATGCGCGGGAACGGCGTCTCGACCTCCCGCCCGGCCGCGGCAAACATCTCGCGGATCGCGCCTTCGACGATGCCGTAGATCAGTTCTTCCGACGCGAACGACACTTCGACGTCGATCTGCGTGAATTCCGGCTGCCGATCGGCGCGCAGATCCTCGTCGCGGAAGCAGCGGACGATCTGCACGTAGCGGTCGAGGCCCGCGATCATCAGGATCTGTTTGAAGATCTGCGGCGATTGCGGCAGGGCGAAGAACTCGCCCGGATGCACCCGGCTCGGCACCAGGTAGTCCCGCGCCCCTTCGGGTGTGGAGCGCGTGAGGATCGGCGTCTCGATCTCGAGAAAGCCTTGCGCGTCAAAGTACCGGCGCGCCGCCAGCGTGACGCGGTGACGCAGGATCAGGTTGTCCCGCAGCCCGCCGCGACGAAGATCGAGATAGCGGTATCGCAGCCGCGTTTCTTCGGCCACCGGCGCGTCCTCGTTGATCGCGAACGGCGGCGTGCGCGCTTCGTTCAGGATATCGACCGCGGCGGCGGCCACTTCGATCTCGCCGGTTGCGAGCTTGGGATTGAAGGCATCGCGCGCCCGCACGACCACCTGCCCCGTCACGGCGACGACGAACTCCGAGCGGATCTTCGACGCGTTGGCCGCCGCGTCGCTGCCGGCGCGCGTCACGACCTGCGTGAGCCCATGACGGTCGCGAAGGTCGAAAAACACCACGCCGCCGAGGTCGCGCACGCGATGCACCCAGCCCAGCAGGACCACGTCCTGGCCCTCGTGCGCCGCACGGAGCTCGCCGCAGGTATGGGTGCGATACGAGAAGTCTGGAGTCGTCGTCATTGTGTCTGAAGTGCCGCCCGTGCCGCATCGATCGCCCCGGCGCGCGGTACCGATCGCTGCTCGCCGGTCCGCATGTCGCGGAGCGTGACCTCGCCTCGTGCGAGCTCGTCGCCGCCGACGATGAGCGCGATGCGCGCCTGAAGCCGGTCGGCACGCTTCATCTGCGATTTCATCCCGCGCGAGTCGAGCTCCATCTGCGCCGCGAGTCCGGCCTGGCGCAGCTCGCGGAGGAGCCGGAGCGCCTCCGCGCGGCCGTCGTCGCCAATCGCGACGACGAAGGTGCGTGCCGGCGGCGGCTCGGCCCGGCCCTCCGGCAGCGCCAGCACGAGGCGCTCGAGACCGGCCGCAAAGCCGATGCCTGTTCGGTCCGGCCCGCCAAGATCCTTGACGAGGCCGTCGTATCTGCCGCCGCCGAGGATCGCGTTCTGCGCGCCGAGCGTCTCGCCCAGGATCTCGAACGTCGTGCGCGTGTAGTAGTCGAGGCCGCGCACGAGACGGTGCGAGATCCGCCAGGGGATGTCCCACCCGTCCAGCTGGGCCTTGACGCCGGCGAAATGCGTCGCGCAGGGCTCGCAGAGGTAGTCGACCGAGTGCGGCAGACGATCGATGATCGGTTGATCGGCTTCGACCTTGCAGTCGTAGAGACGCAGCGGATTCGTCCTGGCTCGGCGCTGACAGTCCTCGCAGAGCTTCGGGAGATCGTCGCCCAGGGCTGCGAGCAGCGCTTCCTGAAAACGCGGACGGCAGGCGGCGCAGCCGACCGAGTTGATGACGAGCTCGGCTCGCGCGATGCCCAGCGTCGCGACGAGACTCCACGCCAGATCGATGACCTCGGCGTCGATCGCCGGGTCGTTCTGCCCGAACACCTCGACGTTGAGCTGATGGAACTGCCGATACCGCCCCTTCTGCGGCCGTTCGTGCCGGAACATCGGCCCCATCGTGAAGAGCTTGACGACCGGCAGCGCCTGCTCGAGGGCATGCTCGACGTAGGCGCGGACCATGCTGGGCGTGGCCTCGGGCCGAAGCGCGATCCGTTCACCGCCCTTGTCGGTGAAGGTGTACATCTCCTTCTGCACGATGTCGGTCGTCGCGCCCGTCCCTTTGGCGAAGAGCTCTTCCCGCTCGATGATCGGCGTGCGGATCTCGACGTACCCGTAGCGGCCGCACAGATCGCGTGCCATGCGCTCGACGTACTGCCATTTCTCCACTTCACCCGGCAGGATGTCGTGGGTACCCCTCACTGAAGAGATCATGTCAATCTGCGATTTGGAATCTCAAATCTGGAATCTTGTCTGGAATCTGGGAATCTGGGAATCTGGGAATCAGCAATCGAGCGCTTTCCCCCGAGTCGCTGCGTCTGCGATTTCGATTAACCGATTCCCCGATTGTCGATGCAAGCCGATTCCAGATCCCAGATTGCAGATTCCAGATGACAAGCTTCACTCATAGCTTTTCTTGTAGCGAACGTAATTCGCTGCGTATTCGAGAATCGACGTCACATCCGCGTCGGACAGCGTGCGCCGCACCTTGCCGGGGCTGCCCATGACCAGCGACCGCGGTGGAATGACGGTGCCTTCCGTGACCAGCGATCCCGCGGCGACGATCGTATCCTCGCCGATCACGGCGCCGTTCAGGATCGTCGCGCCCATCCCAATCAGCACGCGATTCCCCACCGTGCAGCCGTGCACCACCGCCGCATGTCCGATCGTCACGTCGTCGCCGATGCGGGTCGGATGAGTCTCGTGCATGACGTGCATGATGGTGCCGTCCTGGATGTTCGATCGATCGCCGATGCGGATGGTGTTGACGTCACCGCGCAGCACGGCATTCATCCAGATGCTGCTCTCGGCGCCGATTTCGACGTCGCCGATAACTTGCGCACTCGCGTCCACGTACGCGGTCGGATGCACGACGGGCAGGCGGCCACGAAACGGACGGAGCATTCGATCAGATTATAGGCTGCGGTCAGCGTGTCGCCGCCCTGAAGCCGCTTGCATTGCCGGCTCGCGGGCCTCCGGGACCCGCCTTCGCTGAAGCTACGGCGGGCAAGCGTGACGCCTTGGCCACCGAAGCCTTGGCGGAAGTGGCTCGAACCCGCTGCCTCCGGTCAGCGCAGGATTGCGTGCTGACGCTGGACGCGCCACTCCTCGCCGTGCTCTTGGCCTCTTCTTGGGCCGTAGGCCTGGGGCCTTGGGCCTACTTCCTCACCGTCGGATACTGGATTCCGAGCTGTTCGAGCAGCGTCTTGTACTTCGTCGGATCGAAGTAGTACTTGCGCATCTGCTCGCGGTACCTCGCCATGATCTCGCGGTTCGATTCGATCGCGGGCTGATCCTGTGCGCGGATCAGCGCCTCGTATTTCTGCGTGCGCGTCTGCACGTTGTTGAAATAGTCCCAGGACGCCGTGATGACCTCGGGCTTCAGGAGCAGATCGAGGAGCGTCATCGCCTGCACTTTGGCGCCGGCCGTGACGCCTTTGTGCGCGATGGGGGTCGCCATGGCCATCGCGTCGGCCCAGTTGTGGCCGGGCAGACCGGGGATGTTCGACGGGTACGACAGCGTCACCGTCGGAACGTTCCAGGAAATGTCGCCGATGTCGTCGGAACCGCCGCCGGTGTTCGTTGCCTGATCGACCGGCCCGCCGAGCTGCCCCAGTCGCGTCGTGAGTCCCTGCTCGTTGACGCCGATCTCCTTCTGCACGGCGCGGGCGAAGAGTTGATCCGCTTCGCTCCACTCGGGCATGCCCACTTTCTGGATGTTCGCCCACGTGACTTCCGCGACCGCGCGGTTGAAGTGGCGGGGCCAGGCGGAGCCAAGGACACGCATCGGCAGGAGCGTCGTGTCGGTCATCATCGCCGCGCCTTGCGCGATTTTGTCGGCGATCGCCCAGATCTCCTTGACGCCCGTGTAGGTGACCTGGCGGAAGTAGTACCAGACGGACGCGGTCGGCGGCACGACGTTGGGCTGATCGCCGCCATCTTTGATGACGTAGTGCGAACGGTGAGAAAGCGGCAAGTGTTCGCGCCGGAAGTTCCAGGCGACGTTCATGAGCTCGACGGCATCGAGCGCGCTCTTGCCGCGCCAGGGCGCGCCGGCCGAGTGCGCGCTTTCGCCCTTGAAGCTGTACTGCACTGAGACGAGGCCCGTACCGCCCCCATCGCCCCACGAGACCGAGAGATTGCGTCCGACGTGCGTAAAGAGCGCGACGTCCACGTCTTTGAAGAGTCCCGCGCGGATGAAGTACGCCTTCGTGCCGACGAGCTCCTCGGCCACGCCCGGCCAGATGCGAATCGTGCCCGGGATCTTCTCGCGCTCCATGATCGCCTTGAGGACGATCGCGGCGGTGATGTTGACCGCCTGTCCGGAGTTGTGGCCCTCGCCGTGGCCCGGCGCGCCTTCGACCAGCGGATCGCGATAGGCGACGCCCGGCTTCTGCGACGACTGCGGGATCCCGTCGATGTCCGACCCCAGTGCGATTACCGGCTTTCCGTTCCCCCACGTTGCCATGAAGGCGGTCGGAATCCCCGCGACACCTTCTTCGACGCGGAAGCCGTGCTTCTTCAAAAGGTTGATGAGATAGCGCGACGTCTCCACTTCCTGGAACCCCAGCTCGCCGTAGCTGAAGATCTGATCGACCATCTGCTGCGAGAAGTCCTTCAGCTTGTCGACCTCTTTGACCGCCTCGTCCTTGAGTTGCGTGAGCCGCGGCGTGTCGGCCGGCAGATTCAACGGCGGAGGCGGCTCGGCGCCGCCGCCACGGCCGCCGCGTCCCTGACCGGCAACCGCCACGCTCATGAGAAGGACCAGCGCAAACGTCAATCGCAGCATTCGCATAATGTCTCCAGCCATCGCAGGACTGTTCCCGAAGTCGGCTGCGCGAGCGGACATGATGCCATAATCGCGAGTGATGCCCGTGCTCGACACCCTCGGCCGGCCGCTCGGCAACCTGCGGATTTCGGTGACCGACCGTTGCAACCTGCGGTGCCATTACTGCATGCCCGAGGACGAGTACGTCTGGCTGCCGCGCGAGGACATGCTGACGTTCGAGGAGATCGGCCAGCTCGGCGACCTGTTCGCCGAGACCGGGCTCGACCGGATCCGGCTCACCGGCGGCGAACCCCTGCTCCGGCGCAACCTGCCTGATCTGATTCGAAACCTGGCGCGGCGGTCATGGCTGCGAGACCTCAGCCTGACGACCAACGGCGTGATGCTCGCCGACCACGCCGCCGATCTGAAACGCGCCGGTCTCCATCGCGTGACCGTGAGCCTCGACACGCTTCGCGGCGATCGGTTCCGGCGTCTGGCACGCATCGACGCGCTGCCCGACGTGCTCGCCGGCATCGAAGCGGTGCGGGCGGCGGGCTGGACGAGCCTGAAGATCGATACGGTCCTCACGCGCGGCGACAACGACGACGAGATCGTGGATCTGCTCGAGTACGGCCGCACCGTCAACGCCGAAGTCCGGTTCATCGAGTACATGGACGTCGGCGGCGCCACGAACTGGCGGCCGGACGCCGTCGTGTCCCGGCGCGAGATCGTGGAGCGGCTGGCCGCTCAGTACGGACCCATCCAGGCGATCGACGAGGAGTCGTCCGCGCCGGCGGCCCGGTTCCGGCTGCCGGACGGCCTGACGTTCGGCATCATCTCGTCAACCACGCAGCCGTTCTGCCGGACCTGCGATCGTGCGCGGCTCACCGCCGACGGCGTCCTGCTGCTCTGCCTGTACGCGCAGCACGGTACCGATCTGCGGCGCCCGCTCCGCGCCGGCGCGTCACACGAGACGATGTTGAATCTGATTCGCGCGGTCTGGGAAGGTCGCGCCGACCGCGGCGCCGAAGAACGAATCGGCGTCCGTCAACGAGGCGCGTACATTCCGGTCAGCGTCCTGAAGAAGGACGCGCATCTGGAAATGCACACGCGAGGTGGATAGTAAACGCTTTCTCGCCTTTGAGGCTTTAAGTCTTATTTCTTGATCCCCGCCACGACGCTGTCGACAAACCTGTTTCCGCCCCGAAGCCATCGCGTCACGACCACCAGATCGTTCGTCCAGTCGATGTAGATCGTGTTCGGCCCGTTGCCCTGGAACGAGACCCGGTTCGGCCGGTCCGCATTCAACATCCAATTCATGAACCCGTAGTCCGGTCTCACGCCCGGCGTCCGAGCCATCGCGATCCACTTCTCGGCGACGAGCTGGCGAGTGCCCCACTTGCCGTTGGCCAGAAACAGGTAGCCGAAGCGCGCCATATCCCACGCGTTGATGAACATCCCGCCGCCGTGATGTCCGCCACCCGGAATCGACGGCATCTTCTTGCCGTCAATGGTCACGTACGCGTTCTCGTACGGCTCCCAATGCCAGGTGGACGACGCCCCGATGGGATCCATGATTTCGCGCTTGAGGACGCTCGGGAGGGGCTCCTTGAACAGGTAGAGCGTCGCGAGGGCGAGGACATTGACGCGCGTGTCGTTGTATTTGTACTTCGTCCCGGGCTCGACCAGTTCCCGCTTTTCCCACTCCTTCGGATCGGTCTGCCCGGGCGGCGGCCGATCCGCCCAATCGGGTTTGCCCCAGAGTGTTCCCGACCAGTCACTGGTCTGCCGCAGCAGGTGATCCCAGGTGATTTTCGCGTTGTGCTCGCTGGCGAAGAGATCGACGCCTTTCGGCATGTAGGGCCCGACCTTGTCGTTCAGGTTCTTGATCAGCCCCCGCTCGAACGCCTCGCCAACCACCGTCGAGAGAAATGTCTTGGTCACGCTGAACGTCATGTCGGCGCGCTCGTTGTCCCCGGCGGCCGCCACGGCATAACCCTTGTAGATGACAACGAGGTTCGCGCCAGCACGCTCCTGCGTCGGACCAATCAGATTGTTGTACGGCGCCTCGTTTCGGAACGTGTTGGGGATGTCGACGGCCAGGTCTTTCGTATTCGTGTTCTCGGTCGCGAGCGCCGCCTTGATGGCCTCGTCGAGTTTCGCCTGATCCAGACCGAGCGAGGCCGGATCGCGCTTCTCCCAGTTGCCGGCCGGCGGGAAATGCCGCGCCGCCGCCTGCTCGCGCGCGGCGACGAGGACGGTGATCGACACGGCCAGCAGCACGCCGGTTGAGGCAAGTCTTCTCATCAGCTTGGTCATGATCGCAGCCTTATCGCCTTTGAGCCCTGAGCCTTTGAGCCTTTCCGCCGCCTGTCTTCTTTTCTCACCGCTCGCGGGGCCCCACCCCCGCTCGCTCGCGCTCCGGCGCTCGCAGACTCGCTATCCTCGCGCGGGCCGCGGGCGCACCCACGGTTTGTGCAGACGATACACCGGAACGGCCGTCGGCATCTGCCGTTCGAGCGAGATGAGCTGGCGCCGCTCCAAACGGTCCGCCGCATCCTGAATCGCGCGCTTCGAAAGGCCGGTCTGGTCGCTCAGCGCGCGCAGGCTGATGGGCGCACTCTTCCGCTTGCCGCCGTCGGTCAATCGCCAGAGGTAGAGATAGAGGATGTACGCGGACGGCTGGCGATCGTGGCCGATGAGATCGGCCATGAGCACGTCGATGACGTACGGATCGACGGCGACGGCCGCCATTGGCCGTGACTATAGCATTCGCTGCCACAAGGCGCCGCGCGGCCCGGCACGAACGCTAGTCCGATCGCAACGCGACGACCGGATCGACACGCGCGGCGCGGCGCGCCGGCAACCACGCGGCCACGATGGCCGACACGCCGAGCGTCGCCAGCGCCGCGGCAAATGCCCCGGCGTCATGCGGCGTCGTCTCGAAGAGCAGCGTCGCGATCACGCGCGTGGTCAGGTACGCCCCGCCGATCCCGGCGGCCAGCCCCAGCGAGACCGGCCAGGCGGTGTCGCGCACCATCGTTCGGACCACGTGTCCCGACGTCGCACCGAAGGCCATCCGGACGCCGATCTCCCGCGTGCGCCGCACGACCGCATATGCGGTCATGCTGAAGATGCCCACGACCGTCAGCACGAGGCCGATGCCGCCCAGCAGGCCGAGCAACACCATCCGCCGGCGGGGCACGGTCACCGACTCGCTGACGAAGTCGTCGCCCGAACGAATGCGATCGATCAGCACGCGAGGCCCCACGGAGTGAGCCGCGTCGCGCAGCCGCGCCACCAGCGCTGATGGAGCTCCGCGCGGCCGGACAAAGACGACGAATGGCTGGCGCCTCAGCTCAGCGTAACCCTGGTAAACGAAGTACACGTTGGCACGCACCGGACTGCGCGCGCCGTCTTGAAGAAAGTCGCCGACCACCCCGATGATCTCGGGCGGTTCTTTACCCAACGGCAGGAGCCGGCCAACGGGCGATACGCCCGGAAAGATCCGCCGCGCGGTCAGCTCATTGATCACGACCAATGGCCGGCCGGCGGTTCGATCAGCTTCGGTCGGAAGCCGGCCCGCCTTGAGCGGCAGTCCAATCGCTTCGAAGAACCCGGGGAGAACCTGCCGCTCGTCCACGCGAATCGGTTGCTGCTCCGGCACCGTCACGAATCCCGCCCGTCGGCTTCCACCGATCGGCAGTTGGTCCGCGGCGCCGGCGGCCTCGACCTCGGGCAACCGCCGAACCGCCTCGACGAGCGCGGGGTAGTACTGTGCGGCAACAGCCGGGCTCGGATCGAGCGGCGACACCTCCATCGTCAGGAACGCATCCGGGTTGTAGCCGAGATCAACGGACACGAGGCGCGCGAAACTCCGGATCATCAGCCCGGCGCCGGCGAGCAGCACCACGCCAAGCGCGACTTCGATGGCAATCAGCCACTGCCCGCTTCGGCGCGACAGCGGAGCGCCTGACCGGCGATCCGATGCGGCCAGCGTCGTGTTCAGGTTGACGCGCGAGAGACGCAACGCCGGCACGAGGCCGAACAGCAGCGATGTGAAGACGGCGACGATCACCGAGAACGCCAGCACCTCGACGTTCAGCGATGGCGTGGCGTTTTCAGGCAGCGCGAGCGGGAGGATCGCCACGAGCGCGTCGAGCGAGACCCATGCGAGCACGATCCCCGCCAGGCCGCCTGCGGCGGCCAGCATGACGCTCTCGCTGAGCAGCTGCCTGATCAACCGGACTCGTCCGGCCCCGATCGAGGCGCGAATCGCGAGCTCCCGCTGCCGCGTGGCGCCACGGGCAAGCAGGAGACCCGCCACGTTCACACAAGCGATCAGCAGAATCGCCGCGACGGCACCTGCGAGCGTCCAGACGATCGGTCCGGACCCTTCGACGGTCTCGTCGTAGTGCGAATACATGCGCACCGAGGTGCCGGCCGGTTTCCCGTGAGCCGTGTCGAGAACGTCCACGATCTGGGACAGGCTGCTTTCGGCTCGTGCCCGCGACAAGCCAGGCTGAAGGCGGCCGATCACCGGCGCGCCCGTGCCTCGCATGCTCTCGAATCCCGCGGGCCGCCGCGGAAACGGTTGCCAGACCGCCACGCGGGGGTAGAACCCGGCCGGCAGTATGCCCACGATTGTCGCCGACTCGCCCGCGATTCGAATCTGCCGCCCGAGGACTCCGCGATCACCGCCGAAGCGCGTTTGCGAATACCCGTGACCGAGAAGGGCGACCAGCGGGATTTCACGCCGCGTATCCTCGGCGCTGAACGACCGGCCGAGGGACGGGGCGACACCCAAGACCTCGAGAAACCCCTCTGACACCTGCTGGACTGGCACGCGCTCGGGGTAGCCGGTGTCGACAATGACGTCGGACGCGCCGCGATCCACCGCGATCTGCCGGAACACGCGCTGATCGGCTCGCCAGGTCCGCACGTCGTCGAGCGAAGGGGCAAACTCGCCAGCCTCTCCGCGTCCCGGCACGACCACGTTGACGCGGACCAGCTGCTGCGGATCGGGATACGGAAGGGGGCGCAGAATCGCCGCGTGAATCACGCTGAAGAGCGCCGTGCACAAGCCCACGCCAAGCGCCAGGGTCGCCACGGCAACGAATGAGAAGCCGCGGTGTGTCCAAAACAACCGGACGCTGTAGCGGAGATCCTGGATGATCGTTTCCATCACGCCGCCTCCTCGTATGTCGTAGCCGCGGTCCTGATGAAGCGCCACACTGCCGAATCGCCTGGCCGCCTGACGCCGCGCTTCCACGCGAGGCAGCCCTTGGCGTTCGAGATCCTCGGCGCGCATGTCGAGATGGATCTGCAGCTCTTCCCGAATTTCTCCCGCGACGACGTCGCGACGGACGACCGCGCGCAGCCGAGCGAGCCAGTGGCGAATGCCCGGCACACTCAGCTCCCCATCACCGCCCGGACCGCCAGCGTCAGCCGCGCCCAACTCTCCTGCTCCGCCGCAAGCTGGACTCGTCCCCCGCGTGTCAGCCGGTAGAACCTCGCGCGCCGGCCAGTGTCCGTCACGGACCAGTCGGACGACAACCAGCCTCGGGCCTCCATTCGATACAGGGCCGGATAGAGCGACCCCTCCTCCACTTGCAGCACCTCCTTCGACAGTTTCTCGAGTCGCACGGCGATGGCGTACCCGTGCAACGGGCCGTCGCCGAGGACTTTCAGGACGAGCATATCGAGTGTGCCGTGAAGCTGATCGCTGTTGGTCTTTCGCATGGAGCCCCAGCTGTCCTAAGGATTAGACATTCTAATGGTCTAACCGTTTGTGTTCAACAGGCCGCCCGCCATAGCAATCGCTGCCACAGCGTCGGCTGCGCATCTTGAACGCACCGCGTCTTCGCGCGCATCATCGTTTCTCGCGGCCAGGGCCGTTCTCGCTTCTTCGCAGAGCAAGACCGGCAAGCGTCGCGAGACAGTTCGGACCAATTCCGGCCACCAGCTCGCTATAGGAAAGCGAGAACGGCCCCAGGGAGGGCCGCCACGATGATCAAGTGCATCAAGTTCGCCAGCATCCCCGTGAAGGATCAGGACAAGGCGTTGAAGTTCTACACGACCGCGCTCGGCTTCGGCATCGCGACCGATCAGCCGATGGGCCCGGGCCAGCAGCGCTGGCTCGAGTTGAAAATCCCCGGCGCGGAAACGCGCGTCGTGCTGTTCACGCCCGACGGCCACCAAGATCGCATCGGCACGTTCCAGGGCATCTCGTTCATGACCGAGGACGTTGCCAAGACGCATGCGGAGCTCGTCAAACGCGGCGTCGAGTTCTCCGAGGGTCCGACCAAGCAGGAATGGGGCACCTACGCGGTGTTCAAGGACGTGGACGGCAACCAGTTCGTGCTCGGAAGCAAGTGATCATCGGCCCCAGCCGAAGCTCCACGCGGTAGCCCAGAGCAGTCCGATCGACAGGCTCCAGGCCGCCCACCGAGGCAGCTGGCGGTCGAGCACCGTGAGCCAGAAAATCACGCCCGCGAGCGCGCCGATGAGCGCGGGCACGCCGAAGAGCATGCCCGCGCCCGCGAGCGACCTGAACACGGTGACAGGGGGCATTGCTCGATCCGCAAAAAGTACGCGCCAGCTCATGGAGACGCCCAGGAACAGCGCCACAGGCACAGCTCCAGCGATCGCCCCAACGACGACGAGCTCAACGAATCTCGTTCGGCCATGTTCGAGGGCCCAGAAGAGCGCCGGCACGCCGGCCGCTGCGGCGCAGATCGACCCGACCATCGCGGCAATCACCGCGGCATATGGATGCATCCCGAGCATGACGCAGGCAGCGACGGCGGCCGTAATTGGCAGCAGCGCCAGAACCTGGGTCGCGCGCGGCCTGACCGGCTCCCTCGATGTCGTCATGGCAGCAGCATCGCAACACCGGCGCCGGCGGCGATGACGCCGGCCGAGATGAGAACCGACGTGGCGAGCGACGGCCGACGATGCACGAACAGGAGCCAATACACCGTGGCACTCACCGCGCCGGCGATCGCCGACGTCGCGGCCAGGCCCGCGAACTGCGGCCAGGGCAACATCCCGTACCAAGGCAGCGTTGCACCGCGGGCGAGCACGCGGCGCACGTAGGCCAAGCCGCCGTATTGCAATTGTCCCAGCGCGCCAGCCAGCAACACCGCGATCGGCGCCAATATCCCGGCAATGACGCCAAGCGTTGTCAAGTGAGCGAGTCGGGTACGCGCATGATCGAGCGCCCAGAAGAGCGCGGGCAAACCAAACACACCGGCACAGAGCAGCGTGAATCCGATCGCCGCGGTTTCGGTTTCGAGGTAGTGCGGACGGCCGAGCCGCACGGTTGCGACGACGATCGGCACGATCACGAGGAGCGGCAGCATCCGCGACGGCGTCGGGGCGATCGAATCGCTCGGCGGATTGGCGGACATGCGATCTGGCTATCCACCCGCCATCTTGATGTCCTGCACCTTCCGTTCACCCTCGCCGAGCGTGATTCGGATCGACGTGGCGGCGAGCTGTTCGAGGAACGACAGGTCCGCCAGTTGTGAGGGATCGGCGTCGGTGAGGACTCCGAGGTAGTACTCGCCCGGCGGCAGGCCTGAGACCGTGAACCGGCCGTCTGAACCGAGCTTGACGACGCCGCTCGTACGGCGCGGCGCGCTCGTCCAGTCCGAGCGCTCGGTTGAGAATGCGACGACTGCGTACTCGTGCGTCGGACGGCCAAGCTGATCGAACAGCGTGCCCGAGATCTCCGTCGGTCGATCGACCAGTCCGACGAGCGGTTCGCCCACCTCGTCAACGATCGTCCCGTCGATGGCGCCACCTTTCCACAAACGAATCACCGCATCGGGAATTCGCTCACCTTCTCCGAGGTCGATGGTCTGGAGGGCGCCGCCGGGCCGGCGCTGGCCGAAGCCGCCATTGAGGTAAGCGCCGATCTGCTGGCCGCTCCCTGAAATCAGAAAGCCGCTCGGACTGAAGCCGTTGCCGCCGACGGTGGCGACGATGGTGTACGCGCCTTTGGGCAGATTGCGAAACACGAACCGGCCCTGAGCATCGGTCAGCAACCGCCGCGAAATTCCGGCGGGCGACGGACCTGGCGTCGCGCCTCCGCCGGAGAGGCCGAGCAGGACGCCGGAGATTGGCTGGGTGGATTCGGCATCGACGACGCGGCCGAGAATCAGGCCGGAACCGGCAGGCGCGGCTTGATCCGGTGGGCGTTGGGCGGCAGAGGGGACGGCGACGCTCGCGGCCGCAACCGCAAGAACAGCGATCCCGCGCCATCTGGTCATGCGCGTGACTCCGCTAATCAGACGCCGGTGTGGCGTCCTTGGTTCATAACAAACGGGCCGGGTGAGTCGCCTCACCCGGCCCGTCTGCTGCGTCGTCTAGAACTTCAGTACTCCGGAACCCCGGAACCGGTCTTAATGGGCGACGGTTTCCTTCTCGTCCTCTTCCGTCTTCTTCGCGGTCTTGAGTCCCTGGATCTGCAGACCCGTCGCGAGCTCAGGCTTCGGCTCCTTCAGCACGACCTGCCGATAGAGCTCAGCCATCTTCTGCTGTTCCTGCTGCGCCTTTCGCGCGCGCAACTTCTCTTCCCGCGCGGTCTTGGCGATGCCCTTCTCGTCGAGGTCGGTCTGCTTACCCTTGTTCACGGCCTCCTGGTCGAGCTTGAGGCTGTGCGCGGTCGTCTCGAGGCCGACCGTCTTGCCGCCGGCGAAGATCTCGTGGCGGCCGTGCTCGTCGTACCACTTGGTGAGCGTGGCCGTCATGTGCATCTTCTCGATGATGTTCCGCCAGCCGATGCCCGTGTTGTAGGCGCAGAAGCTGATCTCCCCTTCCTGCGTCGCGTACGGAATGATGCAGCGCTCCGTCCGCCGGAAGTCGTAGTTGAAGAGATCCTGGAACCACATCCCCGCGATGAAGAGGAAGTTCCAGCGGTCGCCGCGCCGCTTCTCGATGTCGGCATCGGTCCGGTCGCCCGTGACCTTGCCGTAGTCCTTGCCGGTCGCGCCGAACGTCTTGTCGAACTTCTTCATGAGGTCGAGCATCTTGAAGTGCGTTGGCGCCTTGAACGGGTCGTAGTTCTTCATGAGCGCGAGCGCCATGCCTGCGACCGACAGGAACTTGCCGCGCGCCGCGTCGTTGATCTTCGCGATGTCCTTCGCGAGCGGCTCGAGATGCATGAACTCGGTCACGGGCACGGCTTCCTTGGTTTCCTTGTCGATCATGACGGCCATGCCGACGCCGCAATTCGGATGACAGCCGCACGACAACTGGCCGAACTCCGCCTGCTGACCGTGCGTGAGGTCCGCCCAGTCGCTGAATGTGCCCATGAACGAGATCGGGAACCAGTCGCGCACCGGCTCGCCGAGGCCCGTCTGGTTCTTCACGTCATGGGCGAGGTGCGACAGCGTGTAGCGCTGCGCGTGGCGGCGCTCGTCGGTGATCTCCTCGTCGCGGCCCGTGAACGACACCGGCTGGAACGAGAGGAATGAGATCTTCTTCGGGTTGTCGAGCGCGAACTGGATGATGCGGCCCACTTGCTCGTTATTCACGCCGTTGACGATGGTCGTGACGGGCACGATGTCGACGCCTGCGCGCCAGAGATTCTCAATCGCCCGCAGCTTGACGTCGAACAGGTTGCCAACCAGCCGGTGCGCATTCGCGGCGTTGCCGATCCCGTCGAACTGCAGGTAGACGTAGCGTAACCCCGCCTCGGCCGCCGCCCGCGCGAAGTCCGGGCTCTTGGCGAACTCGATCCCGTTGGTCGCCGCCTGCACCGAGTTGTAGCCGACCTTGCGCGAGTAACGCACGGCATCGAGAAAGTACGGCGAGAGCGTGGGCTCGCCGCCCGAAAACTGCACCGACATCTGCCGCCGTGGCTTGATCGTGATCGCGTTGTCGAGCAGCGTCTTGATCTCGTCCCAGCCGAGTTCGTGCACGAACCCGACCTGGTTGGCGTCCATGAAACAGGGATCGCACATCATGTTGCAGCGATTCGTGAGATCGACGGTCAAGACCGAGCCGCGGCCGTACTTGATCGTCGACGAGCCGTGATTGTGCAGCTTCTCGTCGTTGTGCGCCCGCATGTCGGAGCCCGGGAAGCTCTCCTCGAGGTGCTTGAAGAAGGCGGTGTCCATCGCCATCACGTCCTCGAAGTGGCCGTGGATCGGGCAGTCCTTGACCATCAGGATCTTGCCGTCGCGCTCGATGACCTGCGCCTTGATCTCGCCGATCTTCTCGGTCAGCAGGACGCGATAGTCGCGCTTGCCGTCGAGGATCTCCTGGCGCGCCTCACGCACGCAGACCGGACAGAGCGAGTCGGTCTCGCGGGGCCAGCCGAGGGGCGGCTTCACCTTCTGCCACGACTTCAGCAGCGGCTTGTCCGACCACTTCGGGACGAATCCCTCGTTCGGCCTCACGCTGTTCAGCGCATCGAAAACGACCCACGCGCCACGCGCGGCGTAAGTCAGGCCCTTCTCGACGTACTTCACCGGCTTGTGCATAACCCTCCTACGTAGGGCGGACTGATTTCCAAGTCCGCCTTGTCGCGGATTTAGGGAGCAATCCGCGCTACGTATGCAGCTTATCGGCCGGGAAACCCCGGGGTAACAGAATTGTCCTTAGCGGGCCGATTCGGCGGGTCAGTTGGCAGCAGGCGGGGGTGAATGGGCAGGCAAAAACGGGTCAACCCCAGCCCGATCAAGCGGTTACGGGCAAGCGTTCGCGTGCGCGCCGCCGTTTCTGGATGGCAAAGACAATCCTAATCCCGAGCACGACGGCCAGCCAGATGGCCCAGTTCAGCGGCTCGCGGATGTCCGATTTCTGAATCCAGATGAAATGGATCACCGCGGCGATCGCGGCGACGTAGACGAGCCGGTGGAGCCGCTGCCAGTTCCGCTTGAGGCGGCGCATCCAGCCGGTGGTCGACGTCAGCGCGAGCAGCAGCAGGATCACGAACGCGAGAGCGCCGACGAAAATAAATCGGCGCTTCAGGACATCTTCCCAGATCGCGGCGAACTCGCAGGTCGCGAGCGAATAGCAGAGCTGATCGAGCGTCAGGTACAGCGAGACGTGAATCGCGGCGTAGGTGAACGACCAGACGCCGAGCATGCGCCGGACGGCCTGCAGGCGATTGACGCCGAGCAGCCGGCGCACAGGCGTGATCGAAAGCGTGACGAGCAGCAGGATGAGGGCCGTTTTGCCGGTCTCGTGGAGGAGCGTGATGCTCGGGTCCACGCCGAGCGCCATGAAGTCGCCGCCGATGAAAAATCGCCACGCGTGGTACCCGAGCCACACGCCGGGGGCGAGGCAGGCCAGAAAGACCGCGGGCTTGAAGAAACGCCAGTTCGCGAGCGCGGCGACGGCCGCAGCCAGGGGCTGCCGCAGCCGGTCGATCATCAGTAGTACTTCCGAAGATCCATGCCCGAGTACAGGCTGGCGACCTGATCGCCGTAGCCGTTGAACATCAAGGTCGGCCGGTTGCGCAGCGGGCTGGGCAGCCGCTGTTCGCGGGCCTGGCTCCAGCGCGGGTGATCGACCGTCGGATTCACGTTGGCGTAGAACCCGTATTCATGCGGCGTCTGCACCGCCCAGGTGTTGTTCGGCTGGCTGTCCGTAAGCCGGATCCGGACGATCGACTTGCCACTCTTGAACCCGTACTTCCAGGGCATGTGCACGCGCAGCGGCGCGCCGTTCTGGTTCGGGAGCACCTTGCCGTACAACCCCACCACCATCATCGTCAGCGGATGCATGGCCTCGTCCATCCGGAGACCCTCGACGTACGGCCACTCGAGGCCCGCTGTCTGCAACCCCGGCATCTCGCTCGGCCGGACGAGCGTCGTGAACTCGACATACTTCGCCGACGGCTGCGGCTGAACCTTCTTCAGGACTTCGGAGAGCGACACTCCAATCCAGGGAATCACCATCGACCAGCGCTCGACGCAGCGATGCCGATACACGCGCTCCTCGAGTTGATTGAAGTTGACGAGGTCCTCGACGCCGTAGTTGCCAGGTTTGTTCACCAGACCGTCCACCTTCACCGTCCAGGGCTTTACCGTCAGGCGGCCGGCGTATCGCAGCGGATCGTCCTTGCGCGTGCCGAACTCGTAGTAGTTGTTGTAGCTCGTGATCTGCTCGAGCGTGTTGAGCGGATCGACGCTCGGATCGGTCGTGAACGACGACTTCTTCGCCGGCGGCAGATTCTCCTGCGCCGCGTCGAGTCGAAACCCGTCCTCACCGAGCAGACTTCCCGCGACGGCACCCAGCGCGCCTGCCGCCGTAACCTGCATGAACTGCCGCCGCGATCGGTAGATGCGCTCCGGCGTAATCTCCGAAGACGGCACGTCGGCGGACGTCTTGATCTTGATAATCATGCGGAAGCCTCTCTACGGGGTCTGATGCGCCGGCGGCGGCGCCGGTTACTAGTGCCGTTCCAACTTTTTCCGCCAAAGACCCGAATACCTGTATACCACCGTGATCCTCCGTAGGTGGAACAAGTTGGAACGGCACTAGGATGCCATAATGAAAGGCCGCGTCCCCGCCTATCCCGGCTGTGGCACGCGGCCGACACTTGGAACTGGACGACATGAGCCGAAGCCCTTCCACGCTGCCGAGCACCGCCGACGCCCTGCAGCAAAAACTGAAATCCCGAACCGCCCATGTCGGCATCGTGGGCCTCGGTTACGTTGGGCTGCCGCTGGCGGTCGAGATGGCGCGATCCGGCTTCAAGACCACGGGAATCGACCTCGATCACCGGAAGATCGAGGCCATTTCCCGCGGCGAGTCGTACATCCCGGATGTGGCCACGCGCGACGTCACCGAGCTCTGCAAGGCCGGACGCCTGTTCGCGACGACGGACCCGGCCGTGGTCTCGACGCTCGACACGATCAACATCTGCGTCCCGACGCCGCTCCGCAAGACGAAGGACCCGGACATGTCCTATGTCGTCTCGGCCGTCGAGATGATTGCCGACCACCTCCATCCGGGGCAGCTCGTGATTCTCGAATCGACCACCTACCCAGGTACTACGGACGAAGTCGTGCGTCCGATTCTCGAGCGCGGCGGGCTGGTGGCCGGCCGCGATTTCTTCCTGGCCTTTTCCCCCGAGCGCGTCGATCCCGGCAATGAGAAGTGGACGACGCGTAATGTGCCGAAAGTCGTCGGAGGCCTGACGCCGACCTGCTCGGCGCTCGCGCGCGAGTTGTACGCCGGGTCGATCGAAACCGTTGTGGACGTCAGCTCGCCGAAGGTCGCCGAGATGGTGAAGCTGCTCGAGAACACGTTCCGGGCCGTGAACATCGGCCTCGTCAACGAGCTCGCGCTGATGTGCGATCGGCTCGGCATCAGCGTCTGGGAAGTCGTGGACGCCGCCGCGACCAAACCGTTCGGGTTCATGCCGTTCTATCCCGGGCCCGGTCTGGGCGGCCACTGCATTCCGATCGACCCGTTTTATCTCTCCTGGAAGGTCAAGGAAGTCGGGTTCGAGGCACGGTTCATCGAGCTGGCCGGCCACGTCAACGGCGCGATGCCGCACCACGTCGTCGACAAGGTCACCGACGCCCTGAACAGCCAGTCGAAGTCGATCCGCGGCGCGTCGATCCTCATCCTCGGCGTCGCGTACAAGCGGGACATCGACGACGTGCGCGAGTCGCCGGCGCTCGACGTAATGGCCGTGCTGCACCAGAAGGGTGGACGCGTGAGCTATCACGACCCGTACGTTCCGGCCCTGGCCGCGCGCGACTGGCCCGGCGGCGCCGATCTGAGGTCGGTCCCGCTGACACCGGCGCTGCTCGAGTCGGCCGACTGCGTCGTCATCATCTCGGACCACCGCGCATTCGATTACGAGGCGATCGCGCGCCAGGCGCGGCTCGTCGTCGACTCCCGGAACGCGATCAAGACCGCGCACCCCCACGTCTTCAAGCTCGGCGCCCCGACGGTGAAATGACCTCCGAGGTCGTTTTACAAACTACGTAAAACGACCTCGGAGGTCCTTACGAACCGCTTCCGGGCTTGCCACGTCTAACCTTCCATCGACAGACGATGGGAGACCCCGTCGTCGAATCCGTTGGGGCGCCGCATGTTCACGCTTTTTCGCCGTCTGCACGCCTGGCTGAGATTCAGACGATTCGAAGCCGACCTTCAGGACGAGCTCCGGTTCCATCACGACATGGCGCGCGAGCGCATCCAAACGCGCGGAGTGTCGCCGGCCGACGCGGAGCGGATGAGCCGGCGGGCCCTCGGCAACACGACACTCGCGCTCGAGGACGCGCGCACCGTCTGGCTCTCGCGACTGATTGACGATTTCGCCCGAGACGCGCGGCACGCCGTCCGGCTGGTCCGCCGGCAGCCCGGCTTCAGCGCATTGACGATCGCGACGCTGGCGATTGGCATCGGGGCCGTGACGACGGTCGTCAGCATTCTGCAGGCCGAGGTCTGGAGACCCGTGCCGTTTCCCTCCCCCGATGAGCTGGTCGTCGTAGCGGCCGCGACGACCGATCAGCCCGATCGCATCGGCAGTCTGACCACGCAGGAGTACGTCGCGATTCAGTCGCAGACTCGACTCCTGAAGGCCGTCGGTGGTTTCCGCTGGAACGAGAGCCGGGTCGTGACCGGCGACCTTGGCGCCGAGCGCGTGTCGGTCGCGCCCGTCTCCACGAACTTCTTCGACGTCCTGCAGGTGTCGATTCCGCTCGGCCGCGGTTTTCGGGCCGAGGAGGCGCAGCCGGGCGCCGGCGGCGTCGCAATCGTGAGTCACGAGTTCTGGCAGCGCTACGTTCAGGGACGCGCCGACGTGCTGCAGCAGACCGTGGCGGTCGACAATCGCCCCTTCGCGATCGTCGGCGTCGCACCGGCGGGCCTCCAACTCGAATTCACGACCAACCCGCATCTTTTCATTCCAATCACCGACTTCGTGAGGGGCGCGGTCGACATCAACGCGATCGCGCGCACGCGACCTGGCGCCGCTCCTCTCGAGATCGACAGTGAGCTCCGGCCGATGCTCGATCCGGTCCTCGACAGCACCGCGCGAGCGCGCGGGCGGCACCTGCGCGTCCACAATCTGAGCGAGACGTATCGCACCGCGACCTGGCGGACGTACATCGTGTTCCTGATCGCCGCCGGCGTCCTGCTGCTGGCCGCGTGCGCGAATGTCGCCAACCTGCTGCTCGGCCGCGGCGTCACGCGGCGGCCGGAATTCGTACTCCGCGCCGCCTTGGGCAGCAGCCGAGGCCGCCTGCTGCGTCAATTACTGGTGGAGAGCGTGCTGGTGGCCGGCGCGGCGGCGATCGTCGGCCTCGGCGTCGCGGCGTTCGGCATCAGGGCGTTCGTCGCGCTGGCGCCACCGTCCTATGTGACGCCGGGACGGACGATTGGGATCAACTTCGAGGTCGCGGTCTTCGCGATCGCGCTCGCGGCGTTGACAGCCGCAATCTGTGGCGCGCTCCCGGCGCGTCACGCGCCGCACGGCGATCTGCGGGAAGCCCTCGCGAGCGCCGGCCGTCGACTGGGCGGTGAGCCGGGCCAGCGCCGGTTGCGGAGCGGACTCCTGGCCATCGAGGTCACGCTCGCATTCCTGCTGCTCGCCAGCGCCGGGATCCTCACGAACAGCTTCGTGCGGCTCAATCGAGTGCCCCTGGGGTTCTCGCCGGACAACATCTGGACGTTCCGCGTGCTGTTGCGGGGAGAGGCGTACCGCAGCCCGGAGCAGCTTGCGAATGCGCACGCCGAGCTCGCGGCCCGCGTCGCCGCGATCCCGGCGGGCGTGGCGCTCGCCAACACCACCCCGCTCGCCGGCGGCGAGTGGCGGTCGTTCGTCCTCGCGGGCCAGGCGGCACCACTCGCGACCGAGGCGCCGCGCGGCACACTCCACATCGTCACTCACGAGTACTTCCGTCTGCTCAACATCCGGCGCGTAACCGGCCGCGGGCTCACTGCGGCTGATCGACCTGGCAGCCCGCACGTCGCCCTCGTCAATCTCAACCTGGCGCGTCGCTTTTTCGACGGCCGCGATCCGGTCGGCCAGCGGCTGACGCTCCTCAAGGCCGGCACGGTTTCGGCCGTCCCTGAGGGGGAGGTGGAGATCGTCGGCGTCGTGGAGAACACCAGGGAAGTCGGAATCGATGAGGTGCCGTTCGACTGTATCTACCTCCCGCTCGCGCAGAATCCGCTGCCCGCCGTCGCCGTGCTCGCCGGCGTCTCCGGCGATACCGCGGGAATGTTGGATGCGTTTCGGCAAGCGGTGCGCGCGGTCGATCCGAACGTGCCGATGTACGGCGCGATCACGCTGGAACAGCGGGTGGCCGATGCCTATCGCTCGGATCGGTTCAACTTCCTGCTCGTCTCGGGGGTCGCCCTGTTCGCCGTCCTGCTCGCCGCCATCGGTGTGTATGGCGCAACCGCGTACGACACGGCACGTCGCACCGCTGAGTTCGGACTGCGAATCGCGCTTGGGGCGACGCCACGGTCAATTCTCCGGGTGGCCATTGCCCGCTCGGTGGGCCTGACGGCCATTGGAGTCGGCTGCGGCCTCGTGATTGCCCTCGTCACCGCTCGGCTGATCGGCGATGCCGTCTACCTTGTGCGCGGGCAGCACGTCGGCATCGTGTATCAGGTCAGCCTCAGCGACCCGCTCACATTGGCGGGCGCGTGCACGCTCTTCATCGGTCTGGCGGCACTCGCGGCCTGGACACCCGCCCGTCGTGCGACGCAGATCGATCCGATGGTCGCGCTCAGAGAATAGGCGGCCAGCTTCTTTAGCTCAACGGGCCCAAACCGAAAAACTTCTCGCTCGCCGTCCAGACCTCGTCAATCGACGCGCTGAGCTGGTGTCCGTCGTCGACCATCCGGAGATCGACGTTCGGCCGCGCGCGGGCCCAGCGTTCGACCAGCTCCGACGAGAGCGAATCGTCCTGCCTGCCCTGAAAAACCAGCATCGATAGCGGGAGGACCAGGTTGAAGGCGTCGTATTGCTCGGCGTCCTGATAAAGCGCGAATCCCACGTCGCGATATTCGTTCCACGCGTGATGAAAGATGCGGAGGCGGCCGTCGCGGCGCCACTGACCGATGTCCGCATCTTGCGGACCGGCGAGCACGTCGATGGCGGGCGCGAGCAGGACCAGCCGATCGATCACGGGCCGGTCGCCCGCGGCGGCATTCTGCGCAGCGGCCTGCAGCGCCACAAAGGCGCCCAGGCTCGATCCGATGAGCGCGACCGGACCGCGGACAGCCGCGCGGACCGCGGCGCGCGTCTGATCGAGCATCCGCGTGACTGTCAGGTCTTCGAATGACGGCCGGTTGAAGTCGGGACAGCCGAATGACACGCCGTGGCGGGCGAGCTCGCGCTCGAACCGCACCGCCTTCGATGACACCGGCGATGATGCGAAGCCGTGGAGGTAGATGGCGTGGCCGACTGCGCTCATGGGGTGGCCAACCTACGTGTAGTACGGCTTGTACATGCCCCGCCGGAACAGCCAGCCCCCCAGCGCGCCGAGCCACCCGAGCACGTAGTACATGTAGCCCAGGTCCATCATCTCGATCAGGTTGCCGTCCATGTCGCGCGCGAAAAAGAACGAGTGGCCGCGCGGCGATCGCTCCGGCTTGCTGACGCACTCGACGCCCTTGCTGACGAGATAGTCGTACCAGCGTTGGGTGTTCCGCACGTTGAACGAGAAATGCGTGAGCCCGATGCGATTCCACCGCACCGGAACGGTCGGCTCGGCCGGCCGGAACTCGAAGATCTCGAGGACGCCGCCGCCGGGCACGCGAATCCAGCCGATCTTGCACGTCGGCGCCGGCGCGTCCACGCCGAAGAACGTCCTTACGCGTTCGGACGGCGTGTCCGCCACGCCGACGAGCGGACATCCGAAGACGTCCCAATAGAAGCGCACGGCCCGATTGAAATCCGAGACCGTGAGGCCGACATGGCTGAACGATCGTGCTTTCACGGAAGCGTGTCTCCTACGTAAGGTCGTGCGTAAGGTCGTGCGCTTTGATGTGATCGGCCGCTCGCAGCGCCTGCGCGGCGATCGTCAGCCCCGGATTCACCGCCGCCGACGACGGAAAGAACGACGCATCGACGACGAACAGATTCTCGACATCGTGCGCGCGGCAGAAGGGGTCGAGCACCGACGAGCGCGGGTCGGTGCCGAACACCAGCGTGCCGCACTGGTGGGTCGTATTGCGCACGCCGACCGAATGCGCGAACACCCGCGGCGACCACAGGCCGAGACGTGCCAGGATCCGGCGCAGCTCCTCGACCAGCATCGCGTGCGCGCGCAGGTTGTTCGGGCGATAGTCGAGCACGATGCGGCCGTCCGGCGCCAGCGTGACGCGACTGTCCGGCATCGGGAGATCCTCGGTCATCGCCAACCAGTCGGTCGCGCGCGAGACCCATTCTTCGTACGCCCAGAGCGGGATGTGGCGCATCTCGATGCCCTTGTAGATCCAGGTATCGCCGACCGCTTTGGCCATGACCGCGTGCGTCCGCCCCTGGGACTGGATCTGGCCCAGCGGAAACGGCGTGTCCGGCCCGTGCAAGTAGAAATCGTTGATGGCCAGCGTCTTCTGAAAGCCATCCAGATTCTTTCGCCACCCGACGGCCTGCATCATCGTCGCCAGGTGCGCCATGTAGCGGCGGCCGACGAGCCCAGACGAGTTGGCGAGGCCCTGTGGGTGCCGATCGCTGGTCGAGCGCAGCAGGAGCGCGGCGGAGTTGACGGCGCCGCACGACACGATGCAGAGCGGCGTCTCGATCCGTCGTCGGTCGCCATCCCGGACGATCTCTACCGCGGTGATCCGGGTGCCGCCGGCATCGGTCAGCAGCCGATCCGCGCAGGTATTGGTCCACATCGTCACGTTCCGATGCGAGAGGGCCGGCGCGACGCCGCAGGTCTCCGCGTCGCTTCTCATGCGGATGCGGCACGGGAACGAGTTGCAGGTGCGGCACAGCACGCAGCCCCCGGGCTCCCCCGGTCGCAGCAGCCCCAGCGGCAGCGGGGCCGGGTGCAGACCCTGGGCGCGGAGCGACTCGACAATCTGCTCCATTCGCGGCTGGTGGGCAATCGGCGGATAGGGAAACGGCCCGCGCGGCGGATCCGTCGGATCGACGCCGTGCTGCCCGTGCACGTGATACAGCTGCTCGGCGCGTTCGTAGTAGGGCGCGAGCGCGTCGTACGAGATCGGCCAGGCGGGCGAGACGCCGTCCACGTGCTCGATGGCCTCGAAATCCTCGCGACGCATGCGGTACAGCACGCCGCCCCAGAACTTCGAGTTCCCGCCGACGACGTAGTGCATGTACGGCCGAAACTCGCGGCCCTCGCCGTCGAGCCAGCGCTCGGTGGTGCGATAGCGCAGCTGCTCCCAGACCGCGGCAGGATTCCAGTTTTCCTCTTCGCTGGGCACGACGTCGCCGCGCTCGATGACCAGGATGCGCGCGCCGGTGCCGGCGAGCGCGTGCGCCATGGTTCCCCCGCCGGCGCCGCTCCCGATGATGACGACGTCGAACTGTTCGTGTTGCGTCACGCCAGGCACTACTGTAACCGCGCGTACACCTGATCCATCAGCCGCTGATCCTCGATCGCCCGCTCGAGCGACATCTCCGGGGCCCGCCCGTCGCGGATGGCGCCGATGAAGTCACGATACATCGCGCGATACCCTCGGATGTCGCGGAGGCCAGGAACGATCAGCCGCGGCAGCCCCTGCCCGCGCACCAGAATCACACTCCCGTTCGACTCGAAGGAGATGATGCCCTTCCGGCCGTACAGCTTTGACAACCGCAGTCCGCGAAAGAGCGACGGCACCTCGCGCGAGTAATAGAGCGCGCCGACCGCTCCGTTGTCGTATCGGAACGCGACGAGCATGCTCTTCGCCCGTCGATCGTTCGGGTCGTCGTTCGCCGCCGTCAGCACAGGACGGTAGCCGTGGATGGTCGTGATTCTGGGACCGAGACTGCCGGCGAGGTGGAGCCAGTGAATGCCTTCTTCGAAAAACGCGTCGCCGCCCGCCATGTCTTCGTCATTGCGCCAGTCGCCGGCGGTCTTCAGGCGGCGCGCGATCGTCACGAAGTGCCCGAACACCATCTCCCCAATCGCATCATCGGCCAGAAGCTGTCGCAACTTCACGGCGAGCGGCTTGTAGTGGTCGTTCTCGCCGACCATGACGACGCGCTTCGCGCGATCGCGCTCGGCCAGGACCGCCTCGTAGTCAGCCATGCGGACGAAGGCGGGCTTCTCGACGAGGACGTGTTTGCCCGCGCGGAGCGCCCGGAGCGTCAGATCGAGATGAAATCGCGGCGGGACGGCCACGACGACCGCATCCACCTTCGGATCGGCAATCGCCGCGTCGTAGCTGGCGTAGGTTCCTTCCCCGCCGTACTGCCGGCTGAACGCCGCGGCCCTCGCGGGATCGCGGCTCGCATACCCGCGAACGATGTCCGGAGTGAACGATTTCAGGTGGCGGCTGTGGACTTCCGTGATGAAGCCGCAACCGAGGAAGACAAGTCGCACCGGGCGACATCATAAACGGTCGAGCCTGGCTCTACTTGCGTACTAACCGCCAGTATGCCTAAGATGCCAGCCGGTTCAACCTCAAGGCACATCAGGGCATTCTTGCGCGGACGATTCCCGGGAGTCTCCGCGCGGGTCTCGACATGGCCCGGCATCCTAAGAAGCCGCTCGGCATTCCCTCATTCGTCTCTACGACGAAGCTCGTTTCGGTCTGGGAATCACGACGTAGTCATGCGCTCGCACCCGCACGGTCTCCCCTCGCGTCGGTGGGGCGTCGCATTCACAGGAGGGCTCTCACCATGACTGACACGAAGGTTCACAAGTTGGCGGGTTTGGTGGTCGGTGTGCTCCTCGTGATGCTCGCCGGCGCCACGAGTGCCGAAGCACAGACGTATCTGGGCGGGATCCGCGGATCGGTCCACGATCCGGGCGGTGTGGTGCCGAAGGCGGAAGTCACGCTCATCAGCGAAGCGACGAACGCGCGGCGGACGACGACCAGCAACGAAGTGGGTGAGTACGTCTTTACGAATGTTCCGCCCGGCACGTACAGCCTGCGCGTCTCGATGCAGGGCTTCAGAACCCGCGAGGAAAAAGGTTTGCGGGTTAGTCCGCAACAGACGGTCGTGCTGGACGTCACGCTCGAGGTGGGCGTCCTGGCGGCCGAAGTGACCGTCGTCGGCCGCACGCCGATGATCGACACGGCGACGGCGTCGGTCGCCTCGTCGCTCGACGCCACGACCCTCGCCACGCTGCCGACGGCCGGCCGCAATGCCTTTTACCTCGCGATCACGACTCCGAACGTCGTGCCGAGCGGCGACCCGCAGTTCGTGCGGCAGCAGGATCAGACGAACTCGTCGCTGCTCTCGCTCGGCGGCGGACCGCGGCGCGCGAACAACTACACGCTGGAAGGCGTGTCGATCACCGACATGCGCAACCGCGCCACCTTCATCCCCTCGATCGAAGCCGTCGAAGAGGTGAAGGTCCAGGTCAGCACCTACGACGCGGAGATGGGCCGGACCGGCGGCGGCGTCTTCAACACGGTCGGCAAGTCCGGCTCGAACGTGTGGCACGGCAGCGGGCTGATGCAGAACCGGCCGGAGTGGGCGCAGGGCAAGTTCTTCTTCGCGCGGAGCCTCCCGAAGCCGGACAACTACTTCTGGCTGTACGGCGGCGCCGTCGGCGGGCCGATCATCCCGAACCGGACGTTCTTCTGGGCCACCACCGAGAGCTATAAGACGAAGACGTCGCGCAGCGCCGTGCTCTTCCTGCCCACCGATCTCGAGCGGCGAGGCGACTTCTCACAGAGCGGCATCACCATTTTCGATCCGTTGACCACGACCTGCGATGCGGCCGGTACCTGCACGAGACAGCCGTTCGACAACAACCGCATTCCGGATGGCCGGATCAACCCGGTCGCCAGAGCCGTTATGACGTATCTGCCGCCGCCGACGTCCGGCAACTCACGGCCGGCGGTCGCGGAGCTGATCGATCGGGCCAACCAGGCGACCGTCAAGCTCGATCACCGCATCAATGAAAAGCTCAACATTTCCGGGATGTACAACTGGTACGACTCGGAAGAGCCGGAGTCGCGGTTTTACGGGAAGACGCTCGGCGAGAACGCGGGCGATCCCGGCGAGGGGCTGCTCCTGCGCACCGTCCACGCCGCGATCGTGAATTCGCTCTGGATGCCGAACCAGACCACGGTCTGGAATTTTCGCTACGGCTTCACGCAGTTCATCGACGATGACGTGCCGAACGCGTTCGATCCGGCGACGCTGAACTTCGCGCCGAGCTACCTCGCGCTGATTCCGTTGAAGAAATTCCCATCGATCAACGTGCAGGGCTACGGCAGCCAGAACTTCGATACGTTTGGCGATCGGGACCCACAGGACACGACTTATTACTCGCACAACCTGAACGCGAACATGTCCCGGTTCTTCGGGAGTCACACGATCAAGCTCGGCGCCGAGTACCGGGTGATCGGGATGAAGTTGACGGCGTTCGGCCAACCCAGCGGCAATTTTGAGTTTTCGCCGGCCTTTACCCGGGGACCCAACCCGCTGACGGGCGGCACGACCGCCCACGCGCTCGCCAGCTTCCTGCTCGGGTACCCGGACAGCGGCGACGTCACAGTGGGGGCACCCAACGACTTCTACATTCGCTACTACGCGGGATACGTGCAGGATGACTACCGCTTCTCGCGGGACCTGACGGTGAACCTTGGCCTCCGATATGAGTTCGAGCAGGGACTGCAGGAGCGCGACAACAAACTCACGGTCGGCTTCGACCGCGACCGAGCCTTCCCGATTCAGATTCCCGGCGCGCTGCGGCCCGATGGCACGCCGCTGGAGCTGAAAGGCGGCCTGATGTACGCCGGTGAGGATGGCTATCCGACTCATCAGAGCGATCCGTCCAAGACGAAATTTGCCCCACGCGTCGGGGTGGCGTACTCGCTCAATCCGCGCACGGTTGTTCGCGGAGGCTACGGGCTCTTCTTTGCGCCCAACCAGTACGCCTTCCCGAACGAGAACCGGCTGGGCACTCGAGGGTTCACGGCGGTCACCACCTACTTCGCCAGCAACGACGGCGGTCTCACGCCGTGCGCGGGCTGCTCGTTGACCAACCCCTTCCCCAACGGCATCGAGCAGCCGGTGGGCAGCGCTCTGGGGCTTCGGACCGGCGCGGGCGGCTCGGTGCACTTCGTCGATCAGTTCCGGGAATCGGCCTACGTCCATCAGTTCTCCGTCGATGTCCAACGCGAGCTGAGAAGCGATATGTCGGTGTCGGTCGGCTATCTGGGAAGCCGGTCCGAGAGGCTGTCGGTGGGCGGCACGAACTCCAACACCGTCAACATCAATCAACTCGATCCCAGGTACCTGTCGCTCGGCACGGCACTGCTGGAACAGGTGCCGAACCCGTTCTTCGGCAATTCCGCGTTCGGGGCGTTCAGCCGCCAGACGACCATGGCCCGCGGTCAGCTCCTACGTCCGTATCCGCAGTTCGGTGATGTCCACGCGCACCAGGTGAGCGCCGGCAAGGCGCGCTATCACGCGATGGTCCTCAAGTTCAACAAGCGGATTTCGGCCGGGTGGGGCGCGAACGTCAACTACACGTACAGCGTCAACAAGGACAACCTGTTTGGCGAGGTCAACTACTTCGGCAGCAACAGCAACGCGCGGGCGCGGCCGCTCAACGCCTACAACCTGGACGGCGAATACGCGTACGGCGTGCTCGACACGCCGCACCGGCTGAACATCAGCGTGACGTACGAGCTGCCGTTCGGCGAGGGCAAGCGGTGGCTCGATCGCACCGGCGTGATGAACGCCTTGCTCGGCGGTTGGGCCGTGACTGGCGTCGGCGCGTACCAGGCGGGGTTCCCGAACCTGATCGTCATGAACTCGAACAACTCGGGCTTGACGGAAACCGTGCAGCGACCGAACCTCACCGGCACAGACCCGTCGACGTCAGGGAGCGCAGAGGATCACTTCGACCCGGCCTGCAACTGCCTGACCAACTGGTTCAACCCGGCGGCCTGGACCAACCCGGCGCCGTTCACGCTCGGCGACGCGCCGCGCACAGACGCCCGGCAGCGCACGCCGTTCAAGAAGAACTGGGACATCGCCATTCAAAAGACCCAGTCGGTCGGCGGCCGCAAGACGCTGATGGTCCGCGCCGAGATCATCAACGCCTTTGCCGATCCGAACTTCCTCGGACCCGAGAACCGTCTCGGCGCGACCGCCTTCGGTCGCGTGACGCAGGAGGGCGGGTTCCCGCGGCTGCTGCAGTTGCTCGTGCGAGTGGGATGGTGAGATAGAAGGGCAAAGGGCAGAGGGCAAAGGGCAAAATGGAGGGCCAAAGGGAGGGCCAAAGGGTCAAGGCAAGAGGAGGGCACAAATGCGTCAGGGTTCCGCCCCTCTGCCCTTTACCCTTTCCTTTGCCCTTTGCCCTTTGCCCTCTGCCCTTCCCCACCGTGTTACCCTCCCAGCCTTCCGGAGGACTCTCATGCCCGCGCTTTTCCCCAACGTGTGCCGCTTCGCGGCCGCGGCACTGCCTTTCGTGCTCATCGGCGCCCTGACGGGGCGCGCGTCGGTCGCGCAGCAGCCATCTTCGTCGCCGATCACGATCCGCGCGGCACGCGTGATCGACGGCCGAGGCAAGGTCCTCACGAACGCCGTCGTCGAAGTCCAGGGCACGAAGATCGTGAGAATCGATCAGCGTCAGGGACCGGTGACGCACGACCTTGGCGACGCGACGCTGCTGCCCGGCATGATCGACGTTCACACGCACATCGACTGGCACTTCCAGCCGAACGGCCTCTACGGCAGACGCGACGGCCAGCCGGCCGAAACGCCCGAGCAGCGCGACGCCGCGATTGCCGCCAACCTCAAGGCGACGCTCGAGGCCGGCTTCACGACGGTGCAGAACGTCGGCAATGGCGGCGACAAGGCGCTGCGCGACGCGATCGCGGCCGGCAAGCTGGTGGGACCGCGCATCCTGACATCGCTCGGCCAGGTGCAGGCCGGGGGGCGCGGCGGGCCGGCAACTCCCGATCAGCTGCGCGAGCGCGTGCGGCAGCTCAAGGCCGACGGCGCCGATCTGATCAAAGTCTTCGCGTCCGAGAGCATCCGCACGGGCGGCGCGCCGACGATGTCGCAGGAACAGCTCGACGCGGTGTGCGGCGAAGCGAACGCCCAAGGCCTGCGCACGCTGGTGCACGCGCACGCGGCCGAAGCCATCATCCGTGTCGTCAAGGCGGGGTGCACGCAGGTCGAGCACGGCGCGTACGCCAGCAATGAAGCGCTCAAGATGATGAAGGACGCGGGGACCTACTTCGATCCCAACATCGGTCTCGTGCTCCAGAACTACATCGAGAACAAGGCCAAGTTCCTCGGGACCGGCAGCTACGACGAGGCGGGCTTCGCGTTCATGGAAAAAGCCGTGGGCATCAAGGGCGAGATGTTCGGCCGCGCGCTCAAGTCGGGCGTGAAGATGCCGCTCGGCACCGACGCGGTCGCCGGCGCGCACGGCCAGAACGCGCGGGAAATCATCGCGCGCGTGCAGGAAGGCCAGTCGCCGATGGACGGCATTATCAGCGCGACGTCGCTCGCCGCCGAGTCGATGAGGCTCGACAAGGAAATCGGCATGCTCGCGCCGAACTTCGAGGCGGACATCGTGGCGGTGTCTGGGAATCCGCTGCAGGACATCACGAAGCTCCGTAACGTCGTGTTCGTGATGAAGGGCGGGACCGTCTACAAGAAGTAGTGCGGTTCCCGCCTTCGCTCTTCGAGCTACGGCGGGCAAGCCGGGTTCCGCGGGTCCAGAACTGGTAGAGTTGAGGTCACGATCATGAAGCACGTGCTCGTCCAGGTCTGGTGCTGGCTGGTGATAGCCGGCGGCGCTGCCGTCGCGCGGTCTGCGTCTGGATGATGGCCGAGGTGGCCGGCGTCACGCTAAAGCAGGCCATGGACACTGTCCGCGACGCGGCGGTGTTCGGGCTGGCGTGGTTTTTGTTTCAGCGACTCGGTCTGGGCTGGCCGAACGGTTCGGCCAAGGAAGTCCGCTCGCAGATGTGACCGACTGGCCTCCGCGCCTTTGCGCCTTGTCCTCAATGAAAATCGTGCGAGTCGACGCGAGGCCCCGTGTGCTTGAGTCCTTCGACTCGATCCGCTTTCACTGAAACCGCCCCGTCCTGATTCTGTAGCGTCCCTTCCACCAGCAGATACGGCTCGTCGACAATCACGCGCTTGTAGATCGCAAACACATCGGGGTTGACGATGATGTTCGCGATGCCGGTCTCGTCTTCGAGAGAGAGAAAGACGAAGCCCTTGGCCGTGCCCGGCCGCTGACGCGTGATGACCGCACCGGCCACACGGACGCGGCGGCCCGGACGTCCGCGCGGCAGATCCGACGCGCGCTGGACGCCGCGGGTCGCGAGCGACGTGCGCGCGAGTGCCATCGGATGTGGACCGATCGTGAGACCCGTGCCGTCGTAATCCGCGCGCACGCGATCGAGAAGTGACATCGTCGGTAAGGGCGAGTGGTTTTCCTGGGCCATGGGCCATGGGCCAGCTTGCCCGCCGAAGCTCGACAGAGCGAAGGCGGGGGCCTGTTCTTGATCGCTCTCCCCATCCAAAAGCGGCCCCGCCAACCGGCCGGCCCGCTCGGCCTGCCAGAGCGCCGTCCGGCGATCGCCGCCGAACGACGCGAGCGCGCCAATCTCGGCGAGCGTGCGGGCTTCTTCTTGGCGGAGCGCGGTGCGGTGGACGAGATCGTCGATGGATGAGAATCGGAGAAGGTCCGTGTCCGACCTTCGACGTTCGAAGTTCGACGTTCGAAGTTTCGCCTCAGCGATTCGACGTCCCGCCTCCTCTCTCAACCCTTTCACGTACATCAGACCGAGCCTGACGCTGCCGTCCGGATCGACGCGGCACGTCCAGTCGGAGATCTGCACGTCGATCGGCGCGAAGCGCACGCCATGGCGCTGCGCGTCCTTGACGAGCGTCGCCGGATGATAAAAGCCCATCGGCTGGTTGTTGAGGAGCGCCGTGTAGAACGCCGAAGGGAAATGCGCCTTGAGATATGCGCTCGCGTAGACGATGAGCGCGAAGCTCGCGGCGTGGGACTCCGGAAAGCCATAGAGCGCGAACGACGTGATCGACTGCACGATCTGATCGGCGGCGGCGCCCGTGATGCCGTTGGCCGCCATGCCGGTGCGGAGGCGCGTCTCGATCTGCTGCATCCGCTTCATCGACCGCTTGAACCCCATCGCGCGCCGCAGCTCCTCGGCTTCCCCGCCGCTGAACCCGGCGACGACCATCGCCATCCGCAGAAGCTGCTCCTGGAACAGCGGCACGCCCAGCGTCCGCTTCAGCACCGGCTCGAGGAGCGGGTGCGCGTACGTCACGGCCTCGTCGCCGCGCCGACGGCTCAAATACGGATGCACCATGTTGCCGACGATCGGCCCCGGGCGGATGATCGCGACCTCGACGACCAGATCGTAGAAGTGCTCGGGCTTGAGCCGCGGCAGCGTCGCCATCTGCGCGCGCGACTCGACCTGGAACACGCCAATCGTGTCCGCCTTCTGGAGCATCCGATACACGACTGGGTCGTCGGGGGGCAGATGGGCTAAATCCAACTTAGAACTGAGAACTTTGAACTGAGAACTAAGAGCTTCTTCGTCAGCCTCACTTCGTGCAGGGGCCTGACTTCCCAGTTCCGAGTTCTGAGTTCTAAGTTCTGAGTTCTCAGTTGGTCCATTCACGATTACCAGCGCCTCCTCCAGCACCGCCATCATTCCCAGCCCGAGGAGATCCACCTTCACGATGCCGAGATCCGCGCAGTCGTCCTTGTCCCATTGCACGACGACGCGCCCGGGCATCGTCGCGTTCTCGAGCGGGACGACCTCGTCCAGCCGCCCCTGACAGACGACCATGCCGCCCGAATGTTGGCCGAGATGCCGAGGCAGGTCCTGCATCTGGCACCAGAGCTTCGCGAAACACTGATACCGCTCGTTGTCGGGATCGATGCCCGATTCGCGCATGTTCCGCGCGAGCGTCTCCTTGGGATCGACGAACTCGAACTGGCTCATCATCCGCGCGAGACGATCGATCTCGTCAGCCTCGAGCCCGAGCACCTTGCCGACTTCGCGCGCCGCGCTCCGGCCACGGTACGTGATCACGTTGGCCGTCATCGCCGCGCCGAGCTTGCCGTAGCGCTCGTAGACGTACTGGATCACACGCTCACGACGATCGCCGCTCGGCAGATCCAGATCGATGTCCGGCCACTCGCCGCGCTCCTCCGAGAGAAACCGCTCGAAGAGCAGATCCATCCCGACCGGATCGACGGCCGTGATGCCGAGCGCGTAGCAGACGGCGCTGTTGGCCGCCGACCCGCGGCCCTGCACCAGAATCCCCTGCTGCCGGCAGAAATTGACGAGGTCCCAGACGATGAGGAAGTAGCCGGCCAGATCGAGCCGTTCGATCAGATCGAGCTCGCGCGCGATCTGGGCCCGTGCGCGATCGTGATACGGACGATACCGATCGCGGGCGCCGACCTGCGCCAGCCGGCGGAGAAACGACGCCTGCGACTCGCCGGCCGGCACGGGATACTCGGGAAAGCGATAGCCCAGGTTCGCGAGCGTGAACTCCAGCCGCTCGGCCAATGCCTCGGTGCCGGCCAGCGCCTGTGGCACATCCGAAAACAGCCGCGCCATCGTCTCGGGCGGCTTCAAGTACCGCTCGGCGTTGACCGACAGCCGCCGGCCCGCCTCGGCGAGCGTGGTCTTGTGCCGCAGGCACGTGAAGACGTCGTAGAGCGGACGCGCTTCCGGCGTCGCGAAGCGCACGCCGCCCGACGCCATGATCGGCACGCGAAACGCCGCGGCGAGATCCAGGAGCGACTGGAGATCGCTTTGCTCGTCGCGGCGGAAGTGGCGCTGCACTTCCATCCAGACCTGGCTCCGGCCAAACACGCCGACGATCCGATCCACGAGTCCGCCGACGCCGTGCCGCCCGGCGTGGAGCACCTGCCGGCCAGCCAGCGCGATGAGTCCGGCCGTTTGGCCGGAAAAATCTTCAAGCGTCATCGCCGACGAGCCCTTGGGGGCGCGCAGCTTCGCGCGCGTGATCACGCGGCAGAGATTCCGGTAGCCCTCGGCGCTGGCGACGAGAACGGGAAGTGTCCAGGGACTAGGCCGAAGGCCGAAGGCCGGTCCGATGTCAGGCCGAAGGCCGAAGGCCGAAGGCCCAAGGTTCTGATGCGATCTGCCGCGCGACGTGCCGGGATTTGGATCTTTACTTCGGCCTTCGGCCTGCGGCCTTTGGCCTGACGCCGGCGCCCCAATCGTCAGCTCCGCTCCGACGATCGCCTTTATCCCGGCGGCTTTGGCGGCGCGATAGAACTGCGGCGCGCCGTAGACGCCGTCGCGATCGAGGAGCGCCAGCGCGGGATAGCCGAGCTCTGCCGCACGATCGATGAGCGTTCCAGGCAGAGAGGCGCCATCCAGAAACGAAAATGCTGACGACGTATGCAGCTCGATGTACGGCATTAATCTCATCCGAGGGGCTTTGCCCCTCGGACTCCCCTACTCGCTCACTCGCGGGGACCCCTCCGCCCCGCACCGTTCGCGAGGGGCGCGCCAGATAGCGCGCCTCATTGCGCCCCATCAATCCATCTCTCCTTCAATTTCCCATCGGCCTGTCAGCCGATCTCGCACGAGCCGGTAGCACCCCCCGTCGACGAGCTCAACGTCCCACTCGTCGCGGTCCCACCGTCCATCGCCCGGCGCCCACCACCGTCCCGACGTGCGCCAAGGGCCGGCAACGTTCACGACGTCCCCGCTCGGAATACCGCGGGCGGTGGACCGCACGGTCGTGGGCCGGCCGCGCTCGACCTCGACAGTGACCGCGAGGGAAAGCCGGTAGCGCCGAAGACACGGAGTAAATGTCGCGGTCTTCGCAGCTTCCCGGCTCCCTGCACTTGGGCCTTGCTTGCCCGCCGAAGCTCGAACGAGCGAAGGCGGGGGCCTGGTGTCCCCCAGGAACGTCGTCATCGTCGATCGCCGTTCGTCATGCGTGTCGACGAGCGCGGGCGCGCCGACGCGTGTGTCGCCCATGAGCGCGCACAGCCGCGACGTGAGCGTCGCCACGTCATCAGGCGACGGCAGCGCGCGCGCGAGCAGCGTGCCCTGAACGATCAGCCCGGGCGCCACGTCGAGCTCGAGCTCGACGACGTCGATGGCAGCGGGCGGAGGATGCGACTCGAGGTCGAGCAGCACGAGCGTGCGAAGCGTGCGGGCATCGCGGATGGGGGCCGGCAGCTGCAGCGTCCTCGTATGATCGACCCGTGTGACCAGCCGCAATCTCGTCGTCACCGCCACGGCACCGCGATCGGCGCGCTCGAGCGACGCCGATAGCGCTTCGCATTGGCGCGCGAGCACGAACGACAGCGGCTCGAGGCCGTCGATGGGCCATTCGAGATCGAGCCGGTTTACGAATCGATGCAGTTCCTCGATCGGCACGAGGGGCGCGGTGTCCTCACCCGACGCGGCCTGATGCAGCCGCACGCCGAGCGGGCCAAGGCGTGCGTGCAGATCGGCGCGCCGAAGCCGCGCCAGATCTCCCAGCGTGCGAAGTCCCCAGCGCTCAAAGATCGCAAGTGCGTCCTGGAGATCAGGCCGAAGGCCAAAGGCCGTAGGCCCAAGGTGGGAACTTTGGACTTGGAGAGCTGGGCCCACTTCTGGACCTGGCGCGATCCGATAATTGCGGGCACGCGCAAGTCGACGGGAGCTATCCCGAGTGCCAGATGCCTGCTGCTCAGTGCCGGATCCCCCTGTGGCCTTCGGCCTTCGGCCTTCGGCCGGCTCCGTCAGCGCGCCCAGCCAGCCCAGCGGCAGCGGTGCGAGCGCGGCGGCATCCTCGCCCGGCGGCACGATCGTCACGCCGATCCGGGCGTGCGCGAGGAGCCAGGCCGTGGTCGTCGTGCCTGCCAGCGCCACGCGCACAATGAGGCCGTGCCCGGCCGCGACGCGTCCGACCTCGCGGGCAATCTCCGGCGGCGGCCCGATGACGCGCGCGAGCCCGCGTGCATCGAACGCGATTCCGGCGTCGCCCTGCCGCTCGACGCGCGGCGAGCAGGCGCGCGCCACGGCTTCGAGCGCGCCAGGCACCACGGGACTCGACGGATCGGAAACGAGACAACAAAACATAAAAGAATCGAGCTATTGGGAGATCGATCTATCGATCGATCTATCGAATCGATTGATCGATCGATTGATTAATCGATTGATTAATCGATAGATGTTTGAGATCGATCCTGACGTCCGCTCGAAGATGGAATCCGTCGAAGCGGCGGCTCTGCGGGCTCGTGCCGATCCAGCGAGGCGCGGCGGCGAGCTGGACGCAGGCGCCGCGCGCGCTCCGGCCCAGCGGGCTTTCGGCGACCAGCAGGCCGACCGTTTGGCGTCCTTCGTTCGCATGCGCGAGCCGCATCCACGTCGTGAACGGCAGCGCCTGCAGCGCGCGCGGCGGGGCGCCCGCGACGTCGAGGGCGACGACGCCGAATCCGCCCGCACGGACGATCAGATCGAACGCGCGAATGGCGCGCTGCACTGCCTGCTGCAGGACCACCGGCCGGGCCAGCTCCACGGTGAGCGCCGGGCCGCGGACCCAGAGCACGCGACCGAGATCGACGCCCGCCGCCGCGGCGCTGACCGGATCGAACCGGTCCCAGGCATCGACGAGCGCGGCGAGTTCGCCGCGACCGGTCCCCGCGGCCAGCGTCGCGACGAGGACCGCGGTCCGGCCAGTGGATCGGGCGCCGACGACCTCCGAAATTTCCCCGAGCCGCCACCCGCCACCCATGGCAGCATCGAGCTCCGGGAGCCCGGTCGATACCCCCGGCCGCCCTGGCTGATCGGTCCAGGACCGTGTCAGCGAACCGGCGAGCCGGCTGGTGTCGAGCAGCGATTCCAGGCGATTTATCGTGGTCGATTTCATTGCTTTCGCTTTTTATTCGCCTCTGCCGCCAGAGTATAACCAAGGCCCTTCAGGCTTTCAAGCCCACAAGGCTTCGGCGGGGCGCGGGCGCTTTAAGATGGGCGCTGCTTGTCCACGCAGCCTCCAGTCGGCTTGTCCGACGACGTCGACCTGCCTCGAGGCTGGCATCAGCGCGTGGTGGGGGCGCTCGGCCACCGGAATTTCCGCATCGTCTGGTTTGCCGCCCTCGGCTCCACGATCGGCACGTGGATGCAGCAGTACGCGCAGAGCTGGCTCGTCTACCAGCTGACGAAATCCAACTTCTACCTTGGCATCGACTCGTTCCTCGGCCAGCTGCCGATCCTGCTCCTGATGCTGATCGGCGGCGTCATTGCCGATCGCCACGATCGGCGGCGCCTGCTCACGACCTCGCAATACATCCAGTCAGCGGCGGCGTTCGCGCTGGCCATCCTCGTGTACACCGACACCGTTCAAATCGGCTTCATCTTCCTGCTCTCGTTCATCGCGGGCTGCGGGCAGGCGTTCGGCGGCCCCGCGTACCAGTCGCTCATTCCGTCGCTCGTGCCCCGGCGCGACCTGCCGAGCGCGATCGGGTTGAACTCGACGCAGTTCAACCTCTCGCGCGCGCTCGGCCCGGCGGTCGGCGGCGCCGTGCTCGCCACGATCGGGATGGCGTGGTGTTTCGCGCTCAACGGCCTCTCGTTCTTCATCGTGATCATCGCGCTCGCGTGGCTGCACCTCCCCAAGCACATGCCGGTCAAAGCGCGACACTCGATCCGCACCGATATGCAGACCGGGCTGCGCTACGTGCGCGAGCACCGACTGATGCTGACGCTGATCGTCCTGGGGTTCGTCAGCACGTTCCTCGCCATGCCGCTCCTCACGCTCATGCCGAGCTTTGCGACCGACGTGCTGGGCGGCTTCGGGACACCGGCGGCGCGGCTGTCGATGCTGATGGCGTTCCAGGGATTCGGCGCCATTACGGGTGCGCTGATGGTCGGCTACCTGGGCCAGTTCAAGCGGATGGGCGCGGCGCTTCTCGGCGTCCAGATCGCACTCGGTCTGCTGCTGGCCGCGTTCGCGATGTCCCGGACATTTGAGCTCAGCCTGCTCCTGCTCTTCATCTGCGGCATGTTCTACATGGCGGTCTTCTCGATCAGCTTCTCGCTCGTGCAGCTCACCGTGCCCGACGAGCTGCGCGGACGGGTCATCAGCATTTACATGGTGGCGCTGCGGTCGGGCGGTCCCATCGGCGCGCTCGTCGCGGGCGCGTTCGCCGACGCGTTCTCGGCGCCGAGCGTGATGGCGGTGAACGGCCTGCTGCTCTCGCTTGCGGCCGTCACACTGTTGTCACTGGGGCGGGGGGCCAGTCTGAGGCAGGTCTGAAAAGCGCTTGTCTCGGAGTGAAAAAGCGCTCGTCGGTACGGCGAGTACGACAGGTCCACGGAACGTGATGCTTGTCATCTTTTCTTAACAAAGAAGACCGCGTCAGCGCGTTCCTCGGACCCGCCGTACCCGTCGTACCGACAAGCTTTTCAGTAACCGACAAGCGCTTTTCTGTAAGATCTCTCCCGTGCCCCGCCTGCTGGTGGTCGAGGACAGTCAGGACATCGCCGATCTGATTCGCCGGTATTTCGAACGCGCCGGGCACATCGTCGAGCATCTGACGACCGGCCACGACGTCGTGTCGCACGCGCGGCGGCTGCCGGCGGACCTGGTGGTGCTCGACGTCATGCTGCCGGGAATGGATGGCATGCTCGTCTGCCAGGCGCTCCGCGGCGACGCGGCGACGGCCGCGATTCCGATCATCATGCTGACCGCGCGCGGCGAGGAAGCCGATCGCGTCCGCGGCCTCGAGCTCGGCGCCGACGACTACGTCACGAAGCCGTTCAGTCCGAAAGAGCTGGTCGCCCGCGTGGGCGCGCTCCTCCGGCGCGTGCAGCGTCCGACCGGCACGCCCAAGCTCCTCCGATACGGCCCGCTCAGCATCGATCTGGATCGCCACCAGGTCCTGCTGGACGACCGCGAGATCCGGCTGACGGCGAAAGAGTTCCTGCTGCTCCAGTACTTCCTCGAGCACACCGGGCGCGTGCTCTCGCGCGATCTGCTGCTCACCGACGTCTGGGGTTATCAATACACCGGCGGGACACGAACGGTGGACGTGCACGTGCGGCGGCTGCGGGAGAAGATCCCGCTGTTTGCGACCGCGCTCACGACCGTGAAGCAGTTCGGCTACAAACTCGAGGACGCGCCCTCTCCCGCTCCGTGACGTTCCGGACCCGCACCTTCCTCAGCATCTTCGTCGCCGCGTCGCTGGCGCTCGTCGTCTCGACGCTGCTGGTCGAGCGCTCGCTGCGGGCGTACATGTATCGCGACATCGAGCTGGGACTGCTCAACCAGGCGCGTCTCTCCGCCGCGCTGCTGGCCGATCTGGGCGCCTTACCCAACCCCGATGCCGAAGCCGACCGGCTCGGCCGGCTGGGCCGGGCGCGGTTCACGCTCATTGCCGCCGACGGGACGGTCATCGGCGACTCGGAAGTCGCCTCGTCCGACCTGCGGACCCTCGAGAACCACGCGGACCGTGACGAAGTCATGCGTGCGGCGAAATCGGGCGAAGCCACCGCGTCGCGCCGCAGCCACACGACCGACGTCGGCACGGTGTACGCCGCGGTCGCCGTGTCCAACGGTCCGGTGGCGTTCGTGCGCGTGGCGCTACCGCTCACCACGGTGGACGAACGGGTCGCCGCGCTCCGGCGTCTCGCGCTCGTCGGGCTCCTGGCCGGTCTGGGCGCCGCGCTGGGACTGACGTGGGCCGCGTCGGTGTTCCTCAACCAACGGATCCGCGCCGTCGCCGAGACCGCGCGCCGGTATCGCGCGGGCGACTTCAGCCAGCCCGCGCGCGACTACGGCGCCGATGAGATCGGCACGGTCGCCGGCGCGCTCGACGACACCGCCCGAGAGCTCGGCGTGAAGCTGACGGACATGGCGCGCGAGCGCGCGCACATGGACGCGATTCTGACGGGCATGGTCGAGGGCGTCGTGCTCCTCAACGCGTCGGGCCGGCTGGTCCTCACCAATCCGGCCGCGCGCGAGATGCTGCGCCTGCCGGGCGAGGCCGAAGGCCTGCACTATCTCGAGGTCGTGCGTCAGCCCGACATCTCGGGCCAGCTCGCGAGCGCGCTCGGCGGCGGCCAGCCCGCAACCGCCGAGATCCATCTCGATCGCGATCGCGGCCACACGTTCGCCGCGCACGTCGTGCCCGTGGCGCGCGAGCGCGGCGGCGGCGCGGTGCTCGTGCTGCACGACATCACGGATCTCCGCCGCGCCGATCAGGTGCGGCGCGATTTCGTCGCCAACGTCTCGCACGAATTAAGGACCCCCCTCACCGCGATCCGCGGCTACATCGAGGCGCTGTCCGACGGGCCGCCGCCCGACGAGGCCCGGCACTTCCTCGAGATCATCTCGCGCCACACGCTGCGCATGGAGCGGCTCGTGCGCGATCTCCTCCGGCTCGCTCGCCTCGACGCCGGCCAGGAAACGCTCGAGCGCGCGCACTGCCATCCCGCCGCGCTCGTCAACGCCGTCGCGCACGACATGCAGGACCAGCTCGAGATCCGCGGGCAGCGGGTCGAGAACACGATCGACGACGAGCTCGTCATGAGCGGGGATCCGGCGAAGCTGCACGACGTGCTGCGCAACCTGCTCGAGAACGCGAGCAACTACAGCCCGGAAGGCGGCGCGATCGACGTGAGCGCCACGCGCAAGAGCGGCTGGATCGAAATCGTCGTCTCCGATCGCGGCCCCGGAATTCCCGAGGCGGACCTGTCCCGGATCTTCGAGCGGTTCTATCGCGTGGATCGCTCGCGGAGCCGCGACCCGGGCGGGACCGGTCTCGGATTGTCGATCGTCCGCCATCTTGTCGAGCTCCACGGCGGGCGCGTGACGGCGGCCAACCGTCCGGGCGGCGGCGCGATGCTCACCGTGCGCGTGCCGGAGGGCGCGCCGGCGGCATGAGCGGTGTCACGCTGTCGCTGATCCTGTCGTACGTCTCCGTCACGTTCCTCCTCGTCATCACCCCCGGCGCCTCGACCGCCGTCGTCATCCGGAGCGCGCTCGTCGGCGGCAGCCGCGGGGGCGTGACGACCGCCGCGGGCGCGGCGGTCGCCAACTCCCTGCACGCGGTCGCGGTCGGTCTCGGCGTGAGCCTGCTGTTGCAGCGGCTGCCCTGGGTCCTGCTCGCCATCCGGCTTGCGGGCGCGGGCTACCTCGGGTGGCTGTCCATCGCGAGCTTCCGACGGGCGTGGCGTCCGTCGTCGAACCCGTTGTCCGGGCTCGACACGACATCGCCGCGCGACGGGTCTGCATTCCGGCAGGGATTGATGACGAACCTGCTGAATCCGCCGATCATCACGTTCTATCTCGTGCTCCCGACGTTCCTGCCGCCCTCGGCGGGCCTGCTCGCGTTCGGCCTGCTCGCCGCCATTCACGTGAGCATGGCGTTCGTCGTGCACACCGCGTGGGCGGTGTCGTTCGCACGTCTGCGCGACGTCTTCACGCGTCGGTCGGCGAGACGGGCGCTCGACATCGGCGCCGGCGTGGCGCTGCTGTTGTTTGCGGGCTGGACCGTTTCGAAGGTGTGGAGCGCGTAGGAAGCGAACACTCCTCAACGCGCGACGTTCCGGACGAACTCCAGCAACAAGTACGCGCCCGCACCGATCGACGCCGACGCGGGAATCGTGAGTATCCACGCCCAGACGATCTGGCGCGCGACGCCCCATCGCACCGCGCTCAGCCGGCGCGTCGCGCCGACGCCGATGATGGCGCCCGTGATCGTGTGCGTCGTGCTGATGCCGACGCCAAGCGCCGTCGCGGTATAGATCGCGACCGCCGCTCCGGTCTCCGCCGCGAAGCCGCCCGGCGGCTGCAGCTTCGTGATCTTCTGGCCCATCGTCTTGATGATCCGCCAGCCGCCGCTCAGCGTGCCGAGCCCGATCGCCGCGTGCGCGATCAGAATGACCCAGAGCGGCACGTCGAACGTCGCGAGATACCCGCCCGTCACGAGCGCGCCCGTGATGATGCCCATCGTCTTCTGCGCGTCGTTAGCGCCGTGCATCAGGCTGTAGGCCGCCGCCGAGAAGAGCTGCATGAACCGGAACCCGCGCGCCACCCGCGTCGGGGGCGTGTCGCGGAACGTCCAGTAAATCGCCGACATCAGCAGCAGGCCGACGACCATGCCGATGAGCGGCGCGAGGACGATGAAGATCAGCGTCTTCGTCCAGCCGGCCACGATGATCGCGCTGAACCCGGCTTTGGCCACGGCGGCCCCGCCGTACCCGCCGAAGAGCGCGTGCGACGAGCTCGTGGGCAGGCCGAAGTACCAGGTGATGAGGTTCCACGTGATGGCGCCGAGCAGACCCGTCAGGATCACCGGATAGGTGACGACGTCGAGATCGACCATGCCCGACCCGACGGTCTTGGCGACGCCGGTGCCGAAGAAGAAGGCGGCGATGAAATTGAACACCGCGGCCCAGACCACGGCCTGCCCGGGCGAGAGCACGCGCGTCGAGACGACCGTCGCGATCGAATTGGCGGCGTCGTGAAAACCGTTGATGAAGTCGAAAACGAGCGCGACGGCGATGATCAGGATGATCGTGCTGAGCGCGGCATCCACGAGCGGCTATCCGTGCTTGACCACGATGCCTTCGATGACGTTGGCGACGTCCTCGCAGCAGTCCGTGATCTGCTCCATCATGTCGTAAAGCTCTTTCCACTTCATGATGATGATCGGATCCGACTCGGTCTCGAAGAGGTCCTGCACCGCCTTCTGGTAGGCGCGGTCGGCTTCGTTCTCGAGCCGGTTGATCTCGACCGCGTGCGGGTGGACCGGCCGCTTGGCGGCCAGCGCCTCGAGCGCGGTGTGGATCCGATCGGCGGACGCCGTCACGGTCCGCACGAGCTCGTGCGTGCCCGGCCGGACTGACTGGATCTTGTACATGCGGACGAGCGCGGCGACATGGTCGATCGCGTCCATGACGTCGTCGAGCGCGCTCGCCAGCGCGTAGAGATCCTCGCGATCGAACGGCGTCACGAACGTCCGGTTCAGCCGTTGGATCGTGTCGTGCGTGAGCGCATCGCAGCGATGCTCGGCGTCCTTGATGAGGTCCGCTTTCGTCGCGTCCGGCGGCTCGATCGAGAACATCTGCTCGAGCAGGCCCGCCGCCGAGCGGATCTCGTCGGCCATCTGGTTGAAGAGCTCGAAGAACCCTTCGTCGCGGGGAAAGAAGCTGATTTTCAGGACCGGTCTCCCAGCCGGGGGCGAAGCCCAGGCAAACACAATGTAACGACACTGTAACAGACGGCGTTACCGACATTTAACGGCCATGTCACGAGAGGGAAACCCTGGCGCCCTAGGCTTGGGCTGCAGTTTGCCGATGGCCACTCCTCCGCGCATCCTCGTCGTCGAAGATGAAACGGATATCGCCCAGCTGATCAAGCACACGCTGGAGCGTGCCGGCGACGCCAATGTGGATGTGGTCGGCAGCGGCGACGCGGCATTGAAGGCCGTCGGCGAGGCGCCGCCGGACCTCGTAATTCTCGATCTCAACCTGCCGGTCGTGGACGGCACCGAAGTCTGCCGCCTGCTCCGCGCCCGTCCCGCGACCGCGACCCTGCCAATCATCATGCTCACGGCGCGAACCGGAGAAACGGATCGCGTGTCGGGGCTGGACCTGGGCGCCGACGACTACGTCACGAAGCCGTTCAGCCTGCGCGAGCTGGCCGCGCGTGTCCGCGCCGTGCTTCGGAGAAAGCCGGGCGCGACCAGGCACTCGGCGATGGCGCTGTACCGAGGCAAGCATCTCATCGCCGATTTCGACGCCGTGGCCGTGACGGTCGACGGAGATCCGATCCGGCTCACGCGACGGGAGTTCGAGCTGCTGCGGTGTCTCGTCGAGAATCGCAACCGCGTGCTCTCACGGGATCGGCTGCTCGAGCGGGTCTGGGGCTACGAACAGTTCATCGAGACGCGATCGGTGGACGTGCACGTCGGCCGGCTGCGATCGAAGCTCGGGGCCGCCGGCAGACAGATTGAAACGGTCGTCGGATTGGGGTATCGCTTCGTCGAGTAGACGACTTCGGGGTTCGTTTTACGGTTCTTGTAAAACGAGCCCCGAGGTCTTCAGCTCGAACACCTGAATCGCCCGTTCCACCCGATGCCAATCACGGTAGTTCGCGCGTTTCACGACCGTGTCGTCGCGCTCCTCACGGATCTCCCAGCCCGCAGGTTTCTTGGTGAGCGTGATGCGGTTGACGTGTCCGGCCGACGTGTATTCGCGCGTGAGCATCTGGTGACCTCGAACGAAGGGGCTGCAAGTACTATCGCAGAGCGGCGACGCGCGGATGTAAACTCTCTGTAACAGATGGCACGGGCACGCTAATCCCCCCACGAAACGGGGCCTCTCTGGCCTCTCGCATAGAATGGCCGGCGGCATGAATCGGGTGCTCACGATTGTGCTGGGCGGTGGCCGCGGCACGCGGCTCTTCCCGCTCACACATCACCGTTCCAAACCGGCGGTGCCGATCGGCGGCAAATACCGGCTGATCGACATCCCGCTCAGCAACTGCCTGCACGCCGGACTGCAGCGCATCTACGTGCTGACGCAGTTCAATTCCGCGTCGCTCAACCGCCACGTCGCGCAGACGTACCGGCTGGATCTGTTTTCGGGCGGCTTCGTCGAGGTCCTCGCGGCCGAGCAGACGCCCGAGGGCGAACAGTGGTTTCAGGGCACGGCGGACGCGGTGCGCCAGGCGGCGCGGCACTTCCGCGACGTCGACGCGGACTATTACCTGATTCTCGCCGGCGATCACATCTACCGGATGGACTTCGGCGAGTTGATCGAATCGCACATCGATCGCGACGCCGACATCACGATCGCCGCGCAGCCCGTGTCGAAGGACGACGCGCCGCAGATGGGCATTTTCCGGTTCGACGCCGAGGGCCAAATCGTCGGCTTCGAGGAGAAGCCGCGCCCCGAACGCCTGACCGAAATGGGATCGAGCGCGCCGCTCCACTCGCCGGCGGGCCAGCTCGCACCCGACAAACCGTTCGTCGCCTCGATGGGCATCTACGTCTTCTCGCACGACGTCCTGCACGAAGTGCTGGCGCGCGATCGCGCCGTGGATTTCGGCCGGGAGATCATCCCGCACGCGCTGAGCGCGCACCGCGTTCAGCCGTACATCTTTCGGGGGTTCTGGGCCGACGTCGGGACCGTCACGTCGTTCTACGACGTCAACCTCATGTTCGCGCGCCGGGGCACGCCGTTCAGCTTCTTCCATCCGACGCGCCCTATCTATACGCACCCGCGGTTTCTGCCGGCCGCGCGCGTACACAACTGCCGGATCGACGAAGCGCTCATCGCCGAGGGCAGCTATCTGGAGAACTGCGAAATCGAAATGAGCGTCGTCGGCATCCGGACCACGGTCCAGAGCGGCACGAAAATCTCGCGATCGATCCTGCTCGGCGCGGACTTCTATGAGGACGATGGCAGCGATCTGCCGCTCGGCATCGGACAGAACGCCGTGCTCGACCGCGTCATCGTCGACAAGAACGCGCGTATCGGCGAGGGCGCCCGGCTCGTCAACGACCGCGGCATCCAGGACGCCGACGGCGACGGGTACTACATCCGGAACGGGATCATCATCGTGCCGAAAAGCGGGGTCGTAAAACCTGGGACGGTGGTCTAGAAGGGCGAATCGGGTTATTGAGTTATTGAGTTATTGGGCTATTGCAAACCATTCCAGCCGCGTCAAAACGCCTGAAGGCTTGCCCTCAAATAACTCAATAACCCAATAACTCAATAGCCCGATCGCGCGCGTTCGATCACTTGGCGAGCGCGCGGAGCATTTTGGGTGTCGCGTGCCAGACGACCTGGCCGTTCCGGGCGGGCGGGAGGGCGTTGACTTTGAGGCAGCAGACGCCGCCCTTTTTCATGACGAAGGGCTCGTTGGCGCCGACGAGCCAGGCGGCAAGCTCGCCGAGGCCCGGCTCGTGGCCGACGAGGGCGATCGAGCAGCTCGCCGCGTGTTTGGCGAGCATCGCCGCGACTTTGACCGGCGGCTCGCCCGGCGCGAGGGCGTCGGTCACCTCGAGCGTGGGCTTCGAGCGGACGCCGGCGATCAGGAGCTCGGCCGTCTGCCGCGCCCGCACGAGCGGGCTCGTGAGCACGAGATCGAATTCGACGCCGAGGTCGCGCAACCCCATGACGATCTGCCGCATGCGCGCGGCGCCCTTGTGCGTGAGCGGGCGCTTGGTGTCGTCGGGCCACTGACGGCCGCGCTCGGCCGCGATCGCGTGCCGGACCAGATAGAGGTGGCACGGCTTCTGGCGTGGGCGGCGCTCGGCGCGCGTGGCCATCAGCGCGATCCCGCGGCGGCCGCCCGTGACGACCGCGACGTCCGCGACGTCCGCGGGGCGCGCGGCGCGGCCATTTTCGCCATCGGCTGGCGAGCCTTCTCGACGAGCCGCAGGGTGACGTCGCGGCTGACGCGATCGGCCAGACGGCTCAGACGCGGCGCGCCGGCGAGGAACTTCGCGTGCAGCTCGCGGCACGTTCGTTCGATCTCGCCGTCGAGCACTTCGAGCCCACGGCCCGCCGCCGGGTCGCGCGCGGCCATCGCGACCTGCAGCTGCTCCTGCACGATCTGGAAGTCGTGCATGCGGCCGAGCATCTCCTGCAGCGCCTCGAGTTGACGAAGATCGCCGGTCACGGGCAGGCGCGCGGCCTCCTGCGCGAGCTCCAGCGTGTAGCGCAGCTTCTTGGCGGCGAGCCGCGTGGCGTGCAGCGGGACTGGCGCGTAGAGCGTGCCGGCCGCGGCCAGCGCGCGTTGGAATTCGCGCGCGCGCTTGCGGAGCCGCGACGCCAGCTGGCTCGCCGGCCGCGTTCGTCCCGACCTGGTGTCGAGCGCGTCGCCGATCTCGCCGATGGCGTCCACGAGCTCGGTCACATCGGCGCGATCGAGGGCGTCGGCCAGCTGCTTGCGCCGGCGATCGCGGAGCGCCTCGCACTGTTTGGCGACGGCGGCGACCGCCGTGTTCGGCCAGCCGCGCGCGGCGCCCTCTTCCTCGAGGAGCGCGAGCGCGACGTCCATCTCGCGCACGCCGCCGAGCGCGTGTGTCACGCGGCGCAGATCGCGCCGCGCCGATCGGCTGAGCCCGCGCGAGCCGCTTTCGATCGCGGCAAGGCCTTCGCGCAGCCGCCGCGACGCGACGCGCGCCCGATGCACACTTTTCCCCTCGCCGCGCCGCGCACGCGGCAGTTCTTTGGACAGCACGCGCAGCCGCCGTTGCAAAGCGCGCGCCAAACCGACTGTAATTGACGTGGTAGCATGGGCCATCGGTCAGCGGTCGGTCACGTGACGCCAGCGTAACACAATGCGAATCGCGGCAATCGACGTGGGCAGCAACTCCGTGCACATGATCGTCTGCCGCGTGCGGCCCGATCTGTCGTTCGAGGTGATCGACCGCGAAAAAGACATGATTCGGGTGGGCGCCGGCATGCTCGCCGACGGCCAGCTTCCGCAGACCAACATCGACACCGCGATGCAGACGCTCGCGAAGTACCGCCGTCTGGCGGAGTCGCACGGCGTCGACGAGATGATCGTCGTCGGCACGAGCGCGATCCGCGAACCCGCCAACGGCGGCGACTTCATCGAGGCGGCGCGCCGCGAAGTCGGGCTCCACGTACGCGTGATCTCGGGCACCGAGGAGGCGCGGCTCATTCACCTCGCCGCGGCGTACGCGATCGGCATCGGACGCCGCGCGGCGGTCGTCATCGACATGGGCGGCGGCAGCACGGAGATCACGCTCGGCACCTCGGCGCGGGTGGAGATCGGGCGCAGCTTCAAGCTCGGCGCAATCCGGCTGACCGAGCGCTTCGCCACACGCGACCCGCTGAGCCCGTCCGACGAACGCCGGCTCGTGCGCTACATCCGGCGCGAAACCAAAGACTTCCTCGCGTCTATCGCCCGGCGCCGGGTGCAACGGGTGATCGGCACCTCCGGAACGATCCTGGCCCTCGGCGGCCTCGCGGTCGGCGTGCGCGGCGGCGCGGCGGATGTCCGCCGGCTGGCGGTCACCGCACGCGACATCTCCCGGCTGCGCGAGCGGCTGGTCCCGATGACGCTCGACGAGCGGCTGAAGGTCCCGGGGCTCGACCCTCGGCGGGCGGATATCGCCGCGGTCGGCGCGATTCTGCTCGACACTCTGCTCGACGGCCTCGGCGCCGAGACGCTCACGCTCTGCGACTTCGCGCTGCGGGAAGGGATCGTCCTCGACTACATCAAGCGGAATGCGGCCCACATTCGCACGGCCGAGCGGTATCCGGACGTGCGCCGCCGGAGCGTGATCGAGCTGGCGGAGCGATGTCATTACTGGCCCGCGCACGCGCAGCAGGTGGCGCGCCTGGCGCTCCAGCTCTTCGACGCCACGCGCGATCGGCACGCGCTTGGCCCGCGCGAGCGGGGCTGGCTCGATTTCGGTGCGCTCGTCCACGACATCGGCGCGCACATCAGCTACGAGAGCCATCACAAGCACTCGTACTACCTCGTCAAACATGGCGGACTGCGCGGGTTCGACCCGCACGAGATCGAGATCATCGGGCTGGTGGCCCGCTATCACCGGCAGTCGACGCCGAAGAAATCGCACGATGGGTTCGCCGATCTCTCGCGCGAGCAGCGCGCCACCGTTCGGCTGCTGGGCGCGCTCGTGCGCCTTGCGGAAGGTCTCGATCGCAGCCACGCCCAGGTCGTGACAGGACTCTCGGTGGCCGAGGACGACACGGGTCTGATCATCACGCTGCACACGAAGGGCGACGCCGAGCTGGAGCTGTGGGCCGCCCATCGCCACGCCGAACCGCTCAGCGAGATTCTCGAAACCCCGATTCGCTTCGAGGCTGCCGCCCCAACACCGGCCTCCACCAAGGACGCGACCACGCATGCTGAACACGCTCGCCTCGCCGCACAGCTACCCCGGACGACTGTTCGTCGTCGAGGGCATCGACGGGTCAGGGAAGACGACACAGCTCGCGCTCCTGGCTAAATGGCTGACGGCCAGCGGTCACCGCGTCTTCGTCACCGAGTGGAACTCGTCGGCGCTCGTGAAGGCCGCGACGAAGTCCGGCAAGAAGAAGAACGCCCTGACGCCGATGACGTTCAGCCTGTTGCACGCCACGGACTTCGCCGACCGGCTCCTCTACAAGATCATCCCGCCGCTCAAGGCCGGGATGATCGTGTTGGCCGACCGGTATGCGTTCACGGCGTTTGCGCGCGACGCCGCCCGAGGCGTCGATCGCCAGTGGGTCCGGGACCTCTACAGCTTCGCCGTCCGGCCCGATTTGGCCGTGTATTTCCGGGTCACGATCGACGTCTCCCTGGACCGGCTGCTCGCCCGCCGGGTCAAGCTGAAGTTCTACGAGGCCGGAATGGACATGGGCTGGAGCACCAATCCGACCGAGAGTTTCCGCATCTTCCAGTCCAAGGTGCTGGAGGAGTACGATCGGATCGTGCCTGAACACAGCCTCAGCGTGGTCGACGCCTCCGGCAGCATCACCGAACAGCAGCGGCGATTCCGGCTGCTCGTCTCCGAAAACCTGGAGCGCCAGACCTCATGACGACGCCGGACCCATCGGATCAGGGCGCGCACGGCGGCGTCACGCCAGGCCACTATTACGGGCACGGGCTGCCGTACCACAACATCAACGACTACCCCGGCAAGATCATCGCGATCGAGGGCACGGACGGCGTGGGCCGATCCACGCAAATCCGGCTGCTGCGCGAATGGCTGGAGGTGCAGGGCTACGGCGTTGTCGAAACCGGATCGACGCGGTCGCAGCTCATGCAACCGACCATCACCCTGGCCAAGTCGAGCAACACGCTCAACAAGCTGACGTTCGTGCTGCTCTACGCCTGCGACTTCGCCGACCGGCTCGAGAAGGAGATCATCCCGGCGCTCAAAGCCGGCTTCATCGTCCTCGCCGATCGCTATGTCTACACGGCGATCGCGCGGGCCACCGTGCGCGACGTCGACAGCCAGTGGATTCGCCGTCTCTACGGCTTTGCCATTGCGCCGCATCTCGTCTTCTATTTGAAGATCGAGGCGGACACGCTCGCCAAGCGCGTGCTCGAAGCCGGAGGCATGGACTATTGGGAGTCCGGGATGGATCTCAAGCTCGGCGACGACATCTACGACAACTTCCGCCATTACCAGCGCCAGCTCATCAAGGCGTACGGCGCGATGGCCGATGAATTCGGGTTCCGGATTATCGAGGGGCGCAAGTCGGTCAGCGCCATCCAGCAGGAGCTGCGGCGACAGATTGGCGACTTCCTCGAAGAATCGAACAGCCCGCGACGGCTGACCGAGGAGATCGGCGCGTACACGACCGAGGGGTGAAGAAAGGGGACGGGGCTCGACGTCCCCGTCGTTACCGGGATTTTACTCGTCGGAAACTGATCCGAAACCGGCGCTCCGTAGGGTCTAGAAGGCAACGAGCACAGGGCAAAAGGCAGGACGCTTGGCGACCGAACGTCACGTACGGCATTTTCAGGACGAGCTCGAACACTTGAAAGCGAGGCTCCTCGAGATGGGGGGCCTGGCCGAGGATCGCGTGCGGATGGCCGTGCGCGGTCTGGTCGAGCGCGACCTCACGTTGATCGAACGGGTCCTCGTGAGCGACGCGGCGATCAACCAGCTGCACATCGAGGTCGACGACCGCTGCTTCAAGCTGCTCGCGTTGCACCAGCCGATGGCCGTGGACCTGCGCGCCATCGTCTCGGCCGTCAAGATCAACACCGACCTGGAGCGCGTCGGCGACCTCGCGGTGAACATCGCCGAGGCGGTCGGCCGCTACATGCAGCATCCGCCGGTCAAGGAGCTCATCGACATCCCCCGGATGGCCGTGACGGCGCAGGACATGCTGCGCGACGCCCTGGACGCCTACGTCCGGCGCGACACGGCCCTCGCGCAGGCCGTCCTCGATCGCGACGACGAGCTGGACACGCTCAAGACGATGGTCTTTCGTGAGCTCCTCACCCACATGCTGAAGGATCAGGGGACGATCGAACCGTCGCTCGATCTCATCCTGATTTCCCGCCATCTCGAGCGCATCGGCGACCACGCAACCAACGTCGCCGAAGACGTGATCTTCATGGTGTCGGCCAAGGACGTCCGCCACCATTCCGAAGAAAACCAGTAGGAATCGATTGATCGATCGATCTATCGATCTATTGGAAACCGCGCACCGACCAATTCAGTAGAATGTCGTGATGCCCGAGGCGCGGCTGTGCGTGTCCTGCCGACAGCGGCCCGCGGAGCCGTCGTGGCGGCCATTCTGCAGCGAGCGCTGCCGGACGATCGATTTGGGCCGCTGGCTGTCCGGCCGCTATCGCGTGCCGGGCGAGACGACCGGCGAGCCGGCGGCAGGGGAACCTGACACGGATGAGGAACCGCCTCCCGGCCGTCCAATCGATCGATAGAAGACCTCGCGATCCACTCCTTATGCCCGATACCCTGACGATTACCGACAACCGCACCGGCAAGCAGTATCAGATTTCGATCGAGCAGGGCGCCATTCGCGCGATGGACCTGCGTCAGATCAAGACCGGCGGCGACGACGTGGGGCTGATGACGTACGACCCCGCCTTCCAGAACACCGCGGCCTGCCGGAGCCGGATCACGACCATCGACGGCGACGCCGGCATCCTGCTGTATCGCGGGTATCCGATCGAGCAGCTCGCCGAGCAGAGCACCTATCTCGAGACGGCGTACCTCATCCTGTTCGGCGAGCTGCCGACGCCGCCCCAGCTCGACAACTGGGTGCGCGACATCACGATGCACACGATGCTGCACGAGAACATCAAGAAGTTCATGGAGGGCTTTCAGTACGACGCCCATCCCATGGGCATCTTTCTCTCGACAGCCGGGTTGCTTTCGACGATCTACCCCGGGGCCAAGAAGGTCCTGGACGAGGAGACGCGGCGCCTGCAGGTGCTGCGGCTGATCGCGAAAGTGCCGAGCATTGCCGCCTACGCCTATCGGCACAGCATCGGGCGGCCGTACATCTACCCGGACAACGACCTGAGCTTCACGGGCAACTTCCTGAACATGCTGTTCAAGATGGCCGAGCTGAAGTACCGGCCGCACCCGGTCCTCGAGCGCGCCCTCGACGTCCTGTTCATCCTCCACGCCGATCACGAGCAGAACTGCAGCACGAGCGTGATGCGGGGCATCGGCAGCTCGCAGGCCGATCCGTATTCGGCGCTGGCGGGCGCGGCCGCCGCGCTCTACGGCCCGCTCCACGGCGGCGCGAACGAAGCCGTGCTGCGCATGCTGAAGGAGATCGCGTCGGTCAAGAACGTGCCCGACTTCATCAAGCGCGTCAAAGGCGGCGAAGGCCGGCTGATGGGCTTCGGCCACCGCGTCTACAAGTCGTACGACCCGCGCGCGCGCATCATCAAGCAGACCGCGGATCTGGTCTTCGCCGTCACGGGGCGCAATCCGTATCTGGACATCGCGCTCGAGCTCGAGCGCATCGCGCTCGAGGACGAGTACTTCGTCAGCCGGAAGCTCTACCCGAACGTGGACTTCTACTCGGGTCTGATCTACCAGGCGATGGGTTTCCCCGTCGACATGTTTCCCGTGCTCTTCGCCATTCCGCGGACCGCGGGCTGGTTGGCGCAGTGGGAAGAAATGCTGCGCGATCCGGACCAGAAGATCGCGCGCCCCCGTCAGGTGTACATTGGGGCCGGAAAGCGCGATTACGTGCCGAGGGAAAAACGATCATGAAGGAAGTGAAGGAGATGAAGGACATGAAGAAAACCTTGAGATCGGTGCCGAAGGCGGCGACGTTTTTCTTCACGTGCTTCACCGCCTTCATTTCCTTCATGTATTGCTCACGCGCGGCGGAGCTGCCCGCCTCCGCACCCACGGCGACGTCCGCGCCGGCAGCCCAGGCGCCCGCGTTCGACAGCAGCAAGGCGTGGGAGCACCTGCGTCAGATGGTGGCCATCGGGCCGCGGCCGGCCGGATCGGCGGCGCTCCGGCAGACACGGGCGTACATCACGCGCCAGCTCGCGAGCTACGGCCTGACCGTCCAGGAGCAGCCCTTCCAGGCCGACTCCCCGATCGGCCGCGTCGAGATGGTCAACCTCATCGTCCGGCTGCCGGGAAAGCGAGCCGACCGGATTCTGTTCACCGGCCACTACGACACGAAGCTCTTCCGCGAGTTCAAGTTCGTCGGCGCGAGCGACGGCGCGTCGAGCGGCGCGTTCCTCATCGAGCTGGCGCGCGTGCTCAAGGACGCTCCGAAGGAGTTCACGTACGAGATCGTCTGGTTCGACGGCGAGGAAGCCTTTTGCAAGAACTGGACGGAATGCGGGAAACCCAACTCGCCGGACAACACCTACGGCAGCCGCTATTACGTCCAGGCGGCGGAGAAGGCGAACGCGATCCCGTCGATTCGCGCAATGATGCTGTTCGACATGATCGGCGCCAAGGACCTGAAGATCGACAAGGAGACCGAATACTCAGCGCCGTGGTTGACCGAGATCGTCTGGGCCCAGGCTGCCCGGCTCGGGCACACCAGCGTCTTCCAGAACGTCGGCGGCTCCATCGAGGACGATCACGTCGCATTCTCGAAGGCGGGCATCCCGACGATCGATCTGATCGATCTCAACAACTACCCGCAATGGCACACGGCCGACGACGACCTCAATCACGTCGCGGCGCGGAGCCTGCAGATCGTCGGCGACGTCGTGCTGGCGTCGTTGCCGGAAATCGAGAAGCGGCTGGCGAAGCAGTAAGACCGGCCCCAACAGCTCACGTGTCGTGTCTTCAGTTCGAAGTTCGAAGTTCGAAGTTCGAAGTTATTCTTCCTTCGCCGCTTCCCGCACTTCCGCTTCGGTCAGCACGCTCGACGACGACTTGGCTTTCGTGAAGATGCGGTCGACGAGTTCGTCGGTCGCCTCCATGCCGTGGTTTTCCAGCCAGAAGACGACATTCGATCGGCCCGACAAGGGCCCGATCTCAATTGCCTGCGCGCGGCCGACCAGGCTCGCGGGGACCCCTGAGTAGATCGCATCGACCAGCGCGGCGTCCCGCTTCTTGATCGCCTTGATCACCGCCGCCGCGTGGACGCCCGTGGCCGTCCGGAAGGCGTCGCGCCCGACGACGGGATAGTTGGCTGGAATCGGCACGCCGCACGCCTCTGAGACGAGCGCGCAGTACTCACCGAGCCGGGTCAGGTCGGTCTGCCGGTGGCCCATCAGCACGAGGTTCGTCAGCAGCGCGTCGAGCGGTGTGTTGCCGACACGCTCGCCGATGCCGAGCGCCGCGCCATGCAGGCGGGTCGCGCCGGCCTCCATCGCCGCCAGGCTGTTTTCGACCGCCAGGTCGCGATCGCGGTGTCCGTGCCAGTCGATGCCGATGCTGCCGCCGGCCGCGTCGACGATCGACTGCACGTATCGAACGACGGCGCGCGCGCCGGTGGGCGTGGCATGGCCGACCGTGTCGGCGATGCACACGCGCGCGGCGCCGGCCCGGATGGCGGCCGTGTACAGGCGGCGCAGGGACTCGGGATCCGCGCGGGTCGTATCTTCAGTCACGTACATGACCGGCAGGCCTTCCTTCACGGCGGCGCCGACGGCGTCCTCGGTGAGGCGCTGCAGATAATCGAGCGTCCAGTCTTCCGTGAACTGCCGGATCGGACTGGATCCGATGAAAGTGCAGCACTCGATCGCGATGCCCGTCCGCTGCGAGATCTCGATGATCGGCGTGATGTCGCCGAGGATGGTCCGGGCGGCGCAGTTCGGCCGGATGCGAAGCTTGGCGCTGACGATCTCTCGGGCCAGGCGCTCCACGTCCCGAACGACGTGCGGCCCGGCGCCCGGCAGCCCGATGTCGACCGAATCGATATCGAGTGCCTCCATCAAGTGGAGAATCTGGAGTTTCTGGTCGATTGTCGGCGTGCGGACGCTGGGCGACTGCAGCCCGTCGCGGAGCGTCTCGTCGTCGAGCATCACCGGCCGCGGCGGATCCGGCGGCGCGTCGACGGTATTCCAGTCGTAGATCAGCGGGTGCATTTCTTCTTCATGAAGGGAATGAAGGGGGGAAGATCATGAAGGGTTCACGGCTACATCTGTTCACGGCCCGCCCAAACTGCAGACCTTTCAGGTCTTGCTTCGCACTGCCCAGAGCGTCGTCCAGCCGCCGGCGACGACCAGACCGGCCCAGAGGGTCGACATGATCCAGCCGTCCTGCGTGGACTGGGCCATCACCGTGTCCATGTCCGGCTCGGGGCCGCCGCGCAGCTCGTACTCCGCGCGCTTCTGCAAATACTCTCGCGCGCCGCGAGAGACGTACAGGTCGAAGAACGCGTTGAAGATGACGACGCCGACGACGAGCCAGATCGCGGCGATGATCCGGCGCGACACGCTAGGCACCCGCGCCGAGATACCGGATCACCATCACGGTGATGTCGTCGCTCTGCGCGGCGCCCTTCGTGAACGTGCGCACGTCGGCGACGATGCGATCCACGATCGTCTGGGCGGTGGCCTGGCCGATCGACTCCGCAATCGACGTCAGCCGCGCGTCGCCGAACTCATCGCCCACGCTGTTCAGCGCCTCGGAGACGCCGTCGCTGAAGACGATGATCGTGTCGCCGGACTCGAGACGGATCGTTTCCTGGCCGTACGGCGCGAACTCGAGCAGGCCGACGACCGGGCCACCGGCCTCGAGGTGCCGCATGCCGCGCTTGCCGATCACGATCGGCGGGTTGTGGCCGGCGTTGCAGTAGGTCAACTGCCCGTCGGCCGACACGATGCCGAACATCAGGGTGACGAATCGCGACTCCAGCCCCCGGCGGCACAGCGCCTTGTTCATGGCCGCGACGGCCGTGGCCGGCCCGTCGGCCAGCAGCGCGTGCGATGCGAACATGCCCTGCATGAGCGCGCTCATGAGCGCGGCCGGCGGCCCCTTGCCCGCCACGTCACCCAGCGTGAAGCCGAACGTCGCGCCCGGATCGTCCAGGTAGTCGAAGAAGTCGCCGCCGATCGACCGGCAGGGGATGCTCGCCGCGGCGGCTTCGACGAATCCGAGGCTCGCGCGCGGTTTCGGCAGGAGCGCCTGCTGAATCTCGGCCGCGATGCGCATTTCCTGCTCCATGCGGCTCTTCTCGATCTTCTCGCGGTACAGCCGCGCGTTCTCGATCGCGACCGACGCCTCGGCCGCGAGCGTCTCGAGGCCGGCGCGGGTCGCGTCCGAGAGCAAGGTTCCCTTCTCGCGGCTGTCGAGGTAGAGCACGCCGATGCGGCGGTCTTCGCCGCGGGCCTCGGCGGCCTCGACGTAATGCACGTAGTTGAGCGGCACGCAGACGACGTGCCGGATGCCGAGCGCGACGGTGCCCATGTGGACGTCGGCGAAGCCGCTGTCGAGCAGGTCGGCGACGACCTTGGTCTTGCCGACGCGGAAGACCTCTTCGGGAATCTTGCGGCTCGTGGCAAACGTGGTGTCGGTCAGCGTCTGCTTGTCTTTGCCGCGCGCGAGCTTGAACTCGAGGCCGCCTTCGGCCGAGAGCATGATGAACGCGCGCTCGGCGCCGGAGATCTCGATCGCCGCGTCGAGCACGAGCGCCAGCACTTCCTGGAGGACGCGTCCCGAGCCCAGCGCGCGAAAGCCTTCGAGCAGCGCGGTGATCTGGCGCAGATCGTCGCGCGCGCCCGTCGTCGATCGATTGGAGATGCTCTGGTCGTCGCCCGCCGCGAGAAAAACGAGGTCGGCGCCGCCGCCGCGACCGAGCCGGACGCGGTCGCCCGATCGGAGCTCGCACTCGGTGACCGGCTCGCCGTTGACGAACGTGCCGTAGCGCGATTCTTTATCGCGAAGCAGGAAGCGGCCTGCGTCGGCGGTAATCTCGGCGTGCTCGCGCGACACTTCACTCCCGCCGAGCCGAAGGTCGTTCGTCTCCCGGCGCCCGATCGTGAACGGCAAGCGGTCGAGAACGACGATCCGCTCACCGAGCACGTCGCGAACTTCCAGCCGTGGATCGGGCATGGGTGTCAACCGCTCAGTTTACACGATGGCCGGGTCACCTCCGGCGACGCAGCCCCCACACGACCGCGGCAGCGGCCACGACGAGCCCGGCCCACCCGGCCCACCGTGCGGGCGATCCTTCGGGCGTCTGCGGCAGCAGCCAGACGCCCAGCAGGATGATGACGAGCACGATCGGCACGGCAATCCACGCCGGCCGGCCCCGCCGCGCGGCCGGCCGCGCCGGCGCCGCGGGCAAATCCGTCGGTGTGCCACACCGAAAGCACACGATCGCCTTCTCGGCGATCTCGGTGCCGCAGGAACGGCATTTCATTGCCGCACCTGTGATAGACAGTCACTCACCGGTGAAGAACCGGCTGCGATTTGTTTCATGATTCCGCTTCGCGACGTCATCCCCTCACGCACCACGCCGTGGGTGACGCTCTCGCTCCTTGCCGCCAACGCGCTCGTCTTCACCGCCGCCCTCGCGCTCGACGCCCACGCGCGGCTCAATTTGTACTTCACATTTGGTCTCGTGCCGGGCGAGCTCGCCTGGACGTCGCTCGTGACGTCACTGTTCCTGCACAACGGCTGGCTGCACCTTGGCAGCAATCTGCTCGCCCTCTGGATTTTCGGCGAGAACGTCGAGGACCGCATGGGCCACGCGAGATTCCTCGCCTTCTACGTCCTCTGCGGCATCGCCGGCGCGCTCTTGGGCAGCTGGACGAGCCCGGACCTCGTCGTGCCGATCGTCGGGCCAGGCGCCGCGATCGCCGGCGTCATCGGCGCCTACTTCGCGATGTTCCCGCACTCGCGCCTCCTCGTGCTCCTCCCGCTCGTCGTCGTCATCGACGTGATCGAAATCCCCGCGGTCGTCTTTGCGGCGTTCTGGGCGGTGATGCAGCTCGTCGGCGACGTCGGCCGCATTGTCGTCTCGCCGGGCGACTCCGCGTTCGTCATGTGGACGCATGCCGGCGGATTCGTCACTGGCCTGGTTGCTGTCTGGATTTTCCGGCAGCCGGAGCGCCTGAAGGTCGACTGGTGGACTTAGCCGCCCATCTTCCTGCGGACGTCGCGTGAGACGAGCGCCAACTCGACGATGAGCTTTTCGAACTCGCGATCGAATTCGTCGGCAGCCATCGTCGGGCGCTTGCGGCGCAGCTCGTCGACCTGTTCGGTCAGCGCTTTCTGACGGCCGAGCATCTCCTGGACCGCCGGGTCCGACGAGGTGGGCATCGCGACGGTGTCGAGGTACGTCAAACCCGCGATCGTGCCGTCCGGTCCGGTGCCGGCGGCATCCCGCCCGACCCCGTCGCCCGTGTCGTCGAAGACGGCGCGTTCGGTGGCGAGATGGCCGCTCTGTTCGTAGTGCTGGGTCACGAGCCGTGATGCGTGGTTGAACGCTTCAAGAAGAGAAATCCGTCCGTTCTTGTCGACGTCGGCATCGTTGGCCGTGAGCGCGCGCACGAACGCATCCGGGAAGACCGTGTGGTAGCGCTGAGAAAAGCTGTTCGTCGCCGTCATGACCACGCGGCCCGGCGCCGCCAGGCCTTTCAAGTACGCAAAGCTCGAGCTCGTGCTGTCGACGACGGCGACGCGGCCCGGAATGGGTTTGAGCAGCGCCGCCCAGTCGGCCACGCCAAGGTCGGGTCCGATGAGATTGAACTTCGCGTCGGCGCCTTCGCCACCGCCGTGGCCGATGAGCAGCACGAACAGCAGGTCGGCGGCTTTGACCTGACCCGCCAGACGGCCGAGCACCGTCTTGACGTTCTCGGCGGTCGCGCGCTCTTCGCCGGTGCGCGGCTGCTCGGTCAACACGGACACGTGCGTCTTGTCGATCTTGAACCGCTCGACCAGGATTTTCGTGAGACTGTCCACCCACTGGCGATGGAGCGTCGCGTACTGCTCCTCGCCCGATGCGCCTTGAACAACGACAGCGTAGCGCTCACCCTGCGCAGACGCCGTCGCAGGTGCGGCGACGAGCAGCGCGATCCCGAGAAATGATCGAATGACCCGCGACAGCTCGTTCCTCACCTTTGCCCTTTGCCCTTTGCCCTTTTTTTTGCCCTTTGCCCTCTGCCCTTTGCCCTTACCTACCCATCGCCGCGAGCAGCAGGTCCTGCGCGCGCGCGAACGTCGGCGCTTCCTTGAGCGCGAGCAGCGCCGATCGGCGCGCGTCATCGCGGCGGCCGAGCTTCAGCAACGCTTCGGCATGATCGGAGTGCGCTTCGGCCAGATTCGAGGGCCCGCCGGCGAGCGCTGCCTGAAACTCGATCAGCGCGGCAGCGCTGTCGCCCTTCTCCAGCAGGCGCCGGCCGAGCAAGGTGTGAGCCGCCGCGTCAAAGGGATCGAGATCGGCAACGAGCCGAAGGGCGAAGTCCTTGTCGGCGACCGCATCCGCGCCACTCGACAGCGTCGACAGCCGGCGGGCCGCGTTGACGTTGGTGTGATCGAACGTGAGCAGCTGCCGCAGCTCGCGGCGCGCGCGGGCGGAATCGCCTTCGCGCTCGGCGATGGACGCCAGCAGCGCGCGTGGGCTGCCGTCGCCGCTCGCCTCGGGCGCGAGCTGCGCCGCTTTCTCGAGCGCACCTTTGGCGGCGGCCGGCTGGTTGGCCTTGACCAGCGCCTGGCCGAGCGAGAGCTGGCTCAGGAAGTTGCCGGGCGCCGCGGCGGCTCTCGACGTGAGCCCGGGCAGATCGTCGGGCTCCACCTGGCGCGGCGGATCGCCCATCGCCACGCGCAGCCCGCCGTAGCGTTTGTCGATAAACGCCTTGAACGACGCTTCGACCGTGTCCACGCTTTTTCCGAACGCCTTGGCGAACGCGTCGGTGTCGTTGGCGCCATCCGCGTACGCGAGGAGCAGCGTCCTGAGCCCGGCATCGCCGTTCAGCTCCACGAGGTGCTCGACGACGAGCGAAGCTTCGAAGTAGGCAAGCGCGAGCGACTCCGGCCGCTTGAAGGCGTCGGGCAGGTTCTTCACGCCGAACGTGCGCCCGCGCGCGAGCTGGCGGCCGAACTCGAGCGTGAGCTCACGGCCCCAGGCCGGCTGCCGGCGATGCTCTTCGAAGACGGAGATCCCTTCGGTCAGCCATCGGGGGACGCGGTACTTCGAGAGCTGCAACGTGAACACGTGCGCCATCTCGTGCCAGAGCGTCGCCTGCCAGCTGAAGTCTCCTGGCGGCCTCGCCCTGGGCGAGTCCATCGTCACGACGCGACCGAAACAGGCGCCGAGCGCGCCCACGAGCCCGGGCAATCCCAGCGTGCGAACCGCAAAGTCGTCGTGCTTGGGAAATACTTCGATCAGGATGGGTCCGGCGGGCTTGAAGGCGTAACGCGTCGAAAACGTCTTGTACGCGTCGGCCGCAAGCGACAGGGCGTACGGCTTCAGAACCTCCGCCTCTTCCTTCGAGAACTTGAAAACCAGGTCACCCGCCGGAATCACCTCGAACTTCTCGAGCGAGTCGAGCATGTTCAGGAGATTCATCGTCACGACGTTGCTGCGATCGACGCTCCAGGCCAGGTCCAGCGCCACCCGCGCCTCTTTCTCCTCGCCCGTGCGGAGAAGATAGAGACCCAGGTCGACCTGCGCGTCGGGATCTTCCGAGTCGATGAGCGTGGCCTTGCGCGCGAACGTCGCGGCTTCGTCGAACCGGTAGTGGCTCGCCGCGCGCTGGCCGGCCATGCGGTAGCTGAGCGCGGTACGGGGAGGTTGCTCTCCGCTTGCGGCCACGGCCGGCTCGACGGCGGCCGCGCCGCCTTCTTCATACGCGATCGCGATACGCAACGCGGCTTCCTCGGACGTGCCCGATTTGACGTTGCGCAGCTGATCGAGCGCGGTCTTCGCCGCCGGGACGTCGTCGGTCTCGATCGCGCGCTCGGCCGTGAGGATCAGCACATCCGGGTGGTTCGGCGCGAGCTTGCGCGCCGAGTCGAGCGCCGCGCGCGAGAGCTCCGGTTCGTCGTCGGCATACGCGCGCGAGAGACCGAGATGCGCGGGAACCCAGGCGCGGTCGGCGTCGAGCGCCTTCCGGTAGTTCGTCACGGCGTCGCCGGGCTGATGGAACTGAAGGAAGAGGTCGGCGTATCCGGCCTGGATGTCGGCGCGCGGGACACTCTCGATGCGCTGATATGCGTCGTTGGCCAGCTGAAACTCGCGGACCCCGCGGGCGGCTCGCGCCAGGCGGAAATAATCTTCGGTGCTGTTCAGCGCCCGGTTCTGCGAGAGCGGCAGAAGCAGCTTGCGAGCCTGCGCGCGCCGGCCGCGCGAGAGCTCGAGCAGGCCGAGCTCGAGGGCCGCGTCACCCCCCGGCGCCGCCGAGGCCAGCGGCTCGAGCCGCGTGCGCGCCTGATCGACCCGGCCCTCGAAGATATCGAGCAGCGCGGCCGCCAGTTCTTTCTGCGCGGCGGGACCGGACGCGGTCTGAACGAGGCGGCGCGCCTCGTCCACCGACCCGCGGCCGAGCGCGGTCGTGACCTGCTGGGACAGTGTCTGGGTCGCGGGACGGGTGCCCTGGGCACTCGCGGTCGCGGCGGCGATCGCAAGAGCGGCAGTCAGCGTCGAGAATCGGTAGAGAGCGGGTCGAGACGTTCGCATGAAAATCCGGTGCTAATGACCGTCTGACGGGCGGACCCGTGTTTCGGCCGGCGGGTACGACTCATGTGCCCGCTCTTCAAATCGTATGCGTGCCCACAACGCGACGCCAAACAGCGCGATCATCACCGGCCCGGCGACGCGCGCTCCAACCATCATAGCCGCGCCGACGAGCTCCCCCACCACCGCGATGTAGTTGGGATGACGCACGTACTGGTAGGGACCAGTCGTGATGAGCGGCGCGCCGGGCAGCAGGAGCACGCGAAACGACCACCGCCCGCCCAGCGTGCGCATCGCCCAGTACTTCAGCGCCTTGCTCGCGACAAACAGGACGACGCCCGAGACGAACCAGGCCGGGCCGGGTGGCGCGGGTGAGACCGCGCCCTGCGCTTCGAGCGTCGCGGCACGATACAGGCCCTCGAGTCCCATCAAGGCGAACGCGCCGGGGTACAGCACGGCCATCGCCCAGTGCACGTCGCCGGGCGGTTCGACGGCGCCGCGGGCGCGTAGCGCTCGCTCGTGCCTCCACGACACTCGAGCCTCGGCGAGCAGCAGGCCGACGATGACCGCGACGACGAACGCGACCAGGTTCACGCGGCGTCCCCGGCGTAGCGGACCGCGCGTTCGACGAGACCAGGGGCGATCGTCGCGCCCACGCCGGCCAGCTCCAGGGCCGCAGGCGAATCCACGAGCCGTCGCATCATCCGGTTGAATCGGAGCTTGGACCCGAATGCCCGGTGGCGCGAGGCGGCAAGCCGCAGCACCGCGCCCGCGAAGTCGCCGGTCTCGAGCGTGCGCAGCGCCTCAACGGCCGCGAGCTCGGCGGAGCGCATCGCCAGGCTCAGCCCATCACCGGTCATGGGATCGATGAATCCCGACGCATCGCCGGCCAGCAGCAACCCCTCGGCGCCCGGCGCGCGCGCGTTCACCGCGAGCGGGCCAAGGACGCGGACATCGCTCACGAACTCGGCCCGCCTGAACCGTCGGGTCAACGCCGGCTCGGCGGCGATCGCCTTCCGGACGATCTCAATCGGCGACCGGCCCTCTGGACGCGGACCGGTGACGAGACAGACATTCGACAGGCCTCGCGCGAGCGGCGCGATGCCGAGGTAGTACTTCGCCCGCACGTGCATCTCGCCAAGATCGGTCAGGGCCTCGATGCCGGTGGCGTACACGCCAAACGCCCATCGTCTTGGCTTCAGCGGATGGGACGCCAGACCCAAAGACCGCGCGACGGCCGAGTGTCGCCCATCGGCGGCAATCGTCATCGTCGCCGGCATTCGAATCGAGTGGTCCGTCGAGCCGCGGCGATCAAGCGTCAGACCGCGGACGAGCGACCGTCCGCTCGAGTCGTCCACGAGCGGCCGTCGGACGACCAGGCCGGACTCGAACCGCGCGCCGGCAGCCACGGCCTGGTCCAGCAGCCACGCGTCGAACACCGCCCGGGTCAACGCGAGGCCGACTTGCCTGTTGGGGTACCGACCTTCGACGCTGCGCCCGTGCGGCCCGGTCACGATCATGCCGCCGAGGGGCTTCGCGGTCGCGAGCGGCCCGCCGGTCAGGCCGAGCGAAGCGAGGAACCGGATGCCACCCGGATTGAGCGTGTCGCCGCAGAGCTTGTCGCGCGGGAAAGTCTCGCGGTCAACGACCACCACCCGCGCGCCGGCGCGTGCGAGGACGAGGGCCGCGATGGAGCCGGCCGGTCCCGCGCCTGCGATCAGGACGTCGAGCATCGTAGGGCTGTTAAGAGCATCGCATGGCTTGGGCTTGGGGCTTGGGGCTTGAGCGCACTTGCGCGCCCATCGCGCGAGGGCATGCGTGGGCGGAGAACGGCGCGGCTTATAGGCGCCCGACTCCGACTAAGATAGGCGCACGAATTCAAACCCGGAGGAACGTATGCGTGCGCATCTCGTGATCGGCGCGGTCGGCTTGACGGTACTCGGCGTGTCGGTCGCCGGTCAGCAAGGCCGCCACCTGAATCCGATGGTTGATCTGCTGAGCGCCAGGAAAGCGATCTACGGCCTCGGCGTCCCGACCGCAGGCCGCGGCGGCGGCAATCGAGGCGGACAAGGCGCGCCCACGGCCGGCGGCGCCGGAGCAGCCGCAGCCCCAGCGCCTGCGACACCTCCTCCGCCGCCCAAGACGCCGCTCGAGCTGGCGAAAGACGCGCTGGCCCATCCGGACGCAGACTTCTTCTTCACCGCGATGATGGAGCGCAACATCGACGGCGGATCCGCGACGATCACCGCGTTCCAGGACGCGCTCGCCGACGCGGGCAACGTCGCCAAGACGCCATCTCCGCGACTCCTCGTGCCGATCAACTCCAAGGCCCCGAACATCTCGCGCGCGGACATGCCGGCCGATCCCGCCAACTACGTCACCAACATCAGCCGGCAGCTCAATGCAGGCGTCTCGATCCTGTCTTTCGTCGAGGTCGACAGCGCGGAAGAACTTCGTCTCGGCATCGCGGCGATGCGTTTCAAGTCCAAGGGCGGCACGCGCCCCGACGACGTCGGGGACGCGCCGAAGTACTGGGGCCTGAGCGACGCGGAATATCGGCGCAAGGCGGACGTGTGGCCGCTCAATCCCGAGGGCGAGCTCGTCGTCTGGGCCATCGTCGAAACGAAAGAGGGCCTCGCCAATGTCCGCGAGATCGCGCAGGTGCCGGGCCTGAGCGTCCTCGTCCCCGGCGCGGGCACGCTGGGCGGCGTGTTCTCGACGACCGGCGCCGACGGCCGCCGCGTGCGCGATGACGCCGCGTGGGAAGCGGCGATTCAGTCGGTGCTGGCCGCCTGCAAGGAATTCAAGGTGCCGTGCGGCTATCCGGTCTCCGAAGCGGACATCGAGACGCGCTTCCAGCAGGGCTTCACCGTCGGCATCCTGCAGTCGTTCAACGACGGCGCCTTCCGCGCGCTCGCGAAGGGCCGGCAGATCAGCGGCCGGGACAAGGAGAGATAGGCCTCGCGCCGGCCTATCCGCGCCCCAGCACCAGCGCGCTGTTCTTCGATCCGAACCCCAGGCAATTGCAGAGCGCGGCTTCGATCTGCGTGTCGCGCGCCGCGTTCGGAATGAAATCCAGATCGCAGTCCGGATCCTGATCCGTGAGATTGATCGTCGGCGGCAGGACGCCGTGCGTCATCGCCAGCGCGGTCGTGACGACGCCAGCCGCGCCGCTCGCGCCCTGCGGATGACCGATCATCGATTTGGTGGACGACCCAGGAATCCGCTCGGCGAGCGAGCCGAACACGCGCCGCACGCAGCGCGATTCCACCGCATCGTTGAGCGTCGTCGACGTGCCGTGGTAGTTGACGTAGCCGATTCCTTGGAGCGGCCGGCCTGATCGTTTCAGGGCCAGCTCCATCGCCCGCACGATCTCCGTGCCGTCAGGGTCCATCTGCACCCGGTGGTATGCGTCACACGTCGATCCGTACCCGTCAATCGTCGCGTAGATCTTCGCCCCGCGCGCGCGTGCCCGCTCCTCGCGCTCGAGCGTCATCAGCCATGCCCCCTCGCCGAGCACGAACCCGTCGCGGCCGCGATCGAACGGACGCGACGCCTCGGACGGCCGGTCGTTGTACTTCGTCGAGGTGACGCGCATCCGGCAGAATCCGAAGATCATCCCTGGCGTGACGCACGCGTCGGCGCCGCCGGTGAGCAGCACGTCCGCATCGCCCTGGCGAATCAGGGCAGCCGCGTAGCCGATCGCGTCCGTCGAGCTGGTGCAGCCCGTCGACAGCACGTGGCTGATGCCCCGGAGCCCGAGGGCGATCGAGATCTCGCTCGACACGATGCCGACGATGGACACGGGGATCGCGTACGGGGAGACGCGATGGTACGCGCCCGAGAAGAAGTCGCCGTACTGACGCTCGGCGACGTCGATGCCGCCCGCGCCACTGCCGATGATCACTCCCAAATCGGGATCGCCTTCGGCGATGCCCGCGTCCTGGAGCGCTTCGCGCGCGGCGAGCACCGCGATCCGTGAGACTTTCGCGTACCGCCGCGGATCGGCGCGCCCGTTGCCATTGCCGCGCCCGTTGCCGTTCACGTGCCCGTCGACGGGAGTGTCCTCTTGCTCCAGGTCCGCGGCGCGCAGCGCTTCGTCCGGCACGGCCGCGCTCACGCGATTGGCCAGCCGCGACGCGTCGAACTCCGTGATCGCGCGCACCCCGCTCACGCCGCGCGAGATGCGATCCCAGAACAGATCGCGTCCCACGCCGAACGGCGAGACGACGCCGATACCGGTAATGACCACGCGCGGCCGGAAAGACGACATGCGATTCCTATAATACGGACAGATGCCGAATGCCCTGGCGCGCCCCGGTCCGCAGCTCGTCTTCGCGGTCGCGGGCGCGCTCGTGTTCGTCGGGTCGCTCTTCTACTTCGTTGCCCGCTACGCCTGGGGGATGGACGGCGTGCCCACCGGCGGCGCCGCGCCGGCGGTCTTCCTCAATGTAGCCCTTTTCTCCGTCTTCGCGCTCCATCATTCGATCTTCGCGCGCTCGGGCGCCAAGGCCATGGTGATGCGGCGGTTCCCGGCGCCGCTCGAGCGATCCGTGTATGTCTGGATCGCGAGCCTGCTCTTTATCCTCGTCTGTGCGCTCTGGCAGCCGGTGGCGGGCCTGGTGTGGGAGGTGCAGGGTTCAGGCCGGGCGGTCATGCAGCTGGGACAACTGGGCGTAGCGATATTCATCCTGATGGCGGCGCGCCGCCTGGACGTGCTGGAGCTCTCGGGTGTTCTGCAAGTCCTCGATCCGGGTCGCGACGCGCCGAAGCCGTCGCTCGACGTGCATGGTCCGTACGGGCTCGTCCGGCACCCGATCTACCTGGGCTGGATCCTGTTCGTCGCACTGGCGCCGACCATGAATGGGACGCGGCTGGTCTTCGCACTCGTGAGCAGCGCGTATCTGTTTCTCGCCGTCCCGTTTGAAGAACGAGACTTGAGAAGGACCTTTGGGACGGCCTACGACGAGTACGCGAAGAGGGTCAGGTGGAAAATTCTTCCCTTGATCTATTGAGGAGCCACAAGAGGTTCCGTGGTGCCTGGGTTCCGGGGCCACGGGCACGACGGATGCGAACCTCGGAACCCCGGAATCCCGTCGAACGCCGGAACGCATCGGAACCTCGGAGCCCCGCACCCCCGGAACCTGCTAGGATCGCTCCAGATGCTGAACGAACGAGATTTTTTCACCGAAAAACCTGAAACAAAGCCCATGTCGCTCGCGTGCCCGCAGTGCCGGCACCGGGCCGACTACCAGATCAAGTGGCTGAAGCGCACGAAGAAGGACCGCATTCCCGGCGGCGCCGACGAACGCGACCGCGCGCTGTTCGCCAAGCTGCGCGACCACCTGTACCGCGTCGACGACTACGTCAACTGCGCGAAATGCCGGCGCCGGTTCGAGATCCCGTCCCACCAGTCAATGGTGTTTCTGTAGGAAGTGATCGTCGTTTTCTACATCAGTGGCCACGGCTTCGGCCACGCCTCCCGCGAAGTCGAAATCATCAACGCCCTCGACGAGCTCGCGCCGTCACTCGAGATTCTGATCCGGTCCGCAGTGAGCCCGGATCTGCTGTCACGCACGCTCCGCGTGCCGTACACCCTGCGGCCCGGCGCCTGCGACAGCGGCATCGCACAGTCCTCGAGCGTGACGCACGATGATGACGCGACGGTCCGCGAAGCGGCGGAGTTCTACTCCAGGTTCGAGCCGCGGATCGCCGAAGAGACGGCCCTGCTCTCTTCGGAACAGGTCCGGCTCGTCGTCGGCGACATCCCGCCCCTGGCCTTCGAAGTCGCCGAGCGGCTTCACGTTCCGTCGATGGCGATCGGCAATTTCACCTGGGACTGGATCTACGAAACGCAGCCCGCGTTCGACACCCTCCCGTGGCTGGTCCCGATGATCCGGACGGCCTACAAGAAGACGACGCGCGCGTTGGAGCTGCCGTTCGCGGGCGGCTTCGACGTCTTTCCGTCGGTCCGCCGGATGCCGCTCGTCGCGCGGCGGCCCTCCCGGACGCGCGCGGACACGCGGGCGCATTTCGGCGTGCCGGCGGATCGGCCGGCCGCGTTGCTGTCGTTCGGCGGGTACGGACTGCCGTCGCTGGATCTGTCGGCGCTGGATTGTCTCGATCGTTGGACCATCATCACGACCGATCGCATGACACCGAAGATGGGTGCCTCGCTCGATCACGTCGTGTTCCTCGCCGAAGACGCGTTCCTGACCGGCAGCTTTCGCTACGAGGATCTCGTCGCGGCTTCCGACGTCGTCGTCACCAAGCCGGGCTACGGCATCATCGCCGAGTGCATCGCGTCGGCGACGCCGATGCTCTACACCTCGCGCGGCCGGTTCCGGGAGTACGACCTGCTCGTGCAGGAGATGCCGAAGTACCTGCGCTGCCGGTTCATCAGCCACGCGGATCTGTTCGCGGGTCGGTGGCGTGGGGCGTTGGAAGGTCTGGTCGCCCAGCCGGCGCCGACGGAGAGGCTCGACACGAATGGGGCGGAGATCGTGGCGAAGGAGATTGTCGAGATGGTGGCTTGAGCCTTTGAGGCTTCAGCTTTTCGGTCTTTCAGGCTCCGTGCCCCCACGTGTCCACGTCATCACGAACGCCGGGGGGAAATTCCGCGTGACGAGACGCGTGACGGGCGGAGCGCCCATGCGGCGGCTCATGTCGCGGCGGAAGCGCTTGGACGTCGCGAGCTTGTACGCGTGCACGTACTGAAAGGCCGTGAACGTGCCGCCTGGACGGAGCGTTTTCTCGATGCCGTCGAGAATGCGATCGGTCATCTCGAGCGGCAGGCTCGCGAACGGGAGGCCTGAGAGGATGTGATCGACCGGCGCGATGTTGCGCGCTTTGACGAGGGACTCGAGCTGCTCGGCCGACGCCTGCACACACTCGACGCGCGGAAACCGGAGGTGGATTTCCCTGACGAATTCGGGCTCGATGTCGATCGCGAGAAACCGGCCGGCGTTGCCCACGCGATCGACGATGGCGCCGGTGAACGCGCCCGTGCCGGGGCCAAGCTCGACCACGCGCGCCGGCGTGCGCTCCGGAAGGTTCGCGACCATCACTTGCGCGAGCGCGCGGCCACTCGGCGTCACCGCGCCAATCGTCCGCGGGTTCTTGAGGAACCGCCGGAAGATCAGGACGGAATCGCGGACGCCGTTGCCGTTGGTGCCGTCACCCATGTCGAGCTTTCGAGGCCGCCCGGGCCTGACCCGGTTGGACCGGCGCCACTTCAACTTGAGGGAGCCGTTGCATGATCTGCGCCAGCAGCCGCTCTGCCGTCTGGGGTGACCCATGGACGGTCGCGATCTGCAGCCCCTGCACACGCTCGGCAAGCGCGCGCGCAATCTCGAACGTGGCCGCCAGCGCCTCCGTCGCTTCGTCGCCGGCGCGGCGCAGCCGTTCGAGCAGGCCCTCGCCGACCCGCACCCCTACCACTTCGCTCGCGAGGAACTCCGCGTGCCGCAGGCTCTCGAGCGCGGCCACGCCGGCGATGACCGGCAACCCGGTCTCGGTCAGGCGCGGCAACGCGTTGTCGAATGCGGCGATATCGAGAATGGGCGGCGTGACGATGAACTCGGCGCCCGCCTCGACCTTATGCGCAAGCCGCCGCCATTCCGCGTCGAGATTCGGCGCGAATGGATTGACGGCCACGCCGACGTGGAACCGTGTCGGCTCGCCGAGCGGCTGATCGGCGATGTCCTTGCCCTGATTGAGCCGGACCACCATGTTCGTGAGGCCGATCGCGTCGACGTCGAAAACGGACGTCGCGTCGGCGTAGGTCGCTTGTGGCGCTGGATTGCCCGTTGTGAGCAACACGTTGCGCAGGCCCATCGCGTGGGCGCCGACGAGGTCAGACTGCATCCCGATCAGGTTTCGATCCCGGCAGGAGTAGTGCAGCAGCGTTTCGACCTTGGCTTGCCGGAGCAGGACCGCGAGGGCGATGGCGCTCGCGCGCGCCCCGGACTTCGGGTAGTCGGGCACGTTGACGGCCGCCGCGCCCAGTTCGCGAAACCGCCGCGCCTGCGCCGCGGCACCGGCCAGATCGAGCCCGCGCGGCGCGGAGACTTCGACGACGATGACGAACCGTCGCTCGTCGAGCGCGAGCGCGAGCGCCGACTTCTCGCGCCGGGCGACGGCCATCACCGGCGCGTCACTGGCCCCGGCCGCGGCTTCCGGCTGCGGCCGGACCGCGCGCGGTGCGGTCGTCCGCACCGCCGCCGCGATTTGCCGGATGTGCTCGGGCGTCGTCCCGCAGCAGCCGCCGACGAGGCGCACGCCCGCGGAGATGAATCGCCGCGCGTACGTCGCCATGTACTCCGGCGAGCAGAGATACAGATTCCGCCCGTCCACGTCGCGCGGGCGACCCGCGTTGGGTTGCGCCGCGAGCCGCGCGCGCGTGAGACGGGCCATCGTCTCGACCGTCTCGAGCATCGCGGCGGGTCCGACCGAACAGTTGACCCCAATGACATCGGCCCCCGCACGCTCGAGCTCTGGCGTGAACGTCTCGGGCGGCGTGCCGTCCAGGCTGTTGCCGTCTTCCCCGGTCGTCATCTGCGCGACGATCGGGAGCGACGAGACCCGGCGAATCGCGCGAATCGCGGCGAGCAATTCGTTCAGGTCGCGGAAGGTCTCGAGCATGAAGAGCTCGACCCCGCCCTCGAGCAGGGCCTGCGCCTGCTCGCCGAACGCGGCTTCGGCTTCGTCCACGCCCGTGCGGCCCCAGGGCTCGATGCGCACGCCCAGCGGACCGATCGACCCGGCCACCCAGACGTCGTCTCCGGCCGCTTCACGCGCGACCTGCGCGCCCCGGAGATTGATGGGCCGCACCAGGTCCACGAGCCCGAAATTCGCGAGCTTGAAGCGATTGGCGCCGAACGTGTTCGTCTCGATGACGTCGGCGCCCGCGCGGACGTACTCGCGGTGCACGTCGGCAACGAGATCGGGTTGCGAGACGTTGAGGTCGTCGAAGCAGCGGTTCAGGAAAATACCGCGCGCGTAGAGCATCGTGCCCATCGCGCCGTCGCAGACGAGCACACGCTCATCGAGAGCGTCGAGAAAGGAAACGGTCACTTCGTGGCCGGCACCAGCAGGTCTTCCTTGTCCCAGATGAAGTCTTTGTTGCTGTACACGGCCAGCTCGTAATCCTTCCCCATGAAGATGGCCGAGACCGGGCAGGCCTCTTCGCAGTACCCGCAGAAGATGCAGCGCGTCTTGTGGATCTGGTAGACGCTCGCGTAGCGCGGGCCGGCCTGGACCGTGCCGTCGTTCTCGGCGGCCTCGAGGTAGATGGCGTCGGCCGGACAGGCGACCGCGCACAACCCGCACGCGACGCATTTTTCCAGGCCGTTCTCGTCGCGCATCAGGACCTGTTTCCCGCGATACTTCGGAAAGACGGGGAGCTTCTCGGCCGGATAATTGACGGTGTTGGCCTTGCGGAACATGTGCTTGAAGGTGGTCGCGAAGCCGATGATGAGCGGCCGGATCATCCGGTCATCATAACAAACAGCGCCGCTGATGTCAGGCCATCTTCAAGCCGATGTTATAGTTAGCAGGCTTCATGGAGAGCCAGGCTCGAGAGCTTTCCGCCGTCAATTTCCAGCTCATCACGCTCATGGTCCAGCTGGCGGTCGTCGCGACGCTGGCGACGATGCTCGTCCGCTTCCGGTGGTTCCGGCGCATTCTCCTGACCGAGCGCCGCGACTGGCCCGAGCGCCTGATCTTCGCCGCCGGACTCGGAATCCCGCTGACCGTCGGCGTCGCGTCGCGCCTCCTGATTCACTATGACGCCGCGGATCTGACGCTCTCAGGATCGTTCCTCGCGGGGTTGATCGCGGGCCCCTACGCCGGCGCGATCGTGGGGGCCATGGTCGGCATCCCGCCGCTCTTTGCCGGCGAGTGGGGCGCGCTGCCCTTCGCCGTCGGATGCGGGTTCGCCGGCGGCGGTCTGCGAGAGCTCTGTCCGAAGGAAGAGATCTGGCGCTTCACGCCGTTCTTCGTGAGCAAGCTGCACCACTCGGCCTGGCGGTTTCTGCGGCGGTTCTCGCTCGACTGGCAGGTGTTCCTGGTCACGGCGCCGATCCTGCTCGAAATGCTGCGCCAGACGATCTTCCAGCAGTTTCCGACCCGGATTTTCTTCATCAACCCCGCGGAGTTCTGGCTGTACCCGATCGTGCTCCTGGCCGCCGTGCTCGGCGTGGCCATCCCGATCAAGATCTGGAACACGGCCCGGATCGAGCATCGACTGGCCGAGCAGGAACAGCTGCTGATGGCCGCGCGCGTCGAAGCGCTCGCCAATCAGATCAATCCGCACTTCCTGTTCAACACGTTGACGTCCATCACGTCGCTCATCCGATCGCAGCCGGAGACGGCGCGCGTCCTCATCGTGAAGCTCTCCGGGCTGCTCCGCCGCCTGCTGCGGAGCCAGGAACACTTCGTGACGCTTCGCGAGGAGCTCGCCGCGGTCGACGAGTACCTCGACATCGAGCGGGTCCGGTTCGGCCCCAGCCTCGCGGTCGAGAAAATCATCGACGAGGCGAGCCTCGACGTGATCGTGCCGAGCATGATCCTCCAGCCGCTCGTCGAAAACTCGATCAAGCACGGACTCGGCCGCAAGGTCGGCGAGGGGCGAATCACGATCAAATCGACGCGCCAGGGCGGACACGCGATCATCGAAGTGCACGACAACGGCGTCGGGATCGCCACCGATCGGATGGAGTCGACAAGCGAGCACGGCATCGGTCTGCGCAACGTCAACGAGCGCCTGCGCGTGATCTACGGCGCCGGCTATCAGCTCCGTCTGCACAGCGTGCCGGGACAAGGCACCTCGGCGCGGATTGAGATTCCCGAGCTCGTGTTGCCGGAACGGGCGACGGCCTGACCATGGCGATTCGCGTGATGGTGGTCGACGACGAGCAGCTCGCGCGCGAGGAGTTGTGCTTCCTGCTCGGCGAGGCCGGCGCGGTCGAGATCGTCGGACAGGCCACGGACGGCGTCGAGGCGCTCCGGATGGCGGGCGACCTCCGGCCCGATGTCGTCTTTCTCGACGTCCAGATGCCCGGCCTCACGGGGTTCGAAGTCGCGCGCCGGCTCATCGAAGCCGACGTGCCCGTGCAACTCGTCTTCGTGACGGCGTTCGATCAGTACGCGATCGACGCGTTCACCGTGAACGCCGTCGACTACGTGCTGAAGCCCGTGGACGCCGATCGGCTGGAGCAGACGCTCGAACGGGTCCGGCGACGCAAGGCGTCCGAACAGGCCGCCCGGATGCCGCTCTCGGCCGCGGACCTCGAGCGGGTCGTCGAAGCCGTGCAGGCCCGCCAGGGCCGGCGCGATCAGCTGGCGATTCGCGTCGGCGAGCGCTTCGTCCTGGTCCAGGCCGACGAGGTCGTCCACGCGTCCTTGGTGGACGATGCGATAATCGTGGTAACAAACACGGTGTCGGGGACGTCTAACTATCGGACGCTCGACGAGCTCCAGGCGCGCCTGGATCCGTCGATCTTCTGGCGGGTTCACCGGTCACATCTGGTGAACATTACGAGAATCAAGGAGATCGTGCCCTGGTTCAGCAGGAATTATCTTCTCAAGATGAAAGACCCGAAGGTCACGGAGATTCCGGTCAGCCGGTCGCAGACGCGACGGCTCCGGGAGTACCTCCAGCTGTAGCGGCCACGTCATCCGTTTCGCGGATCGGCGCCGAGTTGCTGGCGTGGTGCCGGACGTTCGTCTCGGCCGCCGCGTATGCGACGCTCATCGTGACGTTCGTCGGCCAGGTCGCGCGCGTCGAGGGTCTCAGCATGGTGCCGACGCTCGACGATCAGGATCGACTGATCGTCAACAAGCTGGCGTACCGGTTGGGCGATCCGCGTGTCGGCGACATCGCGATGCTCAAATATCCCGAGGATCCCGGCACGTCGTTCGTCAAGCGAGTCGTGGCGGGCCCCGGCGACCAGATTCGCAGCGAGAACGGCCGCGTCTATCGGAATGGCGTCCCGATTCCGGACGACTTCATCTCCGAGGAATTCCGCTCGCTCGATACGTGGGGACCGGAGACGATTCCGAAAGGCTATTATTTCGTCATGGGCGATCATCGCAACAACAGCTCGGACAGCCGGACCTGGGGCTACGTCCCCAAGGACTACATCGTCGGCCGCGTGCAGCTGCGCTGGTGGCCGCTCAATCACCTCAAGGTTTTCTGACGCATCCAGTCGATCACGAGCAGGACTAAAGGAGATTCAGCCCTGAGTCAGCAGGACGTATCGCCTCGAGATGAGGGGCCCGACGGCCCCGGAGAGTCCGGCGAGCCGGTGGCGGACGCCGTTCCCGGGGTTCCGGCCGCAGGATCAGAACCGCCACGCTCCGCAGAGCCGGCGATCGCGGGATCGCTGTTTCCGGATCCGCCGCCGGTGTCCGAAAGCGATGGGTTTCAGCCCACCGCCATGACGCCGGTGGAATGGACGCCGGAGACGTCACCGGTCGCCGCCGCCGGTCCGCGGATCGTGGGTCCGGACCCGGTGGCCGGACCGGACCCGATGGTCGTACCGGACCCGATGGTCGTACCGGACCCGATCGACGCCGAGCTTCCGGCCGATGCCGATCCTGCTCTCGTGTCGCCCCCGGCGCTCATCACCGATCCGGAACCGGGACGGGTCGCCGACATCGCGATCACCGCCACGACCTCGGCGCCGGTCGAGATTGCGCGGCTGCCGCAGGACGCCCCCCCGCGAAGCTGGTCGATTTCGTTCGCCCGCGTCGGCGAGGAGCTCCTGGCCTGGTTCAAGACGCTGCTGTCGGCCGCCGTGTACGCGACGTTGATCGTGACGTTCGGCTTCCAGGTGGCGCGCGTCGAGGGCCAGAGCATGGTGCCGACGCTCGAGGATCAGGATCGATTGATCGTCAACAAGCTCGCCTATCGGCTCGGCGAGCCGCGTGTGGGCGACATCGTGATGCTCTACTACCCGGAAGATCCGAGCAAATCGTTCGTCAAGCGCATCGTCGCCGAGCCGGGCGACACGATCAAGATCGTGGACGGCCGCGTGCTGCGCAACGACGTGCCGCTCGCCGACGACTTCATTCCCGAGAGATACCGCGACCACGACAACCTCGGCCCGTTCGTCCTGCCGCGCGGCTACTACTACGTGATGGGCGACCACCGGAACAACAGCTCCGACAGCCGCACGTGGGGGTACGTGCCGAAGCGCTACATCATCGGCAAGGTGCAGCTGCGCTGGTGGCCGGTGAACAGCGCCAAGGTGTTTTAGTAACGACGTCAATCTGAAATCTGACATCTGGCAATCTGTAATCTGAATCGGCAATCTGGAATCGGGGGAGCTGAAATCTCTCTCGATTTTCCGAGACGATTCCAGATTTCAGTTTTCAGATTTCAGTTCTTTCTGCGCCCTTCGAGCACGATGATCGAGCGTTCCGCGATCGTCAGCACGTTCGACTGACGCGCGTCACGCAGAATCTCCGCGACCGTTTCCAGCACTCCCCGATCCCCCGTCGTCAAACCGGTCCGGTCCAATGCATCCCGAAGGTCGAGCTCGAGCTGCGGGATCGCGTGGGGGTGATCGAGCGCGATGAGCGCCCGACCGTTGCCGACTGGCACCAGTTGAATGCCGCGCAGCCGGCGCAGCGCCGCCACGGGGGGCACGAGGATCACGGCGTGCCGCCCAAAGCTGGAGATCGACGCGGCGGCCCGCCGGGCGCGCGACGGGACCGGGGCGGCGTCGACCAGACTGACGATCGCCCGGCCGAGGTCGCCATCGACGGCGGCCAGTCGAGAAATCACATCATCAGGCAGAGTCAGGGTGATCGGCCGCGCCGGACGGCCGAACTTGCGGGGACGTCCGCGGCGCAGCTTGAGGGCGGCCATGGGGAGAGCGGCAGTATATGGCAGGTGTCGATTTTCTAAGAGAAAATTCGCGCCTTCACACAATTTCACAGAGACAAATCGTCGCCCGGCTGCTAGACTTCGCCGATGTCTCGACTTCGATTTCTCGCCGCCTGCCTGGCCGTGAGCGCCGCGTGCGGCGGCGGCAACTCCACACCCGCGCCGCCGAACCAACCGACGCCCCCGACCCCGCCGGTGACGGCGGCCGCGCCCACGCTCGACGCGCCGGGCGCCGACGAGCAGCTCGCGACGCTGCGTCCGATCCTCAGAGTGCGGAACGGCGTGTCGGCGACGGCGGGCGCCAAGACCTACGAGTTTCAGATTTCTGATCAGAGTGACTTCGGCGCCGGGACAGGCGGTCGCAGTGACTACTACGCCGTCACGTTCACTCGCGCGTCGGTGACCGAAGGCAGCTCGACCACGTCGATCGAGGTCGATCAGGATCTCCAACCCGCGACGCGGTTCTACTGGCGCGCCCGATGGGTGCAGGGATCGACGAACGGAGACTGGTCGTCGACGTTCACGCTCCGGACGCAGATCGTCGGCTACAACCGGGCCGGCGAGCTGTACGACCCGCTCGTGAACGGCCAGACGATCGCCGAGGCGCGGGTGAATGGCTCGACGTTCGTGGACGGCCGGGGCCTGCGGCTGCACGATACCAACGCGTACCTCCGGTATCGGCTCGCGCAGCCCATCTGGAACGGCGAGTTCTCGCTGGACGTGGAAGGCCTTTCAGACAACCCCGTGTCCGCGAGCGGCAACACCGGCAAGCTCAAGATCATGTCGATGGACGACAACCCGGGGAACCACTACACCAGCGACTACTTGATGAACGTGCAGTACCGCGGCTTCGACGGCAATCCCGACCACGCGATTTCGTTCAAGGTGCTGATGGGCGAGGACGCCGCGGACCGCAAGCTGGAGCCGGACATCGGCCGACGGCAGGCGTCGGTTCGCCACTTGAACCCGGCGAATACCTATTACTGGAAAGCCACCTGGGGCAACTTCATTCAGGTACTCGTGCAGGACGGCGGCGCCGGCGGCGTGAACGGCAGCGGCAGTGGTCAGGGCGGCAACACGATCTACGACTACGGTCAGACGTCGTCGTTCGGCTACACGCCGAGCTCGCATTACGCGTACGTCGGCGTCAACAACAGCACCGACGACACGGGGTCCTGGCCCGCGACGTACCGCAATGTCTGGATTGGCAACAAACCGCGCCCGGCCACGCTCGGCAGCGCGCTGAGGCCGCGATGAGAAGCATGAGCTTTCTGGTATCACGAGTAGGGCTCCTGGCGGCCGCGGTCCTCGCGGTCTCCTGCGGCGGCGGCAGCTCGACTCCGACGCCACCGACTCAGCCGACTCCCCCGACCCCGCCCGTGACGCCGGCGCTGGCGGCGCCGCAGGCGACATCGCCGACAAGCGGCCAGGCGCTGACCGACACCCCGGTGACCTTGACGGTGAACAACGCGCGAGTGACCGCGGGCACGGTCTCCAACGTGCGGTACCGCTTCGAGTGGTCGGAGCTCGACAACTTCCCCGCCGACACAAGAACCGGCAGCACGCAGGACATCGCCCAGGGCAGCACCAGCACGTCCTACACGATCACGGACACGCTGAAGCCGGGCGCCCGGCTGTTCTGGCGCGCCCGCGGGTATGCCGATGCCGTGACGAGCGACTGGTCGGGCACCGAGAGCTTCGTGACCGCCAACAAGGGATTCATCATCGGCCAGTCCATCTACGACCCGCTCACGACGGGTGTCACGGTGGGCGATCGGCACGGCGGATCTTTCGTCGCCGGACAGGGCTGGCGGGCTGACAACGACAGCGACGGACTCGACTACACGATTCCCACCTGCACGAGCTGCACGCTGGAATTCGAGGTGACGAACTTCGGCCGCGCCCAGGGCGCGTCTGTCCTGAAAGACTACAAGTGGATCTCGATGGGTGACGGGCCGACGTTCGGCGACTTCGCAGCCTTCCGTGACCATCCCTGGAAGATGCACCTCGAGCAGCGCAGCGACGGCGACGGCTCGGGAATGAAGGTCGTGTGGCGCAATGGCGCCGCGGGCGAGAACGCGAATCCCGGCGACCACACGCTGCGCAACGACAGGACCGTGGACTGGCGGTCGAACGTCGTCTACCGTTTCACGCTCCGGTGGACGCCATCGAACTATTCGATCTCGGTCGGCGTCGTGAACGCCGACGGGAGCCTCAGCGACAATCGCGAGTGGTTCTCGGACGGGTTCGGCGGACTCGCGTACGCGCCGCCGACACACCGGATCTCGCTGGGCACGCGGTCGCGTGCAGACACGATGCGCGGCGCGATTTGGCGCAACGTCCGGGTGAATCCGAACTGAGACATGTCAATCTGACATCTGCAATCTCGGAATCTGTAATCTGAAACCGCAATCTGGAATCGGGGAATCTGGAATCTATCGGGGAATCAGGAAATCGATCGGGGAATCTCGGCGATCGGGCCATCTGAAATCTGCGCCAGCCGATTCCGCGATGCCGACATTCCCCCGATTGCCGATAGATTCCCCGATTCCCCGATAGATTCCAGATTCCTCGATAGATTCCAGATTCCTCGATTCCCGATTACAGACCAGATTCCAGATTTCAGATTCCAGATTTCAGATGTCAGCTTGACTGATACATGGTTTCAATCACCTCACGCAACCTCTCCTCGACGACCTTCCGGCGTACTTTCAACGTCGGCGTGAGCTCGCCGGCGTCGACCGTGAACTCGCGCGCCAGCAGCTCGAATTTCTTGATCCGCTCGAACTGCGCGAGGCGGTCGTTCACGCCCGCGACGACCTGCGCGTAGAGCGAGCGGACGTCCGGGCGATCCAGCATCTTCCGCGCACCGGCGGCATCGGCCGGCCGCGCCATCGCGATACGCTCGGAGAGCATCTGGAAGTCGGGCACGATGAGCGCCGACACGTAGTGACGCTTTTCCCCCACCAGCACGGCCTCGGCCACTAGATCGTGCGCGCGCAGCGACGCCTCGATCGGCTGGGGCGCGATTTTCTTGCCGCCTGAGGTCACGATCAGCTCTTTCTTGCGATCGGTGATCGCAAGATACCCGTCACTGCCCTGCGCGCCGATGTCGCCGGTGTGCAACCAGCCATCGCGGATCACGTCCGCCGTCTGGTCCGGCTTATGGAAATACCCGCTCATGACGTTCGGACCGCGAGCGAGGATCTCGCCGTCAGGCGCGATGCGCAGCTCGACGTTCGGCAGCGGCGGGCCGACGGTGCCGAACCGCACCTTTCGAAGGGGCGTCACGCACAGGACCGGCGAGGTCTCCGTGAGGCCGTACCCCTCGAGAATCGGCAGCCCGAGTCCGTAGAAGAACCGACCGATGTCCGGCCGCAGCGCCGCGCTCCCCGACACGGCGAATCGGAAGCGTCCGCCGAGACCCTCGCGGATCTTTCTGAACACGAGCCGCTCGGCGAGCCTCGACTCGAGCTTGAGTCGTAACGGGAGCCGCTGGTGTTCCGGCAGCAGCCGGCCGCGCGAGTCGGCCACACGGACCGCCCAATCGAAGATGACGCGCTTCAATCCGCCTGGCTCCCGGCCTTTGGCCAGGACGCGAGCGTGCAGCTTCTCGAACACGCGTGGGACGCCCGTCATGACCGTCGGCCGCACGGTTTTCAGGTCGCGCGCGATCGTGTCGATCGACTCGGCGAAGATCATCGACACGCCGCACGCCAGGTAGATGTACGCCACCATCCGCTCGAAGGCGTGGCAGAGCGGCAGGAACGACAAGGCGGTGTCGTCCGGGTTCAGGTCGAGGACCTTCTTGACGCCCTCGAGATTCGCGACCAGGTTCGCGTGCGTCAGCATCACGCCCTTGGGTTCGCCGGTGGTACCCGAGGTGTAAATGATCGTCGCGAGATCGTGGGGCTGGACCTTCTTGGCCTCGTCATGAAACTCGCGGCCCACGCCCCACCCATCGAGAATGCGCCGATGTCCGCGATCGACGGTGTCGGCCAGCGTCACGATGGGCGCCTGGCCGGCCGCCCCGGGCAAACCATCGCCGGGCGCGTCAATCACGACAACTCCCCGGAGCGCAGGCAAGGTCGCGGCGGCCGCGATCACTTTGGCGAGCTGAACGGCGTTGGAGACAACGACGAACGCCGATTCACTGTCGCGAAGGATGAACGCGACCTGCTCGGCCGAAAGCGTCGGGTAGATGGGCACCGTGACGCCGCCGGCCGAGAGAATCGCGAAGTCCACGAGCAGCCACTCGGGCCGGCTCTCCGACACGAGCGCCACGCGATCCCCACGCGCCATGCCGATGGCGCCGAGCCCGAGACTGAGATCCCGCACGCGCTCGACCAGATCCCGGCCGCTGATCGTGTCGATGCCGCCTTCGCGGCAGCGTCCGAGCAGATCGGGCGTCGGGAACCGGCCGCTCGCGAAGAACGGCAGCACCGCGATCGTCGCCGGCGTCTCGGCAATTGGCTCAGCCATCAGGTCATTGATCTGGGGACTTCGTCCCCAGACCCCTTACACGCTCACTCGCGGGGACCCCTCACGCCCCGCTCCGTTCGCGTGGCTCGCTCGCACAGCTCGCTCGCGTCAGGCCTCAGTATCCTGCTTTCTTGTCCACGACGTTGATCAGCGGCTCGCCCTTTTTGTAGAGCCGCATGTTCTCCAGGAACTGCTCGACGACCGGCGGCCAGTAGTCGCCGGCAAACGCCGCCGTGTGCGGCGTGATCAGGACGTTCGGCGCGGTCCAGAGCGGATGCGACGGCGGCAGCGGCTCCTCCTGGAAGGCGTCGAGCCCGGCGCCCGCAATCCTTCCTGACTCGACCGCCCGAAGCAATGCCGCATCGTCGATCAACCGGCCACGGGCGATGTTGACCAGCACGGCCGACGGCCGCATCGCCTCGAATTCCGGCTCGCCGATGAGCGCGCGCGTTTCGCTCGTCCGCGGAACGGCGAGGACGACTGCGTCCGCCCGACCGAGCGCCTCACGAAGCTGCTCGGGCGCCACGACCTCGGACACCCCATCGGGCACCGGCTGGTCGAGCCGGCGGCGTACGCCCGTCACGTGCATGCCGAGCCCGCGACCGAGCGCGGCCACGCGCGACCCGATCGATCCGAGCCCGACGACGAGCAGGCGCGAATGCGGCAGCGTCGCGACCCGGCGCGCCTGGAGCTCGATCTGCGCCCACTCGCGGGCCGCCTGCCGAGCCGCGGCAATGTGGAGGTGCCGACGAAGCGCCAGCACGAGCGCGATGGCGTGTTCCGCGATCGCCTCGCTGTGGCTGCCCCGGGCGTTCGTGATCACGACATCGCTCGCGACCGCCTCCCGCGACAGGAGCGGCCCCACGCCCACCGCAGTCGTGTGAATCCAGCGCAGCCGGCGCGCGAGGGCGAACTCGTCGCCCTTGAGGCGCGTCGTAACGATGACCTCTGCCATGGGGAACTCGCGCCGGCGCTCGTCCGGCTCCAGCGCCCCGACGACGTCGTCGTCGGGCAGCCGCGACGCAATCCGCGCGACCTGCTCCGCAGGCATGGTCCACACGGGCGGATCGTGAACGGCAACGACAACACGCACTTGGACACCCCGGGAATCAGCTAGCGCGGTTTTTTACAGCAGCTAGGCCACAGGGGTCAGGTCTTGTATTGCAACATTTTCTGGAGGGGCACACGAAAAATGTTGCAATACAAGACCTGACCCCTGTGGCTACATGAAAACGAAACCCGCGCTAGCGGGCTCGACGATACTCGCCGCTCCGGCCGCCGCGCTTCTCGATGAGAAACACGGGCCCGATGACGATCGCCCGGTCCACCGCCTTCAGCATGTCGTACAGCGTGAGCGCCGCGACGGAAACAGCCACGAGGGCCTCCATCTCGACGCCCGTGCGGCCGACGGTGCCGACACGCGCCGTAATCGTGTAGCCGTCGCGCCGCGGCGTCAGCTCGACGTCCACGTGCGTCAGCGGAAGCGGATGACACAGCGGCACGATCTCAGACGTGCGTTTGGCGGCCATGATCCCCGCCAGCCGCGCGGTCTGCAGTGGATCGCCCTTCTTGACGGCGCGCGCGCGGATGGCGCGGCGCGCTTCGGCATTCATCCGAACCTCGCCCTGCGCCACGGCTTCGCGCACGGTTTCAGGCTTGGCCGAGACATCCACCATGCGCACGCGGCCGCGCTCGTCCACATGCGAGAGGGTGGTCTTACGCCGGCTCGCCATTGGCTTCACCTCTGGCCAGGAAGAAGGACAGGCTCTCGAGCGAGACGGTCAGATCGACGTTCTTGAGCTTCACGCCGGGCGGGACTTTCAACGCGCCCGGAGAGAAATTCAGAATCGCGCGAATACCGGCGTGGACGGCGGCATTCACGACGCCTTGCGCCGAGTCGGCGGGCACCGCGACGACCGCGATGTCGATGCTGTCGCGCTTGACGCTCCGCCGGAATTCGCTGATGTCGAAGATGCGGACCCCGCCCTTGGACCTGCGGCCGATTTTCGAACGCTCGGTGTCGAAGAGCGCGACGATCGCGAAGCCTTCCTGCCGGAAACCCGGGTAGTCGGCGAGCGCCAGTCCGAGGTTGCCCGCTCCGAGAATCGCGACGCGCACCGTGCGATCGAGGCCGAGGATCATCCGCAGGTGCCGCTTGAGCTCCTTGACGTAGTAGCCCACGCCGCGAACGCCGAACTCACCGAAGTACGCCAGGTCTTTTCGAATCTGCGCGGCGTTCAACTGGAACTGTTCGGCGAGCGCCTTGGAGGAAATGGTCTTGACCCCCGCCGCGTCGAGCGTATTCAGGCAGCGCAGGTACACCGACAGGCGTCCTGCGGTGAGTTCCGACACCTGGTCCGTCGGCGCCCGGGGCTTGTTCCTGCCGGTCACAAGCGAAGGATTCTAACGCGAGGTCCGCTGTTGCCGGTTCCGCTGAATCGAAATGACAAAAACGCGATCGGTCCCGGGCGCGGGACGCCGGCGATCGGCTCGAGCCGTTCTCACTTCCGTGACCTGCCAAACCGCTCGAATCGCGGACAGATGGCCGAATTCTGCCCGGCGGGCCGCTCCAGGAAAGTGAGAACGGCTCTCGCGCTATTCTCAAGGACATGTCCTGCTCGTGGCGGCCGATCGCGCTGGTCTCGCTGTTCCTGGGAACGGCGATGTCCGCTGGCGGGCGCGCACAGTCGGCACAGCTCGTGTCGACGTCGCTCTCGACCATCCAGCGCTACCCGACCTTTTATCACGGCCGAACCGTGGCGCTGATCGGCGCGCCCGAGGAGATCGACGGCATCTGGCGCATTCCGATAGATGCGACGCGCACGCTGATCGTCCTGCCGCGCGACGGCCGGCCGCCATCGAGAGCCGTCGAGCTGAGAGGTCTGCTGTTCGATGTCGGACAGCTCTCTCAGGACGACACACGGCTCTCGGCTTCAGGTCTGCGGGCGGTCGTTGAAACGCTCTCGCGCGACCGCTGGCCCGCGCGAAACACGCTCTTCGCCCTCACGGCGGCGACCTGGGTCGACGAGCCCTCGCTCACCCCGCCGTCGGTCCGGACAATCGCGCTCCATCCGCAGGCATTCGACGGGAAATCCGTGACGGTGCGCGGCCGATTCCGCGCGCAGAACCTCTACGGGGATCTGCCGGCCTGGCCGCGTCAGAGTCAGTGGGATTTCGTGCTGCAGGCGGCCGATGCCGCGATCTGGGTCACTGGAATCCGCCCCCGCGGGCGGGGCTTCGACCTGGACCCGACGACTCGGCGCGGGGCGGGCGCCTGGCTCGAAGCGCAGGGCACGATTCGATTCGAGGACGGCCTGCCCCGGCTCGAAGCCTCGACACTCGCCACGAGCAAGCCCGAGAGCGACGCACCCCCGGCGGTCGCTCTTCCGCCGCCGCCTCTCCTTCCGCCCCCTGCCGTGATCTTCTCCGCACCGCTCAATAACGAAGCCGACATCGATCCCACCGTCGTCGTCCGCGTGCAGTTTTCGAGGGACATGAAAGAGTCATCGTTCGAGGGCGCCGTGAAAGTGACGTATGCGGAGCCCATCGCAGGCCCCGCGCCGCCATTCGAGGTCAACTATCACTCGGGCACCCGGGCAATCGAGATCCGCTTCAAGTCGCCGCTCGCATCGGCCGTTGCCGTGACCGTCTCGTTTGGCGCAGCGATCACCGCGACCGACGGTACACCCATGGCGCCGGCGTCGATCACGTTCCGGACGAAGGGCTGACGCCCGCTCGACGGGACTTCTCCAGCGCCGTCTCGATCACCTGACGCACCCTCGCGACGACCGCGTCTCGATCGTCGAACGAGCAGCCTTTCGTCGAAACAGCGGGAAGGAACTCGACCGTGATGGCGGCAGGCCAGATGACCCGGCTGCCCTTTCGCATGGCGCTCAGGCCGCCGGAGACGGCGACGGGAACAATCGGCGCGTGCGCCTTGATGGCCATGACGAACCCGCCCTTCTTGAACGGCAGCAGCTCGCCAGTCCGGCTCCGAGTGCCTTCGGGAAAAATGAAGAACGACGTTCCAGCCTCGAGACTCTTCGCCGCCCGCTCGACCGCCGGCCAGCTCTGATCCGGATTGGCCCGCTCGACGGGAACGAACCCGCCTATGTCAAACGCCCACACGAGTACGGGCAAACGCCTGAGCTCTGCCTTGTAGAGCACGGCGACCCGCGGGAACAGCCGCTCGAGTGACAGAAAGACCGCCGGCGCTTCGACATTGCTGCTGTGGTTGCAGGCGTACACCGCGCCGCCAGGCAGGATGTGCTCCTCGCCGACGACCCGCAGCTTCACGCCGGCGAGTGCGAACCCCAGCCGCACGCCCGCGGCGCCTACGGCAAACAGAAAGCGCGTGTCGCGCGAGGCCAGCGTCCACAGGAGCGCAGGCGGACCAAGGACGAGAACGTAGAGCGGAATGACGACGGCGGTGGCGAGGGTGCGAAGAGCTGCGAGAAAAACCATGTCAAGGCAGAGGGCAGAAGGCAGAAACGTGTTCTGCCTTTTGCCATGTGCCTTTTGGCGTCAGGAAGCCCGAGCCGCGCGCCGAGGCGGCACGCGCACGGCCGGCGCCGGCGCCTTCGCGCGGGCCGCGCTCGCGGCTTTCGCCCGGGCGGCATTTCGCGCCTTCATGGCGAAGCAGCGCTCGAGCGCCTTGTCGACCTTCTCCTCGACGGCCGGCGTCTTCTCGGCGAGCACCTCGGAAATCTCCGAGACGACGAGGAACTTGGCGCGGTCGAGCATCCTCTTCTCACGGAACGAGAGGCTCTTGGACTTGCTCAGAAAGGTCAGGCTCTTCAGCACCTCGACGACGTCGTAGATGGAGCCCGTCCGCATCCGGTCGGAGTTGTCCTTGAACCGGCCCTTCCAATTCTGGTGGCTGTCGATCTTGCCGTCGCCCAGCAGATGGAACAGCCGCTCGACTTCGTGGTCGCTCACCGCTCGGCGCAGTCCGACCCCGTCGACGTTGTCGACCGGCACGAAAACCGTCGTCTCATTGGCCATCCGCAGCTGGTAGAAGCCGCAAGTGGTGCCCATGATGGTCTTGGTCTCGATGCGCTCAATCACACCCAGACCATGATTTGGGTAAATGACCTTGTCTCCGATTTCGAATGCCACGTGTCCCCCGGGCTGCGAGTTGTGTCAGGTATGCGTCGGCTGGCTTTCCGCGCGCAGAAACGTCTTTACATTGTAGCGAATTGGACACATCAAAATCAACGGAAATGCCCGTAAACGAAGGGGTTTCGGCCTTTTTAGACACCACTTTCCGGGGACTTTCGCCTCGGTCCCAACTGGCAGGTGGGTTACAAGACTGAGGCGAAAGAGGGCCCAAGTCTTGTAATTGACCTATCTTCCGCCGATCTTGCCGGAAAAGCCCTTCCCGGCTCGCGGCCCCCGGTTATCCCGCTCGAGCAGCCGGTCGGTATTGGCAATCGCGAACCCGGTTTCGTAGACCAGCTGGGCGATTCGGGTCAGCTTCGGGAAGTCGATCTTCTCCACCTGGTCGCCGGGCTGGTGGTAGTCCACGTGGAGGCCTGTAAAGAAGAAGGCAATCGGAATGCCCTTGGCCGCATAGCTGTAGTGGTCGCTGCGGCCGTAGATGTTGTTCATCCGGGTGTCGGCCGGCGGCGTCGGGTCGTTGAGCTCGTAGTCGAGACTCAGCGGTTTGTTCTGTTTCGCATTGACGTCGACGACAAGGTTGTGGAGGTCGGTGCTGATGCGATCGGCGCCGACGACGAACACCGAGTTGGCGTACTCGGGTTTGTCGTCCTGGCTCCGGCCAATCATGTCCATGTTGAGCTGCGCCTGGATTCTCTCGAGCGGCACGACGGGAAAGTCGGCCATGTAGCGCGAGCCCAACAGGCCCGACTCCTCGCCCGCGTGCCAGACGAACACGACCGAGCGCTTCGGCTTCGGCCCCGTCGCGAACGCCTTCGCGATCCCCAATAACGCCGTCGACCCCGATCCGTCATCGTCGGCGCCATTGTTGATGAGATCGGGCTCGCCGCTGGCGGTCACGGCACCCGCGCCTCGACCGCCGCCGCGGCCGGCCGTGGCCGCCTGCCGGTAGCCGGTGTGATCGAGGTGGGCACCGAAGAACACGTACGTCTCTTTCAGTTTGGGATCCGAGCCCTCCACCATGCCGACGACGTTTTTGGTCATCTGGGTCGAGATGGGCTCGTACTGGTTATCGATGTTGATCGAGATCTTCGCCGGGACCGCAAAGCCAGCGATCTGCTCGCCGCGTTCGGCCTTGGCGCGCAGCTCGGCGAACTTCGCCGGCGCGCCGGAGAACAGGAACTCGAAGAACTCGGCATCAGCGGTCACGAGCGGCGGGGTCTTCGCGTCGACGTTCTGCACGGAGGTGAAATCTGGCGCGGGTGCGGTCGGCAGACCACGTCCGGCTCCGCCACCAGCCCCGCCGCCGCCACCTCGTCCACCGCCCGCGCCCGCGCGGCCTCCAGCCATGGCCTGAGCCACGGCCGCTTGCGCGTCACTCACGGCCGCGGACGCCTGTGTGAGCGCGGCTTGCGCCTTGAGAAGCGCATCCTGCGCCGGCCCCGTCAGCACCGCGGGGGTTGCCAGCGCCGGCCCTCCCGCGAAGCTCAGTACGGCTGCGCCGCCGGCGTTTTGCACGGCGTAGATGGGCCGGTTGCCGCCGACGCCGCCCCGGCCTCGACCAGCTGCCGGCTGCGTCGGGTCCGGCGCCGGCACGAGCAGCGACGGCGTGCCGGGCAGCCACACGACGAGCTTGCTGCGGACGTCGCGGCCCTTGTAGTCGTCGAATGGAAGATTGTTCGTCTGCGGCCCGGCGAGGGTGAAGATGCCGTATCCCACGAATTCCGCGCCGTTGAACGTCAGCGTCTGCTTCCCGCCGGCGTTGGCCGGAAACGTCACGTGGTCGCCGTGCTGGAATGTCCGCGACTGGCCGTTCACCTCGACCGTCACCGACGAGTTGCGCGTGACGCGATAGCTGCGCAGCTTGACGGCCTGGAAGAATCCGGCGTCGCCCATCGGCTTCAGGCCCCACGACTTCAGGTGCTCGGCCACGTACGCGGCGGCCAGCCCGTAGCCCTCGGTGTACACCTGCCGGCCCAGCAGCGCATCGGACGCGAGGTATGACAGCCACTCCTTCATGTCGGACTGCGCGACAGCCGCCAGCTTTCCGCCAGCCGGTGCCAGCCCTTGCGCGTGCAACGTCCACGGCCGCCAGAGAGAGGCGGCAAGCGCGGCGACGCCAAGGCACACGATCAGCGATGTCCGAAATGATCTACGGCTCATTTCCATCCTCCACTCACACGCCCGGGCGGGCGCTGCGGATCGAAAGCATAACGCGTTTGCAGATCGGAAAGGCTTGAAGCCCGACCTGTCGAGCAACGAAGCACGCCAGGAGCCTCTGGCCCTGGCCACCCTCTGGCGTTAAGAGGTGGCCAGCGTGTCTCGACTCCGCACCGAACCTTTCAAGCCTCCGCTGCCGAATGCAAGGCCAAACACGGCTCCAGACGTCGCGAACGCGACGGCCCAGATTGATACCGATTGCACCCAGGTGATTTATCGTGGTCGGTCTATCAACGTCGAAGCTCAGGAGCCACGCGAAGACAGTTACTGACGGAATGGTGGTCACGCAAACACCCAAAGCTGCCGAGAGGAGCCGATTGTTCGAGAGCGAGGGTCTGCGACTCAACACCAGAAGAATCGGCAAGCTTGTCGCGAACGTGCCGATTGCAGGCAACGCGACCATGGCCGTGACTACACCGACCGTGGTTCGGAGAGACCAATGCCCCGCCACCGCCTGAACGGCAACTGCGAACAGAAGCGCCAGCACTCCACGCACGAGCACCGACACTCCCAATGCTCTGGCCGCTCGTTGTGCCCTCATTGAGCCTCGGAAGACGTAAGAATGCCACTGAAGTCGCGGATTTACGCGGGAAGTCTCGCTAGGTCTCAAGACCTCAGAGTTCAGAAACAGGACGCTCAGACACGCTGGAAGGGCACTTGTGTTGAACGGTCTGCGGCCGACTTGGACTGACGCGATGAGCGGAAGTACGAACCCGCGCCGCAGGGAGCGAGGATTGCACGCGCCAGCTCCGCCGTGTGCGGAGTGGCGCGTTGAGCGTCAGAACGCAATCCGAGCGAACGGAGGCGGCGGGTTCGAGCGTCAGTCCCGGAGGCCGCAGGCCGTTCAGCACAAGTGCCTTTCCAGGGGCAGACAGCTGACCGCTGACAGTCGACCATTGACAGACGACAAGTCTCGAAACGTCGTGTCTCAATACAGCGGAAATCGGTGTCGATCTTTCACGACATCCACCGCGTCGATTTCGCCGTTCGTGTGGTTGAGATGAATGAACCACACCGCGGCTTTGGTGCCGCGCAGGAGGTCCCGCGTGACCGACATCATCGGGTGAGGAATATCGTCGATCGATCGCCCGGGGATTTCGGTGGGCGACGCGAACGTGCCGTCGACGAGCGCGAGGTCCACTTGATCGACGAGGTCGCGGATTGGGCGATCCCATTTCTTCCACTGATCGATGTCTGGAATGTACAGGACCTTCTTGCGCGGACCCTCTATCAAGAACCCGACGGTGTCGGTGAACTCGTCGCGGTGCGGCACGGCGTAGGCAGTGACGCGGAGGTCGCGCTCGAGCTCAACGGCTTTTCCGAGTGGCAGCGCGCGCAGATCGATATTGCCGCGCGTCACGAGAAGGCTCCACGGCGCGTTCGTGCGAAGGAAAGCCTGCATCCGTTCCGTGCCATAGACCGGGACGCGTTTGGCATCGATCGATTCACGACCGAGATACATGAGGCCGGTGTAGTGGCCGATGTGCGCGTGCGTGAGCAGGATGCCGTCGGGCGGCGTGCCGCCCGTGAGGTCGTGCAACTGTGATCCCATGTCCGGCGTTGCGTCGATCAGGTACGCCTTCTGGAGGGTCCGGTTGACCAGACCGATGCTGGCGACGCGCTCGGGTTTGCGCGCGCCCGACCGGATGGACCAGCAGAGCGGCTGCTCGCATCCGAGATGCGGAATGCCCCCGTCCTGCGCGATGCCGAGCACGACCAGCTCCCAGCCAGGCGGCTGACGCGCCGTGGGCGCGCGGACACGCGCGGCCGTCGCCGCGACCATGGTGACGGCGACGAGCACCCACACCGCAACCTGGCCGCGCATCATGACGACTTCCCTATTTGGAAGCGCGCGTCAGCGCTTTCGTGAGAATCGCGCTGATCAGGCTGACGAGAATCGCGGCAATGATCGTGGAGAACACCCCGCGCAGCATGAAGCCACTGACCAACTGTGATGCCAGCCAGAGGCAAAACGCGCTCACCAGAAAATAGAAAATGCCGAGCGTCAGGATCGTGAGCGGCAGCGTCAGGATCACAAGGATAGGCTTGACAATCGCGTTGATCAGCGTGAGCACGGCGCCGGCGATGAAGGCGTCCAGCAGCGAGGCCACCTCGACGCTTCGCATCAGGTACGCCACCGCGTAAATCGCGAGGGAATTGGCGACCCAGGTCAGAACCAGCGCCATGTACGTTCTACAATAGATCGATCGATCAATCCTTCAATCGATCGATTCCGCTTGGCCGGAGTGGCGAAATTGGCAGACGCGCGAGACTCAAAATCTTGTGGGGTTTACCCCCCGTGTGGGTTCGATTCCCTCCTCCGGCACCAGCCTTCGCGTCACGCTCGCTACGCTCGCCGCTTCGGCTGGCAGGCGAGCGCAACTGAAGCAGAGCTGGCTGGTTCGCAAGACCCCACCTTGGTGCACACGGCAACACGCAATCGACCAACGTAGTCACGCCGCACGGCGAGAAATGGCGCGGATGCCTATCGGATGCGGTCTGTAATAGCGTGCCTTCGTCTGGCTCGCAAACTAAGGTCTGCCGCCTGCGATCCGGTCGTCAATCGCATTCGAGCGCGAACCCACTTGCGAGCCGTTCTAAAGAAAACTCCGGTTGGTGCAAGTATTGCTAAATTCAATCTCTTCAAGACAGCTCGTACCAGAACTCCAACGCTCCCCAGGAGGTCACAAATGTTAGTTCGGACTCACGTTCAGGCAGGTCTCGCTCTGGCGATCGGCGCAGCGCTGACGATCAGCGCATGCTCAGAGTCGCCGATGAAGACCGGCTCGTCCCCTCGCTCCGAGCGGCGGCACCGAGGTCACCCGCGCGGTCGATCTCAACAGATTCGAGATCTGCAAGGACTACTCGGGTGTCGTCGGGCCACAGCCGGTCACCTTTAACGTCAGCGTGGACATCGGCAACAACGGGCCGCCCTTCCAGACGTTCACAGTGCCGCTCAATGACGGCCAGTGCGCGGAGATTCACGGGCCGACGGACATTTCGGGGGGCACCTTCTCGGATCTCGTGACCGTCACCGAACAAGTGCCGACTGGCTACACGGTGTCGTGGGTCAAGACTCAGCAGTTCGGCGCGAGGGTTGAGACCACCACCGGGACGTCAGCCACGGCGTCGGGCCTTACCGTCGATACTGACGGCGGCGCGCTGATCATCTTCACGAACACGGCTAACCCGGTTGTGCTCGGGGAAGGTCGCTTCACCGGCGGCGGGAACCTCGATCTCGCGAATGGAATCTCAGTCAGCAACGGACTGACATTGCATTGCGACCTCAAGTTGTCCAACAACCTCGAGGTCAATTGGAAGGACCTACAGGGCAACGCGCACAAGTTTCACCTGACCGAACACTTCCAGACGATCGCGTGCACCGACGCGCCCAATATCCCGCAGCCCCCGCCGGATGCTCCGCTCGACACGATGGTCGGCAAGGGCACCGGCAAGTTTGATGGCAACGGAGGCTACACGGTGGAGTTCACCTTAGTCGACGCCGGAGAGGGGAAGGAGGCGATCGACAGGATCGCGCTGAAGATCTACCAGACCAGCAACACGAGCAATATCGTGCTGAACTTCCCGCTGACGGACATTATCAAGGGCAACCTGCAGGCGCACTTCGACCAGCCGCACAAGTAGCTGAAGACGATTCGGGCACGGCCGGCCGTGGCGCAGGCTCCCAAGCGCCGTGGCCGTTTTCTTTTCCGGAGGGGCTACTCGGCCGACATGAACGGGTACTTGTAGTCGCGCGGCGGCACCAGCGTCTCTTTGATCGTCCGCGTGTTCACCCACCGGATGAGGTTCAGCTTCGATCCAGCCTTGTCGTTGGTGCCCGACGCGCGCGCGCCACCGAACGGCTGCTGACCGACGACGGCGCCGGTGGGCTTGTCGTTGACGTAGAAATTGCCGGCGGCGTAGCGCAGGCTGCTGCTCGCCTCGCTCAGCGCCCCCTGATCGGTCGCGAACACGGCGCCGGTGAGCGCGTACGGCGACGTCCGGTCCACCAACCGCAGCGTTTCCTTCCACTTCCCATCCGGGTAGACGTAGACGGTTACCACCGGTCCGAAGATTTCCTCGCAGAGCAGCCGATGCGACGGGTCGGTGGCCTGGATGAGCGTCGGCTCGATGTAGTACCCCTTCCTGTCGTCGCACTTCCCGCCCTGGATGATCTTGGCGCCTTTCTTCGCTGACGCCAGGTACCCGCTGATCTTGTCGAAGGCCTTCTTGTCGATGACGGCGGTGACGAAGTTGCGGAAGTCGCGCACGTCGCCCATCTTGATCTCTTTCATCATCGCGACGGTCCGCTCGCGCACGCCCTTCCAGAGCGAGTTCGGCACGTAGATGCGGCTGGCGGCCGAACACTTCTGGCCCTGATACTCGAATCCGCCGCGGACGATGGCCACCGAGAGCGCCTCCACGTCGGCCGACGGATGCGCGACGATGAAGTCCTTACCGCCGGTCTCGCCGACCAGGCGCGGGTAGGACCGATAGCGGGCGATGTTGTCGCCCACGGTCTTCCACATGCTCTGAAACACTTCCGTGCTGCCAGTGAAGTGCACACCGGCCAGGTCTCGCGATGCGAGCAGGCCGTCGGTGATCATCCCGGCGCTGCCCGGCAGGAAGTTGATGACGCCTGGCGGCAGGCCGGCCGCTTCGAGGATCTTGAACACGTAGTACGCGCTCAACATCGCGCTCGAAGCCGGCTTCCAGATCGACACGCCGCCCATGAGGGCCGGCGAGGTGGACAGGTTGCCGCCAATCGCGGTGAAGTTGAACGGCGAGACCGCATAAACGAAGCCCTCCAGCGGCCGGTACTCGAGGTGATTCCACACGCCGGGGCTGTTGAGTGGCTGCTCCTGATAGAGCTCGTGGGCGTATCCCACGTTGAAACGCCAGAAATCGATCAGCTCGCACGCCGCGTCGATCTCGGCCTGAAACACCGTTTTGCCCTGGCCGAGCATCGTCGCCGCGTTGAGCGTCGCGCGCCAGCTCGTCGACAGCAGCTCGGCCGCGCGCAGCAGCACGGCCGCGCGATCCTCGAGCGGCCACGAGGACCACTCGCGGCGGGCGTTGAGCGCCGCCTTGATCGCCTGCTGGATGTGCTTCGGCTCGGCGACGTGCCAGTCGGCGAGCACATGGCGGTGGTTGAACGGCATGACCGACTGCTGCGTCGTCTTCGTGCGGATCTCCTTGCCGCCGATGACGATCGGAATCTCCACGCGCTCCTTGGCCATCGAGTCCAGCCGCGCTTTGAGCTCGGCGCGCTCTGGCGATCCGGGGGCATAGCTCTTGACCGGCTCGTTGACGGGCTCGGGCACGCGACGAACAGCACTCACGGCAGCGACATCGGGCATAAGAAACCTCTCAAAATCAAAGGGTACATCCCCCGCACTATACTTGTGGGGACCTCATGGAGATCCGCGAGCGGCAGAATGGCGACGTCGCGATCGTCGAGCTGGCGGGACGCCTGACGATCAACGACGAACCCGGGCAGTTGAAGGAGGCCGTGGCGAGCGCGGTGAAGCGCGGCGCCAGGAACGTCCTGTTGCATCTGGCCGGGGTCCGCTATATCGACAGCACCCGGCTGGGCGAGCTCATCGCGGCGCACGTCACCGTCACCCGGCAGGGCGGACGACTGAAGCTCGTCGGCACGCCGGATCGGATTGTCGAGCTCCTGGCGCTCGCCGGGCTCGACGGCATCTTCGAGCGTCACGCCTCCGAAGACGAAGCCGTCAAGAGTTTCAGTTAACGCCCTTCACAATTTCAGTTGACGCCCTTCACAGGGGTCCCGAGACCTTCCGGCGGGACGGGCACGCCTTCGGTGATCGCGGGCGCCGCTGTGTGCGGCATCACGTCCGGCACCGCCGCGGCGGCCGGCGGCGCGGCCGGTCGGCGCGCGACCGGCTTCGGCGCGGGCTTTCGCGCGATCCGCTTCGGCGCCGACTTCCTCGCCGCCGCGCGCGCCTTGCGGGGCGCCTTCTTCGCCTTGGCGGATCTTCGCGCCGGCTTGCGTGCCGCCGCGCGCTTGCTGCCGCCCGATCGCTTCCGTCCTCGCGTGGTCTTGCGCGCTTTCTTCGAGCTCATTTTCCGCTTCGCCATTCGTCACCCTTCCGATCAACGGCTTCCATCCGATCGCGAGCACGCATTGTGTCATAACGCGTGTCCCGCACGAGACTCCACGGAAAGCCGCTTGACTTGACGTGGTATTGGGCGCTTTTCAGGGCGCCGCTGGCGACCACGTCAAGTCAAGTGCTTTCCGGGATTAGAGTAAGACGCATGTCGAGCAGCACGCCATTCAAGGTGACGATGCCGGATGGCATGACGCTCATCGGCCGTGATTGGCCGCTGCCGGGACACGTCACGCGGCGCGGCGCCGTGCTGCTGATTCACGGGGTCGGCGAGCATTCGGGCCGCTACGACCACGTGGCCGACGCGCTGCACGCGGTCGGCCTGCATGTGCGCGGCTACGACCAGCGCGGGTTCGGCGTGTCGCAGGGACCGCAGGGCCGGCTGCCGTGGTCCGACGCCCTCCAGGACGACGCCCAACTGATGTACGCGAAGTACGAGGCCGATCTGGCCGCACAGGGTGAATCCAGACCGCCGTTTCTCCTCGCCCACAGCATGGGCGGCGCCGTGGCGGCGAGGATTGTCACCGCCCGAAGTGTTCGCCCACGCGGGCTGATCCTATCGTCGCCGGCGTTCGACCCCGTTCTGTCGGCCGCCGAGCGGGGCGCGATCGAGTTCTTCTCCGGCAGCGCCCCGAACCTGCCGCTTCGCCATCACATCCGGCCGGAGCAGGTGACGCACGACCCCGACGTCATCCAGGCGATCAAGGACGACATTCTCATGCACAACCACGTGAGTCCACGTCTGGTCATGTCGATCATCACGGCCGGCCAGGGCGCGCTTGCGACCGCGCCCACGCTGACGGTGCCGACGCTCCTGCAGGTCGCTGGGAGCGACAGCGTGGTGGTGCCGGCAAAGTCGCGCGACTTCGCACAGGCGCTGCCCGACGGCGTCGGGTGCCTCCTGTGGTACGAGCACCTGTTTCACGAGATTTACAACGAGTCTCCGCCCGACCGCGCGCGGGTCCTGTCCGATCTTCAAACGTGGTTGAAGAGTCAGCTCTGACCATGGAGACCGTCACTGCACATTGACGGCCCGCTGGTCCACCGTCTGCTGCGGCGCGCCAACGGCGCCCGGTGGGGTCTCGCGCCGTCACGATTTGCCGAGGCGCTTACGGCCAGCGCCACGCGCGCATTGGCCGGCTCATCCCCCACGGCAAGCGAGATCGACGCGTATCTCGGCTCGCTGCACCTCGAGGACCTCGCATTGGCCAGCGCGTGCGCCGAGGGCAATGAATCGGCCTGGGAGCATTTCGTTCGCGAGCAGCGCCCCGCGCTCTATCGCTGCGCCGACGCACTCGAGGCGGGCGGTGGAGCACGGGACCTCGCCGATTCGCTCTACGGCGAGCTCTTCGGCGTCGGGGCCCAGGGCGACGCACGTCAGTCGCTTTTTCGACATTTCCACGGGCGAAGCACCCTGGCGACGTGGCTGCGAGCCGTGCTCGCGCAGCGGTACGTCGATCGGATGCGCTCGCGCCGTGTCGATCCGTTGCCCGAGGACGACTCACCCGGCGCACCCGCTGCCGCGCCGGCGCACCTGGATCCGGATCGCGATCGACGCCGGGACGTGACGGAACGCGCCCTGCAGCAGGCGGCAGCGGCGCTGCCCGCCCGCGACCGGCTGCGCGTCGGCTGCTACTATGCGGAAGGGCTGACGCTCGCGCAGATCGGACGGGTCCTCGGCGAGCACGAGGCGACGGTTTCGAGGCAGTTGGCGCGCGTCCGCAAGTCGATCCGCGTCGCGGTCGAGCGCGTGCTGCGGGACGAGGCCGGCTGGACCAGCGCGCAGATCTCGCAGGCCTTCGCGGAAATCGCCGACGATCCCGGCTCCCTCGATCTCCGGCGGCTGCTCGGCCGTGCCGAGCGCAAGGAAGTGGATCTGGATCGTTCTAAGGACGAGAGGCAGTCTTGAGGGACTCGCAGGACCGGGACGCCGCTGTCGATCGGTGGCTGCGCCGCGCGTCGGCCGCGACGCCAGACGTCTCGGCGACGGCCACGTGCCTGGATCCCGAAGTGATGGCGGCGTGGATCGAGGGGCGGCTGAGCGGCGCCGCCCTGGCCGGCGCCGACGCGCACGTCGCGGGCTGCGCCCGCTGTCAGGCGATCGCCGGCACGATCGCGCGTACCGAATCGATCGCCCAGTGGGCCAGACCGGAGCGCCAGTCGCCCTGGCGCTGGCTGACCTGGGCCGTTCCGCTCACCGCCGCGGCGACCATCGCCACCGTCGTGCTTGTCGAGTGGCGCCGCAGTCCGCAGCCGGCCCAGAGCCAGCCGCGCGCCGATGCCCCAGGCCTCGCAGACCAGCGCAAAGCGGAACCGGCGCCTGCGCAGCCGTTGGCCGCCGCGCCGGCAACAAAATCGGACCTCAAGGACGATGCCGGCCGCCTCGCTCGGGCACAGGAGAAACGGCTGGACGCGCGCGACTCGGCTGAAAACGAGCGCGCGAGCGCGCGGGCTGCATCAGCCAAGGCGACGCCCCCCACAAGCGTGTTGGCGCAGAAACTCCCAGATGCGGCCTCGGCGTCCCGGCAGCGGCCCGCGGAACAGAAGCTGGAACAGAAGCCGGCCGCTCCGGCGCGCGCCGAAGAGCTGGACCGCGTGAGCGGTCTTGGGCGCGCCAACGAAGGGACCGTACTCGAGAATCGATCGCCCGCCCCAACCGTCCGCTGGCGGGTGACCGGTGCACGCGTCGAGCGATCGGTGGACGCCGGCTCGACGTGGTCGGACGTGCCCACCGGCGTGGCGGTGGCAATCACAGCCGGCGCCGCGCCGACGTCGTCGATTTGCTGGCTGGCCGGACGCGGCGGGATGGTGCTTCTTACAGCCGACGGAGGTGGCACCTGGCAACGCGTGCCCCTGACCGAGGCCACAGATCTGTCAGCGATTCGCGCGACTGACGCCCGAAACGCCACGGTCACAACCGCCGACGGGCGCGAATACGCCACCACCGACGGCGGCCGGACCTGGGTCCGCCGCGAGCTGCAAGAAATCCGCACGGCTCCGTTCTAAGCACATCGACCCTCCCCGCGCCGCGCCCGGCCGGCGGCAGGGCGCTTCGACAGGAGCCGTGTCATGTCTATCCGAATCGTGTTCCCGATCGTTCTGGTGCTCGCCGTCATCGCCGGTGCCGTGCCGTCGCGCCCGACGCCCGAGGTCAGTGCGGCGCCGAAGAGTCCCCAGACGACCACACTCGACGACCAGACGGAGCTCGCGATTACCGTCTACAACTCCAACATCGCGCTCGTCCGGGACGTGCGCACGCTCGCGCTGGCGCAGGGCACGTCGGACCTGCACTTCATGGACATCGCGGCGACCGTGAATCCCGCGACCGTGCACTTTCGTTCGCTCACCGAGCCGTCACGCGTGAGCGTGCTGGAGCAGAACTACGAATACGACCTCCTCGAGCCGGAGAAGCTGCTGCGGAAGTACGTCGGCCGGGACGTCACGCTCGTCCGTCTTCGGCAGGATCAGAATTCGACGCGCGAAGAAGTCGTGAAGGCGCGGCTCCTCAGCTACAACAATGGTCCGGTCTGGCAGATCGACGGCGAGATCGTGACGGGCATGCATGCCGATCACATCCGGTTCCCCGAGCTGCCGGGCAACCTCTATTCGAGACCCACGCTGATCTGGACGCTCGAAAACGGCGGCGCCGCGCGGCATCGCGTCGAGGCGTCGTACCTCGCGGGCCAGCTCGCCTGGAACGCCGACTACGTGCTCACGGTCGCGCGGGACGACAAGATCGCCGACCTCGACGGGTGGGTCACGCTCAAGAACGGCAGCGGCACGTCATTCAAGAACGCGTCGCTCCAGCTCGTGGCCGGGGACCTCAACCGCGTCCGCCAGGAGCTCGACCGGATGATGGCCGACGAAGCGAAAGCCGCCCGGCCCGGCGCGCTGTCGCAGATGTCGCAGGAGTCGTTTTCGGACTACCACCTCTACACGCTCGGACGGAAGACGACGATCAACAACAGCGAGACCAAGCAGGTCAGCATGCTGGACGCGACCGACTTCCCCGTCCAGAAGCGCTATGTCGTGGACGGCCGCGCGTTCTATTACCGCAACGTCCAGCACCCGGGCGCACCGCTCAAGGACGTCGTGCAGGTCTTCTACCAGTTCAGGAACAACAAGGAGTCCGGGCTTGGCATGCCGATGCCGGCCGGCGTCATCCGCGTCTACCAGTCCGACTCGAAGGGGGGCGTGCAGTTCGTCGGCGAGGACCGCATCAACCACACGCCGAAGGACGAAACGTTGAACCTCAAGATCGGCAACGCCTTCGACGTCGTCTGCGAGCGCAAGCAGACGGATTTCGAGAAGATCGCGCCCAACGTGTACGAAGTCGAGTACGAGATCACGCTTCGCAACCACAAGTCCTCGGCCATTACGGTCGAAGTGAACGAGCCGGTCGGCGGCACGTGGCGCATGCTCCAGGCGTCGCACAAGTGGACGAAAACAGAAGCCTGGGCCGCGCAGTTCATGGTCCCGGTGGCGGTCGACGGGACGGCGGTGGTGAAGTATCGCGTGAGGGTGACGTATTGACGCTGGTGAGGCTGAAAGGCTTTGAGCCTTTCAGCCTTTCTTCAGAAACTCAGCCGCCGCCGCGTCGATGGCCTTCCCCGCGTTGATGCTTCCGTTCGTGACAATCACGACACCGAGATCGGCCTCGGCGTCGAACGCGACGATCGCGTACCACAGGGTGTTGGAGCCGTTGTGCCAGATCGTCCGGCGGTCGCCTTCACGCCGGACCGCCCAGCCGAGCGCGTAGGTGGCCTCCGGTCGCGGCGGTGCGTGGAGGCGCCGGAATGTCGCGCCGCGAAGCAGCCCGTCGACGCCCCGCTCGCCTCGCAGATGTTCCTGTCCCCACCGCGCCAGATCGCCGACCGTCATATGCATCGTCCCGGCGGGTCCGAGATATGCAGGGTTGTCGGCGAGCGGCGGCTCGATCGGAATGAGTTTCGAGCCCGGCGTCAGTGGCTGCCGATGGCCGCGCGGCTGCAGCACCGCGCCAGGCGGCCCTGGGGCGCCGAAGCCGACGCTCGACAACTTCAGCGGCGCGATGACTTCTGCCTGGACCAGGTCTTCCCATGACTTTCCGGTTTTTGCCTCGAGCACCGCGCCGGCGATGACGTAGCCAATGTTCGAATAGAGATACTGCTCGCCCGGACCGGATGCGGGATCACCCTGGAGGATCCGATCGACGAGGAGCTTGCGCGCGGCCGTGATGGGCGACATCGTGACCGCTTCAACGCTGAGCGCCGCCGGAATGTTCGCCGGCAGGCCCGCGCGATGGCTCAGGAGATCGACGAGCGTCACGGGCGCGTATTTGCCCGCGCGCTGGCCGAGCAGCTCGCCCAACGTCGACGTCCACGACAGATCTTTCCGTTCGGTGGACTTGCCAATCAACGTGGACGTGAAGGACTTGGTGATCGAACCGATGTGCCAGAGATCGCCGGTCGTGACCTCGATCGGATCGCCCAGCCTGCGGACGCCTGCGACCGCGACCTCGAGAACACCGGTGGAACGAAAAGTCGCGCCGCCAATCGCGGGCAGATCGGCGGCGGCTCGGACGGCCTTGAGCCGCTCGGCCAGCGACGTCGGTGCTGCCGCGACCGGCCCGCGATCCTGTGTGCCGCTGACCGTTGTTGGATGAAGGCCGGCCACGCCGGCGAGACAGGCGACGACGACACGTGGCACCCAGGCGTTCACGATGTCGCTCCCGTCACCCTACAGTTTCTCGATTTGAATGATCTCGACGATCGGGCCGACCATGTGCGTGCTCCCGACATCGGAACGCACCTTGGCCTCGAACCGGACGCGCAGGCCTTCGCGTTGAAACTGAGCCGCGAGCGGCGAAAGTGGATCGTAGGTGACGCCGTCATCCCCGGCGATGGCCCAGAAGCCGCCTTCGATATTCATGAAACGCACGGTGCCGGTTCGCACCAGGTTGTCGGGATCGGTCGGTTCGAACGGAGAATCGCCGCACGCGAGCGGCAGGAGCAGGATGGCCAGAGCAAGCGCCAGTCGTACCTTTCTCATGACTCGGACTCCACGACGACCCGGGTCCGATGGTCGTGCGGCCCGGGGCGCAAACAGCAGGCGCGGCTTTGATTGTAACGGAGCCGCTGGTGCGCCGGGGCTAAAGCCCCGGCCTACATCTGGATCGCGGTCGGATGCGTGGGCTGATACAGACCGATGTGCCCGCCGCTCGGAAGCTGAATCACGGTGTGGAGGCCCCACGGCGCGGTACCCACATCCTTGCACATCACGCCTCGGGCCTTGAGCGATGCGACGACGGCGTGGACGTCGTCGCACATCAGATACAGCACGATGTCCACCATGTCGTGCTCGGCCTGCTCCTGCACGACGTCGTCGTCTTCGGCGGGATGAACCGCGATCTCCGCCGGCGGCAGCGCGAAGATCGGCCACCCCTCGCCGGCGTCCACGGACCGGAAGCCGAACACGTCGCGCAGGAACGCGCGATCGGCCTCGGGCTGCGGGCTGTAGATCAGGAAATGCGCGCCGTTGATGCTGGTCACCTGGTGGCCGCGCCCGCTTCGGGACCGGAACCTCGACCGCCGAGCTCGCGGTCCAGGTCCAGCAGGGCCGCCGAGTCGTTCTTCACCATGTGGCACTTGGCCACGATTTCGCGGACGGTCTTCTCTTCTTCGACCTGCTCGGTGATGAACCACTGCAGCTCGGCCATCGCCGCGAACACTTTCTCGCGAAATGCGAGCTCATAGAGCGCGTCGATCTGCTTGCTGACTTCCTGCTCCTGCGCCAGCGCGCGTTCGAAGACCTCGACGACCGACCCGAACTCCCCTTTCGGCTCGTCCATGGCGGTGAGACGGACCGGGTGGTTGCGCGCCAGTACGAAGTCGAACAGCTTGAGCGCGTGGCCATGCTCCTCCGCACTCTGTGTGCGCAGCCACCGGCCGGCGCCCATGAACTTGTGGTGCTCGCACCAGGCCGCCATGGCCAGATAGGAAAACGACGCGGCAAACTCCGCGGCAATCTGCTTGTTGATGGCCTCGAGCACCTGAGTTGTCATGCGGGAAATGATACGGGGTCAGGTCTTGAATTGTCACATTCGTTGGCGGCACCGGCACAAACTCGAAATCTCGTCCGAATGTGACAATTCAAGACCTGCCCCCGTATCATTTCCCGCATGCCGCTTCGATCCTCGCTCGTTGCCTGGTGCGTCGTCATCGCCGTGTCGGCGGTCTCCGGTCAGTCGAGTCCCACCGGCCAGGGTCAGGCGCCGACGCCGGACGCGTTGTGGCGGCGAGCCAACGATGCCTGGGATACCGGGCAGTATCCGAGTGCGCTCAGGGATCTTCAGGCGCTGATGCGGTCGCCTGCGGCGAGCCAGTACCTCGAACGCGTCGCGCTGCTTTCGGGTGAGTTGTTCGTCACGACCGAGATCACGATCGACGGCAGGAATCCAAGAATCTCCGCCGACGGCCAGATCGTCACCTATGAAACGGGCATGGCCAACGACGCGGTCACGCGCATCGTGCGGGTCGGCGCCACGCCCCAACAGATAGCCGAAGTCCGCGCGAGTGATGTCGTCCTCGATCCGGCGGGCGCGCGCGGCGCATGGATTCGCTCGGGCACAGACGGGTCGAGCGAAATCATCGTCCGCGACCTGGCCTCGGGTACTGAATCGCGCGCGCGTTTCGACAAGATGCCGTCCACCGGGCTCGCGTGGTCCGGCGACGGACGGCAGCTGCTGTTCATCGGCAGCGACGATCCCGCGCGATCGGACGTGTTTTCAATTGCGGTGCCGTCGGGTCAGACGCCGGCGGCGCCGGCGCGGGTGACCGATGAGCCGGGATTCAAAGCGAACCTGATCGTCGATCCCAGCGGGACTATCGTCGTGTACAGCCAGGTCGCGCAGTCGCCGTTCAGCGCTGGACGTGGCGGCGGACGCGGTGGCGCGGCGGGCGGCGGTGCAGCTGGGGGCGGAGCCGCGGCGGGAGCCGGCGGCCAGGCCGGACGCGGCGGCGCTCCGCAGGGCGGTGGACGCGGCGCGGGCGGGCCCGGTGCCGGCATCACGTACGTCGTCCTGAACCTCAAGACGAAGGAAACGCGGACGATTACCGGCACCGGATTAACGATGTCGGCCGACGGCAGCACGCTGGCCTGGATTACGCGCGGCGCCGACGGCAGCTACGCGCTCCAGACCTCGCCGGCGACGGCCACCGACACCGCCGCCACGATTCGCACCGGCCGCGAGCGCATCAACGCCCCGGCGCTCTCGCCGGATGGCAAGCTCGTCGCCTACGAGTACATGCAGTTCACCGACTGGGAGATCTACGTGTCGGACGGGACGACGCAGCGCCGGATCACGCGCGAGATCCCGCATGACATTCTCCCGAGGTTTCTCACCAACACGACGCTCCTCGCGACGACCGGCGAGCCGCGCCATCGCCGGTCATTCCTCTACGACCTCTCGGCCGACGGCCGGACGCGGCTGCTCCATAACAACACCATTCGCACGGTCGTGCCGGAGTACGCGTGGGTGCCGGCGCAAAACGGACGGCGCGTGTTGATCGTCGCGGAAAAAGACGGCGACACGATCTCCCCGGAGCGAGGCGTGTATCTCGTCGATCTCACCCGCAAGGTCTCGGCCGACGACGTACTGCGGCGGCTCGATCGACAGCTCGCGGTCGAAACAGAGCTTCGCGACCGCATGACCAAGGCCTATCAGCCCATCGAGAAGATGGTGCGCACGACACTCGCCAAGGCGTCGGTGACGCGCGTCTGGGAACACGCGCGCGCGCTGTTCGATTTCGATTCGAAGCACGTTTCACAACCCGGCAACGCGAAGGCGATCGACTATCTGACGCGCGCGTACGCGTCGTTCGGGTACAAGCCCGAGCAGCAGTGGTTCTCGCCCGCCAACGCGCTCGGCGGCAAGACGGCGAACGTGGTCGCGACGCTGCGGGGCACGGTCAATCCCGAGCTCACCTACGTAATCAGCAGCCACTTCGACTCCGTGGCGGGCGGCCCCGGCGCCGACGACGACACGTCGGGCACGACGGCGCTCCTCGAAGCGGCGCGGATCCTGGCCGACACACCGCTGCCGGCGACCGTCATCTTCGCGTCGTTCACGGGCGAAGAAGCCGGGCTGCTGGGCAGCCGCGAGTTCGTTCGTCTGGCCGAGCACAACAAGTGGCAGGTCGTCGGCGCGTTGAACAACGACATGATCGGCTGGGCCGGCGAAAGCGGCCGCATGGACAACACGATTCGGTTCTCGAACGCCGGGATCCGTGACATCCAGCATGGCGCGTCGTTCCTCTTCACCGATTTGATCCTGTACGACACGAAGTACTACCGCGGCACGGACGCGGCCGCGTTCTACCAGGGCTGGGGGGATATCGTCGGCGGCATCGGGTCGTATCCGATTCTGAGCAACCCGAACTACCATCAGGCGACGGATTACCTCGATACGATCAACCAGCGGCAGGTCACGGAAACCGCGAAGGTCACGGCGGCGACCATCATGTATCTTGCGTCGAGTCCCTCACGGCTGAAAGATCTCAAGACCGCCAGGAGCGCTGCCGGCGTCGAAGTGACATGGACCCCCAGTCCCGAATCGGGCGTCAAACAGTACGTCGTCGCGTATGGCCCGGAGGCGACTCCGCTCCAGACGCGGCTCACCGTGACGACCGCCAAAGCGACACTGCCGGCGCTGCCGGCGGGGACGCACGTGGCCGTGAAGGCCGTAAACGGCCGCGGCCTCGATGGCTGGGATTGGGTCAGAACCATCATCGGCCAGTGACATGACGTTCGAAGATCTCCATCTTGATCGACCGCCGGCGCCGGGCCCGTCCCGCAGCCGGGCCGCGTCGCCGACGCGCTGGATCATGCTGGCCGCCGGCGCCGTCATCGTCGGCGCGCTGCTGACGCTCTGGTGGATGAGCCGGACCCGGCCGACGCCAGCGACGCCGGCCCCGACCAAAGCCACTGAAGCGGCGCTCGGTCCGCAGCGTCCCAAAGCTCAGGTCGTCGATCTGCCGTCGCTCGACGAATCGGACACCTTCCTGCGCGACATGGTCGCGGCGCTCTCACGCCATCCCACGCTCGCGAAATTCCTCGCGACGAAGAGCCTCGTGCGCGGCGCGACGCTCGCGGTCATTCAGATCGGCGACGGCAAGACGCCCGCGACGCCGCTCTCCGCCCTTCGTCCCCTGACGCGCACCCAGATTCTCGGCGCCACGTCGGGCCGGATCGATCCGGTGAGTTACGTGCGGTGGGACGGCGCGACCGGGGCGTTGACCTCGGTCGATCCCATCCACGCGGCGCAGCTCTACGTCACCGTGAAGCCACTGTTCGATCAGGCGTACCAGGAGCTGGGCAATCCGAACCGCGAATTCGACGAAGCGATCGCCCGCGCGATCCGGACGCTCGACGAGACGCCGCAGATCACCGCCGACCCGAGCCTGCTCCGCCGGCCCAGCTACTACGAGCACGAAGATCCCAAACTGCGATCGCTCCTGCCCGTCCAGAAACAGCTGCTGCTCGTCGGTCCGGATAACCGCCGCAAAATCATGCAGTGGCTGAAGCAGCTCGCGACCAATCTCGACTTGAAGATTTAGGACCGAAACCAACGAAACCAGGCCACTTTTCGGGGTGTCCTCAATTGGACAGCCACCAGGCCCGATGAACAGGCATAAAGACCCTACGGCGTCCTGACGACAACAGGAACACCGCGACCAGCGGTAATGCTAAACTGGTGTGTTGATGACCATTGCAAGTGTTCTAGCCAAGCGAAAACAGTACGACTGGGCGACGATGACGCCGTTCGTCCTGCTCCATGCGTCGGTCGTGCTCGTCCTCTTCGTGCCGTTTACGCTCGAGATGGTCGCCTGGGCGGCCGGATCGTATTTCCTGCGGATGTTCTTCGTCACCGCCGGCTACCACCGCTACTTCAGCCATCGCTCCTTCAAGCTGAACCGGTTCTGGCAGTTCGTCGTGGCGTTCATGGCGCAGACGTCGAGCCAGAAGGGCGTGCTCTGGTGGGCTGCGCATCATCGCGACCACCACCTGAATTCCGATCGCCGGACCGATCTGCACTCGCCCGTCCACGAGGGCTTCTGGTGGTCGCACCTCGGCTGGATTCTCTCGGACGAATACGACGAATACGATCCCAAACGCATTTCGGATTTCAGCCGCTTTCCCGAGCTCCGCTGGCTGAATCGCTGGCATGTCCTGCCGACCATCGCCTACGCCGTCGCGATTTATCTGATCGGCGGATTCGACGCGTTCGTGTGGGGCTATCTGGTCGCCACGGTCGTGCTCTTCCACGGCACGTTCCTGATCAACTCGCTCTCGCACATCTGGGGCACGCGGCGCTTCGCGACGCCGGATGAGAGCCGCAACAACTTCCTGCTCGCCCTCGTGACGCTCGGCGAGGGCTGGCACAACAACCACCATCACTTCATGTCGAGCGTCCGCCAGGGCATCCGGTGGTGGGAGATCGACGTGACGTTCTACGTGCTGAAGGTCCTGTCGTTCCTCCGCATCACGCGCGATCTTCGCGAATTCCGGCCCGACGCAGGACTGGGCGGCCGGACAGCGGACTAGCAGGCCGCTGAAAAACGTGGCCTGACCTTCGAACTGCGAACTGCGAACTGCCCGAAAATACGACTCGCCTGGATACTCAGTTGCGCGGCAGATTGATCGCCGACGGATCGTGGATCTTCTGCTGGCGTTCGGTCACCGTGTAGCCGCTCAGCGCCTCCCGCAGCGGCGGCGAGAGAATCAACGACAGGGCGCGTCCGTAACTGGCCGTGCCGTCGGCCACGCGATTGGCGCGCAGGTACTCGTCGTAGACGCGTGAGGCGGTGCGCTGCACGGACGGCTTGCCGCGCTGCAGCCGCACGAGAATCGCATCGATGTCGGCCTTCACGCCCGGGTCGAGCTGCTTCATCACGACCTGGCGCGCGTCGCTCGGCATCGCGCTCGCCGCTTCCATAATCAGATACAAGCTGGCGCTGTAGGCGAGTGGCGCCGTGCCGCGCATGCATGAGAGCCAGCCGACCGCGCTCGCCTGTGCCTCGTCGGCCTGACCGGCCAGGTGCGCCCACTCGTGCGCGAGCACGAACGGACGCTCGAACGGCAGCAGCTCCGGATGCACGATCGACTCGAGACCGATCGGATTGATCATGCCGGTCACGCCGGCCCACGTGAAGAACGGCGTCAGCATGATCGAGTGTTTGGGCCGGCCCGGCGTCCCGAGCGTCGGCTGCTGCAACTGCTTGAGCGCGATGTCCATCGGTCCGCTGAGTGCGCCGGCGACCTCTTCGTACGACTGCTCCATGTCCGACCCGATCGCCTTCCGCAGCTTGCCGCCGAGCGCGTTCGCCTCGAGCACGGCGGCCTGCAGCGCTTCGGTCGTCGGCGCCGTGGCCTTGCCGCCGGGGAGCGCGCTCTCGAGCGGCGTGCGGCGGTAGTTGTAGCCCCACCCGAGCAGGAACAGGATGATCACGAGGGCGCCGCCGCGCAGCAGCCGCCGCGAGCCATCCCACAGCGCCTCCATCAGACCGTGGTTCGACGCGGTGCGCAGCAGCCGCAGCGCGCTGAACATCCCCATCAGCCCCACCGCCACGAGAAGGACATCGAGCACCGAGAACGAGAGAAAGTTGGTGGCGCTCGTCACGGCCCGCTGCAGGCGCGGATAGAAATTGACCGCGTAGAAGTCGTTGATGGTCCCGTCGGGCATCGGCGCGAACATCAGGATCAGCGCCAGCACCGGCAGCACGACCCAGCCGAGCACCGAATCAGATTTCAGCCGGGATGGCGACTCGTCCATTGATCACCTGTGATGAGCCGAACCGATCGCTGGTAGGTCATGTAGGAGAACGCCCACTGCGTCATGACCGACAGCCGGTTGCGGAAGCCGATGAGCTGAAAGATGTGGACGAACAGCCACATCAGCCACGCGAGGTAACCCTTGAGCCAGAAGCGTGGAAATTCGCCGACCGCCGAGTGCCGGCCGATCGTCGCCATGTTCCCGAGGTTGCGATAGACGAACGGCCGCGGCGGCTCGCCCCCGACGCGACGCGCGATGTTGGCCGACGCGTGCGCCGCTTCCTGCATGGCCACTTGTGCGACGCCAGGCAGAAGCCGGCCGTCGGCGGCACGAAACGCCGCCAGGTCGCCCACCACATAGACGTCCGGATACCCGGGACATGACAAATCCTCGTTGACGATCACCCGGCCCACCCCATCCGTCGGTGCGCCGATCGTCGCGCCGAGCGGCGACGCCGACACGCCGGCCGCCCAGAGAATCGTGCCCGCCTCCACCGTGTCGCCGCCCAATCGCACGGTGTCGGCCGCGACGCCCGTGACCAGGGCACCCGTCCAGACCGAGACGCCCAGACGTTCGAGCGCGCGCCGCGCAAATGCCGACAGCGGTCCCGGGTACGCCGGCAGCACGTCCGGACTCCCCTCGACCAGAATGATGCGCGCGGACTCGGGATCGATCGCCCGGAAGTCGTTCGCCAGGGCGTGGCGGGAAATCTCGGCGAGGGCCCCTGCCAGTTCGACGCCGGTTGGCCCTCCCCCCACCACCACAAATGTAAGCAACCGGCGTTGTGCGGCTCGATCAGACTCGCGTTCGGCCTGCTCGAACGAGAGGAGCACCCTGCGACGTATATCGAGCGCATCCTCCAGCGTCTTCAGACCCGGCGCGTGGGGCCGCCAGTCTTCGTGGCCGAAATAGGCGTGGGTGGAGCCGGCCGCGACGATTACGAAGTCGTATGGCACCTCGCCGTCGGTGAGACGCACAACACGCCGGCTGGCGTCGATCGCGGTGGCCTCCGCCAGCCACACGCGCACGTTCGACTGGCGACGCAGGATCCAGCGGATCGGCGACGCGATATCGCCCGGAGACAGGCCCGCGGTCGCGACCTGATAGAGAAGGGGCGCGAAGACGTGATGGTTGCGCCGGTCGATGATGATGACATCGACCGGCGCGTTCTTGAGCGCTTTGGCCGCCGATAGACCGCCGAACCCGCCGCCGATGATGACTACGCGGGGCCGGGTCGTCGCGGCTGTCACCACACTCGAGCGCCGAGTCCGATCAAGCTCGCCACCATCATCACAAGGACCATCACAATCCAGGCGATGACACAGACGATGACCGCACGCAGCGTGTCGTCGTAGTCGAGCGCCTGCCGGACGCCGATCACGGTCGCGATAAGCGCCCAGATGCTGGCGGCCAACGCGATCAGCCAGCCGATGATCGGGATGATCCAAAGCACGGCGAAGATCCCTGGCGCATGAGCGAAGCCGATCGTGCGCATGACTTGCGTGAAATCGCCTTCGGTGTTCCGGCCCGGCAGGAGCCGGGTGCCGATGATCCAGACGACGAACGCGCCCGCGACCCACCTGATCAGTCCCGCCAAAATCGTTCCGAGAAAAAGCGTCACGCCGAGGTCCAACACTACGAGGCTGCTTGCAATCGTCACGGCGAGTACCACGATCGCCGCCTGGGCCGTCGCATTCGCATCGTGCTCGACTTCTTCGAACGTTGCTGCTTGCAGACGCATCACGCCGACCACACGCTCCTGGAAGCTCGCCACGGCACCCTCCGAGGCCAACGATAACAGGGAATTGATCGATCGATCTATCGCTCGATCGATCTATTGAAGAGCATCCTGTCTGAGCATTCTTGCCGAGCGGGTCGCTTGGCACTGGCTCCGTTCGCCCCGACCCTGAGACACCCAAGCTCTTCAATCGATCGATCGATCGACCGATCGATCTCAGGTGATTCGTGTACACTGGCGCATGGCCGACCCAAGCGCCCTGCCGATTCGCTCGTGGGGCCATTCCACCGTTCACACCGCGTGTCCGCTCGATTGTCCTGACAGCTGCAGCCTCGCCGTCACGGTCGAGCGCGGACGCGTGATCAAAATCGACGGCAGCCACGAGGCGCCGAGCACCGACGGATACATTTGCGGCAAGGTTCGCGGCTTCGGCCGCCGTCTCTACGGCGAGCTCCGGGTGCAACATCCGGCAATTCGCAAGGGGCCCAAGGGCGGCGGCGAGTTCGTCCGCGTGTCGTGGGACGAGGCGTTCGATTTGATTGCCGCCGAGATGCGACGCGCCCGGGAACGCTTCGGCGCCGAATCGATCCTCCCCTATCACTACGGCGGTTCGAACGGCATTCTCACCAACGATCTCGAAGACGCGCGTCTGTTCCGGCGGCTCGGCGCCTCCCGTCTCGCGCGAACGCTCTGCGCGGCGCCCACCGGCGCGGCCGCCACGGCGATGTACGCCAAGATGGCGGGCGTGGCGTATTCCGACTACGAGGAGGCGCAGCTCGTGGTCGTGTGGGGCTGCAATCCGTCGGCGTCGGGCATTCACCTCGTCGCGCACATCAAGAAAGCGCAGAAACGCGGCGCCAGACTCGTCGTGATCGATCCCCGCCGCACGCCGCTCGCGCGCCAGGCCGACCTGCATCTGGCCGTCAGGCCCGGCGCGGACCTCCCGGTCGCCCTGGCCGTCGCCAAGTCGATGTTCGACCACGGCCATGCGGATCTCGAGTTCCTGCGCGATCACGCCACCGGCGTGGACGAGTTCGGCCGCGCCGCCGACGCCTGGACCATCGAGCGCGCGGCCGCCGAGGCCGGAATCGCCGCCGCCGATCTGTCGACCTTCGCCGAGTGGTACGGCACCAGCACGCCGGCCGTGATCCGGTGCGGCTGGGGGCAGGAACGGAATCGAAACGGCGGCGGCGCGACCATGGCGATTCTCGCCCTCCCGGCGATCGGCGGGAAGTTCGGCGTCCGCGGCGGCGGCTACACGATGAGCAATTCCGGCGCGTGGGGCATCACCGCGGAAACACTGATCGACGTCCCCGCCCCTCCCGTCCGCGTCGTCAACATGAATCATCTCGGACGGGCGCTCACCGAATACGACAGCCCGCCGATCGCCGTGCTCTTCATCTACAACTGCAATCCACTGGCGACCGTGCCCGATCAGAATCGCGTGCGCAAAGGGCTCGAACGAAACGACCTGTTCACGGTCGTCTACGAGCAGGTCATGACCGACACGGCGCCGTACGCCGACGTGTTACTGCCGGCGACGACGTTCCTCGAGCACTACGACATCGCGAAGGGGTACGGCGCGTACCACTTTCACCTGGTCCAGCCGGCGGTGGCCCCGGTCGGTGAGTCCCGGCCGAATCACGAGGTATTCCGCGAGCTGGGCGCCCGCCTCGGTCTCGCGAACGGCGGCGACGACCTCGGCGAGACCGGCGCGCTCATGGACACGGCGGCGCGCCTGCCGCAGACGCTGTCGCCCGCCGTCCTCGAAGGGCGCGTCGCGCCGGCGCCGGCCGACGGCCGGCCCGTGCAGTTCGTGGACGTCCGTCCCCAGACGCCCGACGGCCGCGTGCAGTTGTTCCCGGCGTCCGTGCAGAGCCGCGTGAGCCTGTACCACTACGAGGTCGACCCGGCGACGTCGACCCATCCGCTCAGCCTGATCTCGCCGGCGAGCGAACACACGATCTCCTCGACGCTCGGCGAGCTCCGGCCGGGCGTCGCCCGCCTCAAGCTGCACCCCGACGACGCCCACCCGCGTTCGATCGGCGAGGGCGACAGCGTGCGGGTGTTCAACGAGCTGGGCGAGGTGCAGTGCGAGGCGAGCGTCACGCCGGAGATTCGTCCCGGGACCGTCTCCCTGCCCAAGGGGCTCTGGGCGCGCAGCACGTTCAACGGATCGACGGCCAACGCGCTGGTGCCGGACACGCTGACCGACATCGCGGGGGGGGCGTGCTTCAATGACGCGAGGGTACAGGTTGAATTGTTAGCGCGACACTGAACGTGTCAATCTGAAATCTGGAATCTGGGAATCTGAAATCTTTGATCGGGGAATCTGCGATCGGGCGATCTGGAATCTATCCGGTAATCTGGAATCTATCGGCACATCTGAAATCGGAGAATCTGAAATCGGAGCCCTCTTCCGGATACAGCAGATTCCAGATCGTCGATAGATTTCAGACTGCAGATTCCTCGATAGATTGCAAGATTCCCGGATAGATTCCAGATTCCCCGATCGCAGATCGCCCGATCAAAGATTACAGATTCCCAGATTCCAGATTTCAGATTGACTAGAAACTTTGTCTGATCCCAATCTGCCACTGCCAGCTGCGATCGATCCGATCGAACGGCCGTGAGGCCGCGACCTCGACAATCAGCAAGCCAAACACGTTGACGCGCGCAGCGAGGCCGGCGCTGCGGACCACGTCACGCGTGCCGCCGGCGAAGGACGGCCGGCTGCCGGCGGTCCAGGCGACGCCTGCATCGAAAAAGGCGGCCACCTCGACGGGGATGCGGCCATATTCGAGCTCGCCGGTGAAGAGGCCGACGAGCGGCGCGCGCACTTCGGCATTGGCGACGAGCAGCCGGCTGCCAATCAGGCTGCTGAAGACGCCGCATTCGGCGCCGGTGCCGTCGCGCACGCACTCGGACGCCGAAAACGATCCGACGCCGTAGCCGTGGACCAGCTCGGGATAGCCGACGAACAGATCGAGCAGCTGCGGGTGCTGGCTCGTCCGGCCGTAGCGGCCGTAATGCAGGCCCCGGATCGAGACCGTGAACGGCCGGACCGGCATGAAGTACCGGCGCCAGTCGGCGAGGACGCTCGTGAACTGCAGCGTGCCGGTCGTCTGTCCCAGCTCGAGCCGGTACCGGGATCCGTAGATCGGTCCGGTCGCGCCAAAGAACGAGGTATCGTGGATGATGGCCGCGCTCGCTTCGGCCAGGTAGATGGGGTTGGCGATCTCGTCGCGCGCCTGGCGCCGCTCGACCAGGTTGCCGGATTCCGCGTCGAAGACGCGGACCTTGGTGTCGCGCGTGAACGTCAGCGCCCGCGCGCCGCCGGCGAACTCGACGCGCGTCGACGCGTTGAACGGAAACGCGGTCATTCCGAACGCGCCGCGGTTCGTCTGCCGCTCCGTGACTTCGCTCACGAGAACTTTGCCCGCCTCCGTCCGGCTGTCGAGCGTGACGTAGCCGAGTCGATACGGGAACTGCTCGACGATGCCCGCCCAGTTCCAGCGGTGCTTGCGGCTCAGATACGCCAGCTGGCCGCCGAAATCCGCCAGCGACCCGCCGACCTGACCGGCGACGTTGAGCATCCGATCGCCAAGCATGTCGCTGAAAAAGGCCGACATGCTGCCACCCACGTAGCCGCCAAACTCGCTGACACCGGCCGTGAGCGTCGGCTGTCCGACCGCGTCGAGCGAGAGCTGCCGCGTGTACGGCACGCCCGGACTGGTCGATGCCGTCGAGGGCAGCCCGCGGTCGTAGTCGGTCAGCAGACGCTGGACATCGCCCGTGGCCGTGCTTCGGCCAGGAAGGAGCGCCGCTTTCCCGGTGGCTTCGGGGGCGACCAGCGCGATGACTTTCGCTTCGTCCAGCACGTACACCGCGTGGCCGTCGTCTTCGAACACGCTGAACGCGAGCCGGCCCGTGCTCGGCGACGCGCTCAGCGCCGGGCTCGACGAGGTAATGCCGGCCACGCCCGTGGCGAAGGACGTCAGGCGGACGATCGGCCCGCCATCGATCGGCATCCGGTAGACATTGCTCACGCCATCCGGCTCCGCGATGAAGGTCACGGTCTTCCCGTCAGCCGACACTTGCGGGCTCAGGTGCTTGCCCTGCAGGAACCCTGGGATGGCCGACACCGTTCGGGTGGCCAGATCCAATCGTGCGAGCCGCAGCGCTCCGGACTCGAGCAGCTGCACGTCCGTGCTGTAGCGCTCGGTGACGAAGACGATCGCTTTGCCGTCGGGCGTGAACGCCGGCTCGAGGTCCGCGAAGACATCTGCGGTGAGCCGGTCGAGCTGTCCGGTCTGGAGCGTCAGGCGATAGAGATCGATCAGTCCGCCGCGATTGCCGCTGAGCACCATCGAGCGTCCGTCTGGAGCGAATGCCGGGTGCAGCGCATCGTCGAGGCCCGGCAGCGCTGCCTCGCGGGTGATGCGCGCGGTCGCCGGATCGATGAAGGCGAGGACGGGCCGCCCACCGCGCTGCGCGGCGATCACGAGCGAGCGGCCGTCCGGACTCCAGGCACCTGCCGACGTCAGGAACTCGAGGCTGTCGAAATGCGGATCGGTCGCCGAGTGCGAGAGCTTCCGTTTGATCCGGCCGGTCTCGGCATCCGCGAGAAAGAGCTCCACCGAGAAGCGATCGCGTTCGGAGAAAAAGGCGATCTCCTTGCCGTCGGGACTCAGCCGCGGCCCCACGTTGAACCGGCCGCCGCCGCGGCGCCGATCGATCGCCGACCGCGCTTCGCTCGTAATCGGCGAGATGTCCTCGGCGACAGCCCGAGTCACGTCTCGAATCGCCGTGTGCCAGTCGTTGGTCAACGTGTCGGGGTCGGTACCGAGCTGCCGCGCGAGGCCGGGAAGGTCGTACCGCGGGTTGGCGGCCGACCGGATGAGCGAGGCCACGGTCCGATCGCCGAACTTGGCGCCAATGAAGGCCCAGAACGCGTGACCCCAGCGGTACGGGAAGTATTTGGGGTCATCGAGGTCTCGGATGTGCGGCAGCTTCTCGCGGAGCGCCGCGTCGCGCAGCCACATCGACGTCTGGGCGTCCACCGGTCCGAGCGACAGGTATTCGGCCATGCCCTCGACGAACCAGAGGGGGTACTGGAGGATGTCTGGCGCGCGCGTGATGCGCTCGCGGGGATCCTCGCCGGTGAGGTCGAACTGAAACGCGTGGACGAGCTCGTGTCCGAGCACGTGATCCGTGTCGGCGAGCGAGCCCGACATCGGAAGCACGATGCGGCGCTTGATCGCCTCGGTGACGCCGCCCGTCCCTTCGCCAATCAACCCTTCGACGGCGTTGGTCTGGCGGAAGTGCGCGGGCACGGCGTAGAGAATCACCGACTGCCGCCCGCGGAGGTCGTGGCCGAAGAAACGCGACAGTCGCGCATGCCACCGCTCGGCCATGCGCGAGGCGATCTGCGCGGCTTCAGCTTCCTCCGGGTAGTAGTAGATGTCGAAGTGATCCGTTTTCAGAATCAGGAACTCGAACGAGCGGTACTGCACCTTGTTGCGGCCAAAGTACTGCGCATGCGCGCTGGAGGCCACCGCCAGGACCAGCACCACGATCGCAGCCGACCAGCGGCAGAAACTCAACCCGGACATTGGATCGGGCCCATTATCTCCCGGCCACGGCAACTCAAGTGCTTTCCGGGATTGATAAAAGAAAGCGAACGAGCGAAGCGAGTGAGCCCGCGCGAACGGAGCGGGGATCGTGGGCCCCCGCGAGTGAGCGCGTCAGGGGGGGTGCGGCGGGGACGAAGTCCCCCCGCCTAAGATAAGATTCCGATCGATCGCCTGCCATGAAGGAGTCCTTCTGCTGATGGCCGCCGAGGAGTCGGTCCGCCGAATGGTGTTCTGCGTCAAGCTCAAACGCGAGTTGCCAGGGCTCGACGCGCCGCCCTGGCCCGGTCCGCTCGGCCAGCGCATCTATGAACAGGTCTCGCGCGAGGCCTGGGAGATGTGGGAGGAGCGGATGAAGATGATCCTCAACGAATACCGCCTCCTCCCGTTCCAGAAGGAAGCGCAGGAGATCGTCGCCCGCCACATGGAAGAGTTTTTCTTCGGCGGCGACGCGGCGGCCCCGCCTGGATACGTGCCACAGTCGTGAAGGATTCCTGAGGAGGCTTCATCGTGGCTACTGCTCCGGTACGCGAGCGACCTGCCGGCGGAACCGTTTCAGCCGATCGTTCGTTCTTCGGCCACCCGCGCGGACTCTCGACCCTCTTCTTCAGCGAGATGTGGGAGCGCTTCAGCTACTACGGCATGCGCGGCTTCCTCATCCTGTACATGAGCACCGCAGCCAGCCTGGGCGGCCTCGGGCTCGATCGCGCGACCGCCGCGGTCATCTACGGCGTTTACACCTCCGGCGTCTACCTCGCGAACATCCCGGGCGGCTGGCTCGCAGACCGCGTGCTCGGACAGCGCAAGGCGGTGCTCTGGGGCGGCATCCTCATCGCGAGCGGCCACTACTCGCTCGCGATTGCCTCGACGCTGACGTTCTATCTCGGGCTGCTCCTCGTCGTGCTCGGCACGGGCCTTCTCAAACCCAACATCAGCGTGATCGTCGGCCAGTTGTACGCGCAGCAGGACGTCCGGCGCGACGCGGCGTTCTCGCTCTTCTATCAGGGCATCAACCTTGGCGCTTTCCTGGGACCGATCATCACGGGATTCCTCGTCCAGGACGAGCGCTTTCGATCGATGCTCACCGGCTGGGGCATGGATCCGAACTCCGCATGGCATTGGGGCTTTGGCGCGGCCGGCGTCGGCATGACGCTCGGCCTCGTGCAGTACGTGCTCGGGTGGCGCTATCTCGGCACGGCGGGGCTCCGCCCGCCCACGGCCCAATCAGCCGAGATGTACGCGCAGGCGAAAAGCCAGGCCATCAAATGGATCAGCATCGGCGCCGTGGTCCTCGCCCTGATCGCCACAATGATCGCCACGGGTGTGGTCGAAGTCACCGCCAATCGCGTGACGACGGTTTACACGATTCTTCTGTTTACGGTGACCTTCGCGATCTTCTGGTCGATCTTTTCTCGCACGGAGTGGACGGCTGTCGAGCGCGGCCGGCTGTACATGATCGGGGTGTACTTCATCGCGGCGGCGCTTTTCTGGTCGGTCTTCGAGCAGGCTGGATCGACGCTCAACCTGTTCGCGGTGGACAAAACCAACAACGTGGCGCCGGGGTACGGCGAGTTTCCGAGCGTCTGGTGGCAATCGCTGAACGCGGTACTGATCGTGGCGTTGGCGCCGCTGTTCGCCCTGATGTTCATGCGCCTCGGCGGGCGACAGCCGGCGACACCCACGAAGTTCGCCATCGGGCTCATCGGTGTCGGGCTCGGATTCCTGTATCTGGTGCCCGGAGCGCAGATCGCCGAGACGGGAGTGAAGGTCGGCGTGAGCTGGCTGTTCATCGTGTACCTGATCCACACGCTCGCCGAGCTGTGGTTGAGTCCGGTCGGGTTGAGCGCGATGACGAAGCTCGCGCCCGTAAAAATCATGAGCCTCGTCATGGGTATCTGGTTTCTCGGCGCCTCGATCGGCAATTTTCTCGGCGGCCAGGCCGCGTCCTTCTACGAGACCCTGCCGTTGCCGACGCTGCTCATCGCGGTGTCGGTGTTGCCGATCGCGGTCGGGATCGCGATGTTGATCTTCCGACGGAAGCTCACAGAGCTCCAGGGCGGAATTCGGTGAACACATCCCCAGATTGCCGGAATCAGTTGTCAGTTGTTCCTGATGCCCCTTGAGGACTACCAGCGGAAGCGAAACTTCACGCGCTCGCCGGAGCCGAAGGGCGACGCCGATTCCGCGCGGCGGGCGCGCAAGGGCGAGTCGCGGTTTTTCTGCGTCCAGAAACACCTCGCCAGCCACCTCCACTACGACTTCCGGCTCGAGCACGACGGTGTGCTGCTGTCGTGGGCCGTCCCCAAGGGGCCGTCCCTCGATCCGACGATCAAGCGGCTCGCCATGCACGTCGAGGATCATCCGATCGAGTACGGCACGTTCGAGGGCGTCATCCCCGAGGGGTACGGCGCCGGGCTCGTGATGCTGTGGGATCAGGGCACCTGGACGCCGGAGACGGACGACGTCGGCAAGTCGCTCGCGAAAGGCGACCTGAAGTTCACGCTGGACGGCTACAAGCTGAAGGGATCGTGGGTCCTCGTGCGCACGCGCGGATACGCCAGCGGGCAGCAGGAGGGACGGAGCTGGCTGCTCATCAAGCACCGCGACGACTGGGCCGGCGACCTCGACATCACGACGTTCGCGCCGCTCAGCGTGAAGAGCAGCCGGGACTTTCCGGCGATCCTCGCAGCCGACAATCCGGACGTCTGGAAAACGAACCGGCCCGCGCAGGGCGGCGAGACCGGCGCGCTGCTCCGCGACATCATCGAGAAGGCCGCCGCCTTGAAACTCGGCCGAGAGACAGCGCCCGCGGCGAAGCGCGCGCCGGCCGCGAAACGACCCGCGGCCGCAACCGCGCGAAAGAGATCGCCTGGCAAGGTCACCGCACGCGCAGGAAAACCAACACGTCGTTCAGGAGAGAGCAAATGAGCACACACATCGCGGGAATCTGCCTGACGCTCTTCGTCGGGAGCATGGCGCCGGCCGCCCAGCAGCAAACTCCCCCGCCGGCTCAGGAAAAACCGGCCGAAGCCAAGGCGCCGGCGTCGATCGCCGGCAAGTGGAACATGACGGTGGACACGCAGCAGGGCTCGATGCCCGTGACGCTCGTCATGAAGCTCGACGGCAAGAAAGTCACGGGGACGGTGACGAGTCAGCAGGGCGAGACCCCGCTCGAGGGCGAGTTCGCCGAGAACAAGCTGACGTTCTGGATCAAGTTCCAGGGCGGCGGCGGCGAGATGAATATCACGTTCAACGCGACCCACAAGAAAGAGGACGACACCCTCAGTGGGACGTGGGATTTCGGACAAGGGGCCATGAATTGGAAAGCTGAGCGAGCGAAGGGATAGTGACCGGGAATGATGACGCAACGATATTTCGTCGGTGGTGTGGTGGTGGGACTGTTGGCGGTGATTGGCGCCGTGGGCCTTGCGGCTCAGGAGGCGCCCAAGGCGCCGGCGCCGTCGATCGCGGGCAAGTGGACGCTGACGCTCGTGACGGAGAATTTCACGGCGACGACGGCGCTCGAGCTGAAGCAGGAGGGCGAGAAGATCACGGGCACGTACACTGGTCGGTACGGTTCGTTCCCGCTCGAAGGCACACTCAAGGGGCGCGCGCTGCAGTTTGCGTTCACGATGAACGCCGATGGGACGCCCACGGCGATGTCGTTTGTCGGCGAGGTCGCCCCGGACAATCAAACGATGAAGGGGAAAGCGACGCTCGGAGAGATGGGCGAAGCGACCTGGACCGCGGCACGACCCAAGGAACATCAGTGAGCTGGTGACCTCACCCCCTCACTGATGCTGTACGGCAGGTCGAGGCGCGCTCCGGCGATCCATCAGCCGGACCAGCGACGCCCAGACGGCCGCGCGGAGCCGCCGGCGGTCGTGCCGCGCGATCGCGCCGGTCCAGAACCCGCCTTCGATCAGCTCACAGCCTTCGGGAAGCCGCCCGAGCGGCAGCGGGTGTTTGTGCTCGCTGCCGTAGCGCTCGAGGACCGCGTCCGACGGCGGCTCGATATTGAAAATCACGACGTCCACCGGCCGGCCGATTGCGGCGTTCAGCCGCTCGATCGCATCGCCGGCGGTGAACCCGCTCATGCCGCGCCCTTCGGTGAGGAGGTTGGCGACGTGGATGATCGGCCCGCGCATCTCGGCGAGCGCCTCCCGGCAGCCATCGACCAGCAGGATCGGCAGCAGGCTCGTGAAGAAGCTGCCCGGGCCGATGACCACCGCGTCGAGTGAGCGAATCGCCTGCGCCACCGCCGGGTGAATCGACACCGGCGGGTCGAGCCAGAGCCGGCCGATCGCGCGGCCGGCGGTTTGGCCGGCATCGACGTGCATCTCGCCGCGCGACGTCGACCCGTCGCCGTAGGTAGCGCACAGCGTCGACCGTTCTACCGTGATCGGCCAGACAGAGCCGCGGCACCCCAGCAGCGCGCGGAGGCCGTCCACGGCGGCGATGAAGTCGCCAGTGTACTGCTCCATCATCGAGAGCAGGAGGTTCCCGCCCGTATGCCCTGCCAGGCGGCCGTGCTCGAGCATCGGCAGCCGCGCGAGCAGGATTTTTCGGGCCTCGCGCTCGTTGCGCGCGAGCGTCAGCGTGCACTTGAGGACGTCGCCTGGCGGCAGCACGCCCAGTTCGTCGCGCAGCTGCCCTGACGACCCGCCGCTGTCGAACATCGTCACGACGGCGTGGAGTTCGACCCACGGAATCGCTTTCAGTCCGCCGAGCAGACTCGGCAATCCCGTGCCGCCGCCGAAGCATCCGACCTTGAGGACGCGCAGACGCATGAGCCGACCACCTAGAATACCAATGATGGGACTCGTTCTGTCGGGTCGGGCACGACAGGCATTCGATCGCCTGATTGCGGATGCACGGCGCGTGTTCGGCGATCGCTTCGTCGCGCTCGTCGCCTACGAGCCCACGGCCGCACTGGTGTTCGTCTCGTCGGTGACGCCGGGCGACTTGGATGCGCTCGCCGTCCTGGTCGAAACCTGGCAGCGCGACGGGCTGCGGACGCCGCTCGTGATGACCCCGGCCGAGTTCCGCCGATCGGTCGACGCGTTTCCGCTCGAGTATCAGGCGATCCTCGATCGGCATCTGGTGCTCGCCGGCCGCAGTCCGCTCACCGAGATCAGCGTGTCGGCCGCCGACCTCCGTCGCGCCTGCGAAGTGCAGGCACGCGCGCAGCTCATCCATCTGCGCGAGGGGTGGATCGAGTCAGCGGGCCACGCCGACGAGCTGGCCGAGGTCATCGAACGATCGGCCGGTCCGCTCCGCGTCCTGCTCGCCAACGTCGCGCGACTGAACGGTACGCCAGCCGACGATCCCGATACCCTCGCCCGGACGGCCGAGGTGATCATCGGCATGCCGGCCGATCTGGTCAGCGCGCTGCTCACACTGGAAGCAGCGCCCGAACGCAGCCGGGCGTTGGTCCCTCGCCTGCCTGACTATCTGGCGGCGGTCGAGACGCTCTGGGCATTTATCGATACGTGGCGGGCCCGGTGACTGCCCGACGCCCATTCCCTCCGGGCGTTGTCGGGATCGCGTTCGCCTGCGTCATCACCATGGCGACGGCTCGCACGGCCGCCGCTCAGCCACTCCCGACGCTGGCCGACGCGGCCGTCAACGACTTCGCGAACGTCGTCGACCCGGCGACCGAGGCCGAGATCGATCGCTGGGTCCGCTCGCTCATCGGCGCGTCCAAGGACTACGTCTACGTGGTCACCGTGGACACCATCGCGCCGTACGGCAGCATCGAGGAATACGCGCTCCGGCTCTTCGAGCGCGCCAGGATCGGCACGCGCGAGAAGGACAACGGCGTGCTGATCGTGCTGGCCGTGAAGGAACGCCGCGTACGAATCGAGACCGGATACGGGCTCGAGGAATTCATCACCGATGGCTTCGCTGGCGAAACCATTCGGCAGGTGATGCTCCCCGAGTTTCGTGAGGGACGATACGGGCAAGGCCTTCTGAACGGAGTCAGCCGCGTGGTTCGGAGAATCGCCGAAGGCCGCGGCGTCGCGCTCTCCGACATCCCGTCGGCACCGGAGCGAGAAATACCGCCCCAAACGCTGCCGGCCTGGGTGGTTCCTCTCGGAATCCTCATTCTTTTTCTCGTCGTGCGGGCGATCAGCCGCCGCGCGCAACCGCGTTCGCGATTTACGCGTCGCCGCCGCGGCGGCACGTGGAGCGGCTGGCACGGCGGCATCGGCGGTTTCGGCGGCGGTGGCTTCGGCGGCGGGTTTGGCGGCTTCGGCGGTGGAGGCGGCGGCGGAGGCCTTGGCGGCTTCGGCGGCGGCCGCAGCGGAGGCGGCGGGGCGTCAGGTGGCTGGTAGGACCCGAGGTCCTAGGCTTCGCGCCGCCTCAGGTGTTTTTTCGCGATACAGTGAACTGACAGGAGCGAAATTCAATGTCGAAATGGCAACGGGCGCTGCCGGTTGCGGCCATGGTCGCCGTTCTCTACGTGACGACCGGGTGCTCGTACAACAAGTTCACGACGCAGGAAGAGGCGATCAAGGCGCAGTGGGGTCAGGTGGAGAACCAGCTTCAGCGCCGCCACGACCTCATTCCGAATCTCGTCGAGACCGTGAAGGGGTTCGCGCAGCAGGAGCGCGAGGTGTTCCAGTCGGTCGCCGACGCGCGCGCGAAGATGGCGGGCGCGACGACGCCGGCCGAGAAGATCGCGGGCGCCAACGCCGAATCGAGCGCCCTCGCGCGACTGCTCGTCGTCGTCGAGGCCTATCCGCAGCTCAAGTCGGACGCGAACTTCGCGCGTCTCATGGACGAGCTGGCGGGGACCGAAAATCGCCTGGCGACCGAGCGGATGCGGTACAACGAACGCGTCCAGGAGTACAACACGCAGCGCCGGAAGTTTCCGTCGAACGTGACCGCGAAGATGTTCGGCTTCAAGGAATACCCGTACTTCGAAGCGCCGGCTGACGCGAAGGGCGCGCCGAAAGTGGACTTCAAACGATAGGTCCCGCTTGTGGGTCTGAAGGACACGCTGCTGTTCGAGTTCGATCACGAGATGGCAGTGACGCGACGCGTGCTCGAGCGCGTGCCCGAGGGCGCGTTCGCCTGGCGGCCGCACGAGAAGTCGTTTCACCTCGGCGGCCTTGCCACCCACCTGGCGCAGATTCCGCACTGGGGCACGGCGATCCTCGATCGCGACTCCTACGAACTGGTGCACGACCCGCCGACCCCGCCCGTCGAGAAGACGACCTGCGCGGAAGTGCTGGACACGTTCGACCGCCACGTCGCCGAAGTGCGGCGCGGCTTGCTGATGCGGAGCGACGCCGAGCTGATGGCGCCATGGTCCCTCACACGGAGCGGACGCGTCGTGCTGTCGATGCCGAAGCTCTCGGCGCTCCGCAGCTTTCTCCTCCACCACACGATTCATCACCGCGGGCAGATGACCGTCTATCTCCGCCTTCAGAACGTGCCGATCCCGCCCATCTACGGCCAGACGGCCGACGAAAACATGTGATCCGCGGGGCGGGTCTCCTGGCCGCGGTCGCCGTGTTCGTGATTCTGGCCACGGCCAACTCCGGCGGATACCGCTACGGCGCCTCCGATCAGGCGTTTTACGGGCCGGCGGTCGCCCTCCGTCTGGATCCGTCGCTGTTTCCGCGCGACCGCGAGTTGTTCGCGCCGCAGATGCGGGCCTGGCTCGGCGACGACCTCTTCGCATGGATGACGCGCGCGACGGGCGCGGACGTCTCGACCGTGTTCGCGGCGACCTATCTGGTCACGCTTCTGACGCTGGCATTCGCGGCGGTCTGGTTCGTACGCGGGCTCGGCGCGTCGTGGTGGGTGGCCGGAGCGCTCCTGGTGCTTCTGACACTCAGACATCAAATCACGCGAACCGGCGCGAACTCGCTCGAGGGCTACATGCATCCGCGCGTGCTCGCGTTCGCGATTGGCGTGGCGGCGCTGGGATGCGTGGTCCGGAGTCGCTATGCCTGGGCCGGCGCCGCGACCATTGGCGCGGCGATCATCCATCCCACAACGGCGCTCTGGTTTGCCGTGGTCGCCTCCGTCGCGTTTCTGAGCTCGACGGTCCGCCGTGGCGGCACGACAGCTGTCGCGCTGATAGCGGCAGTGCCAATCGCGGTCGCCGGGCCCTTCCTGCGATTCGACCGGATGGATCCGGCCTGGCTCGCTGTGCTCGCGGAAAAGAGCTATCTCTTTCCTTCGGACTGGCCGGCGTCGGTTTGGGCCGTGAACCTCGCCTATCCGGTCGTGCTGGGGCTCATCTACGGGTACAGGCGCGCGCGAGGCGAGACGGTATCCGGTGAGCGTGGGCTCGTTCATGGTCTGCTCGCGCTCGTCGTGATGTTCCTGCTGTCGGTGCCCTTCTCCGCGGCACGAGTCGCGCTTGCCGTGCAACTGCAAATCGCGCGCGTGTTCTGGCTGCTCGATTTTGCCGTCATGGCCTATGTCTCCTGGTGGCTGTTCTCGTCGCGGTTGACGCACTCCAGTGCCCGACGCGCCGGGCTCCTGCTGCTGCTTGGGGCGTTGTCGGTCACGCGCGGCACCTACGTGCTGGCCATCGAAACCGATCGCCCGCTCGCGCGGTTGTCTCTTGCGCCAACCGCCTGGACCGAGGCGATGACCTGGCTGGCCGCGCAGCCCTCCGGCCTTCACGTGCTGGCCGATCCGGGACATGCCTGGAAATACGGCGTGGGCGTGCGGCAGGCCTCGTCCAAGGACACGTTCCTCGAGACCGTGAAGGATTCGGCCATGGCCATGTACGATCGTGATGTGGCGATGCGCGTGGCCGAGCGCACGGCCGCGACGGCGGGGTTCGAGCGAATGACGGCCGACGACATCCGCGCGCTCGATACGCGTTTCGACTTCGATCTCTTCGTCGTCGAGACGGCGCGGACGTTCCCGTTTCCGGTGCGGTATCGCAACGCGCAGTTCGTGATCTACGACCTTCGATGAGCACACCTGAAGAGACGACCCGCTCGCTGGCGGAGTCGCCATTCGTCCCGGCCCGATGGCTCCGCAGCGGCCACGCCATGACGGTGTTCGCCTGGGCGCGCGCGCGCGACTTCTCGTCGCTGCCCGCGCCGGACGCCCGGCTGTTCCAGGTCGCCAGCGACACGCGCGTCCTCGCCCACTGCTACTGGCAGCCGGATCGGAGGTCCCGGCCGACGGTCGTCGCGCTCCATGGGCTCGAAGGCTCGAGCGGGGTCCACTACATGCGCGGGCTGGCGGCGGGCGCGTGGCAACGCGGCTGGAACGCGGTGCTGCTGAATCAGCGCAACTGCGGCGGCACGGAGCACCTGACGCCCGGGCTGTACCACTCTGGACTGACCGATGACCCGCGGGCGGTGATTCGTGAGCTCGCGCGCGGGGATGGTCTCTCGCGATTCGGCGTCGCCGGCTATTCGCTCGGCGGGAACCTCGCCGTGAAGCTCGCGGGCGAGCTCGGCGACTCGCGAGACCTGCCGATCGTGGCCGTCGCCGGCGTCAGCCCGACGATCGATCTCGACACGTGCGTCAAGTCGATCGAGCGGCGGGTGCACACTCCGTATCACTTCAATTTCGTTCGCAACCTGCGCGCCCGCATGCGGCGAAAGGCTCTGCACTGGCCGGGCGCATTCGATCTCACGCCGCTCGACTCGATCTGGACCATCCGCAAGTTCGACGACGTGTATACGGCGCCACACCACGGCTTTCAGGGCGCGACCGACTACTACCATCGCGCGAGCGCGATGCGCGTCGTCGATCGGGTTCACCTCCCGACGTTGATCCTGGGCGCCTCGGACGATCCGTTCGTGCCCGCGTCGCAGTTCAACGACCCCGGCCTGCGGCGAAATCCGAACATCCTGGTCCGGATCGAGCGATACGGCGGCCACTGCGGATTCGTGGGCCAGAATGGCGACGGAACGGAGTACTGGGCGGAGAAGACCGTGCTCGACTTTTTCGGAGCGATCATGACGAAATGAGTCCGCGCGTCTTCAGAATCTCGACGAACGTTCGCGCGAACTCGGGGCCCTTCCCTTCGTCTTCGTGTTTGAAATACACGAACACCGTGTCCCATGCCGCTCCCTGTTCGGCGATCGCGCTCGCCCATCGCTCGAGATCGGGCGGCGTATAGCCCTCGTCACGCAGCCGGAAGTAGCCGTGACGCGCGGTCGCTTTGACCGGCGTCGTCTTGTCGCCGAAGTCGGCGATGCACAACGCGACGCCGTGAGCGGCGAGCATCGCGTACACCTCGTCGATCAGCCACGAGTCGTGCCGGAACTCGAACGCGGCGCGCAAATCGCGCGGCAGGATCGCCAGGAACTTCTCGAGCCGGCTGAGATCGCACCGGAAGTTTGGCGGAAGCTGAAAGAGCAGCGGGCCGAGATGGTCGCCAAGCACACGTGCGCTCTCGCAGAAGAACTGCAGGGGCTCGCCGCAGTCCATCAGCCGCTTGAGGTGCGTGATCCGCTGCGGCGCCTTGAGCGCATACCTGAAACCGGGCGGCGCCTGCGCCTCCCACGCGGCGGCCATCCTCGTCGTCGGCATCCGGTAGAACGTGTAGTTGATCTCGACGGTGCTGAACTGCCTCGAGTAGTAACCGAACATCTCCTTCGTCGGCAGCGCCGCAGGATAAAAGTTGCCCCGCCACTCGGGGTAGTTGAAACCGGACGTGCCAACGAGAGGGACGGGGCTTTTTTCCACAGCAATCCACAGCCTGGTGCCGGAGGTCGTGCACGTGGCAGCCCGACCTCCGTCCCCTTCTAGCACGTTTCTGTGGAAAAAAGCCCCGTCCCCCTTACGCCCGCTTCTGCGACCGAACCGCCGCCAGGGCGAGCACCGTCACTCCCCAGCCGGCCAGGGCGGCAAATTGGGGCCACAGGACGTCCCAGCCGACGCCTTTCAGGAAGATGCCCCGCACAATCACCAGGAAGTAGCGCAGCGGGATGAGCGTCGTGATGGCCTGGATGATCGGAGGCATGTTCTCGATCGGGAAGATGAACCCGGACAGGTACATCATCGGCACCAGGAAGAAAAACGTCGCCGTCATCATGGCCTGCTGCTGGGTCGCGGAGATCGTCGAGACGAACAGGCCGAGGCTGAGCGTGCAGAGCAAATAGATCATGCTCGCACCGAGCAGCAGCCAGACACTGCCCCGCAGGGGCACTTCGAACCAATAGACGGCGACCGTGAGCACCAGCAGCACGTCGATGAAGCCGACGAGCGCGTACGGGAGCAGCTTGCCGAGAATGAGCTCCCACCGTCCAAGCGGCGTGACGTTCAGCTGCTCGAGGGTGCCCAGCTCGCGCTCGCGCACGATCGCCATCGACGACAAACTGGTGGTGATGACCAGCAGCAGAATGGCGACCACACCCGGGAGCATGAAGTCCTTGCTCTCGAGCTGCGGGTTGAACCAGACACGGACGCGCGGCTCGATCGCCGCGGCGGGCGCGCCCCGCACCTCCGCGCTGAATTCGCTCACGAGCGCCGTGGCGTACGCGAGCGCGACACCCGAGGAATTGGCGTCGGTGCCGTCGGCCAGGATCTGCACCGATCGACTCGATGCCGCCGCGGCCGGCCGTTCGAGCGCTTCTCCGAATCCAGACGGCACGATGACCGCGAGCCACGCCCGACCGCGCGCCAGGTCGTCGTCCACCGCCCTTGGATCCATCTCCTCGCCCACGATCTCGAAGTAGGGCGAGGCCGCGAACCGTTCCATCAACTGGCGGCTGCGCGGGGATCGATCGCCGTCGACCACGACGATCGGCACGTTGTGGACGTCGGTCGTCGCCGCGTATCCGAGCAGCGTCAGCTGGAGAACGGGCGCGACGACGATCAACCCGATCAGCCGTGGCGTCCGGCGGAGCTCGAGGAACTCCTTCCAAATGAGCGTGCGGATGCGCTGGTTCATCGGCGCGCCAGCCGCACGGCCGAGAGCCCGAGCACGACCATCGCGTACAGGCCCAGCGCGAGGAGCGGCTGCCAGAGCATCGGCAGGTCGAGTCCTTTCAGGACGACGCCGCGCAGCGCGGTGAGGAAGTAGCGGGCCGGCACCAGCATGGTGATGTACTGGAGCGCGATCGGCATGCTGGAGATCGGGAAGATGAACCCCGAAAGAATGAACGACGGCAAGAACGCGATCAGCATCGCGGACTGATAGGCGACCTGCTGCGTGTCGGCGACCGTCGAAATCAGCACGCCGGTGCCGAGCGCGCCCACCAGAAACACCGCGAGCACGATCGACAGATCGATCCAGCTGCCGCGCATCGGCAGGTCGAACAGCCCCATCGACGCCAGAATCACGGCAAGGCCCGTTACCTGCGAGAGCAGCAGGTACGGCACCGTCTTGCCGACGACATAGGCCATCGTGGAAATCGGCGCCATGCGGACCTGCTCCATCGTCCCGCTCTCCTTCTCGCGGACGATGGAGAGGGCCGTCGACACGACGGCGGTGATCATCGAGATGTAGGAGATCAGACCGGGCACGAGAAAGAGCGTGCTGCGGAGCTCGGGGTTGTACCAGACACGCGACTCGACGGCGACGAAGGCCGGCTGCACCGATCCGCCGAGCGCCGCCGACGCTTCGCGAAGCAACGCCGTCGCGTAACCCAGCACCGTGGTCGCCGTGTTGGCGTTGTCGCCGTCCAGGATGATCTGCACCTCCGCCGTCTCGCCGCGCTGCAGCCGTCGCGCAAACCCTTCCGGGATCACCAGGACGGCACGTGCGAAGCCCCGGTCCATCGCGGCATCGAGCTCGGCGTCGGACGTCACGACGCCGGCGATGTCGAAATAGGTCGAGCTCGTGAATCTGGCGATGAGCTCACGGCTCTGGATCGAGTCGTCGCGATCCTGCACGGCGAGCGCGACATGCCGGATGTCGAAGTTCAGCGCGTAGCCGTAGAGAAACAGGAAGAACGCGGGAATGAACAGCAGAATGAGCAGGGTGCGCCGATCGCGCGCGATCTGCCGCATCTCCTTCAGCGAAACGGCCCACGCGCGCTTCACGCCGCCCTCCGCGACTCGACCTTGTCGACGACGTCCAGGAACACGTCTTCGAGCGACGGCAGCACCGGCTGGACCGTGGCGACGTCGACACCCGCATGCGTCAACGCCTCGCGGACGTCGGCCTCCGTCGAGGCGCGGCCGCGGAGGACGGCGTGCACCGCGGTTCCGAACAGGCTCGTTTTCTCGACGAACGGCGTGGCGTCGAGCACCCGCATCGCCCGGACGGGATCGGCCGATCGGACCTCGAAGATCGGACGGTCGGCGAACGAGGCTTTGAGCTCGGCGTTCGTGCCGATGGCTGCGAGCTGGCCGGCGTGGATGATCGTGATCCGGTCGCACCGCTCGGCTTCGTCGAGGTAGTGCGTCGTCACGAGGATCGTCGTGCCCGCGGCGGACAGGTCGTCGATCAGCCGCCAGAAGTCGCGACGCGAGATCGGATCGACGCCGCCGGTCGGCTCGTCGAGAAAAATGATCGGCGGCTCGTGCAGGAGGGCGCACCCGAGCGCCAGCCGCTGCCGCCAGCCGCCGGCCAGATCGCGCGCGAGCTGGTTCTCGCGTCCGGCGAGGCCGGCCATGTCCAGAGCAAATCTCCGCCGTCGTTCGAGCCGGCTGCGATCGAGGCCATACAGACCGGCGTAGAACCGGATGTTCTGATCCACCGTCAGCAGCTCGTACAGCGAGAACCGCTGCGACATGTATCCGATGCGGCGTTTGACGCCTTCCGGATCGCGCCCGACGTCGATGCCGTCGACGGTCGCGCGGCCGGACGTCGGCGCGAGCAAGCCGCACAGCATTCGGATCGTCGTGGACTTGCCGGCGCCGTTGCTGCCGAGAAACCCGAACACCTCGCCGCGGCGGACGTCGAAGCTGAGGTTGTCCACGGCGACGAATGTTCCGAACCGTCGCGAGAGGCCGTCGACCACAATGGCGGCGCCGTTCGTCATGGCGTGCCCCCGACCGACCGGATCAGTCGCGCCTCGTTCACTCGAAGCGAGGCGGCCAGGCGCGTGCGTTCGAGCTCGGCTTCGAGCAGCGCGACATCGGCGTCGAGCAGCTCCGTGCTCGTCGCCACGCCGGCGTTGAAACGTTCCTGAATCACCCGGCGCGCCTCGGTGGCGGCGGCCACGGCCTCGGCCGACGCAGCAACCGCGGCACGGCCGGCTTCGAGATCCCACAACCGCTGTCGAATCTCGAGGACGATCAGCGCATCCTGAGCTTCGACCTGGTGACCGACGGCATCGGCCTGCGCGAGGGCGACGGCGCGATCGGCCCGGGCCTTCCCGCTGTCCCACAACAACCAGCTCACCTGCACGCCGACATCCCACGATGTTTTCCATTCGTCGGACCGCGGGGCGAAGCGTTGATTCGGCCGCGCGGGCTCGACGCCGACGCGCGCGGCAATCCGCGGCTCGCTCGCGCCGACGACTGAAGCGGCCGATGCCGTGAGCGCCTGCTGCCGCTCGAGCAGCGCCGTGCGGTCGCCTCGCTGCTCGCGTGCCCGCGCCGACAATGCTCCGACCGGCTGGGCGGCCAGCTCAACGGCGCCCGGCGTAGGCTGCTCGACGGCCGTCGCTGGAACGATGGACTGCCCGTCATCGAGACCAATGAGCCGGGCGAGGTCGGCTTCGGCGAACAGCGCGGCATTCCTCGCCTGGATCAACTGCACCGCGTGCCTGGCGCGCTGCGCCTGAGCGGACAGGAGATCGTTTGGTGGCAGCATCCCGGTCTCCACCCGCGTCTTGACGTCGCCGACCCACGCGTCCGTCCGGCGCAGGGCCTGCTCGATCACACCGACGCTCTCGCGCGCGGTCACGAGGGTCCAGAACGCCCGCGAGACCTCGAGCTGCACGTCGCCGGCCTGCGCGCGGCCCTCGGCGGCCACTGCGCGTCGATCGGCGCGCGCCGATTCGACGAAGGCCTCGGCCGCGCGCACCGGATAGAGCGGAACCATCAGGTCCGCACGCACGCGATAGTTGTTCGGAATGTCCGGAAACACGACGCGGAACGCGCCGTTCGGCTGCACGATGCCGAACTCGTCCACGTGATTGCTGCGGAAGTACTCGCCGGTCGCCGTGAGCGACGGCAGCCGGACCGCGTTGCGCGCCGAAATGGTCGAGTCGGCGGCCGCCTCACGCGCGCGGACTTCGGCCAGCCGCGGCGCGTGCGCGAGGCCGCGGCGGATGGCCTCTTCAAGGGTCAAAGACAGCGTCGTCTGCCCGAGCGCTTGCGTCGCGACAGCGGCGAGCATCGTCAACGTGAAGAGCATCAATCGCGATCGTGATCTCATGCCTTCCTCGCTCCTCCGTCCCTGTTATCTTTCTCTTGCGCTCGCGGGGCCCCACCCCCGCTCGCACGCGCTCCGGCGCTCGAAGACTCGCTATCCTCGCGCGAGCCGGCACGGCCCAGTTGCTCGATGAACACGTCCTCGAGCGTGGGCGCAATCTCGCGGACGCCGGACACGGTCACACCGGCGCCGATCAGCACATTGGCCGCCGTCTCGACGGGCTGTCCCTGGTCGAGCCGCACGTGGAGCCGATCTCCAAAGAGCTGCACGCGGTCGTCGCCGAGCTGCTCGCGGAGGACTCGCATCGCCTCGCGCGGCTCGCCGACCGCGATCTCGACCATCACGCCTTCGGTCTGTGCCTGGAGGCGCGCGGGCTCGTCCTGCGCCAGCAATCGGCCCTGATGGAGCAAGGCGACGCGCGTGCATCGCTCCGCTTCGTCCAGGTACGGCGTCGCCATGACCATCGTCAGCCCCTGCGCCTGGAACTCGGCGAGCAGCTTCCAGAACTCGCGGCGTGATACGGGGTCGACGCCCGTCGTCGGCTCATCGAGGACGAGCACGGGCGGCTCGTGCACGAGCGTGCACGCGAGCGCGAGCTTCTGCTTCATGCCGCCCGACAGGCGCTCGGCCAGGCGATTGCGGAACGGCCGCAGTCCGGTCAGGTCGAGCAGCCGGTCGCGCCGCGCCGCGAAATCCCAGACGCCGTGAATGCGCGCGAAGAAGGCGATGTTCTCGTCGATCGACAGATCGCCGTAGAGACTGAAGCGCTGCGAGAGGTAGCCAATCGCGGCGGTCGCGCTTCGCCGGACCCGAAATGGATCGACGCCCATCACGCGCACCGTTCCGGCATCCGGCGCGATCAGGCCGCAGATCATGCGAAGGGTCGTGGTCTTGCCGGCGCCGTCGGGGCCGATGACGCCCATCATTTCCCCCCGGCCAACCGCGAGCGTGAGTCGATCGACCGCGGTCGTGTGACCGAATGACTTGCGGACGTCGGCGAGCGCGATGAGCGTCTCCACGGAACGGTCCTACCTGGCCGCGCCGAACTCGGCCTCGACCGGCATGCCCGGCTTCAGGATGCCCTCGCGGTTGTCGACGGTCACCTTCACGCGGTACACGAGCTTGGCGCGCTCCTCGGCGGTCTGGACGTTGCGCGGCGTGAACTCGGCGCGCGGGGAGATGAACGTGATCCGTCCGGCAAGCCGATGGCCCGCATCGGTCAGGACGGTGGCCGGCTGATCCAGGCGCAGCGACGGCACGAGCGGCTCTTCGACGTAGACGTTGGCCCACGCGCGATCGAGGTCGATCAACACGAGCAGGCCCGCGCCCTGCCCGACGATCTCGCCCGGCTCGACGAGACGGGATCCGACGATGCCGGCCATCGGCGCGGATACGGTCGCTTCGCCGCGGTCGTGTTCGAGCGACGCGATTTGTGCGTCGACAGCGGCCACACGCGCGCGGGCGCCGGCAATCTCTTCGGCGCGCGCCCCGGCTTTCGCGCGGGCGAGCGCGGCGGCGGCGGCGGCGACACGATCGGCCGCGGCTTTGAGCCGGGCCTCCGCCAGCTCCCGGCGCGCCACCGCATCGTCCCGCTGTTTCGGCGATCCCGCCTTGTTGCGGAGCAGCTGCTCGAATCTCGCTTCGTCGGCGCGCGCCGCCGACACTTCCGCTTCGGCGGCCTGCCGCTCAGCGGTCGCCGCGGCCAGCTGCGCCTCGAGCTGCCGAATGTCTTCGGGCCGCGCGCCCGCCTGCAGCAGCCGCAGGTTCGCGACCGCCTGATCGCGCTCGGCCCGCACGCGCGAGAGCACGAGCGTGACGTCGGTCGTCGACAGCACGACGAGCGTGTCGCCGGCGTTCACCCGCGCCCCTTCAACGACGTTCACCTTCTCGACGCGGCCCGGCACCTTGGCGGACACGCGCACATCGGTCGCCTCGACGTACCCGCTCGCCCGCGGCGGCCCGATGGGAGCCTCACGCCGGCAGCCGGCGGCCGAGATCGCGAGCGCGAGCGCGATCGTGATCACGCTGACCAGGGAGCGACTCATGACCGCTGTCTCCTTGTGCCGTTCCAACTTGGTCCGCCAAGAAACCGTGTCTTGGCGTGGCGACGGTCGTTGGCGTGAAGGTTGGTGCGCATGGGGCATCAAGTTGGAACGGCACGAGCGGACCGGCGACTGGACCGGGACGACGCACGGGCACGCTGCGTCCCGGGCGACGCAAGCGCGGCGAGCGTCGTCGCCTGCACGTGAGCGACGACGTCCTCGCGGCGCGGAGTGACGACCTGCGTTGGCATGAGGTGGCGAAAGCGCTCGCGAATCGGCGCGGAAGCCGAAAAGAACATCAGCGGCGCGACGATGCCGATCTGCGTGACGAAGGGATTGACGGGCCCGAAGATCCCGGCTTGCCGGCCCTCGTGCAGGATCCGGCCGAGCGTCTCGATGACGCGCCGCATCTCGTGGACGATCGATTCGTCGAGATGGCGGCCGCCCTCGGCGATCTCGCGCAGCCACATTGCCGGAAAATGCGGCGATCCCTCCGCCGCAAGCGCGATGGCCTCGATGAACCGCCGGAGCTGGGCGTCGGCCGGTCCACCCTGCTCGTGCACGGCGGTGACGGCGCCCGCCACCGTCCCGAACATCTGGCGCAGGATGTCGCGATAGAGCGCGGCCTTGCTGTGGAAGTGGTAGTAGAGCATCGCCTTGTTGATCCGCGCGCGGGCGGCGATGCGGTCCACCTTGGCGCCGTCGAACCCTTTGGCCGCGAACTCGGCCGCGGCGGCGGCGAACAACCGCTCCCGGGAGGTGCCGTTCGGGGTGGACCGACTGACCATTTGGTCAAACTAACTGGATAGTTAGTAAGCTGTCAAGTGACCTGCAGAGTTCTTACAACAACTGCTGTAGCCGCTGATACCCGGCCCGGCTCACCGGCAGCTTCGTTCCGTCCGTCAGAATCGCCAGCCGGCTGTCCTTCGCGTACAGCTCCACGCGCGCCAGCCGCTCGATGTTGAGCAGATATGACCGGTGGATGCGGACGAAGCGTCGCGCGTCGAGCTGCGCCTCGAGATCGCCCAGCGTCTGTTCCTTCAGGAGCGTCTTCCCGCCGGTGCGGATGCCGACGTAGTCGTCCTGCGCTTCGACGTAGTCGATTTTGTCCGTCGACACGACGTGGACCTGCGCGCCGTCCCGGATCACGACGCGCTCGAGCGGCGAGCCGGGCGGCCGCGCGCTGGTCTTGAGCGCGACGGGCGGCGGTTCGGCGATCTGGCGCGCCCGCGCGCGGTCGAGGGCCGCCGCAAGCCGCGGCCGCGTGACCGGCTTGAGCAGGTAGTCCACGGCGTGCACGTCGAACGCCTTGATCGCGAACTCGTCGTACGCGGTGACGAAGATCACGGGCACTTCCCCGCCGATCAGCTCGAGCACCTCGAAGCCGTCGAGCTTGGGCATCTGCACGTCGAGCAGGATCAAGTCGGGCTTCGCGTCGCCCACGATCTTGACCGCCTCGAAGCCGTTGGCGCACTCGGCGACGATCTCCACGTCCTCGAAGGCCTGGAGATCCTGCCTCAACGCCAGCCGCGCCGGCTCCTCGTCGTCGACAATGACGACCCGCAATCGTCCCTCGCTCACGTCGCGGCCGCCTCCTCGACCGGCAGCGTCACCGACACGCGGTACGACTCGGGGCTCGCCTCGATGGCGAGAGACGCCCGCTCGCCGAAGGACGCGCCCAGACGGCGGCGCACGATGTCGACGCCGAACCCCGTGCCGCGGCGGCTGCCTTCTGCGTCCCGCGGATTCCGCACCACCAGCACCGCGCGCTCGCCCGCTCGGTACGCCGCGATTTCGACGACCCCACCTTCGAGCCGCGTCGCGATGCCGTGGCGCACCGCGTTCTCGACGAGCGGCTGCAGGATCAGCGGCGGCACCGGCACGTCCGCGCAATCGGTGGCCACCGGCGTCTGCACCTCCAGCCGCGGACCGAATCGCACCTGCTCGACGTGCAAGTATTGCTCGGCGAGCCCGACCTCGCGGGCCAGCGGGATTCGCCGCGAGCCGCCCAGCTTGAGGCTGTCGCGCAAGAAGTCGGCAAGCAGCTGACACATCAGCCTCGCCCGCTCCGGGTCGGGCACGATAAGGCCTGAAATCGAATTGAGGCTGTTGAAGAGGAAGTGCGGATCCACCTGCGCGCGCAGCGCGCGAAGCTCGGCTTCACGGTGCGCGACGTCCGCTTCGAGGGCTTTGCGCGCCGCCGCGGCCGATTCCTCGAACGCCTGCAGCAGATAGTGCACCGTAACCGACAGGAGGTACGCAAGCGCACCCAGTCCGACGACGAGGGACGTGAGCGCCGAGGCTGAAGTCGGGCGCTCGGCCATGTCCAGCCGCATGAGGACTTGCCACCAGGCCCGTCCGGCGGCTGCCCACAGCGAGGCGGTCACGAGCGCCGCCAGCAGGGCCGTGATCGCCACGCGCACCGCCGACGTTCGCGCCAGCGGCATCGCCCGGCAGAGGTACCACGCCGAGAGAGACACGGGGGCCGCGACGAGCGCGAGCGGCAGCGCGAACAGAAGCGCCGGCCGCCACGGCACGAAGAGCAGGGTTCTCAACAGGAGCGCGAGCACGCCGCCGACGAGGGCCCACGCCACAAGGAGGAGGAACAGCCGCCGCCGGTCGCCCAGAATCGGATGCATGCCGAATCGACGGGTAATTATGTTTTGATTTCGATGCCGCCCATCAGCACGAAGCCGCGGACGATCAGCCGGTGTCGCGCGTCCTGCGTGCCGGAGCTTTTGTCTTCGGCGCCGCCCATCAGCAACCCCACCTGATTGGACACGGCCCAGTCCGGGGGCACCCAGATCTCGACGCCGCCCCACATGACGAAAAGATCAACGACGGCCTCGCCGTTGGCGGTCGCGGCCGGCCGGAGATCCAGCTCGATGCCGCCCATGATCGCCGTCAGATCCGCGTGCCGGAACGCCGTGGACGAGATGCGACGCTGCTTGCCCGCCCACATCGCGAACTCCGAGATGGTCGTCTCGTTGCTCAGCGGGCTCATCGGCGCCGTGGCGCCCGCCGGGCTCTCGAGCGTGGCCAGGTTGGGCTCGCCAGGCTGACCTGGCGGCACCTGCGCGGCGCGCACCCGCGGCCCGCCGCGCGCGCGGGAAATGATGACGATGCCGAGCATGACGAGGGCCATCGGCCACCAGTCGCCGACGTCGATCGGCAGATCGAACACGCGCTCGGCCACCATGGCGCTGCCAACGAGCACGAGGATCCCGCCGAAGACCCGGCCCGAGCTGCCACGGCCTTGAAGCAGTTTGGCGAATCCGACGGCAATCAGGATCGTGGGCCAGTACTGCCAGATGAAGTGTTCGGTGTCGGCCCAGCCGAGGTTGTCAGCCGTGAGCAGCAACCCCATCACGACGATGAGCAGACCGAGCACGGCCTGCGGCGTAATCCGGAATCCGGTGGGTGCGTCGGCCATCTCAGCGTCCTTCCAGTTTTGTCGGCGCCCCGCTCTGTTCGCCCGCGCTGGGCTTGACGGCACAGGATCGCGTCCGGGATCCGAGGAGGATCGACACGCCGCCGGCCACGATGAAGAGCGGCCAGGAGCGATCGAGGGTCATGATTCGAAACGTGTGCGCGAGGAACAGGCTGCCAAGGAACATCAGCCACAGTCCGCTGCGCGGATGGTTCTCGTCGCGCGGACCGAAGAACTTGCCGGCGCCGATGACGAGGAGAATGACGGGCCAGAGCCGGGAGATGTCGAGCCCGGGAATCAGGTCGAGCCGCTTGCCCAGAAACACCAGCCCGAGCGCGACGAGCAGCAGGCCGGCAGTGATCTGTTGTGCCTGGTTGCGATCCACCCGGACCTCCACGCGTGGCGTAACGGACACCTCTTGAGTGGACGTGGTATAGTCGAGCGGTTTTCACGAACGTCGCCGCAGGCGACCACGTCCAGTCAAGTGGTGTCCGGGATTAGACCGACCCGCTCAGGATCTGCGCCAACGCGACCGGCCGCGTCAGCACCATCCACAGCAGACCGGCAGCGGCCGCCCCGGCGGCCATTCCCACAACTGCGACACCGACGAACCACATGCTCATGGCGATCATGGCGTTCTCCACGTTCTGAAAGGAGGATACGGAGCCGCCCGGAGGCGATCGCGCGTCTTCCGGCCAGTAGCGGCGGGTTATCGGTGAATGGCGCTGTCCGATTCAGGACGCTGCGCCGGGACCCGGCGACCGGGGATCCGGCCTGGTCCTTGCAGCACCCGCGCAGACGCCCTCGAGCCGTTCTCACTCTCCTGTAGCGGCCGTACGGCCTGAGTTGGGCCGAATGTCTCGCGATAATGGCCGGTGTTGCTCTACGAGGAAGTGAGAACGGCTCTAGTACAATCGATGGCGTCACAGAGGAGTGCCGATGGCGTTTTTTTCCCGAAGCAGCAACCAGCCCGCTCCCGCACCCGCGCCGGTCGATCAGGAGCCCCTCTCAGCCGAGGCGCTCATCTCGCTGCGCAATCTCGAGAAGTCGTACGCGCTCGGCACGTCGCGGACGTGGGTCCTGCGCCGGATCACGCTCGACATCAAGGACGGCGAGTTCGTCTCGATCATGGGTCCGTCGGGCGCCGGCAAATCCACGCTGCTCCACATCGTCGGCATGCACGACAGCGCGTGGACGGGCGACTACTACTTCGGCGGACAGCCGGTGCACCGGTTGAGCCCCAAAGATCGCGCGAGACTCCACAAGCAGCACATCGGCTTCGTCTTCCAGAGCTATCACCTGCTCGATCACCTGACGGTCTACGAAAACCTCGATGTCCCACTGTCGTACCGAGACATCCGGAAGGCCGAGCGCGACAGCATGGTGTGCGACGTTCTCGACCGCTTCAATATCGTCGGCAAGAAGGACCTGTATCCGAACCAGCTGTCCGGCGGACAGCAGCAGCTCGTCGCGGTCGCGCGCGCCGTCATCGCCAGTCCCAAGATCGTGCTGGCCGACGAGCCCACGGGCAACCTGCACTCCAGCCAGGGGCGCGAGATCATGGAGCTGTTCAAGAAGCTCAACGAGGCGGGGACGACGATCGTCCAGGTCACGCACTCGGAGACCAATGCGTCGTACGGCTCGCGCATCATCGAGCTCAAGGACGGCTGGGTGGTTTCTTAATCTGCCATCTGCAATCTGGAATCTCCGATCGGGCTGGAAGCTGGAATCTGGGATCTGGAAACTGCCGTCGGCTGAACTTCGACTGGCCGCCTCCGCTCTTCTCGTCTGCCTGAGTGTCGCGATTCTGCTGGGCGGATGCCGGCGGGAACCGGCGGCGCGTACGTACACTCTGCAGGGACAGGTGCTCGGCGTACATGCCGATCGTCAGCAGATCACGATCCGCCACGAGGACGTCCCCGGATTGATGCCGGGGATGACGATGACCTTTCCGGTCGCCACGAAGGAACTGCTGACCGGCCGGACGCCGGGCGAGCTCATCTCGGCACGGCTCGAGATCGGCGACGCGGAGGGAACGCTCACCGAGATCACCCGCGTCGGCATGGCGGCGCTGCCCGCCGGCACGAACGCAGTCGCGGTGGCGTCCGGCATGCTCGCCGTGGGCGATCTCCTGCCGGATATCGCGCTGATCGATCAGCACGATCGGAGGCGCGCCTTGAGTGAGTGGCACGGCGCGATGGTGCTGATCACGTTCATCTACACACGCTGCCCGCTGCCCACCTTTTGTCCGTTGATGGATCAGAACTTCGTGACGATTCAGCGCGGAGTCGAGGAAGACGCGGTTCTGCGGGGCCGCGTGAAGCTCGTGTCGATTTCGCTGGATCCCGAGTACGACACGCCCGGGGTGCTCGCGGCGCATGCGGCGCGGCTCAAAGCGGATCCAGCGGTGTGGACGTTCCTGACCGGGGATCGGGTCACAATCGATCGCGCGGCCGGCCGCTTCGGGGTCGGCGTCCTGCGCAACCCGACGGTCCCGACCGACATCACCCACAATCTGCGCACGGTGCTCGCGGGCGCCGACGGGCGCGTGGTCAAGATCTACGCCAGCAATGACTGGACGCCCGGCACGGTCCTGAGCGATCTGCGCGCGCTGCGGCAGCCGTGAGCGGCGCGGCGACTCCCGCGCTCTCCGCGTTCACGCGCGCCGAACGCCGAATGATCCGGCGTCTCCAGACGCCTCGCCGCGTTCAACGGTATCTGAATGCCCTGCCGTACAACACGGAGCCGCCGCCCGATCCGGCGACCCTGCGCTCGTTTCGCGGCGTCGTGCGGCACGGCACGGCCAATTGCATCGAAGCGGCCATCACGGCGTGCGTGATCCTCGAACAGCACGGGTATCCGCCGCTGGTCATGAGTCTCGAGTCGATCGACGGACTCGACCACGTCATCTTCGTCTACCGCGCGCGCGGCCGCTGGGGATCGGTGGCGCGATCCCGGGACCCCGGACTGCACGGGCGCCGGCCCGTCTTCCGATCAATGCGGCAGCTCGCTCAGAGCTACTTCGCGCCGTTCGTCGACAAGACGGGATGCCTCAGGGCGTTCGGCGCGGTCAATCTCACGGTGCTCGATCCGTACGACTGGCGGCTGTCCGAGCGGAATGTCTGGAAGGTGGAGCGATTGCTGTTCGACATTCCGCACCAGAAGCTTCGCTATTCGCAGTCTCGAGTGCATCGACTTCGACGGAAGTACTTCCGGTTTCTGGACGAACATCCTGGCCGGAAGCCGATCTACTACGACCGGCGGCCCTGGACGGAACGGCCGAAAGAGCATTGGCAATCGGGCAATGGCTAATCGGGTCATGGACAACCAGAGGTCCAATTACCAATTACCCAATTACCAATGCTCTTCAGTCCAAATCGAAGTCGCGCTGCGGCTTGGTGACCGGCTCGTCCTTGGCCTGCTTCAGCGCTTCTTCAAACCGCTTGGACAGCGCGTCGCCGCGAGTGCGCTCGGACTGCACGGACTGCTCGAACAGCGCGTCACGGCGCGCCTTCGCGTCCGCCAGGATGCGGTGTGCGTCGTCGAGCTTGGGCTTGTCGGCGCGCTCGGGCTCGACGTGCCGCACGACGCGTTTGAGGCCCTCGTCGATCACCAGCGTCGACTGACAGCACGGACACGTCACTTCGTACTCGGTTCGCAAAGGTCCCATGGGTCACCCGCGCCCACTATCATAAACACATGTCGCGTGTGCCGGTCGACGTCCGCATTGTCACCTACAACATCCACCGATCGCGCGGGCTGGATCGGCGGACCCGGCCGGACCGCATCGCCGCCGTCCTGGCCGCGATCGAACCCGACATCGTCGCGCTTCAGGAAGTGATCGGACCGGGCCTCTCGGGGCCGGGTCATGCCGAAGAGCTCGGCGCCGCCCTCGGGATGGGCTGGGTCATGGCGTCCACGCGCGAGCTGCGGCGCCATCAATTCGGCAACGTCGTATTGAGCCGCCATCCGATCCGCGACCACGCGCAATTCGATCTGTCCTGGAAGACGTGCGAGCCCCGCTGCGCGCAGCGCGTGGCGATCGACCTCGGGCCGCGCACGCTGCAGGTCTACAACGTCCACCTCGGGACCGCGCTGCTCGAGCGCCGGTACCAGGCGCCGCGGCTCGCGTCGTGGGTGCACGATCGCCGCGTCCCGGGCCCCAAGCTCGTGCTCGGCGATTTCAACGAGTGGTCGCGCGGACTCGTCGCTGACGTACTCGCCGAGCGCCTTCAAAGCATCGACCTCTACCCGTACCTGAGGCGGCGCCGCACGTACCCCGGCTTCTTTCCGCTTCTCCACCTCGATCACATCTACTTCGAGGGCACCATCGAGATCCGCCGGATCGACCTGCCTCGGTCCCGAGTGGCCCTCGTCGCATCCGACCACCTCCCTCTGGTGGCGGACATTCGGGTCTGACGAGCTCGCCCGGCCCTGATTTCCTCAGTTTTCCAGCCATTTCTGCGCTATTGAACCGCAGTCGCTTGACGACGTAGATAGCATAGTGATATCACTTTGAAATCGTGATGTCTGCCGTCAGGAGGACGCCATGATTCGCGAACGCAAGCTTACGACTGTCTCGGGCTGGGTAATGGTGCCGCTGCTCGTCATCGGCATGGTGCTCGTCGGCTGGCTCATGGGCCAGGCCGGGATACAGAGCAGCTGGCTCATGGGCCAGGCCGGGATACAGGGCTACGGCGAGCTCCTGGTGAGCTATGCCCTCGTCGAAGGCGTGCTCGGATTCCTCCTGCTCGGCGTCTTCGTCGTGAATCCCAACGAAGCGCGCGTCACGACGCTGTTCGGCAGGTACTCGGGCAGCGTCAAGACCGACGGGTTCCACTGGGCCAATCCCCTGTTGAAGAAGCGGCACCTCTCACTCCGAATCCGCAACTTCGAGAGCACGAAGATCAAAGTGAACGATCACGAGGGCAATCCGATCGAGATTGCGGCGATCGTCGTCTGGCGTGTCGTCGAGACCGCCGAGGCGATGTTCGAAGTGGAGAACTACGAGCATTACGTCAAAGTCCAGAGCGAAGCCGCGGTGAGAAACCTCGCGTCGCAGTATCCGTACGACGCGTACGTCGAGGGACAGAAGTCGCTGCGCGGCAACACGAGCGAGGTCGCCGAGCACTTGAAAGAAGAAGTGCAGGCGCGGCTGGCCAAGGCTGGCCTCGAAGTACTCGAGACGCGGATCAGCCATCTGGCGTATGCGCCCGAGATCGCGGCGGCGATGCTTCAGCGGCAACAGGCGGGCGCCATCATCGCGGCTCGTCAGCGGATCGTCGAGGGCGCGGTCGGCATGGTCGAGATGGCACTCGAGCTGCTGTCGCGGCGCGAAATCGTCACGCTCGACAACGAGCGGAAGGCGTCGATGGTGAGCAACCTGCTCGTCGTGCTCTGCGGTGACCGGAACACGCAGCCGGTCATCAACACCGGAACGATCTATCAGTAACCGGCCAGCGGGCGGGCCCCCCACGGGCCCGCCTGCCTGACGGGTCCCGCCATGGCCGAACGAAAGCCCTTTCTCTTGCGGATCGATCGCACCGTGCTGGACGCGCTTCAGCGTTGGGCCGACGATGACCTGCGCAGCCTGAACGGTCAGATTGAGTTCGTGTTGCGCCGTGCGCTGAAGACTGCAGGACGAGCAGTCGACTCGACCGACACCGCCGAACCCGGGACCGCAACCTCGGAACCGGGCGCGTCTTAGGCGCGCCACCGGCGCGCCCCCGCCGGAGCGGAGCGGGGCGAAGGGGCCCCCGCGAGCGACGGCGCTGGGGGGTCCGGCGGGGCGAAGCCCCCCGGTCCAAAGCTAGTTGTCTTCGTAATCCGGCTGAATGGGCGGCTGCAGCCTCGTGGACGGACGCAGCGCCTCACGGTGATCGAACACTGGCAGCCCGCCCACATGGATCGACATGCAGCAGGCGTCGGCCTTCTTCGCGATGACCACGGTGACCGGACTGCCTTCGACACCGTCACGGAAGCCGAGCTGGCAGCCGCAGGCGAGACGGGCGATGAGGGGTGGCTTGTTCATTTCTTCAATGCTGACACGTGCCGGCGCCCTTCAGAACAGCGCCTTCATTTGACGCTCAAACCAGTCCTTGGTTTGCGTGCCGGCGTGCTTGAGCGCGACGGTGCCGTCCTTCTTGATGAACCACGTGATGGGAATCAACATCGACGCGTCGTACGTCTCGAGCATCTCGTCGTGTCCCAGCCCGACGAGTACCGGATAGTTGATCTTGTACTCGGCCGCGAACTTCTTGAGATCTTCCGGCGAGTCGTCGGTCGAGATGCCCAGAATCGTCAGGTTCTGATCCTTGTATTTCTCGACGAGCTCGACGAACGACGGGATCTCGTGCTTGCACGGCGGGCAATACGTCGCCCAGAAATTGAGGACGAGCGGGCGGCCTTTGAAGTCGGCGAGCCGCACGTCTTTGCCGTCCATGTCCTTCAGCGTGTAGTCCAGGCGGGCCAGTTCGGCGTTGGGATCCGGCGCGGGCACCTTGCTTTCGGTGAACAGCGTGTAGGCCGGCCAGGCGGCGACGACCAGGGCGACGATGGCGGCTTTCGCCCACTGACTCGCTGAAACTGTGTGCACCATCCGTCGGTCCTCCCGGTTGTCTCCCACCTTACTACAGAACGCCAGATCCATCGCGACATCCGCAGGCTTCGGTTCTGTCCTCGGGCGGTGTCGCGCGGCGTGGCACGGTGCCGTTTTTCGGCCACCGGCGCGGGGCACGCAGTTTGCTCCCGCCACTCGCCAACTAGCGGATCGGCTGCGTCATGGCCAGGCGGTCGGCGAGCAGGCCCGCGCCGCAACCAGTGTAAGATTCGAGAACGGTCGTGAACGTCTCAGACCGTGTCCCGTTGAGGTGACCTTATGCGGATGCGCCGCTTGCGCATGTTCTCCCTCCCCCTTGGTGCGCTGGCGTTTGTCCTGACGAGCCTCCCCGTCACGGCGGGCGCGCAAATCGTCGACGTCGCGAAAACCCCGCTCGACCGCCAGAACTTCATGGTCAAGCTGGGCGTGTGCCCCCTCCGCGCACAGACGCCGTTCGTGCCGTACTTCGGCAAGAACCGCGTTCACCGGAGCAGGTTCGAGTGGTTCATCTACAAGACCGATCATTTCGACATCTATTACTACCCGGACCTCGAAAAGCACCTCGAACGGGTGGCCGGCTACGCCGAAAGCGCGTACCAGCGCATCAGCGGCGAGCTGAAGCACGACCTGTCGGAGCGCACGCCGCTCATCCTGTTCAAGACCCAGAGCGAGTTTCAGCAGCAGAACATCTCGGGCGACGAGCTGCCCGAGGGCGTCCTCGCGTTTGCCGAGCCCGAGCGGAACCGGATGGTGCTGCCGATCGACGAGCCGCCCGACCAGCTCTACCGGCTGATCACGCACGAGCTGACGCACGTCTTCGAGTTCTCGATCATCCCGCGCGGGATCATCGGCGCCAACCTGCCTCTGTGGATGGACGAGGGGCTCGCCAACTACATGGCTGGCTACTGGAACATCCTCGACCTGATGCAGGTCCGCGACGCGGCCATCACCGACAACGTGCCGAAGATGAGCGAGTTCGAGACGCAGCCGCTCTCGGGCCGGCTCACCTATTCGATGGGGCACGCGACGTTCGAGTTCATCGAGTCGAAGTGGGGCAAAGAAGGCCTGCGCCAGTTCCTGTTCTCGCTCCGGAAGAACGTGATCGGCGGCGGCGAGAGCGCGTACGAAGAAGCGCTGAAGCTGAAGCCCGAGGACTTCGACGAGCAGTTCGACCGGTACCTCAAGGAGCGCTTCAAGCCCTTCCGCGACAAGGAACGGCCGGCCGACTACGGGCGCGACATCGCGCCGAACCCGCTGAAGACTCACTACGTCTCGGTGCTCTCACTCGAGCCGTCCCCGACCGGCGACATGCTCGCCGCAGTCGTGGGCAACCGGCGGGACTTCGAGCTCGACATCATCCTGATCTCGGCCAAGGACGGCAAGTTCATCAGCAACCTCACCAAGGGCTTCGACAAGGATCGGGGATTCGAATACATCTCGACGGCCGGCGGGCTGCGCGGCAACCTCGTGCCCTGGATCACGTGGAACGTGGATACCGTCGCCTACCTCGCGCGGACGGAGAAGGAAAAGACGCTCGTCGTCCACAACGTGGTGACCGACCGCATCGAGAAGAAGATCGACCTCGCGATGCTGAACGGGCCGGAGTCGCCGGCGTTCAGCCCCGACGGCCGGAAGATCGTGCTCTCGGCGCTCCAGGAAGCGATCGCCGATCTATTCGTCGTCGATCTCGAGACCGGCGCCGTGACGAACCTGACGAAGGACGCGTTTGCGGAGTACTCGCCCACGTACGCGCCCGACGGCCGGTCGATCGTCTACACGGCGCGGATCAGCGGGAACGACAAGCTCTTCCAGTACGACATGGCGACCGGCCAGCGCAAGCAGCTGACGTTCGGCACGCATGACGACACGGCGGCCAAGTTCTACGACGACCACACGCTCGTCTTCACCTCGACGGCCATCGATCCCAAGTCCCCGCTGACGGACGAGCAGATCAAGAACGCGAACATCCCGAACGTCTGGACGCTGGATCTCCGGAACGGCGAGCTGCGGCAGTGGACCGATACGGTGACCGGCAACGTGTCGCCCGTCGTGCTGAGGAGCGGAAACATCCTGCGCGTGGCGTTCGTGTCCTACTACAAGGGCGAGAACGGCATTCACGCGATTTCGACCGAGAAGCCGATTGCCACGGTCGCCTCGTCTGACTTCGGCGAGGCGGCGCCGATGATCGACTTCACCGCGCCACTGAGCCACACGCTGCTCCGCGACAACATCCACAAGAAGGGCGCGTTCGAGAAGATGAGCCTGGCGGGCCGTCCGCCGGTCAGCCTCGGCGTCACCAGCGGCGGCAACTTCTACGGCAACACGCAGATCACGTTCACCGACGTCCTCGGCGACAAGCAGGTCAGCTTCTTCGCGCAGTCGGTCTCGCAGTACCGCACGACCGCGTTCACGTACGTGAACATGGGCAGCCGTATGAACTACGCGCTGCAGGGCTTCTCGCAGGACGTCTTCTACTTCGGCCAGGCTCAGTACCTCGTGCCGCCCGAGTACGTCGGGTACCTCGACCGCGATCTGGCCGAAGCGGTCCAGAGCCAGCGCGGCGGCACGGCGTTCGCGATCTATCCGTTCAACCGCTACGCGCGCGCCGAAGTGTTCGGCGGCTACGTCCACATGTCGGAGCGGTACACGAACGCCGGATTCCAGGATCTGGTGAACCAGTACCAGACCGACCAGTTCGGCCAGGCGCTCTTCCGGAACGGGCACACGATGCCGCTCGGTGTCTCCTTCGTCCAGGAGACGACGATCTTCCGCGAGTACGGCCCGGTGGCCGGAAGCACGTTCAAGGTCTCGTTCGACGGATCGCCCGGGTTCTCGGACAACTGGCTCTCGCGCCGGACCTTGGACGGCGATGCCCGCCATTACATCCGCCTGGCCGCCAACGGCGTGCTGGCGTTGCGCGTCCGGGGCTTCAAGAGCTGGGGACGCAATCCCGACTTCACCTACTTCGGCGGCAACTCGGAGCTGCGCGGCTACGACTACCTCGAGTTCATCGGGCACAAGGCGTTCTTCGCCAACGCCGAGCTGCGCTTCCCGCTGATCGAGGCCATGCTCACGCCGCTGGGGGTGCTCGGCGGACTCCGCGGCGTGTTCTTCTTCAACATGGGCGGCGCCGGCTTCAACAACGAGTCGTTCAAGATCATGACCAACAAGGCGTCGATCGAGTTGCCGGTCGCGGGATATGACCTGATCAACCCAATTACCCAGGAGCTCGCGACGAGGTACGAACCGCCGGTCGTGGTGAGAGGCCTGCGGCTCGTCGACGCGCGCGCGTCGTACGGCATCGGCCTCGAAAGCTTCCTGCTCGGCTTCCCGATGCACTTCGACTGGTCCTGGAAGACGCTGTTCAACCGCGGGTGGGAGGACGTGCTCTTCCGAAGCTGTCAGCAGGTCAGCGGGACGTCGATCGACTGCCGCGGCGACAGCGGGTCGTTCCGGAAGGTGAAGTTCAGCTTCTGGATTGGGTACGACTTCTGACGTCTGACGAGTGTCAGGGCAAAGGGCAGAGGGCAAAGGGCAAAAACGAGGGGAAAGGTGATGAAGGTCAGAGGGCGCTGCTGATCGAGCCACGAGGTATCGCCGCCTTCGACCTTTCCCCTTTCCGCTCTCCTTTGCCCTCTGCCCTTTGCCCTTTGCCCTGACGATGCCCTTACCAGCAAAGAAACCATCCGATTCCTACACCGAGATGGTGCAGGTCGTGCTGCCAAACGACGCCAACCCGCTTGGCTTTCTGCTCGGCGGCACCGCGATGCATCTCATCGACATCGCCGGCGCCATCGCCTGCCATCGTCACACGCGGAGCCACGTCGTCACTGCGGCGGTCGACGGGCTTCAGTTCCTGCACCCCATCCAGATCGGTGACCTGGTTGTGTTGAAGGCTTGCGTGACCGCGGCCTTTCACACGTCGCTCGAGGTCGAAGTCGAGGTGTTCTCGGAAGGCATCCTGAGTGGCGAGCGGCAACTGACGAGCCGCGCATACCTGACCTTTGTCGCGATCGACCGCGCCGGAAACCGGGTGCTGATTCCGCCCCTGCAGCTCGACACCGAGCAGGAACGCCAGCGGGCGCGCGACGCGGAAGCCCGGCGCGCCGCGAGACTCGAAGCCAAGAAGAAACTCGGATCGCGAGCCTGACGTTGAGGCTTTGAGCTTTCTTCAAATCCTCCTCAGCCTCACCCGCCGGACCTGATGCTCGCCGTCCTTTTCGAGAATCAGCCGCGCGCGCTCGCGCGTCGGCTGGATATTCTCGCGGAGGTTCACGCCGTTGATCGTGCGCCAGATTTCGCGCGCGGTCGCGACTGCTTCGGCGTCCGTCAACCGGCTGAAACGGTGGAAGTATGAGTCCGGGTCGCGAAAAACGGTCTCGCGCAGCGTGAGAAAGCGCGACACGTACCAGCTCTCGATGTCGGCTTCGTCGGCGTCGATGTAGATCGAGAAATCGAAGAAGTCCGAGACGAAGGTCGGCCCCGCGGCGCGCTGCAGCACATTCAGCCCTTCGACGATGACGATGTCGGGCCGATCGACGACCTGGAACTCATCCGGCACGATGTCGTAGCCCTGGTGGGAGTACACCGGCGCCCGTACCGGCCCGTCAGCCGCCTTGACGTCGGCGATGAACTCGACGAGCCGGCGGACGTCGTAGCTCTCGGGAAAGCCCTTGCGATTGAGGAGGCCGCGCGACTCGAGGACGCCGAGCGGCAGCAGAAACCCGTCGGTGGTGACGAGATCGACGCGCGGGTGGGCCGGCCAGCGGCGCAGCAGCGCCTGGAGCAGGCGCGCCACCGTGCTCTTGCCGACCGCGACGCTGCCGGCGATCCCGATCACGTACGGAATACGCGCGGGCGGCGTGCCGAGGAACGTGTCGCTCGTCTTGTGCAGATGCTGCGTGGCCGCGACGTGCAGGTTGAGGAGCCGCGAGACGGGGAGGTAGATCGTCTCGACCTCGTCGATCGAGAGGCGATCGTTGATGCCTTGGAGCTCGGCCAGGTCGGACTCGCCGAGCGTCAGCGGCGTCGCCGCGCGCAGACGCGCCCACGACGCGCGTTCGAAGTCCACGTACGGAGGGGCCACGCGCCGGCCCCAGCCTACTTCTTGTTGAAGAAATCCACGTTCAGCTGGATGTAGTCCTTCCACTTGTCCGGGGTTTCGTCGAGCGCGAAAATCGCCTCGACCGGACACGCCGGCACGCACGCCCCGCAATCGATGCATTCGTCGGGATGGATGTACAGCATCTTGGCCGACTCGAATGCCGGCTCGTCTTTGCGCGGATGAATGCAATCGACCGGGCAGACGTCGACGCAGGCGCTATCTTTGGTGCCAATGCAGGGCTCGGTGATGATGTAGGCCATTACTCTCCTCGATCGCTCCTCTCAACTGCCCGCATTGTAGCAGGGGCAGGAGGTAAGATGCCTTCAGGGATGACCGGCACGCGCCACGCCCGATTCGCGCCATCGCCGGCCGCGCTCGCGGTGTGGGCGCTCGTCGCGGTCGTGGCGCCGGCGGCCGCCCAGACGCGCGACGAGCCGTACGGATTCGCCCGCGGCCGCGTGACGTTCGGCGGCGAGATCGCCGGCTCCGTCGCACCGCGTGACGACGAAGCGTTCTTCAACTACACCGATTACGAGCGCGATACGCTTCGCATGGCCCGGCTGCGGCTGTTCGGGCAGTGGCGGATCGCGCAGCCGGTCTCGCTCGTCGGCGAGCTGCGGACCGAAAACGCCGACCAGCTCGACCTCTCCGCGCTGTACCTCCGGTGGCGGCCGCTGGCCTCGCGCGAGTTCGACATCCAGATCGGCCGGATTCCGCCGGTGGTGGGCGCGTTCGCCCGGCGCGCGTACGGGCGCGACAACCTCGTCATCGGCCTGCCGCTCGCCTACCAGTACCTCACGTCGCTCCGGCCGGATGCGCTGCCAGGAAGCGTGGACGACCTCTTGCGGATGCGCGGGCGCGGATGGCGCCCCGCGTTTCCGATCGGATCGCAAAGCGTCGCGCCCGGCGTGCCGCTCGTCTCCGCGACGCGATGGGACACCGGCATCGAAGCGCGTTGGAAGACCGGGTGGATCGAGACCGCCGCGGCACTCACCCGCGGCGCGCCCGCCGTCCCCGTCGTCCGCGAAACCAACGGCGGCCGGCAATGGTCGGCCCGCGCCGCCGTGCATCTGCCCCTCGGGATGACCATCGGCGTCTCGGGCGCGCGCGGCCAGTGGATCGAGGACGACGTTCTCGCGTTGGTGCCCGAGGACCGGCGCGAGCACTCCACGCAGTCCGTCCTCGGCACCGATGTCGAGTACGGCGTGGGACACTGGCTCGTCCGCGCGGAGCTGCTGCGGTCGGTGTTTCAGATCCCGATCCTCGCGATGCCCTCGGAGACGCCGCTCACGGCATGGTCCGGATTCGTCGAGGCACGCTATCGCTGGCATCCGCGGTGGCAGGTGGCCGGACGCGCCGAGAAAATCGATTTCGGCGCGCTGCTCGGCACCGCCGGCGTGCCGACGCCCTGGGACGCGCCGGTCACGCGCCTCGAAGGTGTGGTCGGCTTCCGCGCGACGCGCGCGATCGAGCTGCGCGCCGGCTGGCAGCACAACTGGCGCGACGCGGGCCGGATTCACGAGCGCGGCAGCCCCGCGGTCCAGGTCCTCTACTGGTTCTGAAGACCGCCGATGGTGCGTCCCCTCGCCGCCCTCGTCCTGGCTGCGTTGGCCGTCGCCGGCACACCCGCGACCGTGCCGCGGGCCGGCAGCATTCGCGGCCAGGTCGTGGTGCCGCACACGCCGGTGGCGGCGGCGCGGCCGTCCGTCGCCGACCTCTGGACGACGCGACCCGATCCCGTCGATCGTCGGCGGTCGGTCGTCTATCTCGACTCGGCGCCGCGCCAGGCGTTCGAGGAGCTTCGCCCCGGACGCGCGAAGATGGATCAGCGCGGGCAGCAGTTCATCCCGCGCGTCCTGGCGATCACGGTGGGCACGACCGTCGATTTTCCGAACAGCGATTCGACGTTCCACAACGCGTTCTCGCTCGCGCCTGCGGGCCCGTTCGATCTCGGCCGCTATCGCCCGGGGCGCACGCGATCGATCCGGTTCGATCGGCCGGGCATCGTGCCCGTTTCGTGCGACATCCACTCGCACATGAGCGCGTACATCCTCGTCTTCAATCACCCGTTCTTCGCCGTCACCGACGAGGATGGCCGGTACTCGATTCCGGGAGTGCCGAGCGGCCCGTACACGCTTGCGGTCTGGAGCGAGATTGGCCGCCCGGCCACACGGAAAGTGACGGTGGTGGACGGCGACACGGTCGAAGTCAACTTTCAGGTCGGCCGCTCGGGTTCATGAGCGTTCTGTCGTCGCTCACGAACCGGATCTTCCTCGCCAGCGCGCTGTTGCTCGTCGTGTCGATCGGGATTGCCGTCTATCGGGTCACCGACACGGTGTCCCGGCGGGCGGAGACGGAATTGCGCACGGGCCTCGCCGAGGCTGCCTCGCTCGTCAAGGAGTACAGCCGGACACAGTTTGCCGACTTCGTCGTCAAGGGCCGGCTCATCGCCGACCTGCCCGTGCTCAAGAACTCGACCGCGACCGACGATCCGCCGACCGTGCAGCCGAACGCCGATCGATATCAGCGCGAAGTGGACGCGGATCTCTTCGTCGTCCTCGGCCGGACCGGCCGCGTGCTCGCCCGCGCGGGCCGCGTCCAGCCCGACGAACGCGCGATTGCGGAGATCGTCGACGCGTGCCGCAGGAGCCCGGACGGCGCGACCTTCTGGCCGTATTCGGCGGGCGTGCTTCATGCCGCCATGCTGGTGCTCGAGCCGGGACCGGCGCCGATCGGCACCCTCGTCATCGGCTTCAGCCTGGACCAGGACGCCGCTCGCCGCTTCAAGACACTCACCAACAGCGAGATCGCCTTCGCGCTCGGACCACAGATCGTCGCGTCCACCCTCGACCCCGAGCGCACGGCCGAGCTTGGGGATCTCGCCGGTCAGAGCGGAGTGTTCCGGCGGCGCATCGGCGGTGAAGACTACGTTGGCCAGGTCGAGCCGCTCGGTGTCGCCGGAGGCGCGAATGAGCCCGTCGCGCTCGTGCTGCGGTCGCGCACCGAGCACCTGCAGTTCCTGCCGCAGCTGCGCTGGCAGATTGCGCTGACGGGTCTGGCGGCCGTCCTTGTGGCCACGCTCGTCGGGTACGGCATCGCGCGCACGGTCACCCGCCCCCTGCGGGCCCTTACCGCGACGATGCGCGAGATGGCGGCGACCGGGGACCTGGCGCGCACCGTTCCCGCCGTCGGTCGCTGGGACGACGAAGATGCGCGGCTCCTGTCGACGACCTTCGGGCAGCTCACGGGCGCGCTCGATCGCTTTCAGCGCGAAGCCGCGCAACGCGAGCGGCTCTCCTCGCTCGGCCGCCTGTCGACCGTCGTCGCCCACGAAATCCGGAACCCGCTGATGATCATCAAGTCGGCGGTGCGAAGCCTGCGACAGCATCCGTCGAGCGACGTCACGGAAGTCGCGGCGAACATCGACGAGGAGGTCCAGCGGCTCAATCGCGTGGTCACGGACGTCCTCGACTTCGCGAAACCCATTCGATTCGAGCACGCGCCCGCGGATCTGGGGGAGATCTGCCGCGCGGCGGCGCAGGCGGCCAGTATTGGACCGGACGCGGTCCAGGTGGCGGTCGAGATTCCGGCCGGGGGCATTTCGGTCACGACGGACGCCGAACGGCTGCGCGCCGTGCTCGTGAACGTCCTGAACAACGCTCAGGAAGCCGTCCGCGCGCGCGGCGCGGATCGCCCGGGCGGGTCGGCCATTCGGCTCCGGGTCTCGCGACGCCAGCCCGGAGACTGGCGCATCGAGGTCATCGACGGCGGGCTCGGGATTCCGGCCGAGGATCTGGCGCGCCTCTTCGAGCCCTTTTTCACGACCCGCCGCGGCGGATCCGGTCTGGGCCTGGCCATCGCCCGGAATATCGTGGAGGGGCTCGGGGGGACCATCTCCGTCGAGAGCCGCGTCAACTCCGGCACGACGGTCCGGATCGACCTGCCCGAGACCGCCTCCCAACCGGCGTTTACGTAAATCGTAAAATGACCTCCGAGGTCACTCTTGACGCGTGGATCCATCCTCCTCGTAGACGACGAACCGAAGATTCGACAGGCGCTGGCCAAGGCGCTGCGCGACGAAGGGCACGAGGTCACCGCGACGGGCAGCCCGCGCGAGGCCCTGCGATTCATCGGCGAGCGGCCGTTCGACCTGCTCATTGCCGACAACCTGATGCCCGAGCTCACCGGCGTCGAGCTCATCCGGGAAGTGGTGACGGCCGCCTCCACCGGCGATCGTCCGCAGATCCTGATGATGACGGCGCACGCCACGGTCGAGAGCGCCATCGAGGCGATGAAGCTGGGCGCGCTCGACTACCTGCAGAAGCCCTTCGAGATCGACGAGTTCCTGGTGGTCGTCGATCGCGCGATATCGCACGGCCGTCTGCGCACGCACCGCGACTACCTCATCACCGAACGCGACGAGCAGTTCGACCACTACGGGATCGTGGGCCGGAGCCGCGGCATGCAAGAGATGGTTCGCACCGCGAAGATCGTCGCGCAGTCGCGCAGCACGGTCCTCATCACCGGTGAGACCGGCACCGGCAAGGAACTGGTCGCGCGGGCCATTCACGACTGGAGCGCGCAGCGCGAGATGCCGCTGGTGCGGGTGAACTGCGCGGCCCTTCCGGAGACGCTCATCGAATCCGAGCTCTTCGGACACGTGCGCGGGGCGTTCACGGGAGCGGTGACGAACAAGAAGGGCCGGTTCGCGCTGGCCGACGGGGGCACGATCTTCCTGGACGAGATCGGCGTCATCGCGCCGAGCGTCCAGGCCAAGCTGCTGCGCGTCCTCCAGGAGCGCGAGTTCGAGCCGCTCGGGTCGGAGCGCACGCTCACGGTGGACGTCCGGATCATCGCGGCCACCAACCGCGATCTCCGGCAGCTCGCGGGGGAAGGGCGCTTCCACGAAGATCTCTACTACCGGCTGAACGTGATCCCGATCGCCCTCCCGCCGCTGCGCGATCGGCGCGAAGATATTCCGCTGCTGGTCGACCACTTCATCCGGCGTCACGCCAGTCGTGCCGGCAAGCGCATCGACGGCATCGCCCCCGAGGCCATGGCCCTGCTCACCGAAGCCTCCTGGCCGGGGAACGTGCGGGAACTCGAAAACACCGTCGAACGCGCCGTCGTCCTCGCACCCGAACCGGTCCTTCGCGCTCGCGACGTCGTCCTGGTCGGCGCCCTCGTGACGTCGCAGCCCGGCCTGCCCTCGCTCAACCTGAAACAGAATCTGGATTGGACCGAGCGCGAGACGGTGAGGCGCGCGATCGACACCGCGCGCGGCGTGAAGAAAGACGCGGCCGAGTCGATGGGCATCAGCCAGCGCGCGCTCAGCTATTACCTCTCGAAGCACCGGCTCGACGACCCCGAAGCGTAACCCCCTTTTGTCCCACGGCGCCTTACGGCGGCCGTAATCGCTTACGTCAGGCGTAAGCTCACCAGCCCGCAGGACCGTTCGCGATGAGTGGAACTTGCCCAGGCGGTGCGGCACCGTCCTTGCTCAGTGTGTGAGGACAAGCTCCGAAGGGGGCGAGGTGGTGCGGCGTGTCGGGCTGATTGGGGGACCGACGGTGCCTCGGTATCGGTGCCTTTCCGGGGACGCTGGAACGATCACCCGAACGCGGCCTCCCGTACCTCGCTCCCTTCGGGGCTTCTTTCTTTCCTCGTGGCCGCCACCGGCATGCCGGGCCTTCAGTAGAATGACAGGCATGTCCCGGTTCCGCGTGCGGCCGTACTGGTTGCTGCCGTTGCTGCTCGCCGCAGGGTGCGGCAGCAGTCAACCCACGCAGCCGTCCGGGCCGCCCGTCAACACGAACACGATTACCATCACGTCGTCTGGCGCCAGCCCCAGAAACATTCAGATCAGCATTGGATCGCGGGTGCTGTTCATCAACAACGACACGCGGGCGCACTGGATGGCGTCCGATCCCCATCCGGATCACGACGACTGTCCCGAGTTCGATCCGGTCGGCACGCTGCAACCGGGTCAGCAGCGGGAGACGTCCAACCTGGTCACGCCGCAGACGTGCGGGTTCCACGACCACCTCAACGCCTCGACAGGGTCGCTCACAGGGCAAGTCACGGTGCGATGATAAGAGCGCATCATCTGGAGTCGCGAGCCAGCTCCGACCGTCGACTGCCCAGGGATCACGCTGCCAGATTCCCAGACTTCAGATTCCCCGGATAGATTCCAGATCCCCGGCTAGATTCCAAATTGACGACTCACGATTTCCCGATCAGATTACAGATTGCCAGATTGAAGATTTCAGACGACAGGTTAGTACTCATACACCCCCTTCCCCACTTTCTTCCCGAGCCGGCCGGCCTTGACGTACTGCACCAGGAGTGGACAGGGACGGTACTTCTCGCCGAGCGTGCGGTGGAGGTACTCGAGAATGCTCAGCCGCGTGTCGAGCCCCACCAGATCCACGAGCTCGAACGGGCCCATCGGGTGGTTCAGACCGAGCTTCAGCGCCTTGTCGATGTCGCGCGCGGAGGCCACGCCCTCGAGGAGCATGTAGAAGGCCTCGTTGCCGATCGACGCGTTCACGCGCGTCGTGATGAACCCGGGTGCTTCGCGAACGAGCACCGTTTCCTTTCCCATCGTCCTGGCGACGGCTTCGATCGTCTCGAGCGTCTCATCGCTCGATTCGAGCGCGCGCACGATCTCGATGAGCTTCATCTTGTGGACGGGGTTGAAGAAATGCATGCCGGCGACGCGCGAGGGTCGCGCGAGCGCGCCGGCCATCTCCGTGATGCTGAGCGCGGAGGTGTTCGTCGCGACGACGGCGTGCGCGGGCGCGTGGTGGTCGATCTCGGCGAGCAGCTTGAGCTTCACGTCGATGCGTTCGGGGGCCGACTCGATGATGAAATCGGCGCCGGCGAGCGCCTGGCCGATGTCGGTCGTCGCGGCCAGCCGCATCATCCCGGACCTGGCGTCGTCGGCGCTCACCTTGCCGCGCTCGACGCCGGCATTGAAGATGCCGCCGATCGCATCGTGCGCCCGCTCGAGCTGGAGCTCCGACACGTCGTAGAGCCGTGTCTCGAAGCCCGACGCCGCTGACGCGTGCGCGATGCCGTGCCCCATTGTCCCGGCCCCCAAGACAGCGACCGTCCGCACCTTCATACGGGTCGCTACCGTCCGGCCTGGAGGTTCGAATGCGTGGTGATGTCGTCGAGCGCGTCCACGGCCTGATCGATGTCGGCCTCGCTGGAGTAGAAGTGCGGCGCCAGACGGATGCCGGCGCCCGGACGGTAGTCGACGATGATTTGGCGCCGCAGCAGCTCGGTGGTCACCTGATCGGCCTGCGGCACGTCGACGACCACTGACCCGCCGCGTTCGTCGTCGTGGTCGGGCGTGTTCAAGCGCCAGCCACGGCGTTGCGCGGCGTCCATCAGGCGACGAGTCAGTCGCAGAGACTTCTCGCGGATCGCGGGGACCCCGATCTCGGCGACGATCTCGTAGCCGGCGCGCGCTGAGGCCAACGCCGGAACGTTGGGCGTGCCGCTCTGAAACCGCTCGATGCCCGGCGCGTAGCGGATGCCTCCGGTCTCGAACTCGAACGGTTCGACGTGTCCGGCCCACCCGACCACGGACGGCTGCAGCCGGTGGACGAGATCCGGCCGGACGTAGAGATACCCGGCGCCCGGACCGCCGCACAGCCACTTCACCGAGCCGCCGACCGCGAAGTCCACGCCGAGCGCACCCAGCTCCATCGGCACGGTCCCGGCCGCCTGGTACACGTCGAGCACCACCATCGCGCCGACGCGGTGCGCCTTGTCGATGACCGGTCGCACGTCCTGCAGGCACCCGCTCCGGAAGAGCACGAGCGAAATCGGCACCAGCGCCGTGCGATCGTCGATCGTCTCGACGAGCCGGTCGATGGGCGCGCGCACCGTCGAGTCGCTTTTCACGTACACGATGTCGGCGCCGTAGCGGCGGAATCCTTCGAAGAGGTAGTGGTTCGTGGGAAAGTCGAGATCCTGCAGCACGATCCGACGGCGGGCGCCATCGTAGCTGAAGCAGGAGGCGACGATCGACTGCGCGACCGTCGCGTTCTGATGCATGGTGATCGTGCCGGTCGGTACGCCCAGCAGCGGCGCGAGCAGGTTGCCGGTCTCGCGGCCGATGTCCCACCAGCCTTCATGCCACGCGCGCACGCCGCGATGGTCCCACTCGTCGGCAAACGCCCGCAGATGCTCGCGCGCTCGCCGAGGCATCGCGCCGAGCGAGTGACTGACCAGGTACGCGCAGGTCTCGACGATTGGAAACTCAGCACGCCACTTGAGGAGAGGGTCCATGGGCGTCAGAAGTTTAGCAAAACGCATCTGGAGGGCGGGGCTTCAGCCCCGCCGACATGCCGGCCCTGACCACCTTCGCCAAGGCTACGGTGGTCCGCCATAGCTTTAGCGAAGGCGGAAGGACCGGCCTACATTTCGCCTCTGGAACGGTCAGCTCAGATCGATCCAGACCGTCTTCGACTGCGTGTAGAAGTCGAGCGCGTGGCGGCCCATCTCGCGGCCGAAGCCGCTCTGCTTGTAGCCGCCGAACGAGGCCGCCGTGTCGTAGACGTTGTAGGTGTTGACCCAGACGGTCCCGGCCTCGAGGCGCGACGCGACGTAGTGTGCCTTCTTGATGTCGCGCGTCCAGATGCCGGCCGCCAGGCCGTACATCGAGTCGTTGGCGCGCGCGATCGCTTCGTCGACATCGGCGAACTCGATCGCGGCGAGCACCGGGCCGAAAATCTCTTCGCGCGCGATCGTCATCTCCGGCGTCACGTCGGCGAACACCGTCGGCTGCATGAAGTAGCCCTTCCCGGTGCCGATGTCGGCGCGCGATCCACCGGCGACGAGCGACGCGCCTTCGCGCTTGGCAATCTCGACGTAGTTCAGCACGCGCTCGAGCTGCGCTTTCGACGAGATCGCGCCCAGCCGCGTCTTCGGATCCAGCGGATCGCCGGGGACCATCTTCTTCGTCCGCTCGGCCACCTTGGCGATGAACTGATCCTTGATGGACCGATCGACCAGCAGCCGCGAGCCGGCGGCGCACACTTCGCCCTTGCCGTAGAAAATGCCGACCGTTGCGCCGCGTACGGCGGCGTCCAGATCGGCATCCGGAAACACGATATTCGGGGATTTGCCGCCCAGCTCCAGCGTGATGTGCTTCACGGTCTCGGCCGCCGTGCGCATCACGCCGCGGCCGGTGGAGGTATCGCCCGTGAACGCGATCTTGTTGACGCCGGGGTGTTCGACGAGCGCCTGCCCGACGGTCGCACCGCTGCCCGTGATGACGTTCAGGACGCCGGGCGGCAAGCCGGCCTCGAGCGCAATCTGCCCGAACGCGAGCGCCGTGAGCGGCGTCTGACTCGCGGGCTTCAGCACGACCGTGTTGCCGGCCGCGAGCGCCGGCGCGACTTTCCACATCGCGAGGAGCAGCGGAAAGTTCCACGGGACGATCGCGCCGACGACGCCCAGCGGCTCGCGGAGGGAGTAGACGAACGCGTTGCCTTTGATCGGCACCGTCTCGCCGTGGATCTTGTCCGCCCAGCCGGCGAAGTACTGCAGGCATTCGGCCGCCATCGGGATCTCGATGTGCCGCGATTCGGTGATCGGCTTGCCGTTGTGGAGCGTCTCGAGCCGCGCGACCTCGTCGATCTTCTCGATCAACCGCTCGCCGACCTGCCAGATCAGACGCCCGCGCTCGCGCGCCGACAGCTTGCGCCAGGGCCCCTCGAACGCCGCGCGCGCGGCCGCGACCGCCGCGTCCACGTCGCCGACCGACGCGGCGCCGACCTCGGCGATGACCTCCTCGGTCGCCGGATTGATGACCGGCTGCGTCTTGCCGCCCTCGGCGTCGCGCCACTCGCCGCCGATCAGCAATTGCCTTCGATCCATATGCTCCCTTTCGGGGGACATGAAGAAAGTGAAGAGGTGAAGAACATGAAGAAGAGCGTTCTGATCTTAAGGACCAGCAAGCTCTCCTTCATGAACTTCACCCCTTCACTTCCTTCATGTTCCCGTGAACTTCGGTTTCCGCTTTTCGAGATTCGCGGCGATCCCTTCCTTCGCGTCGTCGCTCTCGAACAGCAGTTGCTGGAGCTCCCGCTCGAGCGCGAGGCCCTCGCCAAAGCCGGCCTCCGGTCCCGACTGGACGGCCCGCTTGATACGCCCGACCGCCAGGCTCGCCCGGTGCGGCGGCGCGAACTGACCGGCATATTCGAGAACGGCGTCCACGAACGTACGGCCGCCGAGCCGGGTGTCGTCCCAGACTTCCGTCACCATACCGATCGCCGCCGCTTCGTCCATCGACATCAGCCGACCGCTTACCATCAAATCCATCGCGCGGGCCTTGCCGACGAGTCGCGCCAGCCGTTGAGTGCCGCCGGTGCCGGGCAGGACACCGAGCGCCACTTCGGGCAAGCCGATTTTCCCAGCATCCTTCTTCGCGATGCGAAGGTCGGCGGCCATCGCCACTTCCAGACCGCCGCCGACGGTGTGTCCGTTCAGCGCCGCGATCACGAGCTTCGGCGTCTGCTCGAACCGGTTGAGCGTCTCGTTGGCGTGCAGGCAGAAGTAGTACTTGAACTCCGGATCGGCGTCTTTGAGCATTCCGATCGTCGCGCCCGCGCAGAAGAACTTCTCGCCGGCGCCGGTGATGACAATGACATGGACGGCGCGATCCATGCGCGATTCGAGGATCGCTTCGTCGAGCTCGCGCATCATCTCGTAGCTGTAGGTGTTGGCGGGCGGTTCGTTCAGCGTCAGCAGAGAGACCCCGCCGCTCGTGCGGACCTCGACTTTGGCCATGCGACGCCTACGCTTCTGTCCGGATGTACTCGAAGTTCACCGGCTTGCCCTTGACGCCGCGCGGCGGCGGCGCGATGTAGTTGGCGAACTTGCCGGTCTCGTAGATGGGCGCATTCATGATGGCGAGCAGGAACGCCTTGTCGGCGGGCGCCGGCAGCCACTCGGACTTGCGGCGCGTCCACTCCTCGTCGCTGAGCATCCGGCCGTCCGGATCGAAATGCGTGCCGGCGAACTGGCCGATGCTGCGGTTGAACTTGCGATCCGGCAGGCGCAGGCGATCGGACAGCCCGTGGCGCTCGAGAATCTTGTTCCAGCGATCGACGCCCGCCTGACAGTCCTCGACGTACCAATCGCGGAGGACTTCATTCATCGCGTTCCGCATCGGAATCTCGATCGGCACGACCTGGCCGTCGCGCACGGTCTCGAGCCGGTACTGCGACTCGACGACGCGATGGTCGTCCCATTTGGCTTCTTCCGCGCGGCCTTTCAGGCCGTTGGCGAAGTACGCGGCGGCGTTCGTCGAAATCTCGTTGCCATGAAGATCCAGGCTCAACGAAAACCAGAGGTTGATGTGCCTCTGGAGCATCGGCAGGTCGATCCCGCCGAGCTTTCCGATGTCCTCGGAGAAGCCGGCTTCTTTCATCAGCTGCGCCGTCCGGTCGATGATCCGCGCAATGCCCGACTCGCCGACGAACATGTGGTGCGCTTCCTCGGTCAACATGAAGCGCGTCGTGCGAGAGAGCGGATCGAGCGAACTCTCCGAGAGCGAGAGCAGCTGCGACTTGCCGTCGCGATCGGTAAACATCGTGAACATGAAGAAATCGAGCCACGTGTCAATCGGCTCGTTGAACGCCTCGAGGATGCGCGGCTTGTCGCGATTGCCGCTCTGGCGCGCGAGCAAGTCCTCCGCCTCGTCGCGGCCGTCGCGGCCGAAGTACGAGTGCAGGAGATACACCATCGCCCAGAGGTGGCGGCCCTCTTCGACGTTCACCTGGAACAGGTTCCGCAGGTCGTACACGCTCGGACACCGGTGGCCGAGCCAGCGCTGCTGCTCGACGCTCGCCGGCTCGGTGTCACCCTGGGTCACGATGAGGCGGCGCAGCTGGTTGCGGAACTCGCCGGGCACTTCCTGCCACACGGGCTGGCCGTAGAAATCGCCGAACCCAATCGTGCGGTTCACCACGGGATCGGCGAGAAAAATGCCCCATCGATACTCCGGCAGCCGGACGTACTCGAAATGCGCCCAGCCCGAGGGATCGACGCTCACGGCGGTGCGAACGTAGACCTGGTGATACTGCTGAAACCCCTGCGGCCCCATGTCGCGCCACCACTGGATGTACTGCGGCTGCCAGTGTTCCAGCGCGCGCTGCAGGCGCTTGTTGAGGTGCAGGTCGACGTTGTTGGGAATCTTGTCGGCGGAGATCATGGTCAGGTTCGTCCAAAATCAAATTCGGCCCGTTCGGACGACCCGTAGGTCGTCAGCGCCCCCTTGGGACCTACGGCATTCGGCCGCTGAAAGATCCAGTTCTGCCAGGCGGACAGGCGGCCGAAGATTTTCGTCTCGAGCGTCTCCGGACCGACGAACCGCAGGTTGGCTTCCATGCCCGTCAGCGCGTCCGGCGAGAGCGCCGCGCGCGCCTCGACCGCCTGCCGCACTTCGTCGTCCCAGTCCATGTCGTCGGGTGCGAAGGTGACGAGCCCGGCCTCGAGCGCCTGATCGGGGTCGAAGGGTGCCTCGTGCGCGAGCGCGAGATCGACGCGCTGCGGCTCACCGTAAAAGCGCGCCTGGAGCCGCGTGAGCCCATTGCTCATCGGAAGCGGCCCGGCGTTCATGCCTGACACCTGGATCGAGTTCGGCCGATCGGGGTCGTTGAGCATGTAGGACCGATCGGCCGCGAGCGCCAGCTCGAACAGCGTGCCCGCGAAGGCGTTGCCGGGCTCGATCAGAGCAAAAAAGCTCCGCGCGGACAGATCGACCCGCTTGAGCGTGCGGCCGATGAGCAACCGCACTTCGCGCACGAGCCAGTGCGCCTGCTGCTCGAAGAGCACTTCGTCGGCCTGCACCACCAGCGCAGGATCGCCTTCGGCCTTCAGCACGACCGTCCCGATTTCGGGCTCGTTCAGCCGCAGCCGCAGAATCGCGTCGTCGAGCTCGCGGACGACTCGAAGCGGCCAGAACTGATCGCCGGCCGCGATGATCGCGTCAGGCGTGTCTTCGACGGGCGCGCCCGGCGCGCGGACGACCAGCGTCGCGACGCGCTTCGGGCGGTCGAACGTCACCGACACGGAGGAGTACTCGATCGCGTCGGCCGATTCCCGGACCGTGAGCGGCTTCAGCGAGATGCCCGGGCCGCTCGCGGGCCGATCGGATCCCGTCGCGAGCTCCCCGGCGCGCTTCTGCACGGCCTCCTTGAACTTGCTGGCTGGCACCGTCGCATCGACGAGGCGCCATTCCACCGCGCGCTTGCCTTTCACGCCCTCGGCAAGCGTGCCGAAGCAGTCGGCGAGATCCCGCCGGACCTTTCGCTTATCGACCACGCGCGTGAGGCCGCCCGTGCCGGGCAGGACGCCGAGGAGCGGCGTCTCCGGCAAGCTCACCGCCGAGTTCGAATCGTCGACGAGGATGATCTCGTCGCACGCAAGCGCCAGCTCGTATCCGCCGCCGGCGCAGATGCCGTTCAGCGCCGCGAGGAACTTGATGCCCGAGTGCGCGCTGGCGTCTTCCATCGCGAGCCGCGTCTCGTTCGTGAACTTGCAGAAGTTCACCTTCCAGGCATGGCTCGATCCGCGCAGCATGAAGATGTTGGCGCCCGCGCAGAAGATGCGCTCCTTCAGGCTCGTCACCACCACCACGCGCACTTCCGGGTGCTCGAAGCGAATCCGTTGAATCGCGTCGGCCAGCTCGATGTCGACGCCGAGGTCGTACGAGTTCAGCTTGAGCCGATAGTCGGGCGACAGGCCCGCGTCTTCCTGCACGTCCATCGAGAGCGTGGCGACGGGTCCGTCGAAGGCCAGCTTCCAGTGGCGGTACCTGGCCGGGTCGGTCTCGAAGGACACCGGCGCCGTCGTGCGTGTGGACGTGGCCATAGATGTACTCGACAGCCTACCGGCCTGCCGGAGGCGAGTCAAGGCAATATACTGCGATGCCAGTGCACATACATGCGATATACTGCACCGGCGTGGACCCCGTCCCCAAGCCCCGTCCTCCCGCCTCGAAAGCCGCGTCGGTCCTCGAGACCCTGAGCCGCCGCGCGCGGGAGCTTCGTCAGGAACAGGCCGTGACGCTGCGCGATCTGGCGTCGCGCTCCGGACTGTCCCTGCGCTTTCTCATGGACGTCGAAGCGGGACGCGGCAATATCTCCGTCCGCCGTCTCGCGGACCTCGCGGCCGCGCTGCAGACGACGCCCGCGGACCTGGTCACGCCCCGCGATGACGCGGCGCCGACGGTCATCGCGCTCCTCGGTTTGCGCGGCGCCGGGAAGACGACGATTGGACGACGACTGGCGCGGCGGCTGCGACTGCCCTTCATCGAGCTCGATCGGCAGATCGAGACGCGCGCCGGTTTCGCGCTTGGCGAGGTCTTTTCCCTGCACGGCGAGGACTACTACCGCCGGCTCGAGCGAGAGGTGCTGGGTGATCTGCTGGCCAGCCGCGAGAGCATGGTGATCGCGGCGGGTGGCGGCCTGGTCACCGCTCCCGACACCTATGCGCTGCTCCTCCGGCACGCGACGACGGTCTGGCTCAAAGCGCGCGCCGACGACTACTGGCAGCGGGTCATCCGCCAGGGCGACCGGCGCCCAATCGATCAGCACCCGCAGGCACGCGACGCGCTGCGGGAGCTCGTCGCCCGCCGCGAAACGCTCTACACACGCGCGCACCTCACCGTGGATACTGCGGGGCTGTCTGTCGCGCAAGTCGCTGAGAAGGTTGAGCGTGCCGTGGGCCGACGTTCGCCCGCCGGCGCGACGCTCGCTCGGTGACCTGGCAGCCGACGAGGCCACGAACGAGAGCCGTTCTCACTTCCACGTAGAGCCAGACCGGCGCGGATCGCGAGACCCCTAAATCCGCCAAGTCGGTCGCAACAAAAAAGTGAGAACGGCTCGAGCCGGGGATCAGCCGACTTGCGATAGTATTCCCGCACAATTTCCTCGCCCGTCCCGAAGGAGAAGCCATGCGCCACAGCTCGAAAAGATTCAGAACCCGCCTGGTGTTTCTGGTCGGTCTGCTGCTCGCCAGCTATCCGCTCCTCCCCAATCTGATCGCCGTAGAGACAGAGCAGCAAGCCGGTGGCGCGACCGTCACTCCGGCGTCCCGCATGATCAACCAGCCGACGGACCCGGCGCTGCGGGGGTTCCGATGGCGCGAGATCGGCCCGACCGGACAGGGCGGCCGCATCGACGACTTCGCGTTCGACGAGAAAGATCCGTATCGCTACTTCGTGGGCTTCGCGGTCGCGGGCATCTGGCGGACGTTGAACAATGGCACGACCTTCGATTCGATCTTCGACACGTACGGCACGGGGACGATCGGTGACCTCGCCCTCGCTCCCTCCGATCCGAACATTCTGTACGTCGGCACTGGTGAAGCGAACAACCGGCAGTCGTCCACCTTCGGCAACGGCGTCTGGCGGAGCTCGAACGCCATGGCGCCGAACGCCTCCGACGTGAAGTTCGAGTACATCGGACTCCGCGAGACGCAGTCGATCGCGCGCATGCTCGTGCACCCCAAGGACCCGAACACCGTCTGGGTGGCTGCGGCCGGACATCTCTACGGTCCAAATCCCGAGCGCGGCATCTTCATGACGACCGACGGCGGCAAGACCTGGACGAAGACGCTGTACATCACGGCCGACACCGGCGGGACCGACCTCATCATCGACCCGAGCAATCCAATGAATCTCTGGGTCGCGATGTACGAACACCGGCGCACCGCGTGGGGCTACGCGGGTGGCGGTCCCGGCAGTGGCATCCATCAGAGCACCGACGGCGGCAAGACCTGGCGCAAAGTCCCGGGCAATGGTCTGCCCCGCGGCACGCTGGGCCGCGTTGCCTTGGACATCTGCCGATCACAGCCAAACGTGATCTACGCCCAGATCGAAGCCGCGCCTGACAAGGAAACCGGCGCCCCGCTCGACCAGCCCACGCCCACGCCACCTCCGGGTCGCGGACAGGCCGGCGCGGCTGCTGGCCAAGCCGGGGCGGCTGGCGGCCAGGCCGGCGGCGGACGCGGTGGAGGCGGCGGCGGGGCTCCGCAGGCGCCTGATCCGCAGGGCAACGGCGTCTGGCGCTCGATGGACAAAGGTAAGACGTGGACGTTCATGTCGAACCAGAATCCGCGGCCGATGTACTTCAGCCAGATTCGCGTCGACCCCAACAACTGCAACACCGTCTACGTGGGCGGCGTTGGTCCGACGAAGTCCAGCGACGGCGGCAAGACCTTCAGCCCCCTCCAGGGCATGGGCCACGTCGACAACCACGCGATCTGGATCAACCCGCTCAGCGGCACGCCGGGTTCCGGTCAGGACAGCAAACACGTCGTGTACGGCAACGACGGCGGGCAGGATGTCTCGTACGACGCCGGCACGCGATGGGAGTCGATCCGGATGATGGGTACGGCGCTCTCGTATCACGTGTCCACCGACATGCGCCGGCCGTACTGGGTGTGCACGGGCCTCCAGGACAACGGGACCTGGTGCGGCCCGAGCAGCACGCGGAGCGGCGGCATCCATCAGTGGAACTGGATCAGCGTGGGCGGCGGTGACGGCTTCCAGACGCAGGTCGATCCGACCGACCCGAACATCTTCTACACGGAGTCGCAGAACGCCGGCATCAACCGTTACGACCTCAACACCGGCACGACGTCGAGCATCAAGCCTGCGTATGTCAGCACGGCGCCCGCTCGTGGCGGCGGAGGAGGAGGCGGCGGCCGCGGCGGCGGCGCCGGCGCGGCCGGAGGTGCGGCCGCAGGTGCGGCCGCAGGTGGCGCAGCGCCCGCTGGCGGACAGCTGCCGCCCGGCGGAGGCGGCGGGCGAGGCGGTGGACGGTCCAACGTCATCAACACGCCGCCGGCGGACGCCATCAACCAGTTCAACTGGAACTCGCCGATCCGGCTGTCACCGCACAACCCGAGCATGGTCTACCTCGGCGGCCGGCAGCTGTTTATCTCGCGCGATCGCGGCGATTCCTGGATGATCTCGCCGTCGCTCGGGAAGAACATCGACATCAACGAGCGGTCGATCCTCGAGCAGAAGTACGGCATGCCCGGCTGCGGCCGCGGCGGCGAGCGCGGCAAGCCGTGCATTCTCTCGAAGCACGACGGCTACGTGCAGAACGAGTTCGGCACAATCACGGAGCTCGCCGAGTCGCCCGTACTTCCCGGAGTGCTCTGGGTTGGGACCGACGACGGCAACGTGCAGGTGAGCAAGGACGGCGGGAACACCTGGACGGAAGTCGGCAAGAACATCCCGAACGTCAATCACGAGTACTACGTCTCGGGGCTCGAGTCGTCCTGGTACGACGCCGGCACGGCGTACGTCGCGCTCGACGGCCACCGGAACGACGATATGAAGCCGTACGTCTTCAAGACGACCGACTTCGGTCAGACATGGCAGTCGGTGTCCGGCAACCTGCCGCAGTGGGGCTGTGTGAATTCGATCCGTCAGGATCCCGTCAACCGCAGCCTGCTCTACGCGCCGACGGAGTTCGGGTTCTTCATCTCCATGAACGACGGCCAGACCTGGCTCCCGTTCATGCCGAACCTGCCGACGGTCCGCGTGGACGAGGTGGTCGTGCACCCGCGCGACCGTGATCTCGTGCTTGCGACCCACGCGCGCGGGATCTGGATCATGGACGACATCTCGGCGCTGCAGAACATGACGGCCCAGACCTCCGGCGACGCGACGCTCTTCAAGCCGCGCGACGCCGTGAACTGGCGTGCCGATCGCCGGAACGTGACGTCGATTCCAGGCGACAAGTGGTGGGAAGGCGAATCGGGGCCGCGTGGCACCGCGATTACCTACTTCCTCAAGAGCGCCGCGTCCGGTGAAGTGCGACTGACCATCACGAACACCGCGACTGGCGAAGCCGTGCGCACGTGCCGCGGAACGGGCGATCAGGGCATGAACCGGTACCAGTGGGCGCTCACCGGCGACGCAGGCGCCGGCGGTGGCGGTGGCGGAGGTGGTGGCCGCGGCGGACGGGGCGGCGGACAGGAAGTGACGCCTCCGCCGGCTCCGACCGGCCTGGGGCCCTGTTCGACGGGTGATGGCGGGTTCGGCCGCGGCGGCGGTGGTGGTGGGGGCGGCCGCGGTGGTGGCGGCGGTGGCATGCCGGCCGGCGTCTACCGCGTCAACCTGACGATCAATGGACAGCCGGCGGGCACGCAGACGTTCAGCGTGCTCGAGGATATCTGGCTGAACGAGAAGTAATCGGGCGGTGGTTCCGGGGTTCCGGTTCGGGGTTCCGCACCCCGGAACCCCACCTGCCCGAACACCCCTCTTACTTCGCCATCTCTCCAGGCTTCAACTCCAACACCTCAATCCTCGTATTCGCGAGCCGCTGCTTCAGCATCTCCGCTGTCCCGGTGAGCACCGGGAACGTGCCCCAGTGCATCGGCACGACCTGACTGACACCAAGCCACTCGGCGGCGATTGCGGCGGTGTCGGGTCCCATCGTGTAGTGATCGCCGATCGGCAGGAAGGCAATCTCCGGCTTGTAGATCTCGCCAATCATCTTCATGTCGCCGAAGAGCGCCGTGTCGCCGGCAAAATAGATCGTCGGCGCCTTCGGCGCGCGCACGATGAAGCCGGCCGCGCCGCCGAGATAGACGATGCGGCCTTCGTCGACGATCGATCCCGAGTGCACCGCCTGCGTCATCGTGATCGTGAAGTCGCCGACCGTTTGCGTCCCGCCGATCCCCATGTCCCGCACGTCCTTCAGGCCCTTGCCGGTCACGTAGACGCCGAGCTCGAACAGACAGACCACCGGCGCGCTCGTGGCTCGCGCGAGCGCGAGCAGGTCGCCCGTGTGATCGCCATGTCCGTGTGAGACGAGGATGAGATCCACCGGTTTCAACGCTTCTGGCTTCGCGAAGGCGGGCGGACAGTTCGGATTCCCGAGCCACGGATCGGTGACGACGCGCTTGCCGTTGGGGAACGTGATCAGAAAGGTCGAGTGCCCGAGCCAGGTAATGGATAAGGACATGTCTAATCTGAAATCTGCAATCTGGAATCTACAATCTGAACTGGAAATCTGCAATCGGGGAATCTGGAATCTATCTTGAATCGGCAATCTATCTGCAATCTGACATCTGAGTCTGAAATCGACCGCTCGCGTCCGATTTCAGATGAATTGCCGATGCCCCGATAGATTGCCGATCCCCCGATAGATTCCAGATTCCCTGATCCCCCGATTCCGGATCAGATTCCAGCTCTCCGATTCCAGATTCCAGATTCCCCCTATACTGTCTGGGTGAGCGGGATTGCTCCGCTGCAGTTCATCCGCGGCCGCCGCGTGCGCGATGAGGCGATTGCACGCGAGCCGAAGCCGCCATGGTTGAAGGTCCGCGCGCCCGGCTCGCCGAACTATCTCAAGCTGCGCGACATCATGCGCGGCCTCAAGCTGCACACGGTGTGTGAGGAAGCGCACTGTCCGAACATCGGCGAGTGCTGGCACCACGGCACCGCGACATTCATGATCATGGGCGACGTGTGCACGCGCGCGTGCGGGTACTGCAACGTGACCCACGGCGCGCCGGTCTCGCTCGATCCGGACGAGCCGGAGCATCTGGCGCACGCCGTCGAGACCCTGGGCCTCGCCTACGTCGTCGTCACGTCGGTCGATCGCGACGATCTGCCCGATTTCGGCGCCGGCGCGTTCGCCTCGACGATTCGTGCGATCAAAGCGCGGCGACCGGCGTGCCGCGTGGAAGTGCTGATTCCCGATTTCCAGGGGCACGAAACGCCGCTCCGGACGGTGCTCGAGGCCCGTCCCGACGTGCTCAATCACAACATCGAGACGGTGCCGCGGCTCTATCGCGTCGCCCGGCCAGGCGGGCGGTACGCGCGGGCCCTCGAGCTGCTCGAGCGCGCTCGCACGTGGGCGCCGGACATCCCGACCAAGACGGGATTGATGGTCGGGCTCGGCGAGACGTGGGACGAGATCGTCGAGGTCTTTCGCGACCTCCGCGGCGTGGATTGTCAGATCCTGACGGTCGGCCAGTACCTCCGCCCGTCGATCGCCCACCTGCCGATGACCCGCTACTACACGCCCGACGAGTTCCGCGAGCTCAAGCGGATTGCGCTCGACCTCGGCTTCGGGCACGTGGAATCCGGTCCGCTCGTCCGCAGCTCGTATCACGCGCATGAACAGGCCGAAAGCTATGCGGCGCAGACCGGTGTCTAACCTCTCCGTCCATGTCCGGTCGCGCTGGCAGCCCGACGACTGGGATTCAGTTTCGTCCGCTCGTCGAGACGTTTCTCGCCCGATTTTTTGAGAACGAAGTCACCGTCGGGCGCACCGACCTCCGACACTCCTTTTTCTGGCTGATCGCGGTCCTCGCTGGACCCGGTCTGCTGGGCGTGGTCTATCGCCACTTCGCGTGGAGCGACATCGTGATGCGCCACGGCGCCGATGCCCTGGCCGCGTACGTGCTCTTCGACAAGTCGCTCTACCTGGCGGTGACGTTCGTCGCGATCGGGTTCGTGAGCGCCGTCGCCTGGCCGTCGCTCACGATCGACCGCCGCGACGGCTTGATCCTCGGCGCCCTGCCCATCCGCCTCCGATCGATCGTCACCGCGAAGCTCGCCGCGCTCGGCGCCTACATCGTGATTCTGAGCGTCGGCATGCACGGGCTCACGGCGCTCCTGATCGGCGGCGCCCTGAACGCCGGCGTGAGCCTGGAGGCCGTGCTCCGGGGCATCGCTGCGCACCTGGTCGCGGCAACCGCGCTGGCCGTGTTCGTGTTCGCGACCGCGGCCAGCGCGCAGGCCATGTCGCTCGCGCTGCTGGGGCCGAAGCATTTCACACGTGTCTCGGCGGCGCTGCAGGTGCTGCTCGTCGGCATCACGACGGCGTCGCTGATTGCGCTGCCGACGATTTCTGGCGGCGCGCCGGGCACGTTGGCCGGCGTGGGCCGCTTCCGCGCCGGCTGGATCCTCTACACGCCGCCGATCTGGTTCCTGGGACTGTACGAAACGCTCAGCGGATCGGCGCTGCCGGTCATGCACTCACTGGCCGCCATCGCCGTCGCCGCGCTCGGCGCTACGCTGGCGACGATTTTGGTCGCGTACCCGATCGCGTGCCGGAGGGTGCTGCTGGCCACCGTTCAGGGGAGTCCCGCCCGGTCACAACCCTGGCTTCGTCGTCTGGTCTCGACGTTGCCTGGCGCGCTCTCTCGCGCTCTCCCGACGCGCGCGGCGATTCAGTTCGGACTGGCGACGTTCGGCCGCGTGAGCCGGCAGCGACTCGTCGTGAGCGCGGGCGTGGGTCTGGGTCTCGCGGCGATCACCCCTATCGCGCTCGCGTGGATCGCGCGGCCGATCGGTCCGCCGTCGAGACGCCTCACTCTGGCGGTGGCCGCGGCGCCGCTGCTGCTCATGGTTTGCGTCGTGACCGCGCTGCGGGTCGCAGCCGCGGCGCCGGCCGAGCTCCAGGCGCGGTGGGTCTTCGCGGTGGCGCCCTCGCCCTGGGAGACCGGCCGGGATGCGCTGCGGCGGATCATGCTGGCGCTGGGCGTGCTGCCCATCGCCGCGATCTCGGCAGCGTTCTGGTGGGTGTACTTCGGTCCCGCACGCGCGATCGAGCACGCGATCGTGACGACGCTCGCGGGTCTGATTCTGGTGGAGATTCACTCGTGGGGCGTCGCGGCCATTCCGTGCACGCGGGCGCTGGATCCTGCCGCCGTGAATCTGCAGGCGCGCTGGCCGGCGTATGTGATGGGACTCGTGCTCTTCTGCGGAGAGCTGCCGCAAGCTGAGATCGCGCTCGCCCGCACGCCCTTCGGCCTCCTGACCATGATCGCGAGCATGACCGCCCTGTTCCTCGTGCTGAGGCGCGGCTCGCGCGCTGCGGCACGGGTGACGATGGCCAGCGAGGACAGGGACCCGATGCTGATGCTCGATCTGTCGCCACCGCCACCGAGGAGAACATGATCGAAGTCCGCGACGTCACGAAGCGCTACGGCGGCCTGGTGGCCGTCAATCACGCCAACTTCACCGTGATGCCCGGCGAGGTGCTCGGCTACCTCGGCCCCAACGGCTCGGGCAAGTCCACGACCGTGAAGATGCTCGTGGGCCTGATGCCGCCGTCGCACGGCAGCGTGCTCTATGACGGCGTCGATATTCAGGAAGACCTGATCGGGTACAAGGCGCAGGTGGGCTACGTGCCCGAGGAGGCACACGTCTACACATACCTCACCGGCCCCGAGTACCTGCGACTGGTGGGCCGGTTGCGCGGCATCCCGGCCGACCGCCTCGAATCGAAGATCAATCGCTTCCTGGCGCTGTTCGGGCTCGACACCGACTACCACGCGCCGCTCACCGCGTACTCGAAAGGCATGCGGCAGAAGATCCTGCTGTCGGCCGCGCTGCTCCACAACCCGCGGGTCGTCGTGCTCGACGAGCCCGCCTCCGGCCTCGACGTCTCGACCGCGCTCGTGCTGCGCACGGTCGTGAAAACACTGGCGGCCGAACAGCGCATCATCTTCTACAGCTCTCACGAGCTCGAGACGATCGAGAAGATCAGCACGCGCGTCATCATCCTCCGCTCCGGCCGCATCGTCGCCGATGACTCGGCCGCGCGGCTGCGCGAGTTGATGCACCTCCCGTCGCTCGAGGACGTCTTCGCGCAGCTGGCGGTCAAGGACAATCTGCAGCAGATTGCGGACGGGTTGATGACGGCGATACGAGCGTGAGACGACGTAAGGGGGTCAGGTCTTGGATTATCAGGTTTCTCACGAGATCACAGAGATGTATTACAAGGGTGTGACAACGTGAGAAACCTGATAATCCAAGACCTGACCCCATCGCCCCTCTCCACCGTCCGCCGCGAGATCATCGGCTGCGAGACCTGCGCCCGCCTCCGTCAATTCTGCGAGCGCATCGGCCGCGAGAAGCGGGCGGCATTTCGTGACGAGACGTACTGGGCCAGGCCAGTGCCGGGGTTCGGCGATCCGTCCGCCCGCATCGTGCTGGTCGGTCTGGCGCCGGCGGCGCATGGCGCCAACCGCACTGGCCGTGGCTTCACCGGGGACGGCGCGGGCGGATCCGGCGACTTCCTGATGGCGGCCCTTTTCGCGAACGGACTGGCCAATCAGCCGTTCTCGCGGAGCCTCGACGACGGCCTGGAGCTCAGAGATGCGTGGATTGCGGCGGCTGTCCGCTGCGCGCCGCCCGACAACAAGCCGACGCCGGAGGAGATCGCCAACTGCCATCGGCATCTTCGGGCCGAACTGGCGGCGCTGCCGCGGGCGCGTGTCTACGTCGCGCTCGGCCGGCTCGCGTTCGAGAGCTGCTGGCGTCTGCTGGCCGAGCGGGGCGTCGCGGCGAGGCCACGGCCCCCATTTACCCACGGCGCCGTGTATCGGACAGCGGCCGGGAGCGTCGTCGCCTCCTATCACCCCAGCCGGCAGAATACCCATACCGGCCGGCTGACCCCGGCGATGCTGCGCGCCGTGTTCCGTAAAGCCCGGGTCGCGGCCGACAAGCCGATTTGACGGCCCTGCAGGTGATAGGCTATTTAATGAAGAACGTCATGTTCAGGTTTGCCGCGTGTGGACGCTGTTGCATCTGTTGCCGGCCCGTCATGGGCCTGATGCTGTTCGTCGGCGCGTCCCCGAGCAAGTGAGCCTGGCTTAGATTTCTCCGGCGCTCGCGCGCTGGCATCACACAGGCCCGGAACGATTCCGGGCCTTTTTTGTTTTTGGAGCGATGGTAGAAACCCTGACCCGTGACCGAAGCGACCTTGGGATCCTCGTCGGCCAGACGCCGCTCGTCCGTCTCCGATCGTTCGAGCCCACGCCCCTGGTCGAAATCTACGCGAAGCTCGAGTCGCGCAATCCGGGCGGATCGGTCAAGGACCGCGCGGCGCTCGCGATGATCCTCGAGGGCGAGCGGACGGGCGCGCTCAATCCCGACCGGATCCTGCTGGACGCGACGTCCGGGAATACCGGCATCGCGTACGCCATGATCGCCGCCACTCGGGGGTATCGCGTTCGGCTGTGCCTGCCGTCGAACGTCACGAAGGAACGGACGCGACTCCTCCAGGCCTTCGGCGCGGAACTGGTCCTGACCGACCCGATGGAGGGCAGCGACGGCGCCATCCTCGAGGCGCGACGGATTCATGCCGCCGAGCCGGGTCGATACTTCTATCCGGATCAGTACAACAATCCGGCCAACTGGCGGGCGCACTACGAGGGCACGGGGCCGGAGATCGCGGAGCAGACCGAAGGCCGGGCGACGCACTTCGTCGCCTCGCTCGGCACGAGCGGCACGTTCGTCGGGACCGGACGCCGGCTCCGGCAACTCATCCCGTCCATCCGCCTGGTGTCGGTGCAGCCGGACTCGCCGCTCCATGGGATCGAAGGGCTGAAGCACATGGCGACCGCCATCGTGCCCGGGATTTACGATGCCGACCTGGCGGACGAGCAGATGGACGTCGCGACGGAAGAGGCGTACCGGCTGACGCGCCGGCTCGCGCGGGAGGAAGGACTGTTCGTCGGCCCCTCGAGCGGCGCCGCCCTCTCGGCGTGTCTGCGCGTCGCCGCTTCGATCGATCGCGGCGTCATCGTGACGGTCTTTCCGGACGGCGGCGATCGCTACCTCAGCGAGAGTTTCTGGGAGGCCGAGCCGGACGCATCCGGCCGTGGGCGCGAACGGTCGGTCGTCGTTCCGGAGCAGGCCCTCATCGAGATCCGCCGCCACGCGGAGCGGGTGTACAACGACGAGTGCTGCGGCGCCCTGATTGGCGCGCGCGCCGGTGAGGTCGCCGAAGCGTTCGCGCTCTCGAACACGACGGATGGCGAGCGGCGGCGGCGCTTTCTGGTCGGCCCGCGCGAGTACTGCGAGGCCGAGGCGCGCGCCACCGACACGCAGCGCGAGCTCGTCGGGTTCTATCACTCGCATCCGGATCACCCAGCCGTGCCGTCGGCCTTCGACCTGGAGCACGCCTGGCCCAATTTGAGCTACCTGATCGTGTCCGTCAGAAACGGCCGGGCCGAGGAAGCGCGGTCGTGGCGGCTGCGGGCGGACCGATCCGGTTTCGACGAGGAACGCATATGTCAGTGAGAATTCTGATTCCGACGCCGTTGCGTGCCTTCACCGGACAGCAGGCCGAGCTGCGGCTCGACGGGAGCAACGTCGGCGAGCTGCTCGAGAATCTCGTCGCCCGGCACGGCGAGCTCCGCCACCATCTCTTCACGCCCGACGGCAAGCTGCGCAGCTTCGTCAACGTGTACGTGAACGACAACGACATTCGCTACCTGGACAGGGAGCGGACGCCGATCGCCGAGACCGACACGTTGAGCATCATTCCGTCGGTCGCCGGCGGATCGCCCGGCCCCACCGCGGTCCCGGAACAGGCCACGGACGCGACGCGGGAGGACTCGCTGCCGACGCTCACGAACGACGAAGTGCGCCGGTACAGCCGGCACCTGATCATGCCGGAGGTCGGCGTCGAGGGACAGCGCCGGTTGAAGGCCGCGCGCGTGCTGTGCGTCGGCGCGGGCGGCCTTGGATCCCCGGCGTCGCTGTATCTGGCGGCCGCCGGCGTCGGCACGCTCGGGCTTGTCGATTTCGACACCGTCGATTTCAGCAACCTGCAGCGGCAGGTGCTGTACGACACGGCCGATGTCGGGCGCCCCAAACTGGCCGCGGCCAAGGCGCGGCTCTCGGGTCTCAATCCCGAGGTCAACGTCGTCACCCACGAGACCGCGCTGAAGTCGTCCAACGCGCTCGACATTCTTGGCCAGTACGACGTCATCGTCGACGGCGCCGACAACTTTCCGACGCGATATCTCGTGAACGACGCGTGCGTATTGCTCGGCAAGCCGAACGCGTACGGGAGCATCTTCCGGTTCGACGGGCAGGCGTCGGTGTTCGCGGTCAAAGGCGGGCCCTGCTATCGCTGCCTCTATCCCGAACCGCCGCCACCCGGCCTCGTGCCGAGCTGCGCGGAAGGCGGCGTGCTCGGCGTCCTTCCCGGGGTCGTCGGCACCATCCAGGCGACCGAGGCGATCAAGCTCATCGTGCGCGCCGGCGAGCCGCTCATCGGCCGGCTGCTGCTCTTCGACGCGCTTCGCATGACCTTCCGCACGCTGACGCTGCGACGCGATCCCGCGTGCCCGGTGTGCGGCGACGCGCCCACCGTCCGCACGCTCATCGACTACGAGCAGTTCTGCGGCATCACGCCGACATCCCAGGCATCTGATCCCGCTGCCTTACCGGCCGAGCAGGAAACGACGGTCGAGGAACTGAAGTCGCATCTCGATCGGCGCGACGCGGTCTGGGTGCTCGATGTCCGCGAGCCGCGCGAGTTCGAAATCTGCCGCATCCCGGGATCGACGCTGATCCCGCTCGGCGAGCTGCCGACACGGCTCGCTGAGCTGCCGCAGGGCGCTGGCGCCCCCGAGATCGTCGTGCACTGCAAGTCCGGCGTGCGATCGGCGAAGGCCGTCAGGCTGCTCCGCGAGAACGGCATCCTTCGCGCGCGCAACCTCAAGGGCGGGATCCTGGCGTGGATTGATCGGATCGATCCAAGTCTGCCCAAGTACTAGGGTCGGACACCGCGCGCGATGGTCATCTGAGATCTGCAATCTGGGAATCTGGAATCTTCATCCGTAATCTGGAATCTGGGAATCTCGAATCTATCCGGCAATCTGGAATCTATCTTGGATCTGCGAATCCGGTAATCGGGAGCGATTCCAGATTCCAGATTCCCAGATGGCAGGTTTCAGATGGTCATTGCGGTCCCTCGCCGAGCCTTTTCTTCAAATCCTCCATGTACTTGTCGATGGTCGCGGTTTGAGAGAAGAAAAACTTCGAGATGAATCGGAAGATCGGATTGTAGACCTCGCCGTTTTCGGTCAGGACCAGCTCGGAGCCTGAGTCGTTCTGGAAGACCTCGAACGTCCACGTGCCCCCGAACGCGAGCGACGAGTCGGCGATCCGCATGACGATCTTCGACGGGGGCTCGAAGATCTCGATGCGATAGGGGATCGTGCCGTTGGCGCCATGTTCGCGAATGAGCGCGCCCGGGCCGACCGCGCCTTCGACCTCGACGCGGCTCACGTCGCTCCGCCATTCGGGATACTTCGCGAAATCGCTGACGGTGGCGAAGAGCACGGCCGGCTGCGGTCGGAATCGCATCGCCCGCGACGCCGTGTGCTCTTTCGGAAGCATCGCGCCGATGGCCGCGACCAGCGCGACGAGTCCGACCAGGCCTGCCAGGATGTAGAGGAGCCATTTCATATGAGTAACCTCGTCAGGACCTCGGGAGTCACTTCCGCTGAGGATCGCATCAGGAAATGACTCCCGAGGTCTTCTTGCACGCATCAGCGAGATGCGTGAGCCCGCCAATCACTTCGGCAAGATTCCGTCGCGACAGCCGCCGGACCACCGTCCGAAGCCTACCTGTTTCCAGAACCGATGTGGACCGTTCGGCATCCACACCCTTCTTCGTCAGCAGGATGCCGACAAGACGCCGATCGCCGCCAGAGACGGCAGCCTTGGTGACGTACCCGAATCGCTCGAGCCTGGAAATCGCCTCCGACACCGTGGATGCGGCCAGTCCCATGTGATACGCGAGCCGGGTGACGGCGAGCGGCCGGCGGCGGTCCAGATGCACCAGCAACTGCGAGTCCCGCGGAGACAACCGGCCGTCGCGCGTCCGTCCGTGCTGGTGCCGCGTGTGGCAGGCGTAGTAGACCTGCGGATAGCAGAATTGAACACGTTCGATGGCCTCGTCGAGGGTCATATGACCTCGGGGGTCGTTTCCTGCTGCGCTCTTCCGCGAAGCGACCCCCGAGGTCTTCGCACTCTACCGACGCAAACATGTTTCGTCAAAACGAAGCAATCTAGTGTCACACCCAAGGCGTATAATCCGACGACTAACTCGTCAACTGAGGCGTCTCAAGGGCACCCGGAGGTGACTATGTCAGCACCTACGCGACACTACGTGCGTTGGTCGGTGCTGGTCGCGGTCGTGGCGCTGTTCGTCGGTCAGACCCTGCAGAGCCGCCAAACGCCCGCTCGCCCCACGCAAGATCGGCAACTGCCTGACGCGCCTCCCGCCACCGGACTCATCGTCGGACAGGTCGTTGATGCCGGGACCGGACGGCCGATCGCCGGCGCGATCGTCTCGCTAACTAGCAGTGCATTGTCACTCGCCGCGACCGGACTGACCAATCCCGCCGATGTTCTCGAGATGGTGCCCGCCGGACCGAGCGTCCCGACGCGGGTCATCACGAATGCCGAAGGCCGGTTCGTCTACCGGAATCTCCCAAAGGGACGGTATGCGTTTTCCGCCACGGCGGTTGGATTTCTCAGCGGCAGCTACGGCCAGCGTCGGGCCGGCGGCCCAGGCGTGACGTTCGAGCTCGAGGACGGCGAGAAGCCGCTCGACGCCGTGTTCCGGCTATGGAAAACGGCCACGATCAGCGGCACCTTCCTCGACGAGGCAGGCGAACCCGTGGTGGGCGTCAGTGTGAGAACACGGCGCCGTGCGATCACTGGTGGCCGGACACGCTGGGCCGCGGGAGTCATGGCAACAACGGACGATCGGGGCATCTATCGAATCGCCAACCTCACTCCGGGCGATTACTCGGTCGCGCTCGTGTCCTCGACGGCCACGATGCCGGTCGCCACCGTCGAGGCCTACCGGGACGCCGTGATGGCTGGCCCTGGGGTCACGACGAACCTCACGCGCGATCTCTCGGCGTCCGGCGCGCCGTTTCCTTCCATGTCCGGGATTCGTGTCGGCGATCAGATCCTCCAACAATCTGTGTTCCGCGCGGCGACCGCGCCGGCGCCCACCGACAACGAAAAAATGCTCGCGTACCCGACGACCTCTGGACCCAGAACTCGCGCAGAGTCCGGCCGGCAACGGCGGCGAGCGACGGGAAGTTCAAGCTGCCCGGTCTGCCGCCAGGCGAGTACTACATGGCAGCGGTGACCGACTTCGAGTTCGCCGATCTGTACGACGCGTCCTTCCTCGAACAGCTCGCGGCGGGCGCGTTCAAGATCACGCTGGCCGAAGGGGAGAAAAAGGGTCAGGACATTCGGATGGGGGGATTCTGAGACCTCGAACGTAGAACTTCGAACTGAGAACTGAAGACGAGAGCCGTTCTCACGTTCCTCTGGCGGGCAACTGGCTGGAATTCGGCCGAATGTCTCGCGATCCTCGCCGGTCTTGTACGATGTGGACGTGAGAACGGCTCGAGGGTCGCGGATTTTGAACCCCATCCGCGCTACGTACGGGCCGGCAGATCTCCGCGTTCGAAGAGCCGCACGCGTCGCAGCAGCACGTCGACCAGCCACATGACCAGGCCGAGCACGACGAGCGCCGGCCAGAGCGCGCGTCGCGCGGTCTGCCGCGCGCCGGTGGACGTTCGCAGCGTCTCCGGCGTCGGCTGCCAGACACCGCCCGTGGCCTTCGCGACCGATTGCAGCAACGGCACGTTCGTCGGATGGAATCGGTACTCGGCGTTCGGATCCGGCAACACGAACCGTGAGGGCGCCGCGACGCCCGCGTCCGACACGGCGACCGTCAGTCGCTGACGCGCGTCGGCCGTGACGCGCGCTTCATATTTGCCGGGGCCGACCTGCCGCGCCACGAGCTGGGCGGTCGCGCCGTCGGCGGATCGCACTTCGACCGGCAGCGTCAGCAGGTCGCGGAATCTGCCCTTCGGGTCGCGTGCCTCGACGGTGACCGTGAGCGGCCGGGCCGTGCCGCGCACGGCGTCCTCGACAAGGGTGATCTCGAGCGCGGGCGGCCGCTGCCGCTCGAGCGCGTGGACGATCGCGCTGAAGAACGGCCCGTAGCCGCGCCAGCGGACCCAGTCGCTCGCCCAGCGATCCTTGACGTCGGACGCAAACACGGCCGTGCGCCCGAGACCGATGGGCCAGAACGCCAGCAGCGGATCGCCGTCTTCGGTGGCGAGCAGCTCGAGCGCCGTGTCCTTGAGCACCGTCGCGGTGCGGCCGCGGAGCCGGGGGGCTTGCGTGAAGTCGACGCCTTCGAGGAACGCACGCGACTTCAGCACGGGCTTCAGCGCCTTCTCGTCGAAGCCCGGCGCCGTCGCGCTTTTCGCTTCTTTGACGAAGATCTGCGGCACTTCCTTCGCGTCCTCGACCGTGTAGCTTCGGCCCTTGCCCCACTTCGCAATATTCGAGAGCAGCTCGGTGTCGGCGGCCGGACCGACGGCGATCGCCGAGACGGTCATCTTGGCCTCGACCATCTTCGTGACCAGGCCCTCGTAGTCGTCGGGATACGAGCGGCCGTCGGACAGCAGGACCACATGCTTCGCCCGCGCCCGCGCGTCCTTCAGCGCGATGAACGCCTGCTCGACCGCGGGATAAATCAGCGTGTGGCCGCTGGGTTCGATCGCCGCGACCGCCTTCTTGATCGCCTCCCGGTTCTTGCCCACGTTCCGGAGCGTGATGTCCCAGTTCAGCCCGTCGTTGAACGTGACGACGCCGACCGAATGCTCGTCGGCCAGGACGTCGATGGCGGCCTGGGCCGCGGCCTTGCAGAGCTCCATCACCTGGCCGGCCATGCTCCACGACTTGTCCAGGACGATGATGAGCGCCACTTCGGGCTCGTCCTTGCGCTCGAACGTCACCGGCATGAGCCGTTCGAGCTCGGTGTGGCGATAGCCGCCGGCGGCGCCGGTGGCGTCCTCGCCGTACACGGACTCGCCGCCCGCGATGAGCACGCCGCCGCCGTCGTGCTCGACCCAGTCGGCCAGCGCGTTCATGGCGGCGTCGGGAATGGACGCGCGCCCGACGTCGCTCAGGATCACGACGTCCCACGGGTCGAGCTGCGCCTGACTGGTCGGCACCGCCGTCGTCGCTCGGACCGTGACGTCGAACCCGGATTGCACCAGCGCGCTCTGCAGGTATTTCGAGCTCGACGGCGCACCTTCGAGATAGAGCACCTGCGCGCGCGGGCGCACATACGCCTCGCGCGAGAGCGTGTTGTTCACGGCGAGCGGATCGGCGGGCACCGTGAACCGCACCTCGATCGCGTGCGCGCCGGCCTCGTCGAACGTGAGGTCGACCGGCACGGTCGTCACGCCCGGAGGGAGTGAAATGGCCCGGCTGGCGAGGACGCGCGTGCCCTCGCGAACTTCGAGCTGCCCCGCGGCGACACGCTGCGCGCCAAGGGCGACCGCCATCGTCGCCTGCGTGCCGGCGGTGAGCCGGTCCGGCAGCGCGACGGCATCCACCCAGGCGTCGCCGAGATCACGCACGCCGAGCGGCTCGACGGAGACCGGCACCCCCTGGGCGGCCAGGCGCGTAATCGCCTGGCGCACGTCGCCGCTGGTCTGGTGCCCGTCCGAGAACAACACAATCTTGGGCAGGTGGCCGGGCGCGAGCGCCGCGCGCGCCTCTCCCAGCGCGCGCTCGAGGTCGGTGCCGCCGCCCGACACGGCGGCTTCATTGCCGGCGGCGTCAGGCTGCGCGAACTGACGCAGGGCGGCCGTGCTGTCGACCGCGATGACGTCGGCGCCGAACCCGACGATCCTGGAGTGCGCGGGTCGCACGCCGGCGTTCAACGCGTCGATCTTATCGGCGGCCTGGGCGATCGAACGGCTCGAGATGCTGTGCGACAGGTCCACCAGGTACACGACCGACAGCCGCGACGATCCCGTCGAGATGACCGGGCGGGCGAGCGCGAGCGCAAGCGCCGCGAGGAGGATTGACCGAACGCCCGCCTGCAGGTACTGCTGTCGGACGTTGAAGTTCGTGCGGCCCCATCGTCTGGCCACCCAGATGAGCGGCACGATGAGGAGCAGCCACAACGCCGACGGCGCGGTCCAGGTCAGCGACATGTCACACCGTGATCCGCCGCTGCCATGTCCACCACTCCGCGGCGATCAGCACGAATGCCACGAGGACGCCGTACATCCACCACGGCCGGCCCGACGCCAGTCCCAGCGCCTTCACAGCCTGCTCGCCTCCGGAGAGACTCGTCCGGCCCAGGTTCGAGATTTCCGGATCGCCCACGTTTACGGCGATAACTCCCCGCGCGCCGCCGGCTTCCACCCGGTACAGGCCGGGCTTGTGCAGACTCACGACGTGCTGATCGCCGGCGCGAAGGAGCGGGACGACGGTGCCGTCCTGCGCGACGACGCGCGTCACGCTGTTCGGCAGCGTCAGCGGACCCGATTGCGTCGCCTCGAACGTCGGACGCGCCAGCCATTCGAGCGCATTGCCGACGATGACCGGAAACGCCGGCGCGAATGCCAGGTTGGAGTCGGTCACCGAAAAGCCGAGCACGATCGCCCGTCGATCGGGTAGATCGACGATCGACACGAGCGGCGTGCCGCGCTCCGAGCGGGCGATCACGAACGTGCCGGCGTCGTCGTTTCCGCTCCCGTAGCCATTCCCGCTCGCATATTTGATGTCCACCGTGAGCGGATCGACGCCCTCCAGGACGGGATGCTGGGCGCTGGCCGACCAGCGTGGATTCTTCTCGTCACTGCCGGCGCGGCCGATCCATGGCGCGCGCGGCGGCGAGACGACCAGCGCCGGCTTCGTCGGCGGCGCCTGCGGCACCCAGCGATCGAACACCACGACGTCTTCCTTGCCCGGCTGGTAGGTCGACGTCGCCATCTCGATCACGCGGACGGACGGGTCGCGCTTGAGCAGCTGGGCGACCGCGCTTCCCTTCTCGCTCACGACGACGACGGTGAGCGGCTCGGCCCCCTGAATCCACGCGACGGCCTCGTCGTCGATCGGCAGCGCATCAGCGGACGCGCTGACTTTGGCGAGCAGGCGAGGACCGCCGGCGGAGGCGAGCGGCGCGACCTGGCGGACCAATTCGCCCGCCGCAAGCGACACGGGCTGATCGAAGACGATCGCGGAGCCGCGCGAGATCGTGACGCGCACCTGTTGCGGCTTCGGGGAGTAGTTCGCGATCTCCAGATAGGCCTCGGCGGCCGCGACGCCGCGCGAGGCCAGCGGACGCGCGTCGAACGCTGTGATCGCGACGTTGGCCGCGGGCTCGTAGACGGAGTGCACGACGACCGACCGGTCGAGCGTGCGGAAATGCGCCCCATCGGTCAGGAAATGCACGACGTCGGCGCCGCCAACCCTCGGCCACGGCGCGTTGACGCCGCCCGAGGGCGCCAGCCGCTCGATCGCGGTCTCGATCAGCGCCAAATCGCTCGTCGGTCCTTCGACGAGACCGTCGGCCGTGGTCGCCAGCGCGATGTCATCGCCGCCGGCCGACGCGGCCAGCGCGCGCGCCTCGCGGACGGCGCGATCCCATCGCGTGTCGCCGGACCGCGTCGTGGCCAGCATCGACCAGGACGAGTCGAGCACGATCAGCAGGCGGCCGCGCGTCGAGCTCGCGGCGCGGGGGCCCGGCCGGGTCACGGCCATCGCAATCGCCGCCGCGATCAGGATGGTGGCGGCCAGCGAGACGGCCCGCCGGAATCGCTCCCACCAGGTCTCGTCACGCTTCTGATCGAGGACGCGCCGCCAGAACAGCAGCGACGGCACGCTCACGCGCGGCGGCCGGATCTTGAGCAGGAACAGCCAGGCCGCGGCGCCCGCCGCCGCCGCGATCAGGAGCGCCGCCTGCCAGCCGGCCATCGCGCCGAAGCTCATGCGAGGAACCGCCCCTTGCGGAACGTGTGCAGGATGATCTGCTCGAATGCCCGTTCGGCGTCCGCACGGACGTAGCCGAGGTTGTAGCGGCCGCAGAAGAGCTCGAGCTCGGCCGCGTGCGTCTCCCAGATCTTGTGATAGGCGCGTGCGAGCGCCGGAGTGACGTCCACGTCGCGCAGCTCACCAGTCTCGGTATCGACGAACCGTACCTCTCCAAGCGCGCCCGGATTCCGATCCGGGCGCGCTTGGAGAGGTACGGTTCGTCGATACCGTACCTCTCCAAGCGCGCCCGGATTCCGATCCGTCTGGGACGCGATGTGCACGACGAACACATCGTGTTTCATCGACGCCAGGATCTTGAGACCAGGTTCGAATCCCTTCGGGTCCAGAAAATCCGAGATGACGACGGCCAGTCCCTGCTGCCGGTTGCGAGACGCGAATTGCTTGAACGTCTCGCGCAGATCGGTGGTGCCGCTCGTCTCGAGCCGCTCGAGCTGATCGAACACGCGGAAAATGCGTCCCTTGCCTCGCCCGGGCACCGTCTCGTTGCCGAGCGTGCCGCCGAACGTCAGGATCGTCACGCGATCGAGGTGCGCCAGGCCGATGTAGCAGAGGGCCGCCGCAATTCGGCGCGCCTGATCGAACTTTGCGGGTTCGGACATCGAGCTCGACGCGTCGATGAACAGGTAGACCGGCAGGTCCTGTTCTTCGTCGAACAGGCGCACCAGCAGCCGGTCCAGCCGCTTATAGGCCTTCCAGTCGATATGGCGAAAGTCGTCGCCCGGCGTGTACTGGCGATGATCGGCAAATTCCAGCCCCCGGCCCCGCTTCCGGGCCAGCCGATCCGCGCGGTTCTGGCCGGCGAACGCCCGCTTCGAGATGACGTGCAGGTATTCGAGCTTCTTGAGAAAGTCGTCTTCGAATCGGAGAGCCACAGTCTGGACCCTGTCGATCTACATGAAGGGAGTGAAGCTCATTAGTCCGAAGGAAGCCCGGCGATCAGCTCGCCGACGATCGTGTCGGGATTCACCTGCTCGGCTTCGCCCTCGAAGTTGAGCAGCACGCGGTGCCGGAGCGCCGGCATGGCAACCGCGCGGATGTCCTCGGCCGACACGAACGCCTGCCCGCGGGTCAGGGCATGGATCTTCCCGGCGAGGACGAGCGCCTGCGCAGCGCGCGGGCTCGCGCCGTAGCGGACGTACCGCTTCACGAGCGGCGTCGCGTAGGGGGATTCCGGGTGCGATCCGAGCGCGAGCCGGATCGCGTACGCCTGCACGGGCTTGGCAATCGGCACCGACCGCGCCACCTGGCGCATCTCGAGAATCTCCGGGCCGTCGGCCACCCGGTCGACCTTCGTGTCGAGCGTCTGCGTCGTCCGCTCGATGATCTGGTGCATCGCCTCTTCGGGCGGGTACTGCACCTTCAACTTGAAGAAGAATCGATCGAGCTGGGCCTCGGGCAGCGGATAGGTGCCCTCCATCTCGAGCGGGTTCTGGGTCGCCAGCACGAGGAACGGCTGCTCGAGCTGGTAGGTGGTCCGGCCGACCGTGACGCTCACGTCCTGCATCGCCTCGAGCAGCGCGGACTGGGTCTTCGGCGTCGCGCGGTTGATTTCATCGGCCAGCACGATGTTCCCGAAGATCGGCCCCTGCTGGAACTCGAAGAACGTTCCGCCGTGCGCGTGTTCCTGGATGATGTTCGTGCCGACGATGTCGGCCGGCATCAGGTCAGGCGTGAACTGGATCCTCGAGAATTTCAGGTGCAGGACGTCCGCAAGCGTGTGAACGAGACTGGTCTTGCCGACCCCCGGGATACCCTCGAGGAGCACGTGCCCGCCGGCGAGCAGGCTCGTGATGGTGTTCGTCACGATCTCCTCGTGGCCGACGATGCGCTTGGCAACTTCCTTCGTGATTCGAACGAAGCGTTCGCGGAAGACGTCGATATGCTGTTCGACCGAAGCTGTCGTCATTTTTTGCGGATGAAGTAGTTATAGAGCAACGGGTGGCGGGCCACGGGCACCGCCGGCGGCGCAGCGGATTTGCTGCTGTCGAACGTCACGAGGGGCGCGATGCGTGTGAAGCCAAGCGTCGAGCGCCCTTGTTCGGTCTTGCGGCGAATGTCCTCGATGGGCACGTTCTCGCCGCGGGCGTCGGCGGCGGCCTCGACCAGCTCGCGCCGCAGCGCTTCGGCGATCGACTTCACGTCGGCCTGACCGGTCTTCGCGCCGGAGTTGCCGCCGGCGCCGGCCTGCGAGTCGCCGCCCATCATGCCGGCGCCGCCCATCATCATCTGCGCGGCGCCCGCGTCCTTGGCGGCTTCCTTCATCAACTGCATCGACTGCTGCCCGCTCTGCTGCGCCTCGGCCTGCGGCGACCCGCGGCCGAGCTCGCCGGTCTCGGACGACGCGGCCGGATTGTTCTCCGCGGTCTTGCGGTCGAGATTGGCGCTCGCGAGCCGGGCGGCAAGATCCTCGAGGCCCCAGCGCACGTCTTCGGGGAGGCCGGCGTTGCTGTTCTCACCGCGCCCGGCTTTCTCAGCGCGATCTTCTTCGTCGAGATCCCGCCGCTTCGTCTGCGCGTCGGCGCCGAGCGCCTGCTTCTTCAACAGCTCGGCCAGCTTCTTCTGCAGCGCCGGATCGAGCTTGTCCATGAGTTCTTTCAGGTCCTTGAGACTCGCCGCGGCCTGCTCGTCGGTCATCTTGTCGGCCGACATGGCTGCCAGCAGTTCTTCGATCTTCTTCCGCAGCTCTTCGGGAATCTCCTCGGCGGCGATCTGGCTTGCGGCGCCGCCGGCCGCTGCGCCCTTCGACACCGGCCCGAGTCCCGGTACTTCGACTGACACGGCGATGGCGGCGACGACGAGCACCGCGGAAACCGCCCAGGCACGGGTCGCCCGGACGCGCGGGTACAGCGCGGCCCAGTCCACTTGTCCTACGCGATCCGCAGCGCGCTCCACGTGATACGCGGCCCACTCGTCCTCGCTCCCGGTCGTCGCGAACCAATGCGCGCTGCGCAGCTCACCCGACAGGTGCGCGTCGGTATCGACCGCCAGCGCGATGTGGTCGGAAATCTCACGCGACCGCCGCCGGTACAGGGTGTAGACCAGCAGAACGGCGACCAGAATCGCGAGTCCGGCGATGGGTACCGAGATGGGCCAGCCCGCGAAGCGGGCGGCGACCGCCAGCAGCAAGGCGGCGCCCGCGCCAACCGGGGCCAGACGGGCCAGCGCCCGCGTCGCCAGGCGTGAGCAACGCTGGCGATCGGCGCGCGAGACCGCATCGCGCACGAGGGTGTCGGGAGACGAAGGAATCGTCACAACTGGCCGGTTTAGCGTGCCTTAACGATATCCGATGTACGCGCCGATTGTCGCCCGACAAGGGATGACTCGCGTGACGAGCGGAGCGGCCTTTTTCCTCCGGGCCGGAGACTTCCGGCGTCTCGCGACGCCTTGCGGGCGCCGAAAGGTCCCATTCCACCGTCTGACCGGTTCCCAGCGCAATACGACGAGCGGTGCCAGAAAGCTGCAGGAGCCCCCGCCCATTCGGGTGGCGCGCGGCTGTGGGGCGCGCCCTACGATGGTGACATGGGCCTTCCTGCCATCGCCGACGACACCGAACTGATCGACGCGTACTCCCGAGCCGTGATCGGCGCCGTCGAAGCCGTCAGCCCGGCCGTCGTGCGCATCGACGCGGTACGTCCGCGGGGCGAGCGCCCTAGACGCGGCGCGGACGGCGAGTCAGGATCCGGCTCAGGGTCGGGATTCGTGCTCGCGCCCGATGGGTTCGTCGTCACGAACAGCCACGTGGTGAGCGGCGCCCGGGAGCTCCGGGTGACGATGCAGGATGGCCATCAGCTCCGCGGCGACGTCGTTGGCGACGATCCGGACACGGATCTGGCGCTCGTCCGCGTGACGCAGCCGAGCGGCCATCTGCCGTTCGTGACGCTCGGCGACTCGAACGGCGTGAAGGTCGGCCAGGTGGCGATCGCGATCGGCAATCCGTACGGGTTCGAGTGCTCGGTCACGAGCGGCGTCGTGAGCGCGCGCGGCCGATCGCTGCGCGCCCGGAGTGGCCGGCTCATGGACGACATCATCCAGACCGACGCGGCCTTGAATCCGGGTAACTCGGGCGGACCGCTGGTCACGACGCGCGGCGAGGTGATTGGCGTCAACACCGCGATGATTCTCCCCGCTCAGGGGCTCTGCTTCGCCATCGCGAGCAACACCGTCCGGTTCGTCGTCTCACGGCTGCTTCGGGACGGCAGGATTCGCAGGAGTTACCTGGGTGTCGCCGGTCAGCGCGTACCCCTGCCGCGGCGTCTCGTCCTGCACCATCGCCTGTCGGCGGCGTCCGGCATTCGCGTGATGTCCGTCGAGCCGCGTAGCCCGGCCGAATCAGGCGGCGTACGAGCGCACGACATCATCGTCGCCTTCGATGGACAAGCAGTGACCGGTGTGGACGACCTGCACCGGCTGCTGACCGAGGATCGGATCGGCGTGCCGTCTACGGTGACGACGATCGCAGGCGCCGAGCGGCGGGAACTGACAGTGGTGCCTGCTGACCTGAAACCTGGAACGTAGAACTCAGAACTTAGAACTCAGAACTTAGAATCAGAAGTTTGAAGTTCGAAGTCCTAAGTTCGAAGTTTCTCTGTCCCCGCAGCCATTCTCAGTGCGCGTAGTCCAGCTTCGATGTACTCCCGGCGATCGCGCTCGAGACCGAACTGGACATCGAGCACGCCGCGACAGCCCGCAAAGTAGCGCGCCCGTGCAATCAGGCCATCGTCGACCGCGCCGTCATACGCCGACAACACGCTCTCCAGAAACGCGGCGCCGCCCCAATGGAAGATGCCGGCAAGGTCAATCGCGCGATCGGCAATCGCCACGTCACTCCAGTCGATGACACCCGTCACCGCGTTCGCCGGCTCATCGACGAGAACATGTTCAGCGGCCAGGTCGTTGTGCACGACGCTGAACGATGCCGGCGACACCGAGGCCCTCGAACCCAACCCGGTTTCCAGAAAGCGACGCCATGCGTCCAGCGGCGCATCAGGAGCGACCCGGCCAAGCGCGGGAAAATCGGCGAGTGCCTCAGCTCGAATCTCGTCGGCGAGCGTATCCGAGCGCTGATCCGGAACCTCGAGCCGCAGGGCTTCGCGAATCGGAAACCGGTGCAACCATGAGAGGAACCTTCCCAGCGCCGGCGCTAGTCGTTGGAAGTCGTGCGCGGACGGCACGTGCCGGATCCCTGGCGCGCCGAGCAATCTGGCGTAGCCGGCGAAGTGCCGGGGAAACTCGGCGGACGGTACACCCCGAAACCGATACTCGGGAATTGGCACGGGCGGAGGCGTGGCGACGAGTCTGGGCAAAAACCTGAGCTCAGTGAGCAACTGCTGCTCGACATCCACCCGCTTGGGAAACCTGAACACCCACCGGCCGTTCACGTCGAAGGCAGTGCTGTCGTACCCCTCGCCGAGGTAGCGCACGGTCACCGGCGCCAGTTGAGGGAATTGGCCTCGAATGAGCGCGGCGGTCTGATCTGGATCTGGCGCGCGTTCGTCGTTCATTCCAGAACTTGACCGCCGCAGGAGTCACAGCGGCCGGTGGCGGCCGCCACGCGCGCTGACAGACCCTCGAGTCGACTGCCGCAGTTCGGGCATCTCGGACGAACCGCGTTCAGCTTTCGTTGATAACGCCACAGGAGGCCGGCCACCAGGGCGAGGTACGCCAGAAACGCCACGCCCGCGATGGCCGTCGCGGTGGCGTCGTCGAGACGCTCTTCGGCCCAGCGGAGGAACACGAGTTGCGCGACACCCAAACCGACGCTCACGCCGGCGAGCAGTCCACCTTCGCGGCGCGAAACCTGCTTCAGCAATTCACGTTGACGTTGGAAGGCGCTGCGTGAGTACATCAAACCGTGACTCGTAACGTCTGGGCTTTTCACGTTTGACTTGACTCTCGTCAGAGAACGACCAGTCCCCGCCGCACCGCACGCCGCACCGCATCCGTTCGATTCGCAGCGCCAAGCTTGCCGTAGATGGCGGCAACGTGGAACTTCACGGTCTGGTCGGAGATGTCCAGCCGGCGCGCAATGGCCTTGTTCGGCAGACCTTCCGCGAGGAGGCCGAGGACTTCCAGCTCCCGGGGCGTCAGTGCCTCGCGTTCGATGTCCTCGCTCTCGTCTGGGTCTCGATCGAGAACGTGATCGACTCGTCCGTTCGACCGCGCGATCAGGTACGCGTCCGCGTCGTATCCGATCGCGCGCGCGTCAGCCATTGTCTCCGCCTCGCCCGCGATCTCCACGCCAGATCGGGGGATCTCGGCTCTGAGGCGAGCGCGCTCGCCGGGCGATCCGATTAGCACGACGCGCATAGTGACAGGTCAGGCCCGAGGCCCCTGGCTTAGGCCCAAAGCACAAGGCCCGAGGCCCAAGGCGGCAGGCAGAATTCTCCTGATGCCATTGTCGCTTGGAGCCTCTGCCCTGTCCCTTGTGCCTTCTGCCTTGCTTGGGCCTTGGGCCTGGACGTCCGGGCCGTGGGCCTATTTCTCCCCGACCTTGACCGACAGCTGCTTCGGCGTTCCTCCGCGCACGACGCGGAGCTCCACGTCGCGCCCGACGCGATCGCCGACCAGCACGTCGAGCAGGTCCTCCGGCGATTCTATCGGCTGCCCGTCGAAGTCGGTCAGCACGTCGCCCACGATGAGCCCGGCGGCTTCGGCCGGGCTGGCGGGCGTCACGGCGACGATGAGCACGGCGGTCTCGCGATCCTCGGCGGGACGCTGGCCCGGCGCCAGCTGGACGGCCTGACCGGCGACGCCGAGATAGCCGCGACGCGGACGGCCATGCTCGAGCACGTCCTGCGCGGCCTTCCACGCAATCGTGGCCGGAATCACCACGCGGAATCCGCGGATACGCGCGGCCGTGATGATGCCCGTCACGCCGCCGCTGGCGTCGACGCAGGCGCCGCCGGCGAACCCTTCGTGCATCGGCGCGGTGATCCGAATCACCTGATCGATCGCGCGGCGACGGCCGGTCGCCAGCGGGCCGCCGATCACCGCGACGATGCCGGCGCTGGCCGTGAGGGAGTTGCTCCACGACCTGCCGACGCCCAGCGCCAGATGTCCCACGTGCGTGGGAGTCGAGGCCGCGGCCGCGGCGGGCGCGCCAAGACCCGGCACCTTCAGCACCGCGACGTGCGTCGTGAGGTCCCATCCGGCCAGCTCCGCGTCGAGCACGCGGCCGTCGGGTGCGGTGATCTGAAGGCCGTCTTCTCGGCCGATCGCGCGCGCGGTCGTGACGATCACGTCAGGCGCGAACACGACGCCGCTCGCGGGCCGCCGCCGTCCGCGAACCTGTACGACGGAAGGCGACACGGCCGCGACGGCATCGGCGAGTTGGTTGGAGAAAGAAGTGAGAGTGGAATCGCTCATGCGGGCGATCGTGACAGCGGGCGCTGCCTGGGCGCATCACCCGGATGGGGGGCAGGTGGAACTTCGAACTTCAAACTTCGAACTGCGAACTGCGGAGCGGCCGGCCGGCCTACGCTTTCTTCTTCGGCCGATACACGTGCGTCGAATGGCCGAAGAACACCTCCGCCGCTTCCATGATCGTCTCGGAAAGCGTCGGGTGCGCGTGAATGCTGAGTTTGAGATCGGTCGCGAGCGCGCCCATCTCGATCGCCAGCACGCCCTCGGCGATGAGGTCGCCCGCCCCCGTTCCGACGATGCCGACGCCGAGGACCCGCTCCGTCTGGGGATCGATCACGAGCTTGGTGAGGCCGTCCGGACGATCGATCGCCATCGCGCGGCCGAGCGCCGCCCACGGGAACTTCGCGATTTCGACCGGGCGGTTCTGTTTTTTCGCTTCGGTCTCCGTCAGGCCACACCAGGCGACTTCCGGGTCCGTGAAGACGACTGCCGGAATCGCCTGTGGCTCGAACGCCACGCGATGGCCGAGCGCGGCCTCGACCGCCACCCTCGCCTCGTGCGAGGCCTTGTGCGCGAGCATCGGCTCGCCGACGACGTCGCCGATCGCGAAAATGCTGGGTTCGGCGGTGCGCATGGCCTCGTCGACCTGGATGAACCCGCGCTCGCCGACCTTGACGGCCGTCTTGTCGAGTCCCTGAATCGCCGAGTTGGGTTTGCGGCCGACCGAAACGAGGACGCGATCGAACACCTGCTCGCTCGGCGCGGCGGCTGGTGCGGTGCCTGACGACGATCCCGGGTTGGCGGCCGCCTGCGTCTCGATCCGCACCGCGACGCCGGCCTTGGCCGGTTTCATCTCGGTGACGCGCGCATTGACGAGCACCTTGTCGACGGTCTGCTCCATCCGCCGGCCAAGGACCGTGACGAGATCGCGATCGGCGCCCGGCAGAAGGCCCGGCGTCATCTCGACGACCGTGACCTTCGTGCCCAGAGCCGCGTAGACCGAACCCAGCTCGAGACCGATGTAGCCGCCGCCCACGACGAGCAGCGTCTTCGGAATATCGGGAAGATCGAGACCGGCCGTCGAGTCCATCACGCGATCGCTCTCGATGGACAGTCCCGGCACCGTCGCGGGTCTCGATCCGGTCGCGATGATCGCGTGGGTGAACGTCACCGTCTCGCGTCCCCCGGCGACGAGCTCGACGTCGAGCGACGTCGGACTCGCGAATGAGGCGCGGCCCTGGATGTACGCGACCTTCCGGAGCTTGGAGATCTGTCCGAGGCCGCCGGTCAGTTTCGAGACGACGCCGTCCTTGAACGCCCGCAGCTTGTCGAGATCGATCTTCGGCTCGCCGAAGCTGATGCCCCACGCCGGGGCGTGCCGCGCCTCGCCGATCACCTTGGCGACATGGAGCAGCGCCTTGGAGGGAATGCACCCGCGATAGAGGCAGACGCCGCCGGGATTCGGCTCGATGTCGATGAGGGCGACCTGCATCCCGAGGTCCGCGGCATAGAACGCCGCGGCGTACCCCCCAGGACCGGCGCCGATGACGACTAATTCGTATGAAGACATGCCAGGTTATCGAAACTTAGAACTCAGAACTTTGAACTTAGAACTGATCACTTGATACAGAGCGGGAACCAACTGATCAAGTTCTAAGTTCTCAGTTCTCAGTTCTGAGTTTCACAGATGCATGGTCAGCGGCTGTTCCAGCGCCTCGGCGACGAACCGCAGGAAGCGCGCGGCGTCGGCGCCGTCGATGACGCGATGGTCGTACGACAGCGACAGCGGCAGGACCTCGCGCGGCACGAACTGACCGCCCCTCCAGACGGGCGCGGTGGACGTGCGTGAGAGTCCGAGAATCGCGACCTCGGGCTGGTTGATGATCGGCGTGAAGAACGATCCGCCGATGCCCCCGAGGTTCGTGATCGAGAACACGCCGCCGGCCATCTCGTCGAGGGTGAGTTTCCGGTCGCGTGCCTTCTGCGAGAGCGCCGCGAGCTCGACGGCGATCTCGGTGATCGTCTTGCGATCGACGTCGCGAATGACTGGCACGAGCAGTCCGTTCGGCGTGTCCACGGCCACGCCGATGTGCATGTACTTCTTGAACACGATCGTCTCGTTCGCCATGTCCACCGACGAGGCAAACTGCGGGAATTTCGCGATCGCCGAGGCCAGGATCCTGATCACGATCGCCGTGACCGTGAGCTTGCCGCCGGCCTTCTCGACCCGAGGACCGTAGGTCTTTCTGAACTCTTCGAGCGCCGTGACGTCCGCCTGGTCGTGCTGGGTGACGTGCGGGGCCTGCCAGGCGATGCTCAGATGCTCCGCCGTCTTGCGGCGGATGTTCGACATCGGCTTGACCTCCACCTCGCCCCATTTCGAGAAATCGGGCAGCCCCTTCCCGCGCGCCACACCCGGGACCGCGGACGAGCTCATCGTCGATTTCACGAACTGACGGAGGTCGTCCTGCCCGATGCGTCCGCCGGGACCCGTGCCCGAGACGTCGGCGATGTTCACGCCGAGCTCGCGCGCATAGCGGCGGACCGACGGCGCGGCGGCGATCGCCGCGCCGGCGGCGGTCGCGCGCGCGGCCGCCGGCGCGGTGGCTTCGCGGCCGGCAGTGGGCGTCTCGCGGTGAGACTGGCCCGCATCGACGCGACCGGGCACGGGGCCCTGACGAGCCGCGGCGATGTCGACGACCGGTGCGGGTCTGGACGGCTGCGACGGCGCGGGGGGACGCAGTTCCGGCACCGGTTCCGTTCTGCCCGGTACCGGAGCGTCGCTGGCCCGGCGGCCCGCGGGCGCTGCGGCGCTTCGCTCTTCGATGTCTGCGCCCGCAGACTCGCTGTCTTTCTTTTCTGCCGCCGGGGCCCCACCCCCGTCGGCGGGGCTGACGGCTCCGGGCGCACTTTCTTTTACGGCTCGCTGGGCCTCACCTCCGCTCGCGGTTTTCGCGGGTGCCCCGTCGAGCACCAACACGACCTGCCCGACCGAGATCTTCTCGCCGGGTTTCACTTTGACTTCCGAGACGGTGCCGCCGACGCTGGTCGGGACTTCGATCGTCGCCTTGTCGGTCTCGAGCTCGAGGACGGCTTGATCGGCTTTGACCACGTCGCCGGGCGAGACGAGGACGCGAATGACGTCGCCCTTCTCGACGTTCTCGCCTAACTCAGGGAGCGTGAATTCAACGGGCATCTGGTTTTCTCCAAGGGGGTTTTCCACAATCGAGCCCTGTCCCCTCTATCCCTCATGAATGCGCCGGATTGACTTTCTCCGGATTGATCTGGAGCTCTGTGAACGCCTGGCGGACGACCTCCGCGCTGATCTGGCCTTCGCGATGGAGCGTCGCGAGCGTGGCGGCGGCGATGTACCGCTCGTTGACTTCGAAGAACTCGCGGAGCGAGGCGCGATCTTCGCTGCGTCCGAAGCCGTCGGTACCGAGCGTCACCATCGGCCGGCCAATCCAGCGCGAGAGCATGTCGGGCTGGCTCTTGAGGTAATCGGACGCGGCGACCACGACGCCGGGCGCCGACGTGAGGCACTCGGCCACGTAGGGCACGCGCGGCTTCTCGGTGGGATGGAGCAGATTCCAGCGTTCCACTCGGTGCGCGTCGCGGTAGAGCTCGTTGTAGCTCGTCGCGCTCCAGACGTCGGCCGAGACGCCGTATTTGGCGAGGGTCGCCTGCGCTTTCACGACCTCGTTCAGGATGGCGCCGCTGCCCATGAGCTGCGCGCGGGCGTTGGTCTGCGACGGTGCCGCCTTGAAGCGATAGAGCCCTCTGATGATGCCGTCGCGCGCGCCTTCCGGCATCGCCGGCATCTCGTACTGCTCGTTCATGACGGTGATGTAGTAGAAGGCCTGTTCGTTCTCGCCGTACATCCTGCGGATGCCGTCTTCGATGATTACGGCGAGCTCGTACGCGAAGGCCGGGTCGTACGCCCGGCACGTCGGCACGGGGAGCGCGAGCACGTGGCTGTTGCCATCCTGGTGCTGCAATCCCTCGCCGGCGAGCGTCGTCCGGCCCGACGTGCCGCCGAGGAGGAAACCCCGGCAGCGCGCGTCCGCCGCGGCCCAGATGAAGTCGCCGACACGCTGGAAGCCGAACATCGAATAGAAGATGAAGAACGGGATCGTGTTCACGCCGTACGTCGCGTACGCCGTGCCGGCCGCGATGAACGACGAGATCGATCCGGCTTCGGTGATTCCCTCTTCGAGAATCTGGCCGTCCTTCGCTTCCTTGTAGTACAGCAGGGTCGCCATGTCGACCGGCTCGTAGACCTGGCCAATGCTGGAGTAGATCCCTACGGCCCGGAACAGCGACTCCATGCCGAACGTGCGCGCTTCGTCGGGCACGATCGGCACAACGAGCTTGCCGATCTCCTCGTTGCGAAGCATCTTCGCGAGCATCTTGACGAACACCATCGTCGTCGAGGCTTTGCGGTTCTCGGTGCCCGTGTGGAACTCGTCGAACACCGCGCCGAGCGCGGGCTTGATCGGCGCCGCGCCGACGACGCGGCGGGGAACGAAGCCGCCGAGTGACCGCCGTCGGTCCTGCAGATACTGCGTCTCGGCGCTGCCCTCGCCCGGCCGGTAGAACGGCGCGTCGGCGATCCGGTCGTCCGGAATGGGCACGCCAAACCGATCGCGGAACGTGCGCAGGTCCGCCTCGTTCATCTTCTTCTGCTGGTGGGTGATGTTCTTCCCCTCGCCGGCCTCGCCCAGGCCGTAGCCTTTGATCGTGCGGGCGAGAATCACGGTCGGTCCGCCGCGGTGCGCAACCGCCGCACGGTACGCGTTGTAGACCTTGAGCGGATCGTGGCCGCCGACGCGCAGTTTTTTCAGGTCGTCGTCGGAGAGGTGGCGCACCATGTCGAGCAGGCGCGGATCGACGCCCCAGAAGTGTTTCCGCAGATACGCGCCGTCTTCGACCGCGTACCGCTGATACTCGCCGTCCACGACCTCGCCCATCCGGCGCACGAGCAAGCCGTCGGTGTCGCGGGCGAGGAACTCATCCCAGTCCGAGCCCCAGAGCACCTTGATGACGTTCCACCCGGCGCCGCGGAAGTTCGCTTCGAGCTCCTGGATGATTTGCCCGTTGCCGCGCACCGGGCCGTCGAGCCGCTGCAGGTTGCAGTTGATGACGAAGATCAGGTTGTCGAGCTTCTCGCGCGCGGCCAGCGAAATCGACCCGAGCGCTTCCGGCTCGTCGGTCTCCCCGTCGCCGATGAACGCCCAGATCTTCTGATCGGAGGGCTCCACCAGGCCGCGGTTCGACAGGTATCGGGCGTAGCGTGCCTGGTAGATGGCCATCAGCGGACCGAGGCCCATCGAGACCGTCGGGAACTCCCAGAAGTCCGGCATCAGCCAGGGGTGCGGGTAGGAGGAGAGCCCGCCCGTCGGCCGCAGCTCGTGGCGGAAGTTGCGGAGCTGCTCCTCCGAGATGCGGCCTTCGAGGAAGCCGCGCGCGTAGATGCCGGGCGAGGCATGGCCTTGGAAATAAATGATGTCGGCGTCGCGGCCCGCGTCCTTGCCGCGGAAGAAGTGGTTGAACGCCACTTCGTAGAGCGTCGCCGACGAGGCATAGGTCGAGATGTGGCCGCCGATCCCGTCCGATTCGCGATTGGCGCGCACCACCATCGCGAGGGCGTTCCAACGCACGAGGCTCTTGATACGGCGCTCGATGTCGCGGTCGCCCGGATAGGTCGCCTGCTCGTGCGGCGAAATCGTGTTGATGTACGGCGTCGTGGCCACGTAGGGCAGCCGGACGCCGCCCAGCCGCGCGCGGGCGCGCAGCGCTTCGAGCAGCCGGACCGCGCGCCCCTTGTCGCCTTGTCGCAGGACGTAGTCGAGCGACTCCAGCCACTCGCGGGTTTCGACGGCTTCGAGCGCCGCCGCGTCTGCGGGTGCGATGTTCTTCATGGCATGAGTCCTTTTTGGGCGGGGGGACTTCGTCCCCGCCGCACCCCCTCACGCGCTCACTCGCGGGGGCCCCTGTGGTCCCCGCTCCATTCGCGCGGCGCGCTCGCTCTCGCTCGCGCGTTCATGAATTGTCTTGCGCCGTTCCAGCTCGTCCTCCATGCGATGAGTTGGAACGGCACTAGTCGATGATCCAATCTATTTTAGAACTGTTCGCGCCCCAGAACATCCCACGGGGTAAATCCGTGCAGAATAGGGCACATGCATGTATCGACCACGCAACGCGGGCCCGGCGGCCGGTTCACGTTTGTCATACTGACGATCATCATGGCTGCCTGCAGTCCCCCACCTTCGTCGGCCCCCGCCACGCCCGCGTCGGCATCGACACCATCGGCGACGAGCGCACTCGACGCGAAAATCGCGCGCTTCGCGCCCGTCGATTTCGCGCCGGCCGTGACGCAGCTGCCGCCGAACGAAGCCAGCGCCCTCGCGCTGCTCGTCAAGGCCGCGGCACTCATGGACGGGTTGTTCCTCGAACAGGTCTGGGCCGGCAATCCCAGTCTGCTGGCGCAGGTCGCAGCGGATCGGACCGCTGAGGGCCAGGCCGAGCTCCACTACTTCCTGATCAACAAAGGACCGTGGTCGCGGATCGATCACAACGAACCGTTCCTGCGCGCGGCGGTGCCCGCCAAGCCGCCCCAGGCGAACTTCTACCCGCCGGACGCGACCAAAGAAGAAGTCGAGAAGTGGATCGCCACGCTGAAGGGCGACGCGCACGCGGCGGCCGTCGGGTTCTTCACCGTGATCCGTCGCGGGCCGGATCGGCGGCTCATGGCGGTGCCCTACTCGATCGAGTACCAGAACACGCTGGCCATCGCGGCGGGCTATCTGCGTGAAGCGGCGAAGCTCACGACGCAACCGACGCTGAAACAGTATCTGGAGCTGCGCGCCGACGCGTTTTTCTCGAACGACTACTACGCGAGCGATGTCGCGTGGATGGAACTGGACGCCTCCATCGAGCCGACGATCGGACCGTACGAGACATACGAAGACGAGTGGTTCGGCTACAAGGCCGCGTTCGAAGCGTTCGTGACACTGCGCGACGATGCCGAGACGAAGAAGCTCGGCGTCTTCAGCGCGGAGCTTCAGGGGCTCGAGGACGCGCTGCCGATCGATCCGAAGTACCGCAGTCCCAAGCTGGGCGCGCTCTCGCCGATTCGGGTCGTGAACGTCGTCTTCAGCGCGGGCGACGGCAACCGCGGCGTGCAGACGGCCGCGTTCAATCTCCCGAACGACGACCGGGTCATTCGCGAAAAGGGCGCGAAACGCGTGATGCTCAAGAACGTGCAGGAGGCCAAGTTCGCGAAGGTGCTCCAGCCGGTCTCCCTCGTCGCGCTCCCGGCCGCCGACCGCGCCAACGTGTCGTTCGACGCGTTCTTCACGCACATTCTGATGCACGAGCTGATGCATGGGCTCGGTCCGCACGTCGTCCAGCCCGGCGGGACGGCGGTCCGTCACGCGCTCAAAGACACCTACGCCGCGATTGAAGAAGCGAAAGCCGACATCTCCGGCCTCTGGGCGCTTCAACGCCTCGCCGACAAGGGCGTCGTCTCGAAGGACATCGCGCGGACGATGTACACGACGTTTCTCGCGTCGACGTTCCGATCGATCCGCTTCGGCATCAACGAGGCGCACGGCAAAGGCATTGCGCTGCAGTTGAATTACCTGCTCGACCGCGGCGGGTTCGTCGTCAATCCCGACGGCACGTTCGCGGTCGTCGACGGCAAGATTCAGAAAGGCGTCGAGACGCTGACCCGCGAGCTGATGACGATCGAGGCGGAGGGCAACTACAAAACGGCCGAAGGTCTGCTCAAGGAAATGGTCGTCGTGCGGCCGGAAGTTCAGCGAGTGCTCGACAGGCTCAAGGACGTCCCCGTCGACATCGAGCCGAACTTCGTGACCGCGAAGAGTTTGCGCGGAAAGTAGGACGAGGCCGGGCGATCAGACGGAGACCGACGCTGAACCGGCCTGATCTCTCTAGCCGGCATCAGTCGGTACGACGGGTACGCCGGGTCCGAGGAACCTGATTCTTGTCGGTTCCGCGGACCCGCCGTACCCGTCGTACCGACGCGCGGGCGCGAGCGCCTTTTCTCGAGCGCCCGTTCCCGTCTTTGACACTCGGCGCGCGCTATTTCTTGATCTTCGCGCCGGTGAGCTGTGCGATCGCCGAAAGCGTCGCTTGTCCCGCGTTCACTCCGAGTTTGAAATCCTTGTCGGAGAACGTCTTGAACAGGTCGGTCGGCTGGTGCCAGTGCGGATTCCAGCCAGCCCCCGTGTTCATGCCGCGCTCGTTCTCGCGCAGGCTGATCGCCGCCACGATGTCCATGAACGGCCCCGAGTCGGTATTCGTCATGTGCGGCCCCAGGGTGCCCGGATAGTCCGTCGTGTACTTGTCGGCCGCCAGCTTCACCGCGAGCGCAAGCTTCATCGCCGCGTCGGCCATCTTCGAGTTGCTCTGGAACTCGATGTTGAAATCGGCCTCGGGACGCTGCTCGGGGTTGAGCGTGCCGTCGTCGCGCGGCATCCCGTGATCGAACATCATCATGTCGTGCTGGATCATCCCGAGCCATTTCGGCTCGGGATAGCGACCGGACCCGGGGGGATCTTCCTGGCCCTGCAGCTTTTCGCGCTGTGCGACATAGGCGCGCGCGCCGCGGAGTCCGCCCTCCTCGCCGTTCCAGAGCGCGAACCGGATCGACACGTCCGTGGTGACGTCGGGTGAGCTGAACACTCGCGCCATTTCCATGACCAGCGCGGTCCCCGATCCGTCGTCATTGGCGGCTTCACCCCAGCCGATGCCGTCCATGTGCGCGCCGATGATGTACATCTCGTTCGGGCGCGTCGTCCCGACCTTCGTGCAGAACACGACTGGAATCGGTCCGGGAATCACCGGGCCGGCGTTGAGCGCGCGCAGTTTCTCGTCCGGCTGCGCTTCAGCGTTGTTGTTCACGCCAGTCCGTCCGCGATTGCCGTAGAGCGTCGCGCCACCATTGTTAGTGCCGCTACTGCGCACCGGTGCCGGCAAGGGCCCAAGGGTTTGACCTCTGCCACCGCCTCCGCCGCCACCGCGCGGCGCTGGCGGCTCGTACGTGAGGCGACCGGTGGGACAACCGAAACTTTTGAGCTGCGTCTCGATCCAATCGACAGCGTCGCGATTGCGCTGCGTGGCCTCGCGGCGATCCCCGAATTGCGTCAGGCCCTTGAGCGTGGCCTTGAACTTTTCGAGCTCGAGACGCGTGACCAGTGTGCGCACGTCGTCCGGCGCTTCCTGGACGGTTTGGGTCTGGGCCTGCCCCGTCTGGGTCGCCTGGCCGGTCTGTGCAACCAGCGTCACGGCCAGAACGGTGACACCACTCACGGCGCCGACGATGAATCTCGCTCGCATGACTTCCCTCCGGGTTTCGGGGAGTGTACCTCAGAAGCGCATGACCCGACTCTGTTCGGGCCCACCCTCCAGCTTGACGATCGTCAGCGCGAGATCCGGGCGATCGCTGATGATCCCGTTGGCGCCCCAGTCGATCAGGTTCCGCATGTCATCCGGGTCGTTCACGACCCATTCCTGCACGGGCAGGTTGATCCGTCCCACGGTCTCGATGAACCTGCGCCGGAACCGGCGGCGTCCGCGAAACCGATACGGCACCTGAAACACCCAGTACTGCGGGTCAGTAGGCGTCATCCTGAAATACGACCGGTAGAGCGCCCATCGGGCTTCGTCCTTCGAGGCGCTGGTGACCGCATCCTTGTTGACCCGCCGCGCGCGCTCGAGCACGGCCTGTGAAAACCCTCCGACGATCACACGATCGATGGCATTGGCGTCCGCGATCACGCCGAGCACAGTGTCGGCGACGTCCGGTCGATGGCCTTTGATTTCAACCACCATCGGCATCGCCGGAATTCGTTCAAGGAGCTCGGCCAGACGCGGGACGTACGCACCTCGCCCGCGATACGGATGGCCCTCCGCCGAGCCGAAATGAAAGCCGGCGTCCACCCGGGCGAGTTCCGCCGCGGACCGACCGGACACCGGCCCCCGCGCGTCGGTCGTCCGGTCGAGCGTGGGATCGTGGATGACGACGACCTGGCCGTCGCGGGAGAGGTGCACGTCACATTCGATCGCATCGGCGCCCAGCGCCACCGCGTGATCGAACGCCGCAAACGTATTCTCCGGACGCAGTTTCGATCCGCCCCGGTGCGCGATGACGTTGACGTGATCCAGTGAAAGGAGATGACTGAGCATCCAGATGTCAGATCCTCGATTGGCCGGACATGGAGATTACAGATTCCAGATTCCAGATTCCAGATAGACGACTAATATGGTCTATGGCCCTTCCAACATCCCTGGGCGCCCTTCGCGAATCGATCGCGGCGGGCCGCACGCCGCATCGGCCCGTGAAAGACGAGATGCGTGCGAACCTCATCGAGCGCGTCCGCGCGAAGCGGCCGCTCTTCCCCGGCATCATCGGATTCGACGACACCGTCATTCCGCAAGTCGTGAATGCCGTGCTGTCGCGCCACAACTTCATTCTGCTGGGTCTTCGCGGTCAGGCGAAGACGCGCCTGCTTCGTGCCCTCGTCGAGCTGCTCGACGACGAGATTCCGGTGGTGCCGGAGTGCGAGATCCACGACGATCCGCTCGCGCCGCTGTGCGCGGCGTGCCGGGCGCGGCTCTTGACCGAAGGCGACGATTTGCCCATCGCGTGGCTCCCGCGTGAACGGCGCTACGTCGAGAAGCTCGCGACGCCCGACGTCACCATCGCCGACATGATCGGCGACATCGATCCGATCAAGGCCGTCCAGTCCGGCCGCCGCCTGGGCGACGAGCTGACGATGCACTACGGATTGCTGCCGCGGGCCAATCGCGGGCTCTTCGCGATCAACGAGCTGCCGGATCTTGCGAGCAAGGTGCAGGTGGGGCTCTTCAACATCCTCCAGGAAGGCGACGTGCAGATCAAAGGCTACCCGGTGCGTCTCCGGCTGGACGTCGCGCTGGTATTCACGGCCAACCCGGAGGACTACACCGCGCGCGGCAAGATCATCACGCCGCTCAAGGACCGCATCGGCTCCGAGATTCGCACGCACTATCCGCGGACGCGCCACGAGGCGATGACCATCACGGCGCAGGAAGCCTGGGTGGACCGCACGGGCCAGCACACCGCCGCGATCCCGGTGGACGTGCCCGAGTTCGTGCGCGAGATCGTCGAGGAGGTCGCGTTCCAGGCGCGGGGCGACCAGAAAGTGGACAAACGATCCGGCGTCAGCCAGCGCCTGCCGATCACGGCGCTCGAAAACGTCGTCTCGAACGCGGAGCGGCGGGCCCTCGATACGGGTGAATCGATCGCCGTGCCGCGTGTGAGCGACGTCTACGCCTCGCTCCCGTCGCTCACGGGCAAGGTCGAGCTCGAGTACGAAGGCGAGCTGCGCGGCGCCGAGCAGGTCGCGCGCGAGATCGTCCGCGCCGCCATCGCGACGGTCTTCGACGGCCGCGCGGTGCAAGCCGACACGCGACCGGTCATCGCCTGGTTCGAACAGGGCGGCACGGTCGATCTCTCCGACACGTCGCCGGCCGGCCAGGTGTTGAAGGCCGTCGAGCGGATTGACGGCTTCGACCGCGTCGCCCACGCGCTCGGCGCGAGCGATCGCGCATCCGACGGCGTCCGCGCCGCGGTGGCCGATTTCATCCTCGAAGGCCTGTGCGCGCTCAAGAAGATCAGCCGGACCGAGAGCGGCCAGCTGCACGCCTCGCCGGTCCAGAACGCCCCGCGCGAGCGCGTCGACGATCGTACGATCCAATCGTTGATGGACGAGGACGAGGCGCCGGTGAAGGGAAAGAAGAAGTACTACAACTGAATGTAGGCCGGCCCTTCAGGGCCGGCGTGCAGGCGGGGCTGAAGCCCCAGCCCTACACGTAATTTCGCAACGGCTCTTAGAACATCACCACATGTATGAAATATAGATACAGCCGCTTCGTGGCCGACCTGGCCGGCGAGATCGATCTCGAGTCGCTCGTCTCGCGGCTGTCCGATCTGCTGCTCGCGAGCGGCTTCAACTCGCCGTGGGATCCGCAGAGCGACGACGACCGGACGATGCAGGCGCTGCATGACGCGATTCTCGACGCGCTGCTCAACGGCGGCGTGCTGTCCGACGAGATGCTCGATCGCCTGCTCGATGGCCAGAGCGACGAGCCGGCGCGGCGCGATGCGTCCGGCCGGCGCCGCGGACGGGACGAGCTCGAGGATCTCGTGCAGAAGATCATCGAGCGCCTCACCGAGCAGGGCTACATCACGATGGCCGGCCAGCCCGCCAAACAGCGCTTCGACGGTCCGGGCGGCGAGGACCAGGCCAACTCACGCTTCGAAGTCACGGACAAAGCGCTCGACTTTCTCGGCTACCGGGCGCTGAGAGATCTGCTCGGCTCAGCCGGCCGCAGCAGCGCCGGCCGCCATGACACGCGCGAGCTCGACACCGGCATCGAGGCCGGCGGTCCGCCGCGACAATACATGTTCGGGGACACGATGAATCTCGACGCGTCGGCAACCGTCTTGAGTGCAGTTCAAAGGATGACGAACAGCGCCCGCGGCCCGCGCGAGGTACTCAAAGAGGACTTAGAGCTTACGTACGAAGATCTCATGATCACGCAGGGCGACTACCAGAGCTCCTGCGCGACCTGTCTGCTGCTCGACTGCAGCCACAGCATGGTGCTGTATGGGGAAGATCGCTTCACGCCCGCCAAGCGGGTCGCGATGGCGCTCGCGAATCTGATCCGGCATCAATACCCTGGCGATGCCCTGTCGGCCGTGCTCTTCCACGACTCGGCCGAGGAAGTGCCGATCAGCCGCCTCGGGCGCGTGCGCGTCGGCCCGTATTACACGAACACGCGCGAAGGCCTGCGCCTCGCGCGCCGCGTCCTCGATCGCCAGCGCAAGGACATGCGCCAGATCATCATGATCACCGACGGCAAGCCGTCGGCCGTCACGCGTCCAGACGGCCGCATCTACCGCAACGCCTTCGGCCTCGACCCGTTCGTGCTGCGCGAGACCTTCGCCGAGGTCGCCGCCTGCCGCCGCTCGGGCATCATGATTAATACCTTCATGCTCGCCCGGGACTACGACCTGGTCGCCTTCGTGCGCCGCGTCGCGCGCATCTGTCGAGGCAAGGCGTACTTCACGACACCCTATACGCTTGGGCAATACGTACTTATGGACTTCCTCGCGAACAAGACCCGCACCGTGCACTGAGAAAACGTTGCGAAATGTAGGCCGGCCCTTTTAGGGCCGGCGAGCGGGCGGGGCTGAAGCCCCGCCCTACACGTCCCCCTGCCCGTTTCCGCCCGCCGCTGTTCGCCCCCAACCACTTGCCCCCAACGTCCGCTCCCCATATGCTCGGCCACAGCAGCAACAGGGGGGCGGCCCGGTTCACCTGTTGTTTGCGTTCATGAGCGTCCACGACGCTCAGGAGGAAGTGGCCATGTTCCAAAAGCTGGGTCTCATCGGGATCCTGCTCTTCGCGTCGGCCGTTTTCGTCACACCTGCGTTCGCGCAGATCCAGACGGGAAGCATCTTCATCAAAACCGTCGACGAGCAAGGCGCGACGGTTCCGGGCGTCACGATTACTGTTACCAGCCCCGTGCTTCCGCGGCCGCTGACGGCCGTCAGCGACTCGTCGGGCGCACATCGATTCGGGTCGCTGTCGCTCGGCACCTATACGGTCAAAGCGGCGTTGACCGGATTCCAGACCATCACCCGAGAAAGCGTCGTCGTCGTCCAGAACGAGACGGTGACGCTCGACTTCACGCTGAAAGTCGGCGCGATGACGGAAGTCGTGACGGTGACCGGCGAATCGCCGATCGTCGACAGCAAGACCGCGGCCGTCAACGTGAACCTCGACAGCATGCTGCTCGAGACGACGCCGGGCGGCAAAGACATCTGGAATATCCTCGAGTACAAGATTCCTGGACTGATCTTCGACACACCGGACGTTGGCGGCAACCAGGCCGGCTTGCAGCGCGGCTTCACGTCGCGCGGCACAGGGAGCAACCAGAATGTCCAGATGGTCAACGGCGTCAATGTCGGCGACCCCGCGTCGATTGGCGCCTCGATGAACTACTACGAGTCGAACACGTTCGAAAACCTTCAGGTCACCACCGGCGCGCAGGACATCTCGATGGGCACGTCGGGGACCATGATCAACATGGTCACGCGCAGCGGCACGAACCGTTTCAGCGGCCAGACGCTCGGCACCTACCAGGGCAAAGGCACGCAGTGGGACAACATCGACGACAACCTGAAGCAGAAGGGCTTCCGGCCGGAGGCCCAGGCCGTGGGCTACATCTCGAACGCGAACATCCAGGCGGGCGGCCCGTTCATCGCGAACAAGCTCTTCTACTTCGGGAACCTGCAGGAGCAGCGAACACACGTCAACGTCCCCGGTTACCCGGCGATTTCGCCGGCCCAGGTGCCCGCCCTGCTGTCAGGCAATACGCAGGACACGACCGACATCCTGAGCACGTCCGGCAAGCTCACTTACGCGCTTGGATCGTCGAACCGGTTCGAGGGCTACGCCAACCGGCAGTGGTACGACAAACCGAACCGGGGCGCGAGCGCGACGGTCACGCTGGACTCCAACACAAAGGAGTACGACACGTTCGTCATCTCGCAGTTGGCCTGGAACACGGTGCTGACCGATCGGTTGTTCGCGGACACGAAGCTCGCGTACAGCAACACGCACTTCCCGCTGACGCAGAAGACCGGCCAGCAGTCTATCCTCGACAACTCGACGAACGTGCGCCACCGGAACGCGGCCAGCAGCGGTTTCCAGTTCCGCCGCCGGCTGCAGTTGACGTCGAACTGGAACTACTACCTGTCAAACCTCTTCGGCGCGCGCCACGAGTTCAAGTTCGGGTTCGACAACGGCTTCACGGGCCAGGACGTCACGACCACCCGCGTGGACAACGTGAACCTGACCTTCCGGACCCAGCAAGGCACCGCGACTCAGCCGCCGGGCCCCGGCAACGTCACTATTTTCAATTCGCCGCTCATGACCAAGTCCCGCGTCATGAACACGGCGTTCTATGGACAGGACTCCTTCGCCGTCGGACGATTGACGGTCATCGCGGGCATCCGGTGGGAGCGCGTCGAAGGCTACCTCCCGGAACAGGTACACCCGTCCAGCGACTACTTCCCAACCGGGATGGTGATCAGCGGGTTGAACGTTTCCCTCAACACGGGCGGCCGGCTCACCGAGTACACCGTGCCTGACCAGTTCGCGGCCGTGCACAATGCGCCGCTGTGGAAGAACTGGGCGCCCCGAGCGAGCGCCACGTACGACTTGTTGGGCACCGGCAAAACCGTCGCGAAGTTCTCGATCGGCAAGTACTACGATCAGATCGGCACCGGCACGCCGGGCCCCAATCCGAACGGCACCGTCAGCCAGCAGTACGGCTGGAACGACAATGGTGACTTCATCTTCGACCGCGGCAACGCGGTGTGGAACGGTTCCCGGTATGTGGGCGGCGAGTTCGGCACGGGCAACGTGACGACATCGATCCCGAACCCGAATCGGTTCGACCCGACGTTGCGTCGCACGTGGCGGCGGGAGATCACCGCCGGCGTCGACCACGAGCTGCTGCCGGCCTTCCGGCTGAGCGCCACCTACATCAGCCGGCGCACCTTCGATCCGCAGGGCACCCAGGACGTCAACTTCGCGCTGTGGGACGAGGCGTTCAGCCTGATTGATCTTACGGACCCGGGTCGCGATGGCGTCTTCTCGACGGCCGACGACAAGGTGATCACGGTCTACAGCCTGAACCCCGGGTTCACGCAGAGCGACGTGACGGTCAACAACAACCGGTTCGGGACGCGCTACGACGGGGTCGAGATTGTCGGCACGAAGCGCTACGGCCGGGGCACCACGCTGCTGGCGGGATACACGTATGCGCATCAGCGTGTGGATCTCACCGACTTGGAGGACCCGAACGAGTCCTTCATTAACGTCAAGGGCAAGACGGGCCGCCGGCATGCCTTCAAGGCGTCCGGTTCGATGACGCTGCCCTACAAGATCCTCTTTGGCGTGAACTACCGCATCCAGTCCGGATTGCCGTTCACGCGGACCTGGGGCATCCCGCAATGCTCGACGACGGTGACCAGCAACTGCATTCGGCAGAGCAATGGGAACAACCTTGTGTCGGTCAACGCCGAACCGCGCGGCAGCCTGAGCCTGCCGGAGCTCTCGACGCTGGATCTTCGGGCCGGCCGGCTGTTCGATCTCGGCGGTCAGCGGTTCGAGTTGTCGATGGATGTGTACAACGTCGCCAACTCGAACACCGTGTTCAATATCCGGAACGGCTCAGGTCTGACGAACATCCGATACGCCAACGATCCGAACGAGCCGGTGACGCAGATCCCGACGTTCCTGTCACCGACGGGAATCCTCGGTCCGCGCATCATCCGGTTCAACGCCACCTACTGGTTCGGGGCGCGTTCGACTCCGGCCAGCCGCAGGTAACATGAAGGACGTGAAGGAATGGAGGGCATGAAGCAAGACTTCATGCCCTCCTCTTTCGCTCATCCGCTCAGCGTTCGTTAGACGGTGGCCCGTAACAGCCGCTTCGCGATCTCCTCGATGACGACCCGGCCGTGGAACCGGCCGTTCTCGATGAAAATCCGGCCGCTCTGCCTGCCCGCGACCACCGCGCCCGCCAGGAACAGGTTCGGCACCGTCGTCTCGAACGTTTCGGGATCGTGCACCGGCGCGCCCTGCGTCTCTTCGATCGCCGCCCCCGCCATGCGCAGGAGCGTCGTGTCCGATCGATAGCCGGTGAGCAGAAGCACGCCATCAGCAGGCTCGACGGTTTGAACGCCCAAGTCGGGTGACAGGTCCGAGTCGGCCGGCGCGAGGACGACCTCGCCGGGCCGGATCTCGATCACTCGCGTCAGGAACCGCGCCTCGATCGTCCCTTCCTTGATGCGGTTCTCGATGTCCGGCTTGACCCAGTACTTGATCGACTCGCCGAGCGCCGGGCGGCGATGAACGATCAGCACCGACGCGCCCGCGCGATAAAGATCGAGCGCGGCTTCGGCCGCCGAGTTCTTGCCGCCGACGATGACGACGCGGCGGCGATAGTAGGCGTGCGGCTCGAGGTAGTAGTGCGAGACGTGCGGCAGGTGCTCGCCGGGAATGCCGAGCTCGTTCGGCACGTCGTAAGCGCCGGTGGCGATCACGACCGCCGACGCGATCCAGTCCCGATGCGCCGCGTGCGGCCGCTGCGACCGCAGGTGGAACACGCCGTCGCGCGCGGTGAGGCCGATGACCGGCTCGTACTGCGCCACCTGGAGCTCGAACGCGTCGGTGACACGCCGGTAATATCGCAGCGCTTCCTGACGCGTCGGCTTCTCGAACGGACTGACGAACGGCAGCCCGCCGATCTCGAGCAGCTCCGGCGTCGTGAAGAACACCATGTGCGTCGGATAACGCAGGAGTGAATTGACGAGGGCGCCCTTCTCGAGCACCTGGTACCGCAGGCCGTGCTGGCGGGCCGCAATCGCGGCCGCGAGCCCCGCCGGTCCCCCGCCGACAATCAGGACGTCCAGTGAGATCGACACTTATCGAGCCGTGTATTGAATGCGAAGGTTGCTGACCATCGCAATCGCGCGCCCGGGCGAGTCGAACGGCTCCTTGCCCGCGCGGGTCGTGACGTCGAGCCGGACGCCGACGATGCCGATCGCGGTAACGCCGGCAGGAATCGTGATGCGCACGGCTTCGGGTTCGCTGGGGGCGACGGCCTTGATGCCCCCGGGACGGCCGCCGCCGCCGATCGTGTCGAACAGATCCTCGTTGCTGCGGTACTCGCGCATGACCGCCGCCTGCTCGATCGTCTCGCCGGCCGGTCGCAGCACGGCCACGACCGCCAGGTGTCGAGTGAACGCGAGGCTCGGATCGAGCGTCACAATCGGCACCAGGAACCGGTTGTGGAGATCGAACAGCAGGGTCGCCGTCCCCGTGTGCGCGGGCAGCGGCATCCACACGCTGGCGCCGCCGGTCGTCGCGATGACGACGTCGCAGAACTGGCGGCGCGTCTTGAGGCCGGTGCCGAGGTCGGCGGCGCATTTGACATCGGTCGAGGTCCGGCGGCCGCCGCGCTGCGGCGAGGCGAACGCGAGCGACGTGGCGACCAGGATCGCGGCGACGAACAGCAGCGAACGCATCTTCGGCGAGTATATCGAAGAGCGGGGGCATCGCTGGCGAAGAGCGGGGACTTCGCTCGAGAAATGCGCGGGCTTCGCTGTCGGTACGACGGGTACGCCAGCCGTACCGACAAGCAAGACGCAGTGCTCTTACAATCGTCTTGCATGTCTTTGTATCCGCAGCGCATCGTCTGTCTCACGGAAGAGACGACCGAGACGCTGTATCTGATCGGCGCCGGCGATCGCGTGGTCGGCGTCTCGGGCTACACTGTCCGCCCGCGGGAGGCGCGCGAAAAGCCGCGCGTCTCGGCGTTCATCAACGCGCGCTTCGACAAGATCCTCGCTCTCGAGCCCGATCTCGTGCTGGCGTTCTCGGACCTGCAAGCCGACATTGCGGCGGAGCTGATCCGGCGGGGATGCACAGTCGTCACGTTCAATCAGCGCAGCGTGGCGGAGATCCTGCAGATGATCAGGATGCTTGGCGGCCTCGTCGGACTCCCGGATCGTGCGGAGGCGCTGGCGAGTCAGCTCGAGGACGGCCTCGAGCTGGTGCGCGCGTCCGCCAGCCGTTTCCCCAAACGGCCGCGCGTGTTCTTCGAGGAGTGGGACGATCCGCTGATCTCCGGCATCTGCTGGGTGGACGAGCTGGCCGAAGTCGCCGGCGGCGAGACGCTCTTCCCCGAACATCGCGGCGCGGCGCTCGCGAAAGATCGCATCGTCTCACCCGACGCGGTGCGTGACGCGGCCCCGGACGCGATCGTCGCATCCTGGTGCGGCAAGAAAGTGAACAAGGCGCGGATTGCCGGCCGCCCAGGCTGGACCGATGTGCCGGCGGTGCGCGACGGTCACATCTACGAGATCAAATCGACCTACATCCTGCAGCCCGGTCCGGCGTCGCTCACCGAGGGCGTGAGGCAGCTGCACAGCCTGCTCGGCCGCGTCGTGGGCGTCGAGACCGACGAGCGCATCCGGCCGGAAGAACGGATCGACAAGTAGGATGCCGGCCATGTTCGCCGACCTGGCAGACCGCCTCGCGGCGCTCGTCTCGCGTCATTTCACCATCGTGCTCGCCGGGATCGTGGCGGTGGCGATGTTCATGGCCATTTTCGGCCGCGCGGGGCACGATTTCAGCAACGACGAGCCTTTCACGGCGCTCATGCTCCAGAACAGCTCGTCCGATCTTCGGAGCGTGCTGGTCCACGACAACATCCCGCTCTGGTACGTGCTGCTGCGTCCATGGCGGGCCGCGTTCGGCGACAGCAAATGGGGACTGCGATCGCTCTCGCTGGTCCTCTACGCGCTGGCGATCGTCGTCACGGCCATCGCCGGCCGCCGGGCGGGCGGTCCGGTCGCGGGGCTGCTGGCGGCGTGGCTCCTTGCCACGAGCGCCAGGATTGGATTGCGATTCGCGGCGACCGCGCGTCCGTACGCCCTTCTGTGCGCCCTCGCCGCCGCCGCAACCGCCGGATACCTGCTGTCTCTCGAAGCGGGTAAGCGTCGCCAGATACCGTCTCGGCTGCTGGCGGCCGGACTCGTCGCCATTCATCTGGCCGGCCTGTTCACACAGCCGCTGTATTTCTTTTTTGCCGCGGCGAGCGCGGTCGGCGTGCTGCTGGTCTCGCCCGATCGCCGCGGCGTCGTCCTGGCGGCGCTGCCGGTCATCGCGGTCGGACTCTACGTGATGCTCTGGTGGTCGATGCTGATCGCGACGTTCGGCTTGCCGACGACGTCGTGGATGCTGAGGCCAGGAATCACTGACGTCATGGCCGGCTACCTGGCGCTCTGGGGGTGGCGCAACGGATGGATGCTCGCCGGCATCTTGCTCGCCCTGATGCTTGTTCGTGGCGGCACGATGAAGGAACTGTCGAGTCCGGGCTGGCGCTTCTGCCTGATCCTCAGCGCCGTCGTGATCGCGGGAACCGCCGTGGCGTCGCTGGCAAAGCCGGTGTACTCGGCGGCCAGCACGCCCAATGTGATCCTGCCGGCGCTATCGATCGCCGTCGCGACCGCGCTGGTCCGCCTGGGATCGGCGCGCCTGACGATTGTCGTCTCGGCGCTGCTGTTCACGTCGGCCGCGGCGTATGCCGTGGAAGGGATCCGCCTTCCCGATCCGTCGCCGTCGGCCGCGAGCTTGGCGGCTGTCGCGCGCGAAGTCCGGTGCGGCGATCGTGTCGTGGCCGCCGGCGTTGCGTTCGCGCCGGCGACGTGGTACGCCCGGAAAACCGGTTGGCCAGCCTGTGTGACGATCGAGGGATTTCCGGGCGAGATGAGCCAGCATCCGGGCTGGTTCGACGCCGACTCCACGTACAGCCGGCGCATGGAGTTCCTCGCCGAGGCTCGCGCGATCGCTGCCGGGCTCGGTTCCAACGGCCGGTTGTGGGTGTTTGCCGCCGATCGAGGCGCCGGCACGGAAGCGACGCAGTTACTCGATGACGTTCCCGAGCTCAGGATTGAGCGCCGTCTGCCGCTGCGGGGGACGTACTTCGATCACGTGCGCGTGTACCGTAGGGCGGATTGATCTCCAAATCCGCCAGGGCGGTTTAGAAACCAATCCGCCCTACGTATTTCGTTACGTCAGCGCCTCGGGCACACACCCGACGCCGACCGAATACGGCTCGCGCATCTGGGTCGCGCCACGGTAGCGGATGAGCTCGAGGAATTCGGACCGCGTCCGCGCGTCCTGATGGAAGACGCCGAGCATCGCGCTCGTGACCGTCACCGAGTTTTGTTTTTCGACGCCGCGCATGGCCATGCAGAGGTGCGTCGCTTCCATGACGACGGCGACGCCGAGCGGGCGGATGGTCCTATTGAGCGTGTTCGCGATCTGCGACGTCAGCCGCTCCTGGACCTGCAGGCGCCGGCCGAACGCGTCGACGATACGAGGGATCTTGCTGAGACCAATGACGCGGCCGTCGGGGATATATGCCAGATGGCACTTGCCGAAGAACGGCAGGAGGTGATGCTCGCACAGGCTGTAGAAGTCGATGTCCCGGACGATCACCATCTCGTTATACTCGACCGTGAACAACGCCTCGTTGATGAGCCTGTCGATATCCGTTTCGTATCCGCTCGTGAGGAACCGGAGTGACTGCTCCATACGGCGCGGCGTGTCGCGCAGGCCTTCGCGAGCGGGGTCCTCGCCAATCTCGGTCAGCAAGCGTCGAATCGTGTCTTGCATGGCCGCATTTTACCTCCTGCTCGCGGCCGGTTCCGGCGCCGCCGGCGCGGCGGAGTCGCCCGTCGACGTCGCTCAGGGCAGGCCCTTCGACGCCGCTCAGGGCAGGCCGAATCCGGACGAGCTCTATCGGCAGCGGGAGAACATGGCCGTCGCGCGTCAGGCGGCCGACATCTGGGCCGCGCGCGCGGCCGCCGGTCAGGACTTCGAGGCCGCGTGGAAGCTGTCGCGCGCCTGTTACTGGCTCGGCACGCACGATCAGGAATCGATGCGCCGTCCCGCGCTCGAGCGCGGCGTCGCCGCCGCGGAGCAAGCCGCCACATTGAAGCCGGACGCCCCTGAAGGGCACTTCTGGATGGCGGCCAACATGGGCGCGCTGGCGGAGTCGTTTGGACTTCGCCAGGGAATCAAGTACCGCGGCCGGATCAGAGACGAGCTGCAGAAGGTGCTCGCGATGGATCCGGCCTGGCTCCAGGGATCCGCCGATCGCGCGATCGGCTGGTGGTATCACATGGTGCCTGGACTCTTCGGCGGCAGCGAGAAGAAAGCCGAAGAGCACCTCCGCCTCGCATTGACGTTCAATCCGAAAAGCACCGCGACGCTGTATTTTCTTGCCGAGGTGCTGCTCGAAGATGGCCGGAAAGGGGACGCGAAGGCGATGTTCCAGCAGGTGCTCGACGCACCCGACGATCCCGACTGGATTCCGGAGGATCGAGACTTTAAGCAAAAGGCGGCTGCTCGGCTAAAGACGCTGAAGTAGAGTGGCGGCGCGTCCGGTAGCTGACGTCTGTGGTTCCGCCAGCGAACACGATGATTCGGCTCACGATCTGAGGCTAATCACGAGCTCGATCTTCGTCGCTCACCCGTCAGTACTTGTAGAACCCCTCGCCGGCCTTGCGGCCCGTCTTCCCCGCCAGCACCATGCGCTTGAGGAGCGGCGGCGCGGCGAACATCGGGTCCTTGTACTCGTCGAACATGATGTTCGCGATGTAGTACGTCGTGTCGAGGCCGACGAAATCGAGCAGTGTGAGCGGCCCCATTGGATAGCCGCACCCGAGCTTCATGCTCTTGTCGATGTCCTCGATCGTTCCGAGGCCGCGCTCGTAGCACCGGATCGCGTCCAGCAGGTACGGCACCAGCAGCCGATTGACGATGAACCCCGGCTTGTCGGGCGCCGTCACCGGATCCTTCCCGATCGATCGCGAGAACTCCATCAGCGCCTGATACGTCGCGTCGCTGGTCGACAGCCCGCGGACGACCTCCACGAGCTTCATCAGCGGAACGGGGTTGAAGAAGTGCAGCCCGCCGAACTTGTCCGGCCGCCTGGTGCGCGCGGCAAGCTCCGTGATGCAGAGCGACGACGTGTTCGACGCCAGAATCGCCTCAGCTCCGATGACGCTTTCGAGCGCGGCGTACGCGGCCGCCTTGTCGTCGATGTTCTCGATGATCGCCTCGATGACGAGGTCGCACTCGCCCATGGCGGCGAAGTCCGTCACGCCCGAGAGATTCCCCAGCGTGCCGTCGCGCTGCTCCGGCGTGACCTTGCCCTTCGTCACGCCATCCTCGAGAAACTTCCGGATGCGGCCGAGGCCCTTGTCGAGCAGCCCCTGGTGCACCTCGCGCACGATCGTCTTGTGTCCGGCTGCGGCGGAGACCTGGGCAATTCCCGCGCCCATCAGGCCGCAACCCAAAACACCTACCGTCCTAAAGCTCATGGCACTCCTTGGCGGTCATCTGGAATCTGACATCTGGCAATCTGCAATCTCGGTAAGATTCCCCGATTCCAGACCAGATTACAGATTCCCAGATTCCAGATTTCAGATGACGAAATTCAGAATCTTTCCACAATCGCCGCAATTCCTTGTCCCCCGCCAATGCACGCCGTGGCCAGTCCGTACTTCTTGCCGCGCCGGCCGAGCTCGAGCGTGAGCGTCAGGAGCAGCCGCGTCCCCGTCATGCCGAGCGGATGGCCGAGCGCGATGGCGCCGCCGTTGACGTTCGTCTTGTTGCGATCGAGGCCCAGTTCCTTCTCGACGGCGAGGTACTGCCCGGCAAACGCCTCGTTCACTTCGATGAGATCGATCTGATCGAGCGTCAAACCGGCGCGCGCCAGGGCCTTTCGCGTCGCCGGCGCGGGACCCATCCCCATGTAGGACGGATCAACGCCGACGGCCGCCCAGTTGACCAGGCGCGCCAGCGGTCGCAGCCCCTTCTCTTTCACGGCCCGCTCGGAGGCGAGCATCAGCGCCGCGCCGCCGTCGACGATGCCGCTGGCGTTGCCGGCGGTGACCGTGCCGTCCTTGGAGAAAGCGGCCGGGAGCTTCGCGAGCCCTTCGAGCGTCGTGTCGGGTCGAAGGTGATCGTCCTTGTCCACGACCGTGACGCCCTTACGGGACTTCAACTCGACGGGTACCACTTCGTCCGAGAAACGGCACGCCGTCCAGGCCGCCGACGCCGCCTGCTGGCTCCGCAGCGCGTACGCGTCCTGCTCCTCGCGCGAGATGTTGTACCTGGCCGCGCACTTCTCCGCTGTTTGCGCCATGAACAGGCCGCAGTACGGATCGAGCAGCGCTTCGTACAGGTAGTCCTCGAGCTTGCCCTGACCCAGCCGCAGCCCGGATCGCAGCCCCCGGATCACGTGCGGCGCCTGGCTCATGTTCTCGATCCCGCCCGTGAGCACGATCTCCGCCTCGCCGAGCTGGATGAGCTGCGCGCCGCTCACCGCGGCCTGGATACCCGACCCGCACAGCCGGTTGACCGTGAGCGCCGGCACTTCGATCGGCACCCCGGCTTTGAGCGCGACGTGCCGCCCGCCGTAGATCGCATCGCTGCTCGTCTGCAGGACGTTGCCGACAACGACGTGATCGATCCACTCGGGCTTCACGCCCGTGCGCTCGAACGTCGCCCGCGCCGCAATGGCGCCCAGCTCGAGCGCCGAAACATCTTTCAGCGCGCCGGTGTATTCCGTCATGGGCGTGCGCGCCCCGCCGAGGATGAAAACCTCTCTCATCATCTCGTCCTACGACTCCTTCACCTTCGCGGCCACCCAGTCCCCGACCTCTTTGGTGCCCAACTTGCCGCCGATGTCCGGCGTCGTCTGGTTCGACAGCACCGCAGCCTCGACGGCACGTTCAATCAGTTGTGACGCGTCGCGTTTGCCCAAGGTTTCGAGCAGCAGCGCGGCCGAGAGTATCGCGCCCATCGGATTGGCGACGTTCTTCCCCGCGAGCGGCGGGGCCGAGCCGTGCACGGGCTCGAACAGCGAGGTCCGGCCCGGGTGAATGTTGCCCGAGGCGGCCATGCCGAGGCCGCCCTGCAGCGCGCCGCCGATATCCGTGAGGATGTCGCCGAACATGTTGTTGGTGACGATGACCTGGAAGAGACCCGGGTCCTTCACCATGAACATCGCGAGCGCGTCGACGTACATGTGCGAGGCCTCGACGTCCGGATATTCGGCCGCGACCTCGCGGAACACGCGTTGCCAGAGCGCGTGGCCCTGGACCATCGCGTTGCTCTTGTCGGCCATGCAGACGCGGCGCAGCCCGCGGGTACGCGCGAATTCGAAGGCGTGCCGCACGATGCGGTTCACGCCCTTGAAGGTGTTGATCTCTTCCTGCACCGCGATCTCGTCCTCGGTGCCGGCCTTGAAACGCCCGCCGATGCCGACGTACGCGCCCTCGGTGTTCTCGCGAAACACGACGAAGTTCACATCGGCCTTCCCGCGGTCCTTGAGCGGGCAGAGCCGATCGTCGAGCAGCCGGACCGGGCGGTAATTGACGTACAGGTCGAGCTCGAACCGGATGCCGAGCAGGATGTCGCGGGTATGGCGATTGTCGGGCACGCGCGGATCGCCCAGCGCGCCGAGCAGCACCGCCGCGAAGTCGTCGCGGAGCATCGCGTAGCCGTTCGGTGGAATCGAGACGCCCGTGGACAAGTAGTGATCGGCGCTCCACGGCAGCGTTTGAAGATCGAAGGTCTCTCCTGAGACCGCCGCCGCGGCCTGCAGCACCTTTACGGCCTCAGCCGTGACCTCTTTGCCGATCCCGTCGCCGGGAATCACCGCGATTCGCACGAACGCTCCTTCACGCCAGCATCCAACCTTCAATCATATGTGACTACGGTGCCTGACGGAACTTTTGTCCCGACTGATAGAGGCGAAGCCGTGCTTCGATCTCCGGAGCAATGTCGGTTCGTGCCTGAAGTCGCGCGAGCCGCAGCGCCTCCGCCGCGGTCGTCACCGCGTCAGGAAATCGATCCACTTCCGCGAGTGCTGCCGCCAGTGTGTCGAGTGACTCGACATCCTGACCCCCGGTCAGCCGGACGGCGCGCGAGGCAATCTCGACGCCGCCTGGACCATTCCGCACCTCGTTGTCAGCGGATGTTGCGAGCAGCCAGCCGGCCCGATTCAGCAGGAACAGATCGTCGGCATTCGTCTCGAGCGCAAGCATGAAGTACCTGAGCGCCTGCCTGAACTGCCCCTGAGACGCGTACGCCTCGCCGAGGTTGCCATAGATGTGCGTGTCTTGCGGGTTGAGCGAGAGCGCGCGCTCGAGCCTCGCGATCCCCTCATCGAACTTCCCGGCGGAGGAGAGCACCACCCCCAGGTTGAGCTGTGCAGACGCATTCGTCTCGTCCAATGCGACGGCGGTCCTGAGCTGCGCCTCGGCGTCGGCGTGCCGGCCGGCTTCGAGCAGCTCGAGGCCGTAGGTCACGCGTGCTCGAGCGTTCATCGGGCGCTTCTGGACAGCATCCCGCCAGAGCGACTCCTGGCTGGCGTAATCCAGGTTTCGATGACGCGTCGCAAGGCCCAGGGCCAGCGTGGCAGCCGAGACGAACACGACAGCCGTGGGCAAGGCCGCACGCCGCGCCCAGTGAGCCTGGTGGAGCAATTCGATCGCTCGCTGGGCAATCGCGTAGAGCCCGACGATGACGACTGCCAGAACCGCGGCAAGCGGCAGATACATCCGGTGCTCGGCGGCGATCTCGGTGACGATCGGCAGGAGGCTCGACGACGGGGCGAGAATCAGGAAAAACGCAGCGCCAGCGAAACCCAGCGGATGTCGTCGCACGATACCAACGATGGTGAGTCCCACAGCGATCGTGAGTGCGACGAACTCCGGCCAAACCGCGGCAGCCGCCGTGACCCGTGGCCAGCCATAGTCGATGACCATCGTGACCGGCGCCAGCGCGAGCCTGAGGTAGTGCACGATGACCTCGCTCTGCGTCAGCAGGTAAGACCACGCCGTCCATCCTCGCAGACCAAATCCCACCGACTGGCTGCGGGGTTCCGTCGCTACCAGAACAGCCAGAAGCAGCCAGGTGGCCGCGAGGCCCGCGTACAAAGGCCAGCGGGAGCTCAACGAGCTCGACAAGCGCCACTGGGGGCCTCGGGACTGGAGGCTCGGGCCCGAGACAAAGACAACGTCCCAGAGCGCCACCAGGATCGGAGCGGTGACCATGACCTCTTTACTGCCCATGCCGAGGACGCACGCGGCGACCGACGCGAGTCCCCATCGGCGGCTCGACGTGGTGGGATTCGGACCACTCGTGTCCCATGCGCGAATAGCGCAATACAAGGTCAGCAAATAGAACAGCCCCATGAGTGACTCGACGCGCTGCACGATGTAGGTCACCGATTCGGTCTGGAGGGGATGAACCACCCACAGCAGCGCGACAATGAACGCGAGCGACGTCGCGGCACGGCCGAATCGATCTCGCATGCGCGGCGACCGCAGCGTTCGGCGAACGACCCCGAAGAGAGCGAGACCCGCCAGGAGATGAATGGTGAGATTGGTCGCGTGATATCCCCAAACGTTGCGGCGATAGCGCGCGTCAGTTCCCAATGCCGCGCTCAGACCTGCCGGCGTCATCACATCTCGAACGTCGGCCGGCGCGAGGGCATAGTCGAGGGCCAGCGTCAGCGCCGCCACCGGGCGGCCGGAGACCGTGACCTGCGGCGGTGCAGACATCGAGCGCGTCGGCGGCCAGAGAGTCCTGATGTGAGGGTTCTCGACAATCGCCGGCGTGTCGTCGAACACGAAGGCGCCTGAAAAGCTGTTCGAGTACGCCCAGACGCCGGCCGCGACGATCCCCACGGCCGCGAGCCAGATGCGCGGCGCGGAATCAGGTGTGGGGCGGGGCTTCAGCCCCGCCGACGTGCCGGCCCTGAAGGGCCGGCCTACATGTCGGCTCTTACCCACGCTCGACGGCCAGGGCCATCCCCAACCCGCCGCTCACGCAAAGCGTGGCCAGCCCGCGCTTCGCGCCGCGACGCCCCATTTCGTAGAGCAGCGTGACGAGAATGCGCGTGCCCGTCGCGCCGATGGGATGCCCCAGGGCGATCGCGCCGCCGTTCACGTTGAGACGCGCGCGATCGATCGGCACGTCGCGCAGGACCGCCAGCACCTGCGGCGCGAAGGCCTCGTTCAGCTCGACGAGATCGAAGTCTGCGATCGTGAGCTTCAGCCGTGCCAGAAGTTTCTGGATCGCAGGCACCGGACCGATCCCCATGATCCTCGGATCGACGCCCGTCGTCGTCCACCCGAGAATGCGCGCCATCGGCTGCACGCCGCGGCGTTCCGCTTCTTCCGCGCTCGCCAGCACGACCGCGGCGCCGCCGTCGGTGATGCCCGATGACGACCCGGCGGTGATGATGCCGGTGTGGCCGTCAACGGGATCGAACACGAGCGGCAGTTTCCGCAAACCTTCGATCGTCGTCCCGGCGCGCGGATGTTCGTCGGCGTCGAGCTCGATCGGACGGCCTGTTGCGTCCCGGCCGGGCGCGGGCGTGATCTCGTCCCTGAATCGCCCGGCGGCAATGGCCGCTTCCGCGCGCCGCTGGCTCTCGAGCGCGTACTCGTCGGATTCCTCACGCGTGATGCCGTACTGCCGCGCGAGTACTTCCGCGGTCTGCCCCATGAGGAGCTGCGACAACGGACAGAAGAACCCGTCGCGATACATCGCATCGACGAGCGGCATGTTGCCCATCTTGTGGCCCCACCGCGCGTCCTCGCTGTCGATCAGATGCGGCATCCGGCTCATCGACTCGATGCCGCCTGAGAGAACGATCCGCGACTGACCGAGCAGGATCGCCTGGGCGCCGAGCGCGACCGCCTGGAGGCCCGACGCGCAGGCCTGGTTGATGGTCTGGGCCGGAGCGCTGTCCGGCAGCCCGGCCCGCCGGCCGACCTGCCGCGCGGGGTTCGGTCCCGATCCGGCCTGCCGTCCGTGGCCGACGACGACCTCGTCGACGTCTGCCGGCGCCACACCAGCCCGGCTGAGCGCGGCGACGGCGGCTCGGGCGCCGAGCTCCGCCGGATGGGTCGCGCGAAGGGTGCCGCCGTACCGACCGATGGGTGTTCGCGCGGCGCCCAGGATGACGACGGAGGTCATGGGGAAATCATATAGAGAAGACCTCGGGAGTCGTTTCGACGGGCGTTTTCGCCGGGGAAAGACCACCGGGAGTCGTTTCCGCGGAAGAGCGCATCAGGAAACGACTCCCGAGGTCGTGGTACCGGTGTAACATCCCCGCTAGCCAGCGGCTCGTCCCTGCGTTGTCGCCACTGGCCCCAGAGGAGGAGGCTCAACATGCGGAAGTCAGCACTGCTCCGCGCAGCCGCGGCGCTCGCCGTGGTGTTGTGGGCAATGCCCGCGTCAGCTCAGGAGCTCCGGGGCGCTATGGAAGGAACCGTCCGTGATAGCTCGGGCGGCGTGCTCCCCGGCGTGACCGTTCAAGCGAAGAACGTGGCCACCAATGCCGCGCAGTCGGCCGTCAGCGACGCCAACGGCATCTACCGGTTCCCGGCACTCCAGCCGGGCACGTACGAAATCACCGCGACCCTTTCCGGATTCGTGCCGGCGAAGGTCAGCGGGCAACTCCTGCTGGGACAGTTGCTGAAAGTCGACATGATCATGAACATCGCGGGCCTGGCTGAGGACGTCTATGTTCGGGGTGACACGCCGATCATCGACGTCAAGCAGAACGCGGTCACCGCCACGATCACGGCCGACGTCCTGGATCTCATTCCGAAAGGCCGGAACTTCCTCTCGGCCATCACGGGCGTCGCGGGCACGGGCAGTGAAACACGCGGCGGGCTGACCATCGACGGCGCGGCGGCCGCCGAGCACCGGTACGTCATCGACGGTCTCGACACGACGAACCTGCGGACCGGCGTTTCGGCACGCGACGTGGTCGTCGACTTCCTCGAGCAGATTCAGGTGAAGCAGTCGGGCTACAACGCCGAATACCGCGCGGCCACCGGCGGCGTGGTGAGCGCCATCACGAAGAGCGGCACCAACGTCTTTCACGGCGACATCGGGACGTACTACGAGGGTGGCAAGATCGAGGGGTTGCTTGGCAACCCGCGGCCGCAGCTCCGCCTCAATCCGTCCAATCAGGCGTTGGCCGAGTACTTCACGGCCCCCCGCGTGAACGAGACCACGGAGTACGACACGGTCGGCTCGATTGGCGGACCGATCCTGAAGAGCCGCGCCTGGTTTTTCCTCGGCGTCAACCTCGTCAAGGAAGACACGATTCGAGCGGTGACCTGGACGTCGGCGGGCACGGATCGCACCATCAATTACAACGGCCAGACTCAGACATTCGACCAGCGGCCGCGTGACAAGTCGTTCCAGTACAACGGCGCGATGCAACTGGGCAGCTCGATGCGCGTTCGCTTTTCGGGCAGCAACTTCCGGCGCGACGGTGGAACCGACCTCCCGGGCATCGACAACAACCAGCGCGACGCCAGCGGCAACCTGATCTTGCTCGACGCCAACGGCAACCGCTTCAGCAGCACGAATCCGACGCTCTTCAATCCGCGTGCGACACGGTACACGTACAGCTACGAGAACACGTACTCGGCCACGCTCGATTGGACGCTGGGCAATCGCAGCTACGTGAATTTCACGGGCGGCTACTACTTCGACGGATCGGGCACACGCGGCGGCGACTACTTCCACGGCGTCCGGCGAAGTTTTAGCACGAGCAACATCGGGCTCCTCGACGTGCCGGCCGAGCTTCAGCAGCTCGCCAGCTTCACCGACAACCCGGTCAACACTTTCAACTTCCTCGATGACTACAGCCGAGTCTTTGTGAACGCCGATATGACGGTCTTCAAGGATTGGAAGGGACAGCACGCGATCAAGTTCGGCACCCAAATCGAGCGGCTCGGCAACCAGGTCAACACCGGCGCGCAGTTCCCGAACGTCACGTTGCAGTGGAACTCCTCCCGCAGCACGCTCGATCAGCGCAACGTGCGCGGCACGTACGGCTACTACCAGATCGTCCGCTCCTACACGATCGGCGACGTCACGGCCAACAACTTCGGCGTGTTCGTGCAGGACCAGTGGACCCCGAGCAGCCGCATGACGCTCAACTATGGTGTTCGGGCCGAACGGACCTACATTCCCTCGTTCACCCCGGGGTTCGTGGACCTGACGTTCGGGTGGAGCCAGCAGATTGCCCCCCGTATCGGGTTCGCCTACGACGTGCACGGTGACGGGAAACTGAAGATGTACAGCTCGTGGGGCGTCTTCTTCGACACGCCGAAGCTCGAGATGCCGCGCGGCCTCTGGGGCGCCGACCACATCCTCAACTACTACTACACGCTCGACACGTACGACTGGCCGTCGATCAACTGCGACGGACCGCCCGGAAGCGGGTGCCCTGGCACCTTCATCGAACAGGTGGACTCGCGGCACCCGGCCAACGATCCGAACAACAACCTGATCGATCGGGACCTCAAGCCCGTCCAGACGCGGGAGTTCACTCTCGGTCTCGATCGGGAGCTGAACCGCGTCATGTCGGTCGGCGTCCGTTACGTGCACAAGTGGTTCATCCGCACCATCGAGGACACGGGCGTGCAGGTTCCGGGAGTCGGCGAGATCTTCTACATCACGAATCCCGGCTACGGGCTTGGCGCGTATCCGCTTGGCCAGGAGTATCCGCGGACCCCCTTCCCGAAGCGGGTCTACGACGGGATCGACCTCACGTTCCGCCGCCGGTTGTCGAACAACTGGTTCCTGACGACCAGCGTCCTCGTCAGCCGGCTCTGGGGCAACTACTCCGGCCTCACGAGCACGGACGAGGGCAGCCGGAACAGCCCGAACGTCAACCGGTTCTTCGACGGGCTGTACATGTCCTTCGACTCGAAGGGCAACACGGTGTACGGGCGGCTGCAGAACGACCGGCCGTTCCAGTTCAAGGCGCAGGCCGGGTACATCATGCCTTGGGGCACCCAGATTGGCGTCAACTTCTTCGCCGCCAGCGGCTACCTGAACTCGTCGACCGTGAGCTACAAGAGCGTGCCGGTCTTCTACAACGGCCGCGGCGATCTCGGCCGGTCACCGACGTACCACCAGACCGACCTGAACTTCACGCACCGTTTCCGCCTGCCGCGCAAACTGCGGGCGGACGTCCAGTTCAACATCGACAACCTGTTCGATACGATGACCTGGACGACGCTGGCGACCACGCCGTACCGTGATGCGCTCACGCTGCCCCGCGTCTGTCGATCGGCGACCGATATCGGGTGCGACGATGCGTTTTTCAACGGCTTCGTTCTGGCGACGGCGATGGCGGCGCGGGTTGACACGCAGGGGCGTCCGAGTCCCGGCCGTGTGAACAAGACGTACAACCTGCCGAGCGGCTTCCAGAGCGCCCGAACAGCGCGGGTCATGGTGAAGTTCGTGTTCTGAGGCATGAAGCGCATGAAGCATTGAAGGACGTGACGAGAGCGGGCGGCAGCCACAATGCTGCCGCCCGCTCTGCTTATCGATCTACCACCCGTCTCCAGCGTTCCACCAGCTCGCGCTCGCGTCCACCCGCCTTCGTGTAAGCGTCGAAGAACCTGAGGAAGCGCGCGCGATCGACGTCGGCCGCGTCGATGACCCGCCCGGCGGCGCGCGCCTCGTAGATGAGCCGCATCGCCAACAGCAGCCGCTCGTGATCGTCGGCGTGCCGCGTCAGATACTTATCGAGGATGCGAATCGCTTCCTCGGCCGAGCCGGCCATCGCGAGCGCCGTCCCAAGGCGCATCTGGACCTCGTCACTGTCCGGCCACACGCCAGCCGCCTGTCGAAGAACGAGCACGGCTTGTGTGGTATCGCGCAGCCGAAGCAGAGCGTCGGCGACGACCGTATGCATGAACGGCGCTTCGGACTCGACGACGAGGCCGGCGCGCCAGGCGACGAGTGCCTCCCGATCGCGCCCGTCGGCCGCGTAACAGGCGCCCAGGTAAAACGCCGCCGGGAAGAACTCCGGCGCAGACTGAAGAGACGCGCCAAAACTCAGGGCCGCCCGCTGCAGATCGCCTTGCGCGAGATGCGCGAGGCCCGCAAGGAAGGGCGCCGCGAAGTGATCTGACCCTACGGTCTCGACCACTCGCCCGGCGTCGTCGAACCGACCGGTTCGCGCGAGACCGATCGCCGCGGTCAAGTCGTCGGGCAGCGCCGGCAGTCCAGGTCGGGCGATCTGATTGAGAAAGAACCCCACCACGGGTCGACTCAGCACAGCCGAACGGTCGAAGGCGTCGATTCGCGACGAGAACGGAACCGGTACTTTGCTCGTTGCCGCTCGCGTGGTTGCCGTCGCATCCGCGGATGCGACCGGCAGCACGGCTGCGCTTCGAACCAGCGTAAAGGGCCTCGTCACGCGGCCGATCGGCCGCCCCTCGACGGAGATGACGGCGCGGGCGACGTAAGCGCCAGGGGAGAGGAGCGCCAGCGGCAGAGATCCTTCGTGCGTGCGCCTGCCGCGGCCCGGCCCTGTCCCCATCCGCATCGGGATCGAGGCCATCGTTGCACCTTCAGCGCTGCCGGCGACCTCGAGAGTCACGACCGCCGCGGAGAGCTGTGGCTCGGCCTCGGAGTACAGCTCCGTGTAGCCCACGAGGGTATCGGTAGCCACGCGACCGTCCACGGCGGGCCGGACGCCGTCGCCCGGCCGCGGCGCCGCGGCGATCATCAACTCCCCGAGCCGAAGCTGACCGACGGCCGTCAGGCTGGCTTGAAATGTGTGCTCGACCGACGCCGCCCGCCCCTCGCCATCGATGACGGCCAGCTTGACGCCATACCGGCCAGGATCGACGAGGAACGAGCCCGTGAAGTGCCGCTGCCGTGCAGACTCGGCGGACCTGGGCGCATCGAGCGCGGGCTCCACATGGGTCGCCACGACGTTGTTCTTCTCGTCCGTCGCGTAGTAGGCCAGCGCGAGATCTTCCGGTGAACTCGGCGCCCGCTCGATCTGGGCAGCAATCAGAACCTTCAACTTCGCAGTGTCCGAATCGCGATATGTGAAGGTGGTGACGTGCACGCCAAAGTCCGAGAGCAGCACCGGCGACTTCAGCACGTCCATCAGGCGCGCGTCGACCGGCTTGGCACGCGTGCCGGTATCGACAGAGAACTCGCGCCGTCCACGAAGCGTCACGCCGGGCCGGGACACGCCAATCGAAATTTGATGCGGCTTGCCGTCGCGATCGCTGGTCTGGGGCTGGAACGAGAGCAGGTAGTAGCCCGACAGCTCGAGGTTCAACCTCGTAAACGTCGCCTGCGGATTCGCGCCGAGCGGGAACACCGTACCACGCGCCAGACCGACGACGTGGTCGAGCCCTTCGACGAGCAGGTCGCGATCGGCACGCCGCGTGGGCGAAATTCGGGGCATCGCCGCGTCGACCTGCTCGTTGTCCACGCGCAGCCCGTAGAGGCTCACCGCCGCTGCGGACGTGCGCTCCGGCACCCACGAGACATCGGCGAAGTTGCGCCCGACGAGCACGCCTTCCGTGATGAGCACGAGGGTCTTCGGACCCGACGAAAGCGCCAGCCGATCCACGATCTCGCGGAGCGCCAGCATCGTCGAGGCCGCGCGGGACCGCGCCGCCGCATGAACGGTCCGTGCCAGGCCTTCGAGCTCGCGCCGACAGCGATCGATCGATGCCTGATCGTGTTCGCCCGGACACTCCCGCTCGAACAGCTCGGCGAGCGCGCCCTGTGGTGGGACCCCGGTTCCGGACCATGGCCGCTCGAGGATCTCGATCGCCTCCGCGACGCCGACGCGGTTCGTCCGCTCGGCTTCGACGGCATTCCCGACAGCCGTGTGAAGGACCCGTTTCACGAGCGCGTGGTCGGCGGTGAAGTTCAGCACAGGTCCCGCGCCGGGGAGAATCTGGACCGCGACTCGGTCCGATCGTCCCAGAGTGTCGACGAAGGTCGTGGCGGCCTCGATAATTGCGTTGATCGAGCCGCGCCGGATGTTGGCCTCATCAATGACGATCATGATGAGCCGGCCGGAGCGTCGTCCCAGGCTTGTGCTGAATGGCTGGTTGCTGGCCGGGGCATCGTCGCCGTGACGAAAGGAGACGAACTCCGCGGACGCGATCGAGCGCGGCTGGCCGTCCACTTTCAACGTGAATTCCGCGGGACGTAGATTGTCAACGGGCCGACCATTTCGATCGACCACGCTCACGTCCACGGCAACCAAATCGACGCCCGTGCGGAACGTCGGAGTCCGTTGTTGTGGAGGAGGAGCGGAGGGTGGGGGCGTCTGGGCGGTTGCGATCGCGACCGGGAGCGCCGCGAAGACGCACGCGATCAAAACTCGAATCGGCAAGTAAACCTCAGGCTCAGTTTACTGCCGGTTGTCCGCTCCCCGAGCCCTTCGTTCAGGGACCCGTTCGGTACCGTCAAAACGCCAAAAGGCCGAAGCCCGGAACATCCGTTCCTGGCTTCGGCCTCTGAGCCTTTGAGCCTTTGAGCCTTTGAGCCCGACTCCTACTTGCCGCCGCCCTCGTTGAGGTGCTTCATCCCGGCGAAGCCGTTGATGATGTCGAGAATCTCGGGCGGCACCGTGAAGGACAACACCGCCGTTTTCCCAATGCCGCTGACCTGGACCGCGTTCAGCATCGCCTCGATGCGCTTGTCCTGGCCGCTCACCAGCCGGCCGGCCGCCAGCGCGCCGTTCACGACCGCCCGGAGCTCTTCGCCGGACTTCTCGTCGCGTGCCTCGGCACGCAGGACGCCGTTCAGCCCGCCATTGACGTTGACGCTCACCGCCAACCACTGCACCGCCGGGATGTGCTGACGGATTTCGGCGGGCATGTTTGCATTCTGCTTCAGCGAGTCGAAGTTGCCAACCACCCACGCGTCGCTGCCGGTCTGCACTTCGCCGATGAGCTTCATCAGCTCGGCGTTCTTCGTCACATCCTGACGGGTCGCATTGGCGTCGACCGCCCGCTCGATCGCCGTGCGATCGCCGAACGCGATGAGGCCCGGCTCGAGGAACGCGACCGCGGCAAAGGGATGCTGACCAGGGACCGGATCTCGCCCGGCGTACTGGTTGCCGAACACAATCAGCTTCTTGCCTTTGTAGTCCTGCGCCAGGCCGCCGTGTTGAATCGCGAGCGCCTCGAGATGGCCCTGATTGAACCGGCCGCGCACGAGGACGATCCCGTTCTCGCCAGGCCCGGCGCCGTTCGTCCCGGCAACCACGCTGTCGATATCCCGCTCGATATCGATGCCGAACTCGGCCTGCAGCTTGGCCTTCTCTTCGCCGGTCGGCAGGACTTCCCGCAGTTTCTGGGTGAACTGCGAGCCCATGATGGCGCTGACATTGGCGTACGCGACCGCGGTGGCGTCGGCCGGAATGTAAGCGAATTCCTCAGGGCCTACGCGGGATTTCAGCGGCAGGTTGCCGTTGTAATAGGCGACCGCCCCCACCCCAAGGCCGAGCACCACTACCAAGGCCGAACCGAACATGAAGTAACGGGTTCGCTGGGTCATAAATTGTTCCTTATAAACAATATACGGCAATTTGGACGCTTGGTTCCCAACGGTTCCGGGGTTCGGGGTTCCGGGGTCCCCCACCTCGGAACCCCCCATCACTGTTCCAGGACGTATTCCCGCCTTTCGATGGCCCTTGTGGCGAACCAGAGGCAGGCCAGCTCGATGGCGGCCAGCGTGAACATCGCGCGGCCGAAGTTCGGCGTCTCCTGGAAAATCGACTGAATCAGGTTCATCGTCGAGCCGCCGGGCATGGCGTGCGGCACGAGCCCCTGGAGGTAATACGCCACGGTGTAGAGCTTGAGGTAGCCGGGCAGCGCCATCACCAGCGGCTCCCAGACGAACACGAGCGCCAGGCCGACCAGAAGCGGGCGCCGCATGGCGGCCCCGATCATCGCGAACACGGCGCCGTAGACCGCCAGGCCCAGCGCCAGCAGCGCGAGATCCTTGACCAGATCGAGGAAGCTCGCGCCCAGCGACCCGCCGATTGGCACGATGAGCAGCCAGACCAGCACGACCGACGGCAGCACGACGAAGATCGTGCACGCGAGAAATGCGAAGTACTTCCCGAGGAGGACGGCGCCGCGCGGGATGGGGCGCGTGAACAGGTACGTGATGGTCTTGTCATCCACCTCGTCGGCGATGAGCGACGTGCCGTAGAAGACGCCGAGGACCGGCACGCTGAAGCGCACGAAGAACACCCAGATCATCAGGCCGAAGATGATGGGGCCCGTGACCGCCGCGTTGTTGATGCGCATGCCGGGCGCGCCAAGCTCGTGGAACAGCCGCACGATAGCCGCGAGGAGGACCGGCAGACCGACGACGAGCCCCATGAACACGGTTCGGCGCGACCAGAGCATGTCGCCGAGCGAGATGTCGAAGACCCGCAGGGCCGCGAACAAGGTGCCGGGTGTGCGTCGGTTGGCCGTCACGTTTTCACCAGATATTTGAAGACGGCCTGCAGATTGTCATCGGGCGACGTCACTTCTTCCACGGTGCCGTACTCCCCCGCCGCGACGAGCTCGGTCAGCCGGGCGTAGAAGTCGTCCGGCTTGCCGGTCTCGACAATCACCGCGTTCTGCTCGAACCGCAAACTGAGCACGTCGACACGCGCCAGGAACTGCCGCGCCAGCCCGCGCGGGTCGCTGGCCTTGATGTACACGGTGTGCGGATGCTCGTCGATGAGGTCACGAATCTGGTGGACGTTGCCTTCCGCCAGGATGCGGCCGTTGTTGATGAGCAGGATGTTGGCCGTCATCGACTCGATCTCGTGCAGGATGTGGCTCGAGACGAGAACGCTCTTGCCCTGCCGCGCCCACTCGCGAATCAGCCGGATGGTGCGCCGCCGGCCGATTGGGTCCATGCCGCCCAGCGGCTCGTCGAGAATCAGGAGCTCCGGGTCGTGGACGAGGGCCTGCGCGAGCTTGACGCGCTGTCGCATGCCCTTGCTGTACGCGCCGATCTTCTTTCCGGCCGCGTCCATGAGATCGACGGTCGTCATCGCGCGCACGGCGGCGTCGCGCGCTTCCTTCTCGTCGAACCCATTTAGCCGGACGAGCGCCGTGACCCAGTCGAGACCGGTCATCCGGTCGTAGAACGCGTCCTGCTCCGGGCAGAATCCGACGCGGTGGTAGAGGGCGGGATTCCCCCAGATGGGCTCGCCGAGCACCGTCACGGAGCCCTTGCTCGGCCGCAACTGCCCCGTGATCAGCTTCATGAACGTGCTTTTGCCCGCGCCGTTCGGGCCCAGGAGTCCCGTGATGCCGGGCGGCACGCTGACGGTGACGTCGTTCAGTCCGATGACCTGCCCATACCACTTCGACAGGTGATCGGAGGCGAGGATGCTGGCCTTGGCCCCCAGGGCAGGCGGATCGGCGGGCTTCGGCACGTCGGTCACAACCGGCGCCGTCGTCACGAGACGATCTCCACGGCGCGGACCCGCCGCTCGAGCACGGAGATCGAGACGACGACCAGCCCGAGCAGGACGAGCGCCGACACGATGGCGGGGGTCTCGTAGCGCGGCGGCTGCCGGAAGACGAGATCCGTGATGCGATCGAGATTGCCGGTGATCGAGACCCAGGCCACCCGCGTCGATCCGGTGATGAGCGTCAGCACGCCGTACATCGCTTCCGTGAAGAAGATCGTGCCGGCGTAGAGCACCGCGACGTATCGCGTGCTCTTCGACAACGACGACAAGGCGAGCATCGTGAGCGACGCCACCAGCACACGCACGAGCGCGGTCAGGACGATCGCGGGCAGGATGTAGGCATTTGCCGTGATGAACGACAAGCTTCCGGAAAACATGATCTGCATCAGGACGAGCAGCAGCGCCGGCACCACCGTGACCAGCAGGAGGTAGATGACCAGCACGGCGAGCTTGCCGCCGATGTATTCCATGCGCAGGAGCGGCTTCGAGAGATAGATCTGCAGCGCGTTGGCGCGGCGGTCGTTGGCGATCAGACCGGCGCCGACGTAGATCGTGATGAAAAACACGAAGGCTCCCTGCTGCTCCAGGAAGCTCATGAACATCCGCGCGTCGACCGCCGCGAGCGGCACCTGCGCCGCCGCCGGATACATCACGACGACGTAGATCTGGACCGTCCGGACGATGAACGGGATCCAGGCCACGACGAGCAGGCCCAGAAAGAGCTTCTTGTTGAGCATCGCCCGCAGACCCGACGAGAGAATGACCGTCCAGCCGCGTCCGGGCGGCTGGCGCGAGCCTTCATAGCGCCGGTAGCTCTGATCGTGGATGGGGCTCATTGTTCGCCTATCGCCCGGGCAAAGACGTCCTCGAGGGTGGGCACGCTCGCGCGGAGATGCCGGACCTGCACCTTGCATCGCACGGCCGTCTCGCAGATGTGGCGCTGATCCTCGCCGGGCGAGCCGACGCCGCCCGGGACGAAGACCCGCATGATGTCCTCGTCGGTTTCGTGGCACTCGAGGCCCGCGGCGCGGAGTGCCTCGACAAACGGCGCCAGTTCGCCCTTGACGCGCACTTCGTACACGCGTCCTGCCGGTCCTTTGAGCTGATCGATGGGTCCGGACGCGGCAACCAGTCCCTTGTCGAGCACGACCACGTGATCGCAGGTGTATTCGACGTCCGGCAGCAGATGCGACGAGAGGATGAGGTTGACGCCCTTGTTGTGCGCGAGGTCGCGAATGAGCTCCAGCATCTCGTCGCGGCCCTTCGGATCCATGCCGTTCGTCGGCTCGTCGAGGAACAGCAGGTCCGGATCGTGCACGAGCGACTGCGCGAGCTTGATGCGCTGCTTCATGCCGGTCGAGTAGGTCTCGAGGTTCCGGTAGCGCGCTTCGCCGAGGCCGACGTAGTAGAGCACCTCGTGCGCGCGCTGCATCGCATCGGACTGGGGTAACCCGGCCAGCTGGCCGCAGTACGCGACGAACGTCACCGCGTTCATGCCGGGAATGTGGCCGTCGGTCTCCGGCATGTACCCGAGCCGCGCGCGCACCTCGAGCGGCCGGTCCGCGACGTTCATGCCGAGTACCTCGAGCCGTCCGCTCGTGGGTGTGAGGAAGCCGAGCAGCGCCTTCAGCATCGTGCTCTTCCCCGCCCCGTTCGGACCGAGCAGGCCCACGGCGCCCTTCGGGAAGGCCGCGCTCACGTCGCGCAGGGCGGCATTCTTGCCGTACGCGACGCTGACACGGTCCAGGGTGACAGCCGCGGAATCAGCCATCGAGAGAATTGACCGATCGATCTATCGATCGATCGATCGATTGAAGACCATTCAAAGACATAGGAAGGTTTGTCCGAATTCGGACTGCCAAACGATATACGAAACGCGCCGGGAAGGGGTTCGCACCCGCAGAAAGCTCTTCAATAGATCGATCGATCAATGGATCGATTCACAAATTCCCCTTCAGGCCTAATTCGTCGGCACGCTCCCGAAGGAACCTGATCACATTACCGATGTGCTCCTCGAGCGGCAACCCGAGCTCTTCGGCGCCTTTCTTGAGATCCTCACGCGGCACTGCCCGCGCAAAGGCCTTGTCTTTCATCCGTTTCACGACCGAAGACGCCTCGAGGTCGAGGACGCTCTTGGAAGGGCGGACGAACGACGCGGCCATCACAAAGCCGGCCATTTCGTCGCAGGCGAACAGCGTCTTTTCGAGCCGGCTGTCTCGCGTGACGCCGCTGTAGTCGGCGTGGGACAGCACGGCGCGCGTGACCCAGTCGGGATAGCCGAGCCCGTGCAGGATGTCCACGCCGCGAAACGGGTGATTCTCGCGATCCGGGTGCTTCTCGTAGTCGAAGTCGTGAATGAGCGCGACGAAGCCCCAGGCGTCCTCATCTTCGCCCCACATCCGGGCGTAGCCGCGGACGGCGGCTTCGACCGCGAGCAGATGCTTGCGCAGGCTCTCACTCTGAACGTGCCCGGTCACGAGCGCCCAGGCGCGCGCGCGCGCGAGGAGCGGATCGGTCATGTCAATTGCCCCCGCGGTTGGCCGGCGGCGGGATCTCTTTGTAGCCGGCCGGGATCTCGAACACGCTGTCGGGAACGGGTTCGGTCGTGAGATCCCTGACGGTCATCACGATCTCGAAGTCAGGAATGAGATTCAGTTTCACGACCGCCCGCACCAGGAGCTTCTTGTCCGTGAAGTCCTGCACGTGAGCGATGCCGAGCTGCGCGAGCACCTTCTGATCGATGAGCGGCACCCAGCCGGCAGGCACCTTGACGGCGTCGGTGACCCACACGTCGAAGGTCATCGCCGGCTCTGTTGGGAATCCTGGGAACGTCGTGCCCGCGGCATCCCTCGGCATCTTCAATGTGATGACGGTCGTGACACGCTCGGCTCGCATGCCGTTGATGGTCTGGACCTCACCCGTCCGGGTCACTTTGACGTCCGGTTTGCTTGCTGCCGTCGCCTGCAGCTCGCTGTCCGTGAACGGGCGTATCTTCCAGAACGTCTTGGAAGCGGGATCGATACCGAACTGCTGACCTTCGCGGAACAGCGTCAGCACTCCGCCCGCCATTCCGGCGAACGGTTGCTTCTGCTCCATGAGCATCGCCTTGTCGCTGACGAGGACGACGTGATCGACTCCGCCGGCCGGGATGACCTGGCCGGCCAGCTGACTCACCAACGCCGACCAATCACTCGGCGCGGCCGCGTCAACGCGATTCAGGTCCGTGTGGAGGGTGAATTTCAGCTGGGCGAGCAGCCCGTGCTGAAAAAGCGTCATGAAGACCGCCGCGCCGATCCCTGTTCTGGCGATTCGTTTCAGCATCCCTCGTCCTTCATGCGCAGCGCGCGCGCGACGACGTCCCGAGCCTTCGCGGCCACGTGCAGCGCGCCCAAGTCGTTCGGATCGGCAAACTGCGCATCGTCGACATCCGACCCTGCCTGCAGAGCGCCTCCAGCGACGGTACACAAATAGTCCACCAGCACGAAGTGAAATTGGACCTGCCCCGCCTCGTCGACGAGGATGCGATCGAACACCTCGACGACCGGCCCGACGTCCACGACGAGCCCGGTCTCTTCCAGAATCTCGCGCGCAGCCGCGGCCTCGAGCGTTTCGCCGAGCTCGAGCGCGCCGCCCGGCAGACTCCATTGTCCCGCGAGCGGCTCATGGCGGCGTTTGACCAGAAGAACCTGGCGGTGGTCGTTCATCACGACGGCCCCCACGCCAACGACCGGCTGCAACGGGTACTGTTTCGTCGCGTGCGGCCGCGTCCGAGCCTGGGCCGGCGTCGTCGGGGCGCGGCGCGCGACGCTGCGGTGCCGGCGGATCAAGCCGTCTTCGATCCAGAAATACGAATAACCGATCGTCTCGACCGGCTCGCCCGCGGCGGCCGACGCGTCGCTGGTCGCGGCCGACCAGTCGGCGCGCACCCAGCCCCAGGCCGTCTCCATGCCCGCCACTCTCGTCACGTCGAACCGGCGGCCACCGGCGAGCGCGCCGCGAAACCGCGCGAGCTCCGCCGCCCAGAGCCCGGCCACGATCTCGCGCCCCTCATAGACCGCGCCATCGTCGGTGAAGACGTGCTCGACGATGCAATCGGGATGGTAGAGCGCGACGACGGCGTCGAGATCGCCGCGGTTCAACGCCTGATAGAACGCCCGAACGAGGTCAAGGGGATCTAACGCTGGCATTGAAAGATTGACTGATCGAGCTATCGATCTATTTAAGAGCTTCTTTCCAAAGAATTGAACGATCGATCTATCGATCTATTTAAGAGCTTCCTTCCAAACACAAGTGGTTTTCAATAGAGCGATAGATCGATAGCTCGATCATTCAATGTTTCGATCATTCCCCCATGACCTTGATGATCACTCTTTTTCTCCGTTGGCCGTCGAACTCCGCGTAGAAGATCTGCTCCCACGGACCGAGGTCAAGTTTGCCCGCGGTGATCGGCACGATGACCTGATGGCCCATGATCGTCCGCTTGAGGTGCGCATCGGCGTTGTCTTCGCCGGTCTGGTGATGGCGGTACGGCCGGCCCGCGGGCGCGAGCTTCTCGAGCCATTCCTGGAAGTCCCCGATCAGGCCGTCTTCCCAGTCGTTGACGTAGACACCCGCGGTGATGTGCATCGCCGAGACGAGGACCATGCCTTCCTGGACGCCGCTTTGTTCGACCGCGCTGGCGACCTCATCCGTGATGCGAATGAACTCCTGGCGCTTCTTCGTGTTGAACCACAGGTAATGCGTGAACACAGCCATCTCGACTCTCAATCACTCGCCGATCGGCAGCGTGGCATAGGCGTTGAAGTCGAGGGGCGACGCCGCGCCGCGCTCGAGCTTTCGCAGACCGGCCGCGGCGATCATCGCCGCATTGTCGGTCGCCAGCGCGAGCGACGGCACGTAGACGGGCAGGTCCTCCCGCGCGCCGCGGGCGACCGCGTCACGGCGCAGCCGGCTGTTGGCCGAAACGCCGCCGGCGATGGCAACGCTCCGCGCGCCGAGCCAGCGTGCGGACTCGAAGGTCCGGCTGATCAGTGACTCGACCACGACGCGCTGAAAGCTCGCACAGAAATCGGCGAGCTCTTGCCGGCTCAGCGGCCCGGCGTCGGTCGGCACGGTCAGGCCCGTCGCGACCGGCACGTGACGTCCCTGCAAATGACGGACGACCGCGGTCTTGAGTCCGGAGAAACTGAACTCGGCCAGGTGCGCCATCGCCGGCGGGAAGGGACGCGCCATCAGATCCGGCGGCGGTGGATTGCGATCCGGGTGTGTGAATCGGGGCGTCGGCAGATCCACCGCTCGATCGTCGCCTTCGCGCGCCAGACGATCGATCGCCGGTCCGCCCGGATAACCCAATCCGAGAAGCCTCGCGACTTTGTCATACGCCTCCCCAGCCGCGTCGTCGCGCGTCCGGCCGACGAGACGGTACACACCCGGCTCGGGAACGAAATACAGGCTGGTGTGGCCGCCGGAAACAACCAGGATCGCGGCGGGCAGCGCGATCGCGCCGTGCTCGAGAAAGATCGATTCGATATGGCCCGCCAGGTGGTGCACGGCGACGATTGGCTTCCCGCGCGACGCGGCGGCGGCTTTCGCGAACGCGATGCCGACGAGCAGCGATCCCACCAGACCCGGGCCCTGCGTCACGGCCAGCGCGTCGATCCCGGTCCACGTCAGGCCGGCATCGCCGAGCGCACGCTCAACGACGCCGCAAATGTCCCGGACGTGCTGGCGCGAAGCGATCTCGGGAACGACGCCACCCCACTCCCGGTGAATGTCCGCCTGGGAGGCGATGACGTTCGACCGCGTGATCCACGGCCGGGCCGCGTCACCGGTGGTCGAGACGACCGCGGCGGCGGTTTCGTCGCACGAGGTTTCGATGCCGAGGACGTTCATGGTCGCTCATCGGTCAGGCGGGCTCAAACAGCCCTTTCAGACTTGTTTCGTATGGCGGCCGGGCGATGCCCCGTTCGGTGATGATGCCGGCAATCAGCCGCGCGGGCGTCACGTCGAACGCCGGATTCCAGACGGTCGCGCCGTCCGGCGCGAGGCGCGTGGATCCGAGGTGCGTGAGCTCGCGGGCGCTCCGCTGCTCGATCGGAATGCCGTCGCCGGTCGAGGTCGCCAAATCGATCGTCGCCAGCGGCGCCGCGACATAGAACGGAATCTCGTGCACGTGAGCCATGACCGCCACGGTGTACGTGCCGATCTTGTTGGCGACGTCGCCGTTGGCGGCAATGCGATCGGCGCCAACCATGACCACGTCGATGTCGCCGCGCTGCATCAGCGGACCCGCCATGCCCTCGGTGATGACGGTCGTCGGCACCTGGTCGCGGACGAGCTCCCAGGCCGTCAGTCTCGCGCCTTGAAAAAACGGGCGCGTCTCATCGGCGAAGACCTGGCGCACTTTGCCCTGCTCGGCGGCGGCGCGAATCACGCCCAGGGCCGTGCCGTAACCGGCCGTGGCGAGCGCCCCGGCATTGCAGTGCGTGAGGATCCGCGCGCCGGCGGGTACCACGTCGGCGCCAAACCTGCCCATGGCGCGACAGCTGGCGACGTCCTCATCGTGGATCGCGCGGGCTTCCTGCTCGAGCCGATCCTTGAGCTCGTCGACGGACTGGCCGGCCTGAACGCCGGCCGCGAACGTGCGCTTCATCCGATCGATGGCCCAGAACAGGTTGACGGCGGTCGGCCGCGTGCCGGCCATCAACTCGCACGTCTTGTTGAACTCGACCGCGAACTGCCGCGTGCCGTTCGCCTTGCTCCGGCGCATGCCGAGCGCGATTCCCATCGCGGCCGACACGGCAATCGCGGGCGCGCCGCGAATGATCATCGACTTGATTGCGCGCGCGACTTCGGGCGCCGTCTTGCAGTGAACGTACACTTCCTGGCCGGGCAGCTTGCGCTGATCGACCATGACGATCTCGCCGTTCTCCCAGGCGACGGTGGGCAGCATCAAGAAAAGATCATACAGGGGACGGCGGGAATGCTTTCCCCGACCTACTTCAACAATCTCGCATCGAACGGCAATGGCAGCAGGTCCCTCATCTGATGCCGGCCCTTGGTCTCCTGCAGATTCGCCAGCACAACCGGAATGTCGCCGCAGTACTCCCACAACAGCTGCCGGCACGGACCGCACGGCGGGGTGGGATCGGCGGTGTCGGCGACGACGGCAATCATGTCGAACGCGCGCTCGCCTTCCGAGAGCGCTTTGAGCAGCGCGACGCGCTCGGCGCAGACGGTGAGCCCATAGGAGGCGTTCTCGACGTTGCAGCCGCCGTACACACGTCCGTCCCTGGTCCGGAGCGCGGCACCGACTTTGAATCCCGAGAACGGCGCCACGGCGTGCTCGCGAGCGTCGCGAGCCGCCGCGACCAGGTGATCAGAGTCGGTCAATGATGCCCTCCAGGAGCCCAATGAACTGATCGCGCACGCGGCTGGTCGTCTCCATCACCTCTTCCTCGGTCAGCGGCTGCGGAAGGATGCCGGACGCCATGTTCGAGATGCAGGAAATCCCGAGTGCTTCGATGCGCATATGACGCGCGACGATAGCCTCGGGGACGGTGGACATGCCGACCGCATCGGCGCCAAGCGTTCTGAAGGCGCGAATTTCTGCCGGCGTCTCATAGCTCGGCCCCGTCACCGCAATGTACACGCCGTGCTCGACTTTGAGCCCCGCCGCGAGCGCGGCCGCGTCGGCGACGCCGCGCAGCCGGGGCGAGTAGATGTTCGACATGTCGGGGAATCGCAGCCCGAATCGGCTCTCGTTCGGTCCGATGAGCGGATTCGTCCCGAGCAGGTTGATGTGATCGTCGATCACCATGAGCGCGCCCTGTGCGAACCGCGTGTTGATGCCACCGGCCGCGTTCGTCAGGATCAGCGTCTTCACGCCCAGCCGCGCGAGCACGCGCGTCGCGAACGTCACCGTCCGAAGGTCGTGGCCCTCGTAGAAATGCACGCGTCCCGAGAGCGCGAGCACCCGCTTGCCGGCCGCGATCCCGGCCGCCAGCTTTCCGGCGTGGCCGATCACCCGGGACGCGGGCCAATGCGGAATGTCGCCGTAGGGCACGATCTTCGAGTCACCGAGGCTCTCGGCAAACGCACCGAGTCCCGAGCCGAGGACCACGGCAATCTCGGGCGTACTGCCGAGCACCCCACGGAGATGAGTGGCGGCTTCTTCGACGCGGTCGAAGTAGGTCGTCATGGGGTCAGGTCTTGAATTGCCACTTTTGGTGCGAAATCACAGCTTTGTCTTACATCTTTCGCGCGGACCGAAAAAGTGGCAATTCAAGACCTGACCCCATGACCGCTCATTCTTGCTCACAGAAGCATCGCTGCAATGCATGCCGACACGAAATTCGCGAGCGTCCCCGCCAGCATCGCCCGAAACCCCAGCCGCGCCAGATCGTGACGGCGTTCCGGCACGAGCGCGCCGATGCCGCCAATCTGGATGCCGATCGACGCGAAATTGGCGAACCCGCAGAGCGCGAACGTCGCGACCGTGAACGATCGCGGATCGAGCGTGTCCTTGAGCGGCCCGAGCTGCGCGAACGCGATGAACTCGTTCAGCACCATCCGCGTCCCGAGCAGGTTGCCGACGACGCCGGCGTCGCGCCAGGAGACGCCCAGGCTCCAGGCAACCGGTGCGAAAACCCAGCCGAACACTCTCTGAAGAGTCAGATCGGGCATCCCGATCCAGCCGCCCGCCCACCCCATGATCGCGTTGGTGAGCGCGATCAGCGCGACGAACGAGATCAGCATCGCGATGACGTTCATCGCCAGGTGCAGCCCCTCGCCCGTGCCCCGGCCGGCCGCGTCAATCACGTTGACGTCGGTCCTCTTCATGTCGAGCTTGACCGTGCCGAGCGTCTCGGGCGTCCCCGTCTCGGGCACGAACATCTTCGACATCATCAGCGTGCCTGGCGCCGTCATGATCACGGCCGTGAGCAGGTGCTTGGGCTCGATGCCGAACGCGACGTACGCGGCCATGATCCCGCCCGAGATGTGCGCCATGCCGGACGTCATGACGGTCATGAGCTCGGACTCGGTCATCTTCGGCAGGTAGGGGCGGATGGTCAGCGGCGCCTCGGTCTGGCCCATGAAGATGCTGGCCGCGACGTTCAGCGACTCGGCGCCGCTCGCCTTCATCACGCGGTTCATGACGACCGCGAACAGCCGCACGATGAGCTGCATGATGCCGAAGTAGTAGAGGATGGCGAAGAGCGCGGCGATGAAGATGATCGTGGGCGCGATCTGGAACGCGAAGATCAGGCTGTACCGCGCGCCCTCCGGCCCAAGCACTTCGTTCATGATCCGGGCCCAGACCGGCCGATCGCCGATCGGCCCGAAGACGAACGAGGAGCCCACCGACGCGAAGTCGAGCAGCTGGCGGATTTTCTCGCCGAGCACCTCGAACGTGCGCTGCCCGACCGACGTCTTGAGCACGATCACGGCGAACAGGAACTGCAGACCGAATCCCCAGACGATCGTCCGGCCGCGAATCTTCTTCCGATTCGTCGACAGCGCATACGCGATCAGACCGATCAGGATGAGGCCGAGGATGGGCTGGAAACGGGACATGGGTTAGGCCCTGATGGTGTCGAGGACCAGCGGACTCGTCGGCGGCGCCTCGTCGCCGATGCCGACCGCGTCGTCGAGCAGTGCCCGGGCCGCGGCGACGCGCGCGCGGTCGTTGCAGGCGATCAGGAAGACCGGCTGGCCCGCGCGCACTCGTGCGCCGAGCGGCGTCGCGATGTCGATGCCCGCGGACGGATCGACGCTCGCCTCGACGCGATCCCGGCCGGCGCCGAGCGCGACGGCGGCCCGTCCGATGAGCTCGGCATCGAGCCGGGAAACGATCCCGGACCGGGGTGCGCGCCAGTCCTCGCGATACGAGGGCGCCGGCAGCCGTTCGTAGTTGTCGATGACCGTGGGATCGCCACCCTGCGCGGCGATGATGTCGCGAAATTTTTCGAGCGCCGCCCCGCTTGCGAGCGCGCGCGTCACCTGCGTCTCGGCGTCGGCTTCCCCGGACGCCCGTCCGCAGAGCACGAGCATCCGCACGGCGAGCCGGACGGAGAGATCCCGGATGTCCCGCGGGCCGCGGCCCTTCAGCGTCTCGATCGACTCGACCACCTCGTTGGCGTTGCCGACCGCCTGACCGAGCGGCGCGTCCATGGCCGTGAGCAGCGCCTCGGTGCGCACGCCGTTGCGCTCGGCGATGCCGACGAGCCACGTCGCGAGCTGGCGGGCGTCAGCCTCCGTTTTCATGAATGCGCCGCGGCCGACTTTCACGTCGAGCACCAGCGCGCCGATACCTTCCGCGATTTTCTTGCTGAGGATCGACGCACAAATGAGCGGGATGCTCTCGACCGTGGCCGTGACGTCCCGCAGCGCATACAGGCGCCGATCGGCCGGCGCGATCTCATCCGTCTGGCCGATGAGCACGCAGCCCGTGCGCCGGAGGGTGTCGCGCATCTCGGGCAGGCTCAGACGCGTGCGGAAGCCGGGAATCGCCTCGAGCTTGTCGAGCGTGCCGCCCGTGTGTCCGAGACCGCGGCCGGACATCATCGGCACGATCGCGCCGCAGGCGGCGGCGAGCGGCGCGAGCACGAGGGAGATCTTGTCGCCGACGCCGCCGGTCGAGTGCTTGTCCACCGGCGTGCCGCCAAACTCGGACAGGTCCAGCGTGTCGCCCGACCGTACCATCGCGTCGGTGAGCACCGTCGCTTCGTCGATCGTCATGCCGCGGATGACGATCGCCATCAGGAGGGCGGAGGTCTGGTAGTCGGCCCAGGTTCCGTCGGTGACGCCGGCGACGAAGGCCTCGATCGCCTCGGCGGGGAGCGCGTGGCCGTCCCGCTTCTGGCGGATGAGGTCGACGGCTCGCATGCGGGGGCAAGTATAGTGGGCTTCCGCTTCCACCCCCCCGATGACGGACACCGCCCGCGTGCTGCTCACCGCCGCCGTCCTGTCGGCCGGCGCCATGGTCATTCTGGCGTGGCAGCTCCTGCGCACCGACGCCCAGTCGCCGGCACGGCTGATCGGCCAGTTGCGGCTGGCGCAGTGCGCGGCGATGCTGCTGGCCGCCACGGGCGCCGTGCCGATGGGTCTCGCGATCGCGGTCGCACCCGACGTCTACCTCGCGCATCTGGACGTCGCCCTCGGCGTGATCTTCGTCGTCGTCGCGGGCCTGGTGCTCCTTCGCGATCCGCGACAGGGACTGCTCGTGGCCGCGATCGCGTTCGTCGCGCACGCGCTCACGGATCTGGCGCATCGCCCGGGGTGGCTCCCGCCGGCGCTCGCGCCGCGCTGGTTTTTCATCAGTTGCGCGGTCTATGACCTCCTGCTTGCCGCCGTATGCTATTGGGGCCGAAGACGATGACGCTCGGGCGATTCTGGTATCCGCGTGCGGTGTGCGGCGCGCTGGCGCTCGCGTCCGCGCTGATCGCGGCCGGCAGCACGCCGGCAGTCACCGCGGCGAATCAAACTCAAACGCGAGCGGATCCGCCGCGGCTGGTGGTCCTTGTCGTGGTGGATCAGTTCCGGGCCGACTATCCGCAGATGTACGGGCAGCAGTGGAAACATGGCCTGCGCCGGCTGTTCGATCGCGGCGCGGTGTTCCGCCACGCGGCCTACCAGTACGGCGGATCGGTCACCTGTCCCGGACATTCGACGATTGGCACGGGCACGCTGCCATTCGTGCACGGCATGATCAGCAACAACTGGTACGACCGCGCGACACGCCGGACGATCCTGTGCTCGAGCGACCCGCAGGCGACGGCCGTTCCCTTCGGCGGCGGCCGCGGCGTCGAGCGCCACGGTCCGATGTCGTTGATGGCGCCGACGTTCGCCGACGAGCTGCGCCGGCAGGCCAAACGCCAGCCGAACATCGTCTCGATCTCGCTCAAGCCGCGCGCGTCGATCGGCCTTGGCGGCCACGGCGGACCCGGCACGATGATCATCTGGGAAGAAGACAACGGCACGTGGTCGACCTCCGACCGGTTCACCAAAACGCCGTGGCCCGAGGTCGATCGCTTCGTGACCGACCATCCGATCGCGAAGTCGTACGGCCAGACGTGGACGAAGCTGCTGCCCGAGCCGGCCTACCTCCATGCCGATGATGCGCCGGGCGAGAACACGCCGATCCCCTGGGATCGGACGTTCCCACACGCGCTCGAGAGCCCGTCGGGACGCGCGGACAATCTGTTCGTCAACGCATGGGAACGATCGCCCTGGAGTGACGAGTACCTCGCGGATCTGGCGATCGATCTGATCGACAAGCTGAAGCTCGGCAGCCAGCCCGGCACGGACATGCTCGCGGTGAGCTTTTCCGCGCTCGACGGCGTCGGCCACGAATACGGTCCGCGCAGCCACGAAGTGCAGGACTTGCTCGCACGACTCGACGTGACGATCGGCCGGCTGCTTGCCGCGATCGAGCGGGCGGCGGGCACGAACTACGTGCTCGCGTTTTCAGCCGATCATGGCGTCGCGACGATCCCCGAGCAGGTCGAAGGCAGAAAAGCGGGCCGACTGACCAGCAATGCGATTCGGCAGGCCGCCGAAACGGCGATTGCGAAGGTCCTCGAATCGGGCTCGCACGTCGCCACGCTCGTCGAGTCGCACCTCTCGCTCACGCCCGGCACCTTCGATCGCCTCCGCGCAAAACCGGGCGCCGTCGAGAGTGTGAAACAGGCCATTGCCGCCGTGCCCGGCGTGGGGCTCGTCTATTCGGCCGCCGAACTGACGAGTCCGGCAGCGACCGACGATCCGATGCTGCGCGCGTGGCGGCTCAGCTACTATCCCGGCCGCGGCGGCGACTTTGTCGTCTCACCGCTCCCGAACTTTCTCGCCCGCGCCGCCGGCACGACGCACGGGACGCCGTACGACTACGACGTGCGCGTCCCGGTCCTGCTGTTTGGCGCGCGGATTCGCACGGGCCAGTACGATCAGGCGGCGAGTCCCGTCGACATCGCTCCGACGCTGGCGTCATTCACCGGCGTCAGGCTCAGTCAAACGAACGGCCGCGTGCTCAGCGAGGCGATCATCCGCTGAAGTCGAAGGTTTGCCGCGCCACCGGCGCGGCCCGCCGGAGCGGAGCGGGGATTGTGGGGCCCCGCGAGCGACGGCGAGAGCGTCGGGGGACGAAGTCCCCCGCCTGAAGAAGATGACTGCGTTTACCCGCCGAACGCTGCTCGTGGTGAGCCGCATTCCGCCGGGCCGCGTGGCGACGTACGGCGACGTCGCGCGGCTCGCGGGCCGGCCCGGCGCCGCGCGCGCGGTCGGCAACATCATGCGCGCCGCCGAGATGCCCGGATTGCCCTACCACCGCGTCATCGCCGCCAACGGCCGGCTCGGCGGATACGGCGCGAATCCTCGGCTCAAGGCATCCCTGCTCGCGGCGGAGGGCGTGGTGGTCAAGAGAAACAGAATTGTGAAATTCCAACACGTACGGTGGCACGACAAGGGCAAAGGGCAGAGGGCAAAGGGCAAAGGAGAGGGGAAAGGGAGAAGGGCAAAGGTGGGGCAAACGTGAGGAACCTGCGGTCGCCCGCCAACGTTCTCAACATAAGGCCAGCAACGCTGGCCACCCATGAAGACGTCTAACCCCTTGAAGCGAGCCGTGGAGGGGCCAGCGCTGAGCCCGTCGAAGGGGCCCATTCCCAGCCCGCCCATGATCCACCCCGACCTGGCGCTCGTCGAACGCTGCCGGACGAATGAACCGGGCGCGTTCGAGGAGCTGTATCGGGCGCACGCTCCGCGTCTGTTTGGCGTGGCGTGCCGGCTCGTGGGCCGCGCCGAGGCGGAGGATCTCCTGCAGGAGATCTTCCTGACGGCGCACCGGAAGCTGTCGCTCTTCAAGGGCGAGTCGTCGATCGGCACGTGGCTGTTCCGGCTGGGAACGAATCTGTGCCTGGACTACCTTCGCAGCCGGAACGCGCGCTTCGCCCAGATGACCGACGTGTTTGACGATGACATCGCGGCCACGGGCGCGGGCGCCGGCGCCATTCTGGGCGTCGTCGACCGATTGGATCTCGAGCGCGCGCTGACGTCGCTACCGCCGGGATGCCGGACGGTGTTCGTGCTGCACGACGTCGAGGGATGCGAGCATCGCGAAATCGGGAGCCTGCTCGGCATCTCGGATGGCACGTCGAAGTCGCAGCTGCACAAAGCGCGGATGCGTCTGCGCGCCGTGCTGGCCGCATCGGGCGCGGTCGGAGCGAGGAAGCAGTAATGTCCGCCTGTGGTGAGATTCAGCCGCATCTCGGCGCCTACATCGACGGCGCCCTGCCGGCCGAGGAGCGCGCCGACGTCGCGCGGCACCTCGACCAATGCGCCGTGTGCCGCGGCGTCGTCCGCGATCTCGAGCGGCTGCGTGGCGCCGCGCGATCGCTCGGCCCGATGCGTCCACCCGATCACATCTGGCTGGAGATCGCGGGCCAGCTGCGCGCAACCGCCGGACCCGCCGCGACACCCGCGGCGGCACCGACGCGGCGGCCCATCCTGTGGCAGTGGGTCGGTCTGGCCGCCGCGCTGGTGCTGGTGACGATGGCGGTGTACGCCCTGATGCGCGCGCCGCGCGTCGCCGTGCCGCCGAGCAACGCCGGTCAGGATGCCGCCGTCAAAGCAGTCGCGGACGAATTGAAGCTGGCCATGCAGCATTACGAAAACGCGATCACGCAGCTCGAGGCGCTGACGAAGAACAACAACGGCGCGATCGATCCGGTGATTGCCGCGACGCTGCAGAAGAATCTGGACGTCGTCGATCAGGCGATCGCGGAAAGCCGCGTGGCGCTCACGAACAACCCCGAGAGCGAACCCGCGCGCGAGAGCCTCTTCGGAGCGCTCCGACGCAAGGTCGGCGTGCTGCAGGCCACGGTGACGCTCATGAATCAGATGCGCCAGGGCAATCCCGCCGGCGCCGCTGAGTCGGCCGCGGGTCTGGGACGCAAGTCGTCGTAAACAGTGAAGGCGTGTAAGGGGGTTCGGGGGACGAAGTCCCCCGACATCAGGCGAACGAGCGGCAGCGAGTGAGCCACGCGGCGGAGTGGGGCGTATGGGGTCCCCGCGAGCGAGCGTGTAAGGGGGTTCGGGGGACGAAGTCCCCCGACATCAGGCGAACGAGCGGCAGCGAGTGAGCCACGCGAGCGGAGTGGGGCGTATGGGGTCCCCGCGAGCGAGCGTGTAAGGGGGTTCGGGGGACGAAG
>DASQFI010000031.1:0-71998 GCA_035633215.1 Vicinamibacterales bacterium | reverse complement strand
GTCACGCCGCGTGCCCGGACGAAGTACGCGATGACGGCGATCAAGGAGGAGCTGACCGGACGGCTCGCCGAGCTCGAGGGCGCCGGTCGCGTGCTCGAAGCCCATCGGCTGCACCAGCGGACGATGTTCGACCTCGAGATGATCAAAGAGATCGGGTATTGCCACGGGATCGAGAACTACTCGCGGCATCTCTCCGGCCGGCTGCCGGGCGAGCCGCCGCCGACGCTGCTCGACTACCTGCCGGGCGACGCGGTCATCATCGCGGACGAAAGCCACCAGACCGTTCCACAGGTCCGCGGGATGTACCACGGCGACCGATCGCGGAAGGAAGTGCTCGTCGAACACGGCTTCCGGCTGCCGTCGGCGCTCGACAACCGGCCGCTGAACTTCGAGGAGTGGGAAGGCCGCGTGGGACAAGTGGTGTACGTGAGCGCCACTCCCGGACCGTACGAGCTCCGCAAGTCAGGCGGGGTCATCGTCGAGCAGATTATTCGGCCGACCGGACTGGTCGATCCCACGATCCTGGTCCGTCCCGTGGGAGGCCAGATCGACGACCTGCTGGGCGAGATCCGGGAAGTGGCGGGCGCGGGCGAGCGCGTCCTGGTCACGACGCTCACGAAGCGGATGGCCGAGGACCTGACGACCTACTACCAGGAGCTCGGCGTCCGGGTCCGGTACTTGCATTCGGATATCGACACGCTGGAGCGCGTCCAGATCCTGCGCGACCTGCGGCTGGGGGCGTTCGACGTCCTCATCGGCATCAACCTGTTGCGCGAAGGGCTGGATTTGCCTGAAGTCTCGTTAGTCGCGATCCTCGACGCCGACAAGGAGGGGTTCCTGCGCTCCTCGGGCGCGCTCATTCAGACCATCGGGCGCGCGGCGCGCAACGTTCACGGCCGCGCCATTCTCTACGCCGACGTGCAGACCGACTCGATGAAACGCGCGGTCGAGGAGACCGACCGCCGGCGCCGCGTGCAGGAGGCCTACAACACGACGCACGGCATCACGCCCGCGTCGATCGTCAAGAACATCGACGACGTGCTGTCGAGCGTGTACGAGCGGGACTACGTCACGATTCCGAAGGCCGCCGACGAGCGCGACCAGTTCCGGACGCAGGCCGAGCTCGACACGTTCATCGCGGGGCTCGAGCGCGAGATGCGCGAGGCGGCGGGCAACCTGGAGTTCGAGCGCGCCGCCGACATCCGCGACCGCCTGCGGCGGCTGCGGAACCCGGACCTCGTGCTGACGCCGTCGGGGCGGCGCTAGCATGGTCCGTCTCGTGTCCGAGTGGCTGAAGCGCGCCCTCCTCGAGTTTCAGGACTACCTGCGACTCGTCGGCCGGGTCGGCTCGGGGCTCGTCACCCGGCCGATCTACGGCCGCGACATCGTCGAGCAGCTCGACGCGATCGGCATCGGATCGCTCACGGTCGTGTTTCTCACCGGCACCTTCACCGGCATGGTGCTGGCGCTGCAGTCGGGGATGACGCTGGATCAGTTCGGCGCGCGGCCCGTCGTCGGCCGGCTCGTCAGCGCGTCGATGGTCAAGGAACTGGGTCCCGTGCTCACGGCGCTGATGGTGACGGGCCGCGTCGGATCGGGGATCGCGGCCGAGCTGGGCTCGATGATGGTGACCGATCAGATCGCCGCGCTCCGCGCGCTCGGCACGGATCCGATCCGCAAACTGGTCGTGCCGCGCGTCGTGGCCGGCACGATCATGGTGCCGATCCTCACGATCCTGGCCGACGCTCTCGGGATGCTGGGCGGCGCGATCATCTCGAAGTTCCAGCTGGGCGTCGCGTACAGCGTGTACTGGAACAATGTGGTCGCGGGTCTGTACGCCGACGATATCTGGATGGGCATCATCAAGCCGGTCGTGCTGGGATTCGCGCTCGTCAGCATCGGCTGCCATGTGGGGCTGCGCGCCACGGGCGGCACCCAGGGCGTGGGCCGCGCGACGACGAATGCCGTGGTGAGCGCGTCGGTCGCGGTGCTGGCGCTGGACTTTTTCTTGACGAAGCTGCTCATCACGTTGATGTACTGAGATGTAGGCCGGCCCTTCCGCCTTCGCTAAAGCTACGGCGGACCACCGTAGCCTTGGCGGAGATGGTCAGGGCCGGCGCGGGTGGCGGGGCTGAAGCCCCGCCCTACACCTGCAGGAGCCGATTATTCCGACCACGTCGCCGCCTGAACGCTCGCTGCGCACGACGCCCGTGAAGGACCGCAGTCACGAGACGACGCCGGTCATCGCGTTCGACCGGGTGTCGCTCGCGTTCGACGACAAGGTGATCCTCGACGGGATCAGCTTCACGCTGCTGCCCGGCCGGATGAAGATCATCCTGGGCGCGAGCGGCGCCGGCAAATCGACGATCCTGCGGCTGATCCTCGGTCTGCTCAAGCCCGATGCCGGGCGCATTGTCGTGAACGGACATGAAGTGCACGCGATGGAGGAGAGCGAACTCATGGCCGTGCGCGCCCGGCTGGGTATGGTGTTTCAGGAGGGCGCGCTCTTCGATTCGTTCACCGTGCGGGAGAACGTCGGGTACCGCCTGTACGAAGAGACCGATCTGCCGCTCGACCAGGTGGACACGCGGGTCCAGGAAGTGCTGGGGTACGTCGGCCTGGACGAATACGGCGACCGCATGCCGTCGGAGCTGTCCGGCGGCCAGCGGCGGCGGGTCGCAATCGCACGCGCGCTCACGTCAAAACCGGAAATCCTGCTCTACGACGAGCCGACGACGGGGCTCGATCCGATCACGGCGCTCACGATCGACGACGAAATCATCAAGCTGCGGGATCTCGAAGAGGTGAGCTCGATCATCGTCACCCACCAACTGCGGGACGCGTTCTACGTCGCGACCCATGAAGCCGTCCAGCGGGGCGGCGAGCCGGACTTCGTCCCGGCGTCGCCGGCCAAGGCCGACGAGATCGCGTTCATCATGCTGAAGGACGGCCACATCCATTTCGAGGGACGGGCCGACGAGCTGCGGGGATCGGACGACCCGTACTTGCGGTCGTTCCTCGCGTAGCGGGAGAGACACATGCCACGCACACGCTCCATCGCCTGGTCCGAGGTCAAGCTCGGCATCGTCGGCGTCGTGGCGGTCGCTTTGGTGATTCTGATGATCCTGGCGCTCAGCGGGGAGGGCGGGTTTACCTGGCAGCGGTACCCGCTGAAGACGCGCTTTCGCGACGCGGCCGGCCTCAAGGAAGGCGCGGTGGTGCGGTTGAGCGGCAAGGAGGTCGGCACGGTGACGGCCGTCGAGTTCTCCGGCGCCGAGCTGGACGTCGCGATTGAGGTTCGGAAGGAAGTCCGGAATCTCATCACCTCCGATTCCGTCGCGTCGATCGGCTCGCTGAGCCTGCTCGGCGAGTCGATGGTCGAGATCCGGGCGGCGACGACCGGCACGCCGCTTGCCGATTGGCAATACGTGAAATCGGGGACGGGCAGCGGGCTGAGCGACCTTCAGGGCCAGGTGTCGACCAGTCTCGAGAATGTCGATCGCCTGATCACCGACCTGCGCGCGGGTCGCGGGACGATGGGCAAGCTCCTGACGGACGATGCGGTCTACAACGAGCTGCAGCAGTTCGTCGAGTCGGCTGCCGCCGTGACGCAGGAGCTCAACCAGGGCCGGGGAACGCTCGGGGCCCTCGTGAAGGATCCGGCCGCGTACCAGTCCCTCAAGACGTCGCTCGAGAACCTGCAGACGATGACTGCGCGGATCAACAAGGGCGAAGGATCGCTGGGCCGGCTCCTCAACGACGAATCGGTCGCAAAATCTCTCTCGAGCACGACCGCGAACCTCGATCAGATCACGGCGAGGCTCAAGGGCGGCGAGGGCACCGCGGGCCGGTTGCTCACGGATCGCGAGCTCTACGATCGGCTGAACAGCACGGCGGGGCGGGTCGATCAGATCGTCGCGAATCTCAATGCCGGCCAGGGCACGGCGGGGCAGCTGCTGCGGGACCGGGAGCTTTATGAGAACATGAACCGGGCCGTCGGCGAGCTGCGGGCGCTGCTGGCGGACATTCGAAAAGATCCGAAGAAATTCCTGCGAGTGAGCGTCAGCATCTTCTGACGTTCGGGGAGGGTGTCATGTCGGACAACAACAGTTCTGCGGGCACGGTGCTGGTGGCGTTTACGCTGGGCGCCATCGTGGGCGCGGCCATCGCGCTGCTCTATGCGCCGACGTCCGGCGAGGAGACGAGGAAGAAGCTGGCCGAGAAGGCGCGCGAAGGGCGCGATCGTGCCGAGGCGATCGCCAAGCAGGGGCGCGAGTTCATCGACCGGCAGCGCGAGACGATCAGCTCGGCGGTCGATCGCGGCCGGGAAGCCTTCGATCAGGCCAGAAGGGAACCGTTGTGATCGACTGGCAGCTGGTCTTCCTCGGCGTCATCGCCGCGGCCGTAGTGGTCATGACGATCGTGCAGATCGGCGTCTTGCTCGCCGTCTTGCGGTCGGCCCGCCAGCTAGTCGGCACAGTTCAGGAAATCCGGCAGGAAGTCCGCCCCCTGGCAGAAAAGGCGCATCGCATCGCGGATGACGCCGCGCGGGCGGCCGCCCTGGCTGTGCAGCAGGTAGAGCGGGTGGATCGCACGCTCGCCGCGACCAGCGAGCGTTTGGACCAGACCTTGCACGTCGTCCAAGGGGCGTTTGTCGAGCCGGTCCGGCAAGGCGCCGCGGTGGTGTCGGCCGTGCGGGCGGCACTGTCAATCTTGCGCCGGCCGCGCGACCCTCGTCCCGGTCGGGATGAGGAAGAAGCGCTGTTTGTCGGGTAAAGGCATGATTGACCACCACCGGTCGCGGTGGTAGAAAGTGGCGCATGACTCCCTCCCAGTTGGCCGGCCGCGTTCTTCTCCTCTCGGCGACCGGGCTCTGTCTGGCGCTCGGGCCATCAGTCTCCGCGCGGACGCCGCCCACCCAGCCGGCGGCTGCGGCCTCGGCGGCCAAAGTCAAAGAACTGGTCGCGCTGATGCAGTCGAAGAAGCTCGAGGCGGTCGCCGCGAAAGATCCCGACGGCTCCGGGCGTTTCGTCGCCGCGCTCCACATTCCGAGCGTGCAGTTGCTGGTCGTCTCGGCGGCCTACTCCAAGCCGAGCGAAATGGACGCGCGGCTGTACTACAAGGACTTCATGAACGCGTACGTCGATCTGAACACGTCGGTGCACTCCTCCGACAAGACGTTCATCGAGGACGCGCTCTGCGACGGCCTGATTGCCGTTCCCGGCAAGAGTCTGGCGCACGACGCGGTGAAACTCGGCACGGAGCAGCGCGTATTCGACGGCGATTTCGCGGCCCCCAATCAGCGCAACTCGAAGAAGATCTCGTCCGAGGCCTACCAGAAGCTCTTTTCGACGGCCGAGGAGCGGTACATGCGCGTGCTCGGCCTGCTCATCGAAGAAGTGAAGAAGATGAGTACGAGCTTGGCGGCGCCGGCCGGCTTGCGCTAATCTCAGAAAGCACGTCGGTTGGGCGCTTGGCTCAGTTGGCTAGAGCATCGCCTTCACACGGCGGGGGTCGGTGGTTCGAATCCACCAGCGCCCACCAACCTTCGCCAATCGCTCGCTACGCTCGCGGCTACGGTTGGCAGGCCGCGTCAGGCGAGCGTCTGCGAAGGTTGTCCACCGTAGCGCGGAGCGCGAAGGTGGACCGACCGCCCCTCGGAACCCCGCACCGCGGAACCGTTGCATCGTAAGCTGATGTAAGCTACCGTAGCTTACATGGCGAAGCCGAAGCGGCTGATCACCGAGACCGTCACCAAAACCAAAGGGAATCCCGCGTACCTCAGGCAGGCCCGCGAACAGGCGGGCGTGTCCTTGCGGGCGATGGCGCGGGCGGTGGGTTATTCCGCCCCGTATGTTTCGGACCTCGAGCGCGGCCACCGGGAATTGTCCCCGACGATGCTCGACCAGTTCGAAGAGGCGATCACGCGCCTTCGAGTCCTTCGCCAAGAGGAGACGAATGAAAACTGACATCACGGTCATTCTCGACAGATCGGGATCCATGGAAGTGCGCCGGTCGGACGCGATCGGCGGGTTCAACGCGCTCGTCGACGATCAGAAGGTCCAGCCGGGTGTGGCCGCGCTCTCGCTCGTCCAGTTCGACACGAGCTACCAGGTCTCGTTCACGGCGAAGACGCCGGTCGACGTGCCGGCGCTCACGATGGAGACCTACAACCCGTCGGGCGGCACGGCGCTCCTCGACGCGATGGGCAAGACTATCTCTGCGACGGGCCAGCGGCTGGCGGCCATGCCGGAGGCCGACCGTCCGGGCAAGGTCATCGTCGTGATCATCACCGACGGCGAAGAGAACTCGAGCCGCGAGTTCACGTACCCGCAGGTCAACGAGATGATCGGCCACCAGCGTGACGTATACCAGTGGGAGTTCATCTTCGTCGGCACGAATCAGGACGCGATCGCCAGCGCGGCGAAGATCGGGATCGCCCCCGGCAGCGCGTTGACGTACGGCACGAGCGGAACCGCGGCGCGCGCGGCGATGGGCGCGGTGGCCCAGTCGCTGAGCGAGCGGCGGGCGGGTCACTCCGGCGAGTTCAGCCCGGCCGCGCGCTCGGCGGCGATGGCGGGCGAAGAAGACGCGTGGAAGAAATCCAAGAAGCCGGCAACACCGGCCTGATCCGGCGCGCTTGCGCCCCTACTTCCGTCTGTCGGGAAGCCGTCTGTCGCTCGGTCCGTCGTAATCGTACGACAGCGGGTCGATCACCCGCATCGGGGCTTCGCGCGACTGTTCCTCGATGGCGTGCGCGGCCAGGCCCGGCACACGCGAGATGATGAGCAGCGCGTCGGCCACCTGCGACGGCAGGCCGATGTCGCCGCAGACCGCGGCAATCGCGCCGTCCACGTTGATCGGCAGGGAGCGATCCTTGAGGGCCGGGTGGCGCGACATCGCGTGCTCAATGGCGCGGATGAGCTGCGTGTGCTCCTGGTCCACTTCCAACTCGTGCGCGATTTGCAGGAGCCGCGTCGCGCGCGGGTCGATTGTGTGGTACCGATGGCCGAAACCGGGCGGCGGGAGCGCTTCGTCGTTCACCATCCGTTCGACCAGCACGGTCGCGGCCGCCGCGATCGACGTGCCCGTTCGCGCAAGCGCCAGACCGTCCTCGAGCAGCTGGCTGCAGGCCAGCACGTCGCCGCCGTAGTGCGGGCCGAACCCGAGCACCCCGGCCGCCACCGATCCGCGAAGCGAGGCGCCGGTCGTCGCGGCGTTGCGCGCGGCCAGCGTCGAGGGCGGCGTGGCGCCGTGATCGATGAACGACACCAGCATGGCGTCGACCAGCCGGCCGATGGACGGCGTCGGCAGCTCGCCGGTGAGCATGAGATAGACGGCCTCGCCGAAACTGACGCGGCCCATGACTTCGTCGAGCCGGTATCCTCGCAGCAGGATCCGATTGGGCTCGATGTACGTGAGACCCGTGTTCCACCGCGTGCGTTCGCCGGGTTTCGTCGTCGCCGTCGCCGATTTAGAGCGTGCCATACAGGCGATCTCCGAAATCCCCGAGGCCGGGCAGGATGAACTTGTGCGCGTTCAGCTCGCGATCGACGGCGGGGGTGTAGATGTGCACGGAGGGGTGCGCCGATTCGACCGCGGCGATCCCTTCCGGTGCGGCCACGATGCAGAGGAGCCGGATGTCGACGGCGCCGGCATGCTGGAGCGCGGTGACCGCGGAGACCGCGCTTCCGCCCGTGGCGAGCATCGGATCGACCACGAGCGCCGTGCTCTTCGACAGATCGCGCGGCAGCTTCGAGTAGTACTGCGAGGCCACCGCCGTGCGTTCGTCCCGCTGCAGGCCGATGTGGCCGACGCGGGCGTGGGGAATCAGCTCGAGCACCGCCTCCACCATGCCCAGTCCGGCCCGGAGCACGGGCACGACGACGACGTCGGCTTCGAGCGCGTCGCCGTCGGCCGGCTCGAGCGGCGTCTCGACGCGCTTGCGCGTCATGGGCAGGTCGCGTGTCGCTTCGATGGCCAGCACCAGGCTCAGGCGGTGCGCCAGCCGCCGGAAATGGCTGGTACGCGTCGTCTTGTCGCGCAGCGCCAGGAGCGCATCGTGCGCGACGGGATGCTGCACCAAATGGACCGGCACGGGCGAACTATACACGTACGGGAACCGGGGAACCGCAAGCGATAGAATCTGCATTCCCATGCGTTCCGGCCGTTTCTTCGGCATCGCCCTCGCCTTTGTCGCCATCACGGCGCTGCTCGTCCTGTCCATTCGCGGACAGGCCGGCACGCCCATCAGCCTCCTCGTCCATGGCGGCACCGTCGTCACGATGGACGTCAACGGCCGCGTCATTCCTGACGGCGCCGTGGCGATCGACGGCGCGAAGATCGTCGCCGTCGGGACCGTCGACGAGATCCGCGGAAGCTACGAGGCGGCTGAGAGCATCAACGTTCGGGGACAGGTGATTCTTCCCGGCCTCATCAATACGCACACGCACGCGCCGATGGTGCTGTACCGCGGGCTGGCCGACGACCTGAAGTTGATGGACTGGCTGACGAAATACATCTTCCCGGTCGAGAAGGCGACCGTCTCACCGGATTTCGTGCGAGTCGGCGCGCGGCTGGCCGCGCTCGAGATGATCGAGTCGGGGACGACCACGTTCGTCGACATGTATTACTTCGAAGACGACATCGCCGAGGTGACGCGCCAGGCCGGTCTGCGGGCCGTACTGGGTCAGTCGGTCATCAAGTTTCCGGTCGCCGACGCGCCGACACCTGAAGCCGGGCTCACCCGCGCCGAAGCGTTCATCACCAAGTGGAAGACCGATGCGCTCATCACGCCGGCCGTGGCTCCGCATGCCGCGTATACCCTCGAGCCGGCCACGCTCAAAGCGGCGCGCGATCTGGCGAACCGGCACGACGTCCCGCTGCTGATTCATCTGGCCGAGACGCGGGATGAAATGAAGATCGTTCAGGACGCGTTTCACACGTCGCCAACGCGGTTTCTCGATTCACTCGGCATCTGGACCGGCCGATCCATCGCTGCGCACGCGGTGTACCTGGACGCTGCCGACATGACCGTCCTCGCCAAGGCCGGCGTCGGCCTGGCGCACAACCCCGAGAGCAACATGAAGCTCGCGAGCGGCGTGGCCGCGGTGCCGAAGTGGCTGATTTCCGGCATTCGGTCGGGATTGGGCACGGACGGAGCGGCGAGCAACAACGACCTCGACATGTTCGAAGCGATGCGTTTTGCCGCGCTGCTGCACAAATCCGCGACCGGCGATCCGGAAGTGCTGCCCGCCCGGCAAGTGCTCGAGCTGGCCACGCGGCGAGGCGCGGACGCGATCGGGCTGGGCGAGACGACGGGCAGCCTCGAGCCTGGAAAAAACGCCGATCTCATCACGGTCGCGATGGACGGCGCCCGCCAGACGCCGATGTTCAACCCGATTTCCCACCTCGTGTACGTCACCCGCGGCGACGATGTCCGGACGACGATCGTGGGCGGACGCGTGCTGATGCGCGACCGGGAAGTGCTCTCGCTGAAGCCGGCCGACGTGCTGCGCGACGCGCGGGCCATGGCTGAACGCGTGCGCGTGTCGGTGCCGCCGGCACCGGCCGGCGCCGAGTCGAAAGGCAAATAGCGTGGCGCTCGAAGTGCTGATTCCCCGGCAGGATATCCAGGCGAGGATCGCCGAGTTGGCGCGCACGATCCGCGCGGACTTCGGCACGGGCACGCCGATCCATTTCGTGGCGGTGCTGAAGGGCGCGTTCATGTTCCTGTCTGAGCTCATTCGCGCGATCGACGGGCCCGTGACCTGCGACTTCATCGCCGTGTCGAGCTATGGCGCCAGCACCAACTCCTCTGGTGAGGTCCGGCTGACCAAGGACCTCGACACCAGCCTCGAAGGGCGCAACGTGGTCATCGTCGAGGACATCGTCGATACGGGTCTGACCCTGTCGTACCTGCAGGAGATTCTGCGCGCGCGCGAGCCGCGCGCGCTCAAGACCGCCTGCCTTCTGAGCAAGCCGTCGCGACGGAAGATCGACGTGAAAGTCGAGTACATCGGATTCACCATCGAAGACCGGTTCGTCGTCGGGTACGGGCTCGACTTCGACGAGCAGCACCGCAATCTTCCGGACATCGCGGTGCTCGAAGGGAAGGACTGAGTGCCCGCGCGGCGGTTCGGCATCATTACGGAGACGGACGCGCGGCTGATCGAGCGGGGCTCAACGGTCGAGCTCGATCGCGGCGGGCACGTCACGCCCCTGGCCTGGGACACACTGCGCGAAAGACGCGTCACCGTGGTGCCGTCCGGATCGGTCGATCCGGCCCTGCCGGCCGATCTCGCGCCCGTGACTCCGGTGGGGCGAGTGGCGATCGGCGCCGACCACACGGGTCTCGCCCTCAAGACGGCTTTGATCGATCACCTGCGGAAAGCCGGCAAGGCCGTCGCCGACCACGGCACCTCGACGGCCGACGCGGTGGACTATCCAGATATTGCTGCAACGGTCGGGCGGGCGGTGGTCCGCAACGAGGCCGATGCGGGCATCGTGATCGACGGCGCGGGCCTGGGATCGGCGATCGCCGCCAACAAGATCCGGGGCGTCCGCGCCGCGATGTGCACCACAGCGACGCTCGCCCGGTACGCGCGCGAGCATAACGGGGCGAACGTGCTGACGCTCGGCGCCACGCTCGTGTCGCCGGCAGAGGCGAGGGAAATCGTCGACGTGTGGCTCTCGACACCCACGCGCGAGGCCAGGTACTTGCGCCGCCTCCTCAAGATCCGCGGGCTCGAGGACAGGTTCTGATGGACACGCAGTCAGTTGATCTCGCGCGCTTGATCGCGATCGTCGCCGAGGAGGTGATGGCGGCCTCGCGCCGTCCCGTGTCGCGATGCGCGTGTCATTCAGTGCTCGAGGACTGCTGTCCGACGCGGCTTCAAGGCGTCATCGACGCTGGCGCCGATCGGCTCGGCGTGCACGCTGCCGGCGGCGCGCCGTCCGGCATCGCCGCGTTGATCGATCATACGCTGCTCAAGCCCGACGCCACGCGCCAGGAAATCGAGCGGCTCTGCCGCGACGCCGCCGATCATCATTTCGCGACGGTCTGCGTGAACCCGACGTGGGTCGGCCTGTGTGCGTCGCTCCTGCGCGGCACCGACGTCGGCGTCTGCGCGGTCGTCGGCTTTCCGCTCGGCGCGACCACCGCCGACGTCAAACACTTCGAGACGCGGCGGGTGATTTTCGACGGCGCGCGCGAGGTGGACATGGTCATCAACATCGGCGCGCTGAAATCGGGCGACTTGCGGACCGTCGAACGCGACATCGAGGCGGTCACGGGGCCGTGCCTGGACTGCGGCGCGACGAGCAAGGTCATCATCGAAGCCGCCTATCTGACCGACGAGGAAAAAGTGACCGCCTGCGCGCTGGCAAAGGCCGCCGGCGCGACCTTCGTGAAGACCTCGACGGGGTTCGGTCCGGGCGGCGCGACGGTCGCCGACGTCGCGCTGATGCGCCGGGTCGTCGGCGCGGACATGGGCGTCAAAGCCGCGGGCGGCGTCAGAGACCTCGACGGCGTCAAAGCCATGGTCGCCGCCGGGGCGACGCGCGTCGGCGCGAGCGCCGGGGTCAAGATCCTGCAGGAGTCGCGTGGCGAGAACGTGGCGCCCGGACAGTCTGGGTCTGGGTACTAGACCGATCGCGGTCGACGATCTCCACTCTGGGATCGTCGACCGCCAACCGCCGTTGTCTAGATCTTGTGTCGTTCCAGCCGGCGGTAGAGCGCCGATCGGCTGAGGCCGAGCGTGCGTGCCGCGCGGCTGACGTTGCCCTGGTGCCGCTCCATCGCCTGGCGCACCAGGTGGCCTTCGACTTCGAGGAGCCGCATGCTCGGGAGGCCGTTGCCGTTCGACGCGCCTTCGGGGCCGCCGCGCAGCTGACGCACTTCCGTTTCGAGCTCGCCGACCCGGCGGAGCGCCCGCCCCAGCTCGGCGTGCGAGCGCATCATCGTGACGAGCCGCGAGTCGTCCCACGGTTTCTCGATGAAGTCCCGCGCCCCTCGCCGCATCGCCTCGAGCGCGAGCTCGATCGAGCTCCACGCCGTCATCACGACGATCGGCAGCCCCGGAAGCGAGCGCCGGAGCGTCGAGATCAGCTCGAGGCCCTGGTCGCCGTTGGTCCGGCCCTTTTCGTAGTTCAGATCGATCAGCGCGGCGTCGAGCGGCTGGACGCGCGCGGCGGCCATCGCTTCTGCCGGGGAGGTCGCGGGCAACACTGTCAGGTCGTGCGCGGCGAACAACAGCCGCACGGCCTCGACGACGTCCCGTTCGTCGTCGGCGACCAGCACCCGGAGGTGGACCTGCGGCGCGGGGGATGTGCGCAGCGGGGCGTTTCCGGGTGCGGGCCGATCGAGCACGGCATCAAGTGGCGTCATAGCAAGTGATTCCCGTCGTTCTGCTTTTTTTGCCTTCTGCCTTTCCTAACTGCCAAGAGTGAACCCGCTTTCCTCGAGGTCCTTCTGGCCGCTTCGGGTCGCGTCCTCTTCGACGACCCGGCCGTCGAACAGGTGGATGGACCGCTCTGCATGTTTGGCGTAGCGCGGATCATGCGTGACCATGCAGATCGTGGCCCCTTCGCTGTGCAGCTCCTGGAGCAGCTGCATCACGGCCTCGCCGTTCTTCGAGTCGAGGTTGCCCGTCGGCTCGTCGGCAAGGAGAATCGACGGCGACCCGCAGACGGCCCGGGCGACGGCGACGCGCTGCTGCTGACCGCCCGAGAGCTGGCTCGGAAGGTGCTTGGCGCGGTGCGACATCCCCACCTTCTCGAGCGCCGCCATCACGCGCTCTTTGCGCTCGGCCGACTTCATGCCGCGGTAGGTGAGCGGCAGCTCGACGTTTTCGTACACCGTGAGGTCGCCGATCAGGTTGAAGCTCTGAAAGATGAACCCGATCTCGCGGTTGCGCACGCGGGCGCGCTCGGACAGCGGCAGGTCGGCCACAGACCGGCTGTTCAGAACGTAGGTGCCTTCCGTCGGCGTGTCGAGCAAGCCGAGAATCGAGAGCAGCGTCGACTTTCCGCACCCTGACGGTCCGGCGATGGAGATGTACTCCCCGCGCGCGATCTCGAGGTGGATCCCCGCGAGCGCGTGGGTCTCGACCTCATCCGTATAGAAGATCTTCGTGACTCCATCGAGCTGAATGAGCGGCTGACCTGTCGAACTCATGCATCCCCCTTTTGCACCGATTCGGGGACGGGGGTCAATTGTGGAAAACTCCAGGGACTCCACTGTCGACCGCGTCCCAGGAGTTTTCCACAATTGACCCCCGTCCCCATCAACATCAATTGATCCTCACCCGGTCGAACGCATCATAGGGCGACATGTCGGAAAGCACCACTTCGTCGCCCACCTTCAGGCCGTCGAGGATCTGCACGAACTGCACCGAGCGCACGCCCAGTTTGACGACGGTACGCACCGCTTCGCCGTTGGGCTGGAGCTTGAAAAGCTGGATGGCCTGGTTCTCCTGGCCGAAGGCCGGGCTCTCGACGAACACGACGTTCGTCAGCCGTTGCAGCTCGATGACGCCGTCCACGCTCTGGTCGGGTCTGGCGCCGGCAGGCAGCGCGTCGTCGAGCGAGACGTCCACGCCGACGGTGCCGTTCGTGGCCGCTGGGTCGATGCGCGTCACGCGGCCCGAGACGATGCCGAGGCGTGTGTCGATTTTCGCGAGCTGGCCGATGGCCAGGTCACGGGTCAGTGTTTCCGAGATCCGGATCTCCGCCTTCAACCGCGTCGGGTCGGAGACCCGGACCAGGTTGGCGCCGGCGCCGATCTGCCGGCCGATCTGGACGTTGGGGTCGAGCTCCTGCAGCTGGCCGGACATCGTCGACTTGACCTGGAGGTCGCCGAGCTGCCGGACGAATTGCTCGTAGCGCGCCTTCGCCTGGTTGACCGTCGCCTGCTGGGGTGCCAGCTGGGACTCGAGCGTATCCTCGCTCGTCGTGAGCTGATTCTGAGCGAGCGCGACCCGATTCTTGGCGGATTCAACCGCGGCGCGCTTCTGCTGAACCGCGAACTCGGCCACGATGCCCTGCTTATTCAGCTCGAGGTTCGCGTCGAGGTCTTTCTGCGCGAGATTCAACGCCGACTTCGCGTTGGCCACCTCGTTTGAGTACTGCAGCGTCGTCGTCTTCATTCCGGCCTTCAGGTTTTCAAGCTGCGCCACGGCCGCCTTCCAGCCGAGCTCGGCGTCGCTCACTTGCTGGCGAAGGTCAGGGTTGGTCAGCCTGAGAATAACTGTACCGGGCTTCACGACCGCACCTGGCCTCAACACGATCTCCTCGACGCGGCCGGACGTCGTCGCCGGGATCCACTGGATGTTTTCCGGCACCAGTGTCCCAGCGCCTCGGACCTCGCGGGTGAAGTCGCCCTTCTTCACAATGCCTGTCCAGACGGTGCTGCGTGCGACGCTCGGCGCGGCCGGCTTGAGCCGGGAGACCGCGACGGTCGCGGCGATGGCGGCGACGGCCAGAAGACCGAGGATGATGGTGTTCCGGATCTTTCTCCGGCGGAGGATTTTGGGGTCTCGCTTGACGTCCATGCCCATAGGTAATTGAAGAGCATTGCAAAACCCCGTCCTAGTTGGTGGACCCTACCGTAAAATACTGGCCGGTAAGGTCTTATGCATCAGCCGGTCGGTCGAGCGGTGACCGATTCGGCGCGGTTTCGGGATTGTTCAATCCCGTTCGGGGGACGCGTGACCCGCGGTCGTCTCGCGCGCAGCCCGGCCGAGGCCGCGCGATGTTGCATTTGACGGATTGGGGGCCTTGCTGGTTTATCTCGTGGGGGCGACGAGCGCAAGAACCTCGCGGCAGCCGTTGAGGCGCGCGAAAAGTGTGGCCAGGCGGCCGCGCCAGGTCCGATCGAGGCCCAGATCCGGGACCCGGGTCCGGAGCAGCTTCACGGTGTCGGCATGGCACGCGCCGAGGAGCGGCTCGTCGATGTCGGTCAGCGCCCCGCCCGAGACGGCGAGGGTCAGGAGAGTGACCCCACCGGGGGCGACCCGGCGCGGATCGGCGCCGCGGTCGAGCAGGCGCTCGACCGATTCGGTCTGGCCCGACGCGACGGCCATCATGAGCGGGGTGAACCTGAGCTCGGGAGGCCCGTCGGGCCGGGCGCCGCGATCGAGCAGGAACTTCACGGCAGAGGGCTGGTGCTTGTGAATGGCGTGCATCAAGGGCACCCAGAGGTTGCCGCCGGCGTCACGGAGATTCGGATCGGCGCCCGCCCCGAGAAGCGCGTCCATGACCTCTAGTCGCGACGTCCGGGCGGCGGTCGAGAGCGCGCGGCTGTGCCGGGGACCATCAGGTGTGTTCGGATTGAGCCCGCTGGCGAGCAGGGATCGGACCGTGGTGACATCGCCCCGGCCCGCCGCCAGACTGAGCGGGCCTTCCTGCGTGCGGCCCCGGGACGTGGCGCCGGCAACAGCAATGGCGAAGATGAGCACGAGTCCGACCAGTGTGGCGAACGTCAGCGGCTTCATACGGGCCTCTCTCATGGACTGTATCAGAGATAACTTTGCAGTGCAAAGACAATGACGCTCCATGACCTGGCCGTGCTCGGCTGGACGCTCGATCGCGAGCAGGCCTTCGCGCCACTGGCCGAATCGGGCCTGGTGCCCGGACGCGTCAGCCTCGAGCACAACCACGTGTATCGCGTCCTCACGGCCGAGGGGGAGCTGCTCGCCGAGGCCGCCGGCCGGATCAAGTATTTGGCGAGTGGACGCAACGAGCTGCCCGCCGTGGGTGACTGGGTGGGCGTACGCGTGGATCCACAGGGCGGCCGGAGTGTCATCCGCGCCATCCTGCCGAGACGCAGCGTGTTCTCACGCAAGGCCGCTGGTCGCGAGACGATCGAACAGGTGGTCGCGGCCAATGTGGACACCGTGTTCGTCGTGTTCGGACTCGACAAGCCGGTCAACACGCGCGGCATCGAGCGCTACCTCGTGCTCGCGCGCCGAAGCGGCGCCGATCCGGTCTTCGTGCTCAACAAGGCCGACCTGGCCGACGACGTCGCCGGCAGCGTCACGGAAGCGACGATCGCGGCCGGTGACGTTCCGGTTCACGCGGTCAGCACGCGCGCTGCCCCAGGGGTGTCGAGCCTCGCGTCGTACCTCGTGGTCGGGCGAACCGCCGCGCTCATCGGACCGTCCGGCGCCGGCAAGTCCTCGATCGTGAATGTACTCGTCGAGCGCGAGCTGCTGGCGACTGGCGAGGTGCGCGAATGGGATGCGCGCGGACGGCACACCAGCGTGCATCGCCAGCTCGTGGTCCGCGACGCAGGCGGTCTGATCATCGACACGCCGGGCTTGCGCGAGCTCCAGTTGTGGGATGCCGGCGACGCGTTCGACGACGCCTTCACGGACATCGCCGCTCTGGCCGATGCCTGTCGCTTTCGTGACTGCCGGCACGACCGGGAGCCCGGTTGCGCGGTGAAGGCGGCGGTCGATTCCGGCACGTTCGACGCCGGCCGGTACGAGAGCTACCTCAAGCTGCAGCGCGAGCAGGCGGCGTTTGAAAAGAACCGCGACGAGCGCGCCGCAATCGATGCCAAACGGCAGGGCAGGCTTGGCAGCAAGGCGCTGAAGGCTTTTCAGAAGCAGCGGGGACGTTGACCGACGTTTTCCTACCGTTCACCGATTCCGACGAACGCGTCGTCGGCCGGCCGCGTTCTAGTGTCTAGATGACACCGTCCACCTCGCCGCCTGGACCGCCGCTCGTCGTCGAGGGTGCCGTCAAGCGGTATGGCGCCGTCGAAGCGCTCGCGGGCGCGTCGCTGACCTTGCAGGCTGGAGAGCTCGTCGGCTTGCTCGGCCCGAACGGCGCGGGCAAGACGACGATGATCAATGCGATTGCGGGGCGGGTGAAGCTGGACGCCGGCGCTGTACGGCTGTTCGGTCGCTCGCTCGCGCGCGACGACAAACGGCCCGAGCTGGGCGTCGTGCCACAGGAGCTCGCGATCTACCCGCTGCTCACGGCGAGGGAAAACCTGGAGGCGTTCGGCCGGCTCTATGGTGTGAGCGGCGTGGATGTGAAGAGCCGCGTCGACTGGGCGCTCGAGTGGTCGGACCTGAAAGATCGTGCGCGCGACTTGACGAAGCGTTTCTCGGGCGGGATGAAGCGGCGGCTGAACATCGCGTGCGGGCTCGTGCACCAGCCATCGCTGGTGCTGCTCGACGAGCCTACGGTCGGCGTCGATCCGCAGAGCCGCGAGCGCATCTACGAGATGCTCGATGCTCTGCGGCGCGCGGGCGTGTCGATTCTCCTCACGACCCACCATCTCGAGGAAGCCGAGCGCCGCTGCGAGCGCGTCGTGATCATCGATCGCGGAAAGATCGTGGCCGCTGGCACGGTCCAGGACCTGGTGACCTCGACGCTCGGGACCGCCCGCACGCTGCGGATCACGCTGGCCCAGCCGCTGCCGACCGCCGTGGCCGTGCCCGCCGGCGCCGCGATCGACGAGAGCCGGCGCACGCTCACGGCGCAGGTACACGACGTTGGCAATGAAGTTGGGCGGCTCCTCTCCGGCGTCTCAGGAGCACACGGCGAAGTGATCGACGTCGCGATCGCCGGGTCGACGCTTCAGGACGTGTTCATCAAGCTCACCGGCCGCGAGCTGAGAGAGTGACGGGGATGCGATGATGGGAACGCTGCTTCGAATCGGGTGGATCAACTTCCGGCGTGATCGCGTCGCGCTCTCGTTGACGTTCGTCCTTCCGGTGATCTTCTTCTCGATTTTCGCGGGCGTCTTCGGCAATCAGCGCAACCCGGCCACCCGTCGCGTGCCGATCGCCGTCGTGGACGAGGACGACTCGGAGTACTCGAAGGCGCTCCTCGCCGCGCTTCAGGCCGAGGGCGCCCTGCGCGTGCGCACCACGGCTGGCCAGGACGGGAAGGGCGACGTGCTCAATCGCGCCTCCGCTGAGAAGCTCATCCGCGATGGTGCCTTATCGGTCGCCGTCGTGCTGCCGAAGGGTTTCGGGGCCTCGAGAAAGTTCTGGTCCGACGGGTCGAGCGCCGCACCCAAAGTGCAGATTCTCGCGGACGTCTCGGATCCGATCGCACCGCAGGTCGTGCAGGGCCTGCTGCAGAAGGTCAGCTTCACGGCCGCGCCGGAGACGATGGCCGTCGAGGGGCTGGCGATGTTCGAGAAGTACAGCGGCCCGATGACGCCGCAGCAACGGGCGTCGGTCGATCAGTGGGTCACGGAGCTGCGGAAGGGCGCACCGTCCACGACGGGAGGGCAGGCTGGCGGGGGCGGGCAGTCGGCCGGCGGGATGGCCGCGGCGTTCGGCGTGCCGATCGAGCTCGTCAACGTCCTGCAGCCGGGCGGCGGCGACACGGCAACTGTGTCGTTTTATGCGGCCGGCATCGGGGTGATGTTCCTGCTCTTTTCCTGCGCGGGCGCCGGCGGGTCGCTGATCGAAGAGCAAGAGAGCGGCACGCTCGCGCGGTTGATCGGGTCGCGCGCCGGGATGTCCGGCGTGCTGGCGGGGAAGTGGGTATTCATCACGATGATGGGCATGCTCCAGCTCACCGTGATGTTCACATGGGGCGCGCTGATCTTCGGATTGCCGCTGCTCCCGCACTTGCCGGGATTCTTCGTCATGACGGCGTTCACCGCCGCGGCGGCCGCGGGCTTCGGGCTCGTCCTGGCGACCGTGAGCCGGACGCGCGCGCAACTCTCCGGACTCTCGACCATCGTCATCCTCACGATGTCCGCGCTTGGCGGCAGCATGTTTCCGCGATTCCTGATGAGCGAGACGATGCAGAAGGCGGGACTGGTGACGTTCAATGCCTGGGCGCTCGACGGGTACCTGAAAGTGTTCTGGCGGAACAGCCCGCTGGTCGATCTCTGGCCGCAAGCCATCGTGCTCACCGGACTGACCGCCGTGCTTCTCACCCTCGCGCGCACGCTGGCGAGAAGATGGGAAACTCTATAGGTGTGTTTGAGTGTTCGGGCGGCCGTGGTTTCGCTGTTCTGCTTTTTCGCGAGTGATTGCGCGCAGACCTCTACGGGTATCCGTGCGGTCGAGCGCTTCGACGCCGACGTTCTCCTCCGGCCTGACGGATCGGTCCAGATCCGCGAGCAGATCGTCGTCCGTACCGATCCGGCGTCACCGGCGGCCTTCGAGCGGCGGATCGGCGGCGAGCGAACGGATGAGTTCGCCGACGTCTCCGCGTTGATCAACGGCCGCCCCGCCACTCAAACCGGGAATCCGGGTCAGATCTGGATCGAGTCTGGTCCGCGCCTCGCGGTGCAGTGGCGGCTGCCGGCGGCCTCCGAGACCTCTCACACGCTCGAGCTTCGCTATCGCGCGACCGGCGTTGTTGAGATTCAGGGCATGCGCGGAAGCGTGCTCTGGCCCGTATTGCCCGCCGCCCGGCCGTACGACATCGGGTCGGCTCGTGTGTCCGTCACCCTGCCGCACGGCACGCGCACGCTCAGTGGTCCTGACATCGATGCGTCTGGCTGGCAGTGGGAAGCCACGACCGACGCGCTCGTCGCGACGAAAGCCAGCATCGAGCGCCACGAGCCGGGGATTCTCCATGTGGAACTGGCGCTCGACGCCGTCCCGATGATCGAGCCGCACTGGCAGACACGCGCCGCACTCGGTCAGCAGCTCACGCCGTCGTTCATCGCGGCGGGCCTGTTCATTCTGGTGACTGGCGCGGGAATCCTCTGGGCGATTCGGCTGCAGTACTTTCGAAGCACGTCAGATCCCCAGGACACCCGTCTGGCTCAGCGGCGTGAAGTCGCGCGCGGGCTTCGCACGGCCGGTATCGTCGTCATCACGCTCGGCGTGGGCGCCGCTGGGCTCGCGTACGCGATTCTTCGATCGCTCGGTCCATGGCCGCAAGCCGTACCCGTGAGCCTCGTCCTGGTCGGTCTCTGGTTTGTGTTAGCCGCACAATGGTTCGTGAGACGGTCTTGACCCGACTCAGTACACATCTCTCTTGTATCGTTTCGTCTTTCTGAGATTCTCGACGTACTCCTTCGCCTGATCCGGCGTGCGGCCGCCGATCGTCTCGGCAATCGCGTGGAGCTCGTGCTCGACGTCGGCCGCCATGCGCTCCTTGTCTCCGCAGACGAAGAACTCGGCGCCGTCCTCGAGCCACGCCCAGATGTCCCGTGCCTGCTCGCGCATGCGGTGCTGCACGTAGACTTTGTGCGCCTGATCGCGTGAGAATGCGGTATCGAGCCGCAACAGCCCGTCGCGCACGTAGTCGTTCAGTTCGCTCTCATAGAAAAAATCGGTGCCGCGCCGCTGCTCGCCGAAGAACAGCCAGTTGCTGCCAGTCGCGCCCGTGGCGCGCCGTTCTGCGACAAACGCGCGGAACGGGGCGAGACCGGTGCCCGGCCCGACCATGATCAGAGGTCGCGACGGGTCGGCCGGCATCGCGAAGTGTTTTTGCTGATTCTGAAGGTACATGGGCGCGGTCGCGTCGATCGGCCACCGGTCGGCAAGCCACGTGGATGCGACACCCTCGCGCTCGCGTCCGCGAATGGGGAATCGGACGGACACGACGAGCAAGTGCACCTCACCGGGGTGGGCGCTCAGGCTCGACGCGATCGAATACAGGCGTGGGAGGCTCTTGCGGAGCGACTCGACCAGCTCGACCGGCGTGAGCCGGCAGGCCGGGTAGGCCTCGAGAAGATCGAGGACGTCGTGGCCTTCGTTCCACCCATGCACGAAGTGCTTGAATTGCTCGGCGTTGGCCTTGTCGAGAAGCGGCGCCAGGTCGGCCGCCCCGCGCGCGATCAGGATCTCGAACAGCTTCCGGCTCGGCGTGTTCAGGTTGTACGTCTCGATCAGCGCCTGCCCGAGCGGCACGGCGGAGCCGTCGGAGGCGGCCACCACTTCGTCGCCGCGCGCGCCGACAGAGGAGAGCACACGGTCGACGAGCGCCGGGTTGTTGCGCGGATGCACGCCGAGTGCGTCGCCGGGCAGATACGTCGCCGGGTGACCGTCGATCGCGATCTCGTGGTGCCGTGTGTCCTTTTCCGATCCGGGGCCGGTGAGGCGAATGTTGACGAGGTGTCGGCCAATGAAATTCTGCTTTTGCTCTCCCGCCATGCGCCCGCCGAGGATAGCCCAAAATCAGGCCTCCGCCTTCGCTCTTCGAGCGTCGGCGGCGTAATTCCATTTCGACCGTCGAGGACTCGCGCGACCTATCGAGAGTCCACCGACTCGATCGTCCACTGCGTCTCCGCGCGGCGGAGCGTGAATGTCCAGGATCGGGGCTCGAAACGGGCGGTGCGGCTGCCGACTTTCGGGACGTACTGCGCGCGTCCCTGGCAGGAAGCGGTTGCGCGCGGGCCGCTGACGTCGACGTTGCACGCGTCGAACACGAACTCCTGGCGCGAGACCTGAGTGAACGCGCGCGCGAGCGTCTTCTCGTCGACGGCGGGCCACACTGATTTCGCGCTGCCGGCGTCCAGATTGCTGAAAGCCTCGCGATAGCGATCGAGCGCGGCTCGCACCGCAACCGATTCGGCCGGCGGGTTTGCCGGCGTTCGCGAGGATGGCGGCGGCGCGACGGTCGAGACAGGCGGAGCTGTGGGCGTCGCGGATGGACTCCCCGGTGCCGGCGGCGATGTAGTAGGAACTGTCATGTTCGCCGGCGGCGGATTCGATCTCACCGGTGCCGGCGATACGCCAAGTCCCGCGGCCGGCGGGATCGGCGCCGACAGGAGGGCCGTCGTGAGCGGCATCAGAGCGGTCGGCGCCGGTGACGCGGTACCAGGCGACGCCGGCAATGGCTGGAGCCGCTGGCGCGGCGCAGCTGACGACTCTGCGTCCGCCTTGGACCCGGCCGGCCCTCGAGGCGGTGTCGGCAGGTCGTCGATCACCGGGATGCCAATCAGGCGGTCGACCGATGGGGTAAACCGCCGTGACGGGAGCGGCGGCAGCGCATGCCACATCTCCTCCTCCATTGGCGACGCCGTCAGCTCGCGGCCGACAATGACCGTGCTGATGACGCCGGCCGGGGTGAAAAGAGTGAGCACAACCGTCGCCACGGCCAGCATGTGCCGATAGTCGTAAGCCTTCGGCGGGCGCGGGTCGCTGCCGCGCGCGACGTGCAACCAGCGATCCGCGTCGGGGTCGATCTCGGTGCCGAACTCGCTGAACGGATCGACCGCGTCGCCATCGGGGGCGCGCTCCGGCCAGAGGCCGGGATGCTCCTCGAGGAACTCCCCGAAGTAGTCGGTCGTGTCCGTAACGGCCAGCCGTCGACGCATCGTCGTCAGTACTCGAAGGAATAGTCAAACGTCAGCGCCGCGATCCAGCGGGAGGTGAGCCCCGCGCTGGTGATCGGCCGCATGACATGGCCACCGAGGATGCCCGCGCCCGCGACATTCCACTTGGCCCCCAACACCAGAATGGCGCGATGCGTGGTCTCGGGCACGCCTGTGAGCCGGACCGTCTCGACACCAGCCAGGGTCGGATGAGACTGCGTGGTCTCGGCCAGGCGGCCAATCGATCCCAGACGACGCGCGGCCAGTTCGCCAATGAACGTGACGCGCGGCGTGGCGACCATGGTGACCGCGCCACCGTAATCGAGCTCACCTGACACGCCGCCGAATGTGTAGCCGAAGTCGCCGTGAACGGCCACCCGGTCGCGCTCCAGCGACCCGATGAGTCGAGCTTTCAACGTGGTCTGGCCGGTCCCCAGAAGATTCCGTTCGCTGCCGGTCGGCAGCCTCATCTCTCCGCCGACCGTGAAGCCGCTGGCGCCATTTCTGACGAAGTTGTACTTGGCGCGAACGACGGCATCGCCCAGGCCCGAGGCGGTCGCCGTCGCCGTGGCCTGCACGATCTCCAGACCGCGATAGGTGTCGATCCGCTGGCCGTCCAGAGCCAGTCTGATCATCGGGATCGTTGCGCTCAGATCCAATCGGTCGGTGACACCATATCCGGCCGACAGCAGCACGGCGTCCGTCCGCAGACGGAGCGTGACGGTCTCGACATCGAACGGCTGAGGATCGGCATTCAGCCGGCTCGCGACCGAGACCAGCGTGCCGTCCCGCAGCTTCCGGCCGTCGATGCTGTCGAACGCGACGCTCTGGAAGCTCAGGGCGAACGATGCTCGGCCTTCGCCGGCCGTGAGCGATCGCTCGATGAAGATCGGTCCGAAGCTGTCGGACGATCGAACCGTCGCGCCGAGCGCGGGATTCAAGCGGTAGCTGAATCCACTCGCCGAGGAGCCCACGGGCAGCGTGCCCAATTCGGCCAGCAGAAAGCCGGAAAATGCGTCGGCGGTGGCGGCGGCCGCGCGCGCATCCAGCACGAAATCGTCGGTCGGAATCGATCGGTTGGTCAGCAGGAACGTCAGCACCTCGCTGACGGACTGCTGGGCCTCGGCGCGCGGCGGCAGGGCAGTGACCATCGCGAGGGCGCCTGCGACGATGAAAACGACGCCGGGGAATCTGGAGAAGAGCGTCATGCACCCATCTGCCGCTAGTTTTGCGTGACCGTGAACGTCCGGCCCGCGATCGTCAGCGTTCCGGTTCGTGAGCCGCTCAGATTTGGCGCCACCGTGAAGACGACGGTTGCGTTCCCGGTCCCGGCGCCGCCCTGGGTCACGGTGATCCAGGAATTGTTGCTGGCCGCGGTCCAGGAACAGCCGGGTGGGGCAGACACTGAAACGGATCCCGAACCCCCGAGCAGGCTGAAGGACTGACTCGTCGGGTTGATCGAGTACGTGCACGTTTGCCCGGCCTGGTTCACGGTAAACGTGTGTCCAGCGACGGTGAGCGTGCCCTGACGCGCGGGTCCAGGGTTGGAACTGACGTCGTACTCGACTGCACCGTCGCCCTGATCCGATGCTCCGCTTCGGATCGAGATCCACGGAGCATTGCTGCTCGCGGTCCAGGCGCAGTTGTTCGAGGTGTCGACGTCGATCGTTCGCCTCGTCGCGCCACCAGCGGAAATCGATTGGCTCGTCGGGGTGATCGTGTAACTGCAGTTCGGCGGAGGTGGCGGAGGCGTCGTCGCCGCCGCCTGATTGACGGTATACGTCTGCCCTGCCACTGTCACCGTACCGACGCGCGCCGCTCCAGGATTGGAAGCGATGGTGATCGTGGCCGTGCCGTTTCCGCTGCCGCTGGTGCCGGAGACGACAGAGATCCAGCTGTTCGACGTCGTCGCCGACCAGCTGCAGCCGGCTGCGGTCGTCACGGTGATCGTTCCGCCGCCGCCAACAGCACCGACCGATTGACTGGCCGGATTGATCGAATAGCTGCACAGCGGCGCGGCGGCTTGCGTCACGCTGAACGTCTGGCCGGCGATCGTGACGGCACCGGTTCGGGCGGCGCCAGAATTGACGCCCACGCTGAGAAGCACGGTGCCCGGCCCCGTGCCGCTCGCGCCCGACGTGATGAGGATCCAGGGGCTGGCCGTCGTGGCGGTCCATGAACAACCAACGCCCGCCGTCACGGCGACGGAGCTCGCTATCACGCCGGCGGTTCCGACGGAGAGGCTGGTCGGGTTGAGCGAGTACTGGCACACCGGTCCCGGAATCGTCGCGGCCGCTTGCGTCACGGTGAACAATTGGCCGCCGATCGTCAGTCTTCCCGTCCGCACCGCGCCTGCATTGGCGGCGACGCTGAACGCAAGCGACTGGCTGCCTACTCCGACCCCTGTGCTCGGCGTCAGCCAGGCCGCGTCGCTCGAAACGGACCACACGCACCCCGGATGTGTTGCCTGGATCGCGGTCGTACCGGTGGCGCCTGCGGCCGGGGCGGCATGCGTTGCCGGAGATAGCGTGAAAGCACAGATGGGCTCTGGCACCGGAGGTGCAGGCGACCCCGGCGGCGCCGGCGGGGCGGTCGCGATCCCGCCCTGTACGACCGCGAAGCTTTCTCCGGCAATCATCAGCGAACCCGTGCGCGGGTTCTGATCGCTGTTCGTGTCCGCCTCGATGACGACCACGCCGTCGCGTGTGCCCGTCTCGCCGGCTTTGATTGCCATCCAGGCCACGTTGCTCGTGGCACGCCAGGTGCAGCCGGTTACGGCGCTGACCCTGACCTCCCACTCGTCGCCGTCGGCGTCCAGGGAGCGGTTCCGGGGAGCAATCTCGTACTTGCACGCCGCCGCTTCCTGGCGCACTCGAATCCGCTGATCGTTCAGGACGAGGTCACCCTGACGGACGGCCGCCTCGGGGTTGGTCGCGACGGAGAACGCGACCCGAGCGCTGCCTTGTCCGGCCGCGGGCGAGAGACCAGAGATCCATGCGACCTCTGATGTGACGGACCATGCGCACTCCTGCTGCGTCGTGACGGACAGCGTCGCCGTACCTCCGACCGCGCCGACCGACTGTGTGGAGAGTGCGACCGAAGGTTGGCACTTGAGTGGCGTCGGACCCGTGCTCGTTCTCGACGACGAGCCACACGCCACGCCAATGACTGCCGCCGCGAACAGGCAAAGACCATACGCGTGAGACGCGACGCGTCTTCGTAAAACTCCGGGGTTCTTTCCGATTCTGCGTCTGACCATATGGTCCGCCTGGTCCGACACCCTGCGTCGTGCCCCAACGTCTTGTTCACGCGATCTCAAAAGTGCGATCTCGTGAAAAGCGTGCGACGCAATGGGCAATCAGATCAGCAATTCCAGGGCCAGTGTGGGAATTGCCTGACAGATGGCGTGTGGACCGCGGCGTGCGTTAGAAATACCAATCACTCTGCTGGATCGACCGAGTGTGTTCCGTCGGTCTTCCGAAGTGAATTGTCAGAGGACTTGCGAGAGGAGACAAAAGGTTGCGCGCCCGATGACTTTACGGGGCTGTGTCCAAAGAGTCGCGCCGGAAATGAAATCGAGCGAGAACTTGCGCCGTTCAGTTCGTATGGAGCGCGGTCGTCGGATCGACCGACGCGGCGCGTCGCGCCGGCACCAGACTCGCGACCAGCGCGACCACAACCAGCGTTCCCGCAACGGTCGCGAACGTCGCCGGATCGTACGGCGCAACTTTGAACAATTGCGGCGTGAGCACGCCGGCGAGCAGCGCGGACGCGCCGACGCCGATCACGACACCGGCCGCGACTGGCCATGCCGCGTGCCGGATGACGAGCGCGACGACGTCGAGCCGCGTCGCGCCGAGCGCCATGCGGACGCCGATTTCCTGCGTCCGGCGCGTCACGAAGTACGCGACGACGCCGTAGATGCCGACCGCGGCGAGCACCAGCCCGATTGCCCCAAGCAGCGTCAGCAGCAGTGTGTTGAAGCGGCTCGTCGTGAGCGCGCCGCTGAGCCGTTCTTCCATGGTGCGGACGTTGAAGAGCGGAACGCCGGGCGCGATCTCCGCGGTGGCGCGACGCACGCCATCGGCGACGCTTTCGGGCGAGCCAGGCGTCCGCGCGACGATGTACATCGTCCGCTGGATCCAGCCCCAGGCCGACACGGGTATCTGATCGATTGGCAGATAGAACTCCGGCGCCGGCGCTTCGCCGGGACTCCGCCAGCGGACGTCGCCGGCGACGCCGACGACCGTCTTGTAGTCGGGCGTCTTGCCGTCCGGGCCCGGTTCACAGCACGCGATCCGGCGGCCGATCGGATCCTGCCCCTGAAACGCCGCGGTCGCGAGCGACTGGCTGATCACCATGACCTTGAGGCCGCCGCGGCGATCGCGCTCGTCGATCGCGCGTCCCTTGAGAATAGGGATGCGCATCGCCTGGAAGTACCCCGGCGTCACGATCCTCAGCCGGCTGTCGATGGCGTGCTTGATGTCGACTGGCACGCCCTCGGGTAGAAGCCCGTTGCTGTTACCGCCCCCGCCCATGGGTACCTGACTCGTGAGCCCGGCGGCTTCGACGCCCGGCACCTTCGAGAGTGATTCGCCGATCTGCAGGAACGTCCGTGTGGCGCGATCGGGATCGTACTCGGCGGCCGGCAGCGAGAGCCGGGCGGAGTACACGCCGGATGGATCGAACCCGGTGTCGACGCGCTGCAACGCGATGGAGCTTCTGATCAGCAGGCCCGCGCCGACGAGCAGCACGAGCGCGATCGCGAGCTCGCCGGCGACGAGCGCCGTCCGGAGTCGATCCCGGGTACGTCCCGGCCCGCCGCGGCCGCTTTCCTTGAGCGCGAGCGCGCTCGTGCCGGCGACGCGAATCGCCGGCGCCAGACCGAACAGCAGCGCGCAGACGATCGCCAGGCCGACGGCAAACAGGAGCACGTGCGGGTCGATTGAGGTCTGTTCGAGGCGCGGGATGCCGGTCGGCGCCGCGGCAATGAGGCCGCGGATCCCCCAGAACGCGAGGGCGATGCCCGCGGCGGCCGAGAGCAGTGCCAGCACGGCGCTTTCGGTGAGCAGCTGCCGGAGGATGCGGCCGCGGCCGGCGCCGAGCGCGGCCCGGATGGCCAGCTCGCCGCTGCGGGCGGCGCCGCGCGCGAGAAGCAGGCTGGCGATGTTGCCGCACGCGATGAGCAGCACGAAGCCGACGGCGCCGAGCAGCGTGAACATCCGGCGGGGAAAGTCGGTGACCAGCTCTTCGAGCGCGCTGGTGATTCTGAATCCGCGCTCGGCGTTGTCGCGGGGAAAGGCCGCGCGAAGCCGCTCGGCGCTGGCCGCCAGCTCCAACGTCGCCTGCTCGCGTGAGACACCGGGCGCAAGCCGCCCGTAGACCTGGAGGTAATGCTCGTCGTGCTCGGCCTTGCGCTCGGGCGTGAACGCGATCGGCACCCAGAGTTCTTCGGTCTGATTGGTGAAATCGAAACTCGCCGGCATGACGCCGACGACCTGATGGGAGACCTGGCTCAGGCGAAGGTGCCGGCCAAGGATGTTCGGGTCGCCCGCAAATCGCCGCGTCCAGAGGCGGTGGCTCAGCACGACCACCTGTCCGGCGCCAGGCCGATCTTCCTGCGCGCTGAAAACGCGGCCGTGCGCCGGCGGCACGTTGAACACGTCGAAGAAGCCGGCAGTGACCCGTGCGCCAATCACGCGCTCGGCCGAGTCGTCATCGGCGAGGTTGAAGCTGGAGTACTGAATGGCCGTCACGGCCGAGAAGCTCTTCATCGGCTCGACGCCGTCCACGTAGTTGCCCGCCGAGACGTTACCCGACCGATCGCGCAGCACCTCGTAGATCGCCATGATGCGATCCGATTCGGGGAAGGGCAGCGGCCGCAGAACGACCGCGTTCACCGCGCTGAAAATGGCTGTCGTCGCCGCGATGCCGAGCGAGAGCGTGAGGACCGCGACGGTCGTGAAGCCCGGGTTTTTCCGCAGCTGGCGGAGTGCGAAGCGGATGTCCTGTCTCAGTTCGAGGAGGTATTCGGAGTGGCGCATCTCACGATCCCTTCGTTTGCCCAGGGCGCGGCAGCGCGCGTTGACGCGATCGATGTCCCCGAATCGCCGGACGGCCGCCTCGCGCGCGTCGGCGGGCGAGAGGCCGCCGGCGATGTACTGCCGGGTCCGCATCTCCACGTGGAAATCGAATTCGGCGTCGACCTCGTCCTCGACGCGGCCTCGCCACCATCGCGAGCGCAGCCGTTGACCGAAGCGCATGTCTAGATCGGCAGCAGGATCTTGGAGACCGCCTGCGCGAAGCGCGCCCACTGCCGGGTCTCGGCGGCGAGCTGGCGCCGGCCTTTGGCGGTGAGGTGGTAGAACTTCGCCTTCCGGCCGAGCTCGGACGTGCCCCACTCGGCTTCAATCCAGCCGCGCCGCTCCATCCGGTACAACGCGGGATAGAGCGAGCCTTCCTCGACCGAGACGGCTTCCTCGCTCGCTTCTTCGATCCAGCGGGCGATGCCGTAGCCGTGCCGGGCGCCGCCGCTGAGCGTTTTCAGGATGAGCGCGTCCAGGGTGCCGTGGAGCAGCGCGTTGGTGTCGGTCTCGGCCATGCGGGGCACCTCAATGCCAAGATAATCTAGGCAATAAAGCCTAGATAGTCAAGGCATCGATCCCAGGGAAATCCGGTTGTCATGTCAACAGGTTGACGTGATAATGGGGCCTCCGTTTTGGCAAGCAATCACGCGCGATGAACTGTCCCCATTGCGGCAGCGCGACGCCTGCGCTTGATGGTCACTGTACGTCCTGCGGCCGCAGCCTTCCTCAGGTGCATGCGGATGACGTGGTCAAGGCCGACGGGCCTCCGGCAAAGCCTCGTGAACAGGAACCAGAAGGCCAGACCGTGCTCGGCACTCCGCCGGGCCTCGGCGCTGCCTCCGACCCAGGCCTCGCCACCGGCGCCTGGCCGCCGGCCGGGTCCGTGCCACCGTCGATGCCGTCAGCCGACGCGACACGGCTGGGGGAGCCGACCGACGCGGACATGACGATCGCGGCAGGTCCGGGAATGGGTACGCATCACGCGGGACTTACGCCACCCACGCTACCGCCTGGCGGTCCGGTCAAGGCGGTCGGGGGCGCGACGGGGTTACACGGGCCGATGGGCGGCCAGCCGTTCGGGGCGCGGTATCACCTCGTGCGGCTGCTGGGAACCGGCGGCATGGGCTCCGTCTATCAGGCGTGGGACCAGGAACTCGGCGTCGTCGTCGCGATTAAAGTGATCCGCCCCGAGGCGATGGAGAATCCGGAAGCGGCCCGCGAGCTCGAACGGCGCTTCAAGCGCGAGCTGCTGCTGGCGCGCAACGTCACGCACAAAAACGTGGTCCGCATCCACGATCTTGGGGAGGTCGACGGCGTCAAGTACATCACGATGCCCTACGTCCACGGGGCGGACCTGAGCAGTATCCTGAAGCGCGAGCACAAGCTCCCCCTGTCGCGCGCGCTCTCCATCGCGAAGCAGATTGCCTCCGGTCTCGTAGCGGCGCACGATGCCGGCGTCGTCCACCGCGATCTGAAGCCTGCCAACATTCTGCTCGACGACGACGACCACGCGCTGATCACCGACTTTGGCATCGCGCGGTCCACCTCGGGGACGGCTGGGGGCACGGTCGCCGGCACGGTCGTGGGCACGCTCGACTACATGGCGCCGGAGCAGGCGCGCGGCCACACGGTTGACCACCGGGCGGACATCTATGCGTTCGGTCTGATTCTGTCGGACATGCTCATCGGCAAGCGCAAGACGGGCCACGGGGGCGAGAGTTCACTGGCCGCGCTGGTCTCGCGCATGACGACGGCATTCCCGCCGCTCCGTTCGGTCGATCCCAACATTCCGCAAACGGTTTCTGACGTCGTCACGCGTTGCACTGCGCTCGAGCCCGAGGGCCGCTACGCGAAGACGCGCGATCTGCTCGCCGACCTTGAGAGCCTGGATTCGCACGGCCATCCGACGGACGGTTCGTCCCCGACGACGACGCACGCCTGGACGCAGACGCTGCCGGCCACGACCGTCCCGCCGCAAAGCGTCCAAGCCCCGGCGGTTCCCGCCGTGGCAAAGCCTTCGAAGCGTGGCTGGCTCCTCGTCGCCGTCGGGATCGCCGGGTTGGCGCTCGGCACCGGCGCGTTTTACTTTCGCGACCGTATTTTCTCGACCTCGTCAGGTTCGGCCGTTCCCGCGCGATCCGTGTCGATTGTGATCCTGCCGTTTCGCAACCTCTCCGGCGACCGTTCGCTCGACTATCTCGGGCAGACGATTGCTGAGCAGCTCAGAACGCAGATCGGCCAGTCGCGCTCCCTGCGGGCTGTGTCGTCCGCGCAAATCGGCCAAATCCTGAGCGATCTGCGGATTTCACAAGACACGACGCTGGACCCCCAGAGAACAAAGCAGATCGCCACGCTCACGAGCGCTGACATCGTCATCTCAGGGCAGTTCGGGACGTTCGGCTCCACGATCCAGATTACGGCGAACCTGCAGGACCTGCCCAACGACGAGATGACAGTGGTTCCCGAGACGGCCGAGAATCAAACCGTACTGCTCGCCAGCATCGAGCGGCTGGCGGCGGCGCTCCGCGAGAAGCTGGCACTCGCGCCGGACGACCTGAAGGCGGCCACGGCGTCGTCGTTCCGTCCCTCATCGAAGTCGCTCGCCGCGCTGCAGAAGTACACCGAGGGACTGGCCCTGGTTCGCGAGGGGAAGCTGCACGACGCCGTGAAAGCCTTCCAGGCGTCAACTGAGGAGGACAGGGAGTTCGCACTGGCGTTCGCCAGGCTGGCGCAGACGTATGCCGCGCTGGGATTTGCGCCAGAAGCCGAGCGGTACGCGCGGACGTCGGTCAACCTCAGCGGGGCGCTGCCTGATGTCGAGAAGTTCATGATCCTCGCCAGCAACGCGCGCATCATGAAGAATCGGGCCGAAGCCGTCGGTTTCTACGACAAGCTGTCCACGCTTCTGCCCGGAAGCGACGAGGTCTTGTCGGACCTTGCGGCCGCCCTCGAAGACAATGCGGATTTCGAGAGGGCGCACGCCGAATACACGAAGCTTGCCGACCGGGATAAGGAGAGCCTCGAGGCGCTCATGGGCATCGGGCGCGTGGACGTGAAACGAGATAAAGCGGAACCGGCGCTCGAGCCGTTGGGCAAGGCCCTGACCATCGCCATCAAGCGCGACAACCTGGAAGGGCAGGCGACCGCTCGAGAGTGGATCGGCGTCGCCTACCGCATCCTCAACAAACCGGACCTGGCCTTGAACGAATTCGATCAGGCGCTGAAGATCGCGCGCCAGCTCGGGCGCAAGCGCATGATTGCCGAAATCATCCATGAAATCGGGAAGGTCCAGGCAAACCTCGGCAAATTCGATCTGGCCCTCAAACAGTACCAGGAGTCCATGGCGCTGCGCCAGGAGATCAAGGATCAGCAGGGCATCGGCGACACCCTGATCGACTTCGGCAACGCGTACGCCAATACGGGGCAGCTCGATCGAGCGCTCGCCGCGTTCAACGAATCGCTCCGAATTCAGCGGGATCAGCGGAACGTGAACTACGAGAGCCTGCTGCTCTCGAACATCGGCGCGATCCATACGATTCGCGCTGACCATCAACAGGCGTTGACCTATTACGACCAGGCTCTGAACGTAGGCAAAAAAATCAACAACCCGGGCTACACGGCGAACGCCCTGTACAACGTCGGCGAGACGCAGGTACGCCTGGGACGATACACCGAGGCCCAGGAGAGATTCCTGGAGGCCATCAAACTGCGGCGGGATGGCAAGGACGAGCGCGGCGAGGCGCAGGTCCGATCCAGCCTGGCCAAGCTCTTCGGTCATCAAGGGCGGTTCGAAGCGGCGCTGACGACGGCCAGGCAGGCGTACGATGCGATGAAGCGTACGCCGGAGCAAAGCGACTGGACCATCGTCCTGCTTGCCGAATACGGCAGCGCGCTCGGAAATCTCGGTCAGGTCGCCGAGGCGAACAAAGCGCTGGAGTCGGCCACCGCCCTCGCGCGTAAGTTGAACATCCTGGCGCTGCTCTCGGACGTCCTGAATTATCAGGGCGATCTCTACGCTCATTCCGCCGATCTCCAGCGAGCCCGGCCGTTCTACGAGCAGGCGTTGCAGGCGGCGACGAAGGCGAATGATGCGTCCCGCATCGCCCTGTCGAGATTGCACCTGGCGATCACGGCCGCGAAAGAGGGTCGTCCTGGCGTGGGGACCGATCTCGTGAAGCTGGCCGCCGAGGCCGACAGGTGGGGGTACAAACCTGAGGCCGTGTCCGCGTCGATCGTGCTCGGCGAGTCGCTGGTGGCGTCGAAGCAGTATCCACAGGCGCAACGCGAGCTCGAGCCCGCGCTCGCCGCCAGCGAGCGGATGGGATTGCTCATCCAGCGTGCGCAGAGCCACTACTGGCTCTCACAGGCGTTTACCGGCGCCGGCGACGCCAGTGGCGCGCGCCAGCAGCTGCAGGCCGCGCAGCGCGTGCTCGACGAGCTCAAGAGAGAGGCGAAGACCGACGCCATCCTCAAACGTGCGGACCTGGCGCCCATCGCCGCCGCGAAGTAAAGCCAGCCGTACAAGAAAAGAGCCGGGCCTGCAGGCCCGGCTCTTCGGTGACATCACGACGCCGCGATTCGATGAGCGCTTAACTCCCGCAGTTCGATCCGTTCGGGCAGATGCGGTAGCTCCGGCCCACGGGCGGGAATACCCCGGGATTCTGAGTTCCCGGATTTGCCGACGGCCTGTTGACCGACGTCACGGCGAAGAAATAGTCGTTCGCCAGGTCAGGTGGAATCGTGGCCGGGTCGAGGTCCACAGTCGACTGTATCCGACCCGGCTGACCGTTGACCGCTGTGAAGCACCCGAGTGAATTCCCGGGAGTTTCGCAGTAGATGATGACCGTGTGGTTGGTCCCGGTCCCTGCGATGGCGAGCGTGACGTTGTTGGGCGGAGTGACCGTGCCGTCGAGCGGGAGGCCCGTGCACACGCCGTTGACCGTCGGTCCGGTCTTCACTTCCACGACGACTTTGATCGCGGCGCCGCTGTTCAGCCCGGATTTATCTGGACTGATAACCTCCGCGCACGCTCCCGGATTCGAGGTCACCCGCTGCACCGGACTGTAGTCGTTCGGTGTGCCGGTGCCGAATGCCGGCCAGTCGATGACGGCGGTCGTCGCGTCGATGAAGAACTGGTTTCCGGCGACCGAGTCGGGATCGCGCATCAGCCGCGGATTCCCTTTCGGGGCCGGGCCGTACTGAGCCACGTTGAAGACCAATTGTGGCGGGTTGGTCAGGTTCATGAGGATTTCGCTCAGGATGTCGTCCTTTCCCGCCAAGCTTCCTCCCACGAACTCCTCGTCGAACGGGCAATTGTTCGGCTGGCTGGCCGAGCAGATCGGCATGTCCTTGACGCGGTAGTACGCGCACTGATAACGGTCGAGGTTGCCCGCGACCGGCGCACTCGGATCTCGGAAGAACGGAACGCACTGCGTCGCCGCTGTTTGGGACGCGGTTGTGAACCGGCAGTCAAAGTCGTTGTCAGGAGTCCCCGTACAGTTGAGGTCCGTTGTCTGCGGCGTAAAGCTGACCGCCGCGACGACGTTCTGATTGGGCTTCACGCGAATGCGCAGCCGCCACGTGCTGAAGCTGTAATAGGACGAGTCCGATGTGGCCGCGGGGTCGCCGAACGGCGCAGTCACATCCTGCTGCGTGGTCGTGCTGCCCGTGTTCGACAGCTGCAGCGGGAACACCTGCGTCTGCGGCTCGCCCATCACGCACAGGCCCATCAGCCCGTTGGCGCCGCCGGTCTGTATCGGATTGCCAACCACGGCTCCTGTCGAGATGTTGAAGCGGTAGAGTTTGCCGCTCGAGAACCCGCCGGCCCAGAAGTGAATGCCGTCCGGGTCGAGATTCAGCGCCTGCCAGTTGTTCTCGCCGGCAGCATCATAGGTCTGCGCGACGGCGCCGTTGGCACCAAGCCGCTTGATGGTCGCGTTGTCCGCCACGAGCAACCCGCCGCTGGCGTTGGCGTCGAACGGCGGCAGCAGCCGAATGGCGTAGGCGACGTTCGTCGGCGTGGTACCGGGGAGAGTGGTGAAGTCGCTCAACTGATTCCCCGTGGTGCCAGTGGCGTTGAACCGCTTGACGAGGCGTCCCCGGGACGTATAGAACATCGTCCGCTGGTCGCTGGCGAGATCCATCCAGTCGATGCCTCGGTTCTCGACTACCGGCGAGTACGTCGCGATGGCCGTGCCACCGGTGCTGCGGTAGCGCACGATATTGCGCGTTCCGGTACCGTTGGCGTTGCCTGCATGGCCGACGAAGACGTCTCCGTTGACGGCCATTACGATCGACTCGCTGTGGCCGTCAGGCGCCGCCACTGCCGTATCGGCAAAAATTGACTGCGCGTGCGAGCCGGCGAGCTCGTGCTTCACGACCTTTGTATTGTTGAAGTCCGCCGTGTAGAGATTGAACTGCGAGTCGAACCAGCAGCCGGCGACTTCCTTCTTCTGCAGGCCCAGTCCAATCGTAATTGTCTGTTTGAGCGCTCCGGCGTTGGATCGGACCTCATACTGACCGCGGCCGATCGCGACGAACACGTCGCCGACCACCCAGGCGGGGGATGTCTGGGCCAGCGGAATCGCCGTCCCGCCAATTACCAGGGCCAATCCCCCGGCGATCATCATTCGTTTCATCGCGATGTTCATACCTTGCTCCTTCTCCGAGTTGCCGCGGCGGACACGGGACCGCCGTCCGCCGCGGTGGTGCCTAGAACAAAAACCGCCCGCCGAACCGGACGATCCGCGGTGCGAGCACCGTCAGCGGATCGCCGAACGCCGGCCCCGTGAGGGGATTTGCATTCAATACAGTGTTGGAGTTGAAAAGGTTGTAGACCTCGACAAGCGCCTCGAACGTCCGGTTTCGCGGCAGCTTGAACTGCTTCGAGCCCCGCAGGTCTAGCGTCTTCAGCGTGTCGAGCCGGCCGGAGTCCTCGCGCGGCTCCGCGAAGACCGCGAACGGCTGCAGGTTCAGACCCTCGACGAGAACGGTCCGCGTGAACACCGGTCCGCTTTGGACCAGCAGGTTGGCCGACGCCAGGATGTCATGCGGCAGCAGGTAGCTGCCCGACAGCTTGAGCACGTGCGTGCGGTCCCAGAAGATCGGTCCGCGCGCGTTCACGGCGTCATTCGGATCGACCGAGATTGCTCCAATGCCGAAGATGTCTCCGCCCGGGACCACGACCTGCTCCTGAATGGCGCGGGAGACCGAATACGATCCCAGCAGTTCCCACCGATTGGACAACCGCTTGTTCGCGATGATTTCGAAACCTTTGAAATCCTGGTCGAGCTGCGCGCTGTTGATGACCTGGAACTGTTCCAATCCAATCGACTCCGGAGCTTTGTTGAAGACGTTGACGGTCCGTCCGGTCTCGGGATCCGGGAACGCAACCGGGGTCCACGTGGACGTCACATCTTTGATCCCGACCTGCCGCCGCTCGCGACGGAAGCTGAAGATGCCGCTCAGCCGGAAATCGGGCATGACCTCTCGTTCGAGGGTGAGGAGAAACTCGTCCGTGAAGGGCGGCTTCAAGTCGGGATCGATCGACGTCCGCAGGGCGCCGAAGGCGTCGATGACGGGGCCGGCCTCGTTGGGCTGGAACTTGAAATCACCGTTGTCAAACCACAGCACGACGTCGCCTGCGGCCGAGTTCGGATTCGCCGAGCTCGGGATGGCCGTGCTCATCTGATGAAAGTAGCGCGCGCCGTTGACCTTGACGGCCGTCTTGCCATCGGCCGTCAGCTGGTAAATGACCCCGCCGCGAGGCGAGAAACTCTTCCAATCGACGATCGTGCCGAGGGAGGGGAAGCTGCGCGCCTCCGCGAAGGAGCCTGCCGGGCTCGACTGCGCCGGCACGATACCCTGGATCCGCTCGAAACGGCCGCCAAAATTGACGGTCAGCCGGCCTTTCTGGATCGTGTCCGAGGCAAAGAACGCATTCGATCGAACCGTTTCCTCTGGATGGACCGGCGTGTTCAACCGAACCGCGAAGGCGGGAGCGCCGTCGAGGGTGAACAGGTTGACGTCGTCGATCGCCGTCAACGTGACGGCGGTCGGGCTGTTCGAAAAATCCCAGCCGAACTTGAACTCGTGCCGGGCCCCGACCCATCCCGCTTTGTACCACGACAACACCGTGTTCAGCTGCAGCCGTTTGCGGTCGTTGATGATCTCGGCGGTGTTCGCGCCGGTCACTTTGCCGGTGTTGAAATTGGTAATCGACTGGTTGCCGGCGGCCTTCGCCTCGTCCTTGATCCGCAGCGGAAAGAAAATGTCGACGAAGCTCGCGCGCGCCTCGAGATACGCGTGGTCGTTCAGGATGTTGTTCCAGATGCCCTGGTAGATGCCGAACTCGTCGTCCTCGTTCCAGTTCGAGAGCGGAGTGTTGAGGGCGCTCGCTTCGCGCTGCGGCTTCTTGTACGCTTGTCGCGCCCAAAATCCGGTCAACCGCTGCGTCGGAGTGATTTGGTACGTCGCGTTCACCAGGCCCGAATACATGTCCGTCGGCTCGACGACCGGCGTGCCCTGGTCGTCGACGAAGCCGGCGACGAACCGGTGCACGCGCCAGTCGCGGTACGCGGCGAACAGCCGCAGCCGATCCTTGATGACCGGCCCACCGACCTGCGCGGTGAAATCCGACAGATAGTCGAAGCCGAGCTTCTCGATCCCTTTATCGCGCAGCTCCTGATCGATGTTGTCGCTTTGCGTCTTGTCGTTCTGGTAGTAGAAGGCGAAGTGCCCCTTGAGGACGTTCGTTCCGGTCTTCGTGACCATATTCACGTACACGCCTGGCGGGCCGACTTCGACGGGAAGCGCCCCGGTCGCCACCTGGACTTCCTGAAACGTGTCGTAGTCGTAGTAAAAATCGGCGAACCCGGTGGAGACCGGATCGCTCACGTTCACGCCGTTCAACGCCTGGGTGTTCTGCGCGTGGGGTGTGCCGTGCACGACGAATCCGGCCTGCAGCCCGGATTCGCTGCCGCCGACGTCGATTCGATCCGTCGTCAGCCCCGACGCCTTGCTCTGGAGCAGGCTCCAGATGTCGCGCCCTCCGGGCGTGTTCATCAGAATGCCGAGATTGATCGTCGTGCTGACGTTGTTGCTCGTCGTGTCAATCGTGGGAACGGCGGCCTGGATCGTGAACGACGCCCTGATCGGTGCCACCTTCATCACCACGTCGAACGACGCCGTCTGGCCCACGCTGACGATCACATCGGGGTGCTCCATCGTCTGGAAGCCGGTCAGCTCGACCTTGACCGCGTAGTGGCCGGGAGCCAGGGACGGCGCGCGATAGGCGCCAAGCGCGTCGGTCGTGCCGACCATCGGCGTGATGAGCGTGGCGCCCGTGATTGTCACGGTCGCGCCAGGCACCACGCCGCCTTGCTCGTCCGCCAGCTTCACGAGCACACTGCCTGATTGAACTTGAGCGATCGCCGCTGCCGGGGCGATCAACAGGGAGAGACCGACAAATAGTCTTACAAGCATAGGGACCTGAGGCCTCATGAAGCGTCCTTGATGGACTGTTACAGCTCGGTGCTCGGCGGGACAGACGGCGACTTACAAGTTGCTCGTCGGGCCGGGGAGCCTAGGAGCCGAAGGGGAGCCTAGGAGCCGAAGAAGTCTACCAGCAGCCCGGCGCAAAAGTTCTCCTGTTTGTATGAATCGCGCGATAATCTTGGAAATCGATGTCGACCTTGGTGGTATTCCGATCCCGCCCCACGCTAACGTGACGTGCCGGACGGGTCAGCGAGGTGTGAGCGCGATCATCTTCCAGTCGCCGATCGTCAGCTCGCGCACGGCGAACTGATACACGACGAGTCGTTTGCCGCCGAGCCTGGCCGGATCGCGCTGCAGCATTTCTCGCGTCGCAAACGCGGCCCTGCCGTTCTCGACAAGCCGGTCCACGGGCCGCCGCAACGCGTAGCTGAAGTGCTCGATGAGCCCCGCGCTCTCCGAGCCCGCGACCAGGGACTCGACCGAGTAGACATTGCTGAAGCTGTCGCCGAGGACGAGCACGTCGGACGCTCTCGAGATCTGCCAGGGCGATCCGTCAGGCTGGAGCACACGCGAAGGCCAGATCTGATCTGGAGGGAAAAGCGTCGCCGTTTTCGGCAGATCCAGCATGCGCACCGTATCTCCCAGGTAGCGCAGCTGCAATCGTTCGAGGCGATACCCCGGTTCCGGAAGAGGCGGGAGAGGCACGCGCGCGGTCACGAACGCCGCGAGCTCCGTCGCCACCGCCTCCATCGCTTCGGGCCGCCAGTGCGTATCGGTCGCCAGATACTGCGGAGTCGTGAGGCGTTCAGCGGCGAGAACGCTCGACGGGTCGAAGATCAACACGCCTTCATGCGAAAGCTCGGTGATGAACGCGCCGTACGACATGTTATGGATCGGCACGGGCGCGCCGGCGAGCCGCGGCGCAAGCATCTCCGGATGAATGACGGGCTTGACCGGCGTCGGTACCAGGATCAACGCGATGCCCCGCGCGTCCAGGTCGCGCTTGAATTGCAGCAGGGCCGGCCGCGGATCCGGCTGCGGCGGAGCCGTCCACTCCGGCGCGGACGCGATGCGCCGTTTCCGCTGTGCCGGCTCGAGAAATCCTGGACCCGTGACGTACTCGACGTCCTGACGGAAGAAGACCCAACCCGGCTGCCCGGGGTACACGCGCTCGTTGCCCGCGCCGAGCCAGCGCGTGAGGATGAGTTGCGCGTGTGGTCTCAGCGTTTGACCGAGCCGCGACTCTCGTTCGAGTCCCTGCTCGAAATCCTGGAGGCCAGAGAGGACGGCGCGGTTGACCGCGAGCGTCCGCCGCCAAAGGGTGCTGCCGGGTGCCGCGTTCGCTTCCGCCAGCCGTTCGCGGATCGCCGGCGGGATTCCAGTCAGGTGGGACCAGGTGGTGGGCGCGCCGGCTCGAGCGCCGCTGCCGACGAGCTCGATCGCGGGAACCGTGAACACCAGAAGAAGGAACGCGATGAGAAGCAGATACGCCGTCGGGCGCGAGATCGTCGTGACGCCGATCTCGACCTTCGCGATCTCCTCCCGGCTCCGGCCGCCGGTGGGCAGGGACTCTTCGGTCATCGATACTCAGAAGATGAAATAGATGAACGGGTTGAACGCCTGGGTCGTGAGCGCGATCACCGCGAGTCCGAGCAGCGCCAGACTCGTCGCGGCCTTCGGCATCGTCAACGTCCGTGTCCAGTCCCAGGTCTGCGGCGCGCCCCAGACGATCACGCCGGCCAGGAGAAACGTTCCGAGGTAATACGGCTGATAGACGATGCCTGAGAGCAGCGCCGCGCCGGCGTGCGGATCGCCGATGCCCAACATGTCGCCGAGATACCTGAACGCGTGCGGCAGATCGTTCGCACGAAAGAACACCCACGTGACGAGAACCGTGACGAACGTCAGCCCAACGCGCAGCGAGCTGGGGAACCCGGCGTAGAGCGCCGTTTTGCCGGCGAACCGCTCGAATGCGAGCAGGACGCCGTGGAGCCCGCCCCAGACGACGAACGTCCACGCCGCGCCATGCCAGAGGCCGCCCAGCAGCATGACGATGAGCAGGTTGATGTACGTGCGCACCGGGCCGAGGCGATTGCCACCGAGCGGCACGTAGAGATAATCGCGCAGCCAGGTCGAGAGCGAGATGTGCCACCGGCGCCAGAACTCCGTGATCGACTGCGACCGGTACGGCGAGTCGAAGTTCTTCGCGAAGACGAACCCCAGCATCAGCCCGAGGCCGATCGCCATGTCGGAGTACCCGCTGAAGTCGAAGTAGATCTGGAACGCGTAGGCGGTGACGCCGTACCACGCTTCCAGGGGTTCGAGCGAGCCGGCCTCGAACGAGAGGTCGGCGATCTTGCCGCAGGGGTTCGCGATCAGCACCTTTTTCGCCAGACCGAGGGCGACGAACGAGACGCCGCGCGCAAACTTCGTCAGGGTGTGCGTGCGCGACCGAAGCTGGTCGGCGACCTCCGTGAACCGGATGATCGGCCCCGCCACGAGCTGCGGGAACATCGAGACGAAGCACGCGAAGTCGATGAAGCTCCGAATCGCAGTGGCCTGGCCGCGATAGACGTCGATGGTGTAGCTCATCGACTGAAACGTGTAGAAGCTGATGCCGAGCGGCAGCGTGACGCGCAGCGCCGAGTCGAGGCCGGTGTCGCCCAGCCCGAGCCGCTCCGCCATCGCGTCAATCGTCTCGGCGCCGAAGTTGTAGTACTTGAAAAAACCGAGCAGCAGAAGGTTGCTGCCGAGCGAGACGATCAGGGCCAGCCGGGCGTGCCGAGTCCGCTGCGCGATGATCAGCCCGGCCGCGTAGTCGACCGCGGTCGTGAAGAGTAGCAGAAACAGAAACAGCGGATTGGCCCAGCCGTAGAACACGTAGCTGACGAGGGTGAGCGTGAGATGGCGGGCGCGCGGCGGCGAGGCGTAGTAGAGCACCAGCGCCACCGGCAGGAAGTAGAAGAGAAAGAGATAGGAACTGAAGACCATCGGGGAAGACGACCTCGGGTTTCTTTTCGCTTTGCTCTTCCAAAAAAGAAACCTGAGGTCTATCGCCCGATATCGTAGTACAGCGGCAGCGACGATGCGGCGCCGGTGGCGATCAGGCGCTCGCCTTCGAGCTCGGGGTGCGCGTCGTAGCGTTCCACCGTCAGCGTGAACGCCGCGCCGGCGGTCTTGCGTGCGGTGGGGAGCACGCGGCCATCCCGGATCGCCCACTGCGCGATCTTGATCGTCCGTTCCGTGTAGGTGCCGGCACGCACCTCGACGACTTCGTAGTCGTTGACGACCAGCGCGCTGCGGTAGGGCAGGATCGACTCCGGCGTCGGGATCGGACCGGCCTGCGTGAGCCGGACGCTCGCGACCAGACGCGTCGCATCGGGCGGCCCGTGGGACGCCGTGGTCTTGCTGGCGGTGGTGCGCATCGGACCGATGGGACCGCTGACCTTGGCGTGCGGACTGCGCGCGACGTCGATCCAGACGTCAGGATAGGAATCGCCGCCGGAATTGTTCGTGACCCGCGCCCACGCTTCGATCTGCGAGAAGTCCTGGCTGAAGCGGCCGAGATACACCTCGACCTGCGGTCCCCCGGTGCGCGCCTGATTCGGTCCGCCCTGGTTGTACGGCCCGGAAATCGTCATGAACCGCGGATGATTCGTCCAGCGCGGGTGGTAGACCTCGGCGCCGTCGAAGCCGGGCGCCGCGTTGATGTTCACCATCCACCGCGACTCGGCCGCCACATCCACCATCGTCAGATTCCGGTGCGCGCCGTCGAAGTACCAGAACAGCGGTCCGCGGACACGCGCGAGTCCGGGCCAGCAGCCGTCGCCGAGACGCGTGACCGTGCCTTTCCGCAAGTCGGCGATCCCCGCGTGCGGCCAGGGAAACAGTCCGCCCGCGAAGCGGCCATCGGCCGAGACCTGGAAGGTGTCCATGCTGACGAGCGAGGCGTTCCAGACGAGCTCGCGCTTGTCGGGCGCGTCGATCGGGAAGCGCGTCACCGTGGCGAAGTCGTGTCTGGTGTTGTTGCTGCCGACGTACATCCATTCGCTCTGGTCGACCGGATTCTCCCAGACCGCGAGACCGAAGCCCGCCGAAAGCGTTCTCAGTCCCGTGCCGTCCCAGTTGACGATGAAGACCTCCGGCGGGCCGGGCTCGACGCGGCTCGAGAAGACGATGCGGTTGCCTTTCGGTGTGAACATCGGCTTCACGTAGCTGCGCCGCTGATTGAGGATGATTCGTTCGCCGCGACCGTCCTGCGTGTCGAGGCCCATCAGGATGAGCTGGTCGCCGGCCGCTCGCGGATCAGTGCCGTCGCCCTGCACCCACACCGCGCGCGCCGGTGCGCCGGTCAATGCGCGGAGCTCAGCGCCGGGTCCCGTGCCGCTCGCCTTCTCGCCCCGGCTGCAGGCCGACAGGCCGAGCAGCGCGACGGCGAGGATGCCGGCCGAACGAAGGAGTGTCGCAGCGGTCATGAACCCCCATCGATCATCGCATTGTCGGCCGCGCGCTGCCGCGATTGAGCTGGTCCAGCGACACGGCCGGCATGAACTCGCCCGCCAGATCGCGCTTCCACCAGGCGCCGGTCGCGGCGCGCTCCTCGGGCGACGTGAACCGGTACCGATAGTACCGCGCCCGCAGGAACCGCGGCGGCCGATCGGGGAACGGCGTGGAATCAAGCAGGGATACGACGTGTCGATCGCCCTCGAGCAGACGAACGACAAGCGACCGGAACCAGGCATCGCGCGGCGCCGGCGACATCGCGGCAAACCACATCAGCCAGTCGAGCCGCAGGTGGTACGGCGCGACCTGCGGGGGCCGCCTCGCCGGATCGCCAGGCTTGCCTTTGAATTCGTATTCCCGCCAGCGCGTGTCCGGCGTGACGACGGGCGCGTCCGTTCCCTCGAGCACGATCTCGTACCGCGTTCGCGTGATGCTGCCGAACGCCCCGTACGTGTTGACGATGTGAAGGGGATTGAACGAGAAGTTCATCATCTGCGACGGTGACAGCAGGTTGCGGGTCGGACGAATGCTGAGCGTCGCGACGACGGCAACCAGCCCGTAGACCACATACCGGTACATCGAGGCCGGGGCCTCGAGCGCCGGTGGCGTCACCGGCAGCCACGACCACCAGCGATCGTCGATGAGCGGCAGGCAGAGCACGATCGTGAGCCAGTTCAGCCATGACAGGTTGCCGCTCACGATGAGCACGAGCTGAAAGACGATCGTCACAAGCGCCGCGATCGACGAGAGCGGCGCCGGCGTGAAGTAGAAGAACGGCACGATCAGCTCGACGAAGTGGTTGACGGCCACTCCCCCGCGATGCACGGCCGCCGGCATCCAGTGGAAATACCAGCTGAGCGGGTTGGGCATCGGCTGCGTCTCGAAGTAGTAGTCGAGACAGGTGAGGTCGCGCCAGCACGGGTCGCCGCGCAGCTTGATCAGCCCCGCGCCGAACATCAGGCGGAAGAGCAGCCAGGCCCAGAGCCAGCCGAGCCAGATCGACGGCGGCGTCGTCCGGCCGCCGAGAAAGATCGCCAGGAACCCGGCCTCGAGCAGGAGCGATTCCCAGCCGAATCCGTAGAACGTCTGGCCGACGTTCACGAACGAAAGATAGAGAATCCAGAGCGCGGTCCAGACGGCGGCCGCGGCGAGGGCCCCGCGCCGCTGCGGGATGTCCAGCAGGATGAGACACGAGAGCGCCACACCCGACCAGGCCGCGATCCGCAGGACCGTGTCCGACTGCCAGAAGAAGAACAGGCTGGGCGAGGCGCGAAGCGGCACCGCCTGCGTGAAGCGTGCGACCGACAGCAGGCCGCGCTCGCCGAGCAGCGGCACAAACTGATTGGCCGCGCCCACAAAGGCGACAAGGTAGATGAGGGCGAGGCCCCGCTCGAAGACGAGACGCGAAAACCAGTAGGCTGAGACGTCGCTCGCCATAGCGCTCACATCGAACGACTAGTGCCGTTCCAACTTAATCCACCAATGAGCACCAACCTTCACCGCAACTGCCGCAGCCACTCGCCGCATTTAGCCTTTTGGCGGAAAGTTGGAACGGAACATGCCATTGTAGGCCGGGCGTTCCGCCCGGCGGAGGCATCTCGAGCGTGCGCACCAGTGCGGATGCGATCGTCATCGGGTCGGGGCCGAATGGGCTGTCGGCGGCGATCGTCCTCGCGCAGGCGGGTTGTCGCGTCACGGTGTTCGAAGCGGAGGAGACGATCGGTGGCGGCGTCCGATCGGCCGCGCTCACCCAGGCCGGCTTCGTCCACGACGTCTGCTCGGCGGTCTATCCGATGGCCGCCGCCTCGCCCTTCTTCCGGACGCTTCCGCTCGCGTCATACGGCCTCGAGTGGGTCGAGCCCGGCGCGATGCTCGCGCATCCGTTCGACGATGGCAGTGCGGCGGTGGTGTACCGATCCATCGATCAAACGGCCGCCGGTCTCGGACGCGACGAACACGCCTATCGATCCGTCCTCGGACCAATCGCTGACAACTGGTCCCGGCTGGAAGGGTCCGTGCTCGGCCCGCCCGCCTTGCCGCGCCACCCGCTCGCGCTCGCCGCGTTCGGCCGCCTCGCCGTACGGTCCGCCGAGTCGCTGGCGCGCAGCCGGTTCGGCGAGGAGCGGACGCGCGCGCTGTTCGCCGGGATTGCCGCGCACGGCATGCTGCCGCTCGACACCCCGCCGTCGGCGGCGTTCGGGCTCGTGCTTGGCGCGATGGCGCATGCCTTCGGCTGGCTCCTGCCGCGCGGTGGAGCCCAGTCGCTCACGAACGCGCTCGCCGCGCACCTGCGGACGCTGGGTGGACAGATCGTGACGGGGACGCGGATCACTTCGCTCGACGAATTACCGTCGGCGCGCGCCGTGCTTTGCGATCTCTCGCCACGTCCCTTCCTGCGCCTCGCCAGCCACCTGTTGCCGGCCCGCTATCGGCGGCGGCTGGAGCGATATCGGTACGGGATGGGCGTGTTCAAAATGGACTGGGCGCTCGACGGACCCATTCCGTGGCGCGCGGCTGAGTGCGCGCGCGCCGGCACGCTTCATCTGGGCGGCACGCTCCACGAGGTGGCGCGGTCGGAGCGGGATGCCTGGAACGGCACGACCTCGGAGCGGCCGTTCGTCTTACTCGTGCAGCCCACGCTCTTCGATCCGACCCGCGCGCCGGCGGGCCGGCACATCGCGTGGGGGTACTGCCACGTGCCACACGGATCCACCGCGGACATGCTGCCGCGCATCGAACAGCAGATCGAGCGATTCGCCCCGGGGTTCCGCGACCGTGTTCTCGCTCGCGCGGTGTCGGGGCCGGCCGACCTCGAGCGCCGGAACGCGAACTTCGTCGGAGGCGACATCGCGTCGGGCGTGAACGATCTGCGTCAACTGGTTGAGCGATCGATCTGGCTGCGCTATGCGACACCACTGCGTGGTGTGTATCTCTGCTCGGCTGCGACGCCGCCAGGCGTGAGCGTCCACGGCATGTGCGGGTACTTTGCCGCGCGCCGGGCGCTGGCCGAGACGATGTAGGCGTCCTCCTGCTTTACTTCGAGAATGGCGGGCAGTAGGCTACAAGACGGTTCCCAATTTTCCGGCGGAAAGAGTCGTCTTTACGCCCGCTGACTGCCGTGCGCAGAATTGTGATCGGACTCCGAGCTCCCCACGCTACGGCCGTCGTCCTCGCCATGCTGACCGCCTCATGCGGCTCGTCCGGCGGAGGACTGCGCCGGCCCTCCTCGGATCGAGCAATCAATTGCCCGAGTGCCGGCAGTCCGCTGAAGTACGCGGGCAAGTTCACGCCGGGCGAGGCGAGGAACCCGGCCGACAACTTGTACATCACGTTCGTGGAACGGCGTCCCACGGCCGACGAGGCCGCGGCCGTGCTGCAGCATTGCATCAACACGACCGTACGAACGGTGCGTGTGGACTACGAGTTGCGGGCGACGGCCTGGTTCAACCAGGAAGGTCCGCTTCCTCTGCCTGATGGCTCCGCGACGCTCAACTACGATCCCAAGACCGGCGCGATCAAGTCGCCGAGCCATCGCGCCGCGGCCACGCCGGTCGTGCGCACGGGCTACACGATTGAAGTCCGGACCCACAAGACGCCGGCGCCGCCCCACGGCAGTTTCGTCAGCCTCGACGTGATTTTCGAAAAGCCGCCGGACGTCATGGAGGTCATGGACGTGCTCGTGAAGGAGGTCATCGCGGCCGTCGCCAAGCAGACGCCGAAGGTGAACACGGTGGCGTATCCGAGGACCGGATCGGCCGGCGCGCAGAGTCAGCGCCCGCAGATCCGCGGCGCGAACGGCGTCTTCCTCTCCGCGCAGTTCGACGCCAAGACCGGCGAGATTCGCGATCAGGATCGCAAGGTGATCGGATCGATCAGATGATCGCGCCTACGGCTTGACCGGCGCCCGCCTCGGGCGCACGCGCCTGCGCATGATGTAGAGATTGACGAAGGTTCCGAGGAAAGTGAGACCCAGAACAGCCAGGGAGGCCTTGCTGAACATCATGTCCAAATCATCGACATGATGCGGTGGACGCTTTATACCGGCCCGCCCCGGCGGCGTGTTGTTCCACCGAAGTGGGGGGCCGCGGCCGGGTGACTGGGACAGCACCCGGCCGCGGGCGCGTGAGGCGTCGGCCGGTTATCGCCGGCCGAAGCTGAATGCGTACGACAGTGAGAAGGTCTTCTGGCCGCCTTCGAGGCCGATCGGGATGACCAGCATCGGCGTGATGCTGGCCCGCTCGCCGAGGAGCACACCCACGCCAGCCTGCAGCGTGCTGTATGTCTCGCCGACCGTCACACGATCGCCGGCGACATCGACGAGCGTACTCGCTCTCGAGACGAAGAGGCCCACCGTCGGGACCAGAGACACCATCGTGTCCTGGAACGCGTTGATGCCGACGGCGGCGCCGCCGCTCAGCGTCAGTGTCCTCGCCGACACGTCGTCGCCAAAGATCGCGTTGGCGCGCTCGAAGGTCACCGCCGACATCGGACAGATCATGAAATACCGGCCGGCATCGGCGTCGATCTGCGCGCCGCCGATTCCAGTGACCGCCCAGGTGCGCGCGTCGAGATCCGAATAGTGGAGTCCCTGGATGCCGCCGCCCGCGAACCACCTGTCCGATCCGCCGCCGACGTTGGCGCCGTAGCTGTTCGTGTATTTCGAAAACGCCGTGCCGACGTCCACGATCCCGTGGGACATTCGCCCGATCGGCACGCTGCCGCGGCACGTCTGTGCCTGCGCGTCCGTCCCAGCGACGACAATCGACCCGAGCAACAAGACGATGAATCGTTTGCGCATGCGTCTCCTCTCGACTGTGGCCCTGGTCATTGTGCAAGTCCCGAGCCTGCCCGAAGGGTCGCGAAAGCTCGCGGAAATATCGCGGATCTTCGCGAGCGGGAACAGGATCGTAATTTCGGCTGAACGAAGATTGTCGGGCGGGTGCCGGTGTTGAGACGCGACTGGCGCGGATCAGTTTCTAACGCCACATCCCCAGCAGGATTGACAGCAGTGGGAGATAGAGTGCGAACGTGGCGAACACTGCCACAGCCAGACCGCCTGCGGTCGCGTACCGCGGATGGCGCACGGCCAGGCATATCGAGAACGGAATGACCAACCCTTCGCGGTCACGATGCCGGGAATGTAGCCGCCGAGCAGGAGGGCGCCAATGATGTGAGGCGCCAGGACGTTCGCGAAGAACACTGCGTAGACAAGGACGAGGGAGTAACTGACGATGGTGCGGAGGTTCCGCGCGAGCCGCTACGGCGATCCAGAGCGCAGGAACGAGCGTTGCGACGACAAGGCCAGCGTAGAAGCGGTCGCTGTCTTCCGCGAGCGGCCGGATTCCGAATCGTGCCTCGAGCGCGGCCAGTCTCGGCGCCAGCCAATGCGGCATCGTCAGCGCTTCCTCCAGATTGTGCAGCGCGATGACGACGATGCCCCACCGGGCGAGTCTGGTGAACGTCACGTCACGGCTTCACGTGCGTCTTGAAGAACGCGAAGATGAACCTCGCGCCGTCCTGGATGGCGTTGTGTCCGACGCCGCGAAGCTCGCGGTACTCGTAGGTCATCTTCAGTGCCTTCATCTTCTCGGCCCAGGGGCGCGTGTTCTCGACCGGCACCGCGGGATCGGCGTCGCCGTGCACGAGGATCATGGGGAGGTGCCGCGCTGGCTCCAGCTCGTCGGGCGAATGGAGGTTCGTTCGAATCGCCGGCGCAGAGGCGGCCACGGCCGCCCAGATGTCTCGATGTTTGATCCCGAGATACAGCGCGCCGGCGCCACCCATCGACTGGCCGAGCAGGTAGATGCGCTGGTCGTCGATCAGGAATTCTTTCCGCATGAGCGCCAGGACGTTCATGACGTCCTTCTCGCTCAGCTCGCCGAGGTTCGGCACCGCGCCGCGTCCGGAGTCCGGCCCGTTGGCGCCGTACCATCCCTGCAGGTTGTAGCCCGTCGGCGCGGCGACGATGTAGCCGCCATCCTGGGCGTCGTCGGTAATTCTGGAGAGCCAGAGGGCCGGCGGCATCCCGAGGCCGTGCAACGCGATGATCAGCGGACTCTTTTTCGTCTTGTCGACCTTTGTCGAGACGAAGACGGCATAGTCCATGGGCTCGTTCGTGTCCGGGAAGACGTACGAACGGGATTGGATGCGCGAGGCCGTCGCGCTGGAGAACGGACCGCCGCGCCGGGCGCCAGGTGTAGGCGTGCCACCCCGCCTGGGGCCGACGCTGCCGCCGCGCTGGCCGCCGAGGCCGCTGCCACGCTGCTCGGCGGAGATGGTGATCAGATCCACGGCTCCCAGCGTGACCACGGCCAGCCCGATCGTCACCGCTCTTGCGACGCGCATGACATCTCCCCTCACGGGTTTGTGCCGATCTAGAGTCGTTCTCACTTTCCTGTAGCGGCCCGCCGGACAGAATCAGCCCATCTGTCCGCGATTCGAGCGGTTTGGCTCTACGCGGAAGTGAGAACGGCTCTAGACTACCCGGACATCACGTGCCCGACTTCGCCAGGAGCCCCCGATGACGAGAGGATTCCGCAGGCTCACCCTCAGCGCCGCCCTGATGTTTGGCGTCGCCGCGCTCACGTCCGGCTCGAGCGCGCAGACCGGAGCGGCTCAGCCCGTTCCCGCGCTTGCCGGCGTGCCCGTCTTCGAACCCGATCCGACGTGGCCGATGCTGCCGCCCGACTGGTCGTGGGGGCAGGTCATCGGCATTTTCGCCGATTCCCAGGGTCATGTGTGGACCTCGAGCCGGAGCCGGATTACCGAGTGGGATCCACAGGGCAAGCTCGTGCAGTCGTGGGACGCGCGGGGGCCGGACGGCAACTGGAGCACGATCCACGGCATGTTCGTGGATCACAACGGCTTCGTCTGGACGAACGCACGCGAGAGCAACCTGACGGTGAAGTTCTCGCGGACCGGACAGGTCGTGCTCGTCATCGGCAAATACAACGAGACTGGCGGAAGCAACGACACCACGCTCATGGGGCGCCCGTCGGAGATTTGGGTGGACCCGACGGATAACGAAGTGTTCGTCGCTGACGGTTACGGCAACCGCCGCATCATCGTCTTCGACGGCGCGACAGGGAAATATCTGCGTCACTGGGGCGCGTATGGGAAACGTCCGGAAGATCCGGCGCGACGCGGCGGCGGCGCGGCGGGCGGAGCCGCCGCGGGTGGTGCGGCCGGTGGCGGCGCCGCTGCTGGAGCCGCGGGTGGTGCCGCCGGTGGGAGAGCCGCCGGTGGTGGCGGCGGGGCGGCTGCTGGTGGTGCCGCCGGCGCCGCGGGTCGTGGCGAACAGGGCGGCCGCGGCGGCGGCCAGGCCGCGGGACCGCCACCAGCCGAACCGCCGCAGCAATTCGCCACTCCGCACGGGATCGTTGGTTCGCGCGACGGTCTCGTCTATCTCGCGGATCGCGCGAACAACCGCGTCCAGGTGTTCAGGCAGAACGGCGAGTACGTGAGCGAGCGCATCCTGCGGCCCCGTTGTGGTCCGCAAGAACAGGCGACCTGGACGCCCAAGCGTCCGTGCGGCAACGAGGCGGCGTTCTCCGTCGGCTTCTCGCACGACGTGCCGCAGACGTACCTCTACGTCGCCGACGGCGGATCGCACTTCATCACCGTGCTGCGACGCTCGGATCTGGAGGTTGTGAGCGAGTTCGGTGGGCCGGGCGTCGGTCCCGGTCAGCTCGGGCGTCCGCACAATCTCTCGGTGGATCCGTCGGGCAACATCTTCGTCGCCGAGGCCGCCGGACCGTCCGTGAAGAACGCCGCCGGCGAAGCGGTGGACGCCGGATTCCGCGCGCAGAAGTTCACGTTCAAGGGAATGAAAGAGTAGTGGAGCAGGGCTCTTAACGAAAAAACGATCAGTGTCTTTAGTTCAAAGTTTGAAGTTTGAAGTTTGAAGTTCAGGGTGCTGGTTCTTTCAGCAACCTGTCAGATGACGCCCTCCTCGCGGAGCGATCGCGCCGCGAGATCGATCGCCGCGTTCGCTGCGAGATCGCGTGGGCCGATCACGCAACTGACGAATACGAACGACCGGTTCGCCTGTGTCACGTAGCCCACCAACCAGCGGGCGGCCTGTCCGGATCGGTCCGTCGCGCTCCCTGTCTTCGCGCTGACGGTCGTGTTCGCGCGCCATGGCCGGGCGAACGGCTGTTCTCCAGCCGCGTTGACGATGACGCCATCCGGCTGGATTAGCAGCGCTTTGACCTGTTCCAGGGCACGGGCCGACACCGCAAGCTCGTTGCGGTACAGCTTCAGCCAGAACGCGAGCTGCTCTTCGGGCGAGATTTGCAGCGAGCCGCCAATCCAGAACGTCGTGAGCTGGCTCGTCGAGTCCATATTGCCGAAGCCGAACTTGCGCAAGTACGCCGCCTCGCGGTCCGGGCCGAGCCGTTCGGCGACACGCTGGAAGTACCACAACACCGAGTGCCGGATAGCGGTTGCGAGCGTGTGCTGGCGGCGCGCCGATTCGGGATACTGACCACCGCCATCGACGAACGGCATCTGTTCGTCCGGACCGGCGATCATCCCGGCATCGAGCGCGGCCAGCGCATGCGGCACCTTGAATGTGGACGCGGGCGTGAGCCGAGTCTGGCAAGCGTCCGACGGACGCCTGCGAACCTGCCCGACGCCGAGCTCGAACAAGAGAAAACACGAGCGGGTCGAAATCGGCGTCTGCTGACCGGTCGCCGGCGCCGCCGCGCGCTGCACGCCCGGCAGCGCCAGAAAGAACGACGCGAGAGCGAGCGAGACGACGTGACGATTCACCGGCATGATGCGCGTGTTTCGCGGTGGACGAGTTCTTCGATGGCTGGAGAACCAGCTTCGGCATTGTTGGCGAACGCACTGGCCGGCCATGATAGCGTGCCTGCTTCGGAGCCGTGTCGAAGCCCTTTCACAACCCGTTCGAAGTGCTCGGTCGTCTTCGCGGTGCGCCCCTCCCCGAGCCCGAGCCGCACGCGGCGCCCGAACCGATCGACCGTCCGGTCAAGACGATCCCCCGCGCCGTGGTGCGCCTCGAGCGCGCCGGCCGGAAGGGCAAGGAAGTCACGGTCGTGGAGCACCTTGATCTTGGCGCCGCCGAGCGCGACGTCTGGGTGAAGGCCCTCAAGGCCGCGCTCGGCTGCGGAGGCAGCGTCGAAGGCACGTCGCTCGTGCTCCAGGGCGATCACCGCAAGCGCCTGCCGGCACTCCTGGCGAAGCGCGGTGTGAAGAAAGTCACTGCCGGCTGACGCGGCGGTCAGAGCCGTCTAGCGGCGCGTGCCGTTTTCGAGCGTGCGCTTGATGACGTCGAGCCCCTCATCCATCATCGCGGCGACGCCGGGTGCGACTTCATCCGGCAGCAGATCGGCGATCCAGACGAAGCGGCTGCGTCCGCCGGCGTCGGCAAACACCTGGGCGGACGCATTGTGATGCGTCATCTTGCCGCCGACGACGGACCAGGCGAGCCGGCGCGTCTGTTCGTCCAGATCCACAATCAATTCCCGCGCGACGAGCCCGTTGCCGAACGTCACTACCCGGACTCGCCCGTTGTCTTCCATCCGGACATCTGTCACGAAGCCCGGCGCCAGCCGCTGATGGAGCGCTCCGACATCGCGCAGCGCGTTCCAGACAGTCTCCGGCGCGGCGTCGATCTCGATCTGTCGATGAATCGAAGCCATCAGACCGCTACCGCGACGGTTTGGCGGTGACCCGGCGCCACACGCGCAGATCGACCTTGCCGTCCTTCGTGGTCGAGAACGCCGCGATTTCGAGGCCGTCCACCTTCACCTTCAGACTGGCCGGGTAAGGGAGGTCTTTGGCTTTGACGTTCACTTCTTCTTCGGAGACGTTGGTGCTGCGATCGACGTCGATCTCGACCTCGCCCATCGGCTCGTTGTTCTTCGGACGCGTGAGCTCGGCCGTGCGCTCGATCTTGCCGCCGTCTGTTGAGGGTGCGCTGAACGTCCCGCGCATCAGTACCACGCCCGAGTCGTCCACGAGCTCGACGAGCTTGACGGTGGTGAGATCGCCAAAGGCCGGCGACAGCGTCTGCTGCAGCCTCACGGTGCCGAGGCAGGCGGCGCTCGAGACCACCAGGCCGACGGCCAGCAGGACGATGGAGACGTGCCGAAACATAAAACCCTCCCGGGTTCGAGGAGTCGCCCGTGACATGAAGAGCAAAGACCACACCAGCCGTACCGTCGATGTCGCGCGCACCAGGGCTCAGGAACGGCAGACGGTTTCCTTGATTGGGAACATGAAGACCGTGAAGGGGTGAAGGTCATGAAGACAAGCGCTCGTCTTCATGACCTTCACCCCTTCAGTATCTTCATGTTCCCGCCTGTCTTCATGACCTTCACCCCTTCACTGCCTTCATGTTCCCGGCATCTCGAAGACGTCGCCTTCGTTCGCGCCTGTCCACGGCAGATTGCGGCCGGTGGCGGTGATGGCGGCGCTCATCCTCCCGTCTCTGGCCATGGCCGCATCCGCGAGCGCGACGAGGACTTGATTGGGCCTGGCCAGCGGCGCTGCTCGGCGCAACGCGACGGCCAGATCCAGTTCCGGCACGTCGGGGTTCAGGAAACACGCGGCGATGAACGCCGCCGCGGTCGATCGGCTGATGCCGGCGCGGCAGTGAATCAGGAGATGCTCGCCGGGCTGTGTCCCGCCGAGGAAGGCGAGCAGCGACTCGACGTGCTCGGCGGCTGGCGCGATCTCGTTGTCGGCCGCCTCGTGAACGTCGTGGAACCGAAGCCGCAGATGTCTGCCGTCGTACGCCGGGCCAAGATCGGGAAACGTGAAATCCGGGTCGAGCAGGCTGATCACGCGGCTCGGCTGGTGCTGCTCGACCAGCTCATCGACCCTGGACAGCGGACAAACAATGATGGTCACGCGCGACTCCAAGTCAGCGCCGAGGCCACGACATTCCGAGCCATGAAGATCGTCCCTTTCGCAGGTCGGTCATGAGGGAATCCGATGGGTGGGGCAGCTGCGCCGCGAGCGCCCCGATGTCGTGCCAGATGGCCCACGCCGAATTGGGCCGCGTCTCGACCGCCCCGTATTTCATGTAGAAGCGCGTGTACGGGCTGTTCTCGTCGTAGCACCCAGCCGTCACCGAGCGATTTCTGCGCCTGGCTGCCACGCGTGATGTAGCCGTGCCAGCGCCGCGTCCAGAAGTCCACGTCGCGATCGTGGTCGTCGATGGTGTCGGGAAACGACGCCTCCTTCGAGGCGATCAGGATCCTCACGATCGTTCCGGTATCGTCCGCTGTGGCGCGGCGGATCTGCGGTGTCATCCGGCCATCAGTCCGCGGCCAGCCTGCGGACCACCCGGTTCAGGACGGCGAACTGTCGCGCGCTCTCGATCGGCACGGCCTCCTGGCTGATCAGCTCGGCCGATTCCAGCGCCTCCCGAACGACCCGATGCCCGCTCTTCGACAGCACGGCGTAGCCCACCCGCGCGTCGTGTGGATCCGGTTCGCGCCTGACGAGCCCGATCTTCTCGAGCGGAATCAGCGCGCGCGTCACGGCCGATCCCGTCAGCCCCAGTTCCGCCGCGAGATCCACCCGGCGGAGCCGTGCGCCGGGCGCGCGGCTGAGGTGCAGCAGCACGACGAAGTCGGCAAAGCTGATCCCGTGCCACGATCCCAGGCGTCCGTCGAACCGGCGGGCGAGCCGCGCGTGGACTTTGGCGAGCGACACGCAGAACTCGAGAGCGGCGCTCGTGGAAGTCAGGTCCATATACTTGATATATCAAGTATATGCCCAGCAGTTGTCAAGCGTCAACCCCCATGGTCAGTTTGGCGGGTCGAGGAGTTTTTCGATCAGGATTTCGTCGATGTAGCGGCCGTCGATCTTCGCGTGCTTCCGCGCCCGCCCGACGACCTCGAATCCCTGTCCGCGGTAGACCGCCAGCGCGACCGGGTTGTCGGCCCGGACGAAGGTGAAGAGCTTTTCATAGCCCTTCTCACGGGCCGCGGCGAACGTGGCCGCGAACAGCGCCTTCGCAATTCCCATGCGCCGCTGTTCGAGGTCGACATATGTCCCGAGCGTCCCGACGTGATCAAAGGCGTTCGTGAACGGTCCGAACGGCTCGAGCACCTGGAAGCCGACCACGCGATCGTCCGACTGCCGCACGGCGACCTTCCAGACGCCGCGCGCCGGAAACTCTACGATGTAGTCGCGCTCGGCATCGACCGTGAATGGCGCGGCGAACGCGGTATGGATCCGCGCCTCGATGATCGGGTTGAGAATCGCGACGATCGCTTCAGCGTCGGCGGGGACGACATCTCGAATGTTGAGGTCCATGTCACCGTCCCGGCCAGCTCGACTCACTCGCCCGGCTCGACGATCGGATCAGCGATGAGCGACACCGGATCTCAGGTGGGAGTCTACGCCGATCAACGGCCCGCTGGGGCCGGCTTGAACAGCCGGCGAAACGCCTCCACTGCCGCCGGGTGGTAGATCGTCGCGTGCGTCTCGTTGGGCAACGAATGGTAAAAGACCTTCAAATTCGCGGGAGGAGTATTCTGCAGCCGCGCGGCGAGCAGCTGCGTCACGGTGGCCAGCTCTTTCTCGTCGCTGTTGGAGAGGTAGAGCGTTTTCTGCCGCGTCCCGCTGGCCACGGACGGATGAACCGGTTTCGTCACGAGCTCCCGGTTATTCCACCAGAGGCTCGGATCGAACGCGATGTAGGTGTCGAACAGATCCGGCTCGAGGAAGAACGTCTCGACGATGAAGAGCCCCGCCAGCGATTCGCCGATGATCGCCGTCTCCGTCGTCGTCCGATACCGGGACGTGACGACCGGCATCAGTTCGGTGCGGATGAACCTTCGAAACGCCGCCGACCCGCCGACCTGCGGTGCGATCTTCTTGTCTTCCGCGTTCTGAGTCGGCCCGGTCATGTCCCGACGCCGCTGCGTATTCTCAATGCCAACAAGGATGAACGGCCGCATTGTGCTGTTGAAGTTCGACACCTGCACCAGTCCGGCCACGTGGAGAAAGTCTTCGCCGAGGCCACCGTCGGGCATGTACAGCACGGGGAACGGGACGTTCTGCGCCGACTGACCGTACGGCGGTGGCGGCAGGTAGACATTGATGCGACGCGCCTCCCCGAGGATCTTCGACTCGATCGTGAACGTCTCGCCGATCGTGAGGGGCGAGGCCTGGCTGGCACGCCCGGCGTCGCCTTGCGCCAGGACCGACGAAGAGACGAACGTGAGGGCAACCGCCGCGCGACCGAGGCGTCTCATCCTTTGTGTCTCCCTCCGCCCTTCTCGAAGAAAAACCAGCGGTGGCCTTCCAGGTCCTCCACCCGGTATCGCCGGCCCGGTGGCCCTTCCTCGATTTCGGAAAGCACGGTCGCCCCGGCAGCCATGGCGCGCTTGAAGTGGCGATCGAGATCGTTCACATAGACGAGCACGCCGTCGATGATCCATGGCACCGCCGACCACTTGCGCGCATGTTCGCAAACTTCCCGGTGCCGTTTCGGGCTGTGATAATCAGGCGTCGGAGACGCCAGCATGACGAGTCCGTCTCCCGCGCTCATCTCTCCGTGAGAGAGCCTGCCGTCGGGCCAAGTGAGGCGGGACACTTCGCGGAACCCGAACGCACGAGCCAGCCATTCGAGCGCGGTAATGCCATCTTCATATGACAGCATCGGGATGACTGATGGCGCGGTGCTTTTGCCTGCGGCGCGGCGGCGTCGCACCTTGGCCACCTTCCGCGGAGCCCTTCTGAGTTTTCGAGGAGTGGCGCCTCTTCGTCCGACTGAGGCTCTCATGATGGGACTCCTTTTCGGGCGCTGGCCGGCGGAACGCGACTATGTAATAATTCGTATATATACGGGTAACTCTATGGAACTGAATGCGACCGCCTGTCAAATCCTGCTCGCGTTGGCGGACCGGGAACTGCACGGCTACGCCATTATGGCCGACGTGCTCGATCGCACGGACGGCCGCGTGCGCCTCTGGCCCGGCGTGCTGTACGGATCGCTCAAGAAGCTGTCCGAGGCGGGGCTGGTCGAAGAGACCGATCCGCCGAAGGACGCGCCGCGCGATCGGATGGCACGGCGTTTTTACCGGCTCACGCGCGACGGTCGTCGCGCGCTCGGCCGGGAACTGGCGCGCATGGCCCGCGATCTCGAAACCGCGCGCCTCCGGAAAGTGATCGTCAGGGACTGACGTGCGTTTCTATCGACTGTTGTCCAAAGTGTTTCCGCGCCCGTTCCGGCGCGACTTCGAACGGGAGCTCGAGACGACCGCGGCCGACATGCTGCGGGCCGAGGGCGCGCGCGGCCGCGCCCACCGGGTGCGCCTCTGGAGCGGTCTCGTTGCCGACGCCGTAACGAGCGGTCTGGCACAGCGCCGTGCCGAGCGTACCGGGAGGGATGTGAGCGTGCGATTCCTGTGGACCGAGGTGCGACAGGCTTTCCGGGCGCTGGCGGCACGGCCCGCATCCGCGGGCATCATCGTCGTTCTGCTGGCGGTCACGATGGGCGCCAACGCGGCGGTGTTTGGCGTCGTGAGTGCGACGCTCCTCCGGCCCTTGCCGTTCGCCGATCCCGAGCGGCTCGTGTTGCTCTGGGAGAGCTACGAGCCGATGCACATGGCCACGATGCCATGGTCGGATCCCGACTACGTCAGTGTTCGGAATGCGCCGGCCTTCTCAGGGACAGCGATTTTCGGCTCCCGTCGCGTGGTGCTGACGGGTCGGGGCGAGCCCGCTAGTCTCCGTGCGGCCCGGGTCGAAGGCACGCTGTTCGATCTGCTGGGCGTTCCGGCGGCGCATGGGCGGTTGTTCAACGCGGCCGAAGCCGGACGCGACGACGTGGTCGTCCTGTCGCACGCCGTGTGGATGGAGCGCTTCGGCGGAGACGTAGACATTCTTGGCGTATCCATCCTCCTCGACAACCAGCCGCGTATCGTCATCGGCGTGCTGGGCCGGGAGGTGGCGTTCCCGCCGCCGATCACGTTCAGCGGCCAGATGATCTCCCCGGAAACCGACCTGTATCTGCCGTACACGATCGATACTGCGGCAGAGGCGCGGGGATCGCACGGCAGTTTCGCCATCGCACGACTGCGTCCGGGCGTCACGGTCGACGAGGCCAGGAACGAACTGGGCGGGATCGCGGCGAACATCGCGCGCCAGTTCCCCGACACCAATTCCGGCATCAAGATGACGGCGACGCCGCTGCACGGCCAGTCCGTAGCCGCCATTCGGAGCGTGCTGCTTGTCCTGCTCGCCGCCGTGGCGGGCGTGCTCCTGATCGCATGCGCGAGCATCGCGAATCTCATCCTGGCGCGGGCCTTCAGCCGCGGGCACGAGATGGCGCTTCGCGCGGCGCTTGGCGCCAGCCGCGCGTCGCTGGTACGTCAACTGCTCTTCGAGAGCGCCCTGCTTGGGATGGCCGGCACCGCTATCGGACTGGTCGCCGCGCACTGGATCTCGAGTGGTCTCCTGGCCATCAATCCGATCGAATTGCCGGATATGTTCCGGTCGAGCCTCGACTGGCGCGTGCTGGGTTTCACGGCCGCGACGACCGTTGTCGCGGTCTGCGTTTTCGGTCTGCTGCCGGCGCTCCACGGGTCGCGCACAGATCTCGTCACGGTCCTGCGCGGCACGCGCACCACCCAGTCGCCTTCAGAGCGCCGGACCCGGGGCGTGCTGGTCGTGGTGCAGGTCGCACTGGCCGTCGTGCTGCTCGTCACGAGCGCACTCACGATCCGCAGCCTGACGCAGCTCTGGCAAGTGCATCCAGGCTTTCGACCGGACGATCTGATCGCGACCCATGTCAGTCTGCCGACATCGCGGTACGCGGATGATGCCGCGCAGCGAGCGTTTTTGGAGCGCGTCCTGGCTCGCGCCGCGCAGATTCCAGGCACCACTCGAGTGGCGGCCGTGACCCAGCTGCCGTTCGTGCTCGATCGGAATTCGAGCGACTACAGCGTCGTCGGCGAGCCGGCGCGGAAGACCGGCGATTATCTGATCGCGAATTTCAATCGTGTCTCGTCCGCGTACATTGAAGCGCTGCGGATTCCCCTCGTCGAGGGCCGCACGTTCGACGGCACCGACACGTCGGCGTCACCGCTGGTCGTGATGATCAGCCGTTCGCTGGCGGAGCGGCACTGGCCCCGAGGAGAAGCGGTCGGCCACCAGCTGCTCCTTGGACAGGGTGAAGGCGAGATTCCCAAGACGATTGTCGGCGTCGTGGGCGACGTTCGGTCCGATGGATTCGACGGACGAATCGAGCCAACCATTTACCTGCCATCACCGCAGGCGCCGTCGCCGGCCTATTGGATGGTCATGACGACCGCACGTCGCGCTGATGCCCTGGCGTCCGAGATTCGCACCGCGGTACACGACATCGATCAGGCGCTGCCGATCGGGAGCGTTCGCGGGATGCCTGACATCATGTCGGCTACCGTCCGCAAGCCGCAGTTCACGGCAGTGGTCGTGAGCGCGTTCGCCGCCACGGCGCTGCTCATCGCGGCCATCGGCCTCTACGGTGTGCTGGCGTTCGACGTCGCACAGCGACGGCGTGAGCTTGGCGTGCGCGTCGCGCTTGGGGCGACCGCCTCGACCATTCGGCGGCTCGTGCTGGCGCGTGGGTTCCGGCTGGTCGGCGTCGGCCTCGCCGCCGGCATCGCGCTGTCCATTCTGGCCAGCCGGTCTCTTTCAGGGCTGCTGTTCCAGGTTCCGGCCACGGATACGGTTGCGTTTCTGGGTGCCGGCACCACACTCCTCGTCACCGCCCTGCTCGCGATCTGGGTGCCGGCCCGCAGGGCGGCGCATGCGGATCCGATCGAGACCCTGCGCGGACAGTAAGTTGCCCGACGCGCCGATATGGCGAGTGGATTCACGCGCCGGTCTGCCGTCGGCTTCGGGAGCATCGCGGCCGCTAGAAGCCTGCGGGCCTCTCTTCGGCGACGTCGAACGCGCGTTCGAGCGCCACGCCCACCTGCCCAATCAACCCGTCGTCGAAGAGCCGGCCGACGAGCGTGATCCCGTGCGGCACGCGCCGCGGCGGATTGAATGTCGGCAGCGGATTCGCAGGATCCGGCGCCCAGTCACTCCTGGCCTCGGCCACCTGAACGAACCCGGCGCGCAACGTGAGCGAGGGATGGCCGGTGAAGTTCGTGATCGTGAGCTGCTCGTCGCGAAGCGATGGGACCAGCAACACGTCGACTTCCTTGAAGATCCCCGCCATCTCGAGCGCGACTTTGCGCCGCAGCCGGTCGGCCTGAACGAAATCGACCGCCGAGAGGAACCGGGCCTGCCGGAAAAGGTTGGGCCACGCGTCCTTCACTTGTACCTTGAGCGTACCGAGCTGATTGTTGAGCGCCAGCTCTTCGAACGACGCGGCGCCTTCCGCGAACAGGATCGGCATGAGCGAGCTGTACGGCCAATCGGGGAGCGTGACTTCCTTGAGGTCCATTTTCAGTTTCTTGATCGTCTCCATCGCCGCACGGTCAACGTCTGTTGCGGGGCTTTCCTTCATCCACCGAGCGATGTAGCCGACTTTGACGCCGGCGGGCGGCGCCGACGCGTCGAAGTCGAGCCGGCTCGGCACGCTGGACGCGTCGCCGGCATCGGGTCCGGTGATCGCCTGGAGGACCAGCATCGCGTCTTCGACCGTGCGCGTCATCGGCCCGAGCTTGTCCAGAGACCAGCAGAGGGTCATCGCGCCGGTGCGCGGCACGCGGCCGAACGTCGGGCGCAGGCCCGTCACGCCGCAGCGCATCGCGGGTGCCACAATCGAGCCGCCGGTTTCGGATCCAATGGAAAACGCGACGAGCGCCGCCGCCGTCGCGGCCCCGGGCCCGGCGCTCGATCCCGAAGCGCCTTCTTCCAGGAGCCATGGGTTCATCGTCTGACCGCCGAACCAGATGTCATTCAGTGCCAGCGCGCCAAGGGAGAGCTTCGCCACCAGCACCGCCCCCGCCTCGTCGAGCCGGCGCACGACGACGGAGTCTGCCGAGGGCACGCGGTTGCGGAAGGGCTCGGCCCCATAGGTCGTGGCGATGCCTTTCGTATCGAGCAGATCCTTGACGCCGTAGGGGATGCCGTGGAGCGGACCGCGGTACTTGCCGGCGGCGATCTCGGCATCGGCCGCCTTCGCGCGCGCGAGCGCGTGATCTCTGGTCAGGGTGATCACGGACCGGATCTTCGGGTCGAGCCGTTCGATCCGGCCCAGACAGATGTTCGTCAGGCGTTCGGCCGTCAGCTTTCGGGACTCGATCCAGCGCGAGAGCTGCGTGACCGGCGCAAACGCGATGTCGTCGTCTGACGACGGTAGTGTCGCGTCGGGTTTCGATCGCATGAAGCGATCCCGCGACGGGCCTGGTGCGATGCCGGGAAGCATCGGATTCCAGAGTGTGGCCGGCGCGTCGGTATCGGCGATCGCGACTTTCCGCGGCCCGGCGCGACGCTCGAGGTAGGGCGCCAGCGATCGCCGCCACGAATCGGCGGCCTGCTGCCGCTCTGCCGGCGTCATCGTCACTTGCATCAGCTTTTCGGCCTCGGCAAACGTCGCCGGCGTGACGGCGGGCCCGGATCCGGCGCCGGTGCCAAATGTTGGCGGCGCGCCGGGAGGGGCGGGCGAGCCTGGCGTCGGCGGCGTCGATTGAGATGTGGCCGGTGGCGGGTCGCTGCCGCAGGCGGCGGCCGCGACGAGCACGCCGAGCGGCGCGTTGATGAGGAACTGGCGGCGGGTGTTCACGGCTCGGGAAGCCTACTCTCGAAGGGCGCCTCGCGACTACGGTTCGTCCGCACTCGGCCCGTAGACTTGCGGCACCGTCGATCCCATCGGCCGCAGGTACGTCGTGATTTGACCGCGGTGGTGGACGATGTCGAACAGAAAACTCCAGGCCATCGGCGACGCGGGGCGCTGATGGCCGAAGAAATCGAGGCTGCCATCCCAGCGCTCGGCAGGCAAGGCCTTCCACCGCTGGGCCATCCCGGCGCTCTGCGTCTCATACGCGTCGACGACTTCCTTCATGGTCGTCGGCGTCGGCGGCGGCGCCCATGCCGCCTTTCCGCTCTCGAGCGCCTCGATGATCATCCGTTCCTCGCAGACGATTTGCCACGCGATCTCGTGCGCAGTGCGCGACTTCGGGTCCGGCCGGTAGAGAGACCCCTCCGGAATTCTTCCGAGCACCTTGAGAGTGGTCTGTGACTCGTTCGTCCAGAAGTTCATGAACAGCGATTTTTCGTCCACGTCGCCTCCTTACGATTTCTGTTTCGCGAGCTCGATCCTGAAGGCCTGCTCCCTGTCCGCAACGTACTTCCTGTAGCCGTCTGGATCGATGAAGGGTCTTCGGCCCGCCTCGTTCAACCGCGCGTACTTCGTTTCGAGGTCGAAGTAACTGCCGTGCGCACCCAGGAAAATGTCGCACGGCAGCGCCTTCAAGACTCGGAACGTCCGTTCATAGTCGGCGGCAATCTCAGGATAAGCCACGTTGCGCACGAGCTGGTAGCCAGGATTCACGTTGGGGCTGCCGACGATCACGACGTCGTACGTCTTTCCGGCTTCTTCCACCCTCATCGTCCACGTTGTACAGCCCTTCGTATGCCCCGGAGTGAGATGCGCGACGAGTACGGCGCCTCCCAGCTTCACCTCATCACCGTCATGCAGTACTCGATCGACCTTCGTCGGCGGATAGTGGGTCGCCGGCACGTTGCCGTACTGAAAATCGGTCTTGCCACCGGATTCGACCGCAGACACGTCGGCGTCCATGACCAGATACGTCGCGCCGGTCAGGGCCTTGATGGCTGCGCTGCCCGCGTTGTGGTCCCAGTGCGCGTGACTGATCAGGAGGATCTTGACGTCCGCGAACTTGAAGCCGAGCTTCTCCACACTCGTCCGAATGAGCGGAACGTTCGCCTCGAGAGCGCTGTTGATGAGGATGTGCCCCTGCGACGTGGTGATCAGATAGGTCGCCAGGCCCTTGCTTCCGACGTAATAGAGATTCCCCGCGATACGGAACGGGGGAAACGGTTCGGTCCAATCTGGACTCGTCTGCGCACCCACACTGCCGTCCAGGGTGATGACTGCCAGGAAGGCACTCGCGAGAGTTCTCAGATTGCGCCAGCTGTGCCGCATGTTCACAAGCCCTTCTCGATTACGACCGTCCTGTCGATCCTTGCAGGAATCGAGTGATCGCGCCGGCCGCTTTCGTGGCGATTTCCGTGTCCGTCGGGAAATAGTGCGTGCCGCTCGGCAGCAGCACGAGTTGCGCACCCGGAATGATCGACGCCAGCCGCCGTCCTTCGTCGGCCTTGACGGCCAGATCGTCCTGGCAGTGAACGACGAGGGTTGGGACCCTGATCTGCCGGAAGAGATCGCGTCCGTCACCCCTCCTGTGCAGTGACGCATAGTAACGCGCCGCGGTGTCGGGATCGGCGGAGACGCGCTGCAGCTCGTTGAAGTGCGCGATCAGTTTAGGGTCGGCATCGCGGCGAAAGAACTGACTGGTGAAGACCTGCCGGAATGCCGGCGTGTCGCGTCCCCAACCCTTGCGGATCAGGGTGACGAGCGCTTGATCTTCTTCCGGGTCATAACCCGGCCGCGCTTGCGCTCCGCGGCAGTACGCGCCGTAGAGGATGAGGTGTGTGATCCGGTCCGGGTGCTGGAGGGCGTACGTCGCGGCAGTCCAACCGCCCTCCGAGGTCCCCAGCAGAACCGCCTGTTCGGCGCCGACAGCGGTGAGCACCGCCTCGAGATCGAGTTGCCGCGTCTCCTCGGTGAACTCGCCGGTGTACGGATCCGAAAGGCCCATGCCCCGGCCGTCGTACCGCACGACGGTATGGCGTTCGGCGAGCTGCTCCCAGAATCGCCGCAGATCCTGGAGCGCCCATTCCATCTCGAGGTGCGTGAAATGGCCCAGCACGCGCACGATGACCGGGCCAGCGCCCACGGCGGAATAGGCGAGACTCACGCCATCCGCGGTCGTGCAGAACCGGATGTCCTGCTCGCCAGATGCCGGGACGGCGATCCCTAAACGCCTGGTGGGATCCGGCCGCTCGTGAGAAATCGGATCCTGGTCTTCAGCGAAGGCACGCCGGAGCGCTTGCGCCACGTCTTTCCCGCACTGAAAGCGGGCGCCCGGCTCCTTCGCCAGGCACCGCTCGACAACTGCGACCAGCCCGGCCGGAAGCCCGCTCCTCAGATCCGCAAGCGGCGTATGACGGCCGCTCAGAATCGCGCCGATGACGGCGCCGGGAGACTCTCCTTTGAACGGCAGCTGGCCCGTCAGGAGCTCGTACGCCAGGACACCGAACGAAAAAATGTCCGACGGCAGTCCGACGTCGCCGCCGCTGGCCTGTTCGGGGGACATGTAGGCGACCGTTCCGACGGCTGCTCCGGTTCGCGTGAGGTCTCGATCGGGGGTTTGGAATTTTGCGAGCCCGAAGTCGGCGAGCTTGATGCGGCCATCTTCGTTCACCAGCACGTTCCCGGGCTTCACATCGCGATGGACGATCCCATGGTCGTGCGCGGCGCCCAGGGCGTCAGCCACGGGCAGCGCGACCTGGCGGAACTCCCGAATCGAGAGCGGACGCTGCCACGACGCGTGACTCAGCGCGCCTCCATCGACCCACTCGAGCACCAGAAACGGCGTGCCCTCGGCCTCGCCGATGTCATGGATGGTCAGGATGTTGGGATGGTTCACGGCCGCGAGCGCGCGGGCCTCGCGCCGAAGCCGGTCACCCTGCTCGGCGTTGAAGCGGGGCGCGTGCGTCATGAACTTCAACGCGACATCGCGCCCAAGTCTGGTGTCGTGCGCTCGATAGACGACACCCATCCCGCCTTCGCCGAGCCGTTCGATGACCCGGTAGTGCTGGAAGAGATCGCCGGCGTTGATGAGCATGGCCTGCTTCCGTCGCCGAGTGTCGTTCAGGATCGCGCCAGAAAGCGCTGGTGAATGACGCTATGAAACGCGGGCGTCAGCGTACACCCACGCCTGTTTCCCCGAGGCCAGTGTGGCGGAGACTCGTTTGTAGCCCGCGGGTTCGTACTCGTCGGCGTTGGCGAGCTCTGTCTCCGAGACCTCGAACACCATGCCTGTGACGCGACTGTCGTCTCGACCGTTGAACGTCACGATGGCGTGATGCGCCTTTCCGCTAGCTATCGCTGGCTTCTGGTCAAGCATGTCGTGTAGTTCTCGAGGAACCGGTCCCGAAGATCTCTGTACTCCTCGATCGTCTTGAATCGCCGCCGTTCCGGTCGCTGATTCAAGAAATATACGGTCACGATCATGCGCCGGGAGTCGTCGAATAGCACGTACGTGCCGATTGGGCCACCGCCGAGGGTTGGCGGATTGCCTGCGATGTAAAAGTCGATGGTGGGGAAGTTGAAGCCGTACACATCGAAGCCCCTCAACGTGTCATGTTCCAGCGGCACCGCCGCCCCGGCGTCCTTTGAAGACCGATTCGCCAGATACTCCATACTGGCCACGACCGCCTTCTTATCCGCGGAGTATCGCGCGTCTTGCGATAGTTCGAGCTTCACATTTGCGAAGTAGTCGGACGCTGGATACGCCAGCAGTACTCGGTACCCATCAGCGAGGGACACGGCGCGTGCTCCCGATGCCGTCGCCACTTTGCGTTCTCGTATTTCGGCTGGCGCCCGGTCGGCGGCTGCGATTCGCAGGCCATCGGCGAAATCGCATTGCGTCAGTGGTCTGAGTGGATCGGCCCGCTGTTCAGCAGACAGCGCACCTGGGGCCACCGAGTGAGATGTCACCGCCAACAGCGCGGCCGTCGCAGCATGGATGCACCTCACGCGACCTCCCGTTCAATCGACGGCTCCTCGGTTCAACGCCTTCGGGAGCCCAGGAACATCCGGATCACCGTGAGAATCAGAAACACGGCCACGAGAATCAGGATCACACGCGTTATCGACATGGATCAGCACACCCTTTAAGACCAGCGACGGGGAATGACGGGCTCACACCTGGCTTGCTCCTGCTCACACGTGCTGATCGACCAGGATGGGATTGCCATCGGGGTCCACCGCGACGAAGCTGGCCGGCCCCGTTGTGCTCTCGTCGGCCTGCTGCTGGAACTGCACCCCTTGGGCTCGAAGCTGACGCTGCAGCTGACGGATGTCGGTGAACGTCGCCAGCTTTTGGGCGTTGCTGTCCCAGCCGGGGTTGAAGGTGAGGATGTTCTTCTCGAACATCCCTTGAAACAGCCCGATCACGTGATCACAGTTCTTCAAGATCAGCCAGCCCTGCGAGGCATCCCCGGCGAAGATCCGTTGGTTCAGATCCACGCTGCACATGAAGCCGGACGAGATCGTGGAAGTCGCGCTGGCGCAGCCCGGCGAGAAGGCCGGCGCATCTGCCAGCCGGGTCTTCTCCATCAGGATTCGGGCGAAGCAGATTCGCTGATTCCAGTCACACGACTGTTGTTTTCGAAGCGTGTCGCCAGGCACTTCAGAAGGTGACCAGAGCTCCCACGTCGGAGTTGGAACGAGCCCAGGACCACGCCGGTCTCTGTCAATGTCACGAGCACGTCCATGCGGTCGCCGCTGACGCGACCATCGTAACGTGCACGGAAGGTCGGGAGGATTTCGTCCACCCGAATGGGACCGCCGTGACCAGGCGTGTGGCTGCCGACGGCCGTAAACCGGCCATCGGCGTCCGGGCGGAGCCGTTCTTCGATCGCACCCTCGGCACAGTCGTACTCGAGTCGAGCCCCGGCGGCGGTCACGTCCATCCTCAAATGCGAACCGCCCCAGGGCCCGACCGCAATTACGGGAGTCGGGCTGGTCAGACAGCCTGCGGCAGCGAGGTTGACGACGATCGCGAGTACGCCGGCAGGGTTGCTCACGTTCTGGCTCCCGTTTCGATGCGGGCGAGCAGCGAATGTTAGCACGCGGTCGGCGCACGTTGAGCGAAACGGGCGCGATGCGATTGCTTCCAGCGACGTTCGCTACTTCATTCGGTTGAATTTCCGAAGCGCGGCAACCACGCGATCGCCCGGCAGGCCGAACACGCGAATCCCGTCGGCGCCGGTCATCGTCTGCGCCGCGAGCATGGCGTTGACCACCGCTTCTTCCGTGGCGTCGATGGTGGCGGAAAAGAGAGGATCGATCCGCTCATTGGGAAGCATCGTCATCGACGGCGTGCCTTCCGGCCGTGCCGCGCCGGCGTTTGCGGTCGAGAACGCGAGAAACAGATCGCCCGAGGAGTTGCCCGCCCAACTACCCAGACGACCGAGCCCCAGGCCAACCCGGCGCCCGATCCGTTCGAGTTGATGCGGAAGCAGCGGCGCATCCGTTGCGACAATCACGATGATCGAGCCTCGACCTTCGACGTCGTTCGAGACAGGATCATCTCCGACGGCGCCGCCGCCAGCCGAAGGACAGGGCGGAAATCGACGCGTCCACGGCCGCGACAGCGGCTGCGGCAGCACCGTGCAGCTGCCGAGGTTGGTAATCTCAGGCCGAATCGGCACGCCGAGAATTCGCAAGTCGCCGCCGAAGTTGCACTGTACGAGGACGCCGATGGTGTACCCGCCCTGCTCGGTGGGAAGGAGGCGCGATGATGTGCCGATGCCGCCCTTGAAGCCGTTGCAGCCCATGCCCGTACCGCCTCCGACTGCGCCTTCCTCGACGGGACCAGGTTTCGCGCGATCGAGGGCCTGGTGCGCGTGTATCGGTTTTACGTGTTCGCCATTGGCGTCATTCATGAAATCGAACGTCTCGGCGACAATCGGATATGTGAACAGAAAGTCGCGACCGTTCTTGACCTGCCATTGAATCGCCGCGTCGCGCACTGTGCCGACACTGTGCGTGCCCGTGAGCAGAATCGGGCCTTCCAGAAAGCCCGACTCCTTGATCCAGTTGATGCCAGTCATGTCGCCGTTGCCGTTCAAGTTGAATGTGGCCGCAAACACCGGATCCCAGTTGCCGCGCGGGCGGGGAAGGATGGCGGTCACGCCGGTGCGGATCGGTCCTTTTCCCGGCACCAGTTTGCCTTCGCCTTCGATGAGCGTGACGTGTCCAACGGCGACTCCCGCGACATCGGTGATCGCATTGACCGGTCCCGTTCGGCCGGGAAACGGAATACCGAGATCACGACCGCGCGGTCGCGATTGCGCAGCGGTCTGGAGCGTGACGGCCGCGACGATGAGAACGGTGAGAGCGAATCGCATGTCTGCGCTCCAGTTTAGGCGAGCACCACTTGGGTGTCGTGGCTGCAGTCGTGAAATCAGTTCGGCCACCGGCTTATGTCGAGCCCGAGAGCGTTCAGGACGGCCTCGACTTCTTTCATCCGCTTCTGGCGATCTGCCGCATCGCCTGGAACACCGATTGAGCAATCCTGAAGGGCAACAATTCGACCGTAAGGCCACGCGAGCACCGGCAAATCAACAAGCGTCGCACGAAGAGCGTCGATTCTCACCGTATCTCGCACGCGCTTGACTGATCGGACACTCAAGATGACGCCCTGAGGGCAGACCGACAAGTACGGATTGAGCCAGTCCTGCGCGTCCCGGATCGATTCGTATCTCTGCGGGATTGGCCGCCCGATTGCTGGATGGAGCTGTCGTTCCGCTCTGCCTTGGTCGGGCAACACTCCGACTGCGGAGGTCAGTGCGAGAATCGACCAGGTCGCGGCTAGTTGGGATCCGCTCATTTCTGTCCCCGGTTCGCGTTCAACGGCCTAAGGGCTACGAATGAGCCGCGCGCGGTCTCGAGCCATCGCGCGACGGCTCCATTCGTTTGCTAGACCTCACGCCCCTCGCCCACGCATAGCCCAATCGTTGTAGGGCCTCAACCACCGGTGCCCGCAGGATGAACCGCGTGTTGCCGCTCGGATCGAGCGAACTAGCCCAATCGACGAGAACGAACAACCAAAGCCGTTCGGAGGCGCCACGACGCCCAGGCGACTCGCCACGCGGTGGGCCAACGTGCCGTACTGCATGTTGACGCCGCCGTAGTTCGCATACCCAACGGCCCTGGCCAATTGACTTGCAGTGGCGGTGTGTCGCGGCGCCTCGAGGTGAGCCCGAAGCAACTCGATGTGCTTCTCCGGGACGCCCTCAGCAATTACGGCCCCGAGAGCCGCGGTGTAGTCGTCGGCCGTTCCGAAGTGCTTCTTGATCATCGATGTCTCGCCGTGAGGTCTAACGGCATTGCCGCTCACCTGCGGCACGCGCGAGTCACGATACCATCGAGCGCGAAGGGCGCGCGAGAGCGCGCCCTGGTGCCGTCAGGTGCAGCGGCAGGTTAGCCAGCCGCTCACAACACTGAAGGGGCCTTAGTTCTGGATGGTCATCCGCTTCTGCCAGCGCCAGTGAATCCGGAACAACGCAATACCAAACAGAATCAAGACGCTATTGGTCACCACGGTCCGCCGCACCCGTGCGTTTACGCCTTGAATACGATCCGCTCGCGCCGCCTCGTACATCCGCCTGAGCGTGTCATCATCGGGAGTGTAACGCGGAGGGGTCGACTGCGGACCGCCATACGGGGGATTCAAGATGTCCATCTTGTATGTCTCGAACGAAGCGAGACTTCGCAGCGGATAGCCCCCCACATCGCCTGCATGCAGCGGATCGCCCCACTCGAGGAGCGCGCCAGCCAGCGAACCTGTTGAAACCAACAAGGTAATTACAGCGACTAGACAGACGCTGTAGCCGTAGAACTGAGCCACTTTGCTGCCCAAGGAATCCTCCCGAAGTACCCGAAGGCCAATTCCGAGGTACACGAGACAGAGTAAGAACGCGAGAACCAAGGTTGCGTAGAAGCCGAACTGATCTGACTCAACCTGCAAGGTGCTCACTCTGTCGCTCCGTCTCACCCGCATCGTGGAACCGACGGTTACCCCAACATGCCGAGAGTCGACCGGCCGCGCCCGGTTAACGTCTGCGTTTCAGGCGCGGCGGCCTCACGTCGCGCCGGCCGCCCCCGGCTGCAAACGCTGGTTAGACAGCACGCATCTCGGCACTTGAACTGCGAGATACTTGAACGCTCCGTAGCGTGGCAAGTCTATGTTTGAGTAATCTCGCCAAGCAACGCCATACGAACCCCGGAGGCCCAGCGCCGCCTCACGACCCCGAACGGTACCGGCCGAGGCACTCGAATGCCAAGCCAACGCGCCCGAGAGAGTGCGCTCCGGGCACAGCCGGAAAGCCGCGTCTACCGATTCCGACCCCCGCGCCGGACCCCAATACGAGGAGTCATTGGTCAGCAGTACGGCGTAACCGGACATGTTCGGGCGTGCCGACGCCAGTGTCTCAAGACGGTGTATGTCTTTGATGAAGTCGTACCGACCCAGATCCTGTGCTGCTTGGCTGGTCAGTCGGAATTCTTCGTTCGACGCCGCGAAGACGACGGCTCTCGTCTTGTATTTCAGCTCGATCGCAACGCTCTCGCCTGTCGAGGACGCCAGTAGATCGACGTGCAGCACAGATTGCTCGAGTCGCACCGGAATCTCGAGGCGGACCGACAAGTGAGGATGCATCCGTTGCAGCAACCAGGCGAAGGCGTGCTGGAAATCAGCCTCCGAATGGAAGATTGGCCGTTCAGCCGCAAGGTTCGCAAGAAGATCGTGAAGGGCGAACATGTCGCTTTTGTGAGCAGGCTAACGTGCGCCTCCAGCCGCGGCGGCTCATCATCGCGCCAGCCCGTCGGCTGCAAGCCGATGTAAGGCAGTTCGCTGACCACGGAGGATCTCTTCATGGACCGTCGCCCGGTACTTCTCTTTCGAAATCCGATGACTGTAGTGCGTCAGGGCCACGAGACGCGAATAGTCGCTCCCGCGGAGGCCTTCGCGTAGCAGTGCGTAGGCTGCGCCTCCAAAAGCGAGGATGAGAGGTGTGGGGTGTCCGAGGTCCAGTAACTCATCGCGAAGGCTCTTCACGTGATCTCGGACGATCTCTGGATGCCTTCGTAGGTGATTGAGCAACTTCCCGGATACAGGCTCCACGAATCCCTTAATGATATCCGTCATGTATGCGCCCCAGAAGCTGGTGTCGCGGAAAGCGTAGCGGATCTTGAAGTCATTGGCCACGCCGCTCGGGTCGTGGAAGTTGCGAAACGGTTCCTTCAGCAGGAATCCGCGTGAGATGTTGAGGCCGACCATGACAACGGCAGGGTTGAGCGTCTCCAGCAGGGCACGGTTGCTATGCTCGTCAAGAACGTCGAGGTTCCCCATGTTCGACTTGGGCGTGCCGGAGGGCGGGGCCCAGACCGCCCAGCTTCCGTAGGCTCCGTGCCTGCGCTTGATGAGATGAAAGCGCGTCGCGTCGATCACGGGTGAAACCTGCCTAACGTCAGGCATCAGCCGCGGCGCTCTCGATCACGCCAGCGCCGTCGGCTGCATGCCATGTTAGGCCGCGCCTTCGACCGAGCGGCCAGCCCAGTTCGCTTCTTGTACAAGCCGCAGTCCTGCATCATCGAAGAACTTTGTGTATTCACACCTGGGTCTTGGAGCTCCGTTTTGAAAGGCCGCCGGCTCGCAACGAAAACCGCGAGAGTGTGCGCGAACCAGCCCGAACGGCATGTACGCCGTGCAGGAAGGCAACTGAGCGTTCGCGCCTGAAAAAAATGGGATAGCCAAGACTATCGCGGGGTGTTGTTGGGTCAACTCCCCGATGTACCCATACGTAACCTTGTCGGTTTTTCCTGAAGTGGGGAACTTCCCCTTGACTTGGACTGGCCTGATGATCTGAATGCCGTCAGAGCCGGGTCGTGTCGCGATGAAATCGAACCCACGGTCCCGTCTGGGAAAATAGACGTTCCATCCAGCGTCGGCGAACCGCCCGGCTACGTAGAGTTCAGCGAAATAATCCGAGACCTTCATGATTGCTTAGGCCCGCACGGCGGTTTGAAACAGGCGTGGTTCGGCTTGTGGTGCAATTGAGCGTTGGAACCGTTCGGGCGACCGTGAACGCCGACGCCATGCTGACGGGACAGGAGTTGATCGAGCGCTTCAACATCTGCGTCGTCGAGCCGCTTGCAACCTTGAGATCCGATGATGATGTGACTCAGGGATTTCGGAAGGGTGACGGCGTGATCGCCAAAATAGAAGAAGTGGCGAGAAACAAGAACGGGGGCTTGTGGACTGGCCTTTTCACGCAGGTCCGCGCTCGCGAGGCGACTCCTTTGCGAAGTCGCGGAGGGCCGGAGTCGCGTCCGCGCGCATCGCGTAAATCAGCCTATCAGGCCTCCCGGTACCGTTGCCGCCGATCCCGACGACCCAGCTGCCGACCTCCGCCCAGCGTTCGACGGTGGTGGTTTTGCAGCCGCACACTGTGCAGAGCGCTCCGACCACGTGCGGCGCGAATCCGAGATCGTGATCAACCCGATACGAGTAGTGTTTGGGCATGACCAATTCTTCTGGCGGCCTAACGCTCCGGTTCAGCGGCGGCGCAAAGCGCCGTCCGCTGCAACCGGTTAGGCCTGCTCTATTTGTACTTCCTGAGCGTTGGCGTCAGAGGCTTCGCCGCATCAGCTGCGCGCCGCACGTCGGCGTGGGTGAAGACCGCGAAAACAAACGGCTGCGCTTCGAGGACACGAGCCAAGTTGGCATTGATCCGATTCCGTGGACATCTTCCGAGAGGCGGATACGATGTCCAAAATGGGATCAAGCAAACCAGCAAGACGACCGCGACGGCGGTTCACTGAGGAGTTCAAGGCGGGGGCCGTACGTCTGGTCCTCGATGA
>DASQFI010000030.1:0-84763 GCA_035633215.1 Vicinamibacterales bacterium | reverse complement strand
CCTCACACAAGAGATCGACCTCCATTCGACCTTGGCCATCGAATGGGATCGCCAGCGTGGCATTCAGCCGAAAGCGCCGTCGGGTGACCTCGAGAGTCTCCAGCCGGCGATAAAGGAACGCCTCGCTCGCACTACGCGCTCGACTGACGCCCTCGGCGTCAGCTGGAATGGGCTGGGCGGCCGCCAGGAACAGGCCTGCCAGCGGTGACTCGATGCCGTCGCGGACGAGGCGCCGAACGCTCGCTGTATAGTCGCGCTTCCATAAAGGATCGGATGGAAGCGGCACATCAGCGGGCCAGCCCGGAATGGCGCTTGCCAGCAAGACGATCTCGTAACCCAGAGCCTCATATCCCCGGCACCGTCGCTCAAACATCCTGGACAACATCCGGACGTTCAGGTCGGCATAGTCGTACACGCGAACATCGCGCTTTCCATCACATAACCTGTGCAACCGTCCAACGTACTGCGCGACGGTCCCTCGCCACGAGACCGGTAGGGTCACAAACAGCGTGTCGAGACGTGCGTCGTCAAATCCCTCGCCGACGTATTTTCCGGTACCCAGCAGAGCGCGCTCTTCGTCTGGGGGAATCGCTGCCAGCTGCTGAGCGACCGCTTCGCGCACTTTCTTTCCACTCCCCCCGCGCAAGACTACCAGGTGACGTACTTTTCTCGACAACTGATCAGCGAACCACTCGAGGTGCTCGTGCCGTTCGGTCAGGATCAACGGTGATCGGCCCGCCCGCACGGCCTCAATAACGTCCTGACAGATGCCGCGATTACGGACGTCGTCCTCAACTAGGGCTTTGTACAGGGACTGAAACTGGATTCGCTTATCCGACGCTTCGCCGTTCTTCTGCAGGAATGCCGTCGGCCGAACGACCACGGTGTGTCTGAAAGGTCGCAAGGCGGCCTGAGCCTTCGCATCTACGCGATGCCGTACCGGCCCGCACTGCATGAAGATGATCGGCTGATGACCGTCCTTGCGCGTGACCGTCGCGGACAGTCCCAGCACGAATCGAGCCTTCGCGCGGCGCGCGACCTGTTCGAAGCTGTGGGCCGACAGATGGTGGCACTCATCGACGATCAGATGACCGTAGTGACCCACGCGATCATCGACGACTCCTTTCCGGACCAGGCTTTGAATGACGGCGACATCCACTCGACCCGTTGGCTTGTTCCGTCCTCCGCCGATGCGCCCAATTGCGGCCGGCAACAGATCCAGAAAGGCGGAGAGCCGTTCGATCCACTGGTCGAGCAGCTGGCGCCGGTGAACGAGCACGAGAGTGTTAACGCCACGAGCGGCGATCAGCCAGGCGGCGATGACGGTCTTGCCAAATGCGGTGGTCGCTGCCAGCACCCCGGTCTCATGCGACAAGAGAGCGTCCGCGGCTTTCTGCTGATCGGGCCGAAGCGTGCCGTGAAACGCCACGTCCACTGGTTCGCCCGCACAGCGCTCGTCCCGAAGGGTAAAGCCAATCTTCAGCTCGCTGAGCAGCTGGCAGAGATCGTCCAGGCAGCCTCGCGGCAGACCAAGGTGAGCCGAGTGGTCCTCAGCGCACGAAACGATGCGCGGCTTGCCGTAGGTGCCAAGTCGCATCGCTTGAGCCTTGTAGAACTCGGGATTTTGAAACGCAGCGAGGCGAACCAGCTGGTTTCGAAGCCAAGGGCTCAGTCCATCTTTCGGGATGTAGATTTCGTTGCCGAGAATCAACTCGATGGCCGGTGGCAGTTCGCCCTCGATCGGCGGTACTGGGCGCCGACGCGATGGCGGCGTCTTCCATGGCTCGCTCTCCTCCTCGTCAGTCGGGAGGCGTACGCCGATGATGTGCCCCCGCCGCTCGCCCTCCGCAACGATCTGTTCGACCCGTGAGCAATTCAGCGAACGGATCGTGGATAGAAACGCCCATTGATCGGCGTACGGCACCAATTGGTCGTCAACAAAAACGCTGTTGCCCTTCTCGCGAGCATGTTTCTGCAATGGAAGCGCAATGAGATTTCCAAAACCCCCGTGCGGCAATGTGTCCTGACTCGGGAAAAAGCGATCGTACGACTCGAATCCCACGTCCGGCCGTCGCGCCATGGTTTCGGTCAGGACGTACGATCCGAGCCGCCGCGCCAACGCCGCCGGAATAGCGTCTTCGAAGAAGAGCCATACGTGCGCACCGCGGCCCGAGCGTGACCGCTCAAGGGCTGCCGGAATGTTCATTCGACGGCAGGTCTCCAGGAAGGCGTGCGCATCGTCGTTCCAATTCTGTTTGTCGAAGTCGATGGCGAGGAAGAAACACGTCTCGTCGAGCAGCATCGGATAGACACCGGCGACGAACGGCTGACCGGCGTCGTCTTGACCGGACAAATGCCATCGGATCACGCGCTCGCTGAGCGAAAGAAATCGACGATTCGGACACTCAGCGCACTTGATTCGCGGCTTCTCGCAGACGCCGCGTACCCATTCGTTGGCGCAGGCCGGCGCGTACCCGGATTTCCCGGTTTTTCGACTCTCGAATCGACGCGGGTACACGTCTTCCCGCCCCCGGAAGAGCGAGCGAAACAGCGCGACCTTCGCTTCCGGGGAAGAGTGCTGATTGACGATGAGCTTGAGCGATTCCATCGGCTCGGAGCTGTGCGGACCCATCATCCTAACGTCGTCAGACGCTGGGCGCGCTCCTATTCTTGTCGCACCAATCGGGATGTGCCAAAGGGCAAGAAAGCGGTTGTGAGATCGCGAGTTCTCGGGTAGCCGGATGGTCGCTGAATGTCACAGTTCACGTCACAGTTCTGCGGATGACGTTGTGTGCCTATAAGGCACACACGTGCTACACTGGGAAACGGATGAAATATTTCGCCTGGGACGAGGCGAAGAACGACCAGCTGAAGGCCGATCGAGGCATCGGATTCGAGGACATCGTCTTTCACATTGAGCGCGGCGACCTGCTCGATATCCTCGACCACCCGAACCGCGACCGGTACGCCGGCCAACGGATCTTCGTCGTCCGGCGCGACGAGTACGTGTACCTCGTGCCATTCGTCGAAGACGACAGGTTCGTTGTTCTGAAGACCATCATTCTGAGCCGAAAGGCGACGAAAGAGTACCTGGGCAAGGAGTCCGATGACCATGAAGCTTGAGCCGAAGGAGAAGGACCTGCTCGAATCGGTCGAGCGCGGCGAATGGCGATCCGCGCGCGGCGGCAAGCGGGAACGAACTCGGTATGCCCGCTACGCCAAGGCGACGTTTCGCAAGGACCGCCGGTTGAATATCCGCATCTCGAGCAAGGATCTCGAGGCGATTCAGAAGCGCGCCCTGGAGGAAGGGTTGCCGTACCAGACGCTGATTGCGAGCGTCATTCACAAGTACGCGGCGGGTCGGCTTCGCCAAACGTGAGCCGCGAGGACTGCGCCTCCGTTGCGGTCCTGGCGCGCGATGAACTGGACGAGGCCGAATCCGCGCCGCCCGGGCTGCAGCTCGAGGCCACGCGGAGACGTCAGCCGCCGATTGACGACGTGGCGGCGGCAACGTCGTGGTGGTCACAAGAGCGCGATGACTCGGACGACGAGTTGGACGGCGAGGATGAGGTTGAGGATGACGAGGCCGTCGAACCACAGGAGCCCTACCGCGCGCAGCCGAAAGTCGGACGCAATGCTTCGTGCCCCAGCGGGAGCGGCAAGAAATACAAGAAATGCTGCGGTCGATGAGGCAGGGCGAACCCCGCTTCAGACCTGACTTTCGCTCCAGTCCTCGATGCGAAGCGCCGGGATGCGTGCCATGTGATCGAGGTTGGCGGTGACGAGCGTCGCGTCCAGCGCCAGCGCGTGCGCGGCGATGGCCGCATCGAAATCCTCTATCCGTGTGCCCCGGCGTTCGAGCGCCGCTTTGACGCGGCCGAACATGTGGCTCACGGCATCCGTCCACGCGGCGCGCGGGATTTCTGCGCACACCAGATCGAAGCGCGCCTGCAGCGCGGCGCGGCGTTTCGACCGGGGCAGACGTTCGAGGCCGAACGCGAGCTCCGCAAGCACGGGTTGAGGAATAGCGACATCGGCCGGAGCGGTCGCCGCCAGCCGCTCGACGACCGCCGTGTCGCCCTTCATCAGCGCCGACACCGCGTTGGTGTCCAGGACGTAGGTCACAGGTCCCGCGCGGCCTTCGATCGGCGTGCCTCTTTCACGGCCGACAGCAGGTCATCGACGGCCGCACTCGTGTCGCCATCCACCTCCCGAAGCCGCGTCAGGAACTCCGTCGTCCAACGGCTGCGCTGACTCACCGCCTCTTCGAGCGCGCGGATGATGAGGCGGTTTCGACTGACGCCGAGCGCCCGGGCTCGCCGGTCGACGGATTTCAGCAACGCCGGAGGAATGTGCACGGTCGTGGGCATGAATATAATGACGAATATATCATGGCAGCCCGCCGGCAACGGCCCGTCGACGACGGGCGGGACTCTCGGTCCGGCGCCGTTCTTTCCCAGTATGCTTGGCGCCCCTGATGGAAGCCCCGAACGAGAACCCGCCGCCGCAAATCGGAATCCCCCACTACCGCGTGCTCTCCCGACTGGGCGCCGGCGGCATGGGCGAAGTCTGGCTCGCCGAAGACACTCGCCTCGGTCGTAAGGTTGCGATCAAACTGCTGCCGCCAGGCACAACCCACGACGAAGAGAGCGTCCGCCGATTCGCCCGGGAAGCTCGCGCCGCCTCCGCACTCAACCATCCACACATCGTCACCATCTACGACATCGGCGACAGCCCGGCCGGACGCTTCATCGTGATGGAGTTCGTGTCGGGGACGACGTTGCGGACGATCCTCGGCGCCGAGCGGAGCGCCGCGAACGTGCTCGAGTGGTGCCGGCAGATTGCAAAAGCGCTCGCGGCGGCACACTCCGCGGGCATCACGCATCGCGACCTGAAACCCGAGAACGTGATGGTCCGCGAGGACGGGTACGTGAAGCTGCTCGATTTCGGCCTCGCGCGTCTGTCGCACGTGGAGGGCGATCCCGACGCCACCGTGACGCAGCAGACCGTTCCAGGTCAGATGATGGGCACGATCCGCTACATGTCGCCCGAGCAGGTCATCGGCGACCACGTGGGTCCGCCGTCCGACATCTTTTCGCTCGGCATCGTGTTCTACGAGCTGGCGTCGGGGCGCTATCCATTTCGCGCCGAATCGAAAGCCGGATACCTGCACGCCATCATCAGCCAGACGCCGCCTCCGATGGGCACCGTGCAGGCCGGGCTGTCGGCGCTGATCTTCCGCATGCTCGAAAAGAACGCCGGCGACCGGCCGGCGGCGGCAACCGTTGTCGAAGCCCTCCACACGATCGGCGACGATGCGCCTGCCGCCGCGACCGCTACCTCATCGTCCACGTTTGGCGGACGGCCCGCGATTGCCGTGCTGCCGTTCGACAACCTGTCGAGCGATCCGGATCAGGACTACTTCGCCGACGGCCTCGCCGATGAGCTGATTACGCGTCTCTCGCTGTTCCGGGCGTTCCCCGTCATTGCGCGCGCGTCGAGCTTCGCGTTCAGGGGCAAGTCGTCAGACCCGAAGCAGATTGGCGCTGACCTCGGCGTGCGCTACCTGGTGCAGGGCAGCGTCCGCAGAGCCGGGGCGCGCGCGCGGATCGTGGCGCAGCTCGTCGAGGCCACGACGGCCCGGCAGGTCTGGGCGAAGACGTTCGATCGCGAGCTGTCGGATGTGTTCGCGGTTCAGGACGAGCTCAGCGCCGCGATTGCCGCATCGATCATGGGCGACCTTCAGCGTGTCGAGCATTCGAGCGCTCAGCGGCGGCCGCCGGAGAGTCTGGAAGCGTGGGGCCTCTATCAGCGCGCGCTGCCGCTCATCCATCGATTCATTCGCGAGGACGGCGTGGAGGCGCGCCGCCTGCTCGAACGCGCCGTGCAACTCGACCCGAACTTTGCGCCGGCCCGTTCGAGGCTGGCGGAGGTCGCGATCTGGGATGTGGTCCACAGTTGGACCGACAAACCAGAAGAGGTGCTGGCCGCGGGACTCGATCAGGCCAGGCGCGCGGTCGCGCTCGACCCGTCCGATCACGAAGCGCACACGTGCCTCGCGTGGATGCTGATGACGGCAGGACGCATCGGCGAAGGCGCCGCGGCGCTCGAGGAAGCGACGCGCGCGCTCGAGCTGAACCCGAGCTCGATCTTCGCGCTCACCGTCCATGCGTGGATCTGGCAGATGACCGGACACGATCCGGAAGTGTCGATCGCCGAAGTCGAGCGGGCGATGCGGCTGAGTCCGCACGACCCTGCCGAGTTCCTGTTCTACGACATCGGCTCGGCCGCGTACATGAACGCCGGCCGCTTCGAGAACGGCCTGGCGATGGCGAAGCGGCTCATCGCGCTGTTCCCCACCTATTACTACGGCTATCTCTGGTGCGCGGCGCACGCCGCGGGCGCCGGACGACTCGACGACGCGCGCGCGCACATCGCCGAAGCGCGCCGGATCCAGCCCGACGTGTCGGTTTCGCTCGTCCGGCTTGGCCTCGGCGCGATGTCGGCTGAGGTCGATGAGCGGCTCGCGCGACTGCTGACGATGGGTGGGTTGCCGGCATAAGAAAGGCCCAAGGGCAGAGGGCAAAGGGCTCCAGGTAGCGCGACACTTTCTGTGATGACACAATTAGGCGGTGAATCGAGAAGGACGTCTCCGGATTGCCGTGTTCATCGATTTCGACAACGTCGAAATCGGCGTGAGGAATACCCTCGACGCGTCGTTTGACGCGGGCCTCGTGCTCGACGCGCTGAAAGAACGCGGCGAGGTCGTGTCGAAGATGGCCTATGGCGACTGGCAGCGATCGGGCGGCTACAGCCGCATGCTGACGCAGCACGCGATCCGAATGGTCCAGCGCAATCCGACACCCGGCGGTGACAAAAACGGTGCGGACATCAACCTGGCGCTCGACGCGCTCGAGATGGCGTTCACGCATACGCACATCAACGCGTTCGTCATCGTCGGCGGCGACAGCGACTTCATCAGCCTGGTGGAGAAGCTCAAGCAGTACGACAAGCAGATCTTCATCGTCGGCGGCCGCCAGTTCACGAGCCAGATCCTCCAGCGCAACTGCCACGAGTTCATCGCGTACGAGAACCTGACGGGCACCGGCACGGCGCCGGCCGCGGCAGGCCGAGGGCGGCAGCCTGGGCGAGGCGTCCGCGCGGACCGCGCCCCGATCGAGCAGGCCGGGCCCCTCGTCTCGCGCGCACTGAAAGTACTGTCCGAGCGTGAAGTCTCGCCGCAGCTCGGCCTGTTGAAGACGACGCTGCTGCAGTTGGATTCGACATTTTCTGAACGGACGTACGGCGCCGGGTCGTTTCGCGACTTCGCCGAGAAGCTGCAGAAGGCCGGCGTGCTCGCGCTGTCTCAAGGTCGCGGCGGATGGATGGTCGGACCGGCGAACGGCGCCGCGGCACCAGCGGCGATGCCTTCGGCCGACAGTCCGGACGAAGGTCAGCCCGTCGAACGGCACGCGCACGTCCCGGCCGCCGCGACACAAGGGCGTGCAACCGCGGTCATCGGCACGCCCGCCGATGGCGTGCGCGAGCTCGCGCGGGCACTGGGCTCGATTGAGATCCGCCGCTGGCCGCTGTATCTGCGCAATGTGAAGCAACTGCTCCGGCAGGCCAGTCCGTCGTTCGACGAGCGCGCGTATGGGTTCGCGAGCCTGGTGGACCTGCTGCGCGCGGCGCACAAGGAAGGGGCGTTCCGCGTCGAGCGCGATCGCCAGGGCGTGATTCGCGTCTTTCAGGGAACGGCGCCGGCAGGCCTCCCCTCGGACACCCCGGCGTCCACCGTCATGAACGAAAGCCCGGACATGCCCGATGTCGCTGCCACGCTCGTGGCAGCCGACCTCGGCGTGCCGCTGGGAGTGGCGGATGCGAGTGCGGATGAACCGTCGCGATCGTCAGCGGAACAGGCGCCTGCGGCGCGTTCACGCCGCAGCCGTCGTCGGCAGCCGAGCGAGGCCACGCGAACTGGTCGAAGAAAGACGGTCTCGGCCGGCAAGATCCGTTGAGACCGTCTCACGCAACCCTTCCGCTCATCTGACGTCATACCGCACACACAGTCGAGATCGAGTCGTTCGGCCGACAGCGAGAGCCTGAAAAGCGTCGCGGAAGAGGGCTCTTTGCCCTCTCGGGCATATACCATATGCTCGCGACGACTCACGAGAAGGCAGGTCATGGCCGCACCCGTTGCTCCCTCTTCTCGTATCTTCATCTGCTACCGGCGCGGCGATGCCCCGGATGCCGCAGGCCGGATTTACGATCAGCTCGTCAGCCGGTTCGGCCAGGAGCGCGTGTTCATCGATGTCGACAACATCCCGGTTGGGGATGACTTCGTCGATACGATCGCGCATGAATTGCAGTCGTGCGCCGCATTCGTCGCCGTCATCGGGCCCCGCTGGCTCACCCTTGCGGATCCCAGCGGTCAGCGGCGCCTCGGTGATCCAGCCGATTACGTCCGTGTCGAGCTGGGGACGGCGTTGAAGCGAGCCAACATCCGCGTCATCCCCGTGCTCGTGCAGGACGCCGTGATGCCCGGGGCCGATGACCTTCCCGACGACCTGAAGGGTCTTGCCCGGCGGAACGCCCTGCAAATCAGCCACGCCGCTTTCCGATCCGATGTCACGCGGTTGATCCAGTCGATCGAGCGAATCAGTACACACCCCTCCGGGATACCTTCATCCGACACACTCACGCCGACCAGAATCAGCGATGACCGCCAGTCAGCGAGCGGGATCCGACCTCCCCATCCGGCCACGATCACGCCGCGGCGCTGGATCGCCGGCGTCGCCGTCATGGCCGCCGCGGTAATTGCTCTGATCTGGATCGGGGTGCGGACCAACCCAACGGATCCTCCGGGCGTGGCTCCGGCCACCGAGGTGGCACCGCCGGCGGCGCCGGCGCAAAGCGAGCCCGCCACGTCCGTGAAACCGCCCGCGAGCGTTCCGCAACCACCTGTTCCACAGCCGAAGGCAAGCCTGCCCGCGAAACCAGCAGCGCCGCCGAAAACAGACACGCCGGCGACTGCGGACGCCGCGCCGACCGAACGTGCCGGAGAGCGAGCAGGCACCCCGACCCTCTCCCGAGAAAAAGTACAGACGCCGGGCGCCCGCGCCCTCGTCTATGTCTATCGCACCGACAAGTATCTAAGACCGTCGGTGTTCGTGAATGATCATGAAGTCGCGCGGGTGTCAGGCACGACCGGTTTCGCGTTACGGCTGCCACCTGGACCGACGAAATTCGTGGTGGACAATCGCAACAGAACTCCGTTGGAGCTGACGCTCGAAGGCGGACGTACTTACTATTTGAGAAGCACGTGCTGTGCCGGTGGCGAGCAACTGACTGAGATAGGCGCGACCCAGGGCAAGGCTGATCTGGAAACGATGAAGCCACTCGAACAGAGATGGGTGGTCGACCCGGAGCGAGTCATCTCCCTCGCCTCAACTCGACTTGACTCTGATGACGGTCGTGGACCACTCAGGTGGACGCGCAACACTCTGCTTGCCGCAATTAACCGGACCCTGCAGTACGACATGGTGCTGCTCGCGGCGTTCGTCGAGCAGGCGAATTCAGCCAGACGCTTCGAACAGGAAATCGCCACGAGCGCCGAGATGGCTGCGCTCGATGGCTGTTTCGTCTTCCACGTCGGCGACCCGGCGGTCAACGACGCGACGCGAGAGGCGTCTGAGCTGTTCAAGTTGAAACAGTACCCGACGATTATGCTGTTTCGGCCCGATGGCGGCAGGCTGGAGGAAGCGAAACGCTTCGAGGGATTCATGCCGGCGAGCCAACTGGTTCAGGAGATCCGGCAGGCGATGCGCGGGCGGGAGGTGAAGAAGTACGCCGATCGGCTGCCCGCCCGGTGCCGGTGACGTCGCCCTACTTGACCATCGCCCGCAGCCCCTGCAGAAAAAACAGCGGCGTCGGTCTGTCCGGCACGTTCAGAAGAAATCGCTGGCCGTCAGGCGCGGCGTCGTAGGGCGCCCACGTCGTACGGGTGATGTCATTGAGCGGGATTCTGGGCAAATAGAGGCGGCTCTCGTCACCTCGGGTCCACGGCCTGACCCATAAATATGGTAACCTGTATTACCGTATGAAAACGAAGACCACCATCGAGCTGCCCGAAGAGCTGGTCATCGCGGCCAAGCGGCAGGCGGCGGAGCGGCGGACGACGCTGCGCACGCTGGTCGAGCGGGGACTGCGGACCGAACTGCGGCGCGGCCGCGCGCCGCGGGCCAGGCGGTCGCCGATCAGGTGGATCACGGTCGATGGCGGCCTGCCGGACGGGCTGGACGTGAGCAACCGCGCCGCCATGATGGACCGCCTGCGGCGACGATCGTGATTGCGATTGACACCAACCTGCTGGTGTACAGCCACCGGACCCGTACGCCGGAGCACGCGCCATCCCGCACGGCGATCGATCGCGCCGCAGCGTCGGAACGGGGCTGGGGCCTCTCCGCGGCGGTGCTGCCGGAATTCTGGTCGGTCGTGACCCATCCGGCATCCACCGGCCGGCCGACGACGCCGGCGCAGGCTGCCGCGTTCGTGCGTGCGCTCGTGGCCGCGGGCGCGGCGATCTGGCTGCCAGGCCCCGGCTTCGGCGAGCGTCTCCTTCAGGTGGCGCGCGACCTCGACGTCTCCGGTCCACGCATCTTCGATCTCCAGATCGCGCTCACGGCGTTCGAAGGCGGGGCGACCGAGATCTGGACCCACGACGCCGACTTCGTCAGCGTGCCCGGTCTTCGCGTCCACGATCCGCTTGCGTCGTAGTCCGACGTTCACCGAGGCTTCGAGGCGCCGAGGAGGTGCTGTTAACCAGGAACAGGTCGTGATCAGCGCCGAAGTTCCTGATGAATCGCTTGCGCCTGACCGCGTACACTGACCGGGCGGACATGAAGGAATCCGACCTCTATCTGCCTCTGAAGCGGTTTCTGGAAGCTCAGAATTACGAGGTGAAGGGAGAGGTCAACGACTGTGACGTCGTGGCCGTACGCAACCGCGAAGCACCTGTCGTCGTCGAGCTCAAGCGCGCTCTCAATCTCGACGTCGTCCTCCAGGCGGTCGCACGGCTGTCGCTGACGGCGAAGGTGTACATCGCCGTGTTCGCAAAGTGCGGCGCTCTGACGACCCGCCGAAGGCACGTGATCAAGCTGCTGCGAATGCTCGGATTGGGTCTGGCAGTCATCGATGCGGGCCGCGACCCGAGCTGCGTCGAGGTCCTTCTCGACCCTGGCGAGTATCGACCGCGCAAGGCCACGTCCCGTCAGGAGCGTCTGCTCGGCGAGTTCACGAAGCGGGTGGGCGACCCGAACCTCGGCGGCGCGGACAGGCGAAAGGGCATCATGACCGTCTATCGCCAGCGCGCCGTCGCCATAGCGCGGTTCCTTCGGCAGCATCCACCGGCCAAGGCCTCCGATATTGCGGCGACAGTTCGAGATCCAGACGCCAGGGATATCTTGTACCGGGACGTCTACGGATGGTTCGACCACGTCTCGCGGGGCATGTATGCCCTCTCGCCGCGAGGACAGCAGGAGATTCGATGGTGGCAGCCGCCAGACGAGGACGGCATGTCGAGCGGGACACCATCGTGACGCCCGGTCAGGTCCTGATACGCTTTCGCGAGCGCGACGAGTTCACCTTCGCGATACAGGTGACCCGAGAACATCACACTCGTCGGCGATCCATTCAGCCGTTGTTCCACACCTTGGCGCAGGTGGGCGTTGACTCGCGAGCGCACTCACGACTTCGTCCGGGCCGAGTCGGCTTGCGAACTCACTTCCAGGCGCCGAGCGCGCGTCTGACCGCGACGATCTGACCCAGATGGTAGGAGTTGTGGTCGTTCAGGAGCAGAATCGCCCGGAAGTACGTCTGGTGGCCCTGGCCGGTCGGAACGAGGGCGTACAGATCGCGAGCATCTCGCGCTAGCGCCTTGAATCGCCCGCGGCCGCGCTTGAAGGACGCGACGCTCTGGTCCCACGCCTCCGCATTCGGCGGCGCGGGGTCCTTCGGCCAGTAGTCGTCGGGCCATTTCATGCTGTGCACGTACTTCGCGTTGGCGCAGAAGTCGAGGATGTCCTCCTGAGCGATGCGCATGTGCTCCAGCAGCTGCCAGATCGTGTGCTCGAAGCCCGGTGCCGGCGCGCCACGCAGCTCCACCGGGATCCCGTCGATCGCCCGGTCGAAACCGACGTGCGCCTCTTCCCAGTCGACGAACCGCTCGAGTTGATCGCGTAGTCGGTGGTCGGTCATACGTGCATCATGGATCGGTGCCCCAGCCTGAGGCGCGTTTCCTGACGGACTCAATCCCTCCAGACCAACGAATCCTGTCGGATGTGCCAGCGCTCACCAGTCCCGTGCAGTCTGACGTGCGCTTCGAACAAACTGGCGGCGGCCTGCAGAGTTGGCTCCGAGAGCTCCGGCCCTGGCGCGCCGAGCTTCAGGTCATCGATCGTCGTCGCAAAGCGCCCATGCGCCTTCCGGTACTCACGCTGCGCGTAATACGCGCGATGGAGCCACGCCTGCGCCGGCCATGACCGGTCGGGCACGAAGGTCACCGCGCCTGGCGCGCGCGACGTGAACTGCACATAGCCCCAGAGCTCAGGCCGGTGCATGTCCACGACGTGCTGCGGCGACCAGACCCAGTTGTCCTCGCGGGCGTCCTTCGGTTTCACGTACCGCCCGGTCGTCGTGTCGAACGGCCACTGAACGCGCGAAAAGTTCACGCGCCACTGATCGCCCTCCCCCGGCGGGGCCGGACGCCGCGCCTGCTCGGCCAGCACGCGCCACGGAAACGCGATCTCCACGCTCCAGCCGCGATCGGTATCGCGCGGATCGTTCAGGGTCCCGTCGACGAAGACTGCCGACTTCAGCCCGGGAATCTCCCACGCATTCATCGCCTTCCCATCGTCCTTGTACGGCTTGGGCAGAAACAGGTCCCAGAAGGTGCCGAGCGCGTTGATCTCGAACTCGTAGTACTCGTGGTTGTCGCCGTTGGGATCGATGAAGACCTCGAAGTCTGGATCGTGAAAGATGATCGCGTCGTGCGTGGTGAGCGTACCCCAGACATGTGGATCGCGCAGCTCGGCGCCCACATAGAAATAGTCGGCATCCCACAGCATCTTCACGCGCGTCTCGAAGCGCGGCCGGGGTTTGCGATCGCCCTCGATGTCCATGAACGTGTCGCTCCAGGGCGCCGCGAGCCACACACGGTCGTCTACATGGCCGTCGATGTGCGGCGACTGTCCGGCTCGAAACGCCACGTATCCGCGCGGGTGCGGCGCAGCGGGCGTTTGGAGTGAGACGCTCGGCGTCGTGATGTGAATCGACGCAACGCCAAAACACGCCGCGAGCATGCGCCTGAGATTCACGTGACGGCCTTGGCCAGGAGCGCCCATCGTTCGGCGGTCATCGCGCCGGCGTCGAAGATCGACACGCCGGAGGCGCCGGACGTCAGGGCCATCTCGATCGTCTTGGTGAACGCCGCGGCATCCAGCGGTCCGACGAACAATCCGCTGTACACCGGCCGCGTCACCGTGCGTACCGCTTCAGCGGTGTATGCAGCGACGAACTCAGGGCCGGCTTCGTAGAACGTGTGGTAGAGCATCGGGAAATACGCATCCAGCTTGAACCGTCCCCAATCCTGTCGAACCATCGTCCTCGCGCGGCTCGGACCGGGAAACACCGCCGCGGAGACCACCTTGCCGCCCGCGTGCGCCGCAGGCACGAGGTAGTCGTTCACCAGATCGACCACCGAATCGAGCCGGTACTGCAGCCACGCCTGATTGGCCTCGGGATCCGGCAATTGGATCGGATCGATCCCGGTCTTCGCTTTGAATGCACGGCGGCTGTACTCCGTGTACCCGTAGTCGTACGGCCGGTACACCTTGTCCTGCACGATGCCGTACTTCGACCTGAGACCCGACGGCAGGATCGCGTCCGGGTGCCGGATGTAGTCGAGGTGCACGCCGGTGAGCCCGGGCATCGCCGCGAGCTCGCGAACCGTGTCGCGAACGAATTCGCGAACTTCGGGCCGAGCCGGATCGAGGAACTTGTAATAGTCCACGTAGGCGGGCTTGTCCCACGCGGCCTCGCCTTGCGCGTTCACGTTGTACCAGTCGGGATGTTCCTTGATGACTCGCTCGATCGAGCACGGCATGCACCACATCCACGCGTGCACTTCGAGGCCGGCGTCAGCGGCGAGCGGGAGCACGCCTTCGAGCCACGGTGCGCGAACGGGAAGTCGCCGGCTTTGAAAAAATGTCTGTCGCCCGTTGTAGATCTCCGGCACGATGCCGTGGATCCCGGACGCGTGCATCAGGCTGAAATCGCGCCGCCAATCGGCTGGCGACTTCGTGAGCGACGGGCGAAGCCAGACGAAATTTCTTGGTCGCTTCGACTGGGTGACCGCCGCGCGGCCGGCCAGTGCGCTCACCGCCACAGCGCCGAGGGCGGCGAGGAACTCTCGTTTCGTCAACGACGACGGATCGATGGTGCGTTCGGGCGCGAGGCCCATGGGGGAAGCCGGATTATACGCGCGGCCCCTCAGGGCTCGCAGGTGAACTGAGCGGCGGTGAGCGTGACAACCACCCCTGCCTGCGCCCCCACTCCCACACCATCCCGGAGAACTCCGGGTTCCGGCTGGCGTTCTTCAGCGCACGCTCCAGAAGCTGCGTCGCCTCTTCACGCTCGCCAAGCAGGAGGCTCGCGTGCGCCGCCCAGAACAGATCAGGACTTCGCGCCAGCTCGTCGCGGACTCCGCGAAGCGTGCTCAGGCGCTCGAAGGCTACAAACGCAGACTGTTCAAGCGCCTCACGCAGTTCTCGGAGCGCGTCGACGAGCGAGCGCTTGCGACGTTCCTTCTCCGGATCGAGCGGGCCGGGAACCCGGGTGCGTTCGGCCTCCGTCGTCGAGATGGCAATCCTCTCGACGTCATCTTCTGACGCACCGGGAGGAACACGAAGGAGTAGCAGCGTGAAACTCATGCACCCGTCGAACGGAGTGATTATGCAGGCCGATCGTTGTTGATGCGCTGGTCGACCTGAACCTTGACATGCGGACAGCATGCGCGCATGCTCATCACATGTCCAAGATGGTCCAGATTCGGAATGTGCCCGACGCGCTACACCGCAAGCTGAAGGTCCGGGCTGCGAGCTCGGGACAGACGCTCTCCGACTACCTCCTGGCCGAACTTGAACGTCTGGCCGCGCGACCTGCGCGCGACGAGATGCTGGCCAGACTCCATGGTCGAAAGCGCGTGACGTTGAAGACGCCGGCCGCAGTCGTGATCCGGGAGGAGCGCGAGTCCGCTTGATCGTCGTCGACGCCTCGGCTCTCCTGGAATTCCTCCTGCAAACACCGCTTGGCACCCGGGTCGAGGCCCGCCTTTTTCGAGATGAGGACGAGTTCCATTCGCCCCACCTGGTGGACGTTGAAGTGACACAGGGCCTCCGACGCCTCGTCCGAGCAGGTGAGGTGTCACCTCACCGCGCGGCCGAAGCAATGACCGATCTCGCTGACCTCGATCTCCATCGTCACCCCCATGTTGATCTCCTGACTCGCGCGTGGAAGCTGCGTGAGAACGTCACGGCATACGACGCCATGTATGTCGCCCTGGCAGAGGCGCTCGCTGCGCCGCTCGTCACCTGCGATACGCCGCTCGCCATGACACCGGGGCACCGCGCGCGAATCGAAACGATTGAATATTGACTGAGGGCCTGAAAAACGAAGGGCGGCGCCCTGGGGCGCCGCCCTTGACTCAATTCTTGTGGCACCATTTCGGTAGCTGTGCTAACAATATGCCGTGCCTCGCGAATCGCTCGGTGACGTCGAACATCTGATTCTGGTCGCGCTGCTGCATCTCGATCACGAGAGCTACGGCGTGCCCATCATGAAAGAGATCATGAAACGCACCGGGCGCACGATCGCGCGTCCGGCCGTGTACATCGCGCTGAAACGACTTGAAGCCAAAGGGTTCGTGACGTCCCGTGTTGGCGACGCCACGCCGCAGCGCGGCGGTCGGTCCACGCGGCTGTTCAAGCTCACCAAAGCCGGCGCCAGGCAACTGCGCGATGCGCGCGAGACCTTCCTCCGTATGTGGTCAGACGCGGAACACCTCGTCCACAAGGCCGCTCGGTAATGGCGAGGCCACCGCGGTGGGCTGTGCGGTTGCTATCGGCCAGACTGCCCCCGTCCGATCGCGACGAAGTCATCGGCGATCTCGACGAAGAATTCGCGGAGGTCGTTGACACTCGCGGAGGGCTGCGGGGCTGTTCTTGCGAAGCCTCACGGCGGCGCTCGGTCTCAACGCCGCTTTCGATACCGGCCGCATTGTCTCCGGCTGGGTGACCCTCGGGCCGAAGGACAACGCTCCCGAACGCGCGAAGATCTTCTTCGAAGACTTGCGCGATCGTCTGGGGCGCAATGGCGCGATCCGGTCCGCCTCGGTCAGGGTCTTTCGAGGAGGGATGTCGGGCGCCCAGTTCTTCAACGTCGATGGCGAACCCCGCGCCTTGCCGTCGATGGCACGCGCCTACTCGATCGACGATCGATACTTCGCCACGCTGGGCGCGCCAATTCTCCAGGGGCGTGACTTCACGCCGGACGATCGCAGGACCTCGCCGGCGGTCGCCATCGTCAGTGTGGCGCTGGCGCGTGTGATTGCGCGGGGAGGCAACGCGCTCGGTCATCGCATCCCCGCGCCCGGTGAGCGCTCAGCGCTCTTCGAGGTGGTTGGCGTCGTGCCGGAGCTGGTCGCTCCCAACGGCAATGAGCCTCTGGTCATGTATCGGCCGCTTGCCCAGGATGGGTTCGTCGGCAGAGCCGAAGTGTTCCTCCATGCCGCCGACGACCTGTCACGGGCCATCCACGAGGCGGTCTCGACCGTGCGAGCCATGGATCCAGCTCTCGAGTTGCCGAGGTTCCTGACGGTCGATGAAGCCGTCATGTTGCAGATGGGCTCGCAGCGTTTCGGCGCAACCGTGCTCAGCGCCCTGGGCGCGATCGCTGGGCTCCTGACGCTGTTCGGTATGTACGTCCTGGCGGAATCGACGGTCGCCGAGCGACGCCGCGAGTTCGGGGTTCGCGCCGCGCTCGGCGCCACTCGCGGGCAGCTGAGCGCTGTCGTCGTCTCGGCGAACGTGCGGATGGTCGTCCTCGGGGTCAGTGCCGGCCTTGTCCTCGCCTGGTTTGGCGCGACCCTGATTGGAGCCTTCCTCTATCGCGTCGAGCCTTTCGATCTGCCGACGCTTGGCGCCGTCATCGGGCTGCTGTTCGTGCTCGCGATGGTGGTCACGCTCCGGCCCGCCTTGGCCGCGTCCCGCCTCGACCTCGCGAAGCTCTTGAAGGATTCGTGATGCGGGCGCGGTTAACGCCGGATCAGCTGATCGTCAGTGGCGACCGAGCGATTCCATGGGATTCACGCGTGAGGCGCGAAACGCTGTTCCGGGCCAACCCGAAATCCAACACCTTGACGGTGCCGTCGGGCCGCACCTTGATGTTCGCGGGCTTGAGATCGCGATGAATGATGCCGCGCTCGTGCGCGGCGTCGAGACCATCGGCGATCTGCCGTGCAATCTCGAGCGCGTCGTCCAGCGCCACGGGCCCGCGCGCGATTCGATCCGCGAGCGTGGGGCCCTCGACGAACTCCATGACGAGCGCCTTGACGCCGCCCGCGGACTCGACGCCAAAAATACCGGCGATGTTCGGATGGCTGAGCGCGGCCAGGACTTCCGCCTCGCGCTGAAACCACGCCAGGCGTTCCGGGTCGCCGGCAACGGCTTCTGGGAGCACCTTGAGCGCGACCGTGCGCTTGAGCACGATATCGGTGGCGCGGTAGACCTCGCCCATTCCGCCCTCGCCAGCGCTCGAGATCACTTCGTAAGGGCCGAGATGCCTTGTCGGTGCCGGTGTCGTTGGTCGACGTCGATTGTGAGGCGATCCTGCAGCTGGCCGTGAAACATCGGATTACGGCCTACGATGCCAGCTATCTCTGGCTCGCTCGCCATCTCAACGCGTCGCTCGTTACGCTGGATGCCAGTCTCAGCAAGCTCGCTGGCGACTCCTCGGACCGCTAACGCCACCTTGGCGTCAGATCCGCGACCGCGCCCGTCGTCGAAAACAGCATGATCGTTCATAATCGCCGGCGCCCGGTCATGTCATTTCCGGCAGGGCTCGATTCAACGGAGTTGCTGATGATTTCGATGACGAGGAAAACGCTCGTGCTGGCCTCGCTGTGCGTCGTGACGCTGCACGCGGCCGTGCAGGGGCAGGCGTCCGGCACGGACGACCTCAACGCCTTCTTCAAGCCCGTCAAGTGGCGGTCCATCGGGCCGTTTCGAGGCGGCCGCTCAGTGGCCAGTACCGGCGTCGTCGGCGACCCGAGGACGTATTACATGGGCACGACGGGCGGGGGCCTGTGGAAGACGACCGACATGGGTATCAGCTGGAAGAACATCTCCGACGGCTTCTTCAAGACGGGGTCGGTTGGCGCGATTGCCGTCGCCGAGAGCGATCCGAATGTCGTGTACGTCGGCATGGGGGAGCACGCGGTCCGCGGCGTAATGACTCACCATGGTGACGGCGTATATCGGTCGACGGACGCCGGCAAGACGTGGAAAGCGATCGGGCTCGAGCTGACGCAGCACATCTCGCGGGTGATTGTCCACCCGAAGAACCCGGACATCGTCTACGTCGCCGCGCAGGGCGCCCTCTACAGCTCTTCCCAACAGCGAGGTGTGTTCAAGTCCATCGATGGCGGAGCCACGTGGAAGAACGTGCTGTTCGTCGACGAGCGGACCGGCGCATCGGAGTTGTCGATGGACGCCACCAATCCTCGAATCATGTACGCCGCCATGTGGGAGTACGGACGGCTGCCGTGGAAGGTCAACAGCGGTGGACCCGGAAGCGGCCTCTACAAGTCCACCGACGCCGGCGAGACCTGGGAGCGGATGAAGGAGGGGCTTCCCGAAGAGATGGGCAAGATGGCGATCGCGGTCAGCCGGTCGAACCCGGAGAAGGTCTACGCGCTGATCGAGAGCGACTCCAACAAGGACGGGCGCGGCCTCTACGTCTCGAACAATGCCGGCAAGTCCTGGAGCCAGGTCACGAGCGAGCCGCGTCTGGTCCAGCGCGCGTGGTATTACATCGAGCTGTTCATCGATCCCAAGAACGAGAACACGATCTACGTCCTGAGTGCGCCGGCCCTGCGTTCGAACGACGGCGGCAAGACCTGGGAGACGCTGTCGGGCACGCACGGGGATTATCACGATCTCTGGATCAATCCCGACAATCCGAACAACTTCGTGATCTCGAACGACGGCGGGGCGGCGATCACGTTCGACAAGGGCAAGAGCTGGAGCACGCAAAGCAACATGCCCACGGCGCAGTTCTACCGAATCAACGTCGACAATCAGTTCCCGTACCGCATCTATGGCGGCCAACAGGACAACACCTCGGTCGTGATCGCGAGCCGCGAGTTGCGGGGATCGGGCATTTCAACGGCGAGCTGGATGGCATCGGCCGGCGGCGAGAGCGCGTTCCTCGCGTTCGACCCCGACAACCCGAGATTCGTGCTCGGCGGCAGCTATCAGGGCACGATCGAGGTCATCGACACGTCGGCCAAGGCCGGCACGAACATCATGGCGGCGCCCATCCAGCACCTCGGGATGGACGCGAAAGACATGAAGTACCGCTACAACTGGAACGCGCCGATCATCTGGAGCCAGCACGAGCCGAGGGCGTTCTACCACGGCGCGCAGTACCTGCTGAAGACCACCGACATGGGGATGACGTGGAAGGAGGCGTCGCCCGATCTGACCCGGAATCAGCAGGAGAAGCAGGGCAAGGGCGGCGGGCCGTACACGAACGAAGCCGTTGGCGCCGAAAACTACGGCACGCTGGCATACGTGGCGGAATCGCCTCACGAAAAAGGGGTGATCTGGACCGGCAGCGACGACGGTCTGGTTCACGTGACCCGCGACGGCGGCGCCACATGGAAGAACGTGACCCCGCCCGGCCTCGCGGAGTGTCTGGTGAATGCGATCGAAGTGTCACCGTTCGACAAGGCCACGGCGTATATCGCCACGACCCGATACAAGTTCAACGATCACGCCCCCGGCTTGTACAAGACGACGGACTACGGATCGACGTGGACCAGGATTGACAGCGGGATCCCGGCCAATGCCTTCACACGAGTCGTCCGGGAAGACGATGTCCGTCGCGATCTGCTGTTTGCGGGTACGGAGCTTGGCGTGTTCATCTCGTGGAACGGCGGCCGGGAGTGGTCGCCATTTCAGTTGAACCTGCCGATTACGCCCGTTACGGATCTGCGCGTGCACAAAGGCAACCTGATTGCCTCGACGTCGGGCCGGTCGTTCTGGATTCTCGATGACCTGGCGCTGATCAGGCAGTACAAGAAAGAGCAGCCGCCCTTCTCGGTGTACCAACCGGCCCCGGCCTACCTCGTCAACAGCGGAAGCGATCTGAACAACTCTGACGATGAGCTGACCGGGACGCACACGTTCCGCGGCGTGAATCCGGCGAGCGGGATCGTGCTTTATTACCTCCTGCCCGAACTCAAGAAAGAAGACGTCATCACCCTCGACATCACCGACGCGGAAGGCAAGCCGGTGCGGAGCTTCTCCTCAAAAGCCGTCGAAGGCTTCAAGAAGTGGGATGGCGGACCGTCCGCTGAACCGCTGCTCCCGAAGTCGAAGGGACTGAACCGGTTCGTCTGGGACCTGCGTTATTCGACGATTCCTGGCGTGCCCGGTGTGTACATTGAAGGCAGCTACAGCGGACACAAGGCGATTCCAGACAAGTACCGCCTGGCGCTCAAGGTTGGCGACCAGACGGCGGCGACCGACGCCGAGATTCTGCCGAACCCGCTCTACCCGACGACGCCAGCGGCGTATCGCGAGTACCACAGCGTCATGTCGGGAATGGAGCAGGAGCTGACGGCGATGCACAACTCCGTGAACAGCTTGTATGACAAGCAGAAGCAGCTTGACGCCGTCATCACGGCGCTCCCGGCCGGCGACAAGTTTGCGGCCGTCAAGCGTGACGGCGAGGCGCTCCTGAAGAAGGTGAAGGCCTGGGACGAAGAGATGATTCAGCGCCGATCGCGGGCGTACGACGATGTCGAGAACTTCGTGAACAAGTTGACAGCAAACTACCTGTTCCTCGTCAATCAGACGGAGAGCGACATTCCGCGGATCAATCGGTCGTCGCTGGATCTCCTCGAGAAGATGACGGCGGAGTGGAAGACGCTGAAGGCCCGAGCGGATGAGATTGCCGCCAGGGAGATCCCCAGCCTCAACAGGCGTCTCTGGGATCTCGGCTACGGGGCCATCTGGAAGAACTGACGCGTGTCGGTTCACCTCCGGGCCTTCGCCGCCGCAACGACCGTTGGCGGAATTCGCGCGACCGTCACGTGTTTGGGGCCATCGCCGATCGGTAATCGCCGAATTTCCGTGCGTTCCGGGATCGAGATGATCGAGAGATCGTCACTGCGCGAGTTCGCAATCAGGCAGAGCCGGCCAGCGTCTGCCGTCTCAGCCCAGCCGGGCGCGTCGCCGACAGGAATCGTCGCGATCAGCGTCAACTCCGGCGCCTGCACAAGTGCCGCGTAGTCCGACGCCCGTCCGGCGAGACACAGCGTTCGACGGTCGTCCGTGAGCGCCAGGCCATGATGTGGCGCCTCAAAGTCGAAGTCCGCCGGCGCCACACCAGGTTTCACCGGCAGATCGAGCCGGCGAGTGACTTTCTGAGCGGTAAGGTCGAACGCGAACACGGCGTGCTCGTTGGACAGCTGGGTGTAAATGCCTTTCTCGTCCGACGTGAATCGCCATGGGCGGATCCCTTTGTCCGCCTTGATCCGATCGGTGACCGCCAGCGTCTCTGCGTCGGCCACGGTCACTTGAAACGCGCTTCCGGGTGTCTCCGTCAGCGGCGGCGAACCGGCCGGGCGAGGCATTCCGGCGAGCGGGCCGATACTCGTGTTGTAGACGCGCCGGCCATCGCGCGACATCTGGTTGTCATGCGGATAGACGCCAGTCACGAAATGGCCGGTGATCTCGCCCGTGGCGGTGGCGACCCTGTAGACGCGGTTGTCGAGCATCGCCGAGACGAACAAACTGCGCCCGTCGGGCGTTAATGTCATGTGATCAGCACGGCCGGTGTTCAACGACCGGTTCCACAACATGCGGCCGCTGGCGATATCGAACGCCGCGACATCGCCAATGTAGCCGCGCGAGACATAGAGCGTCCGCCCATCCGGAGAGACTTTCGCGTCCTGCGCATAATTCGGCGAGCCGGGACCGACGGCCTTCACGCGCGCAGGATTGACATCGACCGAGCCGACGACGGATCGCGACGCGACATCCACCAGGACCACGGTGCCCGCCGGCGCGTTGGCCACGAACGCGATCTCGACGGGCTCAGGCCCACGCTGGACCACTCCACCGACGACAGTCGGCTGGCTCCACACCAGAGCGACGATGATGATGCCGATGCCGGTGAGGGTGCGTGTCATGGGGCGACAGTGTAGCGCCACCAGCCCATCACGTAGCTGTCGACGTCTTCCACCAGGCAAGATCACCTGTCGGTACGGCAGGTACGACGGGTCCCTGGAACGAACTGACGCTGGCCAGCTTTCTTAGTTGAAGAAGATGACGAGCGTCAGATGGTTCCTTGGACTGCCGTGTAGATTGCGGGCGGCATCTTCTTGTACTTGGCCTCGCGGTCATCCACCCAGATCTTGATGAAGTCCACCAGAAACGCCGCCTGGTCCCGAACGGCCTGGCGCGCTTCCGCTTCGGTCGTGACCCAGTAGGGCACGTCGGAACGGCCCGGCTCCGGCAGGGTAATGCCGCGACCAGCCGTGAAATAGCGGGCGACTCCGGCTGGCGCCTCGGCGCGCACCTTGAAGGGGTCACCAGGCGGGTCCAGCCCGAGGCTACGCTCGAACGTTCGCCGCTCCATTTTCATGTCGCCGTGTTCCCCAGCGAGTACCTCGCTTACGTCGCCGCGTTGACCGGACGCTCCGAATCCACGCTCCTGGCCGCGGTCGAGGCGCCCACGCGCCACACGGTGCGCCGGTCCGAAACGCTCTGGGAAATCGCGGAGCGATACGGGACGACGCCGGCTCGAATCAGAGCGGCCAACAGGCTGACGTCGAATGTCATCCGTCCCGGCCAGACCCTCGAGATTCCAGGCTCGTTCTAATCATTCCTCGATCGCGCCGAGTCGTGCGCGCGCATCCCTGATGGTGAGGGCCGCGCCCAGCCCGGCAGCGACGATCAGCACGAGAAGCGTTATGACGTTGGCCACGACGGGCTGAAGGTCGACGCCCGTCAGCTCGCGAATCAGGAGCTGCACGTACGACGACGGATCGCTGTAGCCGAGCCTCGCGCGAACCTGCCAGTGCCAATCGGTGCACGGACAGTACCCCCAGCCGTACCACAGGCCGAGGCCAAACCAGGAGAGCGCCGTCAGCGACACGGTGACCAGCTGCCACGGCCGCGTGCGCCGCCAGGCCCACCCGGCGCAGTTGAAGAGAATCCACGCCGAGTGAAAGACGAAAAAGAAGACGTTGAGTGCTTCATCCACCGCTCACTCATTTTGAGGGAATCCTGCGCCGTCAGTGTTAACACACCCGCGCGCACAGAGATACGCGTTACGCCGAGCCGACGATTGATCGACTCGGTCGTGACCGGTCAGGTTGTCGTAGGGTCTGACGCCTTGGGCGCCGCTTCGGCGCCCGGCGGTTCGCGGAACGGGTCCATCGGAATTGGCGCGTACTCGACGTCGAGGATCTCGAGGTGTTCGGTCTTGTTCGGTGCGCGGAGGACGACGCGGTCGCCCGGGGCCGATTTCATCAGCGCGCGCGCCAGCGGCGACCTCCAACTGATGTAGCGACGGTTCAGGTCTACTTCGTCGATTCCGACGACGCTGACGACGTGTTCGTGACCGGCGGCATCTTTGTAAGTGACGGTCGCCCCGAAGAACACGCGTGTGGCTGCTGATCGCGGCCGCGGCGCGGCTGGGTCGACGACTTCGGCGGCATCGATGCGTTTCGTGAGAAAGCGAATCCGCGAATCGATCTGGCGCAGCCGCCGTTTGGCGTAGAGATAGTCGGCGTTCTCGCTGCGGTCGCCGTTGGCAGCCGCCCACGCCACGACCTGCGTCACCGCTGGCCGTTCCCGGTTCATCAGGAACCGGTGTTCGTCTTTCAGGCGCTGCAACCCTACGGGCGTGATGTAGTTCTTCAGCTTCGGCCCCGGCGCGTCGCGCACGGGTTCTCTCAAGGGCCTCTTCACGCGGACCTTACTTCGGCAACAGCGACTGGGCGGCCAGGGCGCACTCAGTCATCACGGTGAAGTAGTTCGCGACGGCATCGGCGCCGACGACGAACGGATTCGGTTGGCCTTTGGGACGCCAGGCCGCCATCCGGGCCTTGGTCCAGGCGCCATCGAACGCGGTGTGCTTCGACAGCAGCACCGTCGCTCCCGCCGCGGCAGCGGCGGCCGCCATTTTCTTCTGTGACGCGATGAACTGCGGAAAGAAGTCGGCGCGGTTGAGCATCGCCGTGCCGCTCGCGTAGGCAACGGTCACCGGTGTACCGCGGTCCTTCACCTGGAAAGTCAGACCATACGCACCCGGCGAGTGGCCGGGCGTGAGCGTCACGTTCACGGTGGTGTCGCCCAGTGTGATGCGGCCGCCGTCCTCGGCCGTGAGATCCTGCGTCGGTGTGCCGCCAGGCATTTTCCGCCGGGCGACAAGTTCCCAGTCGCCGGCGCCCAGCACTACGCGCGCCGTGCTTCTCCTGGAAATACCGGGCGCCCTCGTCATGATCGCTGTGGCCGTGCGTGATGAGGACGTACTTCACGTCGGCGGGATTGAGGTGCATCGCCTTCAGGCCGTCGACGATCTCGGGGACGGTCGCGTAGTTGTACAGCGTGTCGATCAGGATGATGCCCGCGCTGGTTGTGAGCGCCCAGGACGTGTGAAATCGCGTGCCGAGGAAATACAGGTTGTCGAAGACCTGCTGTGGCTCGGCGTAGTAGACGTCGCGACCCGGATCGGTGCTGTAGTTGCCGATGGCCGGGCCGACGTTCGGCGCGATGCAGTTGCGGGCCAGAATGCCCGTCCAGTCGAACCGCGCGGCGTTCTTCGCGGCCCTGAGATGAGCAGCGTAGGCGTCAGACGCCGGCGCTTGACGACCGTCGGTGGCCAGTCCAGCCACGAGGCAGCAGAACACGATCCCGGACCATTTTCCGATCGACATGCGAAGCTCCCGCGGTTGTGACTCGATTCTAGATCGCGTCTTTCCTGAACCGCGGATAGCGAGACCGGCCTTCCATTTGACTTCCAAATGGACTTGCGGCCATACTCCATTTGAATGTCTAACAAACAGTCCGGCAAGGCCGACGTGTTGCGCGGCACCCTCGATTTGATGGTGCTGCAGACGCTTGACTTGATGGGTCCGCAGCACGGCTACGCGATTGCCACACGATTGGAACAGGCGTCCCACGGCGCTCTGCAGCTCAACATGGGCACGCTCTATCCGGCCCTGATGCGCCTGGAACAGCGCGGGCTGCTGCGTGGCGTCTGGGGCACGACTGGCAACAACCGAAAGGCGCGCTTCTACTCACTGACGGCCGCCGGACGGCGCCAGCTGGCGGTCGATCGGCAAAGCTGGCAGCAGATGGCCACCATCATGGACAGCGTCCTGCGAGGTCAGGCGTAGCGGAGGCCGCATGCGATCGATGCTCGAACTTCTGCGGCGACTGGCGGGATCCCTGCGCGGCTCGCGAACCGACGCCGACCTCGAGCAGGAGCTGCGTGTTCACGTAGAGATGGCCTCGGCGGAGGAGCAAAGCCGCGGGCATCACCCGGCCGAAGCCGCCAGGCTCGCGCGCCTCCGCGCCGGCGATGTGGAGCTGGCGATGGACACCCTTCGCGATCAGCGAGGGGTGCCCTGGCTCGCGTCCGCCCGAGCGGATCTGGTCTTCGCGTGGCGCCAAGTCATCCGGCATCGGGTGGCCAGCCTCGCGGTGATTCTCTCACTCGGGCTCGCGATGGGCGCCACGCTTGCGGCATACCGTCTCGTGGACGCCGTCCTGCGGCGTCCGCTCCACGTGGCCGACCCGTCGCAGCTCTTCTTCGTGACGCGCACAGTACAGGCCGTCGACCTCAGCCCTGACGACCGCGACGACTTCGACTATCCGACGTACCGCACGTACGTCGCGCTCACGACCGGACAGGCCGATCTGATGCTGGTCGGCATGACCTCCCGACGCTCGATTACCTTCGACGGTGGAGACCCGGAAACCGCCGTCCAGCAGTTCGTTTCGGGCAATGTGTTCGCGACCCTCGGGTTGCGGCCCGCAGTGGGTCGCCTGCTTAGTGAACAGGACGACGTGGTGCCCGGCGGCCATCCGGTGGTCGTCCTCAGCCATGACTACTGGCAACGGCGCTTTGCGAGCGATCCGGCCGTCGTCGGCCGCACGTTCCGAATGGACGGTGGCCTCTATGAAATCACCGGCGTGGCGGCAAAGGGTTTCACCGGAACCGAGCCCGGTGCCGTCACCGATTTCTTCGTGCCGGCGATGATGAACCCGGAGGCGCTGAAGATTAGTGGCTGGTCCTGGTTCCGCATCTGGTTGCGACCGAGACCCGGCGTCGATCCCAGACAGGTGGAGGCCCTGCTCCACTCCCGATTTCAGGCTGAACATATCGAACGGGCCAGGTCGTTTGCGCCCGACACGCCACGGTCGCGCGTGGAGGCCTTCCTCACTGAGCGTTTGGTGCTCCAGCCTGCTGGCGCCGGCGCGTCGGTGATTCAGAAGACCTTCCGGCGTCCGCTATGGATTCTGGCGTCACTGGCCACGCTCCTGCTGCTCATCGCCTGCGGGAATGTCGCCAATCTCCAGATCACCCGCGCCCTTGCGCGGCGTGGTGAGCTTGCGCTTCGGCTGTCGCTGGGCGCCACGCGCGGACGGCTGCTGCAACTGATGCTGTTCGAAAGCGCGCTCCTCGCCACCCTCGCCTGCGGCGCCGGAGCACTGTTCGCCTGGTGGGCGGCGCCGTTCATCGTGTCGATGCTCGCCCCGGCTGAGCGTCCGGTACGGTTGATTCTCGACCTGGATGTGCGTGCGGTGGCCATCGGCGTCTCGCTCATCGTGGCGGTCACGATGATCTTCGGACTGGCGCATGCCCTGCGCGCGTCGGCGACGACGCCGGCCGGTGCGCTCAAGGAAATCCGCGGCCTGCATGGCCATCGGCGGCTGACGAGCACGCTCGTGGCCGTGCAGATGGCGCTGTGTGTCTTCCTGCTGATGGGCGCGAGCCTGTTCGTGGGCTCGCTCGACCGGCTGCAGAGTCGTCCGTTGGGATTCGCGCCCGAACAACTGCTCCATGTCGTCGTCGATAGCCGGCGGCAGTTGCCGCCCGAGGAATGGGGACAGCTTGCGGCAGCTCTGACGGATCTTCCACGGATCGAGTCCGCCATTGTCGCCGGATGGGCGCCGCTTTCTGGCAACCGCTGGCGCTCGTCCGTGACCGCCCCGGGAGTCGCGTCGCCTCAGGACGCTCCCAACTGGGTGTCGGTCTCACCGGGTTATTTCGCGACGATGCGAATCGCGATGCTTCAGGGCCGGGAGTTCCGCGCTGGAGACCGGCCGCCGCGCCTGGATGAGGCGAAGAAGCCGGTGGCGGGAGTCGCCGTCGTCAATGAAGCCTTCGCGCGCGTGTACTTCGGCGGCGGGAATCCCGTCGGGCGGCGTGTGGTCGTGGACAGCTCGGAGGCGCCGATGCAGATCGTCGGCCTCGCGACCGACGCGGTGTACTTCAGCGTGCGCGAAGCCAGCCATCCCGCCGTGTACGTGCCGCTCGCAGCCCGCCAGGGAGCCACGCTGCTGGTGCGGACGTCCGGCAGCGGCACCGATCGGGCGCAGGCGCTCCGGCGCGAGCTCGCACGCCTGGCTCCCGACGTCCAACTTCGTGAGGCGGTGACCTTCGAGTCATTCCTCACGCAGCAGCTCATCCGCGAACGGCTGCTCGCAGCGCTGTCGACATTCTTCGCCGCGCTGGCCGTCATCCTCGCAGTCATCGGGATCTACGGCGTCCTGAACCATGCCGTGACTCGCGAACGGCGCGAAATCGGTCTGCGGATCGTCCTCGGCGCCCGTCCCGCGCACATCGTCCTGCGTCTCACCGCGCGGTTGCTGGGTGCGATGAGCGCCGGCGCAATCATCGGCCTGGCCGGAGGCGTGGCGTTCGGCCGATGGGTCCAGGCGCTCCTCTTCGAGACCGATCCTGCGGATCCGGCGGCGCTTTTCGTACCGCTGACCTTGATGGCAGTCGCTGCCGTATTTGCCGTGCTGCCACCGGCAATCCGGGCCGTACGCACCGATCCGGCGCGCGTGATTGTGACTCAGGACTAACGGCAACTGCTGTCCGCGGCGCGCGAATCGGTCTGACTCTTCGCGCGCGCGGGTCGTGCCGTTCTGCATGGAGTAAGCCTTCTACTTCCTCACGAACGTTGCCTGCATCATCGTCCAGGCCTCCGGATCCAGCTCGACGTTCGACGGTTCGACACCGCTCGGCAGTGAAAGTGTCTGACGCTGTTGAGTCAGTTGCACGATGTGCGTGCTGCGTGTCGGAACCGGAGCGGCGGCCGCACCCGAGCCGCCGCGGCCGGCAGCAGCCGGCGCGCTCGTCGTGATGCGAATCTCGATCGGCATTCGGTACACGCCGGTCGTCTGCGTCTGCTCGAGCGTGATCTGCACCTGCTTGCTGGGCGCGTCATAGCTCCACGTCCCCTGCACCTGCAGCGCGCCCCCGCGATTGAGCAACTGAGAAAAGAGCCACGAGAGGTCCTTGCCGTCCGCCGGGCACCGATCGCCCGTGCTCCGGCAGGCCTCTTCCATCGCGCGCCGGAAATCGTCCGTCGTCGCGGTGCCATCTTTGTGGCGCGCGTAGTACGACCGGATGCCGGCCCAGAACACGGGCGTGCCAACCACGCCGCGGATGTTGTGCAGCACCTGGGCGCCGCCCTGATAGATCTGCGCGTTGTTGGCGATGACGCGGCTGATGTCCGCCAGGTTCCTGTGGACGATGGTCGAATCGGGGTTGGCGAGGGCGAAGGTCATCGCCGTCGTCTTGCTGCGGCGAACACCCTCGAGGAACGCGTCACGGCCGTCAGCGAACTCCGTGTACAGCAGCGCGAAGTACGTGGCGAATCCCTCGCTCAGCCACACGTCATCCCAATCGGCTTCGGTCGCCGAGTCGCCGAACCACTGGTGCGCCATCTCGTGCGCGATCAGCTGACGGCCCGCGCCGGCCGCGCCAAAGCCGTAGAAAATGCTCGACGCGAGCTCCATGCCGCCGCCCACGCCGTTCGCCTGCACGTGCGCGAGCTTTTCGTACGAATACGGACCGATGCGATCGATGAAGAACTCGAGAATCGGCTCGGTGTGCGCTGCGAACGCCTTGAGACCAGCCTCGTGCTCCTGCGGAAAGACCCACGACGACAGCGCGATACCCCGGTAACTGCCGAAGTGGTTCACCGCGAACGGTGCGACGGCGAGCGACATCAGCCACGTCGAAGTCGGCACGGATTCCCGCCAGACCGTGCGCCGCAACTCGCCGGGGAGATCGGTCTCTTCGATCATCAGCCCGTTCGAGACGACCTGGTATTTCCGAGGCGCCGTCACCGACGTGACGTGCGTCGCTTTCATCGACGGGTGATCGATGACCGCTCTGAAGTTGCGCGCTTTGTTCGGCCAGGGATTCGTCACCCAGCCTCGGTCACCGTGCCGGTTGTCGCCGATGAGAATGCCGGTGGCGGGGACGCCGTGAAAACTGACGGAGAACGTGAACCTGTCTCCGGACGCGAACGCTCCCGGCAGGGTGACGCGCAAGCGATCGTTCTCGTGCTGCCAACGGAGCGTTTGGTCGCCGGCCGTGACGGCGGTCACCGTCATCCCCTTCCCACCAGTCGGGGCCGCCCCGCCTCCCCTGCCGCCGCCGGGCTCGGCGCAAGGGTCCGCGAAGCCGTTCGCCATTTGCGCCGGCCGCGGCTGCGCGCTGAACTTGCAGAGATCAAGTTCAACCGTCTTCACGCCGGCAGCGACGAACAGCACATCGACGCTCTCCTTGACGACGAGGTCGTTCGTGGCATCCGTCAGCGTGTAGTCAAAAGTGTAGTTGGTGATCTTGATGCCGGGCTGACGCGGATAGGTGTCCGCGATCAATACGCCCGTGGCAAAGGTGGTCACCACGGCGCACGCGATCGAGGCGACGAGACCCCGCCGGCCGGCCTTCCGAATCATCATGCCATCCTCCAGCACCCCGCGGCCCGGCCGCAGTAGACTGTCCCACTCCATGCCGCTGCCGATAGGCGCCATGATCGGCCCATATGAGGTCACGGATCTGCTCGGCGCCGGCGGTATGGGCGAAGTCTATCGCGCCCGCGACACGAAGCTCGATCGCCACGTCGCCATCAAGGTCCTGCCAGACTCGTTCGCGCTCGATGCCGATCGTGTGACGCGCTTTTCGCGCGAGGCCAAAACGCTCGCGGTCCTGAATCACCCGAACATCGCGGCGATCTACGGCATCGAAGAACAGGGCGCTGTGCGTGCCCTGGTGATGGAACTCGTCGAGGGCGAGGACCTGGCCGCGATCCTCACGCGTGGGCCGATCGCGCTTGACGATGCGCTGCCGATCGGCCGGCAGGTGGCCGATGCACTCGAGTCGGCGCACGAACAAGGCATCATTCACCGCGATCTGAAGCCCGCGAACATCAGAATCAAACCCGACGGCACCGTGAAGGTGCTGGATTTTGGCCTGGCGAAGGCCGTCAGTCCCGCGAACGCGTCCGGGCTGGCTGTCGCGAACTCCCCAACCCTCACGGCACGTGCGACGCAGATGGGCGTGATTCTCGGCTCCGCGGCATATATGGCGCCTGAGCAAGCGAAAGGCCGCCCTGTGGACAGGCGCGCAGACATCTGGGCGTTCGGCGCCGTCCTTTACGAAATGCTCGCGGGCCGCCGCGTGTTCAAGGGCGACGACGTGACCGAAGTCCTGGCGGCTGTGATCAAGGACACGCCGGACTTCGGCGCTCTGCCACCGGGCGTCCCGGCTCGCCTCAGGGACTTGCTCGGTCGATGCCTGGAACGAGATCTCCGCAAACGTCAGCGCGATATGGGTGACGTCCTGCTGGAGCTGGCCGCGATACAAGAGCGCGGCAACGATGGTGAGCCGCAGGAAACCCGCACGCGTCGGTCGGGCCTTGTAATGTCGGCGGTCGCGGCAGGCACATTGGCGCTTGGCGTCGGCGCCGGCTGGGTGTTGCACAGCTCGCCCGCGCCGCACGCTGCCGCGCCGATTCGCCTGTCTGTCACTGCTCCAATCGTGGGGCAGACATTGTGGCCACAGCTCACGCCGGACGGCCGGGTTGTCGTGTTCGGGGCCGGCGGGCGTCTGTATCGCCGGTCGCTGGACAGTTTCGACGCCGTGGTCATTCCCGGCACCGATGGCGCCGCGGTACCGATGATGTCGCATGACGGCGGCGCTGTTGCATTCTTCGCGCAAGGTGAGCTGAAGCGCGTGTCGCTCACCGGAGGCGATCCGGTCAGACTTGCGGAGACTGACGGGAACTCGCCCGGCGGCAGCTGGGGCCCTGCGGATGTGATTCTGTTTTCCCGTGCGTGGGCTGGAGGCTTGTGGGCAGTGCCGGCGGCGGGCGGACCCGCGCGTCAAGTCACCGAACCGGATCGGTCGCAGGGTGAACGCGGGCACTGGCGCCCCCACTTCCTTCCCGATGGGAAGCGCGTGATCTTCACCATCATGATGGCGGGTACGGGCGTGAATGACGCACGCATCGCACTGCTGGACGTCTCGACCGGGAAGTACCGGGCCCTGTTTCCCGGCACCGACGGCCGGTACTTGCGCTCGGGCCACATTCTCTTTTTCTACGGCGGAGTCTGGCGCGTCGTACCCTTTGATGCGGCTGCCGAGCGGACAACGGGCGAACCCGTCACGGTTCTGCCTGACGCGTTCGGCGTCGTGCCCGATGGCGGCCAAATCGGCACGTTGCTGTCGGTGTCGGATACAGGGGTCCTCGCGTATCTGCCGGGGCCGACCGTTCCCGAACGGGAACTCATCTGGATTGATCGGTCAGGCGTCGTGGAACCGTTGGGGTTGCCCGCGCGCGCGATCGGGGCTGCGTCGTTGTCACCGGACGGCCGTCGCGTCGCAATGAGCCGCACGGAGGGCGGAACAAGCCAGGTGTGGGTGGCCGATCTGGTGCGACGAACCGAAGACCGCCTGGACGTAAAAGGCCTCAACATGGATCCACGCTGGGATCCGAAGGGCGAGTGGCTCGCATTCATCTCGGAGCGAAAAGGCCAGTACGACACGTATGTCGCCCGGCCCGACGGCTCCGGCGAACGTGCGCTGCTGACCGAAGATTATGACGAGGCGCCGGTGTCGTGGTCGCGGGACGGCCGCCGTCTCCTCGTCAAGCAATGGAAACAGGACGGAACGACGGCAATGGTCGCGGTCGATGTCGAGACTGCCAAATCGCCGACGCCGGTTTTTTCTGCTCAGGCTCCTTCCGACATCGAGGTTTCACCGAACGACCGGTGGCTGCTGTACACCTCACCGAGGTCGGGACGCCCGGAGATCTTTGTCAGGGCAGTCTCGGCAGACGCGGCAGCCGTTCGCGTATCGACCGCGGGCGGCCACAGTGCCTTCTGGTCTGCGGATGGACGGGAACTGTTCTTCCAGGACGGCCGCACGATGATGGCCGCGTCATTCCGGGACGACGGCCCGCGACCCGAGATCGGCGTGCCGCGCGCGCTGTTCACGCTGCCGGCGTCATTCGACTTGTATGGCGTCAGCAGCGACGGCCGCCGCTTTTTTGCGGGCCGGCTGGTCGGACCGGAACGCCCGCCGGGCGTCCGCGTGGTCTTGAACTGGTTCGACGAACTGGGCGTGAAGGCGCCCGGAAAGTAACGGACTAGGCGTGTTGTTCTTTCGATCGTCGTCGCTCTCGTCGACCCGGATTTCGACCGCGCCGATATCGTCCTCGTCACGGCCGTTCTTGTTCGCATCGAGGGCGGGCTCCCCGTCAGCAACATCGAGCCGCTGGCCTACGTCGCCGGCGGCGCGATTGCGATACTCACCGCGGTCCTCGCCAGTCTCGCCCGTGCACGCCGCGCCGCGTCGGTCCAGCCGATGGTGGCCATGCGATCGACATAGGAACGCATTGGCCCGTGGCCCTTCGCGTCACCGCCAGACAACCGCCGGCGGCGGGGCGGCCGGCACGACACGTCGGCCGCGTCGATGACCTCGGTCCGAACGGGCGCCGACGGGTCCGGCTTCAGGTCGAACACGAAACGAGCGGACGCTGCCGCTCTGCTGGATGGCGAGCACGATCGCGTTGTCGCCCGAGATCTCGCGCAGGCGCGTCGCGACGGTGACGTATCGCGCCTCCTTCGCTCCACGTGAGGTTCGGCCACGGCACTGCCTCGACCCACGGCTGAGACATGGGTGACACTCGGCCTCTCTGCGGACGCTTCTCGAAAACGCTCTAGCCGCTGACGGCAAAGAGAGGCGGCTGCTTCAGGTGATGCCCGGTCAGGTCCTGATAGGCCTTTGCGAGCGCCACGATCTCACCTTCGCGATACAGGTGACCCGAGAACATCACGCTGGTGGGCGATCCATTTGCCTCGAAGCCATTCGGGACCGCGAGCGACGGATGTCCGGTGAGGCTCATCACCGGATTCAAGCTCGTGCGTGAATCGAGCGTCAGCGCCGTGAACATCACCGCGTCGACCTTGGTCATCGCTTTCGCGACCTCCTGCATGATCGCGGCGCGGCGCCTGTTTGCCTGCAGATAATCCACGGCCGTGACGAGCTTACACGCGCGAAGGTAGCGGCCCGTGCGTTGGCTGACACCTTTATAGAGTCCGCCGGTCGTCAACGTGTCGAACGCCGCAGCGCGCTCCGTGTACTCGATGAAATACGTGAGGTCGCCACCCGGAACCTGCACCTCGTGCAGCGTGCATCCGAGCCGCTTCAGGACATCGAACACGCGCGCGTTGTTCTCGCGGCGTTCCGCGTTCTGTTCCGCCTCGAACATCGCCGGCACGTAGCCGATTCGCTTCGGATAGCGGCCAGACGTGGCGTCCCAGGCGACCGGAATGCCGTCGGCAACAGCCAGGTCCAGACTGTCCGGTCCAGCGATGGCGTGCAGCACGATCGCGCAGTCCTGTGCGTGACGGCACATCGGGCCGACCTTGTCGAGCGTGCTGCCGGCGGTCATGACCCCGAAGCGGCTGACCCGGCCGAACGTGGGCCGCAGGCCGACGATGCCGCAGCGGCCGGCCGGCGAGAGAATCGAGCCGCCCGTATCGGTGCCGATCGCGAATCCGACGAGACCCGCGGCGGGCGCCGCGCCCGAGCCGGCCGACGATCCACTCGATCCCTGCGCCGGATTCCAGGGATTGTTGGTGCGGCCGCCCGACCACTGATCGCCGAACGCCAGCTCGCCCGTGGTGAGCTTGGCCATGAGCACCGCGCCCGCCTGGTTCAGCCGCCGGACGACGGTGGCGTCCTCGTCGAAGATCTGCGCGTCCAGCGGCTTCGCGCCCCACCGGGTTGGATAGCCCCTGGCGGCAATGATGTCTTTCACACCGTAGGGAACGCCGTGCAGCACGCCGCGGTACTTGCCTGCCGAGATCTCCTTGTCGGCGGCGGCGGCTTCTGCGAGCGCGCGTTCTTCGGTCAACGACGCGACACAGTTCAGCTGCGGGTGGTACCGCTTCAGTCGGTCTAGATACATCGCGGTGAGCTCGTGCGACGTGACCTGTCGCGTGCGCAGGAGATGCGCGAGGTGGGTGACGGGCCAGTAGGCGACGACTTCAAGCACGCGCGGACGCGTCACCCGCGGCGCCGGTTCGATCCGGAACACCGCCGCCGGCAGCGGCGCAAGCGGGATGCCGGGCGGACGCGGATCGAAATGAATGGGCAGCGGCGAGGCGTTCGAGAGCGTCGGTTTGTCGATGCCCTCAGCGCCGCGGGCCAGGCTCGAGAGGGACGCCGCGAGGTCCTGACTCTCCTCGTCCGAGAAGTTCAGGCCCGCAAGTCGCGCGGCCTCGCGGACCATCTCCATCGTCACCGGCCTGGTGCCCTGCTGCATCTGCGCCCAGAGGACGCCGGGCAGCAGCGTAGACGTCAGGCCAGCCGACGCGAACACGGCGAGAAAAGCGCGACGGTCGGGGGTCATTGTTGGTTGCGACGAAGGAGGACCATTCTGACCACCCATTCGGCGAGGTTCAAGTGGAAGAACCGGCGCAGATAGTGCTGGTTGGCGCGTGCCCAGCCTGATCCGGCGCTAAGATGTGCGCGCGCCCCTCGCGAGCGGTAGGGAGCGCACGAGCGAGCGGCAGCGAGCGAGTCGGCGGAGCGGAGCTGGGCGCAGGGGTCCCCGCGAGCGACGCCGTAAGGGGGCCGCGGGGGGCGAAGCCCCCCGGAAACAAGATGGAAGGCCGAGTCGTCTCGCACTACCGCATCCTCAAGCGGCTGGGTGCCGGCGGGATGGGCGTCGTCTATCAGGCCGAGGACTCCCGCCTGAAACGCACCGTCGCGCTCAAGTTCCTGCCCCCGGAACTGACCCGGGATGAGGCGGCGCGGGAGCGGTTCATCCAGGAAGCGCAGGCGGCCTCCGCGCTCGATCATCCGAACATCTGCGCCATCTACGACGTGGACGCTGTCGACGAGCAGCTGTTCATCGCGATGGCGTACTACGAGGGCGAGACGCTGCGCGATCGGATCGCGCGCGGGCCGCTCTCCGTGCCCGAGGCGCTCGACTTCGCGCTGCAGATCGCCCGCGGGCTCGACCACGCGCACCACGCCGGAATCGTGCATCGCGACATCAAGCCGGCCAACGTGATCGTGACGCGCGGCGATCTGATCAAGATCGTCGACTTCGGCATCGCGAAGATTCTCGATCGGACCGGTCCGACTCGAACGGGCCTGACGCTCGGCACCGTCGTCTACATGGCGCCCGAGCAGGTGCACGGCTACACCGTCGATCACCGCGCCGATCTCTGGGCGCTCGGCGTCGTGCTCTACGAGATGCTGACCGGTCGGCCGCCATTCGGCGGCGATCGCGACGTGGCGATTCTGCACAACATCCTTCACGAGACCCCGCCAGCCGTATCCACTCTGCGTGCGGATCTTTCGCCGGCGATCGAGGGGATTCTGGTGCGGGCGTTGACCAAGGACCGCGACGGCCGGTACCAGTCGGCACACGAGATGATCCAGGCGCTGACAGCGTGCGTCCCCGCGACCGGTACGATGACGACGGTCCCACAGGCGGCAGCCACGGTATCTGGCAGCCGGCGGCTGGTCACCGTCGCCGCGATTGTCGCTCTGCTCACGGCCGCCGGAACGGCCGCCTGGTTCATGCGTCGCGCGGCGAACGCCAGGCACGCCGAGGATCTGATCGGCCAAATCACGCAGATGGCCGACAAAGACCGCTATTCACCCGCGCTCGCCGCGCTTGAAGAGGTCGAACGCCTGGCACCCGGCGATCCGCGGTTGCGCGATCTGTCGGCCCGGATCGCCGAGACGCGCGACATCGTCACGGATCCCGCCGGGGCGAGCGTGTTCATCAAGCCGTACGATCAGCCGTCGCAGCCATATCGGCTTCTGGGCCAGACGCCGATCAAGGGCGCGCGGATCGCGCGCGAATTCTTCCGCTGGAAGATCGAACGCGACGGGTACGCGCCGATCGAGGTCCTCGGACCATTCAACCGAACGTTTTCGCCGTTGACCGCTGCTGGAAAGTTTCCGGCGGACACGCTGGTCATCCACGCCGGCCCCATGAACCTCCAGCTGGCTGGATTCAACTATCTCGCGCGGGTGCCGGGCGGCGCGTTCCTCATCGACAAGTTCGAGGTGACCAACCGGCGCTACAAGGCCTTCGTCGACGCGGGCGGCTACGCCAAACGCGAGTACTGGGCACACACGTTCGAGCACGCCGGCCGCGTGCTCACCTGGGAACAGGCGATGGCGGAGTTTCGCGATCGCACGGGTCGCCCCGGTCCCGCGACGTGGGAAGTCGGCATGTATCCGGCCGGCCAGGACGACTATCCGGTGACCGGCGTGAGCTGGTACGAGGCGGACGCGTTCGCGAGGTTTTCCGGCCGCGGCCTCCCGACCATCTACCATTGGGTCCGGGCGGCGGGTCTCAACCAGGCGGCCTACATCACTCCATTGAGCAATCTGAATGGAAAGGGACCGGCTTTGGTGGGCAGCAATCCTGCGCTGAGTCCCGAGGGCGCTATGGATACGGCCGGCAATGCCAAGGAGTGGTGCGCCAACGCGGTCGCCGGCAGCCAGGGTCGATACCTGCTCGGCGGATCGTGGCGCGATCCGGCGCACATGTTTACGTTTGCCGACGCGCGCGCGCCGTTCGACCGGTCTGAAGACAACGGCTTCCGGCTCGTCAGCTATCTCGACACGCCGCTCTCCGCGACCCTGACCAATCCGATTGCGGTGACCAGGCGCGACTTCCACGCCGAGCGACCGGTCCCGGATCAGGTCTTCGCCGCCTTTCGCGGGCTGTTTGCCTACGATCCTCGGCCGCTCGATGCCACGATCGACGCGCGGGACGAAAGCGCCGCTCACTGGGTCGTGGAGAAAGTCAGCTTCCGCGCCGCCTACGGCGATGAGCGCGTACCGGCGTACGTGTTTCTCCCCAAGCACGTACCGCCGCCGTACCAGGCGGTGCTGTTTGCGCCTGGCGCGGCAGCCGTCACCAAGGCCGACTCGTCGTCGGTGATTGGATCGCCGCGCGGCGACTTCCGAGCATTGGACTACGTCATCCAGAGCGGGCGCGCCGTTATCTTCCCCATTTACTCCGGCACGTTCGAACGCAACGCGGGCCAGACCACAGTCTGGCCGAACCGGACCCGCGCCTACCAGGACTGGATCATCCGGGTCGTCAACGACGGCCGGCGCGCGATGGAGTACCTGCAGTCCCGCGCCGACATCCGGCACGACGCGATCGCCTTCATGGGCGTGAGCTGGGGCGCCTCGATCGCGCCGCGCCTCCTGTCGCTCGAGACGCGCTTCAAAACGGCCGTGTTGCTGGATGGGGGACTCACCCAGTCTTTTGACGTGCCGCCGGCGCTCGATAGCGTGAACTATCTCCCTCGCGTCACACTTCCGACGCTCATGGTCAACGGCAGCGGCGACTTCATCTACCCTGTCGAAGCCGGACAGAAGCCTTTCTTTGATCTGCTCGGGACGCCGCGCGATCAAAAGAGGCACGTCGTCCTCGTCGGCGGTCACTTCGTCGTGGGGCAGCAGCGGAGTCAGGTCGTGAAGACGGTGCTCGACTGGCTCGATCAGCGGCTTGGCCCGGTCACTGCCCGGTAGGCGCAACACTTTTTGTTGCGCAACAGATTCTGTTGCGCTATACTCAGCTCATGCCCGTCGCCGTGGCACGCAAAGTCGAAGCGCTCCGCGAGGACTTCCGGACCGCGTCCAAGCTGGCGGAGCTTCTGGGCGTCGACCGCTCCCAAATCACGCGCTGGCTCCGCGGCGCCGGGATCGACCTGCTCAACGCCGAAAAAATCGACCTGCTCGAGCTGGTCTGGGCCAACCTGCTGCGCCTCTACGATCGCGACGCGGCCCTGGCGTGGCTCTTCGGACTGAATCCCATCCTCGGCGACCGCCGGCCCGTGGACCTCATTCGTCTGGGACGGACCGAAGAACTGATGCGCGCGATTCGGGCGGAACGCTCGGACACGTTCGCGTGAAGCTCTACCGCTGCTTCGCGTGGAACGACCGCGCGAAGCCGGACGAGGCGGACGGGCCCCTCTGGTTTCCCAGATCGCTGCAGGGCGAGGGCCGCCACGACAATCCCGATCTTTACGGCTGCCTGTACTTGGCGGAGCGCGAAGTGTCCTCGGTCGTCGAGCAACTCGCGCGGTTCCGCAGCCAGCGCCTGGCGCCCTCGCTCCTCCGCCGCCGCGGGCTGCCGCTTGCGATTGCCAGCCTCGAACTGACCAATCCCGGCAAGCTCATCGATCTCGACAACCCTGCCGTCCTGCTCCGCGCCGGCCTTCGGCCTTCGGTCGTAGCCACGCGTCAGCGCGCCGTGACACAACCACGGGCACGCACGATGTACGAGCGCAATCGCGATGCGAATGGGCTGCGGTGGTGGTCAACCTATGAAGCAGCGTGGATGAATGTCACGCTCTTCGACCGTGCTGCTTCCGGCCTTCGCGTCGAATCAGTGCGCGAGCTTTCGACCAGCGACGCAACGGTGATCGAGGCAACGGAGGTCCTGGGGCTGATCTCCGCACGGTCACGCTGACGACATGCCGAGCGCGCGCACCCACAGCGCGTTCTGGTGGACGATGGCTACGTATCGACTGTTGGGTCAATGCTGAGGGTTCGGCCCGTCGCGGCAATGCCCTCGTACTCGCACCTGGGTCGACTAAATAAGGGCAGAGGGCAGCTCTGCCCTCTGCCCCCTGCCCTTTCTTACGCGGCTTCTCCGAACGAGCCATTTCACCCAGGTGTTCGTGAGAGCCGTTGGTGTCACGCCCGCAGCCTGGCGTCGTTTGCGACGGAAGTGAGCGCCGCCTGTTCGATGATCGACGCCACAGCCTGTGGCTGCGACACGTACACCGCGTGGCTGCCCCTGGTCTCGACCACGGTCGACCCCGCTCGCTTGGACATCGCACGCTGCGCATCCGGCGGAATCATCCGGTCGTCCGCCGCAACCAGGTACCAGCTGGGCTTGGTCCTCCACGCAGGGTGAGTAATCGCGCCGCCGAGCGCTTCGACGCCCCACGGCACTTGCGAGTCGGCCATGAAGCCTGCCGTGTCGGGATCGACATCCGCCGCGAACGACGCGTGGAATCCGGCCCTGTCCAGGAAAAGGAATCCTTCCTGTGGCGGCAGGATCGGTGGTACCGGAGCGCCAGGCGGCGGGTTGCTGATGAGAGACGAGACGGACTCACCCTGGTCCGGCGCAAACGCCGCGATGTAGACCAGCGCAACGACATTCGGGTCGTTGCCGGCCTCGGTGATGACGACGCCGCCGTACGAGTGTCCGACGAGCGTGACGGGACCGTTCTGCGCTGCCAGCGCACGCCTCGTCACGGCGACATCGTCGGCCAACGAAACCGTCGGGTTCTGAACGACGGTGACGCTGTAGCCCTTCTTCCTCAGGATCGCGTACACGTCTTTCCACCCCGAGCCGTCCACGAATCCGCCATGAACCAGAACCACATTGGCCGTTCCCGAATTTGGCTGAGCCATACGCACCCTCCAGCCTCTCCGCCCCGCGTTTGCGCGCCGGGACGGGCTACCGCGTTCACAGTTGCTGCACGCCAGCATGACGCGCACCCAACTCGCTGGAGTCTGGCACAGTTCGTGGTCTAGCGGCTCACTGCACCGAAGTACTTGTCGAGAAAGTCGAGCACTTCCTTGCGAAACGGATTCTGAGGAAAGGGTCCGTGGCCCGTGTCGAACACCACGTGCTTCTTGTCGGCCGCCGGCGTTCCCCACAGCCGGAACATCGTCAACTGCGCGCTCTCGAGCGGCTCGATGGCGTCGTGCCTGCCGTTGATCATGAGGACGGGCGTCGTGACACGCGTGATGTAGTTGATCTGATCGACTTCGGGGAAGGTATGCGCGGCCGCGAGCCCGCCCAGGATGACCACGTTCGCCTTCACGCGTTTGTCCACGGCCGGGATGATCGCCGCCATGCGGCCGCCCCAGCTGTTGCCGTAGTACGCCAGCTTCGGAGACGGCTTCGGTCACCGGCACGCCTCCCGCGGGCACGCGGCTCGCCAGGGTGTCGCCCTCGTAGTACGCCATCGCGATGAAGACCTCGCCGTCTTCAGTCCGGTCGATGCCGTAAATGGTGGCGATGTGCGGGTGATCGAGCGCGGAGGCAGCACGCGCTTCACGCAGGAACCGATCGCGCGCGTCCGCGCCGCCTTCCGAGTCGCTCCAGGCCTCGTCGGGGGTCAGGAACTTCAGCGCGACGTCGCGATCGAGCTCCAGATCGTGCGCCCGGTAGACCGCCCCCATGCCGCCGCGCCCGACGAGCTCCAGAATGCGGTAGTGCGAGATGGTGCGCCCAACGAGGCTGGACATGCCGGCGGTAGTTTACAGGGAGGTCTCGCGTTGGACGCAGGTAACGTCAACCGACCAGCCTCGATTTGCGGCGCGCGCAGGCCTACGATGTCCATCTGGAGATGGCGAACACGAACTGTCCGCAGTGCCCGCCGGACACGTCGGTCCAAGCCTGTCCCCACTGCGGGGCTGGAGCGGCGGAGCTCTGGAACCAGACGGCGGTGACCGTCGAATCGCTCCAGGACTTCGTGAAGGTCATCACACCGATGGCGCCGGACTCAGCGGCGAAAACGAGCGGCCATTACTGGTACCGCGGGCAGACCAACGTCGAGTGGGGACTCGAGACGTCGTTCCTGCGCATGACCCGGCACCTCGCGAAACAGCGTGAGGAGGCTATCAACCTGGAAGATGCGGCGCGCCAGGAGTTCAGCTCCAAGGCGCACCTCTTCATCGACCCCGGCAACATGACGAAGGTGAAGACCATCCCGTGCTGGTGGGCGTTGATGCAGCACCACGGCGCGCCGACGCGTCTGCTCGACTGGACGGCGTCGCCGTACGTCGCCGCGTATTTCGCCACCCAGCAGGACGGGTCGGACCGCGACGGCGCGGTGTGGTGTTTCTGTCACCGCAGACTCCACAACGCCTTCGTGAAGGAGTACGGGTCGGAGCCTCCCGATCTGACCAGGACGGAGGACGAAGATCCGGCGGTCGAGCACCTGCACGAAGCGCTTCGAAATCCGGAAGCGCCCCCCAGCGTGGTGCCCCTGGCATTCAAGTTTTTTTCCAGCGCACGGATGGCGGAACAGCAGGGGCGTTTCACGATGTGTCTGAGAGTCCATCAGGATCACGTCTGCATCGCCGCGAAAGTCCCGACGACCCATCTGAAGAAGATCGTCATTCCTCACAAGATCAAGCCGGACTTTCTGGCGGAGCTTCGACGGATGAACATCACCGCAGCTGCGCTATTCCCGGGAGTGGACGGGCTTGGTCGATCGATCGCCGAGCTGACCTCGCTCGGGGCGCAGCACGCGGCTGCCGCACGCAAGGCCTAAGAAGGGCAAAGGGCAGAGGGCAAAGGGCAAAGGGGAGGTAAGAAGGAGAAGGGGAAAGGGTTTCGATCTGGACCCGGCTAGCCTTCCGCCTTTTCCCCTTGACCCTCTCCTCTGCCCTTTGCCCTCTGCCCTTTGCCCTGACTCGATCAGCGGCTTTTCAGGCGGGCCTCCCATCGCGTCAGCGCGCGCAAGGTCTGCCCCGCCGCAAACGGCGTCTCCTCGAGGATGAACTCGGTACCGGCGGGATTCACGTTGGCCGCGACGGTTCCCGGCGGCAACCGGAACAGCACCGTCGTCGCTCCCACGGTCATCGCGTCGCCGGCAGGGTTCAGACTGATGACTTTGACGGTGCCGTCCGGTGTCGTCACGAACACTTCGCGCCCGTCGGGGCGCATCGTTGCGCCGAGCGCCTCCGACAGAATCTGACGCGCGCCCAGCACGGGGGTGGGCCCGTCGGTCCGCAGCCGGGCGATTGAGACGGAATTCCGCTCGCCGGTCTGATGCATCATCAGAATCCATCGCCCATCGACCGACTGGGCGAACGCGATGTCCTCACCCGGCTGCTGGAGCAGCGGAATCGTCTTGCGCTCCCCCGTGAGTTCCAGCGCCATGACGTCGAGGCCAGACGCCGCCCCGGCTTGGCTAACGATCAGGTAGCGGCCATCGGGCGTCTCGAGACCCGAAAGACTGAATTCGCTGACGAACTGCTTCACCGGAGCGGCGCCGCCTACCGCCACGCGGAAGCCGACGCGCTGCCCTTGCTCACGTCCGAGATAGGTCACAGCCCGGCCGTCCGGCGTCCACACGGGCAGTTCGTCGTATTCGGGACTGGTCGTCAATCGTTCGGTAATGCCCGAACGAAGGTCGTGCATGAAGATGTCCGCCGAGCCACGCTCAACCCGAATGAACAGCACGCGCGTTCCGTCCGGGGACAGCGCGGGCTGATGGAGCACGCCGGCCGGGATATCCAGCACGCGGAGCCGCCGGCCATCCCGCGCGTACACGGCGAGCGCGCTTTCCGCGGCTCTCGCCGTCGCCCACGCGAGGTGCCCGTTCCGCGAGGCACTGGCATACGTCAGGCGCTGGCTTTCCTCGACCCGTACGCCGCCCGCGATCTTCGTGACTTCGCCCGACAGCGTGCCGGACGCCAGGTCGAACGGCTGCGCCAATAGATCGTTGTCGCGCGCCCAGAGCAGGTACGCCTCGTCCGAGCCCGGGCGAGTGGAAATGAGACCGCTCGACAGCGACGCGACGAGCCGCACGGAGGGCGATCCGTCCATGTGCCCGAGATAGATGCCGCTGTTCTCGACCTGGGTGCTGCGCGCGAAGTATAGGAATCGCTGCCCGCCGGGGAGAAACGCCGGCCAGTAGTGCGCATTCTCCCCCCGCGACGCATCAAGGGTCGTGAGCGGTGTCACGGTGCCGCCCGACGAACGGACCTTGAAGAGCGGCTGGCCACCGTTCGGCGTAAAGATGATCGTGCCGTCCTCGCTCCAGGCCCCGCCGCGGCCATTCGGCGCGTCGGCGATCGCCTCCGGGAGTCCACCGGCGATATCCACGGTTCGGAGTTTTCCGGCGGCGAAAAACCCGATCCGCCGACCGTCCGGCGACCAGAACAGATTCGACGCTGCGTCAGTCCCAGACAGCGGACGCGCATCGTCCACGGCCAGCGAGCGGACCCAGATCGTCGTCGCTTTCTGCGCCGCGGCGACGAACGTGATGCGGCTGCCGTCGGGCGAGAGCGCGACGTTGCCGCTGTTGGATCCGATCTGGAACTCGGCGCCGAACGGTGCGGCAATCGCGAGCTCGAGACTATCCGCTGGCGCGACGCTTGCGCTTGGCCTGAAGAGCGACGATGTCGGCACCAACGCGGCAAACGCGACGGCCATCACGGCCGTGGCGATGATCCATGGCCATGGCCGCCGAGACGGAGCTGGAGCCGCGGCCGGCGGAAGCGTCATCGACGAGAGCGGCTGAGCGATTGACGCTGATGACGACGTCGCGCCGGACAGCGCGAGCCGGGCCTCGCCGATGTCGCGAAGGCGGCGGGCCGCGTCGCGGTCGAGACAGCGGCCGAGGAGCGCTCGCGCGTGCGGCGGGACGCTCGCGGGCACGAGCGACCAGTCCGGATCGGATCGAAGGACCGAGGCCAGCGTGTCCGACACGGTTTCGCCGTCGAACGCCCGCCGCCCGGTGAGCATTTCGAAGAGCACCGCGCCGAACGCCCAGATGTCCGTGCGCTTGTCGACGGTTTTGCCTCGCGCCTGCTCGGGGCTCATATAGGCCGCGGTGCCGAGGATCATGCCGGCTTCCGTCGCGCGGGCGGTCAGCGTCGGCGAGTTCATCAGCTCGGCCGAGCCGGCGTCGCCGGCCATCGCCTTGGCGAGCCCGAAATCGAGAATCTTGGCGTGACCGTCGCGCGTGATCTTGACGTTGGCGGGCTTCAGATCCCGATGAATGATGCCTTTTTCGTGCGCGGTCTCGAGGCCCGCCGCGATCTCGGCTGCCAGTCTGAGCGCCTCGTCCTGGTCGAGCGCGCGCGCGGAAATGGCCTCGGCGAGCGTGCGCCCTTCGACGAACTCCATGACGAGCGCGACCGACTGGCCGACATCTTCGAGGTGGAAGATCTGAGCGATGTGCGGGTCGTTGAGCGCGGCGAGCGCTTGGGCCTCACGGCGAAAGCGCGCGAGCCGGTCGGCATCGCGCGCGAAGGTGTCCGGCAGGATCTTGATCGCGACGTCGCGCCCGAGTTTCGTGTCGCGCGCCCGGTAGACCTGGCCCATCCCGCCTTCGCCGACGAGCGAGACGATCTCGAACGAACCCAGTCGATGACCGGGGGCCAGGTGCATGCCCGCGGAGTCTACGCGACGTCGAGGGGAGCTGACTACCGTTTCCTCTGTCACGCCCGTGCTCCTGGCCACGGATCGACGAACTCGAACGCGAGACACTGGCGGATGCGCGCGAAATCTCGCCGGTTGTCAGTGACGAGCACACATCCCGATTCCCGGCACGACAACGCTAAAAGAACATCATTGGTTAAGGCCTTGGAGAGACGGGAGATCTCCAGGCCCTCTTTCCGGGACATCTCCGCCAGGAGATCGCCGGATCGATGCCACGCGGCGGCCGACGGGGTGACGATCCGATTCGCTCGCTCGAAGACCCCGAGCACGTGCCTGTCGAGCGCCCGTCGATCCTGCGAACGCCGGATGCCGGCTCTCAACTCCTGGGCGACGATGACGCTGAAGTACTCGAAGGGCGCGAACAGCCGGTGGAACTCCTGAAGGGCCTCGTTCGCACAAAACTACTGTTCGCTCAGAACCTTCAACGGATCGACCCGCGCGGCCCGATACGCCGGAGAGACGCACGCCAGCAGAGCGACGATGCCCGTCAAGACCGCCACGGTGCCGAGCACAAACGGATCCGTCGGCCGCACGCCGAATACCTGGCCCTCGAGGGCGCGACCGAGAACCAGGGCACCGAGCAGGCCGAGCATCAGTCCGCCGGCGACCAGCGTCAGCCCTTCCTTGAAGAAAATCTGGAAGATGCCGCGCGGCGTACTTCCCAGCGCCATGCGAATCCCGATCTCGCGTGTTTTCCGCGCCACGACATACGCCAGCACCCCGTAGAGACCAAGGACCGATAACAACAATGCGACGATCCCGTACATGCTGGCAAGGCCCATGGCGAGCCGCTGAGGCACGATCGAACGTGACGTGCGCTGCGTCATCGTCTGAACGTCCGACAGCGGCAGCTCCGGATCGATCGCCTTGAGTGCCGCACGCAGCGCTGGTGTCAGGGCCGCGGGTTCGCTCGCAGTCTTGACCGCAATCCACCGGAGCCGCCCAAGCAGTGGCGTTTGCGTGTCCGGGAAGTAGGCTGTGCCGACGTTCTCCGTCTGCCCGGCCAGACTTTCAAACCGCACGCCGCGAACGACACCCACGACGGTGTACGGTTCCGAGTCCCCACGACGCAGGCGCTTCCCGATCGCGTCCTCGTTCGGCCAGAACCGCGCCGCCAGCCGCTCGTCCACGATTGCGACAAGAGGGGTTCGCTCCTGATCGGTTTCAGAAAAGAATCGCCCGCGCACGAGTGGCGTGCTCATGGCTTCGAAGTATCCAGGTGTGACGCTCACGACGGACGGAAGCACCAGCGCTTCACCCGGTTGTGGGTTGCGATCGACAGCAGAAACCTCCGCCGGACTGGTTCGACCGCTCAACGCGATGTTCGTCGTCATGCCTGCGGACTGAACGCCTGGAATGCTCCGGATCGACTCGAGTACGTGATTGGACAACGCCACCACCGCGGCTGGGTCTTTGTATCGAGACGGCGGCGGGAAGATCGTGGCGGTCGTGACCCGCTGGGCGTCGAAGCCGGCATCGACCGCCAGCAGGTTGCGAAAACTGGTCAGCAAGAGACCGGCGCCGATCAGAAGCACGACCGAACACGCGACCTGCGCGACGACGAGCCCACGTCGAAAGAGGTTTGTCGTGCGTCCAGTGGTCCCGCCGCGGCTGCCTTCGGCGAGCACCTGATTGAGATTCAGTCTGTTCAGCGTCGCCGCAGGGACCAGTCCGATCAGCACGCCCACCACCACGGATACCGCCAGGGTGAAGCCGATGACGGTCCAGCCCATTTGGAGAGATGCTGCGTTCGGCAGATTCGCCAGGCCACTGGATACCAGCGTTCGCAGGATCCAAATTGCAACACCCACACCTGCGACGCCTCCGATGCCCGCCAGGAGCACGCCCTCCAGGATCAGTTGTCGCGTCACCCGGAGCCTGCCCGCGCCAAGCGCCAACTGCGTCGCCAGTTCGCGCGCCCGGACGCTCGCGCGCGCCAGCGAGAGGTTCGCGATGTTGAGCGTGCCGATCAGCAGCACGAAGGCGACGCCACCCCACAGTAAATAAAGGATGCGGCTCACGCCACGCGTGAGCGCGTCCTGGAGCGGCGTGACGGCGGTGTACATGTGCAGCTCGGCCACACCGAGATCGGGGAAGCGCTTGAAGTTCGCGGCGTTCAGCGCGTCGGCTTGTGCCTGGACCTGCTCGACTGTCGCATCGGGACGGAGTCGGCCGATATGGAAATACCCGTAGCGAGTGCGCGAAGCGTCCGACCGCTGCGCCGCGGTGAAGGCAAGCGGTATCCAGAAGTCAATCTCGTTACCCTGCTCGCGCGCGTGTCCGTCGTCGCCGCTGTCAAAGAACGAGAGCCCGCGTGGCATCACTCCGACGATGGTGTAGCGCTGCCCGGTCCAACCCAGTCGAAGGTCCCGGCCGATCACGTCCTGATCGCCGCCATAGAGCCGCTGCCACAACGCGTGGCTGAGAATGATTTTCTTGTCCGCGCCGATCTCGCCTTCGCCATCGGTAAATGCCCTCCCCAACGCCGGGTTGACCTGCAGCACGCGAAACAGAGACGGCGTCGCTCTCATTCCGCGAAGTTCTTCAGCCGTGCCGTCGATGGCGAGCGTGTCGAACCACAGGGTGAACATCGCCTGCTCTTCGAGCGCGGTCAGCGCTTTCAGCCGATCGAAATAGGACGGCGCGGTGTTGGACAGGATGTCGTTGGGCGTAATCGTCGGGTAGACATCGCCCATCGCGACGATGCGATCCGAGTCGGGAACGGGCAACGGCCGCAACAGCACCGAGTGGACCACGGTGAAGATCGCCGCATTGGCGCCGAGACAGACGGCGAGGGTCAGAGTTGTCGTCGCCGTATAGCCGCGATTCTTGATCAGCAACCTGACGCTCGACCGCAGGTCTCGAACAAGTCCGAGGCCGAAGAACGCTCGGATCCGCGAGAGAAGCGCTCGTTTGGGCGCGCCAGCCAATGGTCCATATTCAGGCTGCGCCAACCTGACGATGACCGGCTCGGCCTCGAGAAGCTCGTCGCGGAAGGTCTTCCAGTCCGGGATGTGGCGTTGAACCTCGTTCCATGCCTCTTCGTCAGAAAGGCCCTCGGCGACGAGGGCCTCATAGGACTCCTCGATCTGCGCCCCCAGCTCTTCGACGATCTTGAACTCACGTTCCCTGGGCAGCGCGACCGAGGCCAGGTGCTGCCGGACGAAGGCTTTGAAATCACGCATAACCGAGTCCCGCCGCGGCCTGCACCGCCTGCATGAAGGCGCTCCAGTGCTTGCGCCGCTCCGCCAGCACCTTCCGACCAGCCGCTGTCAGCGTGTAGTACCGGCGCCGCCGCTGGCCGGCCTTCTCTACCCATCGCCCGGCGATCAGGCCGCGGCGTTCGAGACGGTAGAGGATCGGATAGAGGGACGCGGCGTGGAACGACACCGTGCCCTGAGATCGGCGGTCGATCTGCTGCGCAATCTCGTATCCGTGGCTGGGCCGGGTCTCCAGCTGCGCCAGGATCAGCAGCTCCGCCGTGCCCTTCTTCAGGGTCGTCTCGTCGGAGGTGTTCGATGCCATATGTGTGAATGATATATATGTCCGCGGCGCTGGGCAAGTATCGCTAGACATTCGGCCCAATTCCAGCAACCAGCTCGCTACAGGCGAATGAGAACGGCTCTAGCATCGTCTGGCGGCGGTCCGCCGGTGTTGAGGAATTTGCGTTCACGGCCGGGCGGCGAGCGGGTTGTGCCAGGTCAGGCCGCGGAACCTCGCGAAGTCGCCGTCGGTGGAACAGAGCGTGAGTCCATGCTCGACGGCGAGTACGGCCAGATGCGCGTCAGGCACCAGCCGGGACGTCATCCACGGCTCCTGGAAATATTCGGCCGCAAGTGCCGCGTGCCGCTGGCTGGGCACCGGGATCCACGCGGCCTCGCTGCTCAGCCATTCGGCAGCTTGTTTCCACGCTGTCTTCGGAGAGACGGGTTGACGGACCACGAGCGGATTGGTCGCGAGTCGGATGAACGCCAGGAGCGACGGCCACGGCAGCCCGACTCGTGCCGTTCCCGACAGCTGCTCATCCAGCCACGCGCGCGCGGGTTCGTGCTCCGGCGCCGAGCGGTTGGCCGCGTACAGAAGGAGGTTCGCATCGACGAGGATCATCGATGCGACTCCCCCTCCACCCGCGCCAGCACGCCTTCCACGTCGTCCATGTTTCCGACGAGACTCGGGCCGAGGTCGAAGCCACTCGTGTGAAACGGCGCACGCCGGCCGGCAGGCTTGTCGAGAACGGCCAGCCCGGCGCGCAGCGCGTCATTGACGATCGCCTTGAACGACTGCCCGCGTTTTCTAGCGACCTGCTCGAGCCTGGCCGCGACATCCTTCTCGAGTGTCATCGTGGTGCGCATGCATTGATGCTATGATGCTCATCAGGTGATGTCAATGTGTTGGGTTATCGGAAGGTCCCCTCTCGCGGCCCGCGTGCGCCCGCGGCAATCTGCCTGACGGCACCGAGGTGATAGCCGAGATGCGCGATGCTCGCGATCATCCCGTTGAGCTCCACGCTGGTGACCTCACGCGGCACGCCAAGCGACTGGAGCCAACGGTGCGTTTCATGGCGCAAACCCTTGCGAATCCCGGCCCATTCGTCGTCGTTCACACTCGTCGTCTTCCAGGCTTCATCCCATTTGGCATCCGAAAACGGGTCGCCGCCCTCGCTCGCCCACTGGTTCATGACCGACAGGCCATAACGAAGGTGCTGCGCGTGAGCCGCGATCGTCGCGCCGCCCTGGACCGATTGCGACGCTTCAGCCGAGGAGAGTTTGTCGAGCGAATGCAGCAGCCCCACGTCTCCCGAGTTGAGAATGAACGCGCCGCCAGGCGCGTTCGCGCCGTCGACCAGCTCGGAGAAGAGCGTCGTGAGGGACTGGCTGATGTCGGTCGTTTGCATGGTGTGGGCCGTCGAGGAACGCGTCGATCCACTCTACGTCAGGCGAGAAGCCCGAGGGAGGGCGTGCGCCGATGCCCCTTTTCCCTGACCTTCCAGGATGCGCCACACGACGCTGCCATCATCGTGAAACGTATGCTCGAAGCGCGTCCCGGCCACCGGTCCGTCTGTGAAGGTCCATCGCAGTGTCTTTCCGCGAAGAGAATCCATGTTGCGCCCTCCCTGGGCTGCCAGGCCGCTGATTGTAGCTCCGTCTTTGCGGTCGGCAGTTCGGGCCCACGTTTCGAAATAGTCGTACAATCCCCTGAACCCGACAATGTTGACTGCATGCCGCTAGGCGCCGGCACGCGTCTCGGTCACTACGAGATCGCTAAAATGCCGCCACGATGACTGTCCACTCGCACTTCGTGAAGAGCGATCCTGCGGTCCTCGCGACGTATCAGCAACTCCTGAAGACCGCCCGCACCCTCGGTCCTGTCACCGAGGACCCGAAAAAAACCTCCATCCATCTGGTGCGGCAGACGGCGTTCGCAGGCGTCGCCACACGACGCTCATCGCTGATCCTCACGCTGAAATCAGCCAAGGACATTCGCAGCCCGAGAATCGAGAAACGCGAACAGGCGTCGGCGCACCGCTGGCACGTCGAAATTCGGCTCGCGAAACCGGCGGATGTGGACCGTCAGCTCACGAGCTGGCTGAACGCCGCGTACGATCTCGCAGGGCAACAGGTAATGACAAGGGCAGAGGGCAAAGGGCAGAGGGCAAAGGAGAGGTAAGAGGAAGAAGGGAAAAGGCTTACGTTTCCCTTTGCTACCGGATCACCTGAGGCGATGCCCCAACAGACCAGCCCTGGGTTTTGGTGATGCGCGCGTTCTGGATGAGTCGCTGTCCTCCGACCTCGAGGGTGACGACGTAGTCCCCGAGAGGGACCCACAAATCCGGCGAGTACCCTGGGCCACGGCCGCGTCCGCCGCCGCGACCTGCTGCACCCGGCGCCCCTCCCGCAAGCATGTTCCACACGACGGTGTTGATCCCAGCCGCCGTTGCCCCCTTGAGCCGGCCGACCTCCGCGCCACTGGTGTTGGTAATGGCAATACTGGCTCCGTCGTTCCGCGCGTTCTTCAAGTAGTACTGGATCACCATCCCGTTCTCCGGGTTCGGCGTCACGAAATACCGCTGGGCGAACAACCTGTCGTTCGCGCCGAAGGCCCACGTGACCCTCTGGACGGTCGGCTTGATCCCGAACAAGTGAACGTCCTTCGCCAGCACCGCGTCGTTCAGTTCCTGGAGGGACCCGATATTGGTCACAAACACGTTACGCCCGAACGCCGCAACGATCAGATCGTGCTCGCGCGGATGCACGGCCAGGTCGAGCACGGGGACGTTGGGGATGTTGTTGTTCATCCTCACCCACTTCCTCCCGCGATTGATCGAGACGAAGAGGCCCGCGCCGCTCCCGACGAAGAGCAGATCCGGATTCCTGTTGTCTTCCCAAACGATGTGGATCGGCTCGTTCGGGAGGCTCCCGGCCAACGACCTCCAGGTCGCTCCAAAATCGTCCGTCGCATAAAGGTACGGGCGGAAATCGTCCTCCTTGTTGCCGCTCTTCGATACATAGGCCCGACCGGCCGCGTGACTGGATGCGACAACCGTGCTCACGAAGGTCTCTTTCGGCCCGCCCACGCCAGCGAGGGCCTGTGTCAGGTCCGCCCACGCCCCGCCGGCGTTCTTGGTGACGTGTACCTTCCCGTCACTCGTCCCGACCCAAATCACGCCTGCCGTCACTGGAGATTCCGAGATCGTCGATATGGCGAACCAGTAGCGGGGCGGCTGCACGCCGCGCTCGGTTGAGGGAGCCAGCTTCGCTGGATCGGCCGTGCTCAGGTCCGCACTGATCTCGGTCCAGTGGTCGCCGCGGTCGACCGACTTGAGGAGCACCTCGCCCCCGGTATAGATGACGCTGCCGTTGTGCGGAGAGACATGCAGGGGCGTACCCCAGATGGATCGATAAGGCGCCCCACCGCCTGGCCTGGTGGGGCGGATGGCGACCCGGTATCCAAGCTTCTGGTCGGTCCGGAAGACCCCTCCCCATTCGCTCGTCGTGTACGCCCAGCGAGGGTCGTCCGGATCGACCCGGGTGTGCATGCCGTCGCCGCTGCTGATCGCGACCCAGTCCAGAAGACTCGTGTAGCCCATGGGGCCGATCGAGGGTCCCTTCCAGTCCTCGTGGTCCTGCAAGGAGGCGTAAATGTTGTAGGGGTCTTCCATGTCGAAGCCGACGGCATAGGGCTCGCCGACCGGCAGGTGTGAGATATGGTCGCTGCTCATCCCGCCGTCATTGGACAGATTGAAGCCGCCATCGTCTCCGATGATCATGCGATCGGAGTTTTGCGGGTCGATCCAGAACGTCCGCACATCGCCGAAGATGTTGGGGAAGAGACCCGCCGGACGTGTCCCGCCGCCGCCGCGCCAGGTCTTGCCGGCGTCGGTCGAGCTCAAGAGTGAATTGCTCACCATGAACACGTTCTGGTCGTTGCTGGGATCGACTCTCACCTGGGTGAACCCGTCGCAATCCTCGTCTCCGGAGCCGATGTATCCGCTGCCCTTGGGGCTCATGTCGTCTTCGGCGGCGTTCATCTTGGTCCAGACGCGGCCCCCGTTGTCAGAGCGATAGAGCTCTCCGCCGATCAGCCCGGCTCGCTGCCCGCCGGTGCACCCCCCCGGCGTCCCCGGCGTGGGTCCCGGGTTGGCGTTGATGACGGCGGCATACAGAATCTCGGGATTCCCAGGGTATATGTCGAGGCCGATCTTGCCGATTCTGCCCGTGGGGAGCCCACCGGCGAGCTTCGTCCACGTCGTTCCGCCGTCGATGGTCTTGTGGATGCCGCTGTCAGGGCCCGCGTTCCGATTCATCCAGGGCGTCCTCTGCATGTCGTACGTGGCTGCATAGAGGATGTTCGGATTTCGCGGATTGATGACGAGATCGACCACGCCCAACTTGTCATTGACGAACAGGGCTCTCTTCCATGTTTTGCCGGCGTCGGTGGTCTTGAAGACGCCTCGCTCTTCGTTCGCAGAATAGAGATGCCCCATGACTCCCACGTAGACGATGTCGGGATTCGTGGGGTGGATCACGACTCGCGAAATATGATGGGAGTCGGACAGACCCATGTTCGTCCAGGTCTCACCGGCGTCCACAGACTTGTAGACGCCGTCTCCGGGGTACGAGCTGCGGGCTCCTCGGGTGTCTCCGGTCCCGACCCAGACAATCTTGGAGTTCGACGGAGCCACGGCGATGGCCCCGATCGTCAGCTTGCGCTGAGCGTCGAAGACGGGCGTGAATGTCGCCCCGCCATTGGTCGTCTTGAAGACGCCGCCGGTCCAGGTGGTGAGGTAGAACGTGTAGAGGTGGTCCTTGGCCGGAGCCGTCGGAACCGCGATCGCGGACGCTCGCGCCTGCATTCTGAACGGCCCGACATTCCTGAAGGTGAAGGTACGGAGCAGGTCCTCATTGAAGAGATCCTGGCTTGGGGCGTCTCCATTGACAACAAGCACAGTTGCCAGGAAGAAACCCAGGGAGGTTGCAAACCCTCGCACCAGTCTCATGGGTCCACCTCGTCAGAGTTCGATCAGTTCGATCAGAACGAGTACCGAACGCCCAACTGGGCGCTGACTGGCTGCTGCACCGAACCGCCTCTGCCGTAGTTGACGTTGAACAGCTGGTTCGCCCCGCCCAGGAAACCCTGGAAACGACCGAGGTTGCCCACGTTGAAGAAATCCAGGTCCAGCTGCAGACGGCGGTTTCTCACGAGCCGGAACTCGCGTCCAATCCGCAGATTCACCACGTGGAGCGCGGGCAGCTTGAACTGCCCGTCTCCCCGCGTCTCGAAGGCGAACCGATTCAGGGTCGCCAGCGGATTCGACACGACCCGCCCGTTCGAGAGCCTCACGGTCGCCGTGCCAAATTGCGGGTCGGCGACCGCCACGCGGGTCAGGATCGGGCCGGACCACCTGCCGCCTTGAAGCGCGTAATTCGTGGCCACGTTGAACTTCCAGGGGGCGTGATACACCGCCGAGAACCGGACGATCTGTTCGGTCCACTCCGCTCCGCCCGTGCCGGCGTTCAACCCGTTGTTGGAGCTCGCGCCCCGGTTGTCGTTGCCCTCGAGACCGCGGTTGATGGGAAACGCGGCGGGCTGGATGAAGGACGCCGGATCGTTCGGCTGCCACGTCCCGCTCATGTGGTTGAACGAGCGCGTGAAGCTCCCGAGGAGCTGGAACCGATCGGTTTGCTTCGAGGCCAGGATTTCGAGGGCCTTATAAATAGGAGAGTTCCAGCGGTTCGTGGTCAGCAGGAAGATGTCGTTCTGGTTCTCGTTGCGGTAGCCCTTGAACACGCTGCCCTCGTAGATGGCGTTCTGCTCGACGAGCGCAGGCCGATCGCGATAGTCACGGTGAATGAACCCGACGTCCAGGGTGGCCTGGCCCGGCAACTGGCGGCGATAGCCGACGGTCCACTCGTCCACGAAGGGCTGGTGATAATCCGGATCGAAGATGCGGCTCGGATTGAGTGCGGTGCTGGCTGGCGTCGGGAACACCGTCTCGAAGTCGCCGTTTCGGTCCAAATCGTACAGCTCGCGGAAGCCGAGCGTGTTCGTGCCTGCCGTGAACAGGGTCTGATTGATGCTCGGGGCATCATGCGCGCGCATGAACGAGGCGCGCACGGCATTCCGCTGGTCCGACGTGAGCATGTAGTTGATGCCGAGCCGCGGGCCGACGTCGACGCTGTCCTGCGTCGTGATCTTGAAAATGTCGTCTCGCCGGGTGACCCAGTCGACCCGGAGGCCCAGTGTCACCGTGGCTCTCGGCATCGGGCGCCACGAGTCCTGGATGTAGACGGCGTAGTCGGCAAAGTTCCCGCGGCTGCTGGTGATGTGATCGGCATCGAAGATCTGGCGCCGGAACGGCACGGTCCCTCCGGCGGCGTTGGTGGGATCGCGCAGCACTTCATCCTGGACCGTAAACCCGCCGTTCACGTAGTTCGTGGTGTTCTCGAGGTGCATCGTCGGCTGCAGCCACGCGCCGAACCGGAAGTCGTGAGTGCCAAGCCAGCCGCTCTTGTAGGCGTTGAAGTCGGTCGTGACGGTCCACTTGTAGTACGGCGAAGAGATCGTCGTGTCGGCGTTGTCGAGAGTGGCCCGCTGCGACACACCCGAGAGCCGGCCGCTCGACGCCTGCACGTCGCGATACACCCGGCGCGACGGCAGGTCGTTGCGGAACACCCACCTGCCAAACGACTTGTTGTTCCACGAGAATCCGACGTTGCTGGTCAGCCAGTTCGTCCACACCGACGCGAGGCGCCCCGAGTAGCCCCAGCCGCCGATGAACTCCCGCCGGAACTTCGCCGTGTCGAGCGACGAGGGAAAGTCGTAGGTCGTCTTGTCCTGGTTCACGAAGCTCTCGACCCGGTGACTGCGGTTGATCTGTCCGGTGACTTTGACGAACGGGATCGGGCCGCTGATGTCTTTGTCGAACGGCACGAACGACGGATCGATCAGCTTCATGTCGGCCACCTGGTCGGCCGGCCGGCCGATCCCAAAAGAACCGGACCGGTAGCGGTACGAGCCGAAGAGCCACCACCGCTGTCGCTGGATCGGACCGCCGGCGGCAATCTCGGGTTGAACGAGCGTCATGAATTCGCTGGTCCCGCCGGGGGTGTTCGTGCCGGTCCAGGCTTTCGGCGTCACGGCGAACGTCCCGGTTCCCCTCAGATGATCCGTCCCGGACTTCGTCACGACGTTCGAGGCGACGCCAAACCCCAGCGGCGTGGCGGCGTCCAGACCGCTCGTGGCGATCTGCACGTCGGCGATCGTGCCGCTCGGAAGGTCGGAGTATCCGGGCCAGGGATTCTGTCCCGAGCTCATGTCAGAGCCGTCGACCGTGGTCACATACGAATTGAAACCCGCTCCGTGGACGTAGAACGTGCCTGCCGTGTTCTGCGTCCCGTCGCCCACCACGGCCCCGGGCGTGAACCGGAGAAACTCGGACCAATGCCTTCGGCCCGCGAGGGGGATCGATTGCGCCATTTCGCCGCTCACGTTCACGGCCTGCCCGGGGTTGGACGCCTCGAGCAAGGGGGTTTCGCCGCTCACGGTGATCGTTTCTTGCAGCCCACCGACTTTCATCACGATGTCGACGGACAAGTTCAGCCCTGCGCGCATGACCATGTCCGCGCGTGCGATCTTCGCGAAGCCCTGGAGGGTTGCAGCCACCGTGTACGTACCGGGTGGGAGGTTCAGCAGGCGATAGTGCCCTTCCTGATCGGTGACGGCGGTGTAGGCGCTGGCGACGGTGGGGCTGGTAGCCGTGACCGTCACGCCCGGCAGCAAGCCTCCTTGCTCATCGCGGATGTAGCCGCGAATCGAGCCCTCACTCCCTTGTGCGAGGGTCTCCGCCGCGGAACACATGAGCACCAAGAGTCCGAGAATCAGCGTTCGCATGTTCTCTCCCCTTATTTGCCGACGGCGACTATCAGCCAGGTTGTCCGGTGAAGTGAGTCTAGGGAGCGTGCCGCTGCAACGCAAATCTGTTCTTCTTATGGGGACATTACACGGTGGCCTTCACGTGGTGGGCCATTCCGAACGCTGCCTGGCCACGATCAAAGACTGCGGAACTTCGCCTTGGCACCGGACGCGCTCGGACGGTACATTACGCCCTACCGACCCGGCGATGGACCGCTGTCCGTCGCCCATCGTGCCAGGAAAGGACCATTGCCATGACCACGCCACTCTCGCACTTCCGCCGGTCGATCCTGATCGCCTCGGCGTGCGTTCTCGCGGGCGCTGTCGCACTCGCGCAGGGACCCGCCGGCGCGCCGGCCGCCACGCCGCCTGTCAACGCCTCGAGCGACCCGCTCCTGCGCGGGTTTGTGTTTCGCTCGATCGGGCCCGCGACGATGGGCGGGCGCGTGGATGAGATCGAGGGCGCGGTCGACGATCCGCTGACCGTCTGGGTCGGCTTCGCCACCGGCGGCCTGTGGAAAACGACCAACGGCGGGCGCACGTGGACGTCGATGTTCGACGAGAAGCCGAACTCGTCCGTCGGCGACATCGCCATCGCACCGAGCGATCCGCGCGTGGTGTACGTGGGCATGGGCGAGCCGAACAACCGGCAGAGCTCGACGATCGGCAATGGCGTCTATGGCACGCGTGATGGCGGCCGGACGTGGGTGCACCTGGGCCTCGAAGACACCCAGTCGATCGGGCGCGTGGCTGTGCATCCGAAAGATCCGAACACGGTCTACGTGGCGGCCGTCGGACATCTCTTCGGCCCCAACGAAGAGCGCGGGCTCTACAAGTCCATAGACGGCGGCAAAACCTGGACGAAGTCCAAATACATCGATGCCGACACGGGATTCAGCGACGTCGTCATCGATCCGGTGAATCCCAACAACGTCTACGCGGTCTCCTATCAGCGGCGGCGGACCTGGTGGGGATTCAACGGCGGCGGCCCGAACAGCGGGTTGTGGAAATCGGTTGACGGCGGCAAGTCGTGGACGAAGGTCCAGGGCAGCGGCTGGCCCGAGCCGAAAGACAACATCATCGGCCGCATCGGCATCGATGTACACCGCGCCAAGCCGTCGATTATCTTCGCGCACGTCGAAGTCGGGGCGAGCGGCGGCACGGGCGCCGGCGTAGCCGATGACGGCGGGCCTGCGCAGCGCGGCGGTGGCGGACGCGGCGGTGGTGGTGGCGGCGGAGGCCGCGGCGGTGGCGCACCGGGCGCCCCTCCTGCCCCGCCCGATCCCCAGCGCAGCGGTGTCTGGCGATCGGACGACGCGGGCAAGACCTGGCGCGTCGTGAGCAACGAGAACAACCGTCCGATGTACTACAGCCAGATCCGTGTCGACCCGGCCAACGATCAGAAGCTGCTCGTCGGCGGCGCCTCGGCCCAGATGTCGATCGACGGGGGCCGCGAGTGGCGCCCGTTCAGCGGCACGGGCCACGGCGACTATCACGCCTTCTGGATCAGCCCCAAAGATCCGCGCATCGTCTGGACCGGCCACGACGGCGGCATTGACGTGAGTTACGACGGCGGCCTGACATGGGACTACCTGAACAACATGCCGCTCGGACAGTTCTATCAGGTGTCGGCCGACATGCGCCGGCCGTATCACGTCTGCGGCGGACTTCAGGACAACGGGAGCTGGTGCGGACCGAGCGCCGTTCGATCGGCCACCGGCGCCGTGAACACCGACTGGTACAACGTCGGCGGCGGCGACGGCTTCTACACGCGGAACGATCCGACGGACTACACCATCATTTACTCCGAATCGCAGAACGGGAACGTCAACCGGTTGAGCCTGCGCGACGGATCGCAGCGCAGCATTCGTCCCGCGCTCGCCGGAGGCGGAGGCGGAGGTGGGGGCGGCGCGGCCACGGGCAACATCATCAATGCTCCGGCGAAGTCCGACGAGTTCCGGTTCAACTGGAACGCGCCGCTCGAAATCTCGCCGCACAACCCGGCCACGGTCTATTACGGCGCGCAATACTTCTTCAAGTCCACGAACCGCGGCGACACCTGGTGGATGAATTCGACCGATCTCACCAAGAGCGTCGACCGCTTCGCGAATCCGATCATGGGCGTGCCAGGGCGCGCGCCGATGGCGTCAAAACATGACGGCTATGCGAACAACTCGAACATCACGATCATTCGCGAATCTCCGGCCCGGCCCGGCGTCATCTGGGTGGGCACCGACGACGGCAACGTGCACGTGAGCCAGAATGGCGGCGCGGCATTCACGAATGTGTACGGCAACATTTCCGGCGCGCCGAAAACCGAATCGCAGATCGCGCGGATCGAGCCGTCGAACTTCGATCCCGGCACCGCCTACGTCGCCATCGACAACCATCGCTTCGATGACTGGCGTCCGTATCTGTTCAAGACCACGGACTATGGCAAGACATGGGTCTCGGTCGCGGGAAACCTGCCGGCGAAGGGGCACATCAACGCGGTCGAGGAAGACTTCGTCAATCCCAGCCTGATGTTCGTCGGGACGGAGTTCGGCCTGTTCGTGACCCTGGACGGCGGGCGCGACTGGAAGCCGTTCGAGACAGGTCTCCCCCGCGTTCGCATCGATGACCTGCTGATCCATCCGCGCGACGGCGATCTCATCGTGGCCACCCATGGACGCAGCTTCTTTATCGCCGACGACATCACGCCGCTGCAGCAGATCGGGTCGTCAGCCACGGCGCCGAGGGTGTTCGATCCGCGGCCGGCCGTGCTCTGGAAGAACGATCGAGAGGCCACGAGACGAGCCACGGCCAAGCAATTCCGAGGCGAGAATCCGCAGGGCGGAACCGCGATCAGCTTCCTCGCCTCATCGCCCGGCGAAGCTACGATCACGATCAACGACAGCGCTGGCCGAGCGGTGAGAACGCAGAAGGTGCCGGCGCAGGCGGGCCTCAACCGCTGGCAGTGGGATCTCCTGGGCGACACGCCGCCGCTGACGGCGGAACAGCAGGCGCTGATTGCGCAGTTCGCGGGACGTGGCGGCGGCGGAGGCCGCGGCGGCGGCCCCACGGGTGTGCCATTCGTTGCGGGTGGTGGCGGAGGCGGCGGCCGCGGCGGGTTCCCGGGCGGCGGCGCGCCCGTCGCGCCTGGGACCTATGTGGTTCGCGTGGCCCTCGGCGGCCAGACACTGACGACATCGGTCACGGTGCTCGAGGACGTCTGGATGGTCAAGTAAGGGCAAACGGCAGAGGGCAAAGAGCAAAGGAGAGGGAAAAGGAGACCGCGTGAATAAAGACCTCGGCGCCCACACCACGCTCTCGCATTACCGCATCGAGCAAAAACTGGGCGCTGGTGGGATGGGCGAGGTGTACCTGGCGCACGACACGCGGCTGCGCCGCCGCGTCGCGCTCAAGCTGTTGCCGGCAAAGTACACGGCGGACGAGCAGCGGCTCCAGCGCTTCGAGCAGGAGGCGTGTGCGGCCTCGGCGCTGAACCACCCGAACATCCTCACCGTGTACGAGATCGGCGCGGAGAACGACACACACTTCATCGCCACTGAACACGTTGACGGCGTAACGCTCAAGCAAAAGCTACGTGAGGCGAAGATGCGGCTCGCCGACGTGCTCGACGTGTCGCAGCAGGCAGCGTTCGCGCTGACCGCCGCGCACGCCGCCGGAGTCGTCCACCGCGACATCAAGCCGGAGAACATCATGCTCCGGCAGGATCACGTCGTGAAAGTGCTCGACTTCGGCCTCGCCAAGCTCCTCGAAACGGAGAGTGCCTCAACCATTGGTACCGAAGCGCAGACGCGCGCCCACGTCAAGACCGATCCGGGCGTCGTCATGGGGACCCCTTACTACATGTCGCCCGAGCAGGCGCGCGGGTTGGCGACGGACGAGCGCACGGACGTGTGGTCGCTCGGCGTCGTCCTGTACGAAATGATCGCGGGGCGGGTGCCGTTCGACGGCGAGACGGCGAGCCACGTCACCGTCTCGATTCTCGAGCACGAGCCCGCGCCGCTCGCGCGCGTCGCGCCCGACGCGCCCGCGGAGTTGCAGCGCATCGTCCGCAAATGCCTGACGAAAGAGCGCGACGAGCGCTACCAGACGGCGCGCGATCTGATGATTGACTTGAAGAATCTGCGCCGCGAGTTGGAGCTGCAGACCGAACTCACACGCTCCGCCGCGCCGCACAGCACCGACCCGCCGCACGCGATAAAGGACCCCGCGCCGCCGAACGACACGGTCGCGCGCCGGGCATCGAGTTCCGCGTCCGTCGCCACTGAAATCAAGCGCCACAAGAAAGGCGCGATCTTGCTTGCGGCCCTCGCGGCGGTTGCCATTGCCGCGTCGTTTCGTTTCCTTCCCTTTCGCAGCGCGCATGCCTTGACCGAAAAGGACACGATCCTGCTGACGGATTTCGTCAACACGACCGGAGACCCGGTCTTTGACGGCACGCTCAAGCAAGCTCTCGCTGTGCAGGTCGGCCAATCTCCTTTTCTCAATATTTTTTCCGAAGACCGCGTGCGCGGAGCGCTCAGGTTCATGGGGCGCTCGCCAGATGAGCGCGTGACCAGAGACATTGGACGAGAGGTGTGTGAGCGTCAGGGATTGAAAGCCATGCTCGTGGGTTCGGTGGCGAGCCTGGGAAAGCAGTACGCGATTACTCTGGAAGCGATCAACGCACAGACGGGCGACGCGCTTGCGCTGGAACAGGCGACAGCTGAGAACAAGGAGCAGGTGCTTCGTGCGCTTGGCGGCGCTGCGCTCGAGTTACGAAAGAAGCTGGGCGAGTCGCTTCAATCAATCCAGAAATTCGCCGCGCCGATTGAACAAGGCACAACCTCTTCGTTGGAAGCCTTCAAAGCCTTCTCGCTGGGCGTTGAACAGCAATTGAATGGCAAGTACCTCGAAGCTATTCCATTTCTCAAACGCGCGACGGAAATAGACCCTAATTTCGCACTCGCGTATGCTCGGATGTCATCAATGTATTACAACAGCGGGTTGTATGACCTTGCTGCCGAGGCGTCGCACAAAGCATACGAGTTGCGTGATCGAGTCAGCGAGCGCGAACGGCTCTATATCTCAGCGGGTTACTACGACAACGTCACCGGGGAATTGGAGAAGTATCTCGAGACGTTGGAACTGTGGAAGCGCACCTATCCGAACCACGCTGCGCCGCCCAATAATCTGGCTCTTAAATACGCCGAGCTTGGTCAATTCGATAAAGCGGCTGAAGAAGCTCGTGAAGCGATTCGCCTCAATCCGACTTCGGCCTCAGGCTACTCTATTCTCGCTGCCGCCTTCGTCGGTCTCAATCGCTTCGATGAGGCTAAGGCGATCATCGGGCAGGCGCTGGCACAGAAGCTCGACACCTCGGCCATGCGCAGAACTCTTTATCGGATTGCGTTTGTCCAGGGCGATGCGACGACGATGCAGCAACAGATCGAATGGGCGAAGGGAAAGCCGGATGAATATGTGGCCCAGAACTGGCAAGCCGAAAATGCCGTGTTTTCAGGCCGGCTCCGAAAAGCCAAAGAATTCTCCAACCGCGCTTTTGAACTGGCTGAGCGCCGCGACCTGAAAGACGTTGCGGCGCAGATTGCGGGAGGCGCCGCGGCGCGGGATGCGCTCCTGGGTGATTGCAGGCAGGTGAAAGAGCGGACCGCGAAGGCGCTCGGCATATCGCACAGTCAGCTCACGATGATTCCTGCGGGCAACGCACTGGCGACCTGCGGCGAGTTCAGCCACACACAAACCATTGCGGGTGAATTGGTCAGGCGTTTTCCGAAAGACACCATCCTGAACAAAGTGTCGTTGCCGCTCGTTCAGGCCCGAATTGAACTGCATCGAGGCAATCCGGGCCAGGCGATTCAGTTGCTGGAGACGACCAGACCTTATGAAGCACATGCTCTTTTCCAGATCGCCTACCTGCGCGGTCAGGCATATTTGAATCTAAGGCGGGGACCAGACGCCGCAGCCGAGTTTCAGAAGATACTCGACCAACGGGGCTGGCAGACCGGCTCTCCTTTATATCCGCTCGCACATTTGGGGCTGGCGCGCGCCGCAGCCTTGAGCGGCGACACGACAAAGGCACGCAAAGGCTATCAAGATTTCTTCGCACTCTGGAAAGACGCAGACCCGGACATTCCGATTCTGCAAGAGGCCCGACGCGAGTACGAGAAGCTGAAATGAGGGATATACTGACCTCGCTTTCCTGAGCACTGCTGCCCACGCGCGGCGGGTCACCGGCCTGAGCCTCAGCCTCGTCAAAGCGCTCGCCGCGTGGAGGTGTCCGGCGCGCGGGCATCGACTCCAGGCACACATTCGCCGAGCTCCACCATCCTGACGATCGAGCGGCTGGATGCGATGCCGGTGTTTCAACGAACCACACTTTCCGATGCGATTGTCACGTTGGCGCCAGGGATGATCCGGGGGCACGACGACTTCGTACATATTCGCGGTCATGAGGTCGCCCTGAATCCGCTGATCAACGGGGTGTCGTTCTGGGAGAACACGCACTCCGTATTTTCCGCAGGGCTGAGCCCTGACGTCATCGAGACGGCCAACGTCATGACTGGCGGCTTTCCGGCCGAATATGGCAATCGGTTTGGCGGTGTCATCGACATCGTCACGCGGTCGGGGTTGCGAATGGAGAACCGCGGCGCCGTGACGGTGAGTGGCGGGGATGCCGGACGCCGGCGCGTGGGAGGGGAATTCGGCGGCCGCCGGGGACGGTTCGGCTATTTCATGTTCGGTTCCGTGGTCGACTCAGACCGTTTTCTCAGCCCGCCCGATCGCGAAGCCGTTCATGACGCCGCGCGAGGCGCGCACGTGTTTACCCAGTTCGAGAGCACGGTTGGTCCTCTGGGATTGGTCAGGGCCGTCTTCATGGGCGACGGAACGGATTTCGAGATTCCGAAAACCGCGCGCGACGCCGTGCTCCGGCCGCTGGCGACCGCACGGCAGGACACACGGCAGCAGACGGCGATCGTCGGCTGGACGGGGGTCGTGAACGACATGGCCGTCACCGCCTCCGCCTACCAACGATGGTCGCGGGCGCGTCTGTTCCCCGCCGCCGGCCCGCTCACCGTGCGAGCACAGGGCACCCGGACGCTCTCCACGCTCGGCGGCAAGATCGATGTGACGCGTTTCAGCGGACGTCACGCACTGAAGGTGGGCGTTGATGCCGTCAGGCTTCGGCCGCAGGAGAACCTGGCCTACAACTATGAAGGCTACCTGGAGTTCACGCACCTGGTCGGACTGCCTCATATTCACGTGGCCGGGCAGTCAATCGACTTTGCCGGCGCCGAATCCGGCGGCCAGGTCAGCGCGTACGTGCAGGACAGCATTCGGGCCGGCAGCCGGGTGACCGTGGACATCGGCCTTCGCGTGGACCGATACGATCTGATCGTCTCCAAAACGCACGCAAGCCCCCGTGTGAATCTCGCATTTCAGATTGGCGACGCCACGGTGATCCACGCCTCGTACAACCATTTCTTCGTGCCGCCCCCCATCGAGGGCGTTCTTTCGAGCAGCGCGGGCTTGACGCGATCAATTGAGGAAATCGCGGTCGCCCTTCCGCCTCTCGAGCCCATCGTCGAGGATCAGGTCGAAGGTGGTGTGACGACGAGGCTCGGGCCTGTCCAGCTCGCGCTGAGCAGTTACGTGCGAGAGACCGACAACCCGGTCCACACGACGATCTGGCCCGACTCACGTATCTATTCGTATGCGAGCTTCGATCGCGCCCGCGCGTACGGCCTCGAGGCGAAAGCGGAGGTGACGTCACTCTTCGCTTCCGGCGTGAGCGGCTATCTGAACTATGCGCTCGGTCGCGGGGAGTTCCAGAATCCGGTGACGGGCGGCTTCGTGACCGAAGCGGCCCATATTGCCGAAACGAACCGCTTTCTAGCGCCGATGGACCAAACGCACACGCTGACGGGAGGCCTCACCTACCGTCATGCTGCCACTGGGCTGTGGCTGGGCAGCGCCATCGAGTACGGCAGCGGCACGCCCATGGGTCATGGGGGAGCCGGTCACGAGCATCCGGAGGGTGCCGCCGATCATGTGGACGTGCCCTCGTCAGGGGGCGCGCCCCGCGTGCCCGGACATTTCACGGCGGCCGTCTCCCTCGGCGTGAATCTTCTGCGCGACAGCCAACGGCGCGCGAAACTGACCCTGCAGTTCGACGTCGAGAACATCGCGAACAATATCTACCTGATCGCGCAGGAGGGTGAATTCTCTCCCGCGCAGTTTTCAATTCCGCGTCTCCTGTCGATCACGGCGAAGCTGCGTTTCTGACGCCGACGTGTCGGCGAGCGGAGGTGAGCCGGCTGACGACCCCTTCCTGATCCGAGAGATCCAATGGAACTTTTCCTTACCGCCCTGAGCGGCGTTGCCTGGACCATCGTCTACATTGCCGCGATACGAATCGGCTTCAAACACGAGACGTATGCCATACCGATCGCCGCATTGAGCCTCAACATCGCGTGGGAATGGATCTATTCGATCCATGATCTGGTGAATGCTCCGGGTCCCCAGGCTTACATCAACCTCATCTGGGCTTTTGCGGATGTCGTTATTCTCTATACCTTCTTCCGCTACGGTCGCGCCGAACTGCCGAAGTTTGTGACCAGGCCGGCATTCATCGCGTGGGGCGTTGCGATGCTGGGTGCGTCGGTAGCGATTCAGCTCCTCTTCATCGGCGAGTTCGGTCTGGTCGACATGCGCGCCGCTCAATACTCGGCCTTCCTGCAGAACCTGTTGATGTCGGGACTCTTCATTGCCATGTTCGTCGCCCGTCGCGGCGCTCGAGGTCAGTCGCTCACCATCGGCTTCGCGAAGTGGATCGGCACCCTGGCTCCCACGTTGGTGTTCGGTGTGATGCAGCACTCGCCCTTCATCCTCGGCATTGGAATCCTGTGCAGCGTCTTCGATCTCGCTTACATCGCGCTTCTTCTGTGGGCCAGCACTAATCCACCACAGCTCGTTGCCTCCGCCGGAGCCCTGTGAGGAGGCGAGAACGGCCTGAAGGGTGCGTGGAAACGCCCGCCGTTCTGCCATCGTAAAGAACATCGAGGACGCCGACCTGTCGAACACCTCGTTCCTGTCGCAGATCCTTTCGTCGGCGTTCAAGTTGACGCTGACGGAAGGCGAGAAGAAGAGGCAGGATCTGCGCGTCGGCGGATAGTCGTCCCTCGCGCCGCTGGGAGTTCGTCGCGCGGAAACGCTTCGCGGCAGGCTCGAAACCGTTCAACCTCCCAACTGTCCTCACGCGCGGTCCAACGTGCACGACTGTCAGGTGCCGAACGGCGCAATCTCAGCAATTCGACGATCTGGAGGTTGGCAAGCAATTCGCAATTGAGATTGATCAGGCTAGCGGCCTGTGCCGCGACGACGAGGTGCCAAATGCGATCGAAACGCTCCATCGCGCCGCCTGCTCAATGGATCGTTGGTCCGGACGCGTCGACCGCGAGCACGACAATACCGGTCGGGGCCGTTCTTGCGACTGAGCCTTTCTTCTGGCAGCTTGCACACGAAGCACAGATTTCCTCGCTCGTGCGGCGGGGCAAGGCGCTGTCGCAGAGTCTTGACGATTAAGGCTGACCAGGACGCACCTGCGCCACTCAGGCGAGCGCCCGCAGCTGTTCGATCACCGCCTCCGCGCCCGCTATCGTCGAAGAATGTAGACCGTCTGCGTGTCGTGTGCCGTCGCCCAGACCAGATGGTCCGCGACGCGTACGGCGCCGCTGCCTGCGGGCGGACCGTACCGTTCAGTCACGACGGCGAGGACGATCGCTGGTGATCTTGCGAACGGCGGCGCTTGACATATTCCTGTATAGGAATATGATTCAGGTGTGCCTCGCGCCGCGACCACCTCGGACACGTTCAACGCCATCGCCGAACCGCGCCGCCGGGACATCCTTGCATACCTGGCGCCCTGCGAGCGGCCCGTCGGCGACATCGTCCTGGCGCTCGGACTGGCCCAACCTTCCGTCTCGAAACATCTCCGCGTCCTTCGCGACGTCGGCCTGGTGGACCTGAGGCGGGACGGCCGTCAGATCCTCTATCGCACGAATGCTGACGGGATACGACCGCTCCACGCCTGGGCCAGCGGTTTCCAGCGCTACTGGCGCCGCCAACTGCTCCGAGTCAAGGAGCGCGCCGAACGCAACTGACATTTCCAGACAATTCAGAGGAGGCCATCATGACCACAATCGCCACAGACATCGAACAGCTGTCGCTGAACCTGACCGAAGAGATCCATGTCCGCTCGTCATTGACCGCAACGTTCGCCGCCCTTCTCGAAGAGTTGGGTCCGGCCAACGAGGGACAACCCGGCACGCCCATGCCGATGACGCTCGAGCCCTGGCCAGGCGGGCGGTGGTTTCGCGATCTTGGCGACAACAAGGGGCACTTCTGGGGTCACGTGCAGGCGATCAAGCCGCCCACCCTGCTCGAGATCACCGGACCCATGATGATGTCGTTCGCGGTCGCTTCCAATGTGCAGTACCGGCTCAAAGAGGTTGAGGGCGGAACCCTGATCGCGTTCCGTCATACGGCGCTTGGCCTGTTTCCCGACGGGTATCGCGAAGCCATGGCTCAAGGCCTGCCCGGCCTCTTCGATCGAGTGCGGCGACGCGCGGAGCGGACGCAGGGTGATCCTAGAGAAGGACGAGGATAAATCCCGTGCCGCTCATCGACCCGCTGCTGCAGGAACTCGACCGGGAAGCGGAGACGACGCGTCGTGTCCTCGAGCGCGTCCCTGAGGATCGCCTGGGCTGGCGGCCGCACGAGAAGTCGAGAACCCTCGGGCAGCTCGCGCTGCATGTCGCGACGCTTCCGGGCGGCGTTGCCGAGCTGGCCGCGTCACCGCCCCCGGTTCAGGCCCCAACGTTTACAGACGAGCCGAGCCCGCAGAGCGCGGCGCAACTTGTCCCGGCGCTGCAAGAGAGCGTCGCGACAGCCAGACGCGTCCTCGGCGGCATGGACGACGCGGCGATCACGGCCACGTTGCGAATCGTGCGAGGCGACCGGGAAGTGATGGCGGTGCCCCGGATCGAGTTCCTGCGATCGATCATGCTCAATCACTGGTATCACCACCGCGGGCAACTGACAGTGTACCTGCGCGAGATCGGCGTCCTGGTGCCCGCGATCTACGGTCCGAGCGCCGACGAGGACCCCTTCTCGTTGCAGGTGCTCCAAGTGATCTCCAAGTGATCGGCTCTTGCGGGACCTGGCGGAGCGTCTTGCGGTGGATTCGCCGCCAGGGCGTCTTTCACATCGACATCGTTCGCTAACGGGTCGCGCGGCCGTAGAAGCGGCAAAATTGCGGACCGGCGGTTAGCGCTCCAGCCACTGCTCCATCGAGAGCACGATGCCGTCGTCCCGGCGCCCCTGCACGAGGAACCGCGCGTGCTCCTCGCGCGCGATTTGCTCGAATACCGGCTCCATCGCGCGGACTGCGCCGGCCGGCGTCGCCTCGGGCTCGAGCGCGAGGTCCTCATTCCATGGGGGATGACGACGTCTGACGCGCATTGGGGGCCAACCTTCCTGGCCTCCGGTAGGGCGAATTGCTTGCCAAGTGCGGGGCCGTTCAACTCGGCCCTGAAACGCGGGATGTCGGCTGAAAAGAGAGGACGGTGGCGTCCAGGACTCGGGCGGCGTGGACCGACTTGGCGGGCATCGGGTTGTTCGCAGCCGCCATGGCGGTCCACCTGGCCCGTCGCGACGACAGCGTTCGGTCGTGAGTCAGCGCGCCGCGAGGCCTTCCGTCAATTCAATCCGCGTCCCCGCGGGATCGAGAAGGAAGGCGATCTTCAGCCCGATGCTCGGCACGTCCCTGAACGGGCTCTCGAAGGTGACCCCGTCTGCCGCGAGCTTCTTGCAGAACGCCTCCAGGCCCTTCACCTCGAAACCAATGTGATCGAGTGACCGGCCCTTCGTCGCGGCCTGCGGCGCGTCCGTCTTGCGAAAACTGAAGGCGATACCGGGCACGCCGGCGGCGTTCGCATTCGCCGGCGTTGGCATCGCCGCGCCGAAGTGTTTCACGTACCAGGCCCGGAGCGCGTCCGGATCGGTCGCGTAGAAGTGCACGTGAAAATGCTCCAGCGGGACACTCAGCGTGGGGGCAGCGTAGAACTCCACCTTCACCTTGTCCGGAAAGATCGCCACGATCTCCGCCGGAGTGTCGCGTGCGATGGGAACCCCGGCGGCCGTGAGTTTTGCTTTCACTGCCGGAAGGTCCTTTGCTCGAAACGCGAAATGGTCAACGGTGGATCCTTCCGAACCCTCGGCGGGCTCCGCTTTCCCCAGGATCAGAAAGATACCGGGGAGCTTCAGCAGCTCGAGCGAACCGCTGTTCACGACCTGCGCGCCGAGGACGTCAACCCAGATCTTCTTATGGGCGTCCGGGTCCCGCACCATCATGTGCATGTGCCCGGCGGACACGCCCGCGGCATTGGGCGCCGGCAGCTGCGCTCGAAGGGGCGCGGCCGAAATCAGAAACAGGGTGAGAAGGGCGAGCCGGCGCATTTGCGTCCTCCTGTCAAGGATTGGATCCAAACGGAGTTATTGGTCGCACGTAGGAGCTCGCAGCTTACCACCGCCGACCCGCTCCGTGGCTGGTGTGCGGAACAGCCAACGCCCTCGGACGTCGTCGCCGAAAGACGTAGGCTGTCACAGCATGGTGGACGCCCTCTCTCCGACGATGACGCTGCGCGACTTCGAGAACGGCTACTGGTATCTCGAGCAATTGAAGAACTTCGCCGAGCGCATCGGTATCCCCGCCGCGAAGAAGCTGCGAAAGGACGAACTCGAAAAGGCCATCGTGGCGTTCCTGCGCACGGGTAAGGCTGCATTGCCCACGAAGCGATCACTGCGCAAGACGGGCGTGAAGGACGTGGAACGCGGCCTCAACCTGAAGCTCCGAATTGAGAACTACACGAGCAACCGTGAAACGAAGGACTTCATCGTCGAACAGGCCCATCTGATGGCGCCCGAGGTTCGTGAGAAGTCCGGAGTCTGGTATCGCCTGAATCGCTGGCGCGAAGAACAGATCACAAGCGGCAAGCATCCAACGTACGGCGACCTCGTCCGGCAGTACATCGCTCTGAACAAGGTGGAGCGCTTCGCGAAGGTCCCTCACGGTCGCTACATCAACTTCGTCGCCGAGTTCCTCGCAGCGGATAAGGGGGTGACGCGTGCAGAGGCAATCGCTGCGTGGACAGAGCTCAAGGAGCTCGACGTCCCCAAGGACTATGCGTCTTGGGTCAAGGCGCGAGCGAAGCGCAAGGGAAGAGACGGTGTTTAGAAATTGGCTCCTCGGGCTGGATTCAAACCAGCAACCCTCCGGTTAACAGGAGCCCCACAAAGGACCATCAACCTGACGGCGGATTCGCCGCCGATGACACGCAGCCGGCGTTGCCAACGCAGCCAACGCTACGATGGGCCGTATTAGTGGCCGCTCGTGGCCCGCGTACGCCGGCTGAGAAGGTAGACTCCGCCGCCCAAAAGGAGCACGAGGAGAGCCCATGCTCCCATCTCGGGGAGTGTCGGGACAGCAAGTGGAGGGAAGGGCGGCGGCGCACCGCCAGCGCCGCCTCCGGCGCCGCACAAGACGGAGGAGATGTTGTTGACATCCAGCGTCACCGCACCATTTCGCGCCAAGGCTCTACCGGTCAGGTTTGCGCCGGTATTGATGGCGATGCTCGTGAGTGCGAGGATGTTCCCCACGAACGCAGTGCCGGTACCGATGGTTGCGGAACTGCCGACCTGCCACTGCACGCCGCACGCATTGCCGCCATTGATCACAGAGACAGTCGAGCCGGACGAGGTGATGAGCGAGCTCGACATCTGGAAGACGAAGACCGCGTTGGGATTGCCCTGGGCGTCAAGAGTGAGTGTCCCCGTCAGATTGGAAGCGGCAGCGCCGACACAGTAGACGCCTTGCGTGAGCGTGAGTCCAGCCAGATTGGGCCCCACACTGGCAGCGCACGGCAGCCCTGCTAGAGTCGTGTACGCCGTGGTGAGGTCAAGCTGAGCCGCCGCCGCCGTCGCATCAGCGGCGTGTAACGTTCCAACGTTCGTGCACGGAACAGGGAAGCCAACGATCGCGGCAGCGGGGCTGACGCCGACATCTCCGGTGATGGTGGAAGCACCGGTGCAGGTCACGTTCGGGGTCCCGGCCAGGACCGCAAAGGGCCTCAGATTCCCACCCAGGTATCCCTGGGCCAGTGCTCGGGAGGGGAAGGCCAAAGAGACGAGAACGGCGAGCCCCACGCTTGCCACCGGACGCACGCATCTGCGCCACATTTAGAGGCTCCTAGGTTTCAATTGCGAGTACCGCACGCAATTGCGGCGTATTGTACAATGTTTCGTCGAACGGTACTCACACCCATTCCTGATTCGGGCCACTGTTCAGTTTTGGACTGTCCCGTCCAGCCCCTAAGGCTCCGAGGATGAAGACGCGCGTCCCACCCGCCCTCTACTCGGTCGACCTTGGCGGGTGCACGGATCTTGCCGACCGCGCGCCAGACGAGATCATGGCCACCTTTTGCGCGGCGCTGCGGCGGGCGGGTGCGACTGTTGTGCACGAGCTTTCACATTCGTTTCGGGAGACCGGCCTCACCTGCGTCCTGATCCTCAGCGAGTCGCACGCCGTCCTTCACACGTGGCCGGAAACGGGGACGGTGAACATCGACATCTTTTCCTGCTCGACGAGGCTCAAGAGCCTCGAAGCGATCGATGAGCTGCGCCGGTCCTTCGGCGCCCAACAGGTCACCGTGCAGGAGATCCCCCGTGCCGACGGACACGGCCCACGGTCGGACGGACGCAGTTAAATTCGCGCTGCGGGGCGTGGCGTGGAGTCTCGGCTTCTTCGGCCTGCTCCGGCTGAACTGGATCGAAACGCATGCGGTGCTGCCGTTCACCCGAGTGCAGGGGGGGCTTGCGGAGGCTCTGTTCGGCACGCCGACGTTGCCGGTCGAGCTCACGCTTGCGTGCAGCGGTGCCGACGCGTTGGCCCTGTGCCTCGGGGCCGTCCTCGCCTACCCGGTGAAGTGGCGAACGCGCCTGGCCGGCGCTGGTGGCGGCGCCGCACTGATCCTCGGCCTTAACACTCTGCGGATCGGCACTCTCGGACGGGTGGCCGCGTCGCCGGCGTGGTTCAACACGCTCCATGTCTATGTCTGGCCTGCCGTGCTCACGCTCGCGATCGCCGGATACGTGTTCGCGTGGATGCACCTCGCGGATCGGCGGCACACGCTGGAGGCAAAAGAGGTCGCGCCTCGCGAACCCTTTCTCAGCGGGCGCCCGCCTTCGCCGTTGGCTCCGGCTTGGCAGGCCCCGAAACCGACACGACGATTCGTCGTGCTCACGGTTGCATTTCTGCTCCTGTTTTCGGTGGCCTCACCGCTGTATCTCCAGAGTGCCAGCGTCTTCGCGCTGGCCGGCTTCATCGCGCGCGCGGCGGCAGTGATTCTCGGCGTCGTCGGCGTGAGCGCGCACGCGGCGGCCAACGTGCTCTGGACGCCGCGCGGGGGCTTCCTCGTCACGCAGGAATGCATTTCGACGCCCCTGATTCCGGTCTATTTGGCAGCCATCTGTGCCCACTCGACGACATGGCGGCGGCTGATCCTGGGCGTCTTCGCCGCCGCACCGCTCTTCATCGCCCTTGGCATCGTGCGGCTTCTCGTCGTAGCCCTCCCCGATGCCGTGGTGGCCTCGCCGTTGTTCTTGGCCCACGCCTTTTATCAATTGCTCCTCGGCGCGGTGGTCGTGTTCCTCGCCGCGCAGTGGCGGCACGGCGGTCGCGCGGCGCCGCGGTACGCCTTGATCGGCGTCATCGTGGGCGTTGCGTTCGCCCATCTCCTCGGCCCGGTTTACACGCGCATCGTCACATATCCGGCCGGTGCGCCGCTCGACGATCCGCAGGGAGCGATCGCGCTCCTTCCTGCGTTCCAGATCGGCCTCTATCTCGCGCTTTGGGTCGCGGCGTTCGTGGCGGTCGGTTGGCGGCGCTTCCTCGCCGGGCTCGCAGTGCTCGGGCTCACGCAGACGGCAGGCTTGCTCGCGCTGCACGCCCTCGCCAGCCACCCCGGCCTGACGGTGCACGTGCGCGACGTCCGCGGCTGGGCAGTTGCGGGCCCCGTGTTGATCGTCGCCGCGGTGGTCAACATTGCCCGGGCGCGTCGCTGAAGTCGTCGCGGTTTCGGCCTTGGCCACGATCGTCACCGTGGTGATCGCTGCACCGGTTCTTCGCGCGCCGTCGGAGCGAGTGTTCGGGATGGAGATCGTCGGGCGCCACCACGATCCCTTCACCGTGATGGCGCAGTTCGCGCGTCCAATCAGCGTCGGCCTGCATTCTCAGCCCGTCACCGACATCACCGGCGCGCTGCTCGCGCGACTCTCGGGTGTGGTGGCCGCGTACAATTGGCTGGTCCTTCTCAGCTTTCCACTGTCTGCCGCTGCAGCGTACCTGCTTGCGCGTTATCTGACGCTTTCGCCGGCGGCCGCGACGCTCGCGGCGATGGCCTACGCGTTCTCCCCATTCCACATGGCGCACGCCGCCTATCACCCTCACATCGCACAGACCCAGTGGGTGCCGCTCTACTTGCTGGCGCTGTGGCGTTGCCTCGACGACGCCTCGCCGGTAGCGGTTGCCTTGCTTGGCGCCGCGACGCTGGCCGTGACGCTTTCGAACTTCTACGGCGGCTTGATCGCGGCCGTCATCACCCCGGTCGCCGTGGCGGCGTACTGGCTCGTCACGTGCCGGGCAGACGCACGATCGATGCGCCGACTGGGCATCACCGTCGGGAGTCTCGTGCTCATCGCCGCCTCCGGGATGGCGTACGCGTGGTACGCCGCCAGCGCCGTCGTCGTGAACCGCGCGGCCTTCGCGTTCCCTCGGGCCGATCTGTTCCGCTACAGCGCGGAGTGGCGGAGTTATCTGGTGCCGCCGGTCGAGCATCCGCTGCTCGGCGCAAGCGCGCATCGCGTCTGGGCGGCGATGGACGTCCGCGAAGGGCTGCTCGAACAGCAGGTGAGCCTCGGCTGGGGAATCGTCGCGCTCGGGCTGATCGCCGTCTTTGGGTGGCTGGTCCGCGATCGGCAGCCGGCGTCGCTCGCGCGCGTTCCGGTCCTCGTCATCGTCGCCGTGGCTGCGCTCGTGTGCTCGCTGTCGCCGGAGCGGACCATCGGGGCGTTCACCTTCGTCCGGCCTTCCGCGCTTCTGTACAGCGTCGTGCCGATGTTCCGGTCGTACGCGCGGTTCGGGGTCGTCGTGCAGCTCATGGCGGTACTGCTGGCGGGCATCGGCGTCGATCGGCTTCGCCGCGCCGGCACGAGGCGTGCGCAGATTGTGTGGGTCGCGCTCGTGGCCCTGGCCGCCGGCGAGTACGCGGTATCGCCGTCGGCGCTGTGGCGCGACGTGCTCCCGACGACGGCGCATCGCTGGGTGGTGCAACAGGTTGATCGCGTGCGGGTCCTCGACTGCGCGCCGTTCAATCAGGAGTCCGAATCAGTTCAGTGGCTGACGGGCTATCGCGTGACGGTACTCGGCCGCTCGACGAGCGACTGCACGGAGCCGAACCTTTCCCAGAAGCTTGCGGCGACTGGGTACACGCACCTGCTCGTACGGCGTGGCACCGCCGACGGACAATGGTTCGCAGAGCACCCTGCGCTGGACGGATGGCGTGTCGCCGCGAGTTTCGGCGATGGCCAGGTGTTCGCGGTCACGGCGCGAGCACCGGCAATCTATACCGCAATGATGACGGGGTTTTTTCCGCGCGAGCACAATGCCGAGTGGACGTGGCGATGGATGGGAGCCGATGCGAAATGGACGATCGTGAACACAACCGACCGGCCGATCGTCACAACTCTTCACATTGAACTGTCGGCGTTCCACCGTGCGCGCCGGATGGAGTTGCGGCTCGACGGGCACTCCGTGCGGACGCTCGTCGTCGAGCCATCGCGTCGCATCTACCAGATTGGTCCGCTCACGATCATTCCAGGCGATCACGAGCTCGTGTTTCATCCCGCTGAAGCGCCGACGGTGGCTGGCGACGTGATCACTAACGGGGACCAGCGCCCGTTGTCGTTTGCGCTCGGCACGTGGAACTGGACCGTGGGGAGTGAGCAGCCTTGACGCCGCGGTCCGCTTACCGGGAGTTCTGGGCCGGGGTCGGCGAGCGCTTTCCCGACCTCGGGGGGGCCAGCTCCACGCGGTACTACTCGGACAACGAACGACGTCTGTTCACCGAGCACTTCCCCACGCTCGAGGGACTGAGAATTCTCAAGACCGATCTCTGGGACGAGGCCAAGAACACACGCATCCTCGCGTGGGCCAGCCGCCGGGGCGCCCTCGCTTACGGCATCGACATCTCTGAACCCATCGTGATTCAGGCCTTCGCCGCGTTCGACACCGGCCCAGGCGCGCGACACTGTCTCCAGGGCGTCGTTGGCGACGTGCGCGACCTGCCCTTTCGCGATGCGAGCTTCGACGCGATTTATTCGATGGGAACGATCGAGCACTTCGACGAAACCGAGCGCGCCGTCGAAGAGATGGCTCGTGTGCTCAAACCCGGCGGGCGCGCGATCGTCGGCGTGCCGAACCGATACGACCCGTTTCTCCGGCCGTTGCTCGCCACGGTCCTCCAGGCGGTCGGACTCTACGCGTACGGCTACGAGAAGTCCTACTCACGCCGCGCACTGAGACGGATGCTCGAAAGAGCCGGCCTTGACGTGGTCGCTGAAACGGCGATCCTTTTCATCCCCGGATGGCTGAGGATGCTCGACCTCGCGTGCCACTCGTGGTGCCGGCCGTTCGCTGCGGTAACGGGTGCCCTCGTGCGCCCGTTCGTGTTCCTCGATCGCCACGTTCCGGCCGTGCGAAGGCACGGTTACCTCCTGGCGACGGTCGTCATGAAGCCGGAACGCGGGGGGTGAATCGACTGTCCAGCGAACGGAGTACCGCCCGGGTCTGTCGATGAGAAAGCCCAGGTGCACGCTACTGAGCTCAGCTGGCGCGTCGTGGCACTCGGTGAGGCGGGACGAACGGTGGCCCAAAGCTCCTGGGCAGGGTTCCTGGTGACCCGCTGACGCTGCTGCGAGAAGGACGTTGCTTAACGCGCTTTCGGTCGAGGCTGCGGATCAAAGTTCTCAATCAGCCAGGCGTCGCCTTTGTATTCCCAGACGCTGCAGACGATGTAGCGGCCGTCTGGCGTCACGTCACCAGAATTGATTCTGCCTGTCTTGAAGGTCGTGGCTATCTGTATGTCGCCCGTTCGGACCGAGATCCGCAGAACATGTTGTCCGCCGCCCCGAAGCGCATAGATCCACAGGCCATCAGGAGACCAGCCCAGGGGCATTGCGGGTTCGCCGGTGAGAAAGCGACCCTCCCGTCCGGGCCATGCCAATACCCATAAGCCGGGGCGTTCACGGCGAGTCCAAATCAGCACGACCTGATCGTCTCGAGGCGAGAATATCGGCCGGGAGACCGATCCGGACCCTTCCTTCACCAGGAACTCCTCGCGACCGGTGGTGAGGTCTCGGATTCGGTAGTTCACCTGGTTCCCTGGCGTCGCCTGCTGCCAGCCGACATGACCGCCTGGTACCCACGTCACGGTGTAGCTTGGGGCCACCTCACTCGTCTCGAGCTTGCGCTGCTGGCGTCCGTCGGCATCCATGATCCAGACGCCGGGCGCGCCGCTGCGATTGGTGGCGAAGAGAATGCGCTTGCCGTCTGGAGACCAGACCGGGCTGTTATCAGCCTGGTCGTCGCCGAAGGTGAGCGGAATCAGATCGCCACCGCCGAACGGCAGTTTCGCGATCGTGTCGCTCGAGCCTGCTCCGGTACCCGTCACGATCCAGCGGCCGTCTGGCGAGACCTGGGGAGTCCAGTAGAACGACGTCCCTTCGGTGATCGGCCTCGGGCTCTCACCCCCGGTCAGGCTGGCGATCCAAAGATTGCTGTACTCCACTCCGCGCGTGTGAAGCAGGCGCCGACCATCGGCCGAAAGCGTGAGGCGTCCACCCGCCTGCAAGCCCGATAAGAGCACGTGCGGGGCGTCGCTTTCGCCGGCGGCGGAAATACTGAGGAGTTCAGCAGCATTCTGTTTGCGAAGGAAATAGATCGCGTCGCCGCTTGGAGACCAGCGCGGCGATGAAATTGGGGCGTCACCGGAGTTGAAAAGGCGTACTGCAGCGCCGTCGAGTGTGACCGTCCAGATGGTCCACTGATACTTGCGATCGTCAAACGTCAGGATCGCCAGACGATCCGTACGAGGATCCCAGTCGAGATCGTCCAGGCGCGGAGACCCATTCAGCGCGACTCGCTGAACCTTGCCGTCGCGGAGCGTCACGACTCGGAACGCCTGTTCCGTCCGCGAGGCCACGGCAATCCGGGAGCCATCCGGTGACCACGAGAAGACCCCCCCGTAGGCGATGACGCGGGCCGCGCCTCCGAGCCTGGAAACCACCGTGATTCCGGTGCCGATGTACGCCAGCCGGCTTCCATCAGGAGACCACCGCGGTAAGGACGCTCGGCCACGCGAGATCTCGAGCGCCGGTCCCCCGGAGACATCCTGGACCATCAGCCGCTGGTTGTCGCCTTCCCCGGTCACGTAGGCCATGCTGCGGCCGTCGGGCGAGAGCGCCGCGTCACGTACCGTCCCCATGAACGTGACCTGTGTATGCTTGCTCGCCAGCGGCGCCGTTCCCTCCTGAGGGAATGCCGATCGCCAGAGAACCGCTGCCGCGGCTGCGAGTCCAAGGCCGGCAATCACGGCGAGGCCGACAGCGACTGTTCGAGCCCGTGGGGCATGCGTGAGGGCCGCACCAGTTCCTGACGCCCCCGTCGGCGCCGCTCGCGCCGCCAGTGCCTCGTCGAGCTCGATTCGCGCATCGCCGATGTCGTGCAGGCGCCGATTCGCGTCCTTTTGCAGGCACCGGCGTACGAGATCGCGGAGCCGAGCAGGGGTCGTTGGCGGCAGGGCCTGCCAATCGGCCTCGCTGTTCAGGACGCGCGCGATAGTGTCTGAAATCGTCTCGGCGGCGAACGCCGCTCGGCCAGCGAGCATCTCGAACAGCACGCACCCAAACGACCAGATGTCCGTACGTTTGTCCACGGCTCGGCCACGGGCCTGTTCTGGACTCATGTAGGCGGCCGTGCCGAGGATCACACCGTCACGCGTCGCAGCCGGATCCGCACCCGCGCTGTCGGGACGGGCTGGCTTCGCCAGCCCGAAGTCGAGCACCTTCACGACGCCGCTCGCGTCGAACGCGATATTCGCTGGCTTGAGGTCACGATGAAGGATGCCCTTCGTATGTGCCGCCCCCAGGGCATCGGCGATCTGGGACCCGATTGTGAGCACCTCACCTGGAGGGATCGGGCCACCTGCGATGCGGTCGGCAAGCGTCGGTCCTTCGATAAGCTCCAAGACGAGAGCGTGCACACCGCTCGATTCCTCGAAACCGTAGATGCCGGCGATGTTCGGATGCTTCAGCGCCGCGAGCATCTGGGCTTCGCGCCTGAATCGCTCGAGGCGATCAGGATCCAGCGCGAACCTCGGCGGCAAGACCTTGAGCGCGACGTCGCGATTGAGCTTCGTGTCACGAGCGCGATAGACCTCCCCCATTCCGCCTGCGCCAAGGAGCGCGACGATTTCGTACGCGCCGATTCGCTGATGAATGCTGAGCAAGGGATGGGATCGCATCTCTCCCGTCGATTGAGAGACGGCGTCTGGCAAACCGCCCATGGCGGCCTCAGCGGCCGCCGGGACCCAATCGAGGAATGCGGCATCGCGTTGGTCCGAGGCCAGGAGCGACTCGACCTCACGGCGCAGCGACTCGTCATCGCCCACCGCCGAAGCGAGAAAGGCATCGCGCTCCGAGTCCGGCCGCTCGATCGCGGCCTGAAACAACGCCTTCACACGCGCCCATCGTTCGTCAATCATGTGCGAAGCTCGGAGCCCCTACGCGCACGTCCCGACGGCGCGGCTGGCAATCTAATTTAGTCGTTTGGGTCCCCGCGACCCAAGCGCAACCGTCTTCGTTTGCCGAGCGCCGCATCCATAACCCGCCCCGCGTACCAGCGGGGGTGTACGAGACGAGGACTCGCCCTTCGAACCTTGACCCACAAGTGCCGGCGCTTGCGCGATCTCCACTGAGAGCCGAGTTCGGCGGTTTGGTCGCCGCAGAAAGGTAGAACCAGCCATGACATGGAGCACGCGAACCGCGATTGCGCTCCTTGTGGTCGCCCAGGGACTGGTCAGGACAGCGGACTAACCCTTGCCCGAGCGTTGACCAACGGAGGGGGGACGGTCGTGTGGGGCGCCTGCCTCCGAACCCGGCGAGCCAAGCTCCCGACTTAGCCACGCTTTCGCGGTGCGCCAGTCGCGCTTGGCCGTCGAAGGCGAAACCTGGAGAACATGCGCCGCTTCTTCGATCGTCAGACCGCCAAAGGCACGCAGCTCCACTACTCTGGCGAGCCCGGGATCGATCTTCTGCAGGCGATCGAGCGCGTGATCGAGCGCGAGGATCGGCATCTCGTTCGACGCGGGCACCTCTCGCGCGTCATCAATTGATACGCACGCCACGCCCCTGCCGCGCTTACTCGCCGCGTGGCGACGGGCCTGGTCGACCAGGATTCTACGCATGATCTCGGCGGCCACGCCGTAGAAATGCGCCCGGTTCCGCCAATCGACCTGGCGCTGATCGACGAGGCGCAGATACACCTCATGGACGAGTGCGGTTGGCTGCAGGCTGTGACCGACCCGCTCACTCCGAAGCTTGCGCGACGCGATCCGGCGGAGCTCCGCGTAGACGAGCGGCAGCAACTGATTGAGTGCGCTGCGGTTGCCGCGGTTCCAATCCACCAGGAGCGCCGTCACGTCGTGAGACGAAGCCATGAGCCGCCTTTAAGAAGAGTCTTCGAATTTTAGGGCCGGCACGCTCAGCCGCAAAATTTTCACCCTCGGTTGACCTGCTCGGGCCGGCCCTTGCGCGATCTCAGACAGGGAGGGCCAGAACCATCGGTTGAACTGGACAATCGGTTGAACTGGACAAGACGATGACACTCAATTCATTACCTGCACGGACCGTCCTCATCCTCTGCGCAGTGCTACTGTGCGCGGTGGCGCAAACCGACGAGCCACGCGGAGAGACCTTGCCGGAGACGAGTCAGCCGACTTACGGGGTTCCTACCACGATCGCGACGCTGCCCCATGATTCGGAAGGGCTCACTGTCGATCCCGACACGGAAACGCTCTACACCGCCGAAGCGCCCGATGCGTCCGGAGATTGCTTCGTCCGGAGCATCACGCTGAGCGGCATCGTGTCGATCGTCGGTCTCGTTCCGAAACCGTCGGGAGGACCTTGCTCCCCAAGAGGGCTCGAATTCAGGGCCGGACGCATCTACATCTCCGATCAGGCGACGGGCGCCGACGGCTGGGTGTTCGAAATGAATCCGGCAACGGGTCAGGCGACGACATTCGCTTCGGGTGTCCCTGGAGCCAACGGCATCGCCTTCGACTCCCACGGCAATCTCTGGATCACGGACTCCCAGAGAGGGTTCGGCCGTGTCTACAAGCGTGATGCGGCAACCGGCACAACCCAAGAAGCGTTCCGGGTCCCTCCGGTGGCCAACGGAACAACCTACGGTGGATTGCTCAGCGTCCCGACTGCGTTAGGCGTTGGACGCCAGATCTTGAACCTCCCGCAGGGGACACAACTTGAAGTGAGGCAGGTCGCCAACGGCGTTGCCGTGGTAGGTGGAGCCGGTGCAGCCATGCTGTACATGGCCGATACTGCCCGAGGAGCGATCTGGGCTGTGCGCCTCGATCAGCGTGGCAACCTGGTGCCGGGTCAGACGGGCTGCAACCCGACGCTGCAGAACAACACGCTGTGCGAGGACTCAGTGTTCGTGGCGCACCCTCGGCTGGAAGGAGCCGACGGCATCTGGGCCGACTGGGATGGAAGTCTCTGGGTCGCGGCCGCTGCACGTCAGGGGATCGTCCGGGTCGATCGTCGGGGAACCGTAACCGAGATCTTCCGCAACCCCGTCAACTCTCAGCTCTTGCGAAGCAGCTCCGGGACGGCGGAAGGGAACACCCACATTTTCGAGTTCCCGACCAACCCGGTCATTGTTCCGACGGCCGGCTCGCGTTACGCGCGGACGCTTTGCGTGACGAGCAGCGATCGAGGCGGCCGTGACAACAACCCTGCGACTGCCGGCGAGATCGGCGGACCGGGCCAAGACAAGGGAAAGGTCTCCTGCTTCTTCTAGCTTGGCCGTTTCTCAATCCATTGACAGGATCATCGGCACGGGTTCATCTCAGGCGCCGGGCGGCGGCACCTCGAATGTGCGCGCCGTCCGCTTTGCCCGCTGATGTCACCTTTCGAAAAGCGCGCCACCCGGTCGATTGACGGTGCAGTCGTTAGGCTCGAGAGGACTATCCCTTCGCTTCCGACCTTTAATGCATGCCGCTGCACTTGATGCCCGACAATCCGAGACCGGGCCGATTTCAAGAAGGAGTTCACCCTCGGGAAAGACGCCAAGCAGTTCATCGATGTCGTGCTCCAAGCAAGCCCTGGCCATCCTCCGGACTGAAGAAGGGGCACAAAAAGGGGCACAGTCTGCGGTCCCCGGTGCCCGGCTTCGCGAAATGGGTCGATAAAAATTGGCTCCTCGGGCTGGATTTGAACCAGCAACCCTCCGGTTAACAGCCGAAATCGATGTTTTTTGCGGCGCTTTGCGACGTGTAGCCGCGAGTTGCTGAAAGTGGCCTAATCGCCGATAAACACGGTCTCAACTCGCGGAAAACGTTTGCCGGAATTTGCGGCGATTGGCCGGCTGTTGTGGCGGTCAAAGGGCAAGAAAAGGGCAAAGTCATTCTGGCGACTGCCGACGGCACACCTCTCCGACGCCCTGGTGATCGAACGCTGTTCTTGCCAGAAATCTCACGGGCTGGGCTCAGGCTCAGCAGGAAATTGGAGAGGTGTCCAACGGCCCACCGGTTCTCGCGACTCTCTCTTCCGGCGAACTTTTGCACGCCCATCGCGCGCACCACTTTACCGAGCGCGATCTGCAGATGAGAGCGCTTCTGACGCCGTCACAGCGTGAGCCTCGCCCGTTGGCGAGATCACAACGGGTCGCCGTCGGTAACGACGACGCCGACGAGAGCTTCGCTTCCGATAGAGCGCGAGCAACAGGGTCGGTCGCGTGCACTACTCCGTCCTCAATGCCGCGATCGGATCCACCTTCAGCGCACGGCGCGCCGGGGCGACGCAGGCCAGGAGACAGACGCTGAGCATTACTAGCAGGTAGCCAATCAACCCCGGTGAAAAGCCGAGCTTGATTTGAACGAGGCTCGCGATCGCGAACGTCGCAACCCCGCCGAAGACGATGCCCGCGGTCACCTGGATGAGCGGTCGGCGAAGGATCGCGATCACGACGCGCGACGGCTTCGATCCGAGCGCGATGCGGATTCCGATCTCGCGCGTCCGCCGCGACACCGCGAACGACATCACCGCGTAGATACCCGAAAGCGCGAGGACCACCGCCGCCAAGCTGACGACGCTGAGCGCCCGCACCACGTAGTTGATGGTCCTCAGCTCATTCGCGGTGACGAGCGACAACGGCTGCACCTCGGAAACCCTCAGCGCGGGATCGGCCTTGGCGACGATCGAGCGCAAGGCGTTCGTCGACGCTGTCATGTCGCCCGACACGCGCGCGGCGATCATCACGGACACCACCTCACGAAGGCGAATCGGAAGATAGACACCGGCGGTCTTCGGGCTTGGTTCCACGGCCATGCCCATGTCGCGGACGACGCCGACGATCTCCCGCCACGGCTCTGCGGGGCCCGAGTCGACTTGATATCGAATGCGTCGGCCGATGGCGTTGCGCCCGCCGAGTACTTTCTTGACGAACGACTGGTTGACCACTGCGACGTGCGGTGCGTCGCCGTAGTCGGCCGGCCCCAGGAGCCGGCCGGCGATGGGAGCCGCCTCGAAGGTCGGGAAAAAATCCGGTTCCACCGACGCGGTGCTGACGCGATGGCCGTTGACGAGCTCGCTGTCGGTCGGCGCCTGACCGCCCTCGTCCATCTCGATCGCGTGGTGGCCGTTCCACATCAGCGGCAGCCTATCGGCCAGGCTGACGCGCGCGACGCCCAAGACGGCGGCGAGATCCTCGCGCACCCGCCGCACGCCCGTTTCGAATCGCGCCTGGGTCATGCCGCTCTCGCGCGAGAGCCGTGCCGAGAGGTACCGTTCCGCCGGCACGCCGATCTGCTGGTCTTCGACCTGCCAGGCCGCCCGCTTCGCAAAAAAGGCGATGGCGGGAAACGTGACGGTGACCGCGATCTGCGTGACGATGAGCACGGTCCAGACGCCACCGAACTTGAGGCCGCCGCCGCCCGCGCTGGTCTCGCGAAGACGCGATGAGATCCCCTTCGTCATCTTGAGCGCCGGCAGAATACCCGTCACCGCCGTCGCCATAAGCGCGAGCCCGATGCCGTAGGCGATCGAAATCGGCGGCAGAGTCGACGTAATCCAGAACGGCAACAGCTCGCCGTCGTTGGCGACACGGGTGAACGTGTTCACGCCCCACGCCATCGCCTGCTGTCCGAGCGTCAGGCCGGCAATCGCCGCGATCGCGCTGAGCACGAGCGCCTCCGCGACAAACTGCGCGACGAGCCGGCCGCGGCTCGCGCCGAGCGCCGTGCGGACGACGATCTCCGATTCGCGCGTGGCGGCGCGGGCGAACATCAACAGCGCGACGTTGCCGCTCACGACCAGGACCAGCAGCGCGACGACGAGGTTCATAAACGCGATCAGCGTTCGCTCCTCTGGATTCGAGATGTCGGAGAAGGCGACTGGATGAATGTCGGCGCTGAGATGCGCGTGCGTCGCCGGCCAGTCCGCCGCGGCCTGCGCGCTCAGCACGGCGAGCTCGGCATTCGCCTGCGCGGGCGTCACGCGCGGCTTCATCCGCGCCCAGATCGTGATCCCCATGCCCGCGCGCGGCTTCACCGTCGCGTCGTCGATCTTGAGCGGCTGCCACGCCTCGAAGACCGACGGGAATCTGAACGCCGCCGGCATCACGCCCACTACAGCCGTCGGCACGTCACTGACGAGCACCCGCGCGCCCAGCAGGCCGGGATCCGCCGCGAATCGCTCGCGCCAGATCCGCTCGCCGATCACGAGCACCGGCGGCGCCGCGGCGGTCGCATCGGCGTCCGTCAGCGTTCGCCCGAGGATTGGCGCGACGCGCGCCATCGCGAACGTCGAGGCGGTCACTTCGGCAACCGAGATGGGTTCGACGATGCCGTCGCCCATGCGGATGTTGCGCTCCCCGGCGCGGCCGGCGGAGACGTCGCCGAGCGTGCCCGTGCCGCCGCGCCAACGCAGGAAGTCTGCGACGACGCGTGATTCGGGCGCGTTCCCCGCTCGATCGTAGTGCTGGACCCGGACGAGCTGATCGCCATCGGGCAGCGGTAGGCGCGGCCAGAGCATCAGCGAGATGAAGGCGAACATCGTCGACCCGATGGCGATCGCCAGTGCGAGCGAGCCGCTGCCGACGAGGGTGAGCACCGGGTAGCGCACGAGCATGCGCACCCCGAGCTTGAAATCGAGCCCTGACAGTCCCGACTGGGGAAGTCGAATGCGCTTGCGCAACAGCATCACCGTCACATCGGCCGTCTCGAGCGACGTCAGCAACGCGGCGACGACGGCGCCACGCCGGGCGACCCGCGCCCGGTGCGCCTCTTCCAGGTCGCCGATCAGGACGTCGGCTTCATCAGAGGCCGCGAGACGCCGAAGGAGAGCTGTCGCCCACCGCGGCGCGCTCATATCTTCACTCCTCGGGTCATCGCGTGAATCGCCGCCATCGTCGCACGCACGGCCGCCACGCCTTCCCGGGTGGGCGTCACGAGTCGGCGAGGTTTGCCGCCGCGTTCCGGCCGCGCCTCTCCGAGCGCGGTCGTGAGCAAACCTTTGTCTTCGAGCCGCTGGAGAGTCATGTAGACGTTGGCCCGTCGGACGATCCGGCCAGTGCGCTCGCTAATGTCAGAGGCAATCGACACTGGGTGGGCCTCATCGGCGCCGAGACGCATGGCAGCCACCATGACGAGCAGCTCGAACTCGGCCAGCGTGACCGGCGGTGGAATTTTAGTCACATAGTGACTATACTATGAGAACAGCGCAGCCTAAACTGTTGAGGAGAGGAGG
>DASQFI010000029.1:0-1772 GCA_035633215.1 Vicinamibacterales bacterium | reverse complement strand
TACGATCCGTGCGCACCCGACGAGAGGCGAGGTCTGCCCGTGGCTGGTCCTGCTGTGGCTCGGCTGCGCCGAGCCGCGGGGCGCGCGGCGCGAGCCGTCGGCCTGCGGCGGCCGAGCTCGGACCTGCAGGCGAAGCTGGCCAAGACACGGGCCGAGCGGGACGCCGCGCGCGCGAAGCTGGCCAAGGCCGTCGCGGCGCGCGACGCCCAGACCCACCGGGCCGAGTCGCTTGGCGCTGAGCTGGAGCGGGTCCGCGCGGAGGGTGCGGTGGCGAGCGGCAGGGACCGTACGGACCTGTCGTATCTCTTCCTGGTCACCTACGGCCGCTCGGGATCGACCCTGCTGCAGGGCATCCTGTCCAGCACCCCCGGGGTGATGATCCGCGGGGAGAACGGTGGGGTGCTCCAGCAGCTGTTCCTGTTCCACGACACGGCGCGCGGCCACCGCGAGCGGCTCAACCGCACCGAGCCGCTGCCGCCGAGCCACCCCTGGTGGGGTATCGACGGCTACCCCGAGCCCACCGCGCTGCGCGACATCCGGATGCTGCTGCTCGAGACGGTGCTGCGCCCGGACCCGGACACGCGGGTGGTCGGGTTCAAGGAGATCGACTGGATGACCGACCGGCTGCCCGAGCAGCTCGAGTTCGTCCGCGCGGTCTTCCCCGGTGCGCGGTTCGTGCTCAACACGCGCGACCTCGAGTACGTGGCCACCAGCAAGTGGTGGGCGCGCAACCCCAATGCGCTGGCCGAGCTGCAGGCGATGGAGAAGCAGTACGTCGACGCGCTCGAGGCGTTCGGTGATGACGTCTGTCGCGTGCACTACGACGACTACGTCGCGGACCCGACCGCGTTGCGCGGCCTGTTCACGTGGCTCGGCGAGGACTTCGACGAGGACCGGGTCCGTGCGGTCATGGCGGTGCCGCACTCCTACTGATGCGGTGACGATCAAGGGTCTCGGCGAGCACACGCAGCCCTTCGCCCCCGCTCCGTGACCGGTCTCCAGCACTACTACACCCGCGCGATCGTCGGTGCGATGGTCGGCTGGAAAGCGGCGAACAAGGCCGTGTCGCGAAGAAGCCCTTGCCGGACTGCGACCTGAGCCAAGGCGTGGCGGACGACCGCACCGGGACGGTGACCTTCCACCTGAGGAAGCCGACTCCGGAGTTCGACCAGCGCGTCAGTCAGCTGGTCGGCGCCGCCTCGGGGGGACCTGCCCCCCGCGCCCCCCGAACGTCACCAGCGGTCTGTCACTCGACGATCGCAACCAGCAGGCCTCGACCATTCCGACCCACGACACGCCGGTGGTCCCATGACTGGCAACGCGGGTGGTCCCATGAAGGTGGCGAACCCGGCTCAAGCCGGTCCCAGACTCGTGGCGAGCGACATCGGCGACGCGAACACTCGGGCGTGCTCGACGAAACCAGTCAGTAGGCTCGGGATCCAGACCGGCCCGGCGTCGAGCGGTCGCTACCATGACGTGCGCTGCGGGCGTCCGTCGTGGCCGTCAACTTGGGGGTCAATCGGATCATCCCAACCCGCATCAGCCCTCGTAGCTCAGGGGATAGAGCATCGGTTTCCTAAACCGTGCGTCGCAGGTTCGAATCCTGCCGGGGGCACTCGCGTGAATCGGCGTTTATCCGTTGCAGGACAATGGATTCTCGCCTCGAGCAACTTCACCAGGAGAATCCGTGATTGGCCGCTACAACCCCTGATTTGCCGCTCGCTATGGCACGTATGGCACGGACGCGCTTCACGGACCGTATTGCGGGGGCC
>DASQFI010000028.1:0-128297 GCA_035633215.1 Vicinamibacterales bacterium | reverse complement strand
CCCGACAAGGCGGGCGGCTCGGAAGCCAGGCGCGACGGAACTTCGTGCCTTGGCGATTCGATGTTCATGAGTCCGTGTCTGAAGTTCTAAGTTCACAGTTCTAAGTTCGAAGTTTCCTAGTGGACCCCAGGTCCCATCTGCAGGTGATGCGGATCGGCGCCGAGGCGGCGGATCGCCATTTCCCACGATGCGGCCGCGGGAATCTCGAAAATCAGGTCGAGCTCGACCGGCATGATGAGCCAGGCGGAGTCGGCGAGTTCGGCATCGAGCTGGCCGGGGCCCCAGCCGGCATATCCGGCGAGCACGTGCGTCCGCTTCGGCAGCGGGCGCGCGGTCAGGACCTGCCGGAGGAACACGGGCGAGGCCGACAGGAACAATCCCGCGCCGACGCCGCGGTGCTCGACGTCGTCGGGCGCCCGGGTCGTGAGGATCCAGCCGCGCTGCGGCTCGACGGGACCGCCGATGAGTAGCGGCAGGTCGTTCGGAGCGGCGATCGGCGGCTCGAGCCGGACGGCGGCCGCGGCCGAAATGTCCGACGGGCGATTGACGACGAGGCCGAACGCGCCCTCCGGCGCGTGCTCGCACAGCAACACGACCGACTTGTGAAAGTTCGGGTCGATGAGCTGCGGCATCGAGAGCAACAGGGATGGCGCGAGCGTCATGAATTGATGTTACCAGCCCCCGACGCCCATGCAATCGCCTCCGCCACGTCCGCGTCGGCGCCCGACGGATGCGTGGCGAGAATGTCCAACGCCTGCACGCGGTCGGTTGCCGGAAGATGCGCGGCCGCGTACGCGAGCGACCGGCGGATTCGTCGAAGACCGGCGCGGCGCATCGCGCTCCCTCGCAGCAGCGCCCGCCATGCGTCGTCGGTAAGGCGGCACAGATCGAGCAGGCGCGGATACGCGAGGCCGTCGCGCGGCTGCCACGCGGCGTCGTCGCTCGTCGCGGCCCGTCGATTCCAGGGACACACGTCCTGGCAGATGTCGCAGCCGAACACGTGAGCGCCGATCGCCTGGCGCAGCGCGGGATCGACCGACCCGCGTGACTCGATGGTGAGATACGAGAGGCAGCGAGTCGCGTCGAGCTGATACGGCTCAACGAAGGCGCCGGTGGGACACGCCTCGAGGCAGCGTGTACACGAGCCGCAGTGATCGACGCCCGGAAGGTCCGGCTCGAGCTCGGCGTTCGTGAGAACCTCGCCGAGACAGATCCATGAGCCCAGGGTCGGGTTGATCAGGCACGTGTTCTTGCCGATCCAGCCAAGGCCGGCCTGCTCGGCAAAGACGCGTTCCTGGACCGGCCCCGCATCCACACACGAGAATGCTTCAAACCCTGCGCCGGCCACATCGGCCATCCACCTCACGAGCGGACGCAGGCGCGATCGCAACACGTCGTGGTAGTCGTCACCCCAGGCGTAGCGCGCGATCGCGGCGTGCTGCCCGGACGGCAGCGCGGTCGAGTACGGCTGATCGGTGTTGTAGACGAGGGCCACGCTGACGACCGACCGGACCGCCGGAAGCACTCGCGCGGGATCCAGGCGCTCGTCGCGCGACGCTGACAAGTACGACATGTCGCCGGCATACCCGTGATCGATCCACTCGGCGAGCCGCGCCAGACGCGGGTACCGCTGGGCCCGCGCGATGCCGCAGAGATCGAACCCGATCTCACGCGCCTTGACTTTGATCTGGTGAGAAGTCAGCACCTGCGGACTCGAACCTTGAACCGAACCCCGAACCCGGGAAACCGAACCGATCGACTACTTGACGATGATCCCAACCTCACTCATCGCATCGTTGACCGTGTCCGACGCGGTTACACGCACCCGGAAGGTCCCGACGCCGATCTCGGAGAGTGGCAGGCGGAACGTGACTTTGCCCGTCGACGATGCCGGCATGGTCTGGCTATAGCGCTTGACGATGCGATCGGCGGCGTCAACGACGGCGATGGCAGTCTCGACGTCCCTCGCCTTGTCCTTGCGGGCCACCTCGAAGTACAGCGCCACGTCGTCGCTCACGTGGAACTCGCGGTCGAGTGACGGCGGGAACGGCAGGCCGCCGGGCACCGTCGGCGTGCGCCCGCCCGAGGGCGGCGGGGCCGGCGCGGCCCGGCCGGGCGGCATGCCGCGGCCGCGCGCGGTCGCCTCGCTCGCGAAGACCGGGACACGTGCACCGCCGGCGTAGCCGATGACGAGCCCGCTCAGGGCCAGACGCACCTTCGAGTAATCCGGCACGTCGAACGGCAGGAACACGCTGCCGCCCTGCCCGATCTTCGTGCTCAGGGCCGACGCGCGAAGCTGGTATCGGCCCGGATTCAAATCGATCGCGAGCCCGATCTGATAGGTGACGGTGTCCGGCGGCGGAAGACTCGGATCGCGCGGCCGCAGCACCATCCGCGCACCCCGCCCGACCTGCTGCTTGACCTTCGCGCCGTTCATGTCGACGACAAGCACGCCGAACCTGATGTCGTCCTGCACGCTGGCGTCCGACTCCTGCACTTGCTTGACCGGGACCGTGACCTCGAGCGCAATCGGCACGCGCGCGCTCGCTCCTGATCCGGGCATGGCGACGGCATGCAGTCGCAGCGGCAGATCCGTTGTGGGAAGCGCGTTGGTCGACAGCGCAAAGATCGGCTCGACCTTCTTGTTCTCGACAACCTCGCGTCCAAGCTCGTAGCCGCGCCGGTAGCGCAGCGTGACGTCCGCGCGTCCCTTCACCTGCACTTCGAGACGCCGGTAGCCCTTGCTGTTCAGGTCATCGGGATAGAAGCCCAGCAGATAGTAGTTGTCGAGGTCGGCCATGATGCGGCGAACGCCCGCGGTGAAGTCGTTCGTGTTCACCACGGCGAACCCGCCCGACGCCGCCGACATGATCTCGAGGCCGTGCTGCGCCTGCCGGATGTAGTTGTTCCAGGCCGGCAATGTGCCGCCCAGGCAGGGGTCGTCGCCGAGCCCGAATGCCGGCATGCACTCGCGGAGCATGTCCTGAGGCGGAACGTGCCCGCGGGGATCGATGGCGTAGGTCGCGACGTTGCCGCGCCGCATGGCGTCCATCATCTCGAGGATCGCCAGGTCGTGGAACGGCGTGGTCGGCGTGGGAATAGCCGCCAGCGCCTCGGGATCGCCGCTCAGGAAATAATCCGACGCGTCGGGCGGCGGATCGCCGCGCGGTGTGGACAGCGCAAACACGCCGGTCAGATCTTTCGCGATGTTCTCGGAGATCAGCACAAAGGCCTTGCGGCGGCCGTCGTTGCCGGCAAGCACGCGCGCGCCGTTTCGCAGGGCGTTGTAGAGCCGCAGGTTCGCGTCGAACATCTGCAGGATGTCCAGGTCTGACGCGCGGCGGTTATCCGGAGCCGTCATCGGCCGCCGGACCGCCCGGTGGCCCTTGAACTTTTCGATGGATTCGAGGAGCCGCGACCGATCCTCGGTGACGTCGACGTTGTTGTTGCCGCTGGTCATCACGAGCGCCATCGTCGACTGCGGGCCGAGGTCCTCAACGACCTGACGGGCGATCGTCTTCACCGTCTCGTCACGTCCGCGATAGGCGTGCAGATCGTCCAGGACCATGACCACCAGACGCTCGGACCTCGCCGTCTGGTTACTCGCGACGTCCAGTTTTAGCGTGGACGGAAACGCGCGCGCCAGATCGGGCGCCTGAGGCTGTTGGTCTCGCCGAATCTCTTTGAAGGTCGCGACGGGGTGCATCCTGCGCCGATCGAGGATGACGAAGTCGTTCGCGGTCAGCCCGCGTACCGGATTGCCGTCGCGGTCCCTGACCACGACGTCAACCTGGATGAGCTCGACGGTCGCGCGAAAAACCGGCCGCTGCTGCGGCGCCGGCTCCACGCCGCCGACCTGTCCGCCACCTCGGCCGCGCCCGCCGCCCGTGCCGGTGCCGCTGCCTCGCTGCGCCAGCGGCCAGGCTGCGACCATGGTCAGCAGAATCACGACCAGAAAGACTGGGCGTCGCATGTCGGTGGGCTGGACTGAAGATTATGGCATCCGTCGCGCGGCAAGTCGTCTCACGACGTACGGCAGGATGCCGCCGTGCTTGAATGCCGTCAACTCTTCCGGCGTGTCGATCCGGACAAGGACGCGGAACTCCTGACGCGTGCCGTCGGGCCGGTGCGCGCGCACGACGACGCTGCCGCGATGCGTGAGGCCCGCGCCCGATCCCTGGAGATCGAAGACGTCAGTGCCGGTCAGGCCGAGTGAGCTTGCCGACTCCCCCGCCGTGAACTGCAGAGGCAGCACGCCCATGTTGACCAGGTTGCTGCGGTGGATCCGTTCGAAGCTCTCGGCGATCACTGCCTTCACGCCGAGCAGCATCGGTCCTTTGGCCGCCCAGTCGCGTGACGATCCGGAGCCGTACTCCTTGCCGGCAAGCACCAGAAGCGGCACGCCGGCCTCGAGATACTTCACCGACGCGTCGTAGATCGACAGGACCTCGCCCGCCGGCTGATAGGTCGTCCATCCGCCTTCCGTACCTGGAGCGAGCTGATTGCGCAACCGCACGTTGGCGAACGTGCCACGGACCATGACTTCGTGATTGCCGCGCCGGGCCCCGTACGAGTTGAAGTCTTTCGGCTGGACGCCCTGCGCGATGAGGTACTTCCCGGCTGGCGTCTCGGCCTTGATCGATCCGGCCGGCGAGATGTGATCCGTCGTGATGCTGTCGCCGAGCACGGCCAGGACCCGCGCGCCGGTAATCTCGACGAGCGGCACCGGCTCGCGCGGCAGATCTTCGACGAACGGCGGCCGCCGGACGTAGGTGGACGAGGCCTCCCAGGCGAAGCGATCGCCCGTCGGCACGGGCAGCGTCCGCCAAAGCTCATCTCCGTCGAACACCCGCCCGTACTGTCGCTGAAACATCTCGGGCGTGACCGACGAGAGCATCGTCTCCTGGATCTCGCGCTCGGTAGGCCACAGGTCTTTCAGGAACACCGGCCGGCCGTCGCGCCCGGTGCCGAGCGGCTCCGTCGTCAGATCGACGTTCATCGAGCCCACGAGCGCGTACGCCACGACCAGCGGCGGCGACGCGAGGTAGTTGGCGCGCACGTCCTGTTGAATGCGGCCCTCGAAATTGCGATTGCCCGAGAGCACCGCGCACACGACGAGGCCGCGATCGTGGACCTCGGCGGCGATGTCGTCCGGCAGCGGACCGCTGTTGCCGATGCAGGTCGTGCAGCCGTAGCCGACGAGATTGAAGCCGAGCGCGTCGAGAAACGACTGCAGCCCGGCCTTCTCGAGGTACTCGGTCACGACCTTGGAGCCGGGCGCCAGGCTCGTCTTGACCCAGGGCTTGCGCTCGAGACCGCGCTCCACCGCTTTCCTGGCAACGAGGCCGGCGCCGATCATCACGCTCGGGTTCGACGTGTTCGTGCAGCTCGTGATGGCCGCGATGACGACCGACCCGTGTTCGAGCTGGCTCGCCACCGCCACGGCCTCCGCGACGGCGGTTGCCGTGCCGCCGCCGGCGGCCGGCGTCTTGATTGCTTTCTGCAGGTCCGGCAGCGCGGCGGCGAATGACTGCTTCGCGCGCGACAGCGACACCCGGTCTTGCGGCCGTCGCGGACCGGCCAGACTCGGCTCGACCCGCGCCAGATCGAGCTCGAGCGTATCGGCATACGCCGCTTCCGGCGTCGCGTCGGTCCGGAAGAGGCCTTGGGCTTTCGCGTACGCCTCGACGAGCGAGACTTGCGCCGGATCCCGGCCCGTGAAGCGCAGATAGTCGAGCGTCATGTCGTCGATCGGGAAGATCGCGACCGTCGCCCCGTACTCCGGGCACATGTTGCCGAGCGTGACGCGGTCGGCAATCGTGAGATGCCGGAGCCCCGAACCGAAAAACTCGACGAACGTGCCGACCACGCCCTTCTTGCGCAGGGCTTCCGTGATCGTCAGGACCAGATCCGTCGCCGTCGCGCCTTTGGGCAGCGATCCAGACAGGCGGTATCCGATGACCGCCGGTATCAGCATCGAGCTCGGCTGACCGAGCATCGCGGCCTCGGCCTCGATTCCGCCGACACCCCAGCCGACGACGCCCAGCCCGTTCACCATCGTCGTGTGTGAGTCGGTGCCGAACACCGTGTCCGGATACGCCGTCGTCTTGCCGTCGCGGGACTCGCGGCAGACGACGCGCGCCAGGTACTCGATGTTCACCTGATGCACGATGCCGGTGGCCGGCGGCACGACACGGAAATTCCGGAAGGCGGTCTGGCCCCAGCGGAGGAAGACGTAGCGTTCCCGATTCCGATGGTATTCGAGCTCGGCGTTGAGCTTCAGGGCATCGGCGCGGCCGAAGTGATCGACCTGGACGGAATGATCAATGACCAGCTCGACCGGCTGCAGGGGATTGACCCGTTCGGGATCGCCGCCGAGCTGCGCGATGCCGTCACGCATGGCGGCGAGATCGACGACGCATGGCACGCCGGTGAAATCCTGGAGCAGCACCCGCGCGGGCATGAAGGAGATCTCGGCGTCACCCCGGGACCCGCTCGCCAGCGCGCGAATGTCGTCGGCGCGGACGAACGCGTTGTCCTCGCGACGAATCAGGTTCTCGAGCAGGATCTTCAGCGAGAACGGCAGCCGGGCCACATCCGGGAATCCTGCCTGTTCGAGCGCGGGCAGACTGTAGTACTCGACGGAGTCGCCGCCCACCGAGAGCGTGCGGCGCGTGTTGAAGGAATCAAGCGACATGGCGATGTGCCGGACCCGCCGGCCTCAGAATCCGAAAATCAGGCTGCCGGACACCGCCGGCGTCAGACGAAGCTTGTCGTCCCCGATCGTGAGGCCGCGTTTGTGCGCGAGCGCGCGGCCTTCGACCCGAAACCCGGTGACCCTCAGCCCGCCTTGGGCGGCCTGATTCCACAAGTATTTCACGCCGATGCCGAAGCTGCCGAGAATCCCGTCCTCGACCAGGGAATCATTGCCGGTCAGATCGCGCATCCACCCGGCGCCGCCGCGCGCGAACCAGCTCGACTTGCCGCGGCGCGCGAACGTCCAGAGCGCGGCGCCTTCCACCGAGTATCGCGTGAGGTGTTCCTTCAGGACGGCGTCGGCCACCTCCTCGAGGTCACTCGAGATTCGCGTCCGAAAGTCCGCGCGCGTCCAGCCGCCGCTCGCCTCGATGGCCAGCGACCGCGTGAGTCCGATCCCGAGATCGACTTCGAGCCCGAAACCAGGCCGCAGCGCACTCTCGGTTCGAAACACCGTCAGCCGGCCGCCGCTGTTGGTGATGAACTCGGCGTCGAGCGATCCGTACGATGTCTCGCCGGACACCAAGCCGCCGACGGCGAGCTCGACGGGATGGCTGGACGGCTTCTGTGCGGCCGTCGAGGCCACCTGGGCAAGCGCCAGGCTCGGGAACGCACACACCATTACACCAGCGAGCGTCAGAACGACGAGTCTCGTGGCGGCCCCTTGGGCGCCGAAGCCTTGGCGAAGGCGGCTCATTTGGACTGCACCCTGATCTCGATCGTGCCGCTCGTGCCACCGGCGGGCACGGCGACGAGCCGCTCGAAGTACGCGGGCCGGAAATTGATCGGCACGATCGTCTCCTCGTCGAAAAAGAGGCTCACTTCGGCATCGTCAAGCGGCTCCGCGCGGACGACGTACAGTCCGGGGACAAGGCCGCCGATCACGAAGTCCCCGCTCTGGTTCAGCGAAAAACCACCCGTCAGCGTCCCGCTCGAGAGATTGAACGCCGTCACGTGCGCGCCAAAGATCCCGCCCGCGCCCGAACGCGTGACCCGGCCGCTGATCGCTCCCGTGTCGCTCGTAAACGACGTAGTGGGATACACATCCGAGATGCCCGCGACATCGTCGGCTTCGAGCGTCCGGTCCTCGATGTTGCCCTGCGGATAGGCAATCGGGAACATTACGGCCCGCTTGCCGCGGATCGAGCGCCCGCCAGCCAGCAACTCGGTTTCGCCCAACGCGGAGTGGCCGAGACCCAGCAAATGGCCGATTTCGTGGACCGAGATCGATTCGACGTCGTAGCGCGAGGCCTCGCCGCCGGACGCCACCGACCAGTTGACGGCCGAGTTGAGGAAGATGTCCGACTCGATCACCGCGCCGCTGTTTTCGTCGAGCTTGAAGGACGTCGAGCCCAGCACGCGGTCGAGATCGGGCCGCAACCTGAAGCCGATGACCGACGTCTGATCGTCGGCGCCCGGCTCGGCGCCGGTGAATCCCACGAACTGCGCGGAGATGGTCGCGGTCGGCACGCTCGTCCAGACGCTGAACGCCCGTTCGAGCGCTTGCTGCAGCTGCAGGGCCGACACGCCGGACACGTCCCGGTTCGTCACCGAGTAACGAATTGGCATCTGACCCGGCGTCCACTTGATCTGGACGATGCCCGACGAGATGCGCGACCCGAGTTTGAGGTACGCCTTCAAATCGGACCCGGACACCACCGCAAGTCCTGCGAGGAGAACGAACGCGAGTCGGGGGGTGGACCGATTCACTGACGGCCTCCTCGCGGGACCGCCTGACCGAACCGGCCGGCCATGATCAACTGAACCAGCGATTCGAACTCCTGCATCGCGAGGAGTTTCCGGCGGGCATCGCCGCGAACGATCGGACCGATCGACGCATTCCGGCCGGCAACGATCGGCGGATGGACGACGAGCTGGCCAGTCTGCGGATCGTTGTGGACGGCATAGACACCCATCGAGAGGCCGACGGGGCGCCAGAGCGCATCATTCCCACGCCAGAGGAAGAAGACCGCGCGCTCGCCGGGGCGGAGGACGGGCGCGCCGAGCATGACGTGCCGATACCTGCCGGTGTCGCCACCCGGCACGCGCAAGGAGACGAACCCGTTGGCGGCTCCCTTGAGCACGGCTTCGACGCCGACGGTCACGGTCGATTCGACGCCGGTGCCGGGCACGGCGATGGGACGCACATCGGTGACGCGGCCTCGGACGATGAGCCCGGCGTCGGCGACGATTTCACGAAACTCGGTCGGCACGAAGACGGTCGCCGCGAGCGAGGCGCCGGCAATCCACACAGCAGCTGCGAAGGCGAAAGCCGTTCTCACGTTCCTCTGGCGGGCATTCGGCCGACAGTCGGCCAAATGTCTCGCGATCCTCGCTGGTCTTGCGCTTGGCGGACGTGAGAACGGCTCGAATATCCAACGCATCCGGTAAGTCTAATCCCGGAAAGCACTTGACTTGGCGTGGTCGCCTGCGGCGACGCTCGTGACAAGCACTCGCCTACCACGTCAAGTCAAGTGGCTTTCCGTGCGGTCGGGTCGAATCGATGTAACGCCGACCCGGCTCTCTGGACGGCCGCGGCGGCGCGGCGCGAGGCGCCGGGACCACCGAGCCGGGCTCGCATCTCCGCCAGATCGCGCCGCATCGTCTCGACGCGCATGTGATCGGTGAGGAGCGACACGGTTTCACGCGCGACCGCGTCGGGCGTGAATCGATCCTGAATGAGCTCGGGCACGATCGTCCGCCCCGCCACCAGGTTCACCATGCCGTACGTGCTCACGCGCACGACCGACCGGCCAACGGTGTATGTGAGCGGCGACAGTCGGTACACGATCACCATCGGCCGTCCGTGGAGCGCGGCCTGGACGGTTGCCGTGCCCGAGGCGGTGACGACGACATCGGCCGACGCGAGAACATCGTCGGCGGCGCCTTCCACCATCGCGACCCGGAGACCCGTGGCGCGCGACGTGCTCACCGGCGCAAACAGGCTGTCGTCGAGTGAGGGTGCCCGTGCGATGAGGATCTGTACCCCGGGGACCTGGGCGCGCGTCAGTGCGGCGGCATCAAGGAGCCGCGGCAGGATTCGTCGAACCTCGTTGGCGCGGCTACCGGGCAGGAGCGCGATGACCGGCTTCTCCGGGTCCAGGCCAGCCGCCGGCAGGAACTCCGCGCGCGTCCGGCTCGGCTTCGCCAGATCCAGGAGCGGATGGCCCACGAATTCGACCGGCACGCCGGCCTGCGTGTACAGCTCGGCCTCGAACGGGAAGATGACGAGCATCTTGTCCACGTAGCGCCGAATCGTCTCCAGCCGGCCCGGCCGCCAGGCCCACACCTGCGGGCTGACGTAGTAGACAATCGGGATGCCCAGCTTCTTCATCGCCGGCAGCAGCCGGAAATTAAAGTCCGGAAAATCGATCGCCACGAACACATCGGGGCGGCGTTCGTGGGCGGCCTCGCCGAGCTGACGGAGCATCCGCCAGGACCGCGGAAGCACGGCGACGGCCTCGCTCAAACCGGTGACCGAAAATCCTCGATAGTCGCCGATGAGCTCGGCGCCGGCGGTTCTGAGATGCTCACCGCCAAATCCAAACGGTTGCAAGGCTGGGTCGATCTCGCGAAGCGCTGAGACAAGGGCGCCGCCATACAGGTCACCCGAGGCCTCCCCGCAGGAGACCATCACGCGCAGACCCGCGGCCTTCGACGCTGTCGTCGGTGGAGAGCTCGCTCGGTCGGTCGGCGTGATCACTCCGGCTGGCGGTTCTCGCGAGAGCCGTCAGGGGGCGTGCCGGTGCGTTTGAGCGTCGGAGAGCTGATGTCGAGCTGCGACAGCGGGATGCGCTCGAAGCCCGCGAACCCTTCCTTCGCCAACTGGTCGGCGAATACGGACGCGTCGCCGACGAGCACGATCGACAGCTTGTCCGGCTTCAGAAACTGCTTGGCGACGCGCTGGATATCGGCCGGCGTCGCGCGGACGACGCGATCGCGATAGGTCTCGATCTCGGAGAGGTCGAGTCCGTAGAAGAGGTGCGCGAGGACCTGCTGAGCGATGGCCGCCGGCGACTCGATCGTCAGCGGGAAATTGCCGGCGAGGAACTCCTGCGCGCCGTTCAACTCGCCCGGACTCACGCTTTCGCGCTGCAGCCGCAGGAACTCCTCCACCATCAGCTTGAGCGACTGTCCGGTCGCCGACGATCGCGTGTCGGTCTCGGCCACGATGTCGCCGCTGCTCTTGTAGGTGTGGAACTCCGCCGACGCGCCGTAGGTCAACCCGCGCTCGGATCGCAGCACGCCGAACAGGCGATTGGCGCCTTCGCCGCCGAGAATGCGGACCGCGAGGTCGAGCGGCAGGAAATCGGGATGCGTCCGCGCGACGCCAATGTGGCCGACGCGGATTTCCGTCTGCGCCGATCCGGGCCGATCGATCACGACAATCCGCTGCGTCGGCTGCGGCGGCTCGGTCGTCTTGATGACCGGCACGTCGCGCCGCGCCCAGGATCCGAACGCGCGCTCGGCCGCGGCAAACGCGGCTTCAGCCGTCATGTCGCCGACGATCGCGAGCAGCGTGTTGTTGGGCACGAACCACGCCTTGTGGAACGCGACGAGATCATCCCGCGTGATCCGGGTGACCGACTCGGGCGTGCCCTCGTTCGGCCGGCCGTACGGATGGAATCCGAACACGAGCCGGTCGAACACGAGCCCCGCCAGGTAGTCCGGGTCGTCGTAGCTCACCTGGAGCGACGAGAGCATCTGCCGGCGTTGGCGGTCGATCTCTTCCGGGGAGAACGCCGGGTGCTGCACCAGATCCGACGCGACGCCCAGCACGAGATCCGTCTGGTCCTTGATCACGGCACCGCTGACATACGACAACTCGTTGCCCGACCCGACGGCGATGACACCACCAGCCGACTCGATGAGGTTCGCGATCTGTTCGGAGGACTTGGTGGCGGTGCCCTGATTGAGCAGCGACGCGACGAAGCTCGCCACGCCCGGCTTGCCCTCGGGCTCCTGCATCGCCCCGGCGCGAACGAGCAGCCGGAAGCTGACCGATGGCTGCTCGTGGTGAAGCACGACGAGCACCTGCAGCCCGTTGGCCAGCGTTTTCAGCTGATACGGCGGAAAGTCCACGGACCGCGCCTGGAGCGGCTGCGGCGGCGAGCTTTGCGGCCATTGCGGCGCGGTGAGCGTCGACGCGCCAAACCAGGCCGCGAGAACGATGACGCCAGCCAGGCGCGGCGAGATGGCCCGGCTCATCGGACGCCCTCCGTCCCGCCCTGGGCCGCGCCTTTCGGCATGATCGTCAGGAGCATCCGGGACTCAGGGGTGAAGTACGTCTTGGCCACGCGCTGGACGTCTGCCAGCGTGACGTTCTGGAACAGGTCGAACTCGCCGTCGGCGGTCTTAATGTCGTTGTGGATGACCACCGCGTGGGCCAGGTGCAGCGCCTTCTGCTGCACGGTCTCCCGCCCGAGGATGTAGTCACGGGCGAACTGGCGCTTCGCGCGGTTCAGCTCGTCGGCGGTGACGCCTTCCGTCTTGACGCGATCGAGCTGGGTCAGCAGCTCTTTCTGGACTTCCTCGGGCTTCCGGCCAGGTTGCACGATGGCGACGGCATAAAACAGGTTCGGATGCTCGATGAGCTTGGCCTCGCCAAACGCCGCGAGCGCCATCTGCTTCTCGTAAACCAGCGAGCGATAGATCCGTGAGCTGTCGCCGTCGGACAGAATCTTCGCGAGGATATGGAGCGGGTACGCATCCGGGTGACCGTCGTTCGTGATGTGGTACGACACGACGACCGCCGGAAGCGGCCAGGACTCGTTGACCGTGAAGCGCTCCTCGGTCGTGTGCGCCGGCTCCTTGGGGATGTCGCGCGGCACCGGGTTCCCCTTCGGGACCTTGCCGACGTACTGCTCGACGAGCTGGCGGGCGGCCTTGGTATCGAAGTCGCCGACGAGCGTCAGCGTCGCGTTGTTCGGCACGTAGTACGTCGAGTGGAACGCGCGGACGTCGCCGATCGACGCCGATTCGAGATCCTCCATGCTGCCGATCGTCTGGTGTTTGTACGGGTGCGTCGTGAACGCCTTGTCGAAGATGATCTCGGGCAGCCGGCCGAACGGCTGATTCTCATAGCGCATCCGTCGCTCTTCCTTGACGACCTCGCGCTCGGTCTTGAACTTCGCCTCGCTCACGTCGAGCGACGCCATGCGGTCGGCTTCGAGCCAGAGCACCAGCGGCAGATACTGCGCGGGCACGGTCTCCCAATAGACCGTCGCGTCTTCGTCCGTAAAGGCATTGGCCTGCCCGCCCACGCTCGTGATCCACGACGGGTGCTGATCCGGCCGGACGTTGCGCGAGCCCTTGAACATCAGGTGCTCGAACAGGTGCGCGAACCCGGTCCGCCCCGCCTTCTCGTCTTTCGAGCCGACGTGGTACCAAAGGGCCAGGTGCACGATGGGCGTCGAGTGATCCTCGAGGAAGACGACCTGCAGCCCGTTTGGCAGGGTCGCCATCGTGTAGTCGAATTTGGTTGGCCGGACGACCGTGTCCGAAGCCGACGCGGCCGACACCAAGAACAGCGCGCCGGTCAGAGCCAGCGCTCGAAACGTGGACATGTCTTGATTATAGAGGACGGTGTAGTTTTCGACAGGTTACGGGGCCCAATGGGGAAATGACCTCGCAGGTCATTTCCCCTTTTCCAGGGCCGCGAGGCGACTTTCGAGCGCGGCGATCACCTTCCTCAGTTCCGGCAACTTGCGCATGAGGACGACCGATTCCCGCCATTCCGCCACCTCGCTGGCCGGCACGCCCGCCACGTGCTGCCCGGCGTCGACGTCTTTGGTGACGGCGGACTTGGCGCCGACGATGGCGCCGCGGCCGAGCCGGACGTGACCGGTCGCGCCCGACTGCCCCGCCATCACCACGTCGTCTTCGAGGACGGTGCTGCCGGCGATGCCGACCTGCGCGGCGAGGAGCACGTTGCGGCCGATCTTGACGCCGTGCGCGACCTGGACGAGGTTGTCAATCTTGGCGCCCGCGGCAATCCGGGTCTCGCCGACCGCCGGGCGATCGACCGTCGAGTTGGCGCCAATCTCGACGTCGTCTTCGATCACGACGCGGCCGACTTGCGGGATCTTGCGGTGGGTCCCGTCCCGGCGGCGCACGAACCCGAATCCGTCGCTGCCAATGACGGCGCCATCCTGGATGACGACGCGATTGCCGATTTGAACCTCGTGGCGGATCGCGACGTGCGAGTGAATCGTGCACGCGGCCCCAATCGACGCGTCATCTCCGACCGCGACGTGACTCTCGACGATGGTCCCGGCGCCGATCCGGGCGCCGCGGCCGATCGCGACGAATGGGCCGATCGTCACGTCCGGGCCGATCACGGCGCTCGGATCCACGGTGGCGAGCGGGCTGATGCCCGGCGCCGGCCGGCGCGGCGGCGTCAGCAGCGCGACCGCCTCGGCAAAGGCGAGATACGGCTCGCGCGTGCGCAGGATGGGACACGGCGCGCCGTTCACGCTCTCGTCGGCGATGACGGCCGACGCGCGCGTCGCGGCGAGCTTGGACGCGTACTTGGCGTTGGCCAGGAAGGTGACTTCGCCCGGTACCGCGTCCTCGATTCCGGCGACGCGCACGACCTCGACTCCGCCGTCACCTTCGAGACGGCACCCGAGGCGCTGGGCCAGTTCTGTCAGCGTCACGGCGCGGCGAGTATACCAACTGAAGCCAAAGGCGATGAGGCTGAAAGGCTTTGAGCCTTTAAGCCTTCTTCCCCCGAATCGTCGCCCGCAGCCGCTCGACAAACCCCGGCAGCCGCTCGAGGCTGAGCTCGCGGGCGATCTCGGCGAGGCGCGCGCGTCTCGCCGTCCCATCGAGCTCGAGCGCGTCGCGGACGGCCGACAGCGGCCGGCAGACGACGGGCGTCCAGGTGGTGCGATCGAGCCCGCGTTTGGCGCCGCGCATCGAGAAAAAGTGCCCGATGGCGCGGAACGTAAAGTACAGCGCGGGAAAGTTCGGGCCGGGAATGATCGTGAGCGGCAGGAACAGCAGGAGGACCAGCGTGTCGATCACGAGCCAGCGCCGATGCTTTTCGAAGTCGCGCCGCACCGACTCGCGTGCGATGGTGAGCGCGCGACTGCCGTCGAGGTCGTCCGGGAAGTTCAGCCGGATCGCCGTCTCTTTCTGCAACAGCCAGAGCAGCCGCTGCTCGGCCACGGCCTCGGCGATCTTTCCGACGATGTAGCGCCAGAGTCCGCGCGACTCGGCCGGCTGCCCCTGCGCGCGCCGTTCGCGCTCGGCTTCGGCTTCGCGAATCAGCTCGCGAAATCGCGCGACCCGTCGATTCCACCAGGATGACCTGGCCGCGCCCCCCTTCGCGGATTCGTCGTCCTCGTCGTCGTCAACCTCGCAGTAGAGCTCATGGCGTTCAGCGCCGACGGGGACCAGAAAGACATCCATATGGCCGCGATTACCGGACGATGCGCGCCGGCGGGCGGACCGTCCGCGCAGGCAGGCTCGGCTTCCCCGCTTCGGTCCAGGCGCTGACGATGACGCTCGCGACGCCGCTGGCCGCCTCGCTCAGCCGCCGCTCGACGATCGGCCGGATGCCATTCACGAACGCGGTGTAGTAGCCGTTGTCGTAGAACTCGCGGCCGGCCGCGGCCTCGCGATCGGCCTCGAGCACGGCGGCGACGAGCAGCTCGCTCTGAATCAGGGTCTCGAACACGAAGTCGCGGAGGTTGCCGACCGGTTTGATGGTCACCGGCGCGAGCTTCAACGTCTTGAGGCTGCGCATCACGGCTTCCGTCTCGAAGCGCGAGTGGATGCCGCGCTGGCCGGTCAGCTGGCCGTCGTAATTCATCACCGCATGGAACGGCACGTGGGCGTCTTCGATGTAGTGTGCGAGGACAGCGGTCAGATATCGGGCGTTTTCGCTCGCGTAGCCCGGACCCTTGGCGGCGTCTCGAAACCTGGCGACGAGGAGTTGATAGATCTCGTCGGCGCGCCACGGCAGCCGGCCCATCCGATTGGCGCGGTCGGCGCCGTACCTGGCGACGTACGCGTCCCACTGCCGCGGCACGTTCTTGAACGGCCGCACGTCGTCCAGGCCGTCGATGTCGAGGAAGTGATTGGGATCTTCGTCGCCGAGTTCGCCGCGCAATCCGACCACGCGCCACATGTCCGGATCGACGGAGTGCTCGACGACGAAGTCGCGGTGCTCGGCGTAGAACGACCGGAGCACCGGAGGCAGGTTGTCGAGCGCCCGTCGCGTGATCTGGCGGTGGACGTCGACGCCCCATCCCTGCAACGTCACCGGCACCGTCAAAAGCAGCGTGGCAACGATCGTGATCAGCGTACGCATCGCGCGGCCCTCAACCGTTTCCCGGCAGTGCCCATGCTAGCATCCTGTGTCGTGGCGTCGAGACTGACACGCGACGAAGTCGCGCGGATCGCGGAGCTTGCGCGGCTCTCGCTCTCGGAATCGGAGGTCGCGCTTTTCACGACGCAGCTGGCCGAAATCCTGGAATACGCGGAGGCCGTTCAGCAGGTGGACACGAGCGGCATCCCGCCGACGTCTCACGCGATCGTGTCAGGACCCAGGTGGCGCGACGACGAACCCGGTCCGTCCCTGGATCGCGACGAGATCCTGCACGGCGCGCCGGCCGCGGCGGCCGGCCTCTTCAAAGTTCCCAAGGTGCTCTAGCTGGTCATGCCCGACTCGTACGCGACCGCCATCGCGCTGCGCGACGCCATCGACCGCCGCCAGCTGTCGGCCGAGGCGGCGTGCCGGCACGCGCTCGACCGCATCGCCGCGCTCGACGGATCCCTGCACGCCTTCCTGCACGTCGATGCCGAACGCGCGCTCGCACGGGCCCGCACGCTCGATCGCGGGGCTGCGTCGACGGGACCGCTGCACGGCGTCCCGATCGCGCTCAAGGACAACATCGCCGTCCGCGGCATGAAGACCACCGCCGGATCGCGCGTGCTGGAGAACTACGTCTCGCCATTCGACGCGACCGTCGTCGAAAAACTCGAACGCGCGGGTGCCGTCATCGTCGGCAAGACCGTCTGCGACGAATTTGCGATGGGCTCGTCGACGGAACATTGCGCGTTCGGCCCGGCGCGCAATCCGTGGGCGACCGATCGCATTCCCGGCGGCTCGAGCGGGGGATCGGCAGTCGCCGTGGCGGCTGGAATGACGCCGATCGCCCTGGGCTCCGACACCGGCGGATCCATCCGCCAGCCCGCGGCGCTCTGCGGCATCGTCGGCCTCAAACCGACGTACGGCCGCGTGTCCCGGTACGGGTTGGTCGCCTTTGCCTCGTCGCTCGATCAGATTGGGCCGCTCAGCCGCTCGGTGGCCGACGCCGCGCTCACGCTCGAGGTCTTGAGTGGCGCCGATCCGCGGGATTCGACCGCGGCCGCGCAGGTCGTGCCGGCGTTCTCTCGCGACCTCACGGGCGCTGCCCGAGGCCTGCGCGTCGGAGTGCCGCGACATCTTCTTGGCGAAGGACTCGACGACGGTGTTCGCGCGCGCTTCGACGAGAGCCTCCAAGTCCTCGAGGGTCTGGGCGTCAGTATTCGGACGGTCGAGCTGCCGCACGCGCGGCATGCGATTCCTGTGTACTACCTCGTCGGCACGGCCGAAGCGAGCTCCAACCTCGCGCGCTACGACGGCGTGCGCTACGGCGTGCGCGCAACCGACGCGTCGTCGCTCGGGGACATGTACGATCGGACCCGCAGCGCCGGCTTCGGGGCGGAGGTCAAGCGCCGCATCATGCTGGGCACGTACGTGCTGAGCGCGGGCTACTACGACGCGTACTACCTGAAGGCGCAGCAGGTGCGGACGCTCATTCGACGCGACTTCGAGCACGCGTTCGAGGACGTCGACGTCGTGGCGACGCCCACGAGTCCGACCCCGGCCTTTCCCCTTGGCGAGCGCACCGACGATCCGTTGCAGATGTACCTGGCCGACGTCTTCACCGTGAGCGCGCCGCTGGCCGGACTGCCCGCGATCAGCGTGCCCTGCGGCTTGAGTCAGGACCGGTTGCCCGTCGGCCTGCAGCTCACGGGCCGCGCGTGGGACGAAGCCACGCTGTTTCGGCTCGCCGACGCGTACGAGCGCGCGACCTCCTGGTCCACGCTGCACCCGCCGGTGGCGGACTGATCAGATTCTCGGGACGCCTCGTCCAACCGAAAACGTCCGCGCCCGCCAGCGGCTCCGCAGCAGCAGGATGATCGGCAGTCCGACGAGCGCAGGCACCGTCCACGGCGCCAGCGCCGCCCAGCCCTGTAGCGTCAGGCCCATCGTGCGCGACGAGGTGAACACCAGCATCACCGTATGAAGCGTGATGCCCGCGGTGATCATGCTCGTCAGGTGCTCACGCTGCCACTCCCCCGGCGTCGCGAACGGACGACTGGCGTACGCGAGATTCCGCAGACCCACCGCAAAGCCGATTGGCGCCACGATCAGGAACATCCATTGCTGCCAGGCCACGGCGGCAGGCACGATCAACATGCTTCCGAGCATCGAGAGCAAGCTCAACGCCGCGTGCGGCCGCGACCGCACGCGTATCGGCTGGCTGCTCGCCGCCACGACCGCGAGCCCGTGATGCACGGGAGCGACGATGATGAGGAGCGCGTACAGCACCAGCCACATCGTCTGCCTCGCCAACCGAATTGAGGCGAGCACCGCGTCAGCCGATTGCGTGGGATCGGGTGGCCGCACGACCGTGGGCGCGACGAGCTGGGCCAGGGCGAGCGTGCCGCCCGTCACGGCCGCTGCGTAGATGAGGCGGGAGAACCACCGGCCGGCCGCGCGATGAAACGGACCGCCCTTGGGCGCGCACGCAGCCAGCCAGAACGCCACGGTCGCCGCCGCCGCGCACCCCAGATGCACGCGCAGCAGCGCGGCGAAGACACCCGACACAACGGGAGGTTACGTGGTGGCGGGCCGCTTCATCAAGCGGACGAGCGCCCACGTCACCGTCACGAGAAAAACAATCGGGAGCAGCGGCACGATGACGGCAAGCGCGAGACCGAGGACGACGAACACGCTGCCGACAACGAACAGCAGCCCAAGCAGAAGACCGCCGACGGAGAGCAAGACCGTTTTCAGGATCAGCAGCGGCAGGAGCAGCAGCCAGAACAGGATGCGGAACGGGAGCAGGACGAGCCAGAGCATCGCGCGAAGCAGGACCCAGAAGACGGCGGCAGCGGCGAGGAATACTCCGCCGATGACCGCGAAACCAAGAAGCGCGCTGAGGCCGCCCATAGTCGGGTGGGCTTCACGACGTGAAGACCCGTTCTAATCGACGAAAGGCGCGCGCGGGGAGTTCCGTTATTTCTGGGGGAGCCGGGACGACGGCGTGTCGGGCACCGTGTACTGAATGAGCTGCTGCCGAACCTCGTCGGTCATGGCTCGACAACACAGATTATCACGCAGCGTTTTTGATCGGAGGGCCGGACGCCTCCGAAAAGCAACGGGGCCGGGCCCTTGCCGGCCCGGCCCCGGTCGTGACGAGCGGTCTTGTCAGCCGTTCACTTGGATCTGCCGCGGGCGCGATTCCTCGCGCCGGGGCAGCTTCACGGTCAGCAGGCCGTCCTGATAGCCGGCCTCGACACGGGCGGCGTCCACAGTCGCCGGCAGCGTGAGGCTGCGGCGGAACGCGCCGTAGCCGCGCTCCATGCGGTGGTACTTCTCGCGCGAGGCGTCGGTGACGAACTTGCGCTCCCCTTCGATGGTGAGCACGCTGTTCTCGAACGTGACTTTGATGTCGTCGCGCTTCACGTCCGGGAGGTCGACCTTGACGATCACATCATTCTCGGCCGTCTCGTACACGTCGATCGCGGGCACCCAGGTTGCGGTCGCCAGCGCCTCTCCGGAGAACGCCGCCTCGAACATGCGGTTCAACCGCTCGATCTCGACGGCGGCCAGGTCACGGACCGGACTCCAACGGGTCAACGTCATAGCTGTTTCCTCCCTCATACGGGCGCCCGGTCAGAATCCGGCGCCCCAAGACAACGACAGTATAGCAGTATTATGAGTGTATATAAAATATATTATATGATGTTAATACGATCATATTATTTCTGCTGACCGGCACGACTGGAGGCAACGCTAGCCCTCGCACCTTCAACCTTCGCCCCTGTTCCTTCTGCACCGATCCCCGCACTTCTGCGTCAATCCGCCGTACTTCACGCGACAGCTCCAGTACCACCAGCGAGAGCGCCGTCCCTCAGCGACAGCGGCCTCATGTCTGTATGATCGAAAAGTTGTGACAGATACCCTTCATCAAGGCGCCGCGGACCTTGCCGAGGACGCGCGCCAGCTGCTCCTCGAGCTCGATCGCGACGTCCCGGGCGCCGCGGCCATCAACGCGGAGTGCCGGCCGCCCCTCGATGTGCTCGAAACCGCCACGGCCGTTGAAGTCGTCGTGGATGTGCCTGGCGTGTCCCCCGACGCGCTCCGCGTGGCGGTGCGGCGCAGCACGCTGCTCGTCGTTGGCGCCAAGCTCTCCGCGCCGCCGGATCCGAGCGCGAAGTTCCACCTCGCCGAGCGAAGCTACGGCCGGTTTGCGCGTGCGGTGCGCATCGGCGGCGCGTTCGATGCGAGCCGCGCGACTGCGCACGCCTCGGCCGGAATGCTGCGCGTCATCCTGCCCCGCATCGAGGACCGGCGCGGACGCGTCATGGTCATCGCGGTGCAACACGGATGACCCGGCTGCTCTTCATCGGAGACATCGTCGGCAAGCCCGGGCGGGAACTGATTCGGCGCGGCCTGTCGGCGCTCGTCGCGCATCACCGCGTCGATCTGGTCGTCGCCAACGTGGAGAACGCCGCGGCGGGCTTCGGCGTGACGCCCGACATCGCCGACGATTTCCTCTCATACGGCATCCAGGTGATGACGGGCGGCAATCACACGTGGGACAAGAAGGAGATCCTGACCTACTTCGCCGAGCAGCCCCGCCTGCTCCGGCCCGCCAATTTTCCCGCCGGCGCGCCGGGGCGCGGCGTGTTCGTCGCCCAGGCGGGCAACGGCGTGCCGGTCGCCATCGTCAACGTCATGGGACGCGTTTTCATGACCGCCATCGACGATCCGTTCCGCGTGGTGCTCGACGAAATCGCCGCCGTGAAGAGCGAAGCGCGCATCGTGCTCGTGGACTTTCACGCCGAAGCGACGTCCGAGAAGATCGCGATGGGCTGGCACCTCGACGGCCGCGTCGCGGCGGTCGTCGGCACCCACACGCACGTCCAGACTGCCGACGAGCGCGTGCTGCCGCAGGGCACCGCGTACATTACCGACGTCGGTATGACCGGACCGCACGACTCGGTCATCGGCGTCGAGCGGTCGGCGATTCTGCAGCGCTTCCTGACCGCCCTGCCGCAACGATTCGAGACGGCGACGGAAAACCCTCGCCTCAACGCCGTCGTGATCGCCGCCGACGAAGCCACCGGCCGGGCCAAGTCGATCGAGCGCGTCAGCCTGTCGTCACAGGAAATCGAAACCCTTGTGGCCGCGCCCGTCGCGGCGCGGTGAGCGTATGGAAGACTGGCTCGACCTTCCCTTCGACGATGTCCCGATCGAGGACGAGCCGGCGTCTCCGGCGCGGCCCGTCTCCGTCAGCGAGCTCTCCGCCAGACTCAAGAACACCGTCGAGCGGACCTTCGCGGGTCTTGCGGTTGAAGGGGAAATCTCCAACTGCCGGCAGTGGAGCTCCGGGCACGTGTACTTCACGCTGAAGGACGACTACGCGCAGATTCGCGCGGTCGTCTTCCGCATGACGGCTCGACAACTGAAGTTCCGGCCGGAAGACGGGATGCGCGTCATCGCCTACGGGCGCATCAGCGTGTACGAGGTCAAGGGCGAGTACCAGCTGATCGTCGATGCCCTCGAGCCGCACGGGCTGGGTGCGCTGCAGGCCGCGTTCGATCAGCTGAAACGCAAGCTTCAGGCGGAAGGTCTCTTCGAGGCGGCGCGCAAGCGCCCGCTGCCCGTGCTGCCTCGCCGCATCGGCGTCGTCACGTCGCTCGACGGCGCCGCCGTGCGGGACATCGTTCGCGTGATCTGTCACCGGCACCCGACGGCGCGCATCCTCATCCGCGCCGCGCGCGTGCAGGGCGACGGCGCCGCAATCGATCTGGTCCGCGCGCTGCGCGTGGTGGCGCGCGTGAACGAGGTGGACGTCGTCATTCTCGGGCGCGGCGGGGGATCGGCCGAGGACCTGTGGGCGTTCAACGACGAGGCACTGGCCCGTGCGATTGCCGCCTGTCCCGTGCCCGTCATTTCCGCCGTGGGCCACGAAGTCGATTTCACGATCGCGGATTTCGTCGCCGACGTGCGCGCCGCGACGCCGTCCAACGCCGCCGAGCTCGTCGTCGATCGCGCCGACAACTTCCGGACCCGCATCGATCGCGCCACGACCCGGCTCGCCCAGGCCCTGCGCTACAGCGCTGAACGCCGGCGACAGCACGCCGACCGGCTCGACCTGCGCCTGCAGGGCTGGCCGGTCCGGGTCGTCATGCGCGACCGCGATCGCCAGGAGCTGATATTGCGGCTCGGCCACGCGATGCGGGATCGGCTGGGGCGCCATGCTCAACGCTTCGATGGCCTGCGACGCCGGCTGGAGCGCCGCGATGTCCGCCGGATCGCGGCCGACCTGACGACGCGCATCGTGCGAGCCGACGGACGGCTGCGCGAGCTCGTCACCGCGCGTCGCCACACGTGGGAGTCTCGCGTGCGGGCGCTGGCGGCCCAGCTCGACGCGATGAGTCCGCTGGCGGTGCTCGGGCGCGGCTACGCGGTCTGTTGGAACGAAACCCGGACGAGTATCATTCGATCGGCACGCGCGGTCGAGCGCGGCGAATCGGTCCGCGTCACGCTGGCAGAGGGCGAGCTGGCGTGCCGCGTTGAAGACACGATCAACGCCGACGCCGCCACGCCGCGATCCGCGTCGCGCGACGCCCGACGTGGCGAGACATCAGGCTCATGAGCACGATCAAAGACTTCGAATCGGCAATTGGCGAGCTGGAGAAGATTGTGAAGCAGCTCGAAGAGGGCGATCTGCCGCTCGACCGATCGCTCGCGCTGTTCGAGCGGGGCGTGGAGCTGTCGCGCTACTGTCACGATCAGCTTGGCGCCGCGCAACGGCGCATCGAGCTCTTGACCGAGCGCGGCGAGCTCAAGGACGCCTCTCACCTTCTGAACGCCGACGAATCCGATCGGTAGGCGACGTGGCGGTCGCTCCCGGCCTTTCCGCGTACCTGGAAGACCTGCGAAACACCGTCGAGACGGCGCTCGAGACGGTCATCTCGTCGGGCCGCTATCCGGCAGTGATCGCGCAGGCGATGCAGTACTCCCTGATGGGCGGCGGAAAGCGGCTCCGGCCCTGCCTGACGCTGGCGGTTGCCGAACACGCGGGCGCTGAACAGAAGATCTCCTCCGACGACGCGCGGAGCATCGCGCTGCCCGCCGCGTGCGCCGTCGAGATGATCCACTCCTATTCGCTGGTCCACGACGACCTGCCGGCGATGGACGACGACGCGTTGAGGCGCGGGCGGCCGACCACCCACATCGCGTACGGCGACGGCCTGGCGATTCTTGCGGGCGACGGCCTCCTGACCGAGGCCTTCGTCGTGCTCGCGCATTCGCCATCGCCGGTCGTGCCACCGGACTCGCCCGCGCCGTCGCCCGAGCGCAGGCTGCGCGCGATCGAGGTCCTGGCGCGTGCCGCCGGCGCCGCCGGAATGGTGGGCGGCCAGGCCATTGATTTGTCCGCGGCGGGACGTGTGCCCGCTCTGTCGTCGCCGATCCTCGACGCGACCGGTCTCGAAGACATGCACGCGCGGAAGACCGGCGCGCTGATTCGGGCCGCCGCGACCATCGGCGCGATTGTCGTCGGCGCGAGCGAGCCGGCCATTCAGGCCGTTGACAACTTCGCGCGCGAGATCGGACTCGCGTTTCAGATCGTCGACGACGTGCTCGATGTCGAAGGCTCGCGCGAGGCCCTCGGCAAGACCGCGGGCAAGGACGCGGCCGCCGGGAAGCCCACGTACCCGGCGCTCTTCGGCGTGGAGGAGTCGCGGCGGCTGGCGGCCGCCTGCGTCGATCGCGCCAAGCACGCGCTGGCGTCCGTCGGGCTCAGCGGCCGGCTGGACGAGATCGCGGATTGGAGTCTGGTGAGGAGAAGATGACCTCGGGTGTTCTGTGAAACACAGACCCCCGAGGTCGTTCCCCGATGAAAACCAGGTTGGACGCCCTGCTCGTCACGCGCGGCCTCGCGCAATCGCGCGAGCGGGCGCGCGCGCTCGTTCTCGCCGGGGAGGTGGAAGTCAACGGCCGCCCGGCCACGAAGGCTGGCGTGTCCGTCGACGAAGGGGCCTCGATCACCCTGCGAGCGCCGGACCACCCGTGGGTCGGCCGCGGCGGTCTGAAACTGGCGCACGCGCTCGAAGCCTTCAGGATTGATGTCGCGGGCCGGCATGCGCTCGACGTGGGCGCGTCCACCGGCGGCTTCACGCACGTCCTGCTGGAGCGCGGCGCCGCGCGTGTCGTCGCACTCGACGTCGGACAGGGCCAGCTCGATTGGAAACTGCGCCAGGATCCGCGCGTCGTCGTCCTCGAGGGCGTGAATGCCCGCTATCTCGAACCTGACCAGTTGCCCGCGGACCTGCGCCGGTTCGATATCGTCACGATCGACGTGGCCTTCATCTCGCTGCGCTTGATCCTGCCAGCCGTCGCGCCGCTGGTCGGCGACGACGGACGCGTGGTCGCGCTGGTCAAACCGCAGTTCGAAGCCGGGCGAGAAGAAGTCGGCCGAGGCGGCATCGTGCGCGACCCGCAGGTCCACGAGCGCGTCGTCCGCGAGGTCGCCGAGAGCGCCTATCGGGTAGGATTGGAACGCGTCGCGATCGAGCCGTCGCCGGTCACGGGCGCCGAAGGCAATCGGGAGTTCTTCCTGCAGCTCGCGCCGACGGCCGGGCGCCGCCAACCCACGTGATGGCCACTGCCAAAGCCGGCCTCCTCGCCAGATTGACGCTGCCGGCCGCGCTCACGACGCTCGTCGAAGCGGCCAGGTGGCTCGACGCGCACGGATGCGCGCCGATCATCGAACAGGCGAGCGCGCACGCGGCGGGGCTGGGCGATCGCTGGCCGACGGCCACACGCGCGACGCTGCCGACGGTCGTCGATGTGGTGATTGCGTTTGGCGGCGACGGCACGCTGCTCGACGCCGCCAGCGCGGTCGCGCATTCCTCAGCCGATCCGGCGTTGCTCGGCGTCAATCTCGGCCATCTCGGATTCCTCACCGAGGTCAGTACGTCGGAGATGACGGCGTCGCTCGACGCGCTCATCTCCGGCCGCAGCCAGACCGAGACACGCGAGATTCTCGCGGGCACCGTCGTGCGCGCGGGCAAGACCCTGTCGAGTCATTTCGCCCTCAACGACGTCGTCCTCACGCGCGGCGCACTGTCGCGCATGATCGAGCTCGACGTCGCCGTCGACGGCCGACAGGTCTGTCACGTGAGAGCCGATGGGCTCATCGTCGCCACGGCCACCGGATCGACGGCCTACAACCTGTCGGCCGGCGGTCCCATCGTGCATCCGTCGGTGGACGCGTTCGTGCTCACGCCGATCGCGCCGCACACGCTGACACAGCGGCCCCTCGTCCTGCCGGCCGCCGCACGCATCGAGCTTCGACCGGTCATCGAGGCGCAATCGGACATCGTGCTGACGTTCGACGGCCAGTTCGGCCTGCCGCTCGAGACAGGGGACGCCGTCGAAATCTCGCGAGCGCCGCGGCGGCTGCGGTTCGTCCGGACCTCGTCGCGCACGCACTTCGACATGCTCCGGGAAAAACTCAAGTGGGGAAATTCGTAGGCTTGGGACGTTTCTCCATCGGGTGCATCAGCACCAGATCCTTCTTCACATAGACCCGAAACCAGTACGTGAAGTACTGCCGCCAGTCGAGCGGCCGCTCGGTGCGGAATTCGAGCTGGTACCACGGCCGCCGCGGTTCTTCGTGGTGATGAATGTGCCGGTTCAGGTTGAACAGCGGAATGATCACGCGGTACTCGTTCGCGAAGCCGCGGTGATCGGCTTCGCTGTGGTGCTCGATCGCGCCGCGGAACGACACCGGTACGGCGGTCGTGAAGACCGTGAGCACCATCAGCTTCCAGATCATGTCCGGCCGGCCCACGACGATCCAGCCGGCAATCGACGCCAGGGAGAGTCCCAGACCGGCCAGCAGGCGCCCGCGCCGTACGTACGGGTGCCGGCCGTGCAGCGCCTCCCAATAGAACTTGAGGTGCTGCGTCACCTCGAGCGCGGCCAGCATCGCGATAAATCGGTTCGGATGTCGCTCGACCTGCCGGCTGTCGAATCCCGAGTCCCCCGTCGAATTGAGCCAGCGATGGTGCGAGAGGTGCGTGCCGCGAAAGAGCTCGAGCAGACCGAACATGAACGTCAGCCCGTCGAAGAACGTCAGCACGTTCAAACAGTTCGTGTAGCGCTTGAACGGGATGCCGTGGATGTACTCGTGCATCATCACGCCGATGCGGTGCGTGAGAATGACGGCCGGGACGAACGCGATCCAGACCGGTGTCGTGAGGAGAAGCGTGAACAGCCCCGCGGTCATCGCCACGGCGCTGCCATGGGTCAGCCACGCCCCATGGCGGCTGCCGAGGAACCCGCGCCACGCCAGCTGAAGCGCTCCCATGGGGGCGCCAAGACTCTACACCCGGCCAGCGCCTTTAGCGCTTGAAGAACTGCACCTGCCACTGGGCGACGTTGCGGTTGTGTTCGGCCAGCGTCTCGGCGAACACGTGCGTGCCATCGTTGCGGCTGACGAAATACAGGTACGGCACGTCGGCGGGCCGCACGGCCGCTTCGAGGGACGCGCGGCCAGGCGAGGCAATCGGCCCCGGGGGCAACCCGGGATTCGCGTAGGTATTGAACGGTGATTTGATCTGGAGGTCCTGTTTGCGGATGTTGCCCGTCCACGTGCCGGCGCGCATGAGCGCGTAGACGACGGTCGGGTCGCACTGGAGCGGCATCCGCTTCGCGAGACGGTTGTGGTACACGGCCGCGACCATCGGCCGCTCGCTCGCCTGAGCGGTCTCTTTTTCCACCAGCGAGGCCAGCGTCACCGCCTCGCGGAGCGTCAGATTCCGGGCGGCCGCTTCCGCCCGCAGCTCGGAATCGAATGCGTGATCGAACGCCTCCACCATCGCGCGAACGGTCGCGTCGGCGCCCGCTTGACGCCCCAGCGCGTAGGTACTCGGAAACAGGTAGCCCTCGAGCGACCGGGCGCCCGGATCGAAACTGGCCGCGAGCGAATGGTTCGCGGCCGCACGCTCGAAGGCCGCCGACGTCCCCAGGCCGGCCTTCTCGAAGACCACGGCCATTTCCGTGATCGTCAGTCCTTCCGGGAACGTGATCGGACGCGTGAAGACGTCGCCCTCGGCGAGTCGCGTGACGACCTGGAAAGCCGATGCCGGTTCCGCGAAGCGATATTCGCCTGCCTGAAGGTGTCGATCCGCGCCGCTCAACCGCGCGGCAAGACGGAAGGTCAGCGAATCGGAGACGACACCGGCGGCGGAAAGCCGGCTGGCGATCTCCGACACGGTCGTTCCGGTCGGCAGCTCGACGAACACTTCTTCGCCCTGGAATCCGCGATACGGCGTCGTCAAGCGGCCGTGCATGAAGCACGCCCCGCCGCCGGCAAGCACGCCGAGGACGATCGTCAGGATGGCGAGACGCTTGAACAGGAAATGACCCCTGAGGCACATTTTACGAGAAGCTAGAATCAGTCCGCTGGAGGCGGCTCCTGGCCGCATAACCTGCCTACGCCCGTTTCCGCGCGTCCAGATAGTCCTGAAGAATGACGGCCGCGGCCGCCGCGTCGAGTCGCGCCTTCCGCTTGCGCCAGTCGCGTTCGCGCGTGGCCAGGCGGCTCTCGGCCTCGTGGCTCGTCAGCCGCTCGTCCTGCAGATGGACTTCGAGCCCGGTGAACGCGGCGAGGTGTCCCGCGAAGTCGCGCGCCGGTTTCGTCTGATCCGTATCCTCGCCGTTCAACCGGCGCGGCAGCCCGACGACGATCGTGCCGACGTCGATGTCGTCATCCGGCCGCGCGCGGCTCGCCGCGACGATCGCCGCCAGTTGCTCGGCCGACGTGGCCGGCGTCGCGCCGGCGGCTACGGCCACGACGCGCCATGGAGTCGCCAGCATCGCGGATTGATCCGAGAGTGCGAGACCGATGCGCCGCCGGCCGTAGTCGACGCCGAGGATGCGCATGCCGAGTAGCCTAACAGGTTAGACTTTCACGCATGCGACGCGGGATGGCTGCTCTGCTCGCCATTGCGGCGACCGCGCTGCCGTCGTGCACGAAGCCGGTTGTCGACTCCGGCCGGCCGAAGCTCGTGATCCTCGGGTTCGACGGGCTCGACCCGGATCTCGTCCAGCAGTACGTCAAGGCGGGACAGATGCCGACGTTCGAGCGGCTGATGTCGCGCGGCGGACTCTACCCGCTCGAGACCACGGTCTCTCCGGAATCGCCCACGGCCTGGGCCTCGTTTGCGACGGGCGTCAATCCCGGCAAGCACAACATCTACGACTTTCTCGTCCGTGACACGTCGACGTACCTGCCGGATCTCGGCATGGTGCGCCGCGAGCCGCCGAAGTTCCTGTTCGACTGGATCCCGATCGCGAGGCCGAAAGTCATTTCGCTCCGCGGCGGCACGTCGTTCTGGGTGACGGCCGGCCGGGCCGGCGTCCGGAGCAGCATCCTGACCGTGCCGATCACATTCCCGCCCGAGGAAGTGCCGAACGGCGAGCTGTTGGCCGGCCTGCCGCTTCCCGACTTGCGCGGAACGATGGGGACGTTCCACCACTTCGCGACGGACCTCAGCCGCTATGAGGAAGGCAACACGGAGTTTGGCGGCATCCTCAGGCGCCTCGTGTTCGAGGGCCACACCGCGCGCACGCAGCTCGTCGGCCCGCCCAATCCAATTGTGCGAATGAAGACGCAGGCGATCCGGCGGAAGGGACCACTCTCCGATGCCGACCGCACGGCGCTCGCGGAGCTGGAGGCCAGGGAGGATGTGACGCTGCCGCTCACGGTGACCTGGACGCGCGGCAGCGGCAAGGCCGACATCGACATCAACGGCCAGCGCGTCACACTCAAGACCGGCGAGTGGAGCAAGTGGATCACGCTGGACTTCACGGTGAATCTGTTCGTGCGTCTGCACGGCATGGCGCAGCTCTACCTGACCTCGGCCGATCAGGAGCTTCAGCTCTACGTCTCGCCGATCAACTTCAAGCCCGACGCGCCGCCCGTCCCGATGTCGTCGCCGGCCAATTTCGCGGCCGACATCTACCGGCGCCTCGGCCCCTATCGCACGCTCGGCTGGGCCGAGGCCACGTGGCCGCTCAACGAAGGGCGAATGGACGAGAAGACATTCATGGACGACCTGTATCGCGCGTTCGACGATCGCGCGCAGGTCATCCTCGATCGGCTGTCACGCCCGCACTGGGATCTGCTCGTCGGCGTGATCGAGTCCACCGATCGCGTACAGCACATGATGTACCGGCTGATCGACACGGCCCACCCGATGTACGACGCGGCACTGGCTGCGAGGTTCGGCGATTCGATCCTCCGCGTATACCGCCGCGCCGATCAATTCGTCGGCCAGGTCATGGATCTCGTCGGCCCGCAAACCACCGTGCTGATCGTCTCGGACCACGGGTTTCATTCGTGGCGCAAAGCGGTCAATCTCAACACCTGGCTCGTTCAGCAGGGCTACATGACGCTGCAGGGGCAGGCGCCCGGCGAAAAGAAGCTCGACGATCTGTTCGGCGGCGGCGAGTTCTGGGAAAACGTGGATTGGAGCCGCACGCGCGCGTACGCGATGGGTCTCGGACAGATCTACTTCAATCTGCGCGGACGCGAAGCGCACGGCATCGTGAGCCCCGGCCCGGAGTACACCGCGCTCGCCGACGAGCTGGTGACGAAGCTGCGCCGCGATCTGATCGATCCCGACACGAAACAGCCCATCGTTCGCGCGGTGTACAAACGTGACGACGTGTACTCGGGCGAATACCTGGGCGACGCTTCCGATCTGCAGGTCGGATTCGAGGAGGGCTACCGGGTCTCCTGGCAGACGACCCTGGGCGGGTCGCCCCAGGGCATCGTCTATCCGAACATGAAAAAGTGGAGCGGCGACCACGGCGGGTACGACTACGCGACCACGGCCGGCGTGCTGATTTCCAATCGTCCGATTGCGAACTCCGCCCCACGGATCATCGATATCGCACCGACAGTTTTGCAGTTTTTCGGGCTGCCGGTGCCGGCGGGGATCGACGGGAAACCGCTGCTGAAATAGGGACGACCTCGGGTCTCTTCTTTGGAAGAGCAAAGCGAAAAAGAAACCCGAGGTCGTCCTTGCTACAATTGACCCATGTCCTCGAAGTCCCGCTGGGCCGTGTTTCTCATTTCGACGCCGCTCGTCGCTTTGGTTGCCATCGGAGGCCTGCTGGGCGCTTCGACCGAACCGCCGCAGCGGAACGACCAGAATCTCGTTGTCTTCCGGGACGTCCTGGGACTCGTGATCCAGAACTATGTCGAGCCGGTGGATGTCGATCGCGTGTTCGAAGGCGCGATGCGCGGGCTGGCCGAAGGCATGGACTCGGCGAGCGCGTATCTCACGCCGGACGAAGTCCGCGCGATCGAGAGCACGACCCCGATGCCGGCGGCCGACGTCGGTCTGGTCGTCACGCGGCAGTTCTATCTTCGCGTCGTCGGCGTGCGCGACGGCTCGCCCGCCGCAAAGGCCGGAATCCAGACGGGTGACTATCTGCGCATGATCGACGGTAAGCCGACGCGAGACATGTCGGCCGTCACCGGCACGAGGCTGCTTCGCGGCGCGCCCGGAAGCAAGCTCGCCGTGACCGTGATCCGCGGCAACCCGGCCGACCCGCACCAGATCGAGCTCGTGCGCGCGGTGCCCACAGGCGGCATCACGACCAACACCCTGCCGGGCGGTTTCGCGCGCGTCCGTATCGTCAGCTTCGTGCCAGACGCCGCCACCCTTCTCAAGAGCACGTTCGATCAGCTCGCCAAACAGAAGGTGACCGGCGCGGTGATCGATCTTCGCGGGACGGCCGACGGCGACCTCGAGACCGGCCTCGCCGCAGCCAAGCTGTTCCTGAAGAGCGGCACCGTCGGCATTCGCGCCGGGCGTAAGACCGAGAAGGTCACCACCACCGCCGGTCCCGGCGATGGCGCGGTGACGATGCCGGTCGTGCTGCTGGTGTCGAACGGCACGGCCAACGCCGCGGAAGTCTTTGCCGCCGCGCTGTCTGGGAATGACCGGGCGGAGCTCGTCGGCGAGCCGACCGCGGGCATCGCCGCCCGGCAGCGGCTGGTTCGGCTGCCCGGGAACTACGGCCTCTGGATGACCTACGAGCGCTACCTCACCGTGGACGGCGCCGGCCCCATCCACGAGCGCGGGCTTCGGCCGACCGTCGGCGTGGAGATGCCGGTCATTGGCTTCGACGAGCTGCCGCCGGCCAGCGACGCGCCCTTGACGAAGGCCACCGAGGTCCTGAAGAAAGCCAAAGGGACGGGACTTTGATGTGGAACCCTTATACTGGTCGTTCGTGAAAGGCCAGTCCTGCTCGACATAGGCATGTAGCTCAGCTGGTTAGAGCGCCTGCTTGACATGCAGGAGGTCGGCGGTTCGAGTCCGCCCGTGCCTACCACCTAATGCCGTTCCAACTTTTTCCGCCAAAGAACGGCCCCCCTCAGTTCGGGGAGCGGTCTGGAAAAAAGCGGATGGCGATCTCGGTGAGATAAGTTGGAACGGCACTAAATCTCAGTTGGACGCACATATTTTCCACGTCGGTCGTTGAGTGATGGACCAGATCTCGGTCACCCTGCCGGATGGGTCGGTGAAGGCGGCGCCGCGTGGCACGACCGTGCGGGAGTTTGCCGCGGCCGCGCTGCCCTCTTCGGTCGTCAGGAAGGCGCTGGCGGCGACCGTGGACGGCCAGCTCGTCGATCTGACGTATCCGCTGGAGCGAGACGCGTCCCTCAGGCTGATGCTGCCCGACGGCGCCGATGCGCTCGCGCTGTACCGGCATTCCACCGCGCACCTGCTGGCCGCCGCGGTCACGCACCTGTTCCCCGGCGCGCAGTGCGGCATCGGCCCTGCCACCGACGAAGGGTTTTTCTACGATTTCGTCGTTCCGCGCCCGTTCGTACCCGAGGACCTCGAGAAGATCGAGGGCCGGATGCGTGAGCTGGCGTCGCAGGACCTGCCGTACGAACGCCAGATCTGGCCGAGAGAGGAAGCGCTCGACTTCTTCGCGAAGCGCGGCGAGCCGCTCAAGGTCCAGTTGATTCAGGAGAAGACGGCCGGCCAGTCGCACGTGTCCTGCTACACGATCAAGGACCGCGACACGTTCGTCGATTTCTGCGTCGGTCCCCACGTGCCGTCCACGGGGCGCCTGAAGGCCTTCAAGCTGCTCAGCGTGTCGAACGCGTACTGGAAAGGCGACGCGCACAACCAGCCGATGCAGCGCATCTACGGCACCGCGTTCTTCAAGGACGACGACCTGAAGCAGCATCTGCATCAGGTCGAAGAGGCGAAGAAGCGTGACCACCGCCGGATCGGCAAGGACATCGGCCTCTTCATGTTTCATGCGTGGGCGCCGGGCGCGCCGTTCTGGTCGGGCAAGGGCACGACGCTCTATCACCTGCTCGCCAACTACATGCGGGACGTGCTGAAGCCGGCCGGGTATCTCGAAGTGAGGACTCCGCTCATCTACAACAAGGCGCTGTGGGAGACGTCCGGCCACTGGCAGCACTACCAGCAGAACATGTTCCTCGTGCAGGCGGAGGACGTCGTGATGAGCGTCAAACCGATGAACTGCCCGGGCCACATGCTCGTTTTTGCGAGCGAGGGTCGGAGCTATCGCGACCTGCCGCTGCGGCTACACGAGCAGACGCCGCTCCATCGCAACGAGGCGTCGGGGGTGCTCTCCGGCCTCACGCGCGTCCGCCAGTTTTCACAGGACGACGCCCACTGTTTCGTGATGGAGTCGCAGATCGGCGACGAGGTCGGCCGGCTCATCGCGCTCGTCGAACGCGTGTATAGCGACTTCGCGCTGAATTACGAAGTCGAGCTCTCGACGCGGCCCGACGAGTTCCTCGGCGAGATCGCCACCTGGGATCACGCCGAGTCCGAGCTCACCAAGGCCCTGAACGCTTCCAGCCGCCCGTTCCGGATCGCCGCCAAGGAAGGCAACTTCTACGGTCCGAAGATCGACTTCCACGTCAAGGACGCGATCGGGCGGAAATGGCAGTGCGCGACGATCCAGCTCGACTACCAGATTCCCCAGCGATTCGCCCTGAAGTACACCGGCGCCGACAACGCCGAGCACACCCCGGTGGTCATCCACCGCGCAATTTTTGGCAGCTTCGAGCGGTTCGTGGCGCTGCTGCTCGAACACTACGCCGGGGCCTTTCCGCTCTGGTTAGCCCCCGTCCAGGCCGTCGTGCTCCCGATTGCGGATCGGCACGTGGACTACGCGGCGTCGGTCGAATCGGCGCTTGGGGCCGCGGGCCTGCGGGTGGAGCTGGACCGGCGGCAGGAGAAGATCGGTTATAAGATCCGGGAGGCGCAGCTCCAGAAAGTGCCCTACATGCTGGTGATCGGCGACCGCGAGGCCGCCGAGGGCACGGTCGCGGTGCGGAGCCGGGCCGGCGGCGATCAAGGCGCTATGAAGCTGGAGGCGTTCGTGACGGCGGCGACGGCCGAGGTGCGTGAGAAGGGTCGATCGCAGGCGACCCTCCAGATGACAGATTCCAGATCGCAGGTTTCAGGCTAACAAGGGGGTTCATATCGCATTCGATCGCGGCCCACGGCGTGACGATCGCGTCCGCATCAACGAACGCATCAGAGTACGGGAAATCCGCGTCATCGACGACACGGGCCAGCAGCTGGGCATCATGCCGCCGCCGCAGGCCGTGGCGCTCGCGCGCGCCAAGGGACTGGATCTCGTCGAGATCTCGCCCACCGCGGTGCCGCCCGTCTGCCGCATCATGGACTTCGGAAAGTACCAATACGAGCAGCAGAAACGGGCGCGCGCGGCCAAGAAGCACCAGAAGGTGATCGAGGTCAAGGAGATCAAGTTCCGGCCCAAGGTGGACGAGCACGACTACCAGTTCAAGAAGAAGCACATCGAGCGCTTCCTCGCCGAGGGCGACAAGGTCAAGGCCACGATCTTCTTCCGCGGCCGCGAGAACGCGCACCCCGAGATCGGGCGCAAGATTCTCGATCGGCTGATGGGCGAACTGGGCGAGGTCGCGGTCGCCGAGCAGGAGCCGCAGAAGGAAGGCAACCAGCTCCACACGATTCTGGCGCCGCGGCCCGGGGTGAAGCGGCCGCGAAGCGAGTAATGGACGCGAAGGGCCCCGCGAGCAACGAATAGAACGTCCGGGCGAGGAGCGCGAGTCTGCGAGCGCCGCAGCCCGGGCGAGCGGGGGTGGGGCCCCGCGAGCAGCTAAAAAAAGAGGACCGAAATGCCGAAACTAAAGAGCCATCGCGGCGCCGCCAAGCGCTTCAAGAAAACGAGCACAGGCAAGTTCCTGCGCACGAAAGCGTTCAAGCGCCACATCCTGACGAGCAAGCCGAAGCACCGGAAGCGTCACATGCGCGGCACGGTGGTCGTCTCGCCCGCCGACGCGTCCCGCCTCAAGCGGATGCTCCCGTACGACTGACGTTTTGATCGCATTGCTGAGAGGTAGGACATGCCCCGCGTCAAAAGAGGTTCCTCTCGCCGCGCCAAGCGCAAGAAGCTGCTGAAGCGCGCGAAGGGCTTCTACGCCACCAAGAGCAAGCTGTATCAGGCCGCGCAGGAAGCGGTCGACAAGGCGCTCAACTACGCCTACTCCGGCCGTCGCCGTAAGAAGCGCGACTTCCGGCGGCTGTGGGTCGTCCGGATCAATGCCGCCGCGCGCGCCAACGGCCTGAGCTACGGACAGCTCATCAGCGGCCTGAAGGCGGCGGGCGTGGGGCTCGATCGGAAGAGCCTCGCCGAACTGGCCGTGAACCATCCCGCCGCGTTCGCGAGCGTGGCCGAACAGGCCCAGCGGGCGCAGCCTCAGAAAAGCGCATGACAAGGGCAACGGGCAGAGGGCAAGGGGCAAAGGAGAGGGCAAAGGCAGCGAAGGTCTGAAGGTGAGCGCTGACCTCCTGCTTAGTCCAGAGAGCATCACCTGCGTCCCTTTGGTCCCTTTCCCCTCCCCTTTGCCCTCTGCCCTTTGCCCGTTGCCCTGACCTATGTCGTCTCTCGAACAACTCCGAACGGATTTTCAGGCGGCGCTTGCCGCGGCGCGTACCGCTGACGATCTGCAGGCCACGCGTGACCGGTTCGTCGGACGCAAGCAGGGACTGATCACCGCGCTCCTGAAGGGCGTCAGTTCCGCGCCCGTCGAGGACCGCCGCGCGCTCGGCAGCGGCGCCAACGCGCTCAAAGAGGAATTCGAGGAGGCGTGGCAGGCGCGCGCGGCGGTCATCTCGGCTGGCGCGCCGGTGCCCGACGCGCTCGACGTCACGCTGCCCGGCCGCGTGCCGCGCATCGGCCGGCGTCATCCGCTCACGCAGGTCCGAGAGCGCATCGAGACGATCTTCGCGTCGATGGGATACGCCGTCATCGACGGTCCCGAGCTCGAGGACGACTGGCACAACTTCGAGGCGCTCAACATGCCGCCGGAGCACCCGGCGCGCGACATGCAGGACACGCTCTATCTCGGCGCGCCGATGCCAGCCGCCGACCGCAAGCGCCACGCGACGCTGCTCCGGACCCATACCTCCGGGATGCAGATTCGCCACATGGAAGCGCATCCGCCGCCGGTACGTGTCATCGCTCCGGGACGCGTCTACCGCCGCGACAACTTCGACGCGACGCACACGCCGATGTTCACGCAGGTCGAAGGGCTGGTCGTCGACGAGGGCATCACGCTTGGCGACCTCAAAGGCACGCTCAACGCATTCGCCGAGCGCCTCTACGGGGCAGGCATCAAGACCCGTTTCCGGCCGAGCTTCTTTCCCTACACCGAGCCCTCGGCCGAGCTCGACGTGAGCTGTCTGAACTGCGATGGCGCGGGCTGCGCGCTGTGCAAGCAGAGCGGCTGGCTCGAAGTCCTCGGGTGCGGCATGGTCCATCCCGCGGTGTTCGAGGCCGTGGGCTACGACGCCGAGCGCTACACGGGATTTGCCTTCGGGATTGGGATCGAGCGTCTCGCCCTGCGGTTCTACGGGCTCGACGACATCCGCATGTTCTACGAGAACGACCTTCGCTTCCTCGAGCAGTTGCCGCTGTGAAGGTCCCGCTGTCCTGGCTGCGCGAATTCGTGGACGCGCCCACGGATCCGGCGCAGGTCGCCGCCCGCCTGGCCGCGTGCGGCTTTGCCGTCGAAGGGATCGACGCGGAGGTGATCGACTTCGAAATCACGGCCAACCGTCCGGACTGCCTGAGCATGTACGGGCTCGCGCGTGAAACGGCGACCGCGTTCGACCTGCCGCTCAAACCGCTCGGGGCCACCTCGCGGGCGCCGGCCGCGGCCGAAGCGAAGACGACGTCAAAGCCATCTGTTCCTGTTTCGCTCGACGACGACGGGTGCAAGCGGTACGCGCTGGCCGTGGCCGCCGTTCGCGTCGGGCCGTCGCCGTCATGGCTGACCGATCGGCTGCATCAGGCCGGCATCCGGCCCATCAACAACATCGTCGACGTCACCAACTTCGTGATGTTGGAAATGGGCCACCCGATGCACGCGTTCGACGCGATGAAACTTGCCGGCCCCGAGATTCGCGTCCGCAAGGCGCGTCGCGGCGAGCGGCTCACGACGCTCGACGGCCAGTCGCGCACGCTCGACGAGTCGATGCTTGTGATTGCCGATGCCGAGCGAGCGGTCGCGATCGCCGGCGTCATGGGCGGTGCGCCGACAGAGGTCTCGGCCTCGACGTCGCGGATCGCGCTCGAAAGCGCCTGGTTCGAGCCGGCCTCAGTACGAACGACGAGCCGTCGGCTCGCGCTCAAGACAGAGGCCTCCGCGCGCTTCGAGCGCGGCGCGGACATCGACGCCCCACCGCGCGCGATTGCCCGCGCGCTCGATCTCTTTCGATCGCTCGGCGCCGGCGACCTGTCCGAGCCGATCGTGGACGCGTACCCCGTCGCCCGTACGCCCCGCACCCTGGCGCTGCGGCGCGACCGGCTCGACCGGCTGCTCGGCACCGCCGTCCCGGGGGCCGATGTGCTGCGCATTCTGACCGGCCTCGGCTTTTCTCCGGCGCCGACAGCTGACGGCTGGGCTGTGCAGGTGCCGGCCTTCCGCGTGGACGTGCAGCGGGAGGCCGACCTCATCGAAGAAATCGGCCGGCACTGGGGCTTCGACCGGATTCCGGCAACCCTCCCTGCCCTTCGCACTCCGCCGCCGCCGCATGCCCCGGAGGTGACGCGAGGGCGATTGCTTCGCAATCTCCTCACCGGCGCGGGCCTGCAGGAAGCCGAGACCTTCACGTTCATCGAGCGCGCGGCGGCCGAGCCGTTCGCGGGCCCGGACGGGCTCGTCGCGATTGCGAACCCGCTGTCGGAGAAGTTCGCCGTCATGCGGCCGTCACTTCTGCCAGGCCTGCTGGACGCGCTCGTCTACAACCGGCATCGCGACGCGACGTCCGTACAGCTCTTCGAGGTGGGGTCCGCCTTCACGCCTCGCGGCGAAGTACGGCGCGCCGCCTGGGTGCTCACGGGCGCCCGCGGCGAACACTGGAGCGAAAGCAGCGGGGATGTGGACATCTACGACGCGAAGGGGGTCGCCGAGCTCCTCGCGAGCGCGCTCGATCTCGAGGTCATCGCCGAGCCGGCCGACGACGTGCCGTGGTTCGTGAAGGGCCGCTCGGCGCGGCTGCGGACGCGAGGCGAGGGCGGCATCGAAATCGCGCGGGTCGGCCAGATCCGGCCCGATCTTGCCTCCGCGCGCGGTCTCGACGCCGGGATCGTCGTCGCCGGCGAGCTCGACCTCGTGCCCGACGCCGCGCGATCGCAGGCGGGCGACGCCAATCGCCGCGTACAGCCGCTGCCGCGTCACCCATCCATCGTGCGGGATCTGTCGCTCGTGATCGACGAACGCTTGCCTGCGGAGAAAGTTCGTGGCACTATCCGTCGAAACGCGCCGGCGACGCTCGTGGACGTGCGCGAGTTCGATCGCTATCAGGGAGCGGGCGTGCCCCAGGGCAGTGTGAGCCTCTCGCTGCGGCTCACCTTTCGTCATGCGGAACGCACGCTGACCGACAGCGAAGTGCAGCAAGCCGTCGAGGCCATCGTCAGCGCGCTGACAGCCGAACATGGAGTAAAGCTGAGATAGAAGGGACCTCTCGATGGCTCGTGCCGCCGTTGCCACAGATCTGCAGCCGATTGACCGCCTCGAAGAAAAAATCCGTCAACTCGTCGGGATGATCGACACCCTGCGCGCCGATCGCGCCCGGGCGGTGGACGAAGCCACCCGCCTCCAGCGCGAGCTGGACGGCTTGCGTTCCCGGCTCACCGAAGCGTCCGGCGCGTCGGCCGAGGTCACGACGCTGCGCGAGGAACGTGAAGTCATCCGCAACCGCGTGGTCCAGATGATCGCGCAAATCGACAGACTGAACCTCTGACGCCGGCCATGTCCTCGCGCGTCGTCAACGTCGAGATTCACGGACAGCGTTACGCCGTCCGCAGCGAGCTCGAGCCGCAGTACGTCGGCGAGCTGGCCAGCTACGTTGACGACAAGATGCGCCAGGCGGCGCGCGAGTTGGCCAGCGCCGACCCGCTGCGAGTCGCCGTCGTCGCTGCGCTCAACATCGCCGACGATCTTTACAACGCGCGCGCCGAGTCCACCGGGGCCGAAGGACGGCTGCTCGCCCGCACCGCCGACATCGAGCGGCTGATCGACTCGGTCCTGACCGAAGCGACGGCAAAAGCCGTGTAGGCCGGCCCTTCAGGGCCGGCATGTTAGTATCTCCTTCCCTGCTTTGTCCGTGATGGCTTTTGGAGCGTCGCTTTGAGCCGATGTTTCACGACAAAGTGAGCTGCGACGCTGCGTGGTGTGCATGCCTCCGTGGTGAGGAAGCCTAAAGCGCGGCTTGCATAGCGGCTCCACCTGCTTAGCAGGTTCATGCGACCTCCCCACACGGCAAAGCGGGGAACTTCCCCACGCCTCAGGGGTCAGGTCTTGTATTGCAACATTTGCGGCACACGCGAAATGTGCAATACACGATTGTTGGCCCGGGCAAATGTTGCAATACAAGACCTGACCCCAACATGCTCGGCGAGCATGCTCTTCTCGAACGGCTCCGCCGCCTGGTGCGCAATCCTCCGCCATGGGTTCCCGTCGGCATCGGCGACGATGCGGCGATCCTCGAGCCGGATCGCGGCGCGCTGATGGCCGTGAGCACCGATGCGTTGATCGAGGACGTCCACTTCCGGCGATCGTGGACGCCGCCCGGATCGATCGGTCACAAGGCGCTCGCCGTCGCGCTGAGCGATCTCGCCGCGATGGGCGCCGCGCCGCGCGCATCGCTGCTCAGCCTCGCGCTGCCCGCCGGCTTCCCTGACACGGAGTTCGACGAGCTGCTCGAGGGCTTCGCGGCGCTCGCCTCGACGACGGGGGCGGCCCTGGTCGGGGGGAATCTCGCGCGCTCGCCTGGGCCGCTCGTCGTCGACGTGACCGTCATCGGAGCGGTGAAACGCCGGCGATGGCTCCAACGCACGGGCGGCCGGGCCGGCGACGAGTTGTACGTCACCGGTGACCTCGGCGGGGCCGCCGCCGGTCTGGCGATGTTTCACGCCTCGGCCGACCCGTCCCAGCTCGACGAATCCGAGCGCGACTGTCTGACGCGCTACGAACGTCCCGAAGCCCGGCTGGCCATGGGTCTGGCCATTGGGAGGAATCGGGCCGCGGTGGCCGCCATCGACCTGTCAGACGGGCTTGCGGATGGCGCCCGGCAGCTTGCACACGCGGGCGGGACCGGCGTGGTCATTGAAGCCGATGCCATCCCAATCCACGCTGGCAGCCGACGCTGGGCCGCTCGTTCCTCCGGCGATGCGTTGTCGCTCGCGCTCTCCGGCGGTGAGGACTACGAATTGCTTTTTCTTGTACGGCCGCGCCAGCGCCGCGCGTTTCTGGCTGCGGCCCAGAAGGGCGGCCGGCTGCCCGTCACCCGGGTAGGCCGGCTGATCCGCGAGCCGGGCGAGTGGCTCGAGCGCAACGGACGGCGCGATCCGCTACCGCCCGGCTTTGCACACTAAACACGCTGGGAGTATCAGCCTCCTTCGCCTCTCGGCGATTTTGCTCGAACATCCCGGTCGGTCACGAAAACAAGTGCAGCTTTGTGAAGGCCTTACAGCCCGTTCTCGATGACGGTTTCCGTTTCGGTTTCCGCTTGCACTTTCGCCCCGCAGTCGGGTTACGCTGAGTGCGCTTCCCCAAGCCAAACGATGTTCTTAACGCGCTCCCTGGGCCGGAAGCTTGTCGCGACCGCGATCGGTCTGATGGGGTTCCTCCTCATCTACGAGGCGACGATCATCGACCCCCGCAGCCTTGCGGGCGAGCTTGCGCACGCCGCGCCGGCCGCTGGAAACCGCGTGGACTTTACCGCCACGGCTTACTGCAAAGGCAGGACGACCGCCTCCGGGGTTCTCGTCCAGGCCGGTATCGCCGCCGGCGACCCAGTGCTGCTCCCGGAGGGCTCGGTGATTCGCGTGGAAGGCGTCCCCGAGCGGCTGCGCGGCATCTACACCGTGCTCGACACGGGGCCGAAAATCCAGGGCCGCCGCATCGACCTCTACATGTGGAGCTGCTACGAAGCGCTCGACTTCGGCCGGCGGCCGGTCACGCTGACCGTGCTGCGCCTCGGCTGGAACCCCAAGAACACGGCGCCTTCAATCAAGTAAGGGGACGGGGCCCCGTCCCCGACGAACACAAAAATGTCGCGCAAGTCGTATTCCATCGGCGGCCATGCGCCGATAAACGGCTTGCGTCGCGTCGCGCGGGACGCACGGCAAGCGGGGGCGCGCCAGCGCTCCATCCAAGGAGGCAACAGAACAATGCGACATCCGACTCCTCGCCTTTCGCGGCGCTGGTTTGGCTTTGCGCTGGGCGTGATGGCGATCATCGGCCTCGCGCCCGCCACTTCACAGGCGCAGTACTCGGCGCCCGAGCTACGCACGGAGGCCATCGGCGAGAAGTATCACGTCGAGCTGGCCGGCACGCTGTGGACGCCGTCGCTCTTCGGCGTGATCTCGAGCGAACAGTTCGGCATCGCCGGCGACGAGATCGACTTCCAGAGCGACCTCGGCTTCAAACGCACACGGTTCAAGGATCTCCGCATCGTCCTGCGGCCAGGCCAGAAGCACCGTTTCCGGATCCAGTACACGCCTGTGCTCTATACGGCAGAAACCACGCTCAACCGGAGCGTCGTGTTCAACGGCCAGCTCTATCCCGTCAGCCTGCCGATTCAGTCGACGTTTGGCTGGAAGGTCTGGAGAGTCGGCTATGAGTACGACTTCTACTATTCGCCGCGCGGATTCGTCGGAGTGCTCGTCGAAGCGCGGTTCACGGAGTTGACCGCGGAGCTGAGATCGCTCATCGCCGACGAAAGCACGCTCGCCAAGGGGCCGCTGCCTGCGATCGGCGGCGTCGGCCGCGTCTACATCCTGCCCGAAGTCGCCATCAACTTCGAGCTGAGCGGCTTCAAGGTGCCCGACGTCGACCAGGATTACAAAGCGAATTACTTCGACTGGGACATCCACGGCACGTTCAACGTGAACAACTACGTCGGCCTGCAGGTCGGCTGGCGGCGGATGACCACGTTCCTCAACATCGAGAACGACATTGGCGACACCAAGTTCCAGGGCATGTGGTTCGGAGGCGTGGTTCGATACTGAAGAACATTGGTAATCGGGTAATGGGTAATCGGGTAATTGGCTCCAATTACCCATTGCCGATTGCCAGATTATCAATTCTTGATTTCCACCCTCACCCCAAGATAGCGACGGTCGCCCGACAAGGCTTCTGACGGCCGGAATCCGGCCTCCGAGCTGACCCGGAGCCGGACGATCCCGTCTGCCGCGCCGACGGGAACCGAGACGGGCCGCTCTTCGTCGGGCTGAAGCGAAATCGTCTGGACGTCGGCGTCGGCCTGCAGGCGCACGCGGTTCGGCGCCGAGCCGTTCCGCAGCGCGAGGTTCACCGTCGCGCGACCGGCGCCGGCCGCCAGCACCAGATCGGCCGTGCGGCCACCCTGAATCCAGAATCCGTCGCCTTCGACAAACGCCGAGTCGTCGAGGAAAAAGACATCCGTGGCGCCGTACCGCGCGACGGTGAGCGCGTTGGCGGCAGCATCCTTTCGCATCGCGAGCGGTGTGAGCTCCACGCTCGCGCCAACCTCTTTCAACGCCGCGTCCGGCTCGAGCGTGAGGCCCGACACACTGGCCGGCAGCGTGAGGACGAAGGCCTGTTTCGAGAGCGGCAGCACGGCCAACGTCCGCCAACGCTGCGCCGCGCGGCCGATCCTGATTGACAGCTCGCCCTGACGCGGCCGCGCGGTGGTGACGCGAAGCTCGTAGGTGCCGGCTGGGAGTCCGCTGACCGCGCCCCAGAGCGGCGCGCCCGCACGAGCCGCGTCAGCCAGCTGGATCCGCATCCTTCCCGACACGTCCGCGATGCGGCCGAACGCCAGCGGTGCAATCGTCAGCACCTGCCGGCCCTGCCGATGGAGTTCGAGCACGGTCAGTTGCGATCGGGCCGGGCTCGAGCCTCGAACGTTATTCATCCACCAGCCGACCTGGGTCGCCGTCATCACGCCAAGGGCGACGCTCCACGTCGCGATGAGCGGCGCGACAGCGGACTTGTCAGGCGCTCGCCGGACAACCGCCCACGCGACCGCGGCCACTGCCGAGATGGCCGCCAGCGAACCCGCGACGTGCACGAAGAACGGAATCTCGGTCGCGAGATTCTCGGGCGTCAGGCGCCAGAAGAAACTCGGCCATCCCCGCGCGAGGTCGACGACCGGTCCCAGCCACTCCAGCCAGAGCGCCGACGCGCCGCGAACGTTCCAGGCGAGTCCGCCGCGATCGACGCCGATGACGATCGCCGTGATGGCCAGCGACACGATAAGCAGCGTCGACAGCACCGCGCGGCCGACAGCGCCTGAACGGCTCCAGGCGATCGCGAGCGGGACGGCAAACACGGGAAGCACGGCGGCCGCGAAGCGCGCCGGTGTGGCCGGCACGCCTGCCCACCACATCCAGTAGGTCCCCACGACCGCCAGGTACCCGCCGGCGACGGCAAGGGTCGTCACGGCAATCGTCCACACCGACGTCGAGCGCCGGCCAATCAAGACGATAGACGCCGCGGCCAGGACCGGTGCGTACGCGAACAACCCGAACTGCTGATCGAAGAACAAGCCGCCCAGACCGCCCGGCACGAACGCCCAGGACGCTTCGGGCCGATCGCCATAGGGCGCGGCCGGGTTGGGCGTGCCGTAGATCATCTGAAAGAAACCGAACCAGCCGATCGCGCTCACGAGCGGCAAGCCGAGGAACCACCCCAGGCGCGTTCGTCGCGCCGGTGCGGGACACGCGGCCTCCCGCAGGATGGACCAGGCGATCAGGAGTCCGAACCCCGTGGCCAGTACGGCAAAGCGTGTGTGGAGCCACGGGAGACTCGCCAGCAACGCGGACACACCGATCAGCGTCGCGCGGCTCACCGGCCTGGCGGCCTCCCGGCTGTTCAGAGCGAGGAGCACATACACGCTGGCCGCGATTGCCACCGCGGCCGGACCGTCGGGAAACACGGTCGCGCTCTGCACGACGAACATCACGGATCCGGCGATGGCCGCCCACGCGAACCAGGCGGCCGACGTCGAGCCGGTCGCGCGCCAGCCCAGCCGCCAGATGATCCCGCCCGCGAGCGCCGCGATGAGCATCACCGTCGCCTGCGCGCCTCGATATCCGAACACCCAGAACGCCGGCAACACGAGGACAGAGAGGCCCGGCGCGTGGATGGAATAGATCTGCCCGTCGCGCCCGCGGCGGATCACATCAGGCGCGATCTGGCCCGGGTAGTACGCCGCGTAGTCGCGCGCGCGATGGTTGTTCTCGATCCGCAGATCGCCGTCTTTGATCAGACTCTGCGTGATCACGAGGTAGTGCGGCTCGTCGCCTCCCGGGATGCGCGAATCGAGTCGCCACGCGCCAAGCAGGGCGATCAGCAGCGTCACGCCGGCTGCCACCCGCCAGCCAGACGACGGCTCGCGCGGTGTGACGTCGGGGAGATCGTTCCCAGGCACGATTCCCGACTCGATCGCCGCGCCGACGAGCGCGAGCCCGATCGGCAACCACGCCAGTGGCCCCGTCCACACAAGCACGACCGCTGGCAGCGGTAGCGGCCACCACGGAACCGTGCTGAGGAGGGCCGGGAACGTCAGGCCCGGACGACGTCGCCACGCCGGAACACAGGACGCGGCGACTCCCGTGACCACGATCACCCACCACGGGGCAGGTACCGCGAGCCGCACCGACGGCAAGTCATGCGCCGCCAGCGAGATGTGTCCGGCGGCACACCAGGCCGCCAGCGCGATGCAGGCAGGCCCGATGGCAGACCGTGCCTTTTTCAGCGCCCGCTCTGCACGGCCGGCCGGCACTTGCTGAGCCGGGCTTCCGCGGCCGCGAGCGTCTCGTCTTTCTTGCAGAAGCAGAACCGCAGCTTCGTTCGGCCAGCCGCGGCATCCTGATAGAAGCTGCTGCCGGGCACGGCCGCGACGCCGATTTCACTCACGAGATACCGGGCGAACGCGACGTCGTCCGGGAAACCGAACCCGGCGATGTCCGTCATGATGTAGTACGCGCCGCGCGGCTCGAAGCACACGAAGCCGGCGTCTTTCAGAATGCCCATCAGCCGATCGCGGCGGATTTGGTAGCCGGACGCCAGTTCGCGGTAGTACGACTCGGGCAGCGCGAGCGCGGCGGCCGACGCCTCCTGAAGCGGCGCGGCCGCGCCGACCGTCAGGAAATCATGCACTTTTCTGATCGCGCCGGCGATGTCGGGCGGCGCGATCGTCCAGCCGACCCGCCAGCCGGTGACGCTGAAGGTCTTCGAGACGCTGTTGATTGTCACCGTCCGCTCGGCCATCCCGTCGAGCGTCGCCATTGGCACGTGCACAGCGCCATCGAACAGGATGTGCTCGTAGATCTCGTCGGTGACGGCGATGGTGCCCCACTGCTGGCAAAGGCGCGCGATCTCGGTCAGGTCCTCGCGCCCGAAGATCTTCCCCGTCGGGTTGTTGGGCGTGTTGATGATGATCGCGCGCGTGCGGTTGTTGAAGGCCTTGCGCAACTCGTCGGGATCGAACCACCAGTCGCCGCCGGGCTCGGGCTCCCGCAGCTTGACGAAGCGCGGCGTCGCGCCCGAGAGCACGGCGTCCGGACCGTAGTTTTCGTAGAACGGCTCGAAGACGATCACCTCGTCGCCCGGATCCACGATCGCCAGCATGGTCGCCACCATCGCCTCGGTCGAGCCGCAGCACACCGTCAACTGCGTGTCGGCGTCCACCGGCGTGCCGTAGCGTCGCGAGAAGTCGGCCGCAATCGCCTCGCGCAAGGGCTTGGCGCCCCACGTCACCGCGTACTGGTTGATGTCGGCGAGAATCGCGTCGCACGCCGCCGCCTTGATCGCGTCGGGCGCCGGAAAATCCGGAAATCCCTGCGACAGATTCACGGCGTTGTGCTTGTGCGAGAGCCGCGTCATCTCGCGGATGACCGACTCGGTGAAACGCGCGGCTTTGAGCGACGTTCGGGGACGGACCATTTGAGCCATACAAGAATGGCTACAGGGTAATGCGAAAGGCTGAGGGTCGTCTACCGTTGCAGACGTCGGTAGAGCGTTCTGTAATCCTCGGCGGTGCCGATGATCCGCTTGACGTAGTTCTGCGTTTCCGGAAACGGAATGTCGTCGATGAACTCGTCCTGGTCGACGCCGGGCCGTTCGGCCAGCCAGCGCGACACGCGATGTTCGCCCGCGTTGTAGGCGGCGAGCGCCGGCGCGACGTTCCCAAACTGCCGCAACAGGTCCGAGAAGTACGTCGTGCCGATGCGGATGTTCGTCTCGGCCTCGGTCAGCCGCGCCGTCCGGAACGGCCGGATGCCCAGCGTCGACGCGTATCGGCGGCCGGTCGCCGGGACAATCTGCATCAGGCCGTAGGCGTTGGCGACCGATCGGACGTCGGCCTGGAACGTCGACTCCTGCGCGATCAGCGCGGTCACCAGGAACGGATCGAGTTTTTTGAGCGCCGCGTGCTTCGAGATCAGATCCCAGTGATCGACGGGGAAAATCACTTCCAGGATCGGTGCCGGCAGCGCTTCCCCGCCATGCGACATGAACTGCGGATAGGCCCGACGCATCGCCGTGATGCCGGGGCGGAGGTCGCCTTTGCGATTGAGGGCGTACGCGATCGTCGCGTCGAGCAGCGGCGTCGTGCCCGACACCCGCTGGATCTTTCTCACTTCGAGCACCGCATCGTGGTACAGCCCCGCGGCGAGAAGGGCGCGGATCAGCGCCGCGTTCGGGGGCGCCGCGCCCGCGACGATCGTCGGCGGAAGCGTGCGGCGCGCGGGCGCCACCGGTCCCGCGCCGGCGGGTCGAGTCGGGGCGATGAGCCGCTCGACTTCATGCGTCGCCTGCCGGCCGTAGTACGAATTGCGGTAGTCGGCAATCACCTGCCGGAATCCGGCCTCCGCGTTTTCGCGATCGTTCATCGCCACCCGCGCGCGCGCGGTCCAGTACAGCCAGGACGGGCGGTAATCGGCGCGCGGAAACGTGATGGCGGCCGATTCGAAAACCCGGATCGTCTCCGCATATTCGCCGTTCTTGTACGCCCACCAGCCGGCTTTCCACGCCGCGCGGTCGGCGTACACGCCGCGCGGGAACAGCCGGTACATCTCCGCAAAGACTTCCGCGGCCCGGGCGTCGTCGTTCTCGAGGATGTAGAAGGTGCCGAGCTCGTTCAGCGCCGATTCGGCAAACGGCTGATTTGGATTGCCGTCGACGAACGCGCGCACGAGCGTCAGGTATTCGTCCTTGCGGCCGAGCTGGCGCAGCGAGTTCAGGAAGAAGAACTGCGCCTCCTGCAGCCGGTTCTTCGATTTGTCGATGTAGGCGCGGAGGGCGTCGTGCGCCTGCGGGTAGCGCTTCAGATGGTAGTCGCACTGCGCAAGGCGCAGGTCGACCATCTGACGCTCGTCGCCGGCGACGAGCGCGCGGAGGGACTCGAACGACTTGCGCGCGTCGGTGTACCGGCCGGAATTGTAGAGCCGCTCGGCCCGCGCCAGATCCAATTGCACGCGTTCGGCCGTCGGCGGCGCGGGCGGATTCGGCGCATTCATCTTGTCGAGCTCGCCGCGCGCTTCGTCGGCTTCGACCGTCAGCGGGTACTCGTAGTAGGTCTTGTTCAGCGCGGCAGCCGCGAGCCGCGTGTCATCGACCTTCAGCGCGGCGCGTCCGAGACGGAGCTGGATGCGCTGCGGGTCGGCCGGCTGGCTGGCGGCGAGCGTCTGGAGCGCGCGCACGACGGCGGGCCAATCGCCGAGGAGCTCCGACGCATCAGCCGAAAGCCAGAGCGCCGCGTCACCCAGGTGCCCGGTCGGGGAGGTCGAGAGCAGTTGCTTCGCGGAAAAGGCGGCGTCTTTCTCGCGGTTCAACGCGAGCTGCGCACGCCCGAGGTACAGGAGCGCATACCCGCCGAGCACCGGATCGCTCGTTGCCTTCGCGAATACCGGCAGGGCCCTTTCGGCCTCATCGTCGTTGAGCGCTTCAACGGCCTGGCCGAAGGGCTGCCGCGAGGCAGGTGTCTCGGTAGCCGGCGCAAGCCACAAGTCAGACGCCAGCGGCAGCGCCGTCTGATCATCGGTGGCGGCCCAGCCGGTCACCGGCCGGGTCGGCCAGAGCACGAGCGCCACCGCGCCGACCGTCAAGGCAACGACTTTCAGAAGAGAGGCCATCGATTTCCGAGCCGACATCGGTGCTGGCAGGTGCCCGACGCCATTATCTCTTATCGGTTTCTGAGGACGGTCCGCCATGGTCCCAACGGGAGCCGGTTTTCGGCTCGTTTCTGTTGTTTGATTCAGACGGAGCCGCGCGACGGGCGGTCGGCGGCTACCGCCGCGGCGCAGGAATGGGAAAGGCGCTACCGCGCTTGAGCTGCCAGAAGAAGCCCAGCGCGAACCCCAGCAGCGCGGCAAATTGAAAGTAGTACGCGTCGGCCGACACGGCACCCAGGCCGCCGGAGCTGGTGACTTGCGCTGTGAGCGCGAACTCGACGATCAGCGAGACGACGGCGGCGGCCACGGCTGCGATAGCGCCGGTCACGACTGCCTTCAAGATGCGCACAATCGCGACTTCTAGCCCTGCTTGGGAACGACCCGACCGGATTTGCGCACGCGGCGACCGGCTGTCACAATGGAAGGTCGCGGTTCACCTCGTGGGGGCGACACGGCTTCGACGGGGGCAAGGGACTGCGGGATGCATGCCGAGCGCCACCTGCTCGTTAATCCGGTGGAAAAACAACGTAACTGCGAACACGCAGCTTGCGCTCGCGGCCTAACTAGGTCCGCGACGTTCGCCCCGGTCAGCCTGCGGGCCGGGGACGAACGCCATTTAGCAGGCTGGCCCTGACGCGCGTCCGGCGCGCCGGGGCGAGACTCTACGGACTAGCGTCCGGCCCATTCGCCGTTCTTTGAGGCCGGGCGCGAAATAACAAGGACGGCTATGCATGTAGATTCCTGCGGCGACAGGCCTCTCGGACGCGGGTTCGACTCCCGCCGCCTCCACCAACCTTTGCTCGCCTGCATTCGTGGCCGAAACCGCGAGTGAAGTCGTCGTGCAGGACACCCGACTTCATGTACGGTGTCGAGATCTTCACTAGTCGCGTCAACGGGAATCCGATCATGCCTCGTCGAATCGACGCCTGGATCTCCACCACGTCCGCGTTGGCTTGTCCTTCGAAGCGGAAGAAGGCCACTTCACTGAGTCCTGCAACTGGGATCGACCAACCTCGTACGCGCGTTTGGCTGTTCGGACAAGTAGGCGAGGCTGCCAGAACTTCTTCAGGGTGATGCGGGCCGGCGACAAGCTGTCGCACGTGGCAACGGCAAGTTGGTGTTACGCTAGCGCGCCGTGTGCCCTGGGGACGCCTTCGCGTCCGCAACACGGCCAAGCCTGGAGACTGTCATGAAACTCCCATACGCTGGCTCGATCTTGGTATGCGGCGCCGTTGCCCTGTCAGTTGGCTGTGCCCAACCCGCACCTCCGCCCCCCGCGCCAACCGCCGCGGCCAAGCCTGCCGCGCCGCCTGTTGACACCAAGGCACTTGCCGCAAAGCTCGTGAAGAGCGCGGCCATCAAGGAAGGCGACATTGTCAGTATCTCGGGAGGCCTGAAGGACTGGCAACTGCTCGAGGACCTGGCCGTTGAGGTGCGTAAGGCGGGCGCGTTTCCGCTCACCGGCGTCGGCAGCGATGAACTCACCAGACGGATGGCGATGGACGTTCCCGAGAAGTTCGACAGCCAGAAGCCCGTGCTGGATCTGAAAATCGTCGAGATGGCCAACGCCTTCATCACACTCGACTACAACGAGAAGGATGACCTGCTCGCCGACATGCCCCCCGCGCGATCGGCCGCACGCGCCGCAGCGGGCGCGCCAGTTGCTGCACTGTTGGTGAAGCGCAACGTGCGCCAAGTGAACTTGGGCAATGGTCTTCTGCCGACCGCCGACGCCTCAAAGCGTTTTGGAATTCCGCAAGATGAGCTCACGACGATGTACTGGTCGGGCGTGAATACGAACTACGATCAGTTGCAGGCGACAGCCACCGCCGTGAGCGCGGCCCTGTCCGGCGGCAAGAGCGTTCACATCACGAATCCCAATGGCACCGATCTCACCGTGAGTGTCGCTGGTCGGCCGGCGTTCCAGAGCGACGGCGTCATTTCACCGGAAGACATCAAGCGCGGCGGCGCCGCTGTGGCTGTGTATCTGCCGGCCGGCGAGGCGTACATCGCGCCCGTCCCGGGAAGCGCCGAGGGTAAGGTCGTCGCCGACCACTACTTCTTCCAGGGCACGGACATTCAAGGGCTGACGCTGACGTTTTCAAAAGGCAAGCTCACCGGCATGACGGCGACGTCGGGCCTCGACAAGCTGAAGGCGCTCTATGACGCCGCCGGCGCGGGCAAGGACGACTTCAGCTTCATCGACGTTGGGCTCAATCCGGACGTGAAGATCCCGGCAGGCAGCAAGCTGCGGACGTGGGTGCCAGCAGGGATGGTCACGGTCGGAACGGGCAACAACATGTGGGCCGGCGGCTCGAACACCGCGCCGTTCGGCATAACGACGTTCCTGCCAGGCAGCACGCTCGAGGTGGACGGCAAGGCCATCGTGAAGAGCGGCGCCTTGGTCAAGTAACGCAACCCGATGCCCGTCATCTCGTCGCGACGCCGTTGATGATTCCATCAGCGCGCGTCACGGCGCGGTGATATCGCGCCGCCAGGCGCGCGAGCCGCGTGGACGCGACGGAAGCCGTCGCGCTGTTCGTCATCGTCCTCCTCCTCCCGCCTGTCGCAAATGTCGGGCGCGCCGTGTTCGCTCAGCCGTCGGCGTCGGAATTCCGTTGGGGCGGCGATGCGGAAGGCGGAGCACCGTTTGTCGAAGCCGATCCGCAGCGGCCCGATCACGTGGTGGGATTTGACGTCGAGGTCGCAGCGCTCATCGCGCAGGGTCTCGGGCGCACACCGCGCTTCGTGCAAATCACGTTCGATTCGCTCGATCAATCGGCGAAGCGAGGCGATTTCGACATCGGCCTGAGCGGAATCGACAACTCAACTGAAGATGTTCTTGTGGGCTGAGGGCGGCGGCATACGTCGCGCGCGGTGCCCTCACCACGCTACCGCGAACGTGAGCAGCGGAATTGCGGATGACCTATCGATCCGTTACCCGGCACGTCATAATGCGCGGCAGCAACTGCATGGCCCTGCAGGCGGGTACGCGTCTTGGCCCCTACGAGGTCCTCTCCCTGATTGGTGCCGGGGGCATGGGCGAGGTCCATTTGGCGCGTGACACGCGGCTAGACCGCAGGGTCGCCGTGAAGGTTCTCGCGCTGGAGCTGGCCACCGACCCCGACTTCCAGGCCCGCTTCGCACGCGAGGCCAAAGCCATCTCCGCGCTCAATCACCCGCACATCTGCGGGCTGTACGACATCGGCCGCGACCACGACACCGAGTATCTCGTGCTCGAACTGCTCGAGGGCGAGACCTTGGCTGCACGTCTGGAGCGTGGCCCGCTGCCGCTCGGCCAGGTACTCCGGTTCGGCATTGAGATCGCGGACGCGCTCGAGGCGGCACACCGGCAGGGCATCGTCCATCGGGACCTGAAGCCGGGAAACGTGATGCTCACCCCGGCGGGCACCAAGCTCCTCGATTTCGGCCTCGCGAAGAACACCCCGGGCCCTGCCGGGGAGGCGCTGTCACTGCTCGCGACGGCGCCACGGACGGCCACGGCACAGGGGACGATCATCGGCACGCTGCAGTACATGGCGCCCGAACAGGTGCAGGGCCAGCAAGCCGACGCGCGCACCGACATTTTCGCGCTCGGCGCCCTTCTGCACGAGATGGCCACGGGCCGACGAGCGTTCGAGGCCACGACACAGGCGAGTCTCATTGCGAAGATTCTCGAGACGGAACCGCCCGAGGTGTCGTCGCTCGCACCACTCAGTCCTCCCGCCCTTGACCACGTTGTCCAGGGCTGTCTTGCGAAGGCGCCTACCGACCGGTGGCAAACGGCTCACGACGTGAAGATGCAGCTGCAGTGGATCCAGGCACAAGGCTCACGCGTCGAGGCGGCTGCGGCTCCGCCCGCGGCCGTGTCCCCGAGGCGCATGGCGTGGGCGCCGTGGGCCGTCGCAGCTGCATCCGCCGCCCTCGCCGCGACGACGCTGCTGCTGTCGTCACGACCGGTGGTGACGCAGGCACCGCCGGTTCGTTTCGACTTGATCCTGCCGCCCGAGATGCGGCAGGAAAACCACAACCGCGGCGCGATCTCGCCGGATGGGCAGCGGTTCGTGTTCGAAGCCACCGTGGACGGCCGCCAACAGCTGGTTGTGCGAGATATGGCCTCCACGGCACTGGTCGTCCTGACGGGAACGGACGGCGCTTTCCATCCGTTCTGGTCTCCCGACAGCCGATCGGTCGCATTCTTCCACTACGCCGGCCACCTTAAACAGGTCCTCTTGGCGGGAGGACCCGTACGAGTGATAGCCGACACAAAGTCTGCGTCGTTCGGCAGACAAACCGGCGGCACATGGCGGGGCGGCTTGATCCTGTTCTCGCTCCAGAACGGGCGCATTTATCGCGTCGCGGAGACGGGAGGCACGGCCAGCGCTATCGAGACGCTCCCGTGGAAGCCAGGACAGAGCCGATTTGCGTCTCCCAGGTTGCTTCCTGATGGCCGACACTTTCTGGTGACCGTTGTCGATGACCCCGCCCTGTATGTCGCGTCGCTCGATGCCCCGGGCACGCGGAAAATCATGGAGGACGGCGCCTCCGCCGTGTACGCGGCGGGCTACTTGTTCTACTCCCGGGGAACGGGTGCGTTCGCGCGTCCGTTCGATCCCGAACGGCTGGAGTTCTCTGGGGCCGAGGTCCAGGTGATTGAATGGGCCGGCGACGTCTCCGTGTCCGACCACGGCACGATCGTCTACCGCCCGGAAGGCGTTTCGGTGTCGAGGCTGACATGGTTCGACCGCAGCGGCGGGCGCACGGGCACGCTGGGCGAGGCGGGGCCGTATGAGCAACTGGTGCTGTCGCCGCGCGGTCGTCATGCAACGGTCGTGCGGCTCGATGCCCAGGTGAACAGCGACCTCTGGGACGTGAATCTCGCGAGCGGCGTCTTCTCGCGGCTGACGACCCACCCCGCCCATGACATGGACCCGTCATGGTCACCCGACGAGCGCGCGCTGGCATTCACCTCCTTTCGCACCGGTCGTGCCGCCGTGTTCGTGAAGGATCTCGTCAGTGGAACGGAGGGCCCGCTCGTTGCGTTTGACGAACCCGCGGTGGTAGATCAGTGGACGTCTGATGGCCGATTTCTCATCTTCCGGACCTTGGGCAAGGCCGTCTATGCGATGCCCCTCAGCGGCGATCGCAAGCCGCGCCTGCTCGCGGACACGCCGTTTATCGAAGACGAGGTGCACGTCTCGCCGGACGGGCGGTGGGTGGCGTTCCACGCCGATGAGTCGGGGCGCTGGGAGGTGTACGCCGCCGCGTTTCCGGCCTTCACCTCGAAGCGGCAGATTTCGAGCGGCGGGGGTGTGCAGCCGCAATGGCGCGCGGACGGCCGAGAACTGTTCTACCTCGGTCCGGACGGCTCGATGATGAGTGTGCGCGTGGATGCTCGCACCGAGTTCACGGCCAGCCCGCCGGCGCGCCTGTTCACCACCAATATCGCGCCGGACCCCTACACTCCGCAGTACGGCGTGACCGCTGACGGGCAGCGTTTCCTGGGCCTCGAGCGCGTGGGGGGAGGCAAGAGCTTCACGTTCCTGCTCAACTGGCTGAACGCGAAGTCGGCCACTGGGCTGGTACGATGAAGACGGATGAACTGTTCGACCGTGCGCGGCCCCGTGTGGACGCACGCTCTTTAGGTGCGCGGCGACCAACCGCGTGCCCTTCAGACGCAGGGTGGGTCTTTCAACAGCGAGCTCACGGGTCTGACAGGCGAAGGTTGTCCACCGTAGCGGCGCCCAGCGTCAGCTCGAGCCGCGACGGTGGACCCCCGCCGTCAGCGCACGCTTCCCGCGGCGACAATCCGCCCGAGCTCGTCGGAGAAGCGGATCACTTCGGAATCGTGTACGTCCCCACGCAGTCGAAAACCGCACCGCCGTCGGCCGCTCCCTTGGCAGTGCACGTGCCGCTCGCCGTGATGCCCTTGAATTTGCCCGAACCGCTGGTCGCCGCCCACTTGTTGGTGCCCGTCTGCAGCTTGCTGTTACTCGACACGCCGGTGAACGTGTAGGTGTAGTTGACCTTGTCGCCGTTGGCGAGCGTGGCGACGAAAATGCCATGGCCCTTGCCGTTGTTGCCCGTGGCCTCCACGAATTCCGTGCCTGTGCCGTCCTTCTCCTTCACGCCGGCGAGTTCACCTTTCGCGGCGGTGCACTTGACCTGCTGCACGATGTAGGCGTGATCGGCCACGTCGCCCACGGGCACCGCGTGCACCGGACTTGGCGCGGCGCATTTCCATTGCACGTCCACCTTGCCCGCGGCCGTCTGGGCGTGGAGTACCCCTATCGAGACAAGCGCGGCGAGTCCCGCCATCCATATCGATTTTCGCATCACGAACCTCCAGGTTGAGCGTCGCACGCCGAACCTACCACATTCATCCCGACGACCGCGTGTTATTCTCCGACAAGGCTCATTCGCCGGTAATCTGCGATTCTTCCTCCGCCGGTCGCCATGCGTGCAGTCGTGCGCGAGACCCACGTCGTTCAGTACGCCGATCCCATCAGCGTGGACGCCGGCGCACGTGTGATCGTCGGGCGCCGTGACGATCGCTTCACTCGCTGGCTGTGGTGTCGCGCCGACGACGGTCGGGAGGGCTGGGTCCCGGAGACCATCCTGACTTCCACCGAACCTGGCACGGCCGTCGTCGTCGAGGCCTACGAGGCGACCCAGGTGCCGGTACAAGCCGGCACACCGGTCGACGTAATCAAGGAGTTCGATGGATTCGCGTGGATCCAGTGCGAGGACGGGCGCCTCGGCTGGGTGCCGTCAAGCGTCTTTGGTTCGAGCTAGTCGAGCCTACGCCTTCGGCCTGATCCCGGTCTGAGTTGGTTCCTCACCCACGGTCGATGCAGGCGAAGGCCTGGAGGTCGTTCCCGATGGGTTCACGATCCACCACTCCCGGGCATCGTCTTCGGTCCACGGGGGAACAGGGAGGCTTGCGAGTGCCCGATTCAGCTCCGCGGCCGACTGCGGCCGGTCTTCCGGCCGCCGGGCGATGCACGCCATCACGAGCGTCTCGAGCGCCGCGGGAATCGGCAGCTCCGTCCGCTGAGACGGCGGCACCGGATCCTCGGTGACCCGCCGGGTGATCATCTGCATGGGCGTGCCGCCTTCGAAGATCAGGTGTCCTGTGAGCATGAAATAGGCGACACAGCCGACAGCGTAGAGATCCGCGCGGGCGTCCACCGTGTCGCGCGTGGCCATTTCGGGCGCCATGTACGCCGGTGTGCCGTGAACCTGGCCCGTGGCGGTCATGACCGACTGGTCGACGTGCTCGCGCGCGACCGACGTGACGAGCCCGAAATCGAGCACCTTCACGAAATCCTCGCGGAGTCCGACGCGGCCGACGTGGATGTTCGCTGGTTTGATGTCGCGGTGGACCAACCCGCGCGCGTGCGCCTCCTCGAGCGACTCGCAGACCTGACGGAGGAGATAGATCACGCGCGAAGCCGGAAGCGGTCCCTTCTGTCTCACGAGCGACTCGAGGTCCATCCCGTCGAGCAACTCCATCGCGAAGTACAGCGTGGCGTCTTCCGTCGCGCCGAAGTCGTAGATCTCGACCGTGTGCGGCGATCGCAGCGTGGCCGCCGCCTCCACTTCGCGATGGAATCGCTTCACGGCCAGCTTCCCGCTCGTACCTGTCCCGCCGCCCACCATTTCCGGACGAATCAACTTGATGGCGGCCGGCCGGGCGAGCATCCGGTGCGAGGCCTTGTAAACCTCGCCCATGCCTCCCCGGCCCAGCAGCTCGCCGAGCTGGTAGCTCCCCATCTCGCGCGCTTTCGCGACCTGCTGCCCGAGCCGCGTGACCACGATGGAGATCACCACCGAGACGCCGACGATCAGGTAGTCCGGGTAGTGCATCACGACCACATTGAACGCGGGACCGAAGTCCCAGATGCCGCGTTCGCGCGCGATCAGCATCCCCACAGGACTCGCGGACGCGGAAATCAATCCGGCGATGAGCATCTTCGTCGGCGTGCTGGGGAGCGTCGCCGCGAACATCAGCAGGATCACACCAACCCACGTGATGACCGGAATCACCGTCATCCCGTGCCCCACCGGATCCCAGTGCCAGATGAGACCGACGGCCAGCGACATGATCACCATGTAGACCAGGCCGAGATCGAGAATGAACTGCGGGTTGCGCTTGCTGCGGCGCGTGTAGACGAACAGCGCCAGCGACACCAGCACGCTCACGGCCGAAATCGCGTCGCTCGGCTGGAACGTCAGCCAGCGCGTATCCGACTTGCCGATGACCCGATCGACGATGTGATAGAGCACGGTGCCCAGCACCCACAGCGCGGCCGAGAGGAGCGACATGATGCCGAGCCGGCGTGAGGCCTCTCGCAGCAGATCCTGCGGCAGCGGCGGACGCCGCCGGCCGCGCGAGAAATCAGCCGGCGTGGTGCGTGGCGGCGGAGCGATGCGGCGCGGAGGCTGCGACAAAGCGGCCCTACTCCCCGAACTGCCTGAGATGATGGTCCATGTGCAGATAGCCCCACCTGAGCCACGCCATCTCCGACAGGCTGCCGAAGATCGGATGCACTCGCCCATCGAGCGCGCCGATCTGTCCGATGACCCGTCCCACAAGCCCCTCGAGCTCGGCCACATCCGCGGCGAACTCCGACGGCCTGGTGCCGCCGAATTCCTGATCGATCTCCGGACGGGTGAGGATGCCGGCGGGCCACGGCACGGGCATGTATAACGCGATCCACTTGACGACGGTGCGCTGCGGAAAACCTGTCGCGAGACTCACCGGCTTCTGATCGACCAGGACCCGAAACGCGTCACTCAGGTGGCAGATCATCTGATGCGCCGACATCCGTCCCCACCGCCGCACGCTGTCCGGCCGCACGGCCCGGAGCCGACGGAGCACTTCGGCCGTGTCGCGCTCGTTGGCAAGGGTCTTCATCTTCAGTTCGAAGTCCGAAGTTCTCAGTTCGCAGTTCTCAGTTCGAAGTTCAAGCCGCGAAGCGGCTTGGTCAGCGGCCGAGCAGCCGGTCGCCGCCGGCCTCGCGGAATGCGTGAAGCGCCATGTGCCGGCCGGCTTCCGCGTCCGCGAGGAGCGACTGAAATCGGGGCTGATCGCGGAGCGCGTTGAACTGACGGCTGCGCGAGAGCGTGGGGGCGACGAAATATCCCCGCGAGACCGCGCGCTCCAGTTCGTCGAGCCCGCGTTCGTGCTCGCCGACGTCGCAGAGCATCCACGCTTGCAGAAAAATCGCCTCGGGGTCGTCCTGGATCTTCAAGGCGCTGAACGCGACGAGGCTGGTCAGCATGTCCGCCACACGGCGGTCGAGCCAGGCCTCGAGGTGGGCGTTCCAGGACTGCAGCGCCGGAATACGCGGCGCCTGCGCCGTTTTGGCGAGTGCTCGCTTCGCCTCGTCGCGGCGCCCTGACAAACCTTGGGCGATGATGAGGATCGAGTCGTCGCCGGTCCCCGCCAGGTCGTCGGCCTGAATAGAAGCAAGCCGATCCAGGTCGAGGTTCATCAAGAGCGTATTGTGGACGCTGGTGTCAAGGTTCGGGTCCAGTCGTCGCGCCTCGGCGTCGGCCGACAGGGACTCGTCGAACAGCCCGCAATAGCGGCAGGCGTGAACCAGGCCCGCAAAGAGCTCGGGATCGTTGCCGTGCCGCGTCGCTTCGCGGATGAGGCGCACGACCGCGCGCGAACCCTGACCGATATCGGCTTCGAGATTCGCATAGAGCTTGTGCGCCACCGTCAGCCGGGGATTGAGCTCGAGCGCCCGTTTGAAGGCGTCCTCAGCGCGGGTGTAGCTCTCGGGCGCTCCGTCGATGAACTTGCCGATCACACGGTGACACCGGCCGAGACGCGCCCAGGCGGGCGCGAAACTGGGATCCATGTCGACGCAGCGCTGATACAGATCACGCGCGCGCTCGAGCCCGTCATACCTCCGGCTGATCTCGTTCGCACGAAGGTACAACTCGTACGCGGTCGCATTGTTCGGCGCGTCCGGCGACGGCGACGCCGGACCGCCGGAGAGCGGCAGCGATAGCGCCTCCACGACGCGCCGTGCGATGTCATCCTGCAGCCCGAACAGGTCGCCGAGCGGTGACTGGACCGTGTGAGACGCGATGAGCGTCCCCGTAGGCGCCTCGACGAGCTGCGCCACGGCGCGCAATTGATCGCCCGAGCGAAGCAAGGTGCCGGTGACGACGCGGTCGACGCCGGCTTCGGCGGCCAGTTGCTTGAAGTCCGGTGCCTCGCCGGCGAAGCGCGCGGCCGTCGCACTCGACCGAACCACCAGCGAGCTGATGCCCGACAGCGAGGTCGTGATCGCATCCGGCAGGCTGAACGCCAGGAAGTCCGTTTCGGGATCGGGTCGGAGAATGCGGAACGGCAACACCACCAGCCGCGTGAGCGCGTGAGTGAGCGCCGCCGTCTCGTCGGAATCCCCGGTGTGGATCGCGCGCAACTCCCCCGCCATCTCGTCGGCCGAAACCGGCCGTTCCTCGGGCTTCTTTGCCAGCGCTCGGCGAATCAATCGATCCACGGCGGTGACCGCCGGCGGTCCGGTCAGCGCCGGCGGCTGTTCGTACACGGTGCTGTGCAGGATCTCGACGACCGTGCGGCCGGCAAACGCCGGCCGGCCCGCGAGCATTTCGAAGAGAATCGCGCCGGCCGCGAAGAGGTCCGTGCGAACGCTGACCGGCTCGCCCACCACCTGCTCCGGCGCCATGTACCTCGGCGTCCCCATGACGGCGCCGGCTCGCGTGAGGTCGGCGGCAACAGTGATGTCCAGTTCCGGCATCGGGCGCGCGAGACCAAAGTCGAGCAGCTTGACGCCATGCGGCGTCAGAAACACGTTCGACGGCTTGAGATCGCGGTGAACGATACCGCGGGAGTGGAGGGCGGAAAGGGCCGCCAGCATGCCGAGGCCGATCGAAACCGTCTCGGACGCGTTGATGGCGCCCTGCCGCAAGTGGTCCGAGAGCGGCCGGCCTTCGAGCAGCTCCATCGCGATGAAGAGCTCGCCGGCGTCCTCTCCAATCTCATAGATCTGGCAGATATTGGGATGATTGACGCTTGCGGCGGCCCGCGCTTCGCGCCAGAAGCGTTTGCGCGCCGTCTCGTCCTTCGCGACTGACAGGGTCTTCAGCGCGACGGTCCGCTCGAGCCGCTCGTCGCGCGCGGCATACACGACCCCCATGCCGCCGTGCCCGAGCTTCCGCGTGATCGCGTAATGTCCGAGACGCGCGGGAACCGCCTCGCCGCTGGAAACGACGGTGCGGGCCTCCACGCGATCAGGCTCCGACGCGGTGCCTTTCAGCCACCGGTAGAGCGCGCGCATTGGCCGCTTGGTGCCGTCGTCGATAGGCCGATCCGTCACTGGAACTCGATCATACCTTTCGCCTTCGCCTTGTCGCGCGCGGCACGTTCAAGCGCGCGCCGGCCGTTCAAGATTCCTTCGCCCCGCGCGCATACCCTGCCCCTGGTGGAGGAGACACGCATGCACTCCAGGTATTTTCTCGCAGTGATGGCAGGCCTGGCCGCGCTGGCCTGCCAGGGCCCGGTACAGCCGGGCCGCATCGACATCGACGCCGCTGGGTCAGCCCAGTCGCTGGCAGCAAACGGGCCGGGCCCGAAGGCTTCGGGCGGCGGCCAGCTGCTCGTGAGCAACATGTTCGAGGGAACGTTCGCATTCAACGCCGTCGAGACCGGCAACGGCGGTGCCGTCGGTCAATTGCACTACTCGCTTCTGTTCCAGGGTCTCCCGGTCGAGTTCTACGGCCGCGTCACGTGTTTTGCCGTGGACTCGATCAACCATCGCGCGTGGATTGGCGGCGTCATTACCGGGAACCTCTCCGAACATCCGTCCTATACGACTCCGCGCACGCAGGTCGGACGCGACATCTGGTTCCGGGTGGTCGATTACGGCGAAGGCGCAGGCGCACCGGCGGATCGCAGCACGTTCGTCGGGTTCGAAGGCGATCGCGGCATCATCACGTCGGCCGAATATTGCGCCGTCAAGCTCTGGGTGGACGGCGATGTCGGCACACAGCCGGTCATCCACGGCAACATCCAGGTCAAGCCCTAGGGCCGTTCTCACTTCCGCGAAGTGCCAAACCGCTCGAATCGCGGACAGTTGGGCTGAATTCTGCCCGGCGGGCCGCTAGAGGAAAGTGAGAACGGCCCTAGCGGCCTGAACTCCGATACTCGCCGGGCGGGCAGCCATACCGCTGTTTGAACGCGCGCGCGAAGTGGCTCTGGTCGGCGAATCCCGCTGCGGCGGCGATCGTCGCGAGCGAATCGGCGCCCAGCGCGAGCTGCATCGCCGTCCAGTCCAGCCGCACTTCCCGGCGGTACGCGCCAATCGATCGGCCGTAGTAGCGCCGGAACATGCGGGTCAGATGCCCGGGGTGAACGCCGGCGTCGCCGGCCAGATCGGAAAGCGTGACCGGCACGGCAAACGCGTCCTGCAGCCGATCCCGAACGCGGACGAGCCAGCGCGGCGGGACGCCTTCAGCGCGTCTGGCGACGAATCCCCGAGCCGCCGTCGCGAGCAGCTCCAGACCGAGCGCTTCGATCGCGAGCGGTGTGACGTCGTCGGGTCGGGCAATCTCGATGCTGAGGCGGCGGGCCAGCAGCATGATGTGACCGTCGGCGAAGTGATTGATGGAGTCGAGGAACCCGGTGAACGGCCGAAGGAGTTCGAGCCGGCGTCCGTCAGGCTGCACGACGAGCACCTGGGCGCCGGCGGTGCCGAAGGCGTTCGAGTGGCGCTCGCCGGCCGGTTCAGTCAGCACCATCCCCGGCGTCGACCAGTGCGATCTGCCGCGCATGCCGGAATCGAAGCTGCCGGAAAGCGTCGTGGCGACACAGGTGCGCTCGTGCACGTGGGGACACAGCCGGGAGCCGACCGGAAAGATCGCGTGCGTCACGAGCAGACCGCCGGCCTCGACGCTCTCGAAGCGCGGGCTGCCGAACGTCACAGGTTCGATGCGATCAGCCGGGGGAGCCATGCCAGGCAAGGCTACCACTGGGTGAGCCCGCGTTGCTCTCCCCAACGCATTGCATCGATGGAAGCCAGCCGTGCGCCTGAATGTCGTCCTCCTCGTCCTGTGCAGCACGGTCGCCACGACCGCGGAAGCGCAGAGCCTGCGGCGCGGCCTCGTACGCCGCGAAGCAGGCGATCGACTCCTGCGGTTTGGGCTCCTGCGAAGCACGCATGGCCAGGGGTCGCCGGGTCCGAACGGGTTCACCGTTGGCTTCACGCAGCGATTCGGACCATCGCACTGACATGACCTCCGAGGTCTTTTTCACAGACTTCGCAGCACCACCAGCGGATCGACCGTGGTCGCACGCCGGGCCGGCAACAGCCCGGCGAGCAGGGCGACGCCGAGCAGGACGGCGGCCGAGCCGAGGAACGTGGCCGCGTCGGTCGGCGTCACCTCGAACAGGAGCGTCTTCAGGAGTCCGGTCAGCGCAACCGCGCCCGCCCCGCCAATCGCGAGCCCCGCCACGGCAAGCCGCATGGAATGGCCGAGCACCATTCGCACGACGGTGGACTGGTCGGCGCCTAGCGCGACGCGAATGCCGATCTCACGACGGCGCTCGGTGACGGCTGACGCGAGCACGCCGTAGATGCCAATCGCGGCCAGGAACAGGGCAAGGGTGGAGAGGATCGCAAGCAGTCGCGTGTAGAACCTCGGTTCCGCGATGCTGCCGGCGATTGCATCTTGCAGCAGCATCGTCGATTGCGGGGCCTGATCGTTGTCGACCCCCTGCAGCGCCCCTCGAAGCGCTGGAACCACGCTCGGTGGATCGCCGGCCGTGCGGACGACGAAGCTCGCGTGGTTGATGAAGAACGGGCGCGACGTTTGCCGGTACGGCCGGTAGACGGTCGGCACGACCGGCTGTTTCAGGCTGTTCTGACGGATGTCGTCGACGACCGCCACGACCGTGAGCCAGTCGTTCGGTCCAGGATCGGTCTCAAGCGAGAGACGCTTGCCGAGCGCGACCTCATTTGGCCACGCCAGCCGGGCGACGGATTCGCTCACGATCGCTACGCCTGGCGCATTCGTGTCGTCGCGGGCGTCGAAGTCCCGACCGGCGGCGAGGCGGATGCCCATCGTCTGGAAGTAGTCCGGACTGATACTGGCTTTCGTCACGTTGTAGTCTTTCGGCAGCTGCTGGACGCCCTCGAACTGAATATCTCCCTGCATCAACAGGTTGCCGAAGGGCTGCCAGTTGATCGAGCCCACATCGGTGACGTCCGGCAGCATGGCGAGCGACGCAAGCAGGCGATCGTGGAACCCGTGAAGATCGGCGGCCGACGGATACCGTGCCTCCGGCAGGTTGACCGTCATCGTCACCACCTGCTCGGGCCGAAAGCCCGGGTTCACGGCCCACAGATTGACGAGGCTTCTCACCAGGAGGCCGGCGCCCGTCACGAGCACCATGGCCAGCGCGACTTCGGCGACGACGAGCGTGTGACGAAGGCGCCGGACCCTGACGGTGCCGACTTCCCAACGATGCTTCATCGCGCCCGAGAGCTCGCCGCGCGTGGCCTGGAGCGCCGGCGCCAGTCCCACGACGAGGCCAATCACCAACGACAGTCCGACCGTGAAGACGAGACTCCAGACGTCCATGTGGATCTCGGTCGCGCGCGGCAAGGCGCCGGCGGGGACCATCGCGAGCATCGCCGGCAACGCGAGCACCGCCACGAAGGCGCCAGCCACTCCTCCGGCGAGCGCCAGCAGCGTGCTCTCCGTCAGCAGTTGTCTCACCACACGCGCGCGACTGGCGCCGAGCGCCATCCGCGTGGCGATTTCCTGCTGGCGCGAGAGCGCGCGCATCAGGAATAGATTGGAGACATTCGCGCAGGCGATGAGCAACACGAGCGTGACCGCGCCGGCAAAGATCAGCAGCGATTGCCGCGCGTCGGCGGCCACTGCGTATTTGAGCGGGATCACCTGCGCCTTCCAGGTGCGTCTCTCCTCGTCGCCGACCTGCAGGCGCCTGACGAACGTGTCGAGCTCGGCTTGCGCCTGCGTCTGGCGGATTTCCGGACGAAGCCGGCCAATGACCGGCCGCGTCAGGGTCAGATTGGGCAGCGACCGGATCTCGATCGGCGTCCAGACTTGCGCGTCTGGAGGGTACGCAAAGCCCGCCGGCAGAATCCCGACCACGGTGTGCGGGACACCGTCGAGCGTGATGGACTTGTTCACGAGGTCGAGACTGGAGCCGAACCGCGTGCGCCACAACTCGTGGCCGACCAACGCAATCCGATCGCGTCCCGGCTGATCGTCGTCGTCCGCGAACGACCGGCCGGCGATCGGATTGACGCGCAGGACCCTGAAGAAGTCGGTCGTCACCTGCGCGCCGAAGACGCGAATCGCGTCGCCGGCACCCGTCAGCGTCCTCGGCGCGTGCGCAAAGCTCGCCAGCGACTCGAAGAGGCGATCGGCCTTTCGAAATCCCAGGTAGTGCGTGTCGGCCATGCCCGGAAAGAGCCAGTACGGTCCGGTCGTGGACCCGTACGCGACAACGTGCACGCGATCCGATTCCGCGAACGCGAGCGGCCGGAGCAGCACGCCCTGGACGATCGTGAAGATCGACGCGTTGGCGCCGATGCCCACTGCGAGCGTGAGCAGCGCGACCGCCGTGAACGCGGGGCGCTTCCGCAGGCTCCGCGCCGCAAACGCCAGATCCTGCGTCATCGTCTCGAGCGTGACGACGACGTTGGCGTCGCGGGTCTGTTCGCGGAGGCCGGCCCGGCTCCCGAAGCGCTGGAGGGCGTCTCGGCGGGCCTCTTCCTCGCTCATGCCCGCCACGACGTTGTCACGGATACGGGCGTCCACGTGGAACTGCAGCTCTTCGTCGATCTCCGGATTCAGATCGCGACGGCCGATCAGATTCGAGAGCCGATTCAGCCAGGCCATGACGCCCTCTGCAGGTCTCGGAAACGGTGACTACCGGCTCGCGGGAACGATCGCGTCCACAATCGTGTAGTTCGCAGGAAGCGTGAACAACTGCGCGGACGGCTCCACGCGGCTGATGTTGGTCAGGCGATGCTCGAACTCCCCGGTGCGGGAGTCGCGATGACTGGCAAGCACGACGACACGGAGATCGCGTGACTCCCAGCGCTCGTCCGAGATTTCGACGGGCCGCCCATCGGTGCCCGCGGGAAGCGTGCTGACGGTCTTCTGACCGGTCACGGGGATCACCAGCCGATGCGCGGTGCGCGTCGCGGGGTTGAGCGAGTAGATGATACCGGCCACGGGGTCGACGATCGTGACCACGAGGTCAGCCGGCTCGGATGACCTGGGTGTCTCCTGTCCCATGACGGTCTGCTCGCGGCGGACGCGGCCCGCGCTGTCCCGATAGACGCGCGCGACGACCCGCTGCGTGACCGGATCGCCGAACGCCGTCAGTTTCACCGTGACGACGGAGTCGGCCGTATAGGGCGCTCCGGTCACGACCGGCTCGGGCGCGCGCGGGCCGGCCGGAGGAATCTGCATCTGCGCCGGCGCGGCGCTTACCGCGATCAGACAGGCGGTCAGGTATGACAAGCGACGTCGGTATGAGGTCATGGCGTTGTCTCCTTGTGATCCTGCTGGCGGACGCGTCAGGCCAACTTCATGACCTGGGCGATCGCGGACGTGAGCGCGGCCCAGTTCTTCTCTTCCTCGGCCAGTTGCTTCCGGCCCGCCGCGGTGACGTTGTAGTACCGCGCGCGCCGCCCGTGCTCGGACTGTCCCCATTCGGCTTTCAACCACCCGGCCTGCATCATCCGATGCAGCGCCGGGTACAGCGACCCTTCCTCCACGCGCAACACGCTCCCAGAGATTCGGGAGATGTGCTGGGTCATGGCGTAGCCGTGCATCGGCCCGCGGGACTGCAGCGTTTTCAGAACGACGAGGTCGAGGGTGCCCTGGAGACGGTCGTTGGTGTGTTTGGGCATGACGGGTCCCCTAGCCAGCTATGAGAATCGACGCTACTCCCCTAGCCAGCTTGGTGTCAAGGGATACATGAAGGAAGTGAAGGGATGAAGAACGTGAAGACATGCCCGCTTGTCTTTCAGATCGATCCGGATCCAGATTTCAGGATCGCTCTACTTCATGAACTTCACCCCTTCACTCCTTCATGTTTCATGAAGGCTCGTGACAGTCTTTGACGGGACAATAACTGCCAATATATGACTATAGGCGCGGAGGAGATGGCGATGCCAAAGGCGGATTCAGCTCGAATGCAGTGGGCCCGGCTCGGAGCGGAGGCGCGCCTGCGATCGATCGAGGAGGAGCGGGCCAGTATTTTGACCGCATTCCCGGAGCTGAGAGGAGCAGGTCGGGGTTCGACGCGTGGCGCAGGTGGCAGACGGCGCCGCACCATGTCGGCGGCGGCTCGTCGCAGGATGAGCGCCGGTATGCGGAAGTATTGGGCTCGACGCAGAGCAGCGCAGAAAAAGACAGAAAAAGGCGCGGCCTGAGGCTCGAGAAGGACACCAAAACTTAGAACTTAGAACTGAGAACGAAGAACTTGAACCCGGCCCTCCCCGACAGCCTGAGCTCGGAGGTGCGCAATCAAGCTCCAAGTTCGAGGTTCTGAGTTCTAAGGTCGAAGTTCTGAGTTCTAAGTTCTGAGTTCCAAGTTGTAAGTGCACTTCACTTCCCTTCCAGCGCGAAATCAGTGTCTGCCGGCGGAGCCGCGCGTCTGCAGCTGGGCATACGTGTCGTACACGAACTTCTTCAGCTCGGGATGTCCAGGAAACCCCTCGAATCTGAACTGCTTCATTTCCGCGTAGGCCTGATCGGCACTCCAGCCGTCCTGGATCATCCGGTAGACGGCGGTCATCGCGCCCGTCCGATGGCGCCGCCGCCTGGAACGTTCATGTCCGTCCTCATTCGATCGCGGACGACGCTCGGCGGGCTGATGCCGCTCGTCAGTAAGACCGTCGAGGCCGCGCATCCGAACCTGTCGTTCCACTACCACGACTTTCAGGAGCAGCTCCACTACTCGCTGCGGCAGGATCGGCTGCTCGCCTGGCTCTGCGGGTTCTTCGCGATTCTGGGCGCGGTGCTCGCGACCGTCGGCGTCTATGGCGTCATCGCCTACGGGGTCGTGCAGCGAACGAACGAGATCGGCATTCGTCTGGCGCTCGGCGCGCGCCGCAGCGCGATTCTTGGTCTCATCCTTCGCGAGGCCATTCCGCTCCTCGTCGTCGGGCTCGGGCTGGGCGTGGGAATTGCGCTCCTCAGCTCGAGGAGCGCACGGGCGCTGCTGTACGGTCTGCCGCCCGACGACGTCGTGACCGTCGCCGCGGCCGTGCTGTTGCTGGGATCGGCGGCCATTGCCGCCGCGCTCTTACCAGCGCAACGCGCGTCGAAACTCGATCCGGTCAGCGCGTTGAGAATGGAATAGCAGCGGGATTTAGAGTTCAATCCGCCCGCGGACTTAGAGCCCAGTCCGCGCTACTTGGGGAACCGTCCGAGCGCGACGAGCAGATCCAGCTTCGCGCGGCGCACGGCGTCCTCGGCCTGCGCACTTCGTGTCTCGGCGTCGCGAGCGGATCGCTGCGCATCGATGACTTCGAGATTCGTCGTCGCGCCCACCTCGAAGGCCGCCGTAGTGATCTTCACGACTTCCATCGCGTGCTCAGCCGCCTGCCGGGCGCCCGCGAGCGCCCGGTCCAGCGCCTGAACGGCTTCCTGGGCCAGCCGCACTTCGGATCGCGCCTGAATCTGAAGCCCCGTGAACGCCAGGCTCGCCTGGTCGCGGTTCACTTCACGCAACCGGGCGTTGGCGCGCCGCTGCCCGCCCTCGAAGAGCGCATGCGTCATCGAGATCGAGAGACGCCAGGTTCGCGACGGCTGGAAGATCCCAGACGGCGTGAGATACAGCGGGTCGAAGGACACGGCCGCCGTCGGCACGTTGTCCTTCCAGCTGTCGCGCACCACGCGTTCGGCGGCGCGCTGCACGGCGGTCTGAAACTGCAGGTCGGTTCTGGCCGCAATCCATTCGGCCTCGCTGCCAGGTGCGGTCGTGTCGAACACGGGCTCGCTGCCGGCATCCACCGGGCCGCTCGCGGCGAGCACGACGCCGAGCGCTTCCTGCGCGGTCCGGAGCGCCAGGCGTGTGGCTTCGAGACGCGACTGGTCCGACGCCGCTTCCTGCGCCGCTCTGAGCTGGTTGAGGCGGCTCCCCGCCCCGCCCTCGAAGCGCTTCTGCGCGTAGTCGAGGTGCGCCCGCGCGGTCTCGAGGGCGCGCTCGTCCACCTCGACCTGACGACGGGCGGCGATGACGCTGAGATACGCGCTTGCCGCCGCCACGGCGATGCTCTGCCGCACGTCGGTGGTTGATCGGGTGGCGACTTCGATCTGATCCCGGGACTGGTCGATCGTGGCCCATCGGGCCAGTGACAGAATCGGCACGCTCGCGCTGGCGGCGAACGAGAACTGGTTCCGGGGCTGGGTGACACTCCCCTCGAACCCGCGGGCGTTGTCGAGCGTCGCGTTCGTGACGCCGACCGAGACGAGCGGCAGCGTGAACGCCCGGGCCTGCTGGAGCAGCGCCTCGGCCCGCATGATGTTCGTCGTCGCCTCGGCCACCGTGGGGTTCTGATCGAGCGCGCGGCGGATGGCTTCGTCGAACTCGACCTTGGGTGGTGGCCCCTGCGCGAAGGCGGCCGTGGCGACGGACAGAGCAACCCCGCACGTCGCCGCCGCCCGTCGAAACGCGGTCGAGAAGGCGTTAGGCATGCGCGCCTCCCGTCTGGGGGGACAGCGTGTGGGGTTCAGTGCCGTAGCGCTTGGCGCGGCCCGGAAAAATCGTCCGAATGGCCACGTACAGCACCGGAATGAAGATGATCGACAGGAACGTCGAGGTGATCATCCCGCCGGCGACGGTCGTGCCGACCGACTGACGCGCCGCCGACCCCGCGCCCGAGGCGAGCGCCAGCGGCAGCACCCCCAGAATGAACGTCAGCGACGTCATCAGAATCGGCCGCAGTCTGATGCGCGCCGCTTCGACCGCGGCGTCCACAATCGAGTGTCCCTGCACCCGTAAGTGCTCCGCGAACTCGACGATCAAGATCGAGTTCTTCGCCGCCAGACCGATCAGCATCACGAGACCGACCTGACAGAAGACGTCATTCGCGAAGCCGCGCAGGAACTGTGCTCCCAGCGCGCCGAACACCGCGAGCGGCACGCCGAGAAGAATGATGAGCGGCAGGACCCAGCTCTCGTACTGCGCCGCGAGCACGAGGTAGACGATCACGACGCTCAGCAGGAAGATGTACATCGCCTGCGAGCCCGCGCGAATCTCCTCGAGCGACAGGCCGGCCCAGGAGTACTGGAACCCGGGCGGCAGGTCGGCGGCGAGCCGCTCCATGGCCTGGATCGCCTCGCCGGAGCTCAGCCCCGGCGCCGGCGTACCCGTGATCTCCGCGGACCGCTGCATGTTGAAGTGGCTGATGACGGCCGGCGCCGTCGTCTCGCTCAGCCGTACGACCGCGTCGAGCGGCACCATCTGTCCGTCGTTCGCGCGGGCGTAGAACTGCTTCAGGTTCGCCGGCTGTCCCCGGAACGCCTGGTCGGCCTGCACGTACACGCGATACGCGCGGTTGTTGAAGTCGAAGTCGTTCACGTACTGCGAGCCCAGCAGCACCTGCAGCGTGTCGGTCACCGCGCCGATCGGCAGCCCCAGGCTTCTCGCGCGATCGCGATCGATGTCCACGACCAGCTGCGGATCGTTGGCCGTGAAGCTGCTGAAGAGTCCCGTCACCTGTCCCGACTGCATGCCTTTGCCGATGAGCTGCCCTGTGGTCGTGGCGAGGTTTTCGATGGGTCCGCCGGACCCGTCGAGCAGCTCGAACTGGAAGCCGCCAAACGCCGACACGCCCTGGAGCGACGGCGGCGCGACGGGAATGACGAGCCCGCCCGAGATGCCGCCGAACAGCTGTCCACCGATGCGGCCGAGGATCGCGGTCAGCGACTGGCTTGGGTCGCGACGCTCTTCGAACGGCTTGAGCCGGGTGAACATCAGGCCCTGGTTGGGCGCGGACCCGCTGAAGCTGAAACCCGCCACCGAGAAGACGGCGAGCACTTCAGGCTGCGCCATGATGACTTTCTCGGCCTGCTTCGCCAGGTTGGTGGTGTACTCGATCGACGCGCCCGCCGGCGCCTGCAGAATCGTGATGAAGTAGCCCTCGTCCTCGTTCGGCACGAACGACGGCGGCACGGCGCGATAGATCGTCCACGTCGCCCACATCGCGACCGCAAACGCGGCGAGCATCGCCCATTCCCACCGGAGCAGACGCCGGATCGCGTGGACGTACAGCCTGGTGCTGCCGTCGATGATCCAGTTCACGCCACGGAAGAACCGCCCCGGCGTTTTCTTCTCGCGATTGAGCAACAACGCTGACAGCGCCGGCGTGAACGTCACCGCATTGAACACCGATAGCACGACGGCGCAGGCGATCGTGATCGAGAACTGCTGATACATGCGGCCCGTGATGCCCGGGAAGAACGCGACGGGGACGAACACCGCGACCAGGACGATGCCGATGACGATGACCGCCGAGAAGACCTCGCGCATCGCGTCGATCGACGCCTGCAGGGCGTTCTTGCCGTACTCCCGCATGTGTCGCTCGATGTTCTCGATCACGACAATCGCGTCGTCGACGACCGTGCCGGTGGCGAGGACGAGACCGAACAGCGTCAGCGTGTTGATCGAGAAGCCGAGCAGCTTCATGAACGCGAACGTGCCGATGAGCGACACGGGGATCGTCACGGCCGGGATCAGCGTGCTGCGCCAGTTCTGCAGGAACAGGAACAGCACCAGGACGACGAGCACGATCGCTTCACCCAGCGTTTTCAGGACTTCGATGATCGACTCGCGGACGACCACGACGTTGTCGAAGGCGATGCGGGCCTGGAGCCCGGCCGGGAAGCTTTTCTCGAGCCGGGCCAGCTCCTCCTGAACCCCACTGAACGTGTCGAGCGCGTTGGCGGTCGGCAACAGGGTGATGCCGATCCCGGACGCCTGCACGCCGGCAAACCGCAGCCGTGACGAGTAGCTCTCGGCGCCGAGCTCCACGCGCCCGACGTCGCGCACGCGGACGAGCGCGCCCTCCCTGCCGGCTTTCACGATGACGTTCTCGAACTGCGCGACCTCGACCAGCCGGCCTTCCGCGCGCACGCTCATCTGATACTGCTGATCGGCCGCGGCCGGCTCCGCGCCCACGCTGCCCGCCGCCACTTGCACGTTCTGCTCGCGGAGCGCGGCGACGACGTCGGTCGCGGTCAGGCCGCGGCCCGCCAGCTTGTTCGGATCGAGCCAGAGCCGCATCGCGAACTTGCGCTCGCCGAAGATGATGACATTGCCGACACCCGGCACGCGGCGAAACGCGTCGCGGACGTACAGATCGAGATAGTTCGAGATGAACAGCTCGTCGTAGCGGTTGTCGGGCGAATAGAACCCGATGGCGCCGAGAAACCCCGTCGTGCTTTTCGTGACCGAGATCCCGTTCGTGCGCACGTCGGCCGGCATGCGCCCGAGCGCCTGGTTAATGCGGTTCTGCACGTCGACGGCGGCCAGATCCGCGTCGCGCCCGACTTCGAACGTGACGTTGATGCTGCTGAAGCCGGTGTTCGTGCTGGACGAGGTCATGTAGAGCATGCCCTCGACGCCGTTGATCACCTGCTCGAGCGGCGTGGTCACCGCGCTTTCGACTGCCTGCGCGTTGGCGCCGGTGTAGAACGCCGAGACACTCACGCCGGGCGGCGTCAGCTCGGGAAACCGTGCGATCGGCAGCGTCGGGATGGCAATCATGCCTCCCAGCATGATCAGGAGCGAGCAGACAGTCGCGAGAATGGGACGCGTGATGAACAGTTGAGACACGTCAGTCCCCTCCCCGTCCGGCCCCAGGCCCGCCGCGGCCGTCGCCGGGCGGCGCGCCCGGCGGCGCCGGCTGCACCGGCGCGCCGTCGCCGATCTTCTGGATCCCGCCCGTAATCAGCTTGTCGCCGGCTTTCAGGCCGTTCAGCACGATGTACTCGTTCCCGATCACCGGCCCGAGCCTGACCTGCCGCTGCTTGGCGACGAGACCGCCGCCCTCGCCCGGCTCGGCGACGAACGCGAAGTACTGACCGCCAATGCGCACGACGGAGACGACCGGCATCGTCAGCCCGGGTGTCGCCGCAAAGACGATCTGCGCCCGGACAAACTGGTCGTTGCGGAACTGCCCGGCGCGGGTGACGGTGGCCTTGGCGAGAACGGTCTGCGTGTCTTCCTCTACCGACGGCGCGACAAAGCTGATCCGCTCGGTAGCGATCGTCACGCCGGCATCGGTCACGATCCGGACCGGCAGGCCGACTTTGAGATTCGGCGCCTGCTGCACCGGGACGCTGATGTAGACCTCGAGGCCCGTGTTGTCGTCGACCGTCGTCAGGACGGTCGCCTTGGTGACCCGTTCACCGACGCGCACCGGGATGTCGCCGACGATACCGGCCGTCGGCGCCGTCACGCGAAAGAACGCCAGCTCGGCCTGCATCTGACGGATTTGATCCTCGACGGCCTTAAGCTGCGCTTCGGCGGTCTTCTGCAGCGTCACGGCTTGCTCGTATTCCTGCTGGCTCATCGCACCCACGCCAAGAAGGTTCTTAGCTCGCGCGGCCTGCTGCCGCGCGTACTCCGCGTCTGCCTCCCGGGCGGCGCGAACGGACTCGAGCGACGCGACCCCCGCCTGTTCCATCGTCGCGTCGATGTCGAACATCCCCGTACCGGGCTTGACGCGATCGCCTGACTTCACGCGAATGCGAGTCAGAAACCCCTCGGCCTGGGGCTGAATCGTGGTCGAGCGCCGCGATTTGACCGTGCCGACGAAGTCGCCTACTTGTTCGACGGGCTTGGGTTCGAGCGTGACCATCTCGACTGGCATCGGCGGCATGGCGCCGCGACCGCCGCCTGGTCCACCGCCGGCGGCATTCTCGGCACTGCCGCCACCGCAAGCGGCACCGCCGACCACGAGCAACATCAACGCCGTGTAACGCAGGCGCCAGACGACATCCGACAGATATGAGTGCACGAATTCGGACACAGCCATCATTGAAGTTTCCGCGTGAATAAAGGGAGCGGGATCGGCGAGAGAGGCGCCGGGTACGTCTTCATTACGATATCCGAGTTCCCGCCTTTCGAACTACCGCCTGTCGGTGAGCGAGCCAAAGCGGGGGTCGAACGGCGCTGCCGTGCGAACCAAGCCGAGTCGAACGGGCGAGCCGGCTGCTATCCTTTCGTACATGAGCCGGGGAACTCTCGGGGGGAGCGCCCGCTGTGTGATCGCAGCCTGGCTCGTCGCACCGGTGATGGGTCGGCAGATCGAGATCGATCCTGCATCGTTGATGACGACGCCGATCGTGCTGATGAGCGGCAGCCGGCATGTGTCTCAGGGGACCGGGTTTTTTTTCGCGAGCACGACCGCTGACGGGAAAGCCGATACCGTGTTCCTCGTCACCAACTACCACGTTGTGACAGGGCACGCACCGCTGTCAACTCAGGCGCGGATGGGCGATCGGATCTGGTTCGTGATGCACCAGGACCCGTCTGACCTCACGAGAGTCCGGCCGATCGAGCTGCCACTGTATGACGCACGCGGCGAGCCGATCTGGGTCGCGAGCGAGAACCACCCGGCCGCCGACATCGTCCTCGTACCGCTTCCGACCCGCACATACGCCGGCATCGTCCCGCTCGTGTTCACCGAGGCCCATACGCGCGCCGACATCAAGATCCGCCCGACGTCGGGCGCCACCCTGCTCGGGTATCCGTTCGGCTTTTACGATCAGAAACACTTCCTTCCCGTCTGGAAGACCGGCCACGTCGCGAGCGAGCCGGCCGTCGATTTCGAGGGCCGGCCGGCGTTTCTCGTGGATGTGTCGGCCTTTCCCGGGATGTCCGGGTCGCCCGTCCTCGCGGTGGCAAACGGCGTCTACGAAACGGAAGACGGCACGCTGCGATCCGGCCGGCTCTGGCGCCTGCTCGGCGTCTTCTCAAAGATGCCGGTCGCCGGCGAACGTGACACCAACCTCCAGCTTGGATACGTCTGGAAGGCGGCTCTGATCGCCGATCTCGCCCGGAGCTACCGGCCAAGGCCCCCAACCCACCAAACAAACACCCCGCGAGCGCGGGGGCGCGCGAGCCCGCGCGAACGGAGCGGGGATCGCAGGGGTCCCCGCGAGTGAGCGCGTAGGGGGTCCGCGGGGGCGAAGCCCCCCGGACTAATAGAATGACCTCGGAGGTCATTGCCGTGCCTCAGGACCCCTCCGTCGGCGCGATGGTGGACGAGGTCTATAACGAGCTCAGACGGATTGCCCAGGGGTACGTGCGGCGGGAACAGGCGCACAGCGTCCAGGCCACCGAGCTCGTCCACGAAGCGTACCTGCGACTCGCGAGAGACAAGCTCCCGCGGTTCAAGAACCGGACACATTTCGTCGCCATCGCGGCGATTTCGATGCGCCGGCTGCTGGTCGAACGCGCGCGTGCGCGACGAGCCACCAAGCGCGGCGGCGGCCAGGTGATGGTCACGTACGACGAGGCGCTGCTGCACTCGCCGGGCGCCGGGCCGACGGTTGACCTCATCGCGCTCGACGCGGCGCTCACCACTCTGGCCAAGCTCGATCCCGAACAGGCCCGCATCGTGGAGCTCCGCTTCTTCGGCGGTTTGTCCGTGGAGGAAACGGCGGAGGCGATGTCGATCTCGCCGGCCACCGTGAAGCGTCACTGGGCGATCGCGAAAGCGTGGCTGCTCCGCGAGCTCGAAGGGGCGCGTCCGCGGTGAGCTCGTCGCGCCCGCTCGATACCGAGGACTGGCGGCGCGTCAACGACGTCTTTCACCGCGCGCTCGAGGAGGCGCCCGAGCGGCGCGGCGCGTTTCTCGAGGAATCCTGCGGCGGCGACGAGGCGTTGCGCCACGAAGTCGCGTCCCTGCTCGAGGCGCACGGCCGCGCGGCTGATTTCATCGAGGAGCCGGCGCAGACAATGACGGACATGGACGTCCGCACCGGCGCCGACGCGGCGCTCGTCGGGCGTCAAATCGGCCAGTACCGGATCGAACGTGTGCTCGGGGAAGGCGGCATGGGCGTCGTCTATCTGGCCGAAGACGTTCGGCTCGGACGCACGGTCGCGCTCAAAGCGCTGGCGCCCAGATACACGGGCGATGCCGCGCGGCGGGAGCGGCTGCGGCGCGAGGCTCGCGCGGCCGCGTCGCTGACGCATCCGGGCATCGCCACGGTCTACGCGCTGGAGGAATTCGACGGGCAGATCTTCATCGCCGGCGAATACGTCCCCGGGGAGACCCTGCGCGAAGAGCTGGCGCGCGGTCCCCTGAGCGCGATGCGGACCGTCGAGACGGCGCTCAGCGTCGCGCGCGCGCTTTCCGCCGCGCACGACCGCGGCATCGTCCATCGCGATCTCAAACCCGAGAACATCGTGCGCACGGGCTCGGGTGAAGTGAAGATCCTCGATTTCGGTCTCGCTCGGTTTCGCGATCCTCCGCCATCGCTCGCGCATCTCACCGACGACGGGATGATCCTGGGCACGCCGGCGTACATGTCACCGGAGCAGATTCGCGGAACGGCGGTGGATGGCCGGTCGGATCTCTTCTCGCTCGGCATCGTGCTCTACGAGCTGGTGGCGGGACTGCATCCGTTTGCGGGATCAGATCCGGCATCGACGATTGCGCGCATTCTGGAAGCCGAACCCGCCCGGCTTGCCGACCTGCCGCCCGCGACACGCTGGAACCCGGCTGTTCTGGGCGCGCTCGAAGACGTCGTGACGACCTGCCTGCGCAAGGCCCCGGAGCAGCGATTCCGATCGGCGCACGACTTGATTGACGCGCTGGAGCACGCGCGGGCGGGGGTGGCCGGCACGACGAGCGGCGCGCGCGTGCAGCCGAAACCGATCACGGACGCGCGCGCCGAAGCGCGATGGTGGTGGCAGTTTCACCAGGCCGCGGCCGCGCTCGCGTATCTCGCGCTTCTGGTGCCGCTCTGGCTGGTGCGATCCGCGCTCGGCGGTCGCCCGGGCCTCTGGGTGTTCGTGGTCGGGCTCATCGCCGCGATCGTGGCAGGCGTCCTGCGTCTCCACGTCTGGTTTCTGGTCCGGCTGGCCGCGGCCGACTGGGCGGGCCGGCGCGATCCCACGCGCGCGTGGATCCGCCTGGCCGACGTCATCTTCGCGGGCGTGTTGCTCGTCGGCGGTATCGCGGTCCCGACGCTCACGACAGGCACGGCGCTCGGGCTCGTCTTGATCGCATCCGCGGTGGCGATCGTTCTCGCCTTTGCGATCATCGAACCGGCGACGGCTCGGGCGGCCTTTGAGGAGGACGGACAGATGTAGGCCGGCCCTTGAGGGCTGGCGTCCAGGCGGGGCTGAAGCCCCGCCCTACAGCTGTCCAAATCGCGTCCGCATCGTCGCCAGCGTGCGCTCCATTGATTCCTTCGCGGTCGTGCGAATCAAGGGGCCAACGAGATACCACAACACCGACGGCACGCCGCGGCTCAGGCTGACGGACTCGCACTCGGCGATGACGCCGCCCGGCCCTTCTTCGTAGCGCCAGTAGGAGTTCCATCGCCACAGGAACCCGCGGTCCTCGCCCGGCCGCAGCTCGCGCTCCCGCGGTGTGTTCGGGGACTCGACCTCGGCGATCTTCGTGGCCGTGCTGGCGCTCGATGCGCGAGCGGGCCCGTGCCGGCGGAACGTGATCGTGTGCTCGGTGTCATAGACGACCGTCACGAACTTCGTCCGCTGCACGCGGAGGAACACCCTCATTCGATCTGGCTGGCGCTCGAGCACCTTCGATTGAAGCACGTCCTCCTGCCGCGCCGCCGGAGCGCCGCTCTGCAACTTGGTCACGAGGTCGCCGAGCCGGGCGCCCGGAATGAACACTGCCCCTCGCCAGTGATGGACGAGCGCCGACGGGACTTCAATCGGGCGACCCTGCGTGTCGGTCGCATCGACCGGCTCGACGAGGATGGCGCCACCAAGAAGCGCGCGCCGTTTGCCGGCCGCGTCGGGACCGAAGTCCTGCGCGAGAAATCGATCGGTCGCGCCGAACTCGCGCTCGATGCGGCGCTCGGTCGAGCCCAGATACGACGTCCACCCGGCAAGCGCCGCCGGCGTCAGCGTCGCCGCCGCAACCGTCGATCCAGACAGCAGCACCAGACCGGCAATGAAAGCCGACGGGGTCTGACGAAGATTCCGCATGATCCGTCCCTCCGATGAATGCCGGTTGCGTGCAGGCCCGGCCTTTCCGCCTCCGCGCGGAGCGCTCTAAGCCCCGGCCTGCACAAAGCCTTCCCCACCTGCTAATGCGCGGCCCTTGGCCCGACCGGCTCATACCCCCAGGTGAGCCATCTCAGCGCCTCTTTGCGCATTCCCAGACAAGGAGGTTCGATCACATGGACGCCACGATCGCCGCGACTGGAATGGAACGCCCGGCTTTCAAGGATGCCGCGCGCGTGCTCACGAGCATCCTCTCGCCTCTCGAAAAGCGGTGCCTGATCTGGATGGCCAGGCGCATGCCGGCGCGGGTCAATTCAGATCACCTGACCGCCCTCGCGCTCGCCGCGATGGTCGGGGCGGGCGTGTCGTACTGGGCGGCCAGTGCCAATCCCTGGGTCGGCCTGATGGCGGTCAACGTGTGCCTGGCGATCAACTGGTTCGGCGACAGCCTTGACGGCACGCTCGCGCGCGTCCGCAATCACCAGCGTCCCCGATACGGCTTCTACGTGGACCACATCGTGGATGCCTTCGGCATCGCATTCCTTGTCGGTGGGATGTCGCTCTCGGGTTACATGAGCCCGTACGTCGGACTCGGCCTGCTCGTCGCCTATTTCATGCTCTCGATCGAGGTCTACCTGGCCACCTATGCACTCGGCACGTTCAAGATCAGTTATTTCAAGGTGGGACCGACCGAGCTTCGGATCATCCTCGCGCTCGGCAACCTCGTGCTCCTGTTTCATCCGACGTCGACGATCTTCGGGCGAGAGTACATGCTCTTCGACGTCGGCGGCGTCGTGGCGGCGATTGGGCTCATGGCGACGCTGATCATCTCCGCGATTGCGCACACGCGAGAGCTCTATTGCGCGGAGCCCATTCCGAAGAACTGATGATGCAGACGATGAGACGCTTCCTTCGATTCAATGCGGTCGGCGCCCTGGGGATTGGCGTGCAGCTCACAGCATTGTGGGTGCTCGTCGAGCTCTGGGGCGTCAACTATGCTGTGGCCACGCCCGTCGCCGTCGGGCTCGCCATCGTCCATAACTTTCTCTGGCATCAACGGTGGACGTGGAGCGATCGGCGCATGAGGGGCTGGGCGACGACTCACGCGTTCGCTCGATTCGTGGGCACGAACGGCGCCGTCTCGATCCTCGGCAACCTGGCGGTGATGCTCGTTCTCGTGAGCGGAGCTGGCCTGAGTCCGCTGCTCGCCAACCCGATCGCGATTGCCGCCTGCGGCCTGATCAACTTCGCGATGGTCAACATGGTCGTCTTCACGGGGACGGGGGTTGGCTGTGGAAAACTCCCGGGACATCGCCCGGCAAGCTTGCATGGCTGAGTCCCGGGAGTTTTCCACAGCCAACCCCCGTCCCCCGTTGTATTGTGATGCGGCGCGGCGAACCCTGGAGGCCCTGTGCCGATACACCACGCCATTGCGCGTCTCGCGAGCTTCGTCGGTCTGCTGTTCCCGGGCCTGAGCCAACCCGCGACCCAGACCGCCACCCCGCCAGCCGCGGGCGACATCGTCATCAACGAGTACGCGGCGGACAACGACGCCAAGGACAACGACTTCTTCGAGTTGCTCGTCCTCAAAGATCGCGTGGATCTTCGCGGCCTCCGCGTCACCGACAACGAGCTGATCAAGGGCGCGCTGAACAACGGGGAAGCCGTGTTCGTGTTCGGCAACGATGCGTTTCTCTCCGCCGTGCCTCGCGGAACGCTCATTGCCGTCTGGACGGCCACGGCAGGCGTCACGACCGACACCGACGTCAATCCTGCGGCGAACGACTGGAAGATGGTGCTGGCGCCCGGCACGGGCGTGACGCTGAGCGTGGACGGGCTCGGTGGCGCAACGAACGTCGGTCTTTCCAACAACGGCGACTCGATCTACGTCTACCTTCCGGGCCCCAACGGCACGAGCGCCGGCAACGACAACATCTACCTGGACTTCGTGTCCTGGGAAAACGACGACGACGCGGCCGCGCCGGCGGGACTGGCCGACCTCAATCTCACCAGCGTGGCCGACAACGCGTACTACACGGGCACGAGCGCACCGGGGAACGACGTGCCCACCGGCTGGGTTCGCTACGATTCCGGCGCGAACGCGAAACCGACACCCGGCGAGCCGAATCCCACCCAGAAACTGGAGACTCTCAGGAAACAGTAAGCGCAGTTGGTTGAGCCTTTGGGCCTCGTCGTCACTCCGCCCTGAGCGCGCGGATCGGATCCGTTCTCGCCGCGCGAACGGCTGGAATGATCGCCGCAAGCAGGCTGATCGTGAGCAAGGTGACTGTCGCGGCGGCGAGCGTCGTGGGATCGTTGGGCGTGAGGCCGAACAACAGCGTGCCGACGTAGCGGAGCGCGACCACGGACAAGATCAGGCCCGTCACGCACCCGGCGCCCACGACCAGCAGGGTCTCGCGCAGGACCAGCCATCGCACGCTTGCAGGCGACGCGCCGAGCGCGAGTCGGACACCCAACTCGTTCGTCCGGCGCGCCACCGAGTAGGAAATCGTCGCGTAGAGACCAAGCGCGGCGACCGCCACGGCGAGCAGCCCGAATGCCGACGTCAGTTGCGACATCAGCCGTTCACGGGTCACGGTCCGGCCGGTCAACTCCGCCAGGGTGACGACCTCGCGGATGGCAAGGCTCGGTTCCGCGCGGGACAGGGCCGCCAAGAGCGTCGGCTTGACGGCCTCGGGTGAGGTCGACACGCGTACATACAGGTTGTTCGCGAGGTCATCCGGATTCTGGAGCAGGGGGTAATAGGCGATGTTCGGCACGACCCGGCGCGGGCCGTCGACTTTGGCGTCGCGGACGATCCCGACCACCTCGACCTCCGGTGGCGTGCCGTAGCCAAACCGCTTGCCGAGCGGGTCGACGTCGCCGAAAAATCGCTTCGCCATGGCCTCGCTGATCACCGCCACTTTTGGCGCGCCGTCAACATCCGTCGAACGGAACGCGCGACCACGGAGCACGGGAATGCCGAGCGTCTCGAAGTAGTCCAGCCCAATCATTTCCTCGCGAAGCGACCACTCCGGCCCCACGCGCGAGGGTTGGCCTTCGACGACAATGCCGCCACTCAGTCTCGTGGCGCCCGTCAGGGCGCCGTTCACGGCGATCGAGGCCGACCGCACACCGGGCACTCCGCGCGCCTCGCTCAGCAGTCGTTCGGCTAGAGCGGGCCACTGTTCCTTGCCAAACCCGGCCAGGCGCGGCTCGAATCGCGCGGCCACCACGTGCTCACGCTCGAACCCGGTGTGAAGCGTCAGGAGATTGTTGAACGTTCGAACGAATGCCACCGCGCCAACCAGCAGTGTGAGCGCGAGTGTGACCTGCGCGACGATCAGCACGCGTCCGAAGGGGACCCGCACGTCCCGCCCCGATGCCGATGTCACTCGTCCCCCGGTCTTCAGCCCGTCGGTGGCGCCCGCGCGTGAGAGCTGCAGCGCGGGCATCAATCCGAACGCCACGCCGGTCAACACGCTGATGGCCAGCGCGAAGAGCATGATTCGGCCATCGAATGGCAGGTCGAGCGGAATGGGCGTCGCCGTACTCGAGGCCAGTCGGAGCAGTCCGCTCGCGGCCCATCGAGCGACGACGATGGCGACCGCACCGCCGACGGTCGCGAGCAGCAAGCTCTCCGTCAGCAACTGCCGAACAATCCGGCCGCGACCGGCGCCGAGCGCCAGACGAAGCGAGAACTCGCGCGCGCGCGCCGATCCGCGCGCGAGCACGAGACTGGCCAGGTTTGCGCAGCCGATGAGCAGTACGAGGGCCGTCGTGATCATCAGCACGCGCAGCGGCTCAGTGTAGCTCTCGCGGACGAGCGAGTTCCCTCGCCAGGCCGGCACGAGCTCGAGCCGCTCGCGCAGCCGTTGGTCGCGCTGGGCCGGATCCAGCAGTGCTTTGGCCTGCGCCTCCACGGACTGCTGGTGCACCTGCGCCATTTGCGCGGGCGCCGCGGCGCGCGAAGCCTCATCCGGCAAGCGCGCCAGGACATTGAGGAAGGCGATGCCCTCCTGTGGCAGCCATGGTTTCCTCGGATCGGCGTTTTCTGTCCAGGAGTTCGTGTAGTACCGCACCTCGGCTTGCATGGTGACGGGCAGCCACAGATCGACGCGGTTGCCGACGCTCAAGCCCGAAAAGCCCGGTGCGGCGACGCCGGCAATCGTCATCGGCACTTTGTTGACGACGACAGTCGTCCCGATGACCGCGGGATCGCTGGCAAATCGGCGTCGCCAGAACTCATGGCTCAGGACGACGATGGCCGTGCCGCCTAGCTCACGCGTGTCTCCGACCGTCAGCACCCGTCCGGCCGCCGCCTGCACGCCCAGGACGTCGAACCAGTCACCCGTCACGAGCTGACCAATCACCAACTCGGTCTGGCCCCCGATCGAGATCTGCGTGCGAGCGGTCGACGAGCCGGCCGTGAACCGCGCGATCGGCACAGCGCGCTGAAACTTCAGAAACGCGGGGTGCGAGAAGAGTTCGCCGCCGCCCACCCGGTTCAGGGACACGAGCTGTTCGGGACGATCGACGGGCAGCGGCCGCAACAGCAGGGCGTCGGCGACGGTAAAGAGTGCGATGTTCGCGCCGATGCCGATCGCCAGCGAGGCGATCGCCGCGAGCGCGAACCCCGGCGAGCGTCGCAGGACGCGGGCCGCATACCGAAGGTCCTGCCAGATCTGCTCCACCCAACGCGTCCCTCGTGCGTCGCGGGCCCGCTCACGAATGGGCTCGAGTCCGCCAAACGCCGCAAGCGCACGGCGCCGCGCCTCGAGGGGGGTCATCCCCTCTTCGACGAGTCGTGCGATCTCCGCTTCGACATGAAACTCGATCTCGCGATCCAGTTCGCGCTCCAGGCGTTCCCGGCGAATCAATCTCATGAACCAACGCATGGGGTGTCCCCGTTCCGCCCTACGTCGTCTGCAGAATCAACTGGATCGCTTCGGCCAGCCGCTGCCAATCCGCCACTTCCTGTTGAAGATGCCGCCGCCCTTTCGGCGTCAGACGATAGACCTTGGCGTCACGCCCCGACTCCGTCCGCGCCCACGTCGCCGCGAGGAACTGCCGGTTTTCGAGCCGGTGCAGCGCCGGATACAGCGACCCCTGCGGCACCTGGAACAGCGCACGCGAGATCGCGCCGATTCGCTGGGCAATGGCGTACCCGTGCAGCGGTCCCGCGGCCAGGACCTTGAGAATCAGCATGTCGAGCGTGCCCTGCAGCAGATCAGATCGATCGGGCGCCATGCCTCGAGCCGTTCTCACGTTTCCTCTGGCGAGCAACTGGTTGGAATTCGGCCGCATGTCTCGCGATCCTCGCCGGTTTTGCACGATGTGGACGTGAGAACGGCCCTAGCCATCCTACACGTTCATAGGTAGACGATCTAGGCGTAAGTATGGGCAATGGGTAATCGGTAATGGAGAAACCATTAGCCATTGCCCATTACCCGATTACCAATCCGATCTTCCCCGCCCGCCGTAGGTGAAAAAGACCGCGTTTCGGCCATCAAGGCCGCTGCGGCAGGGGGTGTTCGGTGAAGAAGTGGATTGTTTCGATTGTGGTCGTGGGCATGGCGGGGCTGGGGCTGGCCCTGCCGCAGGCGTCGAGCCATCGCGAGGCGCCGCTGATCAGCCAGGATCCGCTGGCCGACAACACGGACGTCTATGCGTTTGTCAGCCCGAATCGTCCCGACCGGGTGACGCTCATCGCCAACTTCATCCCGCTCGAAGCGCCGTACGGCGGTCCGAACTTCTTCAAGTTCGACGACAACGTGCTCTACGAGATCATGGTGGACAACGACGGCGACGCGGTCGAGGACGTGACGTTCCAGTTCCGGTTCCGCACCGAGGTGCGCAACCCGAACACGTTCCTCTACAACACGGGCACGATCACCTCGCTCGATTCGCCCGCCTTCAACGTCCGGCAGTTCTACTCGGTCTCCCGTCAGGACGGACCGCGGCGTCGTGGTAAGGGCACGGTCATCGGCGACGACCTGCCGACGCCGCCCGTGAACGTCGGCTTCCGGTCCACGCCGAACTACGACGCGCTGGCCGCGGCCGCGGTGCGCCAGCTGCCGGGCGACATCCAGGTCTTTGCCGGGCAGCGGGATGACCCGTTCTTTGTCGACCTGAACGTCTTCGATCTGCTGGCCGTGCCGCCCGCCGACAACAACAACCAGGACTCGCTGTCCGGGTTTAACGTCCACACGATCGCGATCGAAGTGCCCGTCACGGCGCTCACGCAGAACGGCCTCCGGCCGGGCTCGGCGACCGATGCCAACGCCGTCATCGGCGTCTGGTCTACCGCGAGCCGGCCATCGGTGACCAACCGCGGCAACGGGCAGGAGAAGCACAACAACCACTTCGTGCAGGTCTCGCGCCTGGGCCAGCCGCTCGTCAACGAAGTCGTGATCCCGCGCGGCACGAAGGACGTCTTCAACTCGCTCGAGCCGACGAGTGACGGCGCCGCGCTCGGCTTCGTTACCGATCCGGAAGTGCCGAAGCTGCTGGCCGCGCTCTTCGGCATTCAGTCGCCGCCCACGCCGCGCAACGACCTCGTGACCATCTTCCTCACCGGCATTCCGGGCCTCAACCAGCCGCCGAACGTGAGGCCGTCTGAAATGCTCAGGCTGAACGTCGCCATTCCGCCGACGGCGAGCCCGAATCGGTTCGGTGTGCTCGGCGGCGACATCGCCGGCTTCCCCAACGGACGGCGCCTCGGCGATGACGTCGTGGACATCGCGCTCAGGGCGATGGCCGGAGCCACGCCGCTCACGCCGGCGTTCAACGGCGGCATCAACGCGCAGCTCGGCGACGGGGTCAGCGGAAACGACAAGCCGTTCATGACGGCGTTTCCATTTGTCGCATCGCCGCATGCCGGCAACAAGTAGACCCCTGTAGGGCGGGGCTTTAGCCCCGCCTTACTCGCCGGCCCTGAAGGGCCGGCCTGCACGAATCAAGGAGACAGCAATGAAAATGTTCACGACAAGCGCGATGCTGGCCGTCCTGCTGGCCGCCTCGCCCGCCTTCGCGCAACCGCCACGCACACGCAACTGGGTCGTCTCGCCGTTCGTCGGCAGCACGTCCGGCGGTGACGCGACGCAGTCGGCGACCACCGTCGGCGTCTCGGGTGGATGGAGAGGCAACAGCTGGATCGGCGTCGAAGGTGACCTCGGCTGGACGCCGGAGTTCTTCGAGCAGGACGGCTTCCGCACGACCCGACGCGTGCTCACCGTCATGGGCAATGGCGTGCTGAACGTTCCGAGCAGCCGCGACAACCTGCGCCCGTACGTCTCTGGTGGCCTCGGGCTCTTTCATCCGCGCCTCTCGGAAGCCGGCGGGATCTTCTCGGTCGATGCCCGCAAGCTCGGCTGGGATGCCGGCGGCGGCGCGGAGTTTTTCCAGGGCCATGTCGGCGTCCGCGGCGACTTGCGCTACTTCCGCGGCCTGCGCAAGACCGACGACGACACCAACGCGTTCGATCTCGACTTCTCGAAGTTCGGGTTCTGGCGCGCGACCGTAGGGATGGCCGTGAGGTTTTAGACACGCGGCCAGCCCAACCAACAGCCAGACCGCCCGAGGAGAGCGAGCGAAGCGAGCGCCGCAGGGCGGGCGACCCTTCGGCGAAGCTCAGGGTCGACCTGAGCGAAGTCGAAGGTCGAGCGGGGGTGGGGCCCCGCGAGCAACTAAGAAAAGAAGACAGCGATGCCAGGACCCTCGATCTACACAGCACTCATTGGCGCCGGCCTGCTCCTGGCCGGCGCCAGTTGTTCGACGCGTGAGACGCCGGTGCGCGAACGAGCGGTGCCGATGCTTGGAGCGGCAGGAGCGCCAACGACGAGTCGCGACGACCTCACGCGAACCGTTCTACAGATGGAAGCGCGGCTGGCGTCGACGCCCGACGATGCCGCCGCGGCCGTGACGCTGGCCGATGCGTTGCTTCGCCAGACCCGGGTCACGGGGAACGCCGCGCTGGCGTGGCGAGCCGGGCGGGCACTCGAGCGGGTCCTGGCCGCGCAGCCGGATCACTACTACGCGCGGCGAATGCTCGCGGCGGTCTTGCTGTCCCAGCACCGATTTCGCGACGCCATCCGGGCCGCCGAACGCGCCTTGCAAACGCGGCGCGACGACGCGTGGCTCTACGGCGTCCTCGGCGACGCGCATCTCGAGCTTGGCGACTACGACCGGGCGTTCGCGGCGTTCGACACGATGGCCCAGCGCCGGCCCGACGCGGCGGCCTACGCGCGAGCGGCCTACGCGCGCGAGCTGCAAGGCGACCTCGTCGGGGCGATCGATTTCATGACAATGGCGCTCGAAGCGACCAGCGCGCGAGATCCGGAATCGCTCGCCTGGCATCGCACGCAGCTTGGACATTTGAACCTCGCGGCGAACAGACCGGCCGACGCTCGCCGCGAATTCCGGCACGCGGACTATGCGTTTCCAGGCCACCCGCTCGGCGTCGAAGGGCTCGCACGCGCGATGGCGGCCGACGGCGAGTACGGTCCCGCCCTCGCTCGCGTGAAACTGCTGCTCACGAGGACGCCGTCACCGGCGCTCCTGGCGCTGTCGGGCGATCTGTTATCCGCGCTCGGCAGGACCGACGAGGCGGAGACGCAGTACCGGCTCGCCGAAGCCGCCTGGCAGACTGATGCGCCCGAGCCGGCGAAACTCGCGCTCTTCCTCGCCGAGCGCGGCCGACGGGTCGAGGACGCGGTCCGGCTGGCCGAAGGCGCGGCCGCCGAACGCGCGGACATCTTCACGGCCGACGCGCTGGCGTGCGCGTACTTCAAAGCCGGTCGTCTTGCAGACGCACGAACCGCGATCGCCCGTGCATTGCGCACGGGCACGCGAGACCGCGCCATTCGCCAGCATGCCGAGGCCATCTCTGGCGCGGTGAAAGAAACGAGGCTCCGTCGATGACCACCTTCTTCGCCCGCGCGGCGACCGCACTGCTCGGGCTCGCGACGGTCCTCCTGGCCACCGTCGTCGTGTCAGCACACCCGACCGCCTTCACCCACGCGCAGGTCATCGTGAGCGGCGATGGCACAATCGAAGTGATCTTCACGACGATCGGCGAAGCGCTGGCGACGAAGCTCGAGGCGCTCGCGGGCATACACGCGGAGCCCGACCGCTCACCCGCCGCGATCGACCGCCGGGTTCTCGAGCGTCACGCGACCCTGATCGCGCAGCTGACGGTCCGAGGCGACGGCGGTCCAGTGCCGCTGCGACTGACAGGGATCGAACCCGTTGCAGATGAAAGCGGCAAGATCGCGGTGCGGCTGAGAGGTCAGCTCCCGTCGGGCGGGTCGCGGCTGTCGTGGAGCACAACGCTCGTCTCAGGCACCTATCCGCTCTCGATTCGCCGTGATGGCACCGCAGCGCCCACGGCCGATGACGCGTTCGAATGGCTGACCGGCACGCAGGTCAGCCGCGACTATGACGTCGCGTCACTGGCCGGAGAGAGCCACACCCGCGGGTTCGTTCGGTCGGTGGCGGTCGGCTTCGCGCACATCGTGCCGAAAGGCGTCGATCACATTCTGTTCGTGCTGGGATTGTTCCTGCTGGCCGCACGCACACGAACGGTGCTCTTGCAGGTCACCGCGTTCACGGTCGCGCATTCGATCACGCTGGCGCTGAGCCTCTACGGCGTATTCACGCTGCCAGGATCTGTGGTCGAACCGCTGATCGCTCTCTCGATCGTCTACGTGGCGTTCGAAAATCTCTTCACGTCGACCCTCACGCCGTGGCGGCTGGTGCTGGTGTTCGCGTTCGGCTTGCTGCACGGCCTGGGATTTGCCGAGGCACTCACCGCGCTCGATCTCCCTCGCGCCGAGTTCTTCAGCACGCTGGTCGCCTTCAATCTGGGCGTCGAAGCGGGACAGCTGACGGTGATTCTGATCGCGGCGTTGGCGCTACTCGCGCTGCGGGTTCAGGCCGCGGACTACCGTCGGCTGGTCGTGCGGCCGGCGTCGCTCGCGATCGCGCTGGCCGGAGTGTACTGGGTGGTGGATAGGATCAGTACCTGATCCACACGATCATCTCTCCGCGTCCGCGATTCGCCCACGCGAAATACGGCACGGCGGTGTAGATGCGCGTCGCGGCCATTGGTATCGCCGCCGCTCGCAGATCGGCCCTGAGCACCGTGACGCCTCCCATCAGTTCGCCCTGAAAGACTGGCGTGAACGGGGCCGTGAGCGGAATCACGGCATCGACGACCCGGCCGCCGTTGTCGAGCCCCTCCAGGCTGTAGACGATCGGGCCGCGTTGAAGCGCCGCCTTCCCGATGTTGTCCTTGATGCCGGCGTGCGCGAGCACGCGGCGCGCCGGCATCGGCAGCGTCAGCTCCACCCGATCGCCGGAGATCCATTGCCGCCTGAGCGTAATCCAGCCACGGTCGATCTGAGCAGACGCGCGGCGGCCGCTCACATCGACCGTCACGGGCACGTCCTCGGTTCGGTTCGCGAATCGATAGAGGTCGCTCGCGATAGGCGCCTCGCCGAGCCACCCGGGCGCACGCAGTCGCAACGTGAACTCCATGGGAGTGGCCAGCTGCATCGACAGCGTGACCCGCCCGTCCCACGGATACCTCGTCGCCTGTTCGATCCGAACCTGACCCTGCGGCAGTTTCACGGCGGCGGTCGACTCGGCGTAGAGGTTGACGAAGATCTCGTCGCCGCGTTGAGCGTAGACGAGCTCGGGCAGCCGCGCCATCAGGCGCGCCAGATTGGCGGGACAGCAGGCCACGTCGAAGTACGCGCTCCGTTCGTTGCGGCCGGTGGACTCGAGCGGGTTCTGATAGAAAAATGTATCGCCCTTGATCGAGACGCCGGACAGGTAGCCGTTGTAGAGGGTCTGCTCGAACGCGTCGAGATACTTCGTGTCCCCGGACTTGAGGAACATCCGGTGGTGCCACAGCAAGCCGCCGATGGAGGCGCACGTCTCCGTATAGGCCGTGCGGTTGGGGAGCTCGTAGTCGTCGCCGAACGCCTCCACGGTTCCGCGCGCGCCGAGACCGCCCGTCACGTACATGCGCTTGAACGCCACGTCATCCCAGAGCCGGTTGACCGCCGCGTCGTACGCTCGGTCGCCGAGCATGCCTGCGATGTCGGTCATCGCCGCGTAGAGATACGTCGCACGGACCGCGTGCCCGACCGCGCGCGGCTGGTCGACGACGGGCAGGTGATCCTGGCGGTAGGGGCGGTCGTTGTAGATCGCGAAGTTCGAATCGGCCGGATAGTCCTTCGACGCGTGCGGCTTGCCGCGCTCGCCCATGAAGAACCTGGCGAGGTCGAGATAGCGGCGGTCATTCGTCGTCTGAAAGAGGCGCACGAGCGCCAGCTCGATCTCCTCGTGCCCCGGCGCATCGCGACGCGCGGCCGGGCCGAACGTCCGCCGCACGAGATTAGCGTTCTTGACCGCAACGTCGAGCAGCGAGCGCTTGCCGGTGGCCGCGAAGTGCGCGATGGCGGCTTCGTAGAGGTGGCCGAAGTTGTAGAGCTCGTGACTGCCGGTGTTCTCGTGCATCCAGCGCTCGTTGCCGAGACCGGCCGCCGGTTTCGCCGGATTGATCGTCCGCGCCGGGAACAGATAGCCGTCAGGTTGCTGGGACGCCGCGATGAGCTCGATGAGCTCATCAAGTTTCTTCGAAAGCTCCGGATCCGGATGCGAGACGAGCGTGTACGCAGCCGCCTCGATCACTTTGTAGACGTCGGTGTCGTTGAATCGTCGGCCCTGGTACTCACCCGGCAAGCGACCCGCGCCCTTGCGCAGGTTGTCGACGCGGCCAGTCGTCTCGTTCTGCTGGAGGATGTGAGGGATCGTGACGAGCCGGTTCGTATCGAGCCGCGGGCGCCAGAAGCCGCCGGTGATTTGGACCTGAGCGAGCGGGACGGGACGGATCGGATAGGCGATCGTCGCCGGCTGTTCGGCGAGAAACGCCGTGCCGGCGACCGTCAGGAGAATGGCTGCGATCCGTGTCACCGGGGTGCTCCATCAGGAAAGGTCGTCATCTCTTCTTGGCGCGCGCGAACTTCAAGCCCGACCACGTATCGTTGATCGCGCAGACTTTGTAGTCGACGAGTCCGTTGGCGAGGCCGGCCGCCCGGACGCCGGTTTCGCTGATGTCGGCCGCGAGCGCCGACGATTTCTTCGGCCAGGCAATCCACAGTCCCTGCCCCATCGCGCCTGACATTTTCCTGATGCCAGACTCGAGCTCGCGCGCCGATTTCACGAACCAGACGGTGAGGTCGGGTGAACCGGCCGCGCGCGTGGCCAGCGCGACGTCCGGCGGCAGCCCAACGAGCTCTCGCCGGAACCCGGACGGCTCGCCCAACAGCGCGACGCGCGCGCCCGGTTTGATGCCAAGCTTCTTGACCAGCGGCGTCCCGGAGTATCCGGCCATGGCGAATCTGGACTCTATAATCTGAAATCTGGAATCGAGTCTGCAATCGGGAATGCCGATCGTCCGCTTCATTTCTGTCTGCCTGCTGCTTGGCGGTCTTGCTGCCACGACGGCCCCGGTGCTGCCCGCGCAGCAGCCACCGGCGCAGAACGTGTATACCGTTTACACCGCTGACGGCCGTCGATCGCTGCCGTATCGCTCGTCGGGCGGCACGGAGCTGGTGGCGATCGATCAGCTCGCCAGCCTGTTCAACTTCACGACCGCCGAGGACGCCGCGCTGAATGCACTGACGATCACCGCGCGCGGCCAACGCATCAACCTGATCGCGGGGCAGGCGTTCGCGCAGGTCTCGGGCCGTATCGTGCAGCTCAGCGGACCGGTGCAGCGCGATCGGAACACGTGGGCCGTGCCGGTGGATTTCCTGTCGGCCGCGCTCGGACCGGCACTCGGTGTGCGCATCGAGGTCCGGCGGACCGGCCGGGTGATCCTCGTCGGCGACGCGCGGGTCCCGCAGGTCTCCGTTCGCTTCGAACGCGCCGCGTCGAGCGGCCGGCTCACGATCGACATCCAGCCGCCCACGCCACATCGAGTCACCCGCGAAGGCAACCGGGTGCTCGTCCGGTTCGATGCGGCCGCGCTGGACTCACGCGGCGCGGTGGGCCTCGCGCCCGAATTCGTCACGGCGGCGCGAGTCGAGGGCACAACGCTCGTCTTCGAGCTGGGTCCATCAGCCGTGAGCTACCAGACCGCGGCCGATCGCGATCCCACCCAGCTCGTCATCGATCTGATGCCGACGCAGACGCCGCCCGTGACGCCCAATCCTGCGGCACAGGAGCCGCCGGTCCTCGACCTCCAGCCCCCCGGCACGATCCGCACGATCGTGATCGATCCGGGCCACGGCGGCGACGACGAAGGGGCGCATGGGCCGAAGGGCCTCAAGGAAAAAGATCTGACGCTCCAGGTCGCGCAGAAGCTCAAGGCGACGATTGAGAGCCGCCTGGGGCTTCGCGTCCTGCTCACACGCGACGGCGACGAGAACGTCCCGTACGATCGCCGGACCGCGCTCGCCAACAACAACAAGGCGGACGTGTTCTTCAGCCTGCACGCCAACGCATCGCTGCGGCCGGCTGTGCGTGGCGCGCAAGTGCTCTCGCTCGCGGTCGGCGGCTATGCGGGCCGGATGGGCGCCCCCTCCGGGCGCGGCGCCGCGGTGCCGGCGGTCGAGGGCGGCACCCGCACTATCGAAGCGGTGCCGTGGGACCTGGCTCAACTGCCGTTCGCGAGCCGCTCGGGCGCGCTCGGGTCCGTTCTCGTTCGGCACCTCGCCGAGCGCCGCGTGCCGCTCCACGCCAAACCCGCGGCGCAGATGCCGCTTCGGGTGCTGGTGGGCGCCAACATGCCCGCGTTGCTGATTGAGATGGGTTTTCTCACAAACGCCGACGACGAACGGGCGCTCGCGCGCCGCGAGTTCCAGTCGGCGATCATCGAGGCGCTGATGGCGACGATTGGCGAGGCCCGGCGGGGCATTCCCGATCCGGATGCGAGGCCACCGCAGCGATGAGCGACGACACGCCGGTCGAGATGCCTCCTCCGCCCGCGCCAAATCGCGGTCAGCCCTGGCCGTTTTCGCGGCGCGCGGTCTGGTTCGCAATCGCGGGCGGCATCGCGCTGTCGCTGGGCGTCTGGCTGGTCATCGCGAAGCTGCCCCGGCTGCTGACGACGTCACCGGGCGACCCACCCGCCGCGGCCAGTTCAGGCGCCACCGGCGACGCGCGCAAGATCCACGTGACGCTGTTCTACGTGGCGGAGAACGGCAGCGAGCTCGTGCTCTCCAACGCAGAAGTGCCGTTCGGCGAAACGCCTGTCGAGCAGGCCCGGCGCATCGTCGAAGCCCAGGTCCAGCCGCCGCCCGAGGGCACGGTGTCGGCGATCCCTGCCGGCACCAAGGTCCGGGCCGTCTACCTGTCGCCCCGGGGCGAGGCCTACATCGATCTCAGTCGCGACGTGTCGCGTGGCCACACCGGCGGATCGCTCAGCGAATCGCTCGCGGTCTTCGCGATTGTGAACGCGGTCACCATCAACCTGCCGGACATCACCGCCGTGCAGATTCTGATCGACGGCAAAGAAACCGACACGCTGGCCGGACATATCGATCTACGTCACCCGCTCAAACGCGCGCTCGAATGGGTGAGGCGGTGAGCGTTTGTCAGATGGTCGTAGCAGTCTGCCGGCCCTCCGGCCGCACGCTCGCGCGCCAGAGATCGGGCGCGCTGCGGCAAAGTCGGGCCTTGCAGACCGCACGACCATCTGACAAACGCAGAATGAAAGTGAATAATCCATATGCACGGAGGTTTCGTTGACACTTCGACTTGATGGACGCGCCGCCGACGCGCCGCGCGAAACAAAGTTGACGCCCGATTTCACGATGCACGCCGAAGGATCGGTGCTGATCGAGGTCGGCCGCACTCGCGTCATCTGCACGGCGTCGGTCGAGGAGCGCGTGCCGCCGTTTCAGCGTGGCAGCGGCAAGGGCTGGGTCACGGCCGAATACGGCATGCTCCCGCGCGCGACGTCCACGCGGACGACCCGCGAGGCCGCGACCGGCAAGGTCGGTGGGCGGACGCAGGAAATCCAGCGGCTGATCGGCCGATCGCTGCGCTCCGTCACGACGCTCACCGAGCTGGGCGAGCGGACGGTCTGGATCGACTGCGACGTGATCCAGGCCGACGGCGGCACCCGGACCGCGGCCATCAGCGGCGGCTTCGTCGCCCTCGTCCTGGCACTCGAGCGGCTCCGCGAGCAAGGCGTCCTCACGCGTCTGCCCATCACCGACTACGTGGCCGCCACGAGCGTCGGCATCATCGGCGGCACGGCGATGCTGGACCTCGCCTACGACGAAGACTCCCGCGCCGACGTCGACATGAACGTCGTCAGGACTTCGGACGGTCGGTTTATTGAAATCCAGGGGACGGCGGAGGCTCAGCCATTCGACCGGGCCGCGCTCGACACGCTGTTGGCGCTTGCCGACATCGGCACACAGACTCTGTTCGCTAAACAACGAGAAATCGTCGGGAAGATTCTGAAGTACTGACCGTCGCAGAAGTACTTCTGCTGACGGTGAAGTACGGCGCTGACGCCGAAGTACCGGGGGGCTGGCGCGTGAAGTAAGGCGCTATCGTTGGAGTACTTTGCGTGTCCTTCACGCCCGTACTTCAACGTGCCTAGCTCCCGTACTTCACGCGCTTTTCTACCCCCGTACTTCGGCGCTCTTGTACTCTCGTGCTTTTCACTGCCGTACTTGAGCGCTTTCCACCCAAGTACTTCCAGTGCACTTCACTCCGTACTTCGTCGGCCCTTCAGGAGCGTACTTCCGCCACACGCGCGCGCGCTATCGGACCCCGCCGCGTCCTCCGCGCCCAGCCGCGGCCGGGTCCGGAGTGCGGGTCCGCATCGCGCGCGGATCCAGAATCGTCGTGACTTGATCGCGCGTGTCCTGCAAGTGCCGGCGCGTCGCCGTATCAGTCGTCCCTGCCATCCCCGCCTGGATCTCGACATCGAGCGCCCGCAGCTCGCCCCGCAGAAGCGCGCGAATCTCGTCACTGGGTTCCGTGTTTCCATTCAGCCGATCGTCGATCGTGCCGAGGTATGACCGCTGCAGGTTGCGGCGGTAGATGTCGATCGCCGTTCCCGGCTTGGCGAGCTCGGCCCAGACGCCCTTACGCAGCTCGGCGAGGAACTGCACCGGCATGTACGCCGTCGGCCCGTCGAGAGCCGCCTGCTCGACCATCCGATCGAGCCGCGCCGCCTGCAGGAGGTTGCCCATGATCGAGTTCTGCGCCGTCCGGACGCGGTCGACCACGCCGGTGACCTGGATGCGCCGCAGAATCTCCGGACGGATCATGAACATGGGCGTCTGGAACGCGTTCTGGAGCAGGAACTGCACCGCTTCGCTCTGCTTCTCTTTCGCGACCGAGACGAACCGCACGCCTTCCTGTCCGATGTGTTTCTGCTGCGAGTTGAAGCCGCCGACGACGCGCGCGACGTGGTTCATCTCGGTGGTCCACTGGCTGACCATGCGGCCATACACCTCTTCCAGCTCGTTCCAGGGATCGCCGACCTTCGTGCTCGTCGCGCCGAGCAGCATTTCCGACACGCGGGCCAAGTTCTTGATGCCGAGCCGCGTCGCCGCCACCGCGTCCGAGTCGCCAACCGCCTCGGTCTCGTCGCCCGGATCGGCGCCGTTGTGGCCTTCGGTCGAGAACCGCAGGTACGCTTTCTGGTCCTGCTCTCGCGCCCATTTGTCGAGCGTGGGCTTCTCCTCGTCGGGCGTCTTCGCGCCAGGAATCGGCTTGTAGCCCCACATCGTCGCCCACTTGTCGTAAGGTCCGATCTTCGGGATGAGGTCGACCGGATCGATCCCGTCTTCCGGCTGCGCGACGTAGTTGAAGCGCGAGTAGTCCATCAGCGTCGGCGTGTGGCCGTTCTGCTTGACCCAGTTCTTGTCGCGGACCTGCGCGATCGTGTAGGTCGAGCTGGCCTTCATGTTGTGCTGGAAGCCGAGCGTGTGGCCGACCTCGTGCGCGACGACGTAGCGCATCAGCTCGCCCATGAGATCGTCCGGCAGCGGGAGCTGCCTGGCGCGCGGATCGAGCGGACCGACCTGCACGAAGTACCAGTTTTTCGCCAGGTTCTGAACGTTGTGGTAATACTGGATGTCCGCTTCGAGAATTTCGCCCGTTCGCGGGTCATGAATGTGCGGGCCCGACGCGTTCTCCGTCGTCGACGGCAGCCACCGGATCACCGAATACCGCGCGTCCTCGGCGCTCCAGTCGGGATCGTTGGCGGGCGCTTCCTTCGCGAGGATGGCGTTCTTGAAGCCGGCGGCCTCGAACGCGACCTGCCAGTCCTGGATGCCCTTGATGACGTAGGGCACCCACTTCTTTGGCGTGGCCGGATCGACGTAGTACACGATCGGCTTCACCGGCTCGGAGACCTCTGCATTCGGGTCCTTCTTCTCGAGGCGGTACCGCGCGATGTAGCGCTTGGCGACCGAGCGATGTTCGTCCGTGCCGTAGTCGGTCAGCCCCTGCGTGAAGTAGCCGACGCGCTCGTCGAACAGCCGCGCCATCATCGGCTTGTCCGGCAGCTTGACCATGCTGTGGTGCGTCAGAACGGTGCCGCTCGAGCCACGCATGCCGCGCGCGGCGGCCGCGCGTCCGCCGCCGCCACCGCCGGCGGCCGGGTCGGCGCCGCCCGTGAAGGTCTGCGTGATCTCGACGTTGATGTTCTCCGGGAACGAGACCGCCTTTTCCATGAACGAGCGGGTTGCGTCGTAGCCGCGTCCGCCGATGCGGCCGCGCACCGAAAACTCGGGCACGTCGGTCATGAACAGCGACGTCACCTCGATGACCGGATCGCCGGACGGGCTGTACGCCGCGACGTTGAACGCGCGAATGATCGCCGGATAGTTCGCGTCGTCGACCGCCATCGCAATCGGCGTCGACGTGTCGGCGACGACGCTGTAGTCGATGTTCAAGAGGAGGACGCGGTCGCCCTTCGGCATCCATCTGACCACGCGGCTGCCCGCGTTCTGTCCGCCATACCCGGCGCCGATCGTCGTCTTCTTGATCTGCGTGTTCCAGAGGAAGTCCTTGTTCAACTGGGCCTTCGGAATCTCGTAGAACAAGGTGTCGCCGATGCGGTGGATCTTGAAGATCCCGTCGTCGGTCTTGGCGGTCTTCGTGATGACCTGATCGTACGGCCGCGGCGCGGGCGCTTGATTGGCGCGTCCACCGCGGCCGGGCGCCGCCTCCGGATCCTGCTGCTGTTGCTGCGGCGGCGGATCCTGCGGCGCGAAAATCGGATTCTCGGCCGTCACGACGGCTTGCGACACCGCGCGCGCGACCTGCTGGGCCGAGGCGCCGACGACGAACGCGAGAGCGCTGACGACGGCGAGCGTCCACGAGACGAATCTGCGCTTAGGGGACATGCGTCACACCTCTGTGAGTCAAAGAACGTCGGGAGGGGAGAATTATACTCAGGACTGCCTTGGGCCTTCCTTGAACCCAGGCCCGAGGCAGGGCAAAGGGCAGAGGGCAAAGGGCAAAGGGAAGGGTTGAGGGAAGAGGGAAAAGGGACGGACGCCCCGATTCGCGTGACCGCAATCCTGATCGCCACGACCAACCCTGGAAAGCTGCGCGAGATCCGGCACGTGCTGTCGCGTGTACCGCTTGAGTGGGTAACGCTTGAAGACATCCCGTCACTCCTTGAACCAGAAGAGACGGGACGCACGTTCGCCGAAAACGCACACCTCAAGGCGACATACTACGCCGCAGCATCTGGCTTGCCGACGGTCGCGGAGGATTCCGGGCTCGTGATCGACGCACTCGGCGGCCGGCCCGGCGTCCTGAGTGCGCGCTTTCCAGGCGAGACCTATCCCGACAAATTCCGCGGGCTCTACCGCGAGCTCGCCCCGTATTCGCGGCCGTGGTCCGCGCGATTCGTCTGCTCACTGGTGTGTGTCACACCGCAAGGCTCCGACTCGGCCGGTCTTCCCTGGGCCGTGGGCCGTGGGCCGTGGGCCTCACAGGTGCTGTTCAGTTGCGAAGCCACGGTCGAAGGCGAAATCGCTGACGCGCCCCGGGGCACATTCGGATTCGGATATGACCCCATCTTCTACTACCCGCCGTACGGATGCACCCTCGGCGAAGTGGATGGCGACCGCAAGCTCGCGGTCGCACATCGCGGCAAAGCGTTTCGGCAATTCAGCGACTGGCTCACGGGCGCCTGACACTCCGCCCCACCTATTCCTTGCAGCGTTTTTGTGTAAGAATCCCCCCACTCACGCGCATTTACTCGGGAATGGATCAAACACAATCAGGGAGGAATCTATGCGCGCCCACGGTTCACGCTGGGTCCGCTTGGCGTTCGTTTCGGTGCTCGGTCTCACCGGAGCGACACAGGCGGCGCAATCCGGCATCGCCCCCACCACCGATCCGATGTTGCAGTCGCTGCGATGGCGCAACATCGGGAATGCCAATCTGATCGGCCGCATTTCGTCGGTCGATGCGCTCGAATCAGACTGGTCCCACGTCGTCATCGGATCGGCGTCGGGCGGTGTCTTCAAGTCGGTCAACGGCGGCACGTCGTGGATGTCGATCTTCGACAACTACGGCGCGGCGTCGATTGGCGACGTGCGGATCAACCAGCAGAATCCGCAGATCATCTGGGTGGGTACCGGCGAGGAGTGCGGCCGCAACTCGGCGGCCTGGGGCGACGGCATCTACAAGTCCACGGACGGCGGCACGACGTTCACGAATGTCGGGCTCAAGGACTCGTTCAACATCGCGAAGATCCTCCTGCATCCGAAGAACCAGGACCTTGTGTACGTCGCCGTGGCCGGCAACATCTACTCCGGCACCGGCAGCCGCGGGCTGTTCAGAACGATCGACGGCGGCAAGACCTGGACGAAGCTCGGCGGCGGTCTCCCGGAGGATTCGACGACCGGCGCCATCGATCTCGTGATGGATCCGACGAATCCGGAAACCATGTACGTCGCGTTCTGGCAGCGGATCCGGTACCCGTGGGCGCTGAAGTCGGGCGGCCCGCACAGCGGCATCTTCAAGACCGTCAACGGCGGCAAGACGTGGACGAAGCTCGCGAAGGGCTTCCCCACCGGTGACCTGGGCCGCATTGGTCTGGCGATCGCGCGGACCAACCCGCGCGTGCTGATGGCGCACATCGAGCACGGCTCTCAGCCGAATTGTGGCGGGGGACGCGGTGGTGGCGGAGGCGGCGGCGGAGGGCGCGGCGCGGCTCCACCGGCGGCTCCACCGGCGGCTCCGCCCGCGGCCGCTCAGCCTGCGACGCCCGCGACGCCACCTGCGCCCAATCCGGATTGCGACATGTCGAAGCTCGGCGCCGGCATGTATCGCTCCGAGGACGGCGGGGCGAGCTGGGTGTTCCTCGATCGGACGATCAGCCGGCCCTTCTACTACATGCACGTCGCGATCAGCCCGCTCGACGACCAGTACATCTTCAGCTTCAACATCAACTACCGGACGTCGCGCGACGGCGGCAAGAAGTGGGAGGGCGGCGGGCCGGGCGGCGGGCACTGCTATCACGCGATGTGGCACGACCCCCACAACAAAGGGCGCTACTACGTCGGCAGCGACGGCGGGCTCAACCTCACGCACGACGATCTCGCGACGGATCTCCGCTTCAACAACATCAACGTCACGCAGTACTACGACGTCGGCCTGACGATGGCCGATCCCTACTGGGTGTGCGGCGGCCTGCAGGACGCCGGCAGCTCGTGCGGACCGTCGCAGACGCGCGCGACCGCGATTTATACGAGCGACTGGGTCAATCTGTCCGGGGGCGACGGGTATCACGCCGAATCGCCGCCCGACGATCCCAACATCGTCATCACCGAGTCGCAGCCGGCGAATGCCGGCGGGCAGGTTGGCTATTCGAACCTCCAGACGCGCGAGCGCACCGGCATGCGCCCAAACAAGAACAACATCTCGAACTACGCGGACTACATCACCGCGGAGATGGAGAAGAGCGCGCTGGACCGCAACTGGGGCCAGCAGCCGCAACAGCAAGGCCCGCTCCGGTTCAACTGGTCCACGCCAATCAAGCTGTCTCCGCACAACACCCGCACGGTGTACGTCGGCTCGAATCATCTGTTGATGACGACGGACCTCGGCCGGACGTGGCGCCTGATCAGCCCGGACCTGACGCAGAACGATCCCGAGAAGACCGTGCGTCGATCGGGCGGACTGACCCCGGACGAGGATCCGGGCGGTGGCGCCGAGTACCACGGCACGATCATCACGATCTCGGAGTCGCCGCTCGAGCCGGGCAATATCTGGGTCGGGACCGACGACGGCAACGTGCAGGTCACGCGCGACGGCGGCAAGACCTGGACGAAGGCCGGCATCGCCAACATGCCGGGGATGCCGCGGCCCGACTTCTGGGTGAGCCGCGTCGAGGCCGGCCACTTCGCGCGTGGCACGGCGTACGTCACCGTGACCGGCCACCGCATGGCCAACTACGAGCCGTTCATCTACAAGACGACGGACTACGGCAAGACGTGGACGACGATCACGAACGGCATCGCCGGCGGCATTCCGGGCAATCCGATGTACGTGATCAAGGAAGATCTCGTGAACCCGAATCTGCTGTTCTCAGGCTCGGAGTTCGCGGCCTTCTACTCGCTCGACGCCGGCCAGTCCTGGAAGCGTCTCCACGAAACGGGCGGCACGCCGGATCGGCGGCTGCCCACGGTCGCGGTGCACGACGTCGAGATCCATCCGCGTGACAACGACCTAATCGCCGGCACGCACGGGCGCGGGCTCTGGATCCTCGACGACATCACGCCGCTCCAGCAGATGACGGCGCAGGTGCAGCAGGCGGAGGCGCATCTGTTCCGCAACCGCGTCGCGACGAAGTGGCTCAGCGTCCAGCCGCAACATGGCGGCGGTGCGCTTGCCTTCCGCGGTGTCAACCCGACGCGGAACGCCGTGATCAACTACTACCTGAGCGGCAAGGTCACCGGCGACGTGCGGTTCGAAGTCGCGAGCGCCGACGGGCTGAATACCTGCACGGCCACCGTGCAAGCGGCCTCGCAGACCAACCCAACCGGATACGCGTCCGGCGTCGGCCGGATCGAGTGGACGATGCGCTGGTCGACCGGGCCGGGCGTCGGCGCCGGTGGTGGTGGCGGCGGACGCGGGGGCGGCGCCGGGGCGGCCGGCGCGGCGCCTGCGGCCGAGGCGCCGCAGGGCCGCGGACAGTTCGGCGGCGGCGTCGCGGCAGCCTGCCTCGTCCCGGTCCAGGCCGGGCCCACGGCCCCAGCCCCCACGGGCGGGCGCGCCGGTGGTGGAGGTGGAGGCGGCGGGCGTGGCGGCGGGGGCGGCGGTGATCAGGTCGTTGCCGGCTCCTACCGCGTGACGATGGTCGCCAACGGAAAGACGTATACGAGCACCATCGCAGTGCGCGAGGATCCGATCGCGAAGTGAGGGCAGTACGCGTAGGGCGGATTGATCTCCAAATCCGCCTTGGGGCGCTACGTGGGGCGGATTTGGAATTCAATCCGCCCTACGTACTCATCGACTGAGCATCGTCAACTTGCCGGACGCGATTTCGACGACATAGATGATCCGATGATGCTCGGGATTCTGTTCGTCGTGCGCGGTCTCCTCGGGCACGTTGACGAACGCGATGCGCGTGCCGTCGGGTGACCAGCGTGGATCGATCGCCCCGCCCCGCGGCATCGTGACGATCGGCTGCTGATTCGACCCGTCCTCGTTCATCGTAAAGATCTCCGTCCGGCCGTTGCGCCAGCTCATGAACGCGAGGCGCTGGCCGTCGCGCGACCAGGTCGGATACATGCCGTTGGCCGGATCGTGCGTGAGCTTCTGGAGTGCACGCGTCGCCAGATCCAGCACGTGCACGTCCCGCCAGACGTGGAAGGCGAGCTTGCGGCCGTCCGGCGAGAACTGCGGAAACCAGTTCGAGTCCTTCGTCGTCACCCGCTCCACGCCGCTCCCGTCCGCGTTCATCACGTAGATGTCGAAGTACGGCTGCGCGTCGCGGTCCGACATGAACGCGATCCGCTTGCCGTCGCGCGACCACGCCGGCGCGAGGTCGCGGCCGGGATGGTTCGTCAGCCGGCGCGGCTGCCCGCCGTTCTGATCCATCACGTAGATTTCGAAGTTGCCGTCGCGGTCGGTGTCGAACGCGATCTGCTTGCCGTCAGGTGAGAAGACCGGGGCGCCTTCGTCGGCCGGCGTCGAGGTCAGCTGGCGCGCGTTCTCGCCCGTGGCGTCCATCACCCAGATGTCCGCCGGGCCGCCGCGCTCGGAGTAGAAGACGATGCGCCGGCTGTCGGGCGACCAGCTGGGCGCGCCGTCGCGCACGGCGCGGCTGGTGCTCATCCGGTTCCAGACGGCCCAGGCGCCCACGACCGCCAGCCCGACCGCGATCAGGACGCGCGCGAGCCGGCCAAACAGGACCGGCCAGTCATGTCTGTTTCGACGATCGGCAGCGCGACGACGGTGGCGTGTAGCGGACAAATTTCTGGCGATCCGGAGTCAGGACCTCGGGTGTGTGAAGACCTCGGATGTCTTTCTGGTCATTGAACGAGACACCCGAGGTCCTCCGAGGTCTTTTTCAGGTTATCGGCGGATCGCTACCTCCCGCTGCAGTTCGAACATGTCAGCGCTGTCGGGCGCCCACCCCAGCAGATGCCTGCAGAAGTAATCGGCTCGCGTCCAGAACACCCAGTCGGCCGCGTCGGCGTAGCCGTGCCGCTTCCCTGGAATGAGGTGGAAGTCGAACCGTTTGTTGGCGCGGATGAGCGCGTCGATCACGCGATACGTGTTCGCCGGATGGACGTTGTTGTCGATGTCCCCCGTCATGAGCAGCAGCTTGCCCTTGAGGTTTTTGGCCAGATCCTGATTCTTGTCGATGTCGTACTCGAACGTCACGTTGCCGTCCTTGTCGACGACTTCCTTGACGCCGTCGTGCTTCTCGCTCCAGGAGCGGTTGTACACGCTGTTGTCATGGTTGCCCGACGTCGAGACGGCGACCTTGAAGAAGTCCGGGTAGACGAGCATCGCGGCCGTGGACATGAACCCGCCGCCCGAGTGGCCGTAGATGCCGACGCGCGTGTCGTCGATCCAGGGGTGCCGCTTGGCGAGCTGCTCGATCGCGATCTTCTTGTCGGAGAGCCCGTAGTCGCGCAGGTTGCCGTAGCCGTAGTTGTGGTACCACTTCGAACGCTGCGGGTTCCCGCCGCGGTTCCCGACCTCCATGACGATGAACCCGAACTGCGCCAGCGAGACGTTCGCTTGACGCGGCGAAAACGTCTTCGTCACGCTTTCCGTCTGCGGGCCTGGGTAGACGAACGCGATGATCGGGTACTTCTTCGCCGGATCGAAGTCGAACGGCTTGTACATCACGCCGTAGAGATCCGTCACGCCGTCGTCGGCTTTCACGGCAAACGTCTCGGGGAACTTGTAGCCCTGCGCGAGAAGCGCCGAAATGTCCGTCTTCTCGAGATCCAGCACTCTGTTGCCCATCGTGTCGTAGAGCGCGGACATCGGCGCCGAATCGACGCGGGACCACGTGTCGATGAAGTACGTGTTCTTGTCGTTGATGCTGGCCGCGTGCGATCCGACACCCGGGTTGAGCAGCTTCATTTCCCCGGTGTCGATGTTCACGCGATAGAGGTGCACGTAGTACGGATCCTCCTCCGGCTCGCGCCCAACGGCCGTCACGTAGATGACGCGGTTCTTCTCGTCGACGGCTTCGAGGCTGTTGCACACGAACTCCCCGGACGTGATCTGCCGGATGAGCTTGCCGCTCGCATCGTAGAGGTAGTAGTGCCCCCATCCGTCGCGCTCGGACCAGTGAATCAGCTGCTTCCCGCCGTTCAGGAGGCGAAGCGGCTTGGTCTCGATGTACGTGTTCAGGCGCTCGGGAATCACGACGCGCGACTCGCCCGTCTTCGTGTCGGCCTCGACGACGTCCACGCGCTTCATGTCGCGGCTGGTGCGGCTGTAGTAGATCTTGTCGGTGCCGACCGCGATCCAGCGTGATGCCGTGTCCTGCTTCTCGCGCTGCAGGTTCGTCAGCGGCATCGCCGGCAGGTTCATCGTCTGATCCTTGAAGGCCGAGGTCTTCAGCGTCGTCCGGGCTTTGGCGGCGACGTCGAAGACGTGCATCTCGGACTGAGGCTGGTTGGCCTCGCCCGGCATGCCGTACTTGTAGGTTTCGAGGCGCGGCCGCGGGTTGGCCATCGAGTTGATCACCCAGAGGTCGGCGACCTTGCGGCGATCCTGGCGCGTGACGGCGAACCGCTTGTTGTCCTGCGACCACGACACGCCGATCGCGCCGATGCGCGGGCCGAACTTCTTGTCGGCTTCGCTCTCGGCGCGCGCGGCCTGCCCGGTCTGCCCCGTCTGGGTGGTGTCGTCCTGCTGATCGTCCTGCTGAACGCCGCCCGGTCCGGTACCGCCCGCGTAGCTGTAGTCCTTTTCGCCGTCGGTCGTGATCTGGACTTCCTGGATGGCCGGATCGTCGGCCTTCTTCTGCGCCAGTTCGTAATTCTTCGCGTCCATCATGAAGATGTTGAATCCGCGCGCGAAGATGACCGTCTGCTTGTCGGGCGAGACCGTCGCCCAGGACGGGGGCGTACGCTCGGGTTCGTATTTCTCGTCGAGCGTCAGCGTCCCGGTCGCCAGGTCGTACTCGAGCCACCACCGTTTGGTGTTGGCTGCGGCACCGGCGCCGCCCGCGCCGCGTCCCCGGCCCTGCTGCTGAATCTGCTGCTCTCCGCCGCCTCGTCCGCCCCGTCCGCCGCGGCCGCCCTGCTGCTCCTGCTGTTCCCGTTCGCTCAGGACCATGCCGTCGAGCTCCTTTCCGGTCTCGTCCTCGACCTTGGACTCGCGGGGCAGCGAGACGCTGAACTGGATCGCCGCGTCGTTCTTGATGAACTTCACGGTCGTGATGGGCAGGTGCTGCGCGTCGTACGGTGTCCGCAGCATGCGCGTCAGCTGCGCGGCCATCTTCGCGTGGTCGAACATCGGCGTCTTTGACTTCTTGACGGGATCGACGACCCACCACTTCATGCCGCCCGGGGTCTCGTAGCTGTACCAGAACCGGTCGCTGAACTCGAGCCAGTGGGGGGTGATCGACGTCGAGAAGACGAGCTTGCCGATCTTGGCCGACGTCCACCGCGCCGCCAGTTCATAGTTGGGCTTGGGCAGCTCACGCGCGAGCGCGACGCCGTTCCGAGCCGGGGCTGGCGGCACCGCGGGCGTGGCCTGTCGTGGCGCCGCGAGCGGGGTCGCCGAGATCGCAAAAACCATCGCAAGTGCAAGCCGGACGAAGGTTTTCATAGGCAGGGACTCCTTGAATGCGCCAGAAATTCTACGCCAAGCTCCGCGCGAACGCCTCGCTGACGGCCGCGACGGGCGGTGAAGTGACGAAAATGCACGATCCGGCCGGCGAACTGTCCGTTCGCCAGGGCACCGGCCGGGTCGGCCTCCGCGGCGACCAACTATAATCCGCAAGTCTGATCCGACGTCATGTCGCCGGTGTCCACCGCCAACTCCCGGGTCATCTACGACGCGCTCAAGGCCAGCGGCATCCGCCTGATGTCGGCGCTGCCCGAGACGTGGCTCGTGCATCTCATCCGGATGGCCGAGGACGATCCCGGCATGATCCTCGTGCGTCTCGCGAAGGAAGAGGAAGGGGTGGGCGTCTCGGCCGGCGCGCACCTGGCGGGCATGCGGTCGGCCATGCTGATGCAGAACCACGGGTTCCTCGCCGCGATCAACGGCATCGTCTCCGGCGCGCAGCTCTATCGCATTCCGCTGCTGATGCTCATCAGCCATCGCGGCGAGTTCGGCGAGCGCGATCCGTGGCAGACGGAAGGAGGCGGCGTGACGGAAGAGCTGTTGCGCGCGCTGCGCATCCCGTTTCTGCTGCTGGACGACCCACAGAAGGTGGAGCGGCGGATCGCCAAGGCGCAGACGCTGGCGTACTCGGCCAACAAGCCGGTCGCGTTGTTGTTGTGCAGAGACCTCATGTGGGAGGACTGACCAGGTGTTGCGACTCGACGCGCTGAAAGCCGTCTACCCGCATCTCGAGACCCGCGTGGTCGTCACGATCATGGGCGCGGTGGCGGCGGAGCTGCAGTCGCTCGGACACCGCGAGAATTTTTTCTATCTGCAGCACGCGATGGGCCTCGCGTCGTCGATGGGGCTCGGCATCGCGCTCGCGCAGCCGGATCGCCAGGTCGTGGTCTTCGACGGCGACGGATCGGTGCTGATGAACCTGGGCGGACTCACGACGCTCGCGCGCTATCGTCCGCGCAACCTGGTGCACGTCGTGTTCGACAACGAGAGTCTGCTCTCGGTCGGCGGCTTTCCCACCGCGACGTCCACGGGGAGCGACCTGGCCGCGATCGCCGCCGCCGCCGGCGTCCCACGGACCGCAATGGTGCGCACGCTCGACGAGTTCACGCGCGGCTTCCGCGACGCGCTCGAGGCCAACGACCTGACGACGATCGTCGCCAAGGTGGACGCGGTCGGACCGTCGCGGTATGTGACGGACCTCTCACTTCTCGAGAACCGGTTTCAGTTTCAGCGGTATCTGACGCGAGGTGGCAACCGATAGGTGTTTTGACAAGCGTTCTTCAATTACCAATTGCCAATCACCAAATCATCAATTCTTTTATGTCTTCTGTTCTTCTTGATCTCGCTTCCGCCCTCGTCGACGGTCGCGTGCGGGTCGTCGACTTGACCCAGCCGCTCGGCCCGGACACGCCCGTCATCGGCCTGCCGCCAATCTTCGCGCCCTCACCCGGCGTGACGATCGAGCAGATCTCCCGCTATGACGACAAAGGGCCGGCGTGGTACTGGAATACGCTGAAGTTCGGCGAGCACACCGGCACCCACTTCGACGCGCCCGTGCACTGGGTGACCGGCAAGGACTTGATGGAAAACACCTGCGACACGATCCCGGCGCGCCGGCTCGTGGGACCCGCCTGCGTGATCGACGTCACGCGCGACGTCGAATCGAATCCGGACTTTCTGCTGACGCCCGAGCGCATCGCGGAGTGGGAGGCCGAGTTCGGTCTGATTCCATCGGAGTCGTGGGTGCTGCTCCGCACCGGCTGGAGCCGTCGCACGACGACCGCCGCGTTTCTGAACGTCGGCGCCGACGGGCCTCACAGTCCCGGCTTCGACAAGCGAGCCTCCGAGCTGCTCGCGCACGATCGCGACGTGCTCGGCGTGGGCGTCGAGACCATCGGCACCGACGCCGGCCAGGCGGCAACCTTCGACCCGCCCTTCCCGAACCACGCCATCATGCACGGCGCCGGCAAGTTCGGCCTCGCGAGCCTGTGCAATCTGGATCAGCTTCCGCCAACCGGCGCGATCGTCATCGCGGCGCCGCTCAAGGTCGTCAATGGGAGCGGCAGTCCGGCGCGAGTGATCGCACTGATCTAGTCTCGAGTTCGGTGTCGTGACAGAAGACAGCAAAACGAATCCCTGAAGGCGGATCTGTTGCCGGAGCGCGGCCGACTTGGACTGACACGATGTGCGACAAGTACGAACCCGCGCCGGAGGGAGCGCAGGATTGCACGCGCCAGCTCCGCCGTGTGCGGAGTGGCGCGTCCAGCGTCAGAACGCAATCCTGCGCGAACGGAGGCAGCGGGTTCGAGCCGCCTCCGCCAAGGCTTCGGCGGCCAAGGCGTCATGCTTGCCCGCCGTAGCTTGAGCGAAGGCGGGTCCACGGAGGCCCGCGGTCCGGCAACACAACCGTCTTCAGGGCGGCGACAGCCAACGCCCGACATCGTCGTCGAACGACGACGGCAGGGCGTTGCGCATGGTCAGGCCCGGTGTTCGTCGGCAAGGACCGCGACCTCGGCCGCGGCGCGGCGGCCGCTTTCGATCGCGCCGTTCATGTAGCCCTGCCACCGGTGGCTCGTATGTTCGCCGGCAAAGACAACACGACCGGCCGGCCGCGCGAGCCAGTCGCGCAGCAGCGGATCGAAGCTGGTGTCGAAGACCGCGTACCCGCCGCGCGCCCACGGATCGTTCTCCCAGCTGATCGCTCGGGACGCGAGAATGCGCGGCGCGGCCGTTCCGCGTCTTCGCAGCCAGTCCACGCGGCGAAGGACATTGGTGAGGCCCTCGTCGCGGATGATGTCCTGCAGCTCGCGCGACGCGTTGCCGCCCGCGAGAAAGCTCAGCACGGCAGGCGGACCTGGCTGCTGCTCGTTGCCGTCCCAGACCGCGCCTGTCGCCTGATCGGTGCCGAACGCTCTCGGTTGTCCCGACTGTTTCCAGAACCGGCGCGCGACCTGCACGAGCAACCGCGTGGCCGGACCGTATCGGAGTCGCGTGAACGCCTCACGCTGCTGTTCGGGCAGCTCAGGTTCGAAGCGGACATCCCGCAAGGTCGCGGCGGGCAGGGTGATCACGATGTAGTCCACGTCCTTGGTCGCGCGACCGGACGGGCCGTCGAGGGACACGGTCACGCGGCCCCGCCGCTGCCGGACGCCACGAACGACGGTGCGCAGGATGGGCGGCCGTCGCAACCGCTTCGCCATCTCCGTCGCCAGCCGATCGTTCCCCTCTTTCAGCCGATACATCTCACCCTGACCCGGCTCGCCGGTGGTCGCGAAGAAATCCACGAGCGACAGCATCGAAAGATCCTCAGTGTCGGCCAGGAAGAGTCCGCGCAGCCCGCGCATCCGCGCGCGCACCCACGCGGGGGCATTCGTACGATCGAGCCAGCCAGCGACGGATTGGCGGGCGAGGCTGCGCGCGATCGCGCTGTCCCAGCGTTGCTCCGCCAGCTGATAGTCGCGCATCACCGGGAACAGCGGCGACAGCATCTCTTTCATTCCACTGTCGAGGCGCTGCATTCGCATGTTGCCCCGCCGATCGGGGCCGTAGTAGCCGAACCCCGCACGAAAAATGCGAACGGGATGCAGCCCGAACGACCGGGCAAGATCCAGCACGGCTTCCTGCTCGCCCTCGATAAGATCCGCACCGCCTTCGGCATGCTGACGGTGCCGGAACTCGTCGCGAATCGTCCAGACGCGTCCGCCGACGCGGTCCCGCGCCTCGACGAGCGTCACGTCGGCGTTGCGTCGCTCCAGCTCACGCGCGGCCGCAAGTCCCGCGAGCCCCGCACCGGCGACGAGCACTTTGAGGAGAGGAGGCATGGAACACAGACTACCGGTTCCGCCTCCCCACCTTGTCGCATATAGGCCGGCCATTCAGGGGCCGGCGTGCGGCGGGCTGAAGCCCCGCCCTACGCGTGTCCGCGCCTCGCGACCAATCTATAAATCGCAAGCAGCGCGATCGCTCCGACAAGCGACATCAGAAACCCCGCGGGCTCCTCAGGGCCGTAGAGACCCATGGCGCGACCAAGGAAACCACCAACCACGGCGCCGATGATGCCGAGCAGCATCGTGATGATGATCCCACCCGGATCGCGGCCGGGCATCAACAGCTTGGCGACGATGCCGACGACCAGACCAAACAGAATCCAACCAAGAACTCCAAACATGGGTGTGCTCCTTGTGTGCTGCCGGCAGGTCCTGCGGCTCCCGGGGTGGGCGACGACGACGGATCGGGCTCGTCAATACCTGGGTCACGATCCTGGCCGTCGTTCATGTCGCCAGGCTCGTCGATCGGCGCCGGATCGTCAGCGGGGTCCGGATCGTCGGTCGATCTCTTCGGCGGCTCCTCGATCGGCACGTTTCGGCGTCCCGGTTTCTTACCCGGCGGGCGCTCGACGTCGCGCTCAGGCTCACGAACGGGAGCGTCGGACGGTGAGAGCGTTGAAGGTACCGTCATCCCGGGAACGTCGGTGCAAAATGACTGCCGTTCGCCTGCGGAGATCTCGAAGGAGCCGCAACCGGGAGATGGTGAATCCGGTTACTCACAAGAGGCAGCGGTGCTCTAAGATAGGCCCTCTCCTGGAGATCATCGTGAGACACGCGACGCTTATCGTTGCCGTGGGCCTGCTGACGGCCCACGCCGCCGGCATGACTGCCGGCCAGCAGGTCGGCCGCACCGCCGAGGTGACGAAGCGCGGTTTCACGGAGGCCGATTTCCCGCGCGTTCAGAAGCTCGCGCCGAACGTCTACTCGTACGAAGCGCTCCGCTCGGGCGGCGACGAGCGCTTCACGACCGTCAGCCTGTTCGTGGTCACCGCTGCGGGCGTGCTGGTCGCCGACGGCCAGGGCAACGCGGCGGAAACCAAGCGGATGGTCGACGAGATCGCCAAGATCACCCCGCGCCCGATCGCCCACGTCATCGTCTGCTCGGATCACGGTGACCACACGGCGGGCAATGGATCATTCCCGGCGGGCGCGACGTTCTATGCACACCCGACGTCGAAGGCGGTCCTCGAAGCGAGCGCCGGACGAGGCGGCCGAGGCGATACGCCGCCGGTCCCGGTCCCGTCGCAAGTGGTCACGGACAAGACCGTCCTTACTCTCGGCGGCATGGAGATTCAACTGCTCTTTCTCGGCCGCGCCCACACGGGTGGCGACCTGAGCGTCTACCTGCCGAAGGAGCGCATCCTTTTTATGAGCGAGGCTTACCTCAACCGGGTCTTTCCCGCCATGCGGTCGGCGTATCCGTCGGAATGGGTCGCGGTCGTCGAACGCGCGCAGAAGATGCCGGTGGACATCTTCGTTCCCGGCCACGGCTTCGTCGAAACGCCGGCGATTCTCAAAGAAGAGCTCGAGACCTACAAACAGGCCCTCCGGCAGGTCATCGCCGAGGCGAAGCGGCTGTACGACGCGAAGATGGACGTCGAAACGGCGGTCAAGGACGCGAAGTTCGGCGACCTCGAGACGTGGACTCTCCATGCCGGGCAGAGAGGAATCGCTGTTCGGCGAGTATATCTGGAGCTGGACGGGAAGCTGCCGAAGTAGCGGTCGGCCTTGGGGCCTGCTTGCCCGCCGTAGCTCGAATGAGCGAAGGCGGGACTCAGCGGTTGAACAGATCGGTCACCCACGCCGGCACTTCGGGATCGCCGGCGAAGCTCACGTTCATGCCGAGACTCTTCATCCAGCGCCAGAGCCAGGTTGGCCCATATGTAGTCACAAGCGTGTCCGGGGTTCGGTAGGCGGGATCCGCCATTGCCTGTTCGAGCGTGATGTATCGATATCCCCTGTTCTCATAACGCGTCAGCAGCTCATCCAGACTGTCCGCGTTGAGATCGTTGGCATGGAGCAGCAGCGTCTGCGCCACCTCGCGTCCGAAGATCTTCGGCGAGATCGCTTCGGCGAATTCCGTGGCGGCGATCGTGAAGTCCAGATACGTGTCGCGTACCTTGGTGGCCAGAGCGACGTCCTTCACAGCGAGCGCCCGGACGTACACCCGGTTGAAGATGAAGTCGCTGTTTTCAATCGTGTGCGGCGCGATGGTGTATCCGCGGGCGTCCAGAAACTTCTCGATCGCTTCTTTTTTCTCCTTCGTGTCGCCCGTGTGCGTCATCGGGTGACGGAAGAACGGACGAGTCCGGGGCTTGCCCGCAAGGAGGCGACGAGTCTCGACTTCGCCCTTGAGGATCTCGTCCTGGAATCGTTCGATCGAGACCGTGTTGAAGTCCGGATGCGAAAACGTGTGATTGCCCAGCAGCATGCCGTGGTCGAGCCACTGATCGAGCAGCGCGATCCGGGCTTCGCGATCGACGCCCCGCAGCTGCGCCTCGTTCACGAAGCCGATAGCCGGCGCGCGATGCTTTGTGAGGATCTTCAGGAGGCTCGACGTCGCGCGCTGAGCCGACGGCAGATAGGAGGAGTTGACCGCGACGTATGGGAGGTCGTCGAAGGTCAGGGCGACAAGGCGGAGCGCCTGCTGATTCGCGCCTGCACCAGGCAATCGCGCGGACAGGAGGCCACCAATCGCAACGGTCAGAACGGCGACCTGCCGTGCCGTCATCCCGATAGCGTCGCCCAGCGACCGGGTGGGTGACAAGCCGATTCAGTCGCGCTGCAGCGCCGTGATCGGCTGCACCCTGGTCGCGCGTCGCGCGGGCACGCCGCCGGCGATCGTCGCCGCCGCCGCGAGCACGACCGTCGCCACCGCGATGACCGTGGCGTCGAAGCCGCCAACCTCCACGAATACCTTCGTGAACGCCACCGAGACCAGCGTGGCCAGCGGCACGCCGATCGCGACGCCCAGTCCCGTCAATCGGAATCCGTCGCGCAGCATCAAGCTCAACACATCGCGCGGGCTGGCGCCGAGCGCCATGCGAATCCCGATTTCACGCGTGCGCTGCGCCACGACGTAGGACTTCACGCCGTAGACGCCGACGACCGCGAGGAGCAGGGCGAGAAGACCGAGCATCGTGAACAGTCCGGCGCCGGCGTTCAACGCCCACAATTCCAAACTCCCGCTGTGAAACGCCGCCATCGTCGACAGCGAGACGACTGGCAGGTCTGGTTCGACAGCTCGAATCGTCTTTCTGACCCCCTCGAGCTGGGTCAGCTCGTTTCCTCCGGTCGACGTCCGGATGATCGCGAACATTCTGGCGCGGTAGTTGCGACCGAATGGAACGTACACGTGCGGCACTGGTCCGCGATCGAGGAGCTCTTCGCGGAGCGGGGGCGCGATGCCGACCACTTCCATCGGCTCGCCGCGGACCGCTCCGGCATCGTCAACCTCCGGCGCGAGTCGAATCAGCTGTCCGATCGGGTTCTGCCCGCCGAACAGTGCCGCCGCAAGCGCCTCGTCGACGATCGCCACGCGCGGCGCCGATCCCGACGTCTCCTCCGCGCGCGTGAACTCGCGCCCGCCAATCATGCGAAGCCCGAGCGCGCTGAAGTAGTCGGCGCCGATCACGCGATGCGCTCGCGCGCGGACGGGCTCGCGATTCGTCTCTCCGAGAGACTCGAACCGAGCGCCTTCGACCGAATCGCTGAACGGCATCGAAGAGGCCAGCGTCGCGGCTTCGACGCCGGGCATCGATCGCAGCCGGTCCAGAACCGCATCGAAGACGAGCCGGCCGCGAGTGTCGTTGAATCCGGCCAGCATCCCTTCCAGCCGAGCTATGAGCATCCGGTCGTACGCAAATCCCGGATTGCCCGATCTGGCGTCGAGCGCCGTGCGCGTGAAGATTCCGCCGGCCGTGAGCATCGACAGCGACAGCGCGACCTGGCCAACCACCATCAGGTTGCGCCCGCTGAACCAACGGCCCGCTCGCGCACCATCGCCCGTGCGGTCCTTGAGGTCGACGACCAGATCCCGTCGCGAGAGGCGGAGCGCCGGTCCCAGGCCGAAGGCAATCGTGCTGACCGCTGTAAACGCGATGGTCGCAAGGAGCACGGAGACGTCCGGAGTGGCACGGAACGTCACGGTAAAGGGCAACGCGCCCACCATGGAGGCGGCGAGCACGCGGGTCGCCCACACGCTGAGCATCAGGCCGAGCGCGGCGCCCGCAATCGCCAGCAGGACGCTCTCGGTGAGCAGCTGCCGTACCACGCGCCCGCGCCGGGCGCCGAGCGCGATGCGAAGCGCGATCTCCTTGCGGCGCGTGGCCCCTCGCGCCAGCAGCATGTTCGCGATGTTCAGGCACGCGATGACGAGCACGATGCCCGAAAGTCCCAGCAGCAGCGCGGTGAACGCCGTGATCGCGCTGTTGTCCTGGGGCGCCGGACTCGCCGACATTCGGGGCAGGGGGTTAGCCGTCAACGCCAGGTTCTTGTTGTCAGCCGGATACGCCGCCTCGAGCTGCCGGGAGAGGGCGTCGAGCCGCGCTGAGACAACGGGGGTGGTCACGCCGGCCTTCACGCGTCCAGCCACCACGAGCGAGGCGTTCGATCGATCGGTCAGCCCATTGCCGTTGTTCTTGAACCGATCGGTGACCACCGTGTCGAACATCCCGAGCGGGAGGTACAGCTCGGCCGATACCAGCGCCATCGTCCCGCTGAATCCCTCGGGCGTGACGCCGATCACGGTGAAATCGATCGCGTTGATACGGATCGTCTTCCCGATGAACGCCGGATCGCGTTTCTCCTGCGTCCACCGCGTATGCGTCACGATCGCGACAGGGATGCGTGAGCCGGGCCGTTCCTCGTCGCCGGAGAATGGACGGCCGGCCGCGAGCGTGACCCCGAGCGTGTCGAAGTAGTTCGACGACACCACCGCCGCGAGCGTCCGTTTGGTGCCCTCCCCCGCCGGCGTGCCGACCATGGTGAAGGTGTGCGCCATCAGCGCGTCGAAGAGGTCGCTGCCGTCTCGCACGTCCACGTAGTTGGGATACGAAAATGGCCGGTACGAGTCGGGGACGACCCGATCTCGGCTGTACACGCCGACGAGCTCACTGGCGCGGCCCGGGAGCGGCCGCAGGAGCAGCTCGTTCACGAACGTAAAGATGGCCGTGTTCGCGCCGATGCCGATGGCCAGTACGACAACGGCGATCGCGGTAAAGCCAGGCGTTTTCGCGAACGTGCGGACGGCGTAGGAAAGGTCGGTGCCCAGTCGGCGCATGGCCGGACTTACGGCTGGTTTACAGCGAATGTTCCCTTTTGTGGCTGACTCGTTGCAACCTGGCGGCTGAGCTCGGCTACGAATGCGGCCCCTGATTGATCAAGAGCCAGTACAGGCCGGCTTCGGAGACGGCCGTGACGAACTGCTCGAAATCGACGGGCTTCACGATGTAGCTGTTGACGCCCAGTTCGTAGGCACGCGCGATGTCGGGCTCTTCTCGTGAGGACGTCAACACGACGACGGGGAGCATGCGCAGCCGCGGATCGGCCCGCACCTGGGTCAGGACGTCGAGACCGCCGACCTTCGGCAGCTTGAGGTCGAGCAGCATGACTTTGGGTTGCGCCATGTCGCGAAGATACGTCAGCGCTTCGGCCCCATCCCTGGCGACGTGCACCCGGTTCGCCAGATTGTGCCTGGATAGCGCACGCAGAGTGAGCGCCACGTCTTCCGGGCTGTCCTCCACAAGCAGAATCTCGACTTCGGCTGGACGCGTCATGACTGTTCGGCCTTCTCGGGCAGCGTAAAGAAAAAGGTCGCACCCTGGTCGATCGCCGCCTCGGCCCACACCCGTCCGCCGTGGCGGTTGATGATCCGCTGGACAATGGCCAGGCCCACGCCCGTGCCCTCAAAATCCTCGGCACGATGCAGCCGCTGAAAGACGCCGAAGAGTTTGTCGGCGTAGGTCATGTCGAAGCCGACGCCGTTGTCGCGTACGAAGTAGACGGGATCGCCCGCGTCGTGCCGGCACCCGACTACGATGTGCGCCTGCGGGCGGCTGCGAGTGAATTTCAGGGCGTTCTGCATCAGGTTGACCAGGACTTGTTTGATCAGCGACCGCTCCCCCTGTGCCGGCGGCAGCGGATCGACGGTGATGTCAACGGCGCGCTCGGGGTCGGCCCGCCGAAGATCCTCGGCGACCGTCGTCGCCAGAGCCGTCATGTCGATGGACCCACGCGTCAGCGGCTGACGTCCCAGACGCGAAAACCTCAGCAGATCGTCGATGAGGTTGCCCATGTGACGAGTGCGATCGGTAATGACGTCGAGACATTTCCGCGCTTCGGGCGTGAGCTCGCGCCCATGATCCTCGACGAGGATGCGGGCAAAGCCGTCGACGGCGCGCAGCGGCGCTCGCAGATCGTGGGACACCGAATAGCTGAACGCTTCCAGCTCGCGATTGGCGGCCTCGAGCGCCGCGGTACGGTGCGTGACGCGGCCTTCGAGCTCCTCGACAAGTCCCTCGAGCCGCCGCCGGCTGTCTTCCACCTGCGCGGCCATGCTGTTGAACGACTGGGCCAGACGGCCGACCTCGTCGGCGCGTCGCACCTCGATGCGGGCCGCCGATCGATCTGCCGCGATCGCTTCCGCGGCCTCGGTCACCTGCCGCAGCGGGATCGTGATGCGCCGGCTCAATCGCCAGCCCGTCAGGACACCTCCCGCGGTCAGCAATGCGGACAGTCCCAGGGCGACAATAAGAAATCGCTGCGCCGGCCCCATCACCGTATCGCGCGGAAACTCCACGGCGACGAGCCAGGGCGTGTCGGCCACAGGCACGAATCGGGCGAGCACGGCCGGCCCATCCCCGCGGCGGTACTGGGCGAGGCCGGTTGTCGCGAGTGCCGACAGGGGCGGAGCCGGGACGGACACGGAGAGATCCGTCCACACGTCTCCGGCGGCGTTGCCGAGGAGCAGCTTCGCATCGGATCCAATCAGGCCGGTCAGCAACGCCACCGTGGGTGCCGCGCTCGTCAGCTTTCGACGCTCGACGAGATAGCCGATCACGCGCTCGTCGCGACGGACAGCGGTCGCCACGCTGTACATCAGGTCATTCGCCACACGTCGATACGGCAGCACCACGGCGGTCTTCGACTGGGACGCGGCGACCGCGATCGCGAGTGAATGGTTCTCGGCCATCGGCGGGAATTGAAAGCCTGACGCGTGGAGCACGCGGCGATCTGCGGTCCAGAGCTCGACCGCGGCCGACTGGCTCGCGGCGCCAACCTGTCTCGCCAGTGCCCGGACGACCTGATCTTGCAGTTCAGGGGACGGAGTCTGGAGATAGGCCGCGGCATTCGAGCGCTCGATCAGGCCATTGACGAGCGTCGTGCGCTGTCGCATCGAGGTCGCGAGCAAATCGGCCATCTGCTGTCCCGCGCGCGCGAGACGCTCAGACGCGACCGCCAGGACCGAGGCCTTGACCTGCTGGTACACCGCCGCGGTCATGCCGCCAAAGACCACGGACAGCAGGATGGCGAGAATCAGGGGCAGCTTCGTCGCGATCGATAGCCGGCTCCAGCCGGACCCGATCGATGCGCGACGTGACGCCGGTGACGCAGCTGTGGCTCGCTCCGGCGCCGATGCCTGCTCCGCACGCGCGGTTTCGGAGACGGTCGCGCCGTTCATACGAGCTCGTCATCGATCGGGCGGCCGCCAGAAACGGCCCGCCGATCGATCTCGGCGGCAATGAATTCTTCAACCAGATCCGAACGCCGCCATCCCCGCTCAACTTCCTTGCGGAGCTCGTCGAAGCCCTGTTCGGCGGGCAGCGCGGCGCGATACGGACGATCCGTCGTCAGCGCGTCGTACACGTCGACGATGCCGATGATTTGGGCAAGCAGCGGAATGGCGTCGCCGCGAAGACCGTCGGGGTATCCCGTGCCGTCCAGCCGCTCGTGATGATGGCGCACGATCGGCCGGACTTTGTGAAGCACGCGCAAATCGCCGCACAGCCGATCGCCGATCGCGGAATGTTCTTTCATCTGCTCGTATTCGTCCGGCGTGAGCGGGCCAGGTTTGAGCAGAATCGCATCCGGAATCGCGATCTTGCCGAGGTCGTGAAAGTAGCCGCCCTGCTTGAGCGCGCTGAGGTCGTCCTCGACGAGGCCCAGCCTCTGCCCCACCATTACGCCATAGGCGGCGAGCCGCTGGCAGTGGCCTCGGGTATAGGGATCGCGCGCCTCGATCATGAGCGCCAGGCTGCGCAGCACGACCTCGGCGGAATCGAGGTCATCGGTGAAGCGCTTCAATCGCACCAGCGACCGGACGCGTGCCCGCACCTCCGCGCGGTCCACCGGTTTGGAGAGGAAATCATCCGCACCCGCTTCGATCGCGCGAAGCCGATCGTCGCCCTCGGTCGCGCCCGTCAGCAGGACGACCGGGATCAGACGAGTCTCTGGATTGAACTTGAGCGCGCGGCAGAGGTCGAAGCCGTTGCGCCGCGGCATGCGCACGTCGGTCAGGATGAGATCGGGCGCCTCCCGCTCGACCGCCTCGAGCGCGTCCTGGCCGTCGAGCGCGCGCTCGATGGCGTAGCCTTCCGGGATCAGCAGCCGTTCGAGAAGCAGCGCATCAGCGGCGGTGTCATCGACGATCAACACCCGTCCGGCCGTGCGGGACACTGCGGGGGATTCAGACGAGGCCATGAGGCTGTCACGTTTTTATCGGTCTCCGTTGCGCGTCTCTCCACAACAGCGGCGGGCCAAGGAGTGCAATGGAGTCCGTTAGAGTCATATCGTGCGTCATGTCGTCTGGCTGCTTTTTGCCTGTTAAAATCGGCGAGGGTCGGGGCGTAGCGCAGCCTGGTAGCGCACCTGCCTTGGGCGCAGGGGGTCCCGAGTTCGAATCTCGGCGCCCCGACCAATGAAATCAATGACTTACGGCCGCTTTTCAAGCGACCGTTTTCGTCGAATGTAGCGAATTTGTAGCTGTTGGCAGCCAACAGCTAAGCGAAATTCAAGCTCTCGCACGCCGAATCTGGCAAATCAGCGACACCGCTTCGGCAAATCCAGGATCGATTTTTCCGGGCCGAAGCTCGGCACGCGCGTCTCAACACGGGTTCGAATCCCCAACGGGCGCTCAAGAAACGTATTGCGAGCTGCCTCTCATCGGCGACACATCACGCGCGGCGTAATGCTTCGGGGCCGTTTGGCTTCACTGCCAGTGCCCCGTGTTGACGGCCCAACTCGGGTGTGCAGTAATTCGCTCGGTTACACGTGGACACCGATTTCAGTCTTTCCTTTACACCCTGGACCTGCTGGCATCAGCGTAGGTCGCTGCGGCTGGAACGGTCGCGCGGTGGGGTCTATATGCTGGCGCGATTCCCGTCGCGTCCCGAACAACCGCCGGAGCCTGACCCACCACCCTTCGAGGTGATTTACATTGGCGACGCGAAAGATTTGAACACTCGGCCGATAGCGGGCCACAACCGCGTCGAGCGGTATGTGGAGTTGTTCGAGGACTCGGCGTTGGAACAGCTCTACGTGACCCTGTCAGAGCTGTACGATACCGACTGCGACGATTACGCCGTTCAGCGCATGCTCTCATTTCATGTTGAGGCGATGCTGGTCTGGCGTTATGCCCGTGCCCACGACCACCCTCCGGTCCTCCACTACAAAGACACTCCGAAAGCCCGTGACTGGGTGGACCGAGTGGTCGCTAAACATAAAGCACGAGCCGCCCGACTCGCCAGCCATGACTGACACCTTCCTCTCCAGCAGTGTCGGAGCAATTTCTGCTGGCATGTATTTTCGAACTTTCTGCGGGACAACAATCCCGCTTAATGACTCCTGAAGCGTGCCAAGCGGAAACAAATCGGTCACAGGTGCAGAAATCTTTGGACTGCAGCGACAGGAGCCACAGTTATCCACAGGGACTTTTCAACAGATACGGTAGGATCAACGCTCTATGGACCCAGTTGTTGTGGCTGCTGCGGTTGGCTTTTTGGCCGGTCGCGGCGGTTCATTTATCGATGCAGTCTTTAAGCCACTCGCAACCCGTTTGGGAGACAACCTGCTCGATAGATTCAAAAACAACGACTGGACGGGCAGCAACATGGCCGAAACTGCCGTGGCTACTCAAGAAATGCTGGACGCCGCGGGTATCATTCCTGTCCCAGCACCAATGCGGATCCTGATTCCATTGCTGGATTACGCGTCATTCGAAGAGGATGCGGAGCTTCGACGCAAATATGCAGCACTGCTCGCCAATGCAGTATCGCCAGGTCCAGCAAATCGCATTTTGCCTGGCTATGCTGAAATTCTCCGGCAACTGACCCCGGACGAAGCACGGATTCTCGATTACTTCTATGACACGTGGAAACGCGGCCCGGGTGCCGGGGTTCCCCTCATCACGGGCAACCTAAAGATCAGCGAAGTGGATACGCGCTTGTTTCTGTCAGACCTCGCTCGCCTGCGGCTCATTGAAGGTCAGGACACAGCCCCGAAGATGGGGTCATTCATACCGGAATCGCCGTATGACCTAATCCAACTGACGTCAGTTGGAGCGAGTTTCGTTGAAGCGTGCAGACCACCGCAACCGACACCGGCACCCTGAGGGAGCGGTAGTGCAGGAACCCGTGCCCGTCGTTGAGATCCCAGTTCCTGAGTGGCGGTGGGCCATCACGACTGCCATTGCCATTTACGCCGCCGTTCTCGCGAGCTATCACGCTTACATTGCTTGGCGTGATAAACGGGTGAATATTCGCGCGACACTCTTTACCAGTATGGTTGCGGTTTCCCCCGGCAGTAAGCCAGTTCCTCATCTGTCTTTGGTCGTCGAGAACCATGGTTTTTTGCCGGCCACTTTCTCTCAGACCTGCGGCTCTTTGGTTGTTCAGGGTCAGAAGAATCGGTTTCTCTCAGCCAAGCCGCTTACTGACGTCCCGTCCTGGCCGCATGTTATACAGCCTGGAACCTCATTTTTTGTAGGCTTTGAGAAGTCGAAGCTCTTCCCTGAGTTACAGAAGGCCGGGGTCACTTTTCCTGCGCGCGTTCGCGGAGCTGCCGTCGACCAGATCAACCGCGTCTACTATTCTAAGTGGGTCAATCTGTCCGACAAGGACGCTTGACCTTGATGAGTTTGTTTCCGTTTGACACAAAATAGCCCTTCATCCGTCCTTTAGACCTGATGGGCGCATTCTAGTCAAAGCGGCCTTGTGCTTCGGTAATGGATATCCTCCCTGTTAGCCGCCTCCTCCATTTCCTCAACGCATGCCTTGAGCCGAAGGAATGATCTCATCTGGTTTTTTTGCCCGCCGCCGCGCCGTTTTACAAAATTGAGTTCGTGCGAGGCATATTCGTTTCGGTCCCTTGGGGGTAGTGCCATCAGCTGCGGGCATGACCTTAGTGCTGTTGCTGCTTTCGGGTGGACAAATATTCGGAGCCCTTTGCCGCCCTTGTGTTCCGCATAGTAGGCGGACGTCACACCAGAACCAAAGAACCGCGCGGCATGTTGCCTCCGCTTTGCCGAAAAACTGGAGCCGAAGTGCAGCTCTGTCCACGTCCCATACCCGATGCCCATCCGAACGGGAATTCGTTGAAGCATGCATAGACGCATCAGGCTTGTCGCTGAGTGGACGATGCCGGCTTCATCCCCAACCAGGAATACCGAATCGGAAAAGATGACGACGCTGTGCATTCCTAGGGCCACCCTCTCCCTGAGTGTTATTTGGTTGACTGCCCTGTGGAAACCCAAAAACCAAGCCTGCCGCCCCTTCTGTGCTGCATTAATCGGGATCCTCATGGTCTCCGGGCGAATCAGTTCAATCACGTCGATGTCCATGTCTTGCCTGGCGTCGCCACGCTGCGTCAGCAACCCAAAGCCCAGAATGTCTGCAAAGAGAACTAGTCGATTACCGGTAGGCATCCTTCTTCCCCGGGTGTGGATAAGTGAGCTTTGTGCGATTCTAGCCTCGCACGGTCAGTAGCACGGCAAAGCGCCGAGCTGTTATTTCGCATAACAGCGGTCCCCGGGGCGCCACGGTAAATTGGCCCGGCGGCTAGGCTAGGCTAGGGTCGCTCCCGAACGCCGGGCGTCTCCGCGCCGGTTGCCGCCGATTCGACTTTTTCGCGGAGAGCTGCGCGGAGACAGCGTGCCACGCCCCTTCCGACTTGCCGTCACGCCTGGTGAGTTTCAGGTGCCGGACGGTTCGCAATGGTTCGCCCGCCTGGAGTACCTCGCCACGCTGAGGCATCTGCGCGATGACCCAACGGCCGGGTCCATCGCGAGCATGTGGCGCGGGCTGGGCCGGATCGCCGACGAGCCGGACGCGCCGCGCCGCGCGGACGCCATCGGTGCCTGGGCCGGCAAGTACGGGTGCGCGGACGCGTGGCTCCTCGACGTGGTCCCCGCGACCATCGAGGTGTGGCGGGAGGACCCGGCCTTCAGGGTCGAACAGGAATGGCACGGGTTGCCGAGGCTGGACATGTGGACGGGGCCGCCCGTCCCGTTGGCCCCCTGGGACGTACAACGGGAAACAGAGGCCGCGTTTCTAGCCCACGGAAGAAGAAGACCGGCTACTACACCAAGCTGGACCCGGCGCTGCGCGAGGCGATGCGGCGCTACAAGCAGAACGTCGGGGTGCCTGAGGCACAGCAAATCGAGCGCGCGCTGAAAGAATGGCTGGGTGAACGACCTGAGGCGTGGCGGAACTCTCCGTCACCGGTTCGCCGAGGCAAAGGGGCCAGGGAACGGTAACGGTCACGAGGAGCTTAATCGTTGATTTCGACTCCCACGGTGTTTGTCGTTGGCGCGGGCGCGAGCCGACCTTACGGCCTGCCACTTGCTTCGGAGCTACTGCAGGAGGCCCAGGTGTTTGCCAAGAAGCGGTCCGAGCCTCTCTATGACTTGTTACGCGCGGTCCATGCAGGCACGGATGTAGACGATTGTCTCGATTCCGTGAGCAAGTATCCGGGGCCTTCGCTCGACAGGTTCTTGGAAAACCAGCCCCAGCATCGAGAGGTTGGACATGCGCTCATCGCTGGGCTCATGGCGCTCCGCATTCAACAAACCAGAGAGACGCCCCAAGGGGAATGGCTAAGTTACCTAATTGAGCGTATGAGGACCGCGGCTTGGCCACAATTTGTTGGAAACAGGGTCACGTTTATTACGTTCAACTTCGACAACGTAGTTGAGGACGTGCTGGTCGACGAGATCTCCCGAACTTATCCAGGGCCTATTAGCGCTTCAGAGATCCTTAAGGCTGTGCCGATAATTCACGTCCACGGCGTTCTGCCTGCGATTCATACACTCGATGCCAATTGGCTCACTCAAGCCGGTTCCGCCGTTCGAGTTATTCACGACGAATTGGACCCCGACGATGTTGAACGCGCGAAGGTAGCACTTCAAGCTGCGCACGTTGTTTGCTTCCTCGGTCTCGGCTATCACCCTGAGAATTTGACCACCTTGTTCGTCCGACACACCCTCAATAATGAACGCATCGAGTGCTTCGGGTCCGCTAAGGGCCTCCTTGACGGCGAGCGATTTGTTGTAGAGCAGCGCTTCCCCCGACATATCACGCTCGGTCAGCCAGGTCAGACTTGCCTTGATGTCTTGCGCAGTTACCGCATCCTGAGAACCGATTGACGGAGGTGACACGATGATCGCCGCCATCTACGCTCGCAAGAGCACCGAACAGAACGGCGCGGCCGCCGACGCGAAATCCGTCGCCCGCCAGATTGAGAACGGGCGCGCGTTCGCGGAAGCGAAGGGTTGGACCGTCTCCGATGTGCACGTCTACGCTGACGATGCCGTCAGCGGCGCCGAAACGCGCAAGCTCGTCAACCGCCAGCGGCTGCTCGACGTCATCCGCGCCCGTGCACCGTTCCAGGCGCTCATCCTGCGCGACGCGTAGCGCTTCAGCCGGCGCGACGGCGACGAGGCGTTCGCCGAGTTGAAGGCGATAGCCCGCGCGGGCGTGGAGGTGTGGTTCTACCAGGACGGCCAGCGCTTCACCTATGGCACGCTGGCCGACAACGTCGTCGGGTTCGTGCGCGCCGAGATGAACGCCGAGTTCCGCCGGCAGATTGCGAAATGGACCCGCGAGGCGATGGAGCGCAAGGCGCGCGCCGGCTACGTCACCGGCGGGCGCGTGTTCGGCTACGACAACGTGCGCGTCGACGGCCACGTGGAACGGCGCGTCAACCAGGCCGAGGCGGTGGTGGTGCTGCGCATCTACGAGCAGTACGCCGCGGGCCGGGGCCTGCCGACCATCGCGCACGCGCTCAACGCCGAGGCCGCGCCGAGCCCGCGGGCCCAGCAGGGTCGGCGGCACGGCTGGTGCGCGTCGAGCGTGCGCGAGGTTCTGCGTCGGCCGCTCTACCGAGGCGAAATCGTGTGGGGCCGCGCTCGCAAGCGCGACACCGTCGGGCAGGTCGCGCCCGCGTTGCAGCCGTCGGGCGTCTGGCTGCGCCGCGCCGCGCCGGAACTGCGGGTGGTATCCGCCGAGCTGGCGGCCCTGGTCGACGCGCGGTTCGACGGCCAGCGCGCCCGCACATTGCGCATGCACAACGGCCAGCTGCGCGGCCGGCCGCCCGGCGAAGGCTCGCCGTATCTCCTGACCGGGTTGCTGACCTGCGGCGTCTGCGGGGGCGGGATGGAGGTCCTGAGCAGCGCGAGCGGCGGGCGCCGCCGCTTCCACTACCGCTGCTACGTGGCCCGGCGGAAGGGCCCGGCGTGCTGCACGAACACGCTGCCCGCGCCGATGGCGGATGCCGACGCGGCCGTGCTGCGGGCGGTCGAGGACACGCTGCTCCACCCGGCCGTGGTCGAACGCGCGATTCAGTACGCCGAGACCGAGGTGGCGCGCCAACGAAGCGCGGGTCGTGAGGACGCGCTCGCCGCGGAACGCGACACTGTGCAGGCCGCCATCCGGCGACTGACGGCCGCCATCGCCACCGGCGGCGAACTCGCGCCACTCGTCGAGGCGCTGCAGCTGCACGAGCGCCAGCGCGTGGAGCTGGAGGCGCAGCTGACGTCGCTGCGGACGCCTTGCACGACGTTCGACCCCGCGGGCGTGCGCCAGCAGCTCAAGAAGTACGTTGTCGACTGGAAGAAGCTGCTGCGTGCGCAAGTCGGCCAAGCACAGCAGGCGTTGCGGCGGCTCGTCGTCGGGCGACTGACATTCACGCCGCATCCCGCCGGGCACTACACGTTCAATGGCACCGGCACGGTGCGGCCGCTGCTTTCTGGTGTCGTACGTAATTTGGCGTCCCCAACGGGAACCGACCATATCTTGAGGCCCGATTATCGGCTAATAGTGCCGGCTGCGTGAGCTCAAAAGACTGAACCCGGAGGTCTCTTCAATGAAGGGCAGTGGACGGGACCTCAACAACCTCGAAGTGAACCGTTCCGAAAGCAGTTGGCGTCCCCGGGATCCCCATTTGATACCGGTACTTGCCTGCTTCTAATTCGAGGTTCTGGAGATGCATGATTGCGTGAAAGACGACATCCGTGAACGTGATCTCAATAAAACGTGGAAACTCCCCGGTTGGCACGACTTCGCCACGCGGCCCAATCAGCCTAAGCGCCAAGGTGAGCACCTCCGCCGGCTCACCGCGAATGCCGAAGACACAACACACCGAAACGCTCGCCGGGACGTATTGAATTTGCAGGACTTGGAAGATGCGATGGAGTGAAATCTCAGCCCCGTCGGTCTCGGCGCTTACGCACGCAATCGCCCATTCGCAGCGAGCCAATCTTCTACTCCGCTGGAGTGATGACTTCGAACTGAGCGGACCCAAGTTCAATGGACGATCCGGCGAGGAATGCGACGAACTTGTAGACGCCCGGAACTTCAATCGGAATCCGCCGAAAACTGGTTGAGAACTCGAAGTGAGCCGTTGGCCCGAAAGTTATCTGCGCTGATGCGGTGGTTTCGCGCGACGGCGTTCGTTCACCACGAGGCTCAAAGAACCTGAATCTAAGATCTACCTGCTCACCTGGCGTTCCACGAAACCCCATCGCGCACGCGCAATCAAGCTCGAGCGGGAGTTCAGCGTCGCGGACAATCTCAAAGACCCGCCTCAGCGATAAAAATCCCAAGTTGTCTGTGTCGACACCGTGACAGAAAACAGCCCAGTCAACACGCATTTCGGTTTCGGCGCCCGTACAATATCAGTACAACGTGCAGGTGCCGATCGCGCTCCCGATTCGTGTGCGGTCGGCCGCCATGCCCGACGCTGCGAGGCTACAAGAGGGTTACGTCGATAGCCGACCCCTATCTTGAGAACCGACTACGGCTGATTCTGCCCGGCGCTTGAGAGGTGCACAAAACGCCGATTAGGCAGGGATCAGTTCAAATCCTGGTGAGGATAAAACCCTGCGGCCGAAAATCCGGAGAAGATCTGTTGTTTCCGGGTCTCGAATACGATCCTCCTTCAGTCGACGCTGTACGTCACCGCGATCGATGTCCGGGATTCGGGAGTTGAGCGTCCGGCGAGCCGTGTGGGGACTTACGCCGCGGTTCCGCGTGCCCGGCGCGGCGAGCTTCTAGCGCTGCCGATGTGCGTGATTCAGTACTTGGCAGCGTGAAGGCGGCTTTTCAGAGACGAGGTTTCCTGTCAGAAATATTCATTGTGGCGTCAGGCAACTGGGCTTGGGGGGCGGCCAGCACGAAGTAGTTCGCACGACGGGCAACATTGTCCAAACGAAGTGCAGGCGCGGGATTCGCGGTGGTGGCGCTGGGCACCCATCCTAAACTTTGGCCTGTCGCTTGCGACTCGGAGACAAAGCTATGTAGTTCATCCAACATGACCTTGGCTACCAGCAAGGCGGCGAGATCGTGGAGGTCGCCCTTTCCGGCAACGCCGCCAACGTGCGGCTGATGGATACCTCAAACTTTAGTAGCTATCGAAATGGGCGTCAGCATCGTTTTTACGGCGGCGTTGCAAAGCGTTCTCCAGTCCCGGCTGCAAATTCCCCACGCTGGCCATTGGTACGTGACCGTTGACATGCAAGGTCTGGGTGGATCGGTCAGATCTTCGGCCCGGATTCTTCCAGGGCCGCTGCCAGCTCTTCGCGAGGCACCTCTTGCGTCCATCCCGTCACTCGTGCAGCCCGAGCATCCACCTGACGTCGATTCAGCTTCCACCCTGGTCCGTGAGTACGACGTATTTATCTCTCACGCAAGTGAGGACAAGGATCCAGTTGTGCGTCCCCTCGCTAACGCCCTCCGAGCTGGCGGATTGCGTGTTTGGTATGACGAGTTTGAGTTGAGAATCGGAGACAGCTTGCGGCGCAAGATCGACCTCGGCCTCGCCAACAGTCGCTTTGGGGTCGTTATTCTCTCGCGCTCGTTTTTCAGTAAGGGTTGGCCCAACTACGAACTCGACGGTATCGTCACTCGCGCAGTGTCCGGAGAGCAAGTTCTGCAGCCAATCTGGCACGAGATCACCAAGAAGGAGGTCATCGACCACAGTCCTTCGTTGGCCGACAGGCTCGCGCGCAGTACCGGTACCCATACGGTCGAAGAGATCGCCACTGAGATTGTTGAGGTAATTCGCAACGCCTAATCAACAGCCGGCACCTCCCCGATGTAGAGTTGGACTACGCTCGCGCCATTGAGCGCTTGCGTTTCCAGTCTCCGGTCTGGTTCGCGCGCCGGTTATTTTGGAATCGGGTGCGCCTTCATCGTCGCGCCCGATGTTGTCGGGAGGGGAAACATGCCGAGACGATCGCTCATTCTCGCTGGCGGTGGTCTGAAGGTTGCGTTTCAGGCCGGTGTCTTGCAGGTCTGGCTCGACGAAGCCGGTCAGTCGTTCGATCATATCGACGCTGCCAGCGGCGGGGTCTTCAACCTCGCGATGCTCTGCCAGGGGCACAACGGTCGTCAAATCGCCGACAAATGGCGGGAGACCAGGCTGCTCGACGGCATCAGTCCCAACCTGCCGCGCTTCGACGGGTTGCCCGCGGCGGCTGCTCTCTTCGATCTCGACGGGTACCGCCAACGTGTCTTCCCCAAGTGGGGTCTGCACTGGCCTACGATCACCCAGTCCACGCTTGAGGCCACCTTCAACGTCTACAACTTCTCGAAACACGAGCTCGAAGTCCGGCTGCCGGGCGCGATGAGCGAGGACGCTCTCTGCGCCTGTGTGTCGTTGCCGATGTGGTTTCCGCCGGTCGAAATGAACGGCGACACGTATATCGATTCGGTATTCATCACCGACGCCAACCTCGAGGAGGCGATTCGCCGCGGCGCCGACGAGATCTGGGTAATCTGGACCGTAAGCCGGCGCGCCGAGTGGCACGACGGCTTCGTCGCCAACTACTTTCAGATCATCGAAACGGCGGCCAATGGTCACTTCAATCGCATCTGCCGTCGCATCGAACAGAACAACACCCAAATCGCGACTGGCGGCCCCGGCGAGTTCGGCCGGCCTATCGTCCTGAAGATCCTCGCGGCCGAGGTACCCCTGCACTACCTCATCAACGTGAACGACGATCGCCTGCATGAAGCGGTGAATCTCGGCGTGACCGAGGCTCGCGGGTGGTGCCAGGCCGAAGGAATTGCGTTCACACCCGGCCCGCCGCCCGGGCCTCCGCCGGAGTCGAGCGGGCCGACGTCGCTTCGCTTCACAGAGCAGATGGTGGGATTCATCGCGCTCGGTGAGGCGGACTACACGATCGGCCACGACAGGGGCAGACTCGCGGGCCTCTCAGCGACGGTACGCCTCACGATCGGCATCGATGACGTCGATCGGTTCGTGACCGATGTCCGGAATGAAGCGAAAGCCGAAGGCGCCGTCACCTGCAGTGCATTCGGGGGCCGGCGTCCCGTCAGTGACGGCGTGTTCAATCTCCTCGTTGACTCAGCCGATCCGAACACGAAGGCCATGTACTACCGGCTGTTCTTCACCAACGCGGAGGGCGCGCCGCTCACGTTGGTCGGCTTCAAACATATCCACGATGATCCCGGGCCCGACGAGTGGGAGGACACCACGACACTCTTCACTCGTGTTCTCAAGGGACATGTGCCGTTGGCTGAAGAGGCCGGGGCGCCGATCGAAGCCGCGGGCATCATCCGGATCCAGTTATTCGACTTTTTTCAGCAAATGACAACGTTTCGAGTCGACGGACCAACCGTCGGCGCACGCGTGTCAGCCCTCGCGCGGTTCGGGACGTTGTTCATGGGGAGGCTCTGGGAAGTGTACGGACCACGCGGGATTTAGTCGCGCGGTCGTTAGCTGTAAGCACACGAAACCGGAATCGATATGGCGTTCGATGTGATGGTCATCGGCAGCGGATTCGGCGGTGCTGTCACGGCGTGCCGGTTGGCAGCCGCGGGAGCGAAAGTGCTCGTGCTGGAACGCGGGCGACGCTGGGATCCAACCACGTTTCCACGCGAGGCGACCGACGACTGGCTCTGGGATCATGAACACCCCGAACGCCGGCCGGGCTGGCTCGACGTTCGCCGTTTTCCCATGATGACCGTGGCGCAGGGTGCGGGCGTGGGTGGCGGTTCGCTCGTCTACGCCAATGTCTCCTGCGAAGCTCCAGATCACGCGTTTCACACCGGGTGGCCGGCTGAAATCCGCTACAGCGATCTCAAGCCGTACTACGACCGCGTAAAGACGTTTATGAAGGTTCGGTGCGTGCCGAAGACCCAGTGGACGACGCGGATGAAGTTGATGCAGGAGGCCGCCACAAACGCCGGCTTCGCTGACCGCTTCGCGCCGCTTGAACTGGCTGTCGCGTTTCGGGAGGACTGGACGTACGAAGACCACTACGCGCTCGGCGTGGCGGGGTCAGTACCGTGGACGAACGCGCAAGGAGCCCGGCAGGGAACCTGCGTGCACCTTGGCAACTGCGATATCGGTTGCGACGTGAACGCCAGGAACACGCTCGACCTCAACTACCTCTACCTTGCTGAGAATACGCACCATGCCGATGTACGGGCATTGCACCTGGTCAACGCAATCGAGCCTGTCACCGGCGGCTATCGCGTGCACTACGACAACCTCGCCGGGCATACACGAACGCCGGGTTCCGAGACTGCGCCGATCGTTATTCTTAGCGCCGGTTCGCTCGGCTCGACCGAACTGCTGCTTCGATGCAAGGCGGCCGGAACGCTGCCGGGCATCAGCGACAAGCTCGGCACCGGGTGGAGCAGCAACGGCGATTTTCTGACGCCAGCTATCCATTGGGGCCAGGATGTCGAACCCACGCGAGGGCCGACAATCGGCAGCAGAATCACGTTTCAGGACGGAAGCCAGAACGGCAGTGTGTTCTGGATCGAAGATGGTGGCTTGCCCAATCTCTTCGCAAACTACGTCGCGGCGAAGGCCAACGACCCGTCCATCGGATTCAAACTGCAGTTGGCACTCAAGGCGCTGCAGATGTTTCTGCGGGAGAACGAACCGTTCAAGAACATCATGCCTTGGTTCGCGCAAGGCGTTGACGCGTCGAACGGCACGCTCCGACTCGCGCCGGCGTCGAACGGCGGCTCGAGGCTCATGCTCGACTGGGATGTGGCCCAGTCGCGGCAGGTCATCAACGACATCGTCGAGATGCACAAGCGGCTGGCTGGAGCCGCGGGCGGCTGGGCAATCGTGCCGGTGACGTGGACGCTCTTCAGCGAGTTGGTCACGCCGCATCCGCTCGGCGGATGCCGCATGGGGAGTTCGAGTGCCACCGGCGTAGTCGATCATCGCGGTGAAGTGTTCGGCCACGCGAAGCTGTACGTCGCCGACGGTGCCATCGTGCCTGGCGCTGTCGGGGTGAATCCCTCGCGCACGATAGCCGCGCTAGCCGAGCGGATCGCCGAGATCATGATCGACGAACTCGGTCACTGACGTTAATCGTTGGCCCCTGAACCAATTCGCGCGACAATCGCCGGGGCGGAGGTGACGTGAACGAGTACATCGAGGTCCAGTTTCGCAAGGGCGGCAAGCGGTTTGACATCCGACGCCAGCTGCCGGACGGTAGCATAGAGCTTGCCGAGCCCGACCCTACCGCGCGGCGAGTCGCGATCGGCTTCTCGGCGAACGACGACCTCACCACGTACCGTATGCGCCGGGTGCGCGAGTTGCGCGGCTGGGGACCGAACGAGTTCCGGTTGAAGGTCTCCGTCGAAGGTGGAACGCTCGTCCTGCGTGGCGATGACCCCGACGCCTTGCCCGAGGGCAGGTACCGGCTCCGGATCAACCTCGAGGAAGCGAAAACGCGTCCACGCAAAGCGGTGGCCGAGATCGACGAGCACGGTTTCGCCGAGTTCCCCATGGACATCGAGACGGACGATCGCGACGTCGCGGTCGATCTCACAGCGTGCGACGCGGACGTGCAGCGCGTGCTGGACGCGTCGACAATTGGCGGCATGGGGGCGCTGCCTTGGCTGCAGTCGCCCGACATCCGTCCTGGGCGGAAGGCGTGCCTATTGAACCTGGTCGCCTCTCTGCGCGTGCGTCCGAGCGTCACCTCCGCGCTTCTCCGGCACGTGCGGATGTTCTACGTCGCCTCGCGCGATAGGGCCTACGCGGCGGCGGATGCGGCGCTGCTCACCGATCTCGAAGGGCTAGCGGCGCATCCAAAGAAGCCGTTTTATCGGGAGGGCCGGCCGACCGCCGAGATCCACAAGCTACTCGTCACGTCGATTCCGCCCGTCGAGCAACCGCTCTTCTCCGCTCAGCGTCTCGTCAGCTTCCGCGGCGAGGGCAGCCCGTCGCTCCAGATAGTCGTCGCGGAGCCGCCACCCGGCCACACGACCGCCTACGCCGAGTTCGACTTGGATCTTGGCAATGCGCTCCAGGACGTCGTCGGCTTCGTCGTCCACATGGGCGAGCTTCTCGACGGCAAGCCCACCAACCATTTAGAGCTTCACAGGAAGCTTGCGGCCAAGAAGGCAAAATCGTAATTGATTACCGCGTCAGTTGAGTGAAGCGCTGGTCGGATAGAAATGTGGTGAGACGATCGGCGCGGGCGCGCGCAGCAGGGTGGTGAGCACGTCGGAGCTGTCGAGGCCTCGCTGATGCGCGGTCCGCAGGAGACTCG
>DASQFI010000027.1:0-6750 GCA_035633215.1 Vicinamibacterales bacterium | reverse complement strand
CGGCCGAGGTAATCGAGCACGAACGACGTCGCCATGACGCCTGAGATCCAGGCGATCGCGGGCCCGGCCTCGCGCCGCGTCGCCGCGATGAGCAGGCCCACGGCGCCCCAGCTCACGAACAGCAGCCATGCCATCGCCGCGCCGAATTGTTGAACACTCGCGGTTGCAAGAACTGCAATCTTACCGTTGGCGGCGCGGTGCGGTTTCTGCGGTCCCCGGGCGGTCGCGTCTGATTTGCCGCCCATCTTGGCGCGGTTCCGCCTGGCACGGCGCCTGCGCCACGCGATGCGGTGTCGTTGGCATCCACTGTGTACCAGCCGCGGTCACTCGAGGACGGTGTGCTGTGTCAGGGAGGGCCGCAGCCCGGTCTGAGAACGGCCCTTATGTCGCGTCGCGGACATCGCTAATGCTTCTTATCGTTATTAAGTGGCTCTTCCCTGACATAATCGTCCCTATCAGACGCTGACGTCATCGCCGGATGGCGGCCTGCCAGTTGAGCATCACGCTCACGGGTTGCTCGCGAACCGCCGGCACCACGATGATGAACCGGCCATCACGCGCAACGTCGTAGTCGCCGAACGCGTCAATCGTAAAGAGGCCCCTGGGCTCGTCGAACGCTCGCGGTGCGTTGTCGCCGATGGGCACAACCATCATCCGGTTCGTGCCAGCGACGTAAAACAACTCGCGGCCGTCCACGCGCCACCGTGCTCGTGTACCGCCGCCTGCCGAGACCAGCGTCTTGCCTCCGGTCACCGGAAAGCGGGCGACGTACACTTCCGGGCGACCCGACTCGTTGGAGGTAAACGACACCAAGCGATTGTCGGGCGAGAACCGCAAATCGTATTCCGAGAAGGGGGAGTTGAACAGCGGAAGCCCTGAGGACGGCTCGTCGATCGGCACGATCATCAGGTCCCAGTCCCCGAGTGGGGTGCGCTGCTGGTACCCGACACGCTTGCCATCGCGGGTGACGTCGTTGGCGAACTGAAGCCCGGGCTGCCGGAGCAGCGTCCGCTCAGTTTCGGTATCGAGATCTCTGTGGGTGAGCGCCGGAGGGCCGCCTGCGGCCGCGGAGAACACCGTCGCACGCCGGCCCGGCACCCACACGGCGGCCACCTCGGTCCCCGGCGACGACGTCAGCCGGGTCTCGTACTGTCTGGACAACTCGGACATCCAGATATCGTGGGTGCCAGGCCCGGGCCGCACGCGCGAGAAAAGCAGGCGCTGATCGTCGGCCGAGAGCCTGACGAGAGCGGAGCCGGCCGCCTCACCAACGTCGGCCAAGCGAGTGCCGCCGCGGTCGAACCAGACCAGGCGGTTGGTGTCTTGGCGCGATTGCAGCGCGAGCATGCCGTGCCGAGACGCGGTGAACTCCGCCCACCCCGTCGCCATCGAGTACGCGACGGGATCGCTGACCGAGAACGGGTCGCCGGTGGCCCGGCCGGCAGCCGCGTCGAATCGCTGGCCCAACAACGTACCCTCGCGCACGAAGAGCAGCAGATCGGGTTCCACCCAGACCACGCGGGAGACGATCGGGAAGATCGCCGTCGCAGTGCCGTCGAGCGTCGCGAGGAACGCCATGCCTGTCAGATCGGTGCGAAGCTCGGTGTAAATGAAGCGCCGGCCGTCAGGCAGAAACCACGGCCACAGCACACGGTTCACTCCGACCTTGGCGTTCACGATCGGCGTGGGCGTGCCGCCGGCCGTCGAGATACGGTATACCGCCTCGCCTCGTATCGAGGCAAACAGGATGTCGTTGTTCACGCCCCAGGTTCCCGAGAAGCCCAGGTTGCCGGGCACGTCGCACACCTGCACCGCCGCTCCGCCTGCAGCATCGATCCGCTTGAGCTTACCGTCGGCAAAAAACCCGAGAGCGCGGCCGTCAGGCGACCAGAAGACTGACAGCGCACCATCAGTGCCCGTCACCGGAAGCGCTTCGGCGTCTCCGAGCGGCCTGATCCAGACGCGCGGCGCTGCCCCTTCGCCTCTCGCGATGAAGGCCAACCGCGATCCATCGGGTGAGAATGCGAGCGTGGTCGTTTCAACCTGAGGCAGGTACGAACCGAAGCGTGTGTTTTCCGGCAGGTGGAGTTCAAAACGCACTGGCGCGGCCGTGGGTTCGGCCGGTTGAGCGGGGCCGCCGGCAAGTAGCAGCCAGCCGGTCGTCGTCGCGAAGAGCACGGCGCACCCCGCCAACGCGAGGGTGAGCGGGTGCCTGACTATGGCGACGGCGCCACGGGCAGATGTCTCCTGGCGCGAGCCGACCTTCCCGAGCTCGGACACCTCTGAAAGGTCAAACACGGCGTCGCCAATGTCCCTGAGGCGGCGTGAACTGTCCTTCTCGAGGCACCTGCGGATCAGGACTCGCACAAACGCGGGGGTGTGACCGGGCAGGGCACTCCAGTCGGGTTCCCGCTCGAGCACTGCGACAATGGTGTCGGAGACGGAGTCACCTCGAAACGGCGGACGCCTGACCCAGAGTTCATACAGCACACAGCCAAAGGCCCAGATGTCCGTCCGACGATCGACGAGACGTCCGCGCGCTTGCTCCGGACTCATGTAGCCGGGCGTGCCCAGGACTGACCCGATCGCGGTGTCAGCGACGACCGTGGTGGCCTCGCTGCCCTCCCCCACATCCGACGGCGTCGACTTGGCGAGTCCGAAGTCGAGCACCTTGACGATGCCTTCCGCCGTGACACACACGTTCTCGGGTTTGAGATCGCGGTGCACGATACCTTTCTCGTGCGCGGCGTCGAGGGCAGCGGCGATTTGTCTGGCAAACGACAGCGCCTGTGTGTTGGAAAGTGGGTCTGGACTCAGCAGGAGGTCGCGGAGCGTGCGGCCGACGACCAGTTCCATGACGAGCGCCGGGCCGGTCGAGCAGGTCTCGATCCCGTACACCTGAGCAATGTGCGGGTGATTCAGTGACGCGAGCACGCGGGCTTCCCGCTCGAGGCGTGAACGTCGCTCAGGATCTGATGCGAAAGCGGCTGGGAGAATCTTGATCGCCACGACCCGGTCCAGATTGACGTCGCGAGCCCGGAACACCTCTCCCATCGCGCCGGCGCCGATGGCGGCGACGACTTCATAGGGCCCGATGCGCGTACCAGGCAGGATCGACATGGGGTTGTGTGGCGCCATTGTAGTCTGCAAGTCGTGCGACGCTTGGATGGGTTTATGCGCGCGTTGTCGTGGGAGACCGCGGATGCGTCCGCGCGCGGCACGGGGAGCTTGTCGCCGTGAGCGCACTGCGGCGTCGCTCAGAAGCTCAAGCGTGCCGCGAGCTGCACCTGCCGCGGGGCGTAGGCCTTCGTGGCGCGGCCATAGCTCGCGCGGCCCTGCGGGTCGAGCTGGGGAGCGCTCGGGAAGGCTCCGGGACCGAAGGTATTGTTGACGTCGCTGAAATTCGCCCGATTGAGCAGGTTGAAGGCTTCGGCGAGAAGCTCCAACGCCATGTGCCTCGGCATGTCGATACGGTGCGCGAGGCGGATGTCGACGCTGGCGAAGCCCGGCGTCAGCCCGTGGTTGCGGCCCACGCGGCTCGCCGGGTCGGTGGCGACGCCACGCGCCCGGTCGGTCGCAGGGAGACCGTCGCCATTGAAATCGACACCCGCGAGGGCCGTGTAGGGCCTCCCGGATGCGAGGGTGACGATGCCGGAGAGCCGCAACCGCCACGGCAGCTCGGCCACGGCGCTCGCGACGAACCGATGCCGCTGGTCGACAACGGCCGGACCGCGAAACGCTTGCGGATCGAAACCGAGGGGCAAGCCCCCGGGATCCGCCGGGTCGCGTCCGAGACCCGGATCCTCGGCGACGTTCGTCGCAAAGATGATGTCGTTGCCGAGGTCCTCGGCCTTTGAGAGAGTGTAGGACGCCTGCGCTTCCCAGCGCGCGGAACGCCCGTGCACTGACACCGTGATGCCCCGGTACCAGTTCTCCCCGTAGTTGGTGAGCTGGGTGATCGTCGCCGAGGTGCCTGCTATTCCTCCGACGTCATTCGGCCGCCTGCCCGGCCCGAGCGCGGGTACGAGCGGGTTGAAATCGATGGGGCCGATCTGGCGCTTCCCTCGCACCGCCAGCAGGTCGACGGCCAGCTTGAGGCCCGGGCGCAGCTCCTGATCGAGGCCGAGCGAGAGGGTACGCGCGAACGGTACGCGGAAGCCGGGGCCCCCGGTCTGGACCTGGCTCGGGAAGCTGAGCGGCTGCGGCAGCCGGCGGCCGGGAGAGCGCCACGCCTGCGCGGAGAGCGGGAGGGAAGCGCGCAACTGGAGCAGCTCTACGCCGTCATGGATCTCCGTGACGATGGGGATGACCAGCATGGGGTAGTCGTGGAAGATGCCGAAGGCCGCGTGGAGCATCGTGCGTCCACTCCCGCTCGGATCGAAGGCAGCCGCCAGGCGTGGCGCGAGGTCTCCACCATCGGGAACGTCGTAGGTCAATGTCGTCCCGCCGAGATCCGACACGGTTTGGGGGGGCGTCCCGAGCGCGTACCCCTGGTAACGGACGCCGGCTTCGAGCGTCAGCCTCGTGGTGACCTGCCACCGGTCCTGCGCGAAGAGCGAGGCCATCCGGGTGGAGCCCGAGCTGGCGGGGTCGCCATAGCCTTGGAAGTACAGGGCGGGAAGACCCAGCTCGAAGGCTTCGAGAGACGTGAGGGCACGGGGCGTCAGGCCGGGGATCGCGAGCAGGGCGGCGAATACGTACCGGCCGCCCATGTCCAGCGACGTCGCTGCTTTGCGCTCGATGAAGCGGAGGCCGAAGCCCGCCTTCACTGTATGGCGGCCGGCCGCGCGCGTGACCGTTTCCCCCAGCTCGATGTTGAAGTTCGACCCTTGCGCGGGCGAAGTCAGGTGCCGTCCGGCCAGGGCCAGGCCCGGCAGCAGGATTTCGGGCCCACCCTGGTCGGCATTGACGCAAGGCCCGCCGCAGGTGGGATCGAGCCCGTTGATCTTCCTGTCCCGGCTCACGACCTGCACGCGGGCCTCGTTCACGAAGCCCGAGGCGAACACGTCGGTGAGCGACGCGGCAATGCCCAGGTCCGTCTGCCGCAGGACTTGCCCGTGGCTGCGGGCGACGATGCCTCCGAAGGGCTCGACGCTCTCGTCGGTGCCGCGCGAGAAGTGGCCACGCACGAGCAAGCGGTGGGTCGGCCCGAAGTTGTGATCCAGCTTCGCGAGCGCGCTCCTGGTGGCGACCTCGTAGGGAACGCTTCCCAGCTCCACCGGGAATCCGTTCCGCACGAGGGCGGCGGCGACACCCGCATCCATGTTCACGAAGTTGCTGGCGGCCGCGTCGAACTGCTCGTAAGAGAGGAAGAAGAACGTGCGGTCATTGCGCAGCGGCCCGCCCAGTATCGCGCCCCACTGCGCCTGATGGAACGGGCCCTTGGGCGCGTCGATCGCGTTTCCGTAGACGTCGTTCTTCTCGAAGTGCCCCTTGGCGTTGAGCGCATGGTCGCGCAGGAAGAAGAAGGCGCTGCCGCGCAGCTCGTTGGTGCCGCTCTTGGTCACGGTATTGACGATGCCCCCCGACGCGTCGCCGAACTCTGCCGGAAAGGAGGCGGCCAGCACCTGGAACTCGCGGACCGCATCCTGGCTGAACGGCGCGGCCACGGCGCCGGTACCCAGGTGGTTGTTGTCGAAGCCGTCCACCATCACGTTGTTGGAGCGCGCCCGCTGGCCGGCGAATGACAGCCCCGAGGAGACGGCCAGGCCCGACGGCGGCGTCCGTTCCGCCACGACCCCGGGGGTCAGCAAAGTGAACGCGACGAAGTCACGGCCGTTCGTCGGGAGACCCTCGAGGGCGCGTGCGCCCACGACCGAGGCCACCGCCGCGGCACCGGCGAGGCTGCTGGCCGTCTCCTCGGCTTCGACCGACACCGTCTCGGTGGCCGCCACGCTGAGCGTGAGGTTGACGACCAGGACCTGGCCCACGGCCGGCGACACGCCCTCGCGTTTCACCATCTGGAAGCCGGGATGCTCCGCCCGGAGGAGGTAGGACCCGAGAGGAAGGGCGGCGAGTAGATAGCGGCCCCGGTCGTCTGTCGTCGTGGTCCGCGTGAGGTTCGTGGAGGCTTCGGTCACCGTGATCGCGGTCTTGGGCAAGAGCGCTTCGGTCGCGTCGCGGACCGTTCCAGCGATGGCCGCTCCCGTGAGGCCTGTTTGAGCGCGCACGGTGGACGTGCCGACGAACAGGCCCGCGACCAGGACGGCCAGGGGACTCCAGAGCCGTCGAGTCGACCTGAAGTGCCTCAAGGAGCCTCCCTCGCTACGGAGAGTCTGAGCCTACGCTTGCTTCCCCGACAACGCAAACACGAAGCGCGAGGTCGCGATCAAGATGATCCCTTCCGACTCCCCGCGCCCGACCGACCTAGCCTGAACCTGTGATGCTTGTTGCGCTCAGCCGTGACTTGAAGGCGCGCGGCTTCCCGTTCGTCGGATCGACGATCTGCTACGCGTTCATGCAGGCCGTCGGGTTGGTCAACGATCACGTCAGGTCGTGCTATCGCTGTCCACGTTCCGGCGTGCCCGATGAACGATCGGCGCAGCACCTCACAGGTCCCTCCGTCTGAACAGCACGATTGCGGCGACGAGAGCGACGGCCATCACCGCGGCGAGTCGTGTGATGTCCGAAGCCTCCAGGCCAGCACCAACGATCTGCTGCGGACGGTAATACGCGAACAGCGAGAGCGGCTTGAGGCCGGCGATGGGTGGCCAGACTCGGCCGAGGTAATCGAGCACGAACGACGTCGCC
>DASQFI010000026.1:0-4566 GCA_035633215.1 Vicinamibacterales bacterium | reverse complement strand
GAGACCATACACGCCGCACAGCTGTTCCAAGTGCTCCAGCAGCGCTTTCTTCGATGGCTCGATGTAACCATCGCCTCGCGCTTTGATCGGCTTTTCAAACGCGTTGACCAACGAGAGGGGATGGCCGCGTCGACGCAGGGCCAGAACGAACGAAGGGGGGTTGAAACCAAACATGGAGTTCTTACGCGCTCCAGGTACACCGAGCAACGCGCCCCGCACGAACGTGTTGAGAACACTGTCATGCTCGCTCTCGTTCAAGTGCGCGAGGTGCTCGTCATCCTTCAGCACTTCGGCGCTCGCCAGAAATGGACCACTTCTGCTCGCGACCGATGACCCACCTTGCGAGCGGGATCTGAGATCGGGATCGCGCGAAGCGTTGCGAGACGCGGTCTTTCGTTCTTTCGTCTGTGCAGAAATGCGGAAAATGGCGGTGGACGCTTGTGCGAAACCGCGTGCTGTGCGGTTTTGCAAGCCGCTGTGGACGCGTTCTGTGCGTCCACAGCGGCGTCAGCGTCCACGGCCTTCGCCGGCGTGGAATTAGCCTTGGGGATCTCGCAGCGATGGGCCGTCGATGCGAATCGTGTGGCACTGATGACGGAGGCGACTGAGGAGCGCGTCGACGAGGGCTTTGTTGCCGAGAAACGTTTGCCACTCGGGGTAGTCCAAATTCGTGGTGATGATCGTGGGGCGTCGGCGGTAGCGTTCCTCCATCAGCTTGAAAAAGATATTGGTCTGCTCAGGTTTCAGATTGAGGTAGCCCAGCTCGTCGATGTGCAAGACGTCGATCCGGATCAGCGTATTGAGGAGCCGGCGCGTCGAGCGGTCCGCGAGCGACGCATACATTTCATCGAAGAGGTCCTGCGCGCGAATGAAGCGCGTGCGATAGCCGTTTTGAATCGCCTTGAGCAGCAGCCCGGACGCCAGCCCGGTTTTTCCCACGCCCGTTGGCCCAATAAAGATGAGATTCTCGGCCTTGGCGACAAACTCCAGGTCTGCGAGGGCGCGGATCTGCTTGGGGTTGACGCCCGGCTGCCGTTTGAAGGGAAACGACTCGATCGTCCACGCCTCGGGCAGTCTCGCCTGCGTGATCCGCCAGGCCAGCGCCGTCTCTTGCCGATGGTGGTATTGGGCCCGCAAGAGGCGGGCGAGGAAGGCGCCGTAGGAGAGCTGGTGTGTCTCGGCATGCGCCAGCTCGTCGTCGACGATCGCGGCGATCGTCTTGAGATGAAGATTGCGCAGCAGTTGCTCGATCTCATCCGTCATGACTGCGGCTCCTCGCCGTCCTCGGGGAAGACGAAATACGCTTGGGCCACGAAGCGCAGCGTGAGCCGTTCGAGGCGGTCGAGATCAAAGAGGCCGTACTGCTCGGCCAGCGTGACGGCCTGGAGGAACGCCGCGCGCGGGTACTCGCGCGAGAGCGCGAGCAACCGGCGCAGCGCCAGCGTGCCGCGCCCGGCACTGCGCGCCTTGAGCGCGGCGGCATACGCGGGCACCGGCGGGTCGGCACGGGCCAGCACCTGTTCCTCTGGCGACGGCTGCGTGGCGGGCCGTGCGCCGCGCGGCGGGCGGTGCTCGGGCACCGTCACGCGAGTGAAGGTGCGGCCGAAGACCTTCTGATGCGACGCGACGAGGCGGGGCCCGTGATAGACGTCGACGCGATCTTTGGTTTCCCGAATCTCGAGCTGACGCCCGATCAAGAGATAGGGCACCGAGTAGCGATGGCCGTGCACATTGACATAGCCCTCGACATCGACGAGGCGATGGTGGAGCGCGTACACCTCCGGCACGAAGAGCGGCAGCGGGCGCAGGTGCGCGTGCTCGGCGGCAAACAGCTCCCGCGGGCTGGCGTGGAGATGGCGCTTCGGGGTGGCGTTCACCTTGTCGCAGAAGGCGCGCGCCTGGGTATTGAGATCGGCGAGGTCGGCAAAGACGCGGCCGGCCAAGAAATTGTGTTCGATGAAATGAAAGGGCCGCTCGACGCGGGCCGAGCGGTTGGCATCGCCCTTTTCATGCGCCCGGAAGACGAAGCCGAAGCGCTCGGCGAACGCCGCCATCTCCGGCGCCGGGACCATCCGCGCGCCCGTGCCGGAGGCGACGACGACGTGCGTGTTATCGATCATGCAGGTCGCGGCGGCCCCGGTCACGTATTCGAGCGCGTCGGTCAGGAAGACCTTGCAGTAGAAGCGTGTGAAGACGGGATAACACTGGAAGAAGATCATCCGCGAGTAGCACAGCACCAGCGAGGCCGTCTCGATGCGCTGCTCGACGCCGCCGATCGGGGCGCGGTGGGGCGAGGTGTCGTGCTGCATCTCCTGTGCGGGCGCGAAGTCGTAGTGGCCGACGGGCGCCGGCGGGGCGTGCCCGATCGCATGCCGCCGGCAAAAGGCCGTCAGCGCGGGGTAGGAGATCGTGACGCCCTGGGCGACGAGCTCCTCGTGGACGCGCACCAAATTGCCGCGGCAGCGATCGACCCACTCGAGGATCTGCTCACGGTACGGCTCCGCCTTCTCGGCGCGTTCAATCCGCGGCACCGTCGGGCTGCCCGAGGTGAGCACCGTCCGGACCGCCCCCCGGGAGATCTGCAGGGCGCGGGCGATCTGGCGGATCCCGTGGCCCTTGGCCTGTAAGCTCAAAATCGCCGTTCGGAGTCCCTGATCGAGCATCGCGCAGCTCCTTCTCACAGCGGCGTTGCAGATCCCGAAAGTCCATCTGGACCTGGTCGAAGAGCCGCCAGGCGTGGTCGCGCTCCGGCGGCAGCAGGCCGCCGCCGTGCTGGAGGCGGCGATGGGCCCGGCGCGCGACGGCGCCCAGGATGTGGAGATCGGTGATCAAGGCCTCGGGGGCCGAGGCGTCTGGTCGCACGGCGGCGCGCGGCCCGTCGTCGGCCACCCGCAGCACGAGCAAGGGGTCGGTGAGCACGAGCTCGCGTGAGGTGTCGGGGCCGGTGACGTAGACCTGATAGAGCCGGCCGATCTGGCGCGTGGTGAGCCGGTGCGGCACGATCGCCTCGACGAGGCGCACGCAGTCACCCGCGTTGGCGCGCGCCAACGGCACAAGGTATTTCATCGCGGCGTGCGCGACGAGCTGGCCGTCCTGGACGCGGTGCTGTACGGATTCGGGAAGCGCTCGCACCAGCCCGAGGCGCCGCGACACCCAGCTCACGCTGCGATCGAAGCGGCGCGCCAGGGCGTCAAGCGCCAGCTTGTGATCCTCATGCAGCGTGCGCAACAGCCACCCCTGCTCGAGCGCACTCTCCGTCGCGTCCGTGTGCAGCAGCTGTCGGAAGATCAGCGCTTCAGCCTCCGGCATCTCCCACACGACGGCGCCGACCGTATCGCGTTGCAGACGACGGAGGCAGCGGACGCGTTTGTGGCCGTCCACCACCACGTACGCCGAGCCCGCCGTCACGACCACGATCGGCATTTGCTGACCGGCGTCCGCCAACGACGCCAACAGGCGACGTTCCCGCGCCGGCTGCCGTACCCGCAGCCGCTCATACCGCACATCGAGCTGATGAAATTCCAATTCCACGGTCCGTCCATCCGATGGCGTCTACTCTGGCAGCTCGCCGATCGCGTCTTGCAGGGGGACCCTGGGAAGTCGGACGCCAAGCCCAACACAATCAGTCACTTGACGGGCCTACTCGTCTTGCGCGGCTCACTGGGGAAGTCGGCTCGTTTCCCCTGTCGGATCAATGACTTGCCCCGCCTTCTGGTCTTGCACGGCGCCGAGCAAGACTCGACCGAGATGGCCGAGGAAATCGGTACCGGCGACGCCGAATGCCTCCTGGGCGAGATCCCACGGCAGCTGCGAGAGCGGGGGCGGGAGCACCAACGGCAAGACCGCGGCCTGAGCCCCGCCGGCCTTCAGCCGGCGGCGTTGGATGCGATGCGCGATGAAGTAGTCGGGATTACGCCGACGCCAGGACGCCTGCGTCCGGGCGCGTCGCGCGACCTGACACGCCGGGGCCGAACAGGCGCGCTGGCGACGGCCGATGCGCCGGTCGGGCACAAACCAATGGCGGCAGATGCGGCAGGGCCGCTTCGTGAGCATCCCGAGATGCTCGCGTCATCGGCGGGAAATCAGGGTGGTCCATTTCTGGCGAGCAACCCTGGGTCAATTCTGGCGAGCGCTGAAGTCGCCTTGGCCAGCGCCTGCATCCACTGCACCAGCGCGCGCCTCAGCTCCTCTCGGACGTCGTGCGGAAGTGACACGGCGGGAACGGCCGGCGTGTCCTGGAAGAGTCGTCGTTGGCGTGTCGCTCGTGGCTGCCGCATGCAGATCCTCCTCGCGCGTATTGCGCACGAGCGAGGATAGACAGGTCTCGGCACAGCGGCGCAACTCGAGCAGCGCACGCACGGGCAAGCGCGCGGTCGGGACCATCTCGATGTACGCGGCCTCGGGCCGTGTCATCCAGGCTGGCACGGACATCGGAGTACCATCGGTTCGGCGCACGACGTAATAGGCTTCGTCGTGCAGGTAGTACAGCCTGACGACCGGCAGGCTGTGCCCGCTCAATGGATGAAAGCAGTAGCAGATCGTGACGTCAGCGGGGCGGGTTTGATG
>DASQFI010000025.1:0-115847 GCA_035633215.1 Vicinamibacterales bacterium | reverse complement strand
TTCGATTTCAAGAAGCAGTTCTTCGCGGCGAATGGCTATTTCGTCCTCGATACGAACTTCCGAAGCTCGACCGGCTACGGCGACGCCTTCAAGTGGGCGACGTGGGGTGCGTGGGGAGACAAGGACGGCCAGGATGTGATGTCGGGCGTCGACTACGTCATCAAGAATTATCCGATCGATGCCAAGCGCGTCGGTCACACGGGCCATTCGTACGGCGGGTTCATGACGAACTGGCTCATCACGCAATATCCGGACCGCCTCGCCGCGGCGATCACCGGCGCCGGCATCTCGAACTGGGTCAGCGACTACGGCACGGCCGACATCTTCCGCACCAAGGAGACGGAGTTCTTCGGCACGCCGTGGGACGAAGCCGCGCGCATTCGCATGATGAAGCAGTCGCCGCTCTCGTACGCCGGCCGCGTGAAGACGCCGACGCTCTTCGTTCACGGCGAGGTCGACCAGCGGGTGCCGTACGAGGAAGCCGAGCAGATGTACTTCGCGCTCAAGCGGCGCGGGGTGCCGGCCAGGATGATTCGCTACGCGGGCATGCCGCACGGCATCAGCGGCCACTGGAACAACGTGCATCGCATGTTGAACGAGCTCCGCTGGTGGAACACCTACCTGAAGGGCCCGGCGAAGTGAGCGAGACGACCGGAGAGCCGCTCCTGCGGCATCGACTTGTCGTGCGGTTCAGGGACTGCGATCCGCTCGGGCACGTCAACAACGCGGTCTACCTGACGTACCTCGAGCAGGCGCGGATCATTCTGTGGAAGAAGCAGGTCGGTATGACCTGGTCGAAGCGCGCCGCCGAGGGCTTGCCGCGGGGCGAAGGCTTCATCCTCGCCCGGGCCGAGGTCGACTTCCGCGCGCAGGCGCACGACGGCGACGAGCTCGAAGTCCGGCTCTCGCTCGGACGATTCGGCCGAACCAGCGCGACGTACAACTACGAGGTCGAGCACACGTCTACGGGCGTCATCGTCGCGGCGGCGAAGACGGTGCAGGTCTGGTTTGACTACGATCGCGGCGTGCCGGTCGAGATCAGTGAAGAGCTGAAGGTCAAACTGGTCAGGGCGGTGTGATTGATAATGGGAACCGGAACCCATTACCAAACACCCATTACCAATTACCCATTTCTTGATTGCCCATGGTCGTGATCTTCGGCAAGGACAATTGCCCGTATACGCAGGCGGCGCTCGACGACTACAAGCGGCGCGGCGTCGACGTGCAGTACGTGAACGTGAAGAAAGCCGCGGTCGAACTCGAGCGGATGCTCGTCTACAGCCGCGGCCAGCGGCGCGTGCCGGTCATCGTCGACGGCGAGAAAGTGACGATTGGATTCGGCGGGACGTGAGGCGTCTGAGGGTCCGGCCGGGGGCCGGACAAGGAAGTCGTCAATCTGAAGTCTGCAATCTGGGAATCTGCAATCTGATCGGTAATCTGACAATCTGGGATCTCGAATCTATCGCGGAATCGGAAATCTATCGGGCCCGATAGATTCAAGATTCCCCGATTCCAGATTACGGATCAAGATTACCGATTCCCAGATTGCAGATTTCAGATTGACGTCCTTGCCTATCTGAACACCTTCCCCATTTCGATCCCCATCTTCGGCTCTTTGCGCGTGCCGGTGATCTTGATCGGCACCACGGCGCCCGCGCCTTTTTCACGAAACAGCGGATCGAATGGTTTCAGGAAGATCGACTTGAACCCGCCGACCGCCTTGGAGACCGAGGCCTGCATCTTGAGCGTGCCACGAAAATCGATCACCTCGCCGTCGATCTGATACTGCCCCGCGAGATTCACGGCCGCGCCTGGTACGTGAAAGGTGAGATCCGGCAGAACGAGCGCGCCATTGCGAAGCGCGAATCTGCCTTTCATGCTGGTGAGGACGCGGCCGGGGTCTTCGTCCTGGCCCTTCCCCTGGCTCCGCCGGCTCAGCTCGCGGAGCTTGTCCTGCACCTTCGAGTCGGTGAACTGGCCGCGCGCGAGGGCGAATGTTCCAGAGACCAGAAGGCGGCGTCGTACCTTGCTCGGTCCCGGCGGCAGCGAGAGTGTGCCCCGCACCGAGACGTTGCCGGTGAGGAGCGGCTGGGGCGAATCGATCGACAGCGCCAGCAGATCTTCGATGCGCCCATCTTTGATGTCGAATTCGAGATCGATCGCGTGACGCCCGGGGCCCGACAGGTTGGCGATGGTGCCCCAGGTGGAGAACGACGTGTTCCGGAGCTTGGCGTCCACGCGCTCGAGCCGCGTCGAGCCGTCGGTGCCGTCCACGATCGTGTGAAACCGCGTCTCGAGCGGCACCGGCTTGCCGCCGAGGTCGAGGCTGAAGTCCTTCGTCTGCGCTTCGCCGACGGTGATCACTTGCGTCAGCTTGCCCTCGTACTTGCCGGACGATTGCAGGATGCCGCCGATGCCGTTGATCGTCGAGAGGTCCGCGTTTGTCAGCGTGTACTCGCCGGCGACGGGGGTCTCGGCCGGATCGTCACGGCGCCACGGCCCAAACGTGCCGCGCGTCTCGACCAGGCCGGTCGGCACAGGATTGGTGAGTTTTGCGTAGAAGGGGATGGCGCGATCGAACCCGAGATCGTCGAGCTTCAACTCGTGGATCTTGAACGTGAGCGGCAGCTTGTCCGGCCGGCGCGGAATGAACTTCAGCTCCGCGTCGTGCGTCACCAGGTGCTCCACGACGACCTTCGATCCCGTACCCGGTGCGGGCGGCGGTTGCGTGCCGGGCAGGTCCGGTCGGGCTTCCGACGGCGGGACGGCGATCTTCAGTCCATCGAGATGGACGGTGCCGACGCGCCGCTTCCAGATCGTGAACGGTCCGGCATCCACCCAGAAGTGATCGATCGCGATGAACGGCGGCAGATCCGGCCGTCCCGGCACGCGCATGCGGAGACCCGAGCCGCTGATCCGCGGCCGCGGCCAGAGTACGATCGAGACCTCGTCGAGCGTCGTCTCGAGGTTCAGGCGCTCGCTGAGCGCCGCCGTCACCCTCGGCCGAATCCATTCCGGACGCAGCATCCAGGCGGTCGTCGCCAGGAGTGCGAGCGCAATCGCGACGCCGCTGCCGGCGATCCAAAGAACGAGTCGGCGACCGCGGGTCACTCTTCGTAGCATGTCACGTCGCCCGACGGGCGGCGGCTGATCCGAAGCGCGAAGAGAGGGCGCCGCGCGGGGCCGCAGGCGCTCTCTTCGAGCTTTTCGCTTATCTTCAAACCGCCGTCTTATAACGACTTAGCGCCCTTCTTGACACTTTGTGAAAGGTTTCACATAATTGGCTACAGTCGTTCCCGGCCCCAAGTCACGATAGAACGACCCTCGCGGTGTCCGTCCCCGGACGCCGCCCATCAGCGCAAGACGTATGTCTCGCCCTGTTCACTGCTTCCTGATTCTGCTCTTCCTGAATACCGGGGCCGGGAACGAGTTTTTCCCAACGATCGCCGCGGCGCCCGACCCGAGAGGGGACTGGCTCGCTCGACAGATCGAAGACCGCGATACCGGCAAAGACGCGCGGATGTCCCTCCGCATGCGCCTGTACGATCGGCAGGAGCGCGCCCGTGAGCGCGTGCTGACCCTGCTCTCGATGCGTGGCGGCGCCGGGCGCCCCGTGCCTGGCGATCGCACGCTCATCCGCTTCGCCTATCCCAGCGACATCAAGGGCACTGCGTTTCTTGTCTGGGAATCGCCGTCGGGCGACGACGAGCGGTTCCTGTATTTGCCGTCGCTTGGGCGCGTGCGTCGCATCGCCGGCTCGGAAGCGCAGGAAAGTTTCGTCGGCAGCGACTTCACCTACGAAGACATCGGCGGCCGGGAGTTCGAGGAGTACACCTACACGATGCTCTCGGAGGCGGAAACCTGGAAGGCCACCGACGGATCGACGCATCCGGCCTACCGGCTCGAATCGCGCCGCCGCAGCGTCAACGCGCGCTTCCCGCGCGTCGTCTCGATCGTTCGCAAGGACAACTTCGTCGTCGTACACGCCGAGATCTTCGACAGGCGTAACGAGAAACAAAAGACGTTCGATGTGCTCCGGCTCGAGAAAACCGACGGCTACTGGACGGCGCTCGAGATGCGCATGGTCGATGCGCGCGAGCGCACCCGCACGGATCTCGTGATCGAGAAAGTCGAGTACGACGTCGGCCTCAAGCCAGACGACTTCAGCCGGCGCGAGCTCGAACGGGGCGGCGGCCGGTGAGCCTCGCGCTCGTGCCGTTCTCACGTCCGCGAAAAAGCGACCCCCAGAGTTTTCGCCAACATTCGCCGGAATTGGCACGCCGGGCTACCAGAGGAACGTGAGCACGGCACTCGCCGCACTGCTCTATCGACGCCGCCGACTGCTCTCCGCTCTCATTCTGCTCGGCGCGGTGGTCCTGGCCCCGCGCGCCAGCATCACCAAGATCGACAACGATCTGACGGCCTGGTTTTCCCGCGACGATCCGATCTACCGTGAGTACGAGCGCTTTCAGGACGAGTTCGGCGGCACCCGTACGCTCATCATCGCCATCGTCGCGCCCTCACGAGAGCGGCTGTTCAGCCAGGAAGGGTTCGCGTTTCTCGAGGAGGCTACACGCGCCATCGAGCGCGTCCGCCACGTCGATCGCGTCGCCAGTCTCGCGACGGCGACGGTCGTGGACAGCGCTCCCGGAGCGGAACCGGACAGCACGGGCGCCGGCGGCGATGTCGTGCTCGACGTCCGGCGGCTCATCGAGGATCTCGATACGAAGTCGCCGGCGGAGGTCGGGGCCCGCGCGCTCTCGGACGACCTGCTCCGAGGCGACCTCGTCTCGGACGACGGCACGGTCGCGGCTCTGATCGTCTTCTTCGACGAGCGCCATGTCGACGAGGCGCGTGCCGAGATCCTCGAGGAGATCCGCAAGATCGTCACCGCCGCCCTGCCGGCCGACTACAAGGCGTACTACAACGGCAGCCTCGAGATCAGCGAGACCTACAACCGCATCACGCTCGAGAACCAGACGAAGTTCATTCCGCCGATGGCGGTGCTGACGCTCGGGGCCATCTTCCTGATGTTCCGCTCGTGGCGACGGACGGTGCTGACGGCGGGCGCCGTCATGGTGAGCATCATCTGGACGCTCGGCCTGTACGACCTCTGCGGCTTCACCTATAACGTCCTGAGCAGCATGATCGTGCCGCTCGTCACCGTCCTGGCGGTGGCCGACGACGTGCACATCATTCAGCACTATGACGAGGCCAGGCGGACGGGATCGCCCGAGACAGCGTTCACGTCGACGGTCTCGCATCTCCTGGCGCCGCTGCTCGGCGCGAGCGGGACCACGGCGCTCGGCATGCTCTCGCTCTCGACGAGCAGCGTCGTTGCCGTCCGCGAGTTCGGGTTCGGATCGGCCATCGGCGTCATGGTCGACTTCGTGATCTCCATCGTCCTCGTGCCGACCATCCTCGGCTGGATGAAACCGGAGTCGTCCGTGCCGCCGCAGGAAGCGTGGTTCAAGAAGCCGATGCAGGCGGTCGCGGCGTTCTCGACCCGGCGCGCCCGGCTGGTGCTCGCCGTGGGCCTGGTGACGACCATCATCGCGGCGATCGGCGTGACGCGGCTGCGGGTGGATACGAACCACATCAACTTCTTCAGTCCGAAGCACCCGTTGGGCGAGTCGGCCGGGATCATCGACACGCGTCTTGGGGGCATCTACACGTTCCAGATTCTGCTCGAGGGGCCGGCCGAGTCGATGCGTCAGCCGGAGACGCTCGCAAGGATGGATCGCCTCGAGGCCGAGCTGCGCGCGCTGCCGTTCGTCAAGAAGGTGACCGGCCTTGCCGACTATGTGAAGCGCATCCATCGCGATCTTGGCGCGCCGGGCGGCGCGACCGCGATCCCGGCCGACGCGCCGCTCATCGCGCAGGAGCTGTTCGTGTTCTCACTCGCCGACCAGGGGCGTGTCGAACTCGAGCGCGTGGCGGCCAGCGATTTCTCGAAAGCCCAGATCACCATCAAACTGGCGTCGATGAGCTCGGATCTGGTGTTCGAGCAGATCAATGAAGCGGAGCGGCGGGCGGCCAGGATCTTCGCCGGTTCGGACGTGCGCCCGACCGTCACGGGATCCGGACGTCTGTTCGCGACGCTCGATCATTATCTCGTCGTGTCGCAGATCAGCAGCTTCGCGACCGCGTTTCTGACCGTCTTCGCCATGATTTTCCTGATCTTCAGGTCCTGGCGTTTTGGCATTCTCGCGATCGTGCCCAACCTCTTTCCGGTCCTCGCGATCTTCGGCGTGATGGGGTGGCTGGGCATCTCGCTCAACGTCGCGACCATCATGCTCGCGAGCGTCGCGCTTGGCGTCGTCGACGACGACACGATTCATTTCATCAGCCGCTTTCGGCGTGAGACGGCGCGAGGGCGATCGGTCTTTGAGGCGATCGAGCTGGCGACCACGCACGAAGGCCGCGCGGCCCTGACCACGGCCATCATCAACAGTCTCAGCTTCGCCGTGCTCGCGCTCTCCGAGTACCGGCCGACGGCATGGTTCGGCGGCCTGCTGGCGTTGACGATGGTCGTCGCGTTCCTCGCGGAGGTGTTCATCCTGCCGGCGACGATTACGATGGCGCCGAGGTTGTTCGGCAGCCGAGAGCGACTCGCCAGCCGGAGCGCCACGCCGTGATCGCCTGGATCGCGGCCGCGACACTGGCCGCGCAGCTTGGCACCGGCCGACAGGTATCCCAGCCTCCGGCCCAGGCCGCCACGGCGGCCCCGTCCGGCGAGGCGTTCTCGATTGATGGACACCTCTCATTCTCCGGGGACGTGCTGCCGGTCGTCGACGTCGCGGAGTTCAGGCCGCAGCTCATGCTCGACGTGCGCGGCGGCCTGAGGGGCGAGACGTTTCGCTACCGCGTGCAGGCCATCTTCGAAGCGCTGGTGCGCCATCGCGGGGCTTCGGCGGAACACGTTCGCCTTCGCGGAGCTTCGGCGGAACAGGTCGCGGATCCCGGGACGCCGATCACGGGTGCGATCGCGCGGCTCCGCGATGCCTGGATTCAGGCGGCGGGCGCACGTGGCGATCTGCGCGCGGGCTACGGCCGCGTGATCTGGGGACGACTCGACGAGATTCAGCCGTCCGATGTCATCAACCCGATCGACGCGTCGCGATTTCTCTTCGACGGGCGAAGCGAGGCCCGGCTGCCCGTCGCGTTCGTCCGCGGCCGGTTCTTCGTGCGTGAGGATCTGACAATTGAAGGCGTCCTCGCCCCGGTCTTCGAGCGTGGCCGGTTCGACGAGCTGGAGGAACCCAGCTCGCCGTTCAATCTGGTTCGCGATGTCTCGATTCCGGCCCTGCCCGGGAGCGTCGCGGGTGCGAGCCCAACCGCACTCGAGCTCAGACGGATCGAACCGGCCCGCACGTGGTCCAGCATGTCCGGAGGCGCGCGCGTCAGCGGCACGCTCGGCCGCCTGGACATTTCCGGTTCGGTCTATCGCGGATTCGAGAGCTTCGGGTTGATCACGATTGATAGCGACGGGCCGCCGCTGTTGCCGGACAGTCCCGCACTGACGCTCGTCGAGCGCTATCCGAGATTCACGATGATTGCCGGCGACTTCGAGACGGTCCGGGGTGAATGGGCGCTGCGCGGCGAGGCCGCGTGGTTCGTCGACAAGCGATTGGCCGGCCTCACTCGGCTCGACGGCGTCCCGGGACGCGCGTTCGATGCCGGCGTCGGCGTCGACCGCCGGTCGGGCGACTACCGCGTATTCGTTTCCGCGATCGTCCACCGCGAGTGGTCTCGTCGCGATCAGACGCTGACGAAAGCCGACCTCAATCTCGTCGGGTCGATCGATCGCGACATCGCCCGCGGCCGCTATTTCCTTCGTGGCTTCGCCGTCGCCAATCCCGCGGACAGCTCGGCGTTCGCCCGAGCGCTGTTCGTCTGGAGGGTACGCGACGATGTGTCGGTGGAAGGTTCGGCGGCGGCCTTTCTCGGGACGAGCGACGACACGCTCGGGCGCTTCCAGGATCGCGACTTCCTGCTGACGAAGATCAGGTACCGCTGGTGAGTCCGGATCCGATTCTGCTCCACGCCGCGAACCCGAGCCCGTTGACCGGCCGGGGCAACAACACGTGGCTGCTCGACGGTGAGTTGCCCGCGCTCGTGGACGCTGGCGTGGGCGCGCCGGAGCACGTGGACGCGATTGCTCACGCGCTCGGCGGTCGGCCGCTCGCGCGCGTGCTGGTCACTCATGGGCACGCCGACCACTCGAGCGGGGTTCCCGCGCTGCGCACGCGCTGGCCGGGGCTCGAGACCTTCAAATGGCCACTGCCGGGCGAGCAGGGCAGTCATGCGCTTTCGGACGGACAGACGCTGCGCGCCGGGAACGGAGATCTGACCGTCGTCCACACTCCCGGGCACGCGCTCGACCACGTCTGCTTCTGGCGCGCCGGCACGCGCGAGTTGTTCGCCGGTGATATGGTCGTCTCGGGCGCGACCGTCATGATTCCGGCGGGACGCGGCGGCAATTTACGGGACTACCTCGCGTCGCTCGCGACGCTTCGCGCGCTCGACGCGGCGCGCATCTATCCGGGCCACGGTCCGATCATCGACCGTGTCGCAGAGATCATCGACGAGTACCTCGCGCACCGCGCCCTGCGCGAGCGACAGGTCGTCGCGTGCCTCGAGGCTGGAATCGCCGACGTGGAGGAGATGGTCGCGCGAATCTATCCAGACCTTGCCGAGCCGCTCAAGCCGGCGGCGCGGCTCACGATCGAAGCGCATCTGGAGAAGCTTCGTGAGGAAGGCCGAGCCCGATGAATGACACGCGTACCTGGACGTCGGACGCCGTGCTGGCCAGTCTGCGACGGTTCCTGCTCATCCTGCTGCTGATCGGCCTGGCGGGCGTCGGCGCCGAGCTGATCGCGCTCGCGCACTACGAGGACTCGTGGCAGCTCGTGCCGCTTGCGTTGATCGCCCTGGCGTTTCTCGTCATCGGCTGGCACGTTGTGGATGGCAGCGCGGCAACCGTACGCGTGTTCCGCATCGTCATGGTGATGTTCATCGTGGCCGGCGTCACCGGGATCGTGCTGCACTATCGTGGAAATCTGGAATTCCAGCTCGAAATCGATCCGTCACAGGATCACTGGACGCTGTTCGGCAAGGTCATTCGCGCCAAGGCGCCGCCTGCGTTGGCGCCGGGCACCATGGCACAATTGGGACTACTCGGCTTGGCGTATGCCTTTCGGCATCCCGCGCTCGGTCGTCGATGAACGACTTTCAGGGGGAAAACATGACCGGACCGAAAACACTACTGATGGCCGCGGCGTTTGCCGTTGCCGTGGCCGCCACGCCTGCATTCGGGCAGGTCGGCAAAGGCCTGATCGATCCGAACATCGCGACCGAGGCGCAGCTGACCGGTCTGCCGCACATGACGCCGGCGATCGCGAAAGGGTTGATCGGCAAGCGACCCTTCATGAGCATCGTCGAGCTGAACACGTTCCTGCTGGCGCAGGGACTGACGCAGGCGCAGGCGACGGAGCTCTATGGCAAGGCGTTCGTGCACGTGAACCTGAACACCGGCACGAAGGAGGAGATCATCCTGATCCCTGGCGCGGGCACCCGCATGGTGCGTGAATTTGCCGAGTACCGTCCGTGGAGGAACTGGGCGCAGTTCGACAAGGAGATCAGCAAATACGTCGGTCAGCCGGAAACGGATCGGCTGAAGCAGTACGTGTTCATTCCAGTGAAGCTGAACACCGGAACCGACGAGGACATCAACAGCATTCCCGGCGCGGGCTCGCGCATGGTCCGCGAGTTCAAAGAGTACCGGCCCTGGAAAGCCAAAGAACAATTCGAGAAGGAGATTGGCAAGTACGTGGACGCGAAGGAAGTGGCCCGGCTGTGGCGCTACGTCGTGATCGAGTGAGGTGAGTCGACGAGCTCTTCAGAGTCCGATCGCCGGTCTGCGGCCGGCGGACGGCGGATGAGGGGCTCCCCTGCACGATCTCATTCCACCTGACCACCAGCCGCAGGCCGTCAATCGGGGCCTAACCTGAGCAAGGTCTGTTCCAGCGCCCGAAACGCGGTACATGTCACACGCGCGCGTACCGGCCGGCTCGCTGAGCAAGCTCCTACTCATTCGCGGCAACTGGCGGGATCCCGATGGCACTACCGGACTCCAGGCGAAAGGAACGCGACTTGCGTGTACGAACACTGAGAAACAAGGAGGCGGACCCATCGTGTCGCGGCCATGAACAGCTCTCGCCGCATCGTGCTCATCGCGTCTGTGTTTGTGGGCCTCTCGATCGCCGCAGTCACTGGCGCCGTGTCCGTCCGGGTCGCGGATATCGTCGATGAGAACAGCCGCGCGCGTCGGGAGACGATCGGTCGGCGCGCCGTGGGGGAAGTGGCTGCGGTGTCGCTCGCCGCGCTTGGCAGCGTGCTGATCGTCGGATGGATCGGAGTGCTCGAGGCGCGCCGGCGCACCGGCGGTGACAGCACGGCGCAAGCGAAATATCGGGAAGCGGTCGGCGCTCGCATGGACGCCCTTCGACGCGAGCGGCAAGCGCGCGCCGAGGCCGACCAGGCCAGCCAGTTCAAGGATGAGTTTCTCGCGACGGTTTCCCACGAGCTCCGCACGCCGCTCAATGCCATCGTCGGATGGACCCACGTGCTCAAGGACGGCAAGCTGACCGGCCGCGATCGCGAGCGGGCCATCGACGCCGTGGATCGCAACGCGTCGGCGATGACGCGGCTCGTGAACGATCTGCTCGACGTGTCGCGCCTGATGCAGGGCCGGCTCAATCTCTCGGTCGCCCCGCTCGACTTGCGTGACATCGCGCGGGGCGTGGTGGACACGCTCGCAACCGCGGCCGCCGCCAAAAACCTCACGGTCACGCTGCGTCTCGGCACAACCGATGTTCCGGTGGCGGGCGACGAAGCGCGGCTCCAGCAGGCGACGTGGCACTTGCTTTCGAACGCCGTGAAGTTCACACCCGCCGGCGGATTCATCACCGTCGAAGTGTGGCGGCTGGGCGGGCGCGCGCAGCTGCGTGTGAGCGACTCGGGCGAGGGCATCGACGCCGACATGCTGCCGCACGTCTTCGAGTCGTTCCGGCGCAGCCGGCACATCGGCCGGACCGGACTTGGCGTCGGATTGGCGATCGTCCGTCAGCTGGCCGAGCTCCATGGCGGCGCCATCGACGTCGAAAGTCCCGGACCCGGGCGTGGCGCGGTCTTCACGCTCACACTGCCGCTCGGCGGCCGTTCGGCGCCGCGCGGCGCGACGCCGCAATCAGCCAGCCGCCACAGGCGCGCGTCACTCGGCACCGTCAGCTGAACGGCATCTCGCCGTTTCACGCCTCTCGCCCGCCCATTGATCGGGAACTATGCCGTTCGCCGGCCCTTGGCGACGACCAACACGACGCCCGCGATGAGCAGCAGGCCGCCGACGATGGGCGAGACCGGGAGCGACTCGCGATTCTCGCTCGTGACCTCGATCGGTCCGAGGTCGACGACCTTCTCCCGCTTCGTCCAGCTGAAGCCTCCGGCGAGGAGGCCGACGAGCCCGAGCACGATGAGCACGATTCCGATGATCTTCACGGTCACCTCCCCGTCGGATGTGGCCGGCCGTTCACAGCGCCGGACACGCCGTAATTGATCAGCAAGAGCCGCGCCAGAAGAAAATGACCTCGGAGGTCGTTTTAGCTGATTCGTCAAAAACGACCTCCGAGGTCATTTTCTTCCTGGCACGCGTGGTGCAGATCGTTGCGAGCGGGTTCCCGCAGAGGAGACTGGTATGCCAAACAAGCAGGAAATCAAAGGCCGGGCGCAGCAGATCAAAGGCCGCGTCAAGGAAGCCGTCGGCCGCGTGACGAACAACCCGCGTCAGGAGGCCGAAGGGCGCGACGATCAAGTGGCCGGCGCCGCAAAGGAAACGGTGGGCACTGTCGCCCGCAACGTGGAGGAAGCGGTGCAGGGCGTCAAGCGCGGCCTGCGCGCGACCGACGACGCGATGAAGCGGAAGGCGCGCTAGAAATTACATCTAGACCTTGGCTTCCGCGATGCCGCACTCCTTCATCTTGTTGAGCAGCGTCTTGTAGCTCACACCAAGATGCTGGGCTGCCTTCCGGCGGTTCCAGTGGAACCGATCGAGCGCGATCTGGATCGCGCTCCGCTCGGCGCGCATCGCTGCCTCGCGCGCCAGCTCCGGAAGACTCGACCCGTTCGTGGCCGCCGGCAGCGCCTCCGCGTCCGGTGACGCGGGGGCGCTCTCGGCGTGCATCGTGGTGCTCGCCGGCACCGGCGGCGCGGCCTCGGCGCCCGGCGGCGGCGCCTGCGGCGCAGCCGGCAGCGGCGTGCTCGGCGTATGCGTGCGCTGGAGCTCGGACAGCACGAGCGCCTCGTCCTGCAGAATCACGAATCTCTTGATCACGTTCTCTAGCTCGCGCACGTTGCCCGGCCAGGGGTTCGTGGCGAGCAGGGTCTCGAGGACCTTCGACGGACGGCGCAGCGGCCGGCCATACCGCTCGGCGTACCGCTGGAGGAAGTACTCCGCCAGCACCGGGATTTCCTCGCGCCGTTCGCGCAGCGGCGGCACGTGGACTTCGATGACCTGCAGCCGGTAGTACAGGTCCTCGCGGAACGTCTGGTTCCTGATCATCTCGCCGAGGTTGCGATTCGTCGCGGCCACGACCCGCACGTCCACGGAAATCTGTCGATTGCTGCCGAGCTTCGTGAACTCGCTGTCCTGCAGGACGTGGAGGAGTTTGGCCTGCAGCGCGAGCGGCATCTCGCTGATCTCGTCGAGCATCAGCGTGCCGCCATTGGCGAACTCGAACTTGCCGACCCGCACCGCCTGGGCGCCCGTGAACGCGCCTTTCTCATGGCCAAAGAGCTCGCTCTCGAGAAGCTCGGCCGGCAGCGCGGCGCAGTTGATCTTGACGAACGCTTTCTGCGCTCGCGGCGAGCGCCGGTGCAGCTCCCGCGCGATGAGCTCCTTGCCGACGCCGCTCTCGCCGCTGATGAGTACCGTGACGTCGCTGTCGGCAATGCGATCGATCATCGTCATGACCTGACGCATCCCCTGCCCCGGCCCCCAGATCGGCGCGCCGTCCGGGTCTTCGCCCACGCGCTCCCGCATGCGCGCGATCTCGCTCTTCAGGACCAGCTTCTCGACGGCGCTTCGCACCGCCGCTTCGAGCGCGGCTTCGCCGAGCCCCTCGGGATCGTCAGGCTTCACGACGTAATCGGCCGCGCCCAGCCGCACCGCGTCCACGATCGTCGCCGGCGTCTGGCGCCCCGACAGCATGATCACGGGAACGGTCGGGTGCGACGTGCGCAGCGCCTTCAACGTCTCGAGGCCGTCGAGCTCCGGCATCAGGACGTCGAGCAGGACGACCTGCGGCGGCGCGTCGGCACTCAGGGCGCGCAGCAACGCCGGACCGCTGTTGAACGTCTGCACCACGTAGCCGCGCGACCGCAGCAGCGTGGCCATGTACTCGACGAACTGCGGATCGTCATCGACGATCGCGAGAGTGGCAGGTGTCATGTTCTACTGCTCCTCGGCCACGACGGGCAGACGGACGCCGGCAATCGAACGGTTGCCGGCAGCGGTCCACACCCGCGCAGCATGCGCGTCGAGGACGACGGTCGCGAGGACGAGCGACAGTCCCATGCCGCCTCGGCCGATCGCGAACTCTTCGGAGTCCGCGCTCGAGAGCGACGGCTCCGCATCCAGACGCGCCTTTGGTCCGACGACAACTTCGACGGCCGGCTCGCGATCCCGCCGCACCGACGCGCGGACGGCGACAGGTGAGTCGCCAGCCTCGCGCGCCGTAGCCTGAATCACGGCCGCAACCGCAGCTTCGAGCGCCTGGCCGTTCTTGACCCTGATGCGCGCCGCGCCGGGCGCGACGTTCAACTCGGTCTCGAGCGGCCGATCGTGCGCGGCGCGAGCCGCGGCGACGCTCCGGTCGACCAGCTCGCTCGCATCCACCAGCACGGCGGGGCGCTCGGGCTTCTCGATCCAGGACGTGAGCTGGGAGACCGCATCGCCAAGCCCCGTCACCCGGGTCAGCGCGATGCGCATCTTGTCGTAAATGCGCACCCGGTCGGCCTCGCTGGAGAACCGGCCTTCCTGCAGCATACGCAGATAGCCGATCAGGACGCCAGCGGGCGAGCGCAGCTCGTGGCCCAAGAGATGCAAGAGTTCAACCAAGTCGAGTTGACGCGTCATACAGGGCCCGCCGGGGGTGATCTCCCGGCGTATTGGTAAGGTTTTCAGCCGGTCACCAGGACCATCATAGTCAAGCCCACCCCGATGTCGCGGCCGCCTCGACTCGTCCGGCAAGGGACCAAAGAGCGCCATGGCCGAAACCCTGATCCTGCTCGTGGACGACTACCGGGATGCGCTCGACATCTGGGAGTGGTATCTGCGCTCGCAGGGCTACGAAGTACTGACGGCGACCAACGGCGCCGACGCGGTCCGGCTCGCGAAAACCGCGCATCCTGACGTGATCGTGATGGATCTGCAGCTCCCGCGGCTCAACGGATGCGAAGCGGCGCGCATACTTCGCGCGGCGCCAGAGACGATGGACATTCCCCTCATCGCCGCGACCGGGTTCTCGCACGATCGGCAGCTCGATGAAGCGCGCGCCGCAGGTTTCGACCGCATCGTCATCAAACCCTGCGACCCGCCTCAGCTCGTCGAAGAAATCCAGCGAACGCTCGCCGAGCGGCGCGCCGGCGGCGTGTAGCGAAGGGTAGCTGGTTGCCAACTCTGGGCACGTGCGTGCCCAGCCGTCGAGATCTCCGCAAATTCCTTAGCGCGCCGCGAAAAGCGCGACCGGGCACGAAGCATGCAGACCTGTCACCCGGATTGAACGGCGACGCTCCCGCGTGTGGCGTCGCAAGAGGTGACTTCAATGTTGATGACAGTCTTCGTGGTGCTGTTGGTCCTCTGGCTGTTGGGCGTCGTCTCGTCCTACACCATGGGTGGGTTCATTCACCTGCTGCTGATTCTCGCGATCGCCGTCATCTTGATCCGCGTGATCCAGGGCAGGCGGCCGATATAGCTGAAGGCCGAAGGCCCAAGAAGGCGCGGGCACATCGGCTTGGGATTGGCCGCAACTGAGCCTTGGGCCATTGGCCTTCGGCCTCTGGCCTGTTTTATGCCGGCTGCCAACCAGGAGGCAGCGGGCGCGATCGCCCCTGCGCGCGCGTCGCTTTCGGCAACGCTTCTCGAACGACGCGCTCGAGTTCTTCGAGGTACGCGGTGAAGCGCCGGCGTCCTTCCGGCGTGAGACGGACGAGCGTCTGGGGCCGGCGGCGTTCGAAGCCTTTCCACATCTCGATGAGTCGCGCTTCGCGCAGGACGTCGAGATGGCGGCTGAGATTGCCGTCGGTCAAGGCGCAGAGCGCGCGGAGCTCGCCGAAGCGCAGCCCATCGGGATGCGCGACGAGGGAGGTAAGGATGCCGAGCCGCGCTTTCTCGTGCAGCGCCCGGTCCAGCCCGTCGTAAGCAAAGCGGCCGCTCTCGTCGGCCTCGGACTGATCGCGTTTCGTGGTCATTTCGACGTCTCCCGTTCCAGATTCCAGTACAGCACCATCGCGCCGAAGAGCTGCCCGATGCCGAAGGTGCCGCCGACCGACCAGGGCGACAGCGTGTCGATGCCCTCGGCCGTCCACAGCAGCGCGAGACCCGCGCTCCAGAAATACAGTCCGACCCAGCCGCTCGCGCGTGGAATATACGGACGCGCGGCAAAGATCGCGACGCCATAGAGCAGCGCCCACAATCCCGGAAACAGCGATGCGAGCGCTGGACTGAGGCGGAGCAACGCGCCCGTCGCGATCGCGCCGGCCACAATCGCCGGCAGGAACTGCCCGATCACGCACCGTGACTGGCGGCGTTCGGTGTCGGAGGCCTGCCGGACGTAGTGCCACGCGATCTCCGCGCATCCGACCGCGAGGCTCACTCCCGCGATGCCCGCCCAGTACGCCGTGAAGCTCCATGGCTCGATCGGCCGGCCGTACATCGACTGCCAGAACGCGGCCGCCAGTCCGACGATGCCCGAGCAGGCCACCGGGAACGAGCGCCAGCCGCGGTACACCTCGCCCTTGGCGAGGTGCCCGTGGATCTCGGCGATCTGCTCGAGCGCGCGGCTGACGTCGGACATCGGCACGGCAAAGGGATGCCTACTTACTTTGCACGACAAAGAAAGAGCCGTCAAGTCTATGCTTCCCCGCCATGCTGGCGTGGGCCACATCCGGTGGGACGATCCGACGGATGCGATTCCGTGTTTCCTGACGATGATCATAATGCCGCTTGCCGTGAGCATCACGGATGGGATCGCGTTCGGGTTCGTTGCTTACGCGATCCTGAAGCCCGTGACCGGCCGCGTACGCGAGCTCGACTGACTCGCCTACGTCTTCGCCGCGGTGTTGACGGGGACGGGGCTTTTTTCCACAGCTTTCCACAGCTAGTGCCGTTCCAACTTGTTCCGCCACGAGGCAACGCCCTTCCAGTGGCTGGAGTCCCGGGCGTGACGAGGGTGCTCATCGGCGCACTCAGTTGGAACGGCACTAGGTGCCGGAGGTCGGCCCGACTTGGCACATGATCAGTGCCAGCATCGATGGGCCATCAGAGTGCGAAGCGGCGAGATCTGGCCTGAAAATAGCCTATGGAAACAAGCCCCGTTCCCCAAAGGTCCGATCCCGTGGAAAAAATCGCCGACCCTCTCGTGACACCGGACCACGTGTCCGCGATCGCGCCGCTGGTGATTGATGCACGGCCGGCGGAGCAGTTTGCCGAAGGACATCTCGAGGGTGCCGTGCACCTTGATCTATGGGGCGTCAGCCTGATCGACACGAGCGAGGCGCCACTCCGCGCGTTCATGTGGATGATCGGCCACCTGTTTTCCCTGCGCGGCGTCGTGCCCGACCGGCCGGTGCTCGTCTACGAACAGGACGCCGGAATTCGCGCGGCGCGCGTGTTCTGGTTTCTCGAGTACCTCGGCCACCCGGATGCGCACGTGCTCGATGGTGGTTTCGACGCGTGGAAGCGCGCGGGGCTGCCGGTCACGACCAGGGCGGTCGCGCCGACGCCGAGCGAGTGGCACGGCACGCCAGACCCGTCGAAGATCGCGACCTGGGATCTCGTCTACGACCGGCTCGGCAGGGCCGAGACGGCGATCGTCGATACGCGGAGCACGTCGGAGCATCGCGGCGAGCAGGTCCGCGCCGCGCGCGGTGGCGCCATCCCCGGCGCCGTCCATCTCGAATGGAAGAACAATCTTGCGCCGGACGGGCGCTTCAAGTCAGTTGACGAGCTCCGCGCGATGTACGAGAACCTGGGCGTGACACCCGATCGCGAAGTCATCACGTACTGCCAGGGCGGCTACCGCGCCGCGCACACCTATCTCGCTTTGAGACGCCTCGGGTACCCGCGCGTCCGGAACTACACCGGCTCCTGGAAGGAATGGGGCGATCGCACCGATTTGCCCCTCGAACGGCCCGCGTCGCGAACGTAACTCAACTAATAGATGAGCAGTGCGCGGGCGGCCAGTCGCGTCGCTCGTGTCCGTCAAGAAACGCGAACAACCGCCGATATGTGGGTCAGATGCTGCGAATTGCCGCGTTCAGTCACTATCGGATTTGTAAGTCAATCCGTTCTGCGTGTTAGACTCCCATTCCCTCGGGATCGCTGAAGAGACGTCGAAATGGTCGGGCAGAACATCGGCAAATACCGCGTGGAAGACCGAGTCGGCCGAGGCGGCTTGGGCACGGTGTATCGCGCGATCGACGAGACCCTTCACCGCGAAGTCGCCATCAAGGTCCTCAACGCCGAGCTGAACGATCCGGAAATTGCCAAGCGATTCCGAGCCGAAGCGATCACCGTCGCGCGGCTGAGCCACCCCGGCATCGCGACCATCTACGAGCTGTTCCAGCACGACGGCCAGTGGCTGATGGTCATGGAGTTCGTCCGCGGCGAGACGCTCGAGCGTCTCGTCGAGCGGATGGGCGCGCTGTCGCCGCAGCGCGCCGCGGAGCTGTGCATGCAGTCGCTCGCCGCGCTCGCGCACGCGCACAGCATGGGCGTCGTGCATCGAGACCTCAAACCGGCCAACCTGATGATCACCGAGACCGGCTCGGTGAAGATCATGGACTTCGGCATCGCGCGCGTGGCCGGCACCGAGCATCTGACAAGCGCCGGCTACATGATGGGCACGCCGGCCTACATGGCGCCGGAGCAGGTGATGGGCCACGAGATCGACGCTCGCGCCGATCTCTACGCGATGGGCGTCGTCTTTTATCGTCTGACGACCTCGCGGCTGCCGTTCAAAGCCGACACGCCGTTCGCGATGGCCCAATCGCAGGTCAACGATCTCCCGACGCCGGTCGGGCTGATGCGATCGGATCTCCCGCCGTGGGTCGAGCAGATCGTGGCGCGCGCGCTCGCGAAAGCACCTGAGCTTCGATTCCAGTCCGCGGTCGAGTTTCACGAAGCGTTCGCGCGCTGCCTCGCCGGTCTCGCGATGACGTCGACGGCGATGAGTGCGGCGTCGGCGCCGACCGAAGTCATGACAACTCCCGCGCGCCCCATGCCGACCGGAACGATCTCCTCGCGGTTCCAGACGACGGCGGAAGCGTCGACCGCATACGCCCAGCAGCCGACCATGGCCGCGCCGACCGATCCGGCAACTGTGCGCAGAGCCGCGCCGGTGCCGCCGCAACCGAAAGCGTCGTTCAACTCCGCCATGCCGGTCGTGCTCGGGTTCGCCGTGGTCGCGGTCGTTCTCGCGGCCGCCGGCCTGGTGTGGTCACGATTTCACTCGCAGAACGCACCCCCGGGGGAGACGTTTCCCGCCGCTTCCGCGTCAGGACCATCAGCCGCGAATCCGCCAACATCGGCGGCGTCTCCAGACGCGACTGTCGCCGCGAATCCTCCGCCGGTCACTCCAGCGCCGCTGCCCGCGGCGCCAGGCGCGGGTCGGGGCGTTGCGGCGACACCAGCCACGGGCGCGCCGACCTCGCGCGGCACCACCCCTCCACCTGGAGCGCCAGCCACCGCAGGCGCCGACGCGAGCGGGCGAGCCGCGGCGCGATCGTCAGTACCGGCGACTCCGCCTCCAACCGGTGTCGGTTCCACGCCGCCGGCCCCTCCGTCGCCGGCACCGGATCCGCGTCCGGCGGACCCGAGCGACTCGCAGGTTGTGTTTCCGGACGTCAAGGTGCTCGTCATCACCGGCAGGCGCGCACAGGATCGAGACGCGCTGCTGAGCTTCGTCGGCGGCCAGCTCACCGTGCTCAATCGACAGGGCGGGACGATCATCGCGTCAACGGGGTACAAGGCGATCGAGCGGGCGACGTACGTACGCGCGCGCAATCCGAGATGGGATCCGGCGCTGTTCTCGCCGCCCGATAACCTCGACATGCCCGGCATCCTGCCGACGGCGCGGCATTGGCTGGTCCTGCAAAGCCGGACGGCCTATCTGATCCTGCAGCTCGGCGGGAATACGTGGCCCAAAGTCCTCGAGACGATCGAGAATCGGACGGGCATCAAGGTCGACCGCTCGAACTCCGGCGGCTGGTAGCTCGCGCAGTCCACATCCTGAGTCAATAAGCACCGCGCATAACCCAAGAGTGGCAGGCGCCGACGTACGCACCCGCTTGCGTCGCAAGAATCCACCCCCCAAACCACCTCTGAGAGTCCGGCGCCACTGCCGGAAGTTGGATTCCGTCTTGCAGTGTCGGTAACAGGACGAGTGTTTGAAAGTCGTGCTCTAGCCGTAGGGCAGGCACGCCAACTCGAGGTAACGGCTATGGCTGAAACAGCTGAAACAGCGGAAACGACGCGGCGCGACGAGTTCGAGGAGACGGCCTCGCAGATCAAGGATCGCATCGAAAGCACCGTCGACTATTTTCGCGAGCACGGCGTGCAGGACGTGGTCGACGATCTCACGCGGTACGTGAAATCACACCCCACCCAGGCGCTGATTGGCGCCGCGATGCTGGGGTTCGTGGCGGGACAGCTGATCCGCCGGAGGTAATGTCGCCATGGCTGCTCAGGAAGATCGGTCCCTCGGCCAGGTTCTCGGGGACATCGCGGACAACGTGCAGCAGATCGTGCGCGCCGAGATTCGCCTGGCCAAAGCCGAGCTGCGCCAAGACGTGGTCGTCCTCAAGCGCAGCGCGGCGCTCGTGGCGATCGGTGGCATCGCCGGCGCGATGGCGGTCGCGTTCCTGCTGCTTGCCGCCGTGTATGCGCTTTCGACCGTGATGGCGCCGTGGGCCGCCGCCCTCATCGTCGCCGCGGCCGCCGGGCTGGCCGGCGTTCTCTGCATGAACGCCGGAATCAAGAGTGTGAAGCATCTCGGTCTTCCGCGCACCGCGGGGACGCTCCAGGAGAACGTTCAATGGGCGAAGACACGCGAGAGATAGAGCGGGAAATCCGCGCCGAGCGAGACAACCTGGGTCGCAATCTGCACGAACTGCAGCGTCAAACCCGGGATCTGACCGACTGGCGCGCGCACTATCGCAATCATTCCGGGGCCGTGCTGGCCGCCGCGTTCGGTGGCGGCCTGATCATCGGGCTGCTCAGCGCTCCGCGCGGACGGGAGCGCGTTCCATCCGAAGCTCCGCGAACCCGATTCAGACCGGCCGGCCTCGGCGCGCTGCGGGCGCTCGGAGACAATCCACGCGCGAGACAGCAAGTCGGCGAAACCTGGGGGCGGATCCTCGACACGCTGATCGGCGTGGCTTCAGCGAAAGCGATCGACGTCCTTGGCTCGTACGTCCCCGGCTTCCGGCACGAGTTCGAGTCACGACACAGACCGGAACACGATCGATCGGCGACCGTTTCGACTCACGCGTAGCCGCGCGCGGACGGCCTGACCGCACTACTCCCCATCGTTCCCGCACGCGCCGCGGTGCGAGCGGGAGGCTAGAGCCGGCGTCAAACTCTGCTCGAACGTCTGGCGCTGACTCGAGCGCCAGCGTGATGGTCGGCGGCACCTACCGTGCCTTTCGTGCGCTCCGTCGGCGACGAGGTTTTTGCTGATCGCCCTGGTCGCCAAACCCGCTCTTGACGATCCGCTTGGCTTTTTTCCGCCGATCGGATTTCTGCGATCGTCCGACGTCGTCCATTTCGCGGAAGCGGCCGCCGGATGAACGCTTGGCGTAAGCACTGCTTCTGGCGCCTCGAATCACGTCACGTTTCGATGAAGAGCGCTTTCTCGATCGTTTCCCCGATGTCTTGGCCATCATTTCCCCCTTCGCTCTGCTTGCAAAAAAAGTTCCGGTGGTCCGCTCGTCCTTTCCGCCCGACCAGTTCCGAGCGTTGGCATCGTTCTCGCTAGAGAGGTGGGCGATGCGCACTCGCTATGCCGGGGACGTTCGGCCCGGAATCTCGAGGATTAAGCGCGGGCGAGGCTTCGTGTATCGGCTGCCTGACGGCCGGGACGTGCGCGACCAGCAAACGCTCGCGCGTCTCCGGCGGCTGGCGATTCCACCGGCCTGGACCGACGTCTGGATTGCCCGCGATCCTGCCGGTCATCTTCAGGCGACGGGCCGCGATGCCCGGCGCCGCAAGCAGTATCGTTATCACGCCGACTGGACCGCCGCGCGGGATCGCGCGAAGTACGATCGTCTGCTCGAATTCGCGCGGATGCTGCCAGCCGTTCGCCGGCAGGTCGCGCGCGATCTGACCGCGCCGCTCTCGCGCCCGCGCGTGCTCGCGACCGTGATCGCGCTCCTCGAGCGGACGCACATCCGCGTCGGTAATGACGAGTACGCGCGCGAGAACGGATCGTTCGGCCTCACGACGCTTCAGAACCGTCACGTCCGCGTGCGCGGCCGACGTGTCGAGTTCCGGTTCAAAGGAAAGTCCGGCGTCCATCAAACCGTTGCCCTGGACGATCCCAAGCTGGCGCGCGAGGTGCAACGGTGCCAGGACCTGCCTGGCCAGACGCTGTTCGAGTACCGAGACTCGTCGAACCGCATTCGGCGTGTCGGGTCGTCGGACGTCAACGCGTATCTCGCGAAGATCGCGAGCCCCGACATCACCGCGAAGGACTTCCGCACCTGGTGGAGCACGGTCGCGGCGTCCATCCTGCTGCGGCACGCGCCGGCGGCCGCGAGCGGCCGCGAGAGCAACCGGGTGGTGCTCGCGATGCTCGACGACGTCGCCCGTCAGCTCGGCAACACGCGCGCGGTCTGCCGCAAATGCTATGTGCATCCCGACATCGTCGTTGCCTACACGCACGGCATGCTGAACCGGCCGCGGCTGCATGACATCAAGGGGCTCCAGGGATTGAGCGCCGACGAGCGTGTCGCGGTTGCGCTGCTCGAACGCATGCGGCGTCAACCCAGCCGATCGGCGCCAAAGACTCGCCGCGCGACGATACCGAAGACCGCGGTGGCCTGACGCGTGCGGCGTCAGCGCGAGGCTGATCGACCGCGCGTCGTTGAATGACGGTGCCGCCGGTACTGCCGGGCTGCGGCGGATCCAATCCGCTTCTTCCGGCCCGGCGCCTTCTCACCCGGCTGCTTGCCCCAGGGCGAGGCGTGCTCGATCTCCGCGTTCATTTCCGCGCCGATGACGATGACAAGCCCGGTGAGATAGAACCAGAGCAGGATGACGAGGATTCCGCCGACGGTGCCGTAGGTGGCTTCATAGTCGGTGAAGGTCAGCACGTAGTAACGGAGGCCGAGTGAGCCAAGGAGCCACAACGCTGCCGCGACGATCGAGCCTGGCGTGATCCAGACCCACTCCTGCTCGGCATCCGGCGCGAAGTAATAGATGAGGCCGACGCCGGTCGAGATGAGAAGGAACACGAGCGGCCATTGCACGAGTTTCCAGATCCATGCCCAGACGGTCGCGAGCCCGAACCAGCGCGCCGCGAGATCGGCCAGCTGTGGTCCGGCCAGCACCAATGTCAGCGCGGTCAGGATGAAAAAGGCCAGCCCGACGGTGAGCAGGATGGCCGTGATCCTCACTCTCCACCACGGCCGGCCCTCTTCGATGTCGTAAGCCCGGTTCATCGCGTTCACGACGGCGCCCATCGCGGCCGAGCTGCTCCAGAGCGCGCCAAGCAGTCCAAGGCTGAGCACGGTTGTGTCGCCGCCATCGGCGATCTTGAGCATCTGCTCGCGGATGATTGCGATCACCGCCTCCGGGGCGACTGGCTGCAGCAGCGTCACGACCTCGTCGGTCAGGTTCTGCAGCGGAAACAGGCTGGCGAGCGCGATGACACAGAGGAGCGTTGGGAAGAGCGAAAGGAAGAAGTAGTACGCGAGCTGCGCCGCGAGACCCTGCGCGTCGTCCTTCAGCGTGTCGCGGAAGGTGCGTTTCAGAATCTCCTTCCAGCCGACGTAGACGTCCAGAGAGGCCAGGATGGCCATGCCTGTGTGCCTGCAAGAGGGCCGCCATGTGGCGAATCAGGCAGGCTTTCTCGGTCGAGGCCGACTCTTGGGTCTTACTCCTGCCGCAGCGCAACGACCGGATCGATCCGAGCGGCCCGGCGGGCCGGCAGGACGCACGCGAGCAGTGCCGCGGTCAGGAGCGACAGCACCACAGCTCCAAGGGTGACTGGATCGGTCGGCGAGGTCTCGAAAAGCGCGTGGACGAGCACGCGTGTGAGACCGAGCGCGGCCAGTAGTCCAATAGCCAGACCAGCGAACGGCGCCATCAGACCCTGACCGAGGACCAGTGCGAGCACGTCGCGCGGACGCGCGCCGAGAGCGATGCGCACGCCGATTTCCTGCGTGCGCTGTTCCACTGAATACCGCACGACGCCATAGACCCCAATCGCGCGACGGTTCACGTTTTCGAGCGGCGATGCCTGCGCCGCGGGCGCCAGCGTGACGCGCACGAGCAGCACGCCGCGTGTCGAGAAACCAGGATCGACTCGATCGAGCTTCGCCACGCTGCGAATCAAGAGTCCTGGCGCCGACGAGCAGCACGACCGCCAGCGCGCACTCGACCATGACGAGCGCGTGACGCGTTCGGCTGAGCGACCGGCTGCCGGCGATGCTCCGTCCGCCTTTGAGGAACGCGTCTGTTGGCCTGCTCCTCGACAGGCGGCGCGCGGGCGCCAGACCGAACAGGAGGACGGCGAGCAGTGACACGCCGACGGCAAACGTCACGATGCGCCGGTCGATCGAAAGCTCATCCAACTGCGGGATACCCGAGTGAGTCGCGACATAGAGCCTCACGGAAACTTCGAACTTTGAACTTCAGACCCGGGGCGTGAGATTCCGGGTTATCCCGTCTGGAGTACTCGTTGAATTGCTCCAATCAGGCGCTCGAACTCCTCGCGCTCGGAGCCGAGTTTCTTCCGGCCGGCGGCGGTCAGCGTGTAGTACCGCGCGCGGCGGTTGTTTTCGGACGTTCCCCATTCCGCTTTGACCCAGCCGTTCAGCAGCAGTCGCTGCAGGGCTGGATAGAGCGAGCTTTCGCCCACCTGCAGCACGTCCTGCGAGACCTGTTTCAGACGCTCGGCAATCCCGTACCCATGCTTCGCGCCCGTGACGAGCGTCTGGAGAATGAGCATGTCCAGGGTGCCTGGCAGCAGGTCCGGCGGTTGATTCGTCAAGCCCATATCGGTCCTTCCGGGCGGGGGGAACCGCCCTTTCCCATCGTTAGACGATGGGAGACGCGAGTCGGTTCGGGGCGAGCGCGGGAGCGCTGGCCTCGAGGCTGAAAGGCGCAAAGCCCAAAGCGAAGTGCTGAAGTATGCTGGTCGAAATGTCGCAGACCGCTGCGGTTCGTCGCGCTGACGCGCTGGCGACGGTCATCGTCGTTGGTGTCGCGGCCTTCAGCGCCTGCGCGGCCAAGGTGCCGCCCGGCGCAGGCGCCACTTCGGCTTTGCCCTCGTCGTCGACGACGCCACGACGTTCTGCAGACGCGACGACCTCGCCGGATCGGCCGGCGGCGTCAGCGGCCGCGAACACGATCACCGAGCCGTCCATCCGTGCGCACCTCGAATTTCTCGCGAGCGACGCGCTGAACGGACGTGGGAGCGGCACTCGGGATGAGTGGCTGGCCGCGTCGTACGTGGCGTCGCAGTTTCGGCTGTGGGGACTGGAGCCGATGGGCGATGCCGGCACGCACGTGCAGACGATCGAAATGAGCACGGGGCAGGCGACCTCGCCCCCCGTACTCACAGCCGGCGCGCTGACGCTGACCCACGGGCGCGAGATGCTCGTCGCGACGTTGGGGTCGGCCAAAGTGACCGGGCGACTGTGGAAGTACCAAGCCGGCGTGCCAGTTCCCGAGGGCGCGATCGTGCTGCTGCCGGCCGGCGACCGGCCAAACACCGCCGGTGCGGCCGCCCTTCTCGCGCCCGAAACGCCGGATCAGCGCGCTCAGTGGAGCACGCGCGGCGCTGTGATGCCGACGATTCCGGCCCGGCCGACGAAACTCATCGACGCGTCTTCGACACGCGCCTCATCGATCTATGTCGACACGGCAACTCACGCCGCGTTGAGTGCGCTGCCTGACGGTGCCACCGCATCGCTGTCCACGGACATCAAGACGACGGTGACGGGCTCGACCTGGAACGCCGTCGGCCGGTTGACCGGAAGCGATCCGGCGCTCGCGAAGGACGTGCTCGTCCTGAGCGCGCATCTCGACCACGTGGGGGCGCGCCCGGCGGTCGCCGGCACCGACACGATCTACAACGGCGCGGATGACGATGCGTCTGGAACGGTGGCGGTGATGATGCTGGCCGAAGCGCTCGCCAAAGGACCGCGGCCGAAGCGGACGATCGTCTTCGCGCTCTTCGGCAGCGAAGAGCGGGGCGGATTCGGCGCCGGCTATTTCGTCGATCTGCCGGTCGTGCCGCTCAATCAGATCATCGCCGACCTGCAGTTCGAGATGCTCGGACGTCCGGATCCGATGGTACCGCCGCGTACGCTTTGGCTGACTGGATATCCGCTCTCGAACCTTGGCGCCGAGCTGGCGAAGCAGGGTGCGCGACTGGTTGCCGATCCGCACCTGAGCGAGAACTTCTTCATGCGGTCTGACAACATCCGCTTCGCGCGACGCGGCGTCGTCGCGCACACCGTCTCGAGCTACAACCTGCACAAGGATTACCACCAGCCCACCGACGAAGTCCGCCTCGTCGATTTCGCGCACATGACCGAGGCGATTCGATCGCTGCTCGAGCCGGTGCGATGGCTGGCCAACGCGACGTTCAAACCGGCGTGGGCGCCGAATGGCTGTCCCGCGCCGTGCCGGTGAAGAGGCTTGAGGCTTGGGGCCTGAGGCTTGGGAGGAGGGCATATGAGACGTCAACTACTTGTGTTCGTTGCGGCCACGGTGTCGCTGACGACTGCGTTGCTCGCCGGGGCGCAGCAGACGCAGCCGCTGGGGTTTTTCATCACGAGCGTCGGTTCCGGCGATGGCGCCAATCTCGGCGGTCTGGCGGGGGCGGACAAGCACTGCCAGACGCTCGCGGAAGCCGCGGGCTCACGCGGCCGGACGTGGCGCGCGTATCTCAGCGCGGCTGAAGCGGGCAGCCAGCCGGCGGTGAACGCCCGCGATCGCATTGGCAGCGGTCCCTGGCACAACGCGAAGGGCGTGGCGGTCGCCCAGAGCGTCGCGGACCTTCACAGCGACAAGAATCAACTGTCGAAGGAAAACTCGATCACCGAAAAGGGCGCGGTCGTGAACGGCCGCGGCGACACTCCGAACACCCACGACATCCTGACCGGAGCGCAATTGGACGGCACGCTGACTCCCGGCACGACGGACACGACGTGCAAGAACTGGATGAGCAATGGCGAAGGTTCGGCGACGGTCGGACATCACGATCGTCAGGGCGGCGGCACGAACCCGACATCGTGGAACTCCGCGCACGCGTCGAAAGGGTGCAGTCAGGAGAATCTGCGCGGGAGCGGCGGCGCTGGGCTGTTCTACTGTTTCGCGGCGAAGTGAGCTGGCTCAAAGGCTCAGAGCCTCAAAGCCTCAAAGGCTCGGAGTTGAGACCAGCAGCGGGCTAAAGACGTGGCCTTGCGGTTCGCTCTTGTCCTTCTCGCGATCCTGGCGGCTTGGCCCGCGGCAGGACTACGCGATCTGCGCGCGGCGACGACGCAATCGTCGTTCGCGTCGCAGATCGCGGCGCTGTCGGAGCCGGGCGGATACTTCGATACCGACAACCTGATCTCGAATGAGCGGTCGTATCTGCACGTCCTGCCTGAACTGCGTCGCGGGAAGGTGCAGGGTGGCGCGTACGTTGGGGTCGGGCCGGATCAGAACTTCTCGTACATCGCCGCGATTCGTCCGACGATCGCGGTGATCGTGGACATCCGGCGCGACAACCTGCTGCTGCATCTGCTGTTCAAGTCGCTCTTCGCGATGTCCCGCACGCGCGTCGAGTTCCTGGCGCTGCTGTTCGAACGCGAGGTCCCGGACGCTGCGCTGGCCTGGCAGCAGCGGTCGATCGAAGAGATCGCGAAGTACATCGACGAGGCCAGACCGTTGTCGCGGACGGCCATTGATGCACGCCGCACGAAAATCGCCGAACGCATCAAAGGCTTCGGCGTTGCGTTGTCGGCGCAGGAACTCGAGACCACCGACCATTTTCACCGCCGGTTCGGCGAGGCGGGGCTGGGGCTGCTGTTTCAATCGACCGGGCGCGCGCCGCAGCCGTACAACCCGACGTACCGGCAGCTTCTGCTCGAGACGGATGGCGCGGGCCGTCAGGGCAACTACCTGGCCACCGAGGATGCATTTCAGTTCGTCAAGTCACTCCAGGATCGTGATCTCGTCATACCCGTCGTCGGGGACTTTGCCGGCCTGAAGGCGCTCATCGCCGTTGGGAAGTTCCTCGCGGATCGGAACGAGCGCGTGTCCGCGTTCTACACGTCGAACGTGGAGTTCTATCTCTTCCGGAATGGAACGTTCTCGACGTTCGTCGCCAACGCCGGCCGCCTGCCCCGGGCGCCGCATGCGGTCATCATCAGAAGCGTCTTCGGTGGTGGCGGAAGCACGTCGCTGACGCAGCCACTCGGCGAGCTCGTCGATGGATACGCGCGGGGACAGTTCCGTCAGTACTGGGAACTCACACGGCGGTAGTCGAGCCTGGCTGCTACTGGTTGTCCATCTCCAGGACCGTCTGGAGGAGCATGTTCGCGCCGTTGGCGCAGTCTTCCCAGCGAGTCAGTTCCTTCGGCGAGTGGCTGATGCCGGCAACGCTCGGCACGAAGATCATTCCCATTGGACCAAGCTGCGCCATCATCTGCGCGTCGTGACCGGCGCCGCTCGGGAGCCGCGTCGAACCGAGTGAAAGTTTGCTCGCCGCGCGTTCGATGACCCGCTGCACCTCGGGAGAGGCAAGCGCCGGCGGATTGCGGCTGAGATCGGTGATCTCGATCTGCGTCCGTGTCTGGTCGGCGATCTGACGCGCCCGGCCGCGGAGGTCGTCGATGATCCCGCGCAGCTTCTCGGTGGACAAGTCTCGCAGCTCGATCGTCAGGCGCACCGATCCCGGGATGACGTTCGGCGCGTTGGGGGTGACCTCCAGCTGGCCGACCGTCCCCACTTGCCGGCCGGGCCCCTTCGTCACGGCCTCGCGGACCGCCACGGTCAACAAGGATGCGCCGACCAACGCGTCCTGCCGCTCCGGCATCGGGGTCGTCCCGGCGTGATTCGCAAAGCCCGTGACGACGGCGGTGTACCGCTCGATCGCCACGATACCCTCGACGACGCCAACTGGCATGCCGCCGCGCTCGAGCGTGCCGCCCTGCTCGATGTGCAACTCGAGGTAGCAGTGATGCGCGCCCTTGCGCCGCACCGCGTCCATGATGCGATCGGGTGCGCCGCCGATCTTGCGCACGGCGTCACCGCGGCGGAGGCCGTTCCAGACCGCGTCCATGTCGGCCGGCTTGACGTCGCCCGCGACGATGCGGCTGCCGGCAAGGCCGCGTCCGAACGCCACGCCCTCCTCGGCGGACCAGACGACCATCTCGAGCGGATGCCGCGTGCGATGGCTGGCGCGATCGCACGCCTCGATCGCGGCAAGCGCCGCAAGCGATCCGAGATCGCCGTCGAAGTTGCCGCCGCTCGGCACCGAATCGATGTGCGAGCCGAACAGGATCGGCGGGAGCGACGAGTCCGTGCCGGGCCGGTGGCCGAAGATGTTGCCGGCCGGATCGACGCGCGGTTCGAGGCTCGCCGCGCGCATGAGATCCATCACGTACTTCCGGCCGGCGACGTCGGCATCTGAATACGCGACGCGGCTGACGCCGTCCGCGAAGCTGCCGCCCGCGGGCCGGCCGAAGACACTCAACGCTTCGATGCGCTGACGGAGTGCCGCCGCGTCCGCGCGCAGGGTCTGGGTTGAGGCGGTGGCGCGCCGAACGCTGACGCCGGCCAGCGCGCCGATCGGCGCCACGGCGAGGCCGTTAAGAAAGGACCGGCGGGAAAGAGCCAATGTGGCTCAATCGTAAATGAGATATGGAGATATAGAGACATAGAGATTTCTGGCATGCCTCGCCCGAGCCGAACCCGTCCGTCCGCCCCCTCGATTGCCGTCGCGATCCTCCTGCTCGGCGCCATCGTCGCCTGGGCGATCTGGTCCTATCGCGCGGGCGGGCTGATGCGCGTGCTGGTCGCCGAAGCGCCGCCGGGTGCGTCCAGGCTCGACGCCCTGCGCGTCTACATTCTGGGCTGGGGCGCGCTCGCGCCGGTCGTGTACGTCTGCGCGGTGATCGTCGAGGTGCTCGTCGCGCCCGTGCCGGGCCCGCTGCTCTACGCGCCGGCCGGCGCGATCTTCGGCGGGCTCATCGGCGGCGCGCTGTCGCTCCTCGGCAATGTCACCGGGGCGGGCATCGCCTGCTGGCTCGGGCGCGCGCTCGGCGAGGGCTGGATCGCCCGCCACACGGAGGGCACCCGGCTGGCGCGCCTGCGCGAGCGCGTGGTCTCGCGCGGGCCGTGGGTGATCTTTCTGCTGCGGATCAACCCGCTGACGTCGTCGGATTTCGTGTCCTATGTCGCCGGCGCGATGGGCGTGCCGGTCCGGCACGTCGTGCTTGGCACGCTGGCCGGCATGGCGCCGCTGTGCTTCGCGCAGGCGTACCTGGCGGCCAGCCTCTTCGAGATCCTGCCCGGGGGGCCGCTCCTCGTGCTGGCGCTCGGTGTGGTGTACGTCCTGATCATTGTCTGGTTCGTGCTGGGCCGGCGCCGCTCTCCTTGACAACTTAGGAGAGACTGGGTCATTCTCCTAATCCAGTTAGGAGAGTGGCGAGCGCCATCCCATGCCTGACCAGGCCGACCTGCTGCCCGGTACGCTCGACCTGCTGATTCTCAAAGCCCTGTCGCTCGGCTCGCTGCACGGATACGGTGTGCTGCTCCGCATCCAGCAGATCAGCGGGGGCGCGCTGTCGATCGAGCAGGGCGCGCTCTACCCGGCCCTCTACCGGCTCGAGCGGCAGCGGTTGCTCGCGGCCGAATGGGGCACGTCCGCCAACAACCGCCGCGCCAGGTTCTACCGGCTGACCACGACCGGCCGCGCACGCCTGCGGGCCGAGGCAGCGGGTTGGAAGCGGCTGGTCGACGCCATGACCGCCGCGCTCGAGACGCGGATCGAGGAGACCTAACATGAGGTGGCGGGGTCGCCTCATTGCTTGGTGGGCCCGCTGGCGCCGGTCGCGCTTCGAACGCGACATGGCGGCGGAGCTCCAGTTCCATCTGGAACAGCGCGCGAGCGACCTCGTCGATCAGGGCGTCGATCCCGACGCCGCGCGCCGACGCGCGAGCCTCGAATTCGGCGGGGTCGAGGGCTACAAAGAGCGTTGCCGCGACGCGTGGGGCTGGAGGCTCGTCGCCGACCTTCGCGCAGACGTCCTGTACGGCGTCCGACGGCTCCGGGCGAGCCCGGGCTTCGCCTCGGCCGCCATCCTGTCGCTCGCGCTCGGGGTCGGCGCCAACCCCCTCGTCTTCAGCGTTGTCAGCTCGTTCCTGATGCGGCCGCTTCCGGTCGAGCGGCCCGGCGAGCTGTTTTTCCTCGAGGAGGAGCGGTACCCGACTCACTCCTTTCCGCTCTATCGCGATCTTCGCGATCGCGCAGGCTCGGTGGCCTCCCTGGCGGCGTACCGCATCGCGCCGATCAATCTCTCGGGGACCGAACGGGCGGATCGCGTCTGGGGGTACCTGGCGACCGGCAACTACTTCGATCTGCTCGGCGTGACGCCCGCGCACGGACGCTTCTTCGGCCCGGCCGACGATCGTCAGCCAGGCGCGCACCCGGTCGCGGTCCTGAGTCATGACTGCTGGCGGACCAGGTTTTTAGGCGATCCGTCGATTGTCGGCCGCACCATCACAATCAACGGCGGCGCGTACACCGTGCTCGGAATCGCACCGCCAGGTTTCTACGGCACCGAGCGCTTCTATCACGCCGAGATCTGGGTTCCGATGATCATGCAGGCGCAGATCGAGCCGGGCAACGCATGGCTCGAGACGCGAAACACGTCCAATGCGTTCGTCATCGGCCGGGCCCGATCCGGGACGTCGTTCGATCAGATCGCGCAGGCGCTGAACGGCGTCGGCGCGGATCTCGTGCGCGAGTATCCCGACAACCACCGTGTGCTCAGATTCAAGCTGGCGTCGCCCGGGTTGGTGGGCGACATGCTTGGTGCTCCGGTCCGCGCCTTCACGCTCGGGGTCCAGACGCTCGCCGGGCTCGTGCTGATCGTCGCGTGCCTGAACGTCGCCGGCGTGCTGCTCGCGCGCGGCGCCGATCGGGCGCGCGAGCTGGCCATTCGCCTGTCGATCGGGGCCGGCCGCGGGCGCATCGTCCGCCAGCTCCTGACCGAGTCGTTGTTGATCGCCGTCGCCGGAGGCGCCGCGGGCGTCGCGCTCGCGGTGGCGGGCGCCAGGCTCATTCGGGCATGGCGCGCGCCCGGTGGCTTTCCCATTGCGCTCGACGTCACGCTCGATGCGACCGTCCTCGTGTTCGCCGCCGTCATCTCGACGCTTGCGGCTGTTGTCTTCGGCCTCGCGCCAGCCCGGCAGGCCGCGCGAACCGATCCGAACGCGGTCCTCAAAGGCACACCCGATGCCATGCCGCTCCGGCGTCGTCGATGGGCGTTTCAGGATCTGCTCGTCGGGATGCAGGTCACGCTGTGTTGCGTGCTGGTCGCGGCCTGCCTGCTCTCGCTCGTCGGCCTGCGCCGCGCGCTCACGCTGTCGATCGGATTCAATCCTCGCGGCGTGGCGATGGCCGGTATCGACCTCGCCCTCGCGGGGTACGACCGGGCGCGTGCCGACGATTTCCAGCGGCGAGCGCTCGAAGCGGCTCGGACTCTTCCGGGCGTCGAGTCGGCGGCCTACGCGAATTCGATTCCGCTGAGCATCGATCAGTCCACGACCCGCATCCGGCCCGACGATCAGCCGGACGGCACCCCGCCCGAGCCCGTGGACGTCTCGTACTACCAGGTCTCTCCGTCGTTCTTCAGGACGATGGGCACGCGGATGCTGGATGGCCGTGAAATCAACTGGTCCGACAGCGCGGGCGCACCGCGCGTTGCCGTCGTCAACGTCGCCTTTGCCCGGGCCGTCATGCGCACCTCCACGCCGGTCGGCCGGCGCTTTCGGTACGGCCGCGATGGCGCGCAGGTGGAGGTCGTGGGGCTGGTCGAAGATGGCAAGTACCGGTCGCTCAGCGAGTCGCCGCGGCCGGCGATTTTCTGGTCGATCCTGCAGTCGCCCAACGCGACCACGACGCTGCTCGTGCGGTCATCGCTGCCCGAAGAGCACGTCACGCGCCAGCTCCAGACGCTCGTCGCCACGCTCGATCCGTCCCTGCCGGTCCACGGCGCCGGCAGCCTCATCGAGATGCTCCGTTTCGTGCTGCTGCCGAGCCGGGCGGCGGCGATTGCGCTCGGCGTGTTCGGCGCGCTCGCCATGACGCTCGCGGCGGTCGGGCTCCACGGCGTGGTCGCCTATGCCGTCTCGCGGCGGCAGCGCGAGCTCGGCATCCGGATCGCAATCGGCGCGGGGCCCGTCGCGGTGCTTCGCCTGGTCCTCGGCCGGATGGGATGGCTGATCGGCCTCGGGGCGGCCGCGGGCCTGACGCTCGTGTTCGCCGGCGCGGATCTGTTGCAGGCGATCGTCCTTCAGGCCTCTCCTCGCGATCCTCAGCTCATCGGCGCGGTCGTACTGAGCATCGTCCTGCTCGCCATGGCGGCCTGCTGGTCGCCGGCCAGGCGGGCGCTGCGAGCGACGATCAGATAAAGACCTCGGGTTTCGTTGTGGAGTTGAAATGACCTCGGGGGTCGTTTCCGCGGAAAACCGCGGCAGGAAACGACCCCCGAGGTCTTGTATGCTGGCCGGATGCTGAGCGTCATCGATTTCATCCACACGAGCCGCGATCGCTACATCTCGGAGCTCAAGCATTACCTCGCCATTCCGTCGATCAGCGCGCTGCCTGAGCACAAGAACGACGTCAAACGCTGCGCGCAATGGACGGCCGACGAGATGGGGCGCGTGGGGCTGGAGAACGTGAGGCTGATCGAAACGCCGGGGAATCCCGTGGTCTACGCCGACTGGCTGAAGGCCGGCGACGCGGCGCCCACCATCCTTTTTTATGGGCACTACGACGTCCAGCCGGTTGATCCGGTCGATCTCTGGGAATCGCCGCCGTTCGAGGCCACGGTCCGCGACGGCGAGATCTACGCGCGCGGCGCCGCCGACGACAAAGGCCAGGTCTTCATGCACCTCAAGGCGATCGAGGCGCATCTCAAGAAAGGGGGATCTCTTCCGGTCAACATCAAGCTGCTCATCGAAGGCGAGGAAGAAGTCGGGTCGGCCCATCTCGACGACTTCATCCGCGCGAACAAGCCGCTGCTCGCCGCCAACGTCGTGGTGATTTCTGACTCGGCGATGTTCGACCATGGCGTGCCGTCGATCTGCTACTCGCTTCGCGGGCTCGTCTACTTTCAGATCGACGTGCGCGGCACGAAGTCGGATCTCCACTCCGGCGTCTTCGGCGGCGCGGTGGCGAATCCCGCGATGGCGCTCGCGCAGATCCTGGCGCAGATGAAAGATCGAAGCGGCCGGATCAAAATCCCCGGCTTCTACGATCACGTGCGGGCACTGTCGGAAGACGAGCGCGCGGCCTGGCGGACGCTGCCGTTCAACGAGAAAAAGTACCGGAAAGACCTCGGGGCGCCGAAGCTGTTCGGCGAGACCGGCTACACCACGCTCGAACGCGTGTGGGCCCGGCCGACGTTCGAGGTCAACGGGCTGCTCTCAGGGTTTACCGGTGAGGGCGCCAAGACCGTGATTCCCGCCGTTGCAATGGCCAAGGTCAGTATGCGGCTGGTGCCCGATCAGCATCCGGACATGATTGCGAAGCTCTTTGACGCGTACGTGAAGAAGGTCGCGCCGAAGACGGTCGAGCTTAGGGTCACCCGGATGCACGGCGGCAAGCCGTGGATCACCGAGTACGACAATCCGTTTGTCCAGGCCGCCGCCCGCGCGATCGAACAGGGCTTCGGCAAGACGCCGGTCTTCTGCCGCGAAGGGGGATCGATTCCGGTCGTGTCGACGTTCCAGGAGGAGCTGGGCGTGCCGACCGTGCTCTTCGGCGTCGGCCTCCCCGACGAGAACGCGCACGCGCCGAACGAGCGGCTCGATCTCGGGAATTTTCACAGCGGCGTGGTGGCGTCGGCGATTCTGTACGACGAAATCGGCAAGATCCCGCACGGGTAGCTTGCCAAGGGCTTTGCGTGCCAAGAGCGTGGTCCACGCTCTTGGCTCGCAAGGCGATGGTCACTGCCCGCGCAGCCACTGAATCCGATCGTCATGACGTCTTTGGTCGGCGCGCCCGGCGGACGAAGGCCAACAGACCATACCAAAGCGCGATCTGGACGATCGCCATCGCCGCGACGCGCCACAGAAACCCCTCTTCACCCGGCACGAAGAACACGAACAGGATCCCTGGCAGCTGCAACGCCCAGGGCGCGGCGCCGAGCTTACCGTGCGGCCCTCCAAACATCGCGAGGACGAGCAGCGCCGCTTCGATCGCGACGGCGCATACCAACGCCAGCCAGTCGATTTTCATGCCCCGGAAGAGGGGATGATACTTCGTGTCGTTCGTTGAATCGGGCTATCGAGAAATCTTCGACATCGCGGAACAAAAGAATCAGAAGTCCGCAACTTCGTACCTTCGGAAGGGCTCGTCAATCGTCGCCCCTTACCGGATGCGGCCGGTAGGGCGCTTCGAGGACGGCCATCTCGGTTTCAGAGAGTCGAACTTCGAGCGCTCGCACCGCCGAATCGAGATGGTCGAGCTTCGTGGCGCCGATGATTGGCGCGACGACGCCCGGCCGGCTCAACAACCACGCCAGCGCAACTTCTGCCATCGTCGAGCCGCGCTCTCGCGCCAGCCGATCGACGGCGTCGACGATGTCCCAGTCGCCCGGATCGTCGTAGAGGTGCGGGGTATACGTGTCGCTCGCCGATCTTGCGGTCTGGTTGCCGCGCACGGCGGCGTCAGCAGGTTTGGGCCGCGTCAGGATCCCGCGCGCGAGCGGGCTCCACGGGACCAGGCCGATCCCTTCCTGAAGGCAGAGCGGAATCATCTCGCGCTCTTCCTCGCGGTAAAGCAGGTTGTAGTGGTTCTGCATCGAGATGAAGCGTGCCCAGCCGCGCCGCTCCGACGTCGACAGCGCCTGTGCCATTCGCCACGACGGGCCTGAGCTCGCGCCGAGGTAACGAACCTTCCCGGCGCGCACCAGGTCGTTCAACGCCTCGAGGGTCTCCTCGACCGGCACGCTCGGATCGAAACGGTGAATCTGATAGAGGTCGATCGCCTCGACGCCGAGCCGGCGGAGGCTGGCGTCGCAGGCCTGCACGATGTGCTTGCGGGAGAGCCCGCTCATGTTCGGCCCGTCAGCCATCGGGTAATGCACTTTCGTCGCGATGACGATCTCTTCGCGCCGCGTCATCGCGCGAAGCGCGCGTCCCGTGACTTCTTCGCTCGCGCCGAGCGAGTACATGTCGGCGGTGTCGAAGTAATTGATGCCGACGTCGACCGCGCGGCGAAAGAACGGCTGCGCCGCCGCTTCGTCGAGTATCCACGGCCGCCACGACGGATCTCCGTAGCTCATGCATCCGAGGGCGAGACGCGAAACCGTTAATCCGCTTCGTCCGAGCCGGACGTACTCCACAAGACCTCCCACAAAGTCGAAATCATCATTTCATTCTTGAGCGTCCGCCACCAGAAAGCCCCGATCCCAGCGGACTGGAGATGCCAGGAACACGTCGTGGAACGCGGATCGACCGGCCGTGCCCGGCAGTTGCTGGCATAGGAAGTGCACCGTCGGGGACGGATCTATGCTCGAAAAACTGCAGGCACTTCGGGCTCGCCTCAAGCGGGAGCAGACCGCCCTGGTGTCGCTGATTGCCGCGTACCTCATCTGCGGCAAGCTCGGCCTCCTGCTCGGGTACGTGCACCCGGCGACGAGTCTCGTGTGGCCACCTGCAGGAATCGCCCTCGCCGCGTTTCTCGTGCAAGGCTATCGCGTCTGGCCCGCGGTGCTCGTGAGCGCGCTCATCCTGTACTCCGCCACGGTCGGTCCGGTCGGCGCCGTGATCCCGATGGCCCTCGGCAACACCATCGAGGGTCTGCTCGCCGCGTACTTGATCAACCGATACGCCGGCGGACGCCACGCGCTCCAGACGCCGCAAAACAGTTTCCGATTCGCCGGCCTGACCGCGCTCGCGAGCCTGTCGATGAGCGCGACCTGCGGCACGCTCAGTCTGACGTTTGCCGGCCTGGCGCGCTGGTCCGACTACGGCGCGATCTGGGTCACCTGGTCGCTGGGCAACTTTGCGAGCTACATCCTGGTTGGCTCGACGGTCATGCTGTGGGGCCTCGGCGCGAGATCCCGCTGGTCCACCGCACAGACCGTCGAAGCGGTCGCCTTCTTCCTGGCGCTCCTGCTCGCGGGCTTTGTCGTTTTTTGCGGGTTCCCAGCGGCCTTCCGCGGCTATCCGCTCGAGCTTCTCTGCGGACCGATTCTCCTGTGGTCGGCCTTCCGTCTCGGCCGCCGCGCGGCGATGGCGGGCGTCATTCTTCTGACCGCCCTCGCCATCTACGGGACCCTCTCCGGGTTCGGACCGTTCGTGCGGGCCACGCCGACCGCGTCGATGACGATGGTCCTGCTGTTCATGAACCTCACGGCGATCATGGCGCTCACGCTGGCCGCCCTGACCTCCGAATATTCGGTCGCCGAGGCCCAGCTCCGCGAGTTGGTCGTCACCGATCCGTTGACCGGTTTGCCGAACTATCGGCGGCTGGTCGAAACGCTGGGGACGGAGATCACGAGATCGAACCGCACCGACCGTCCGTTCGCGGTGGTCTTCTTCGACATGGACGGCTTGAAGAGCATCAACGACGAGCTGGGACATCTGATTGGCAGCCGGGCCGTGTGTCGATTCGCGGAGACGCTGCGCGCGTCATGCCGCGCGACCGACACCGCCGCCAGGTACGGCGGCGACGAGTTCGTGGCCGTCCTGCCCGATACCGACGAGGAAGGCGCGAGGGTCGTCATTCGGCGCATGGCCGAGCGTCTCTCGGAGGACACGGACAAGCCGGAGCTCTCGGCGAGCGCCGGTGTGGCGATCTACCCGCGTGACGGCGGCACGCCGACGACGCTCCTGAGCTCGGCCGATCGCGCGCTCTACGCGGTGAAGGCAGACAAGGCCGCCGCGCGCCGACGGGGTGTCGTGGCGATCCGCGAATGGAGTAACGCCGCCTCCAGGTAGACAGGTGCCGGAGATCACTCGGTCGATGTACCCCCCGTTCGTCCGGCATGCCGTTGTTCTCGCTGCCGTCTTTGCGGTCTATTACGGATTGGGCAGGCTCGGTCTGACGTTCTCCGCCCTCAACGAGAACGCCACCGCGGTCTGGCCGCCCAGCGGCTACGCGCTCGCCGCCTTCATTGTCTTTGGCACCCGCATCTGGCCGGCCGTGCTCTTCGGCGCGTTTCTCGTCTACTTCACGACCACGGGCGCGCTCCTCTCGTCGATCGCCATTGGCGTCGGCAACACGTTCGAGGGCCTCGTGGCGGCGACGCTCGTCGATCGACTTGCCGACGGCGCCGACGTCTTCCGCCGTGTCCGAACCGTGTTCCGGTTTGCCGCGATCGCGATGTTCAGCACGAGCATCAGCGCGACCTGGGGCGCGACGAGCGTCACGCTCCTCGGCTCGGCCGCCTGGACCGACTACAGCTACATCTGGCTGACCTGGTGGCTCGGCAACCTGAGCGGCGCGCTCGTGGTGACGCCGTTCATGCTGCTCTGGGCCACGACGCCGATCGTGCGCGTCGGCTGGCTCGAAGCGGTCGAGGCGGCTGGCCTGCTGATTCTCCTGGTGTGTGTCGGACTGGTCGTCTTCGGAGGGCAGTTCCCCTCGGACGTGAAGACCTACCCGCTCGAGTTCCTGTGCGTGCCGTTTCTGTTGTGGGCGGCATTCAGGTTCGGACAGCGCGAGGTCGCCACGGCGATCGCGCTGCTGTCGAGCATCGCGGTGTGGGGCACGCTCCGCGGATACGGCCCGTTCGTGCAGACGACACAGGACGAGTCTCTCGTGCTGCTCCAGGCCTATACGAGCGTCATGGCGGTCATGGGCGCCGCGCTTGCCACCGTCGTCATGCAGCACAAGGTCGCCGAGGCGCAGCTGCGCGAACTGGCGATCACGGATCCGCTCACGGGGCTCGCCAACTACCGCCGGCTGATTGAAGTGCTGAAAGGCGAGATCGCGCGGTCCAGCCGCACCAAGCGACCGTTCGCGGTGCTGTTCGTGGACATGAACGGCCTCAAGAAGATCAACGACAAGTACGGCCATCTCGTCGGCAGCCGGGCGCTCTGCCGCGTGGCCGAGACGCTGCGCCGGTCGTGCCGCACGATCGATACGCCCGCGCGCTTCGGCGGCGACGAGTTCGCGATCGTCCTGCCCGAGACCGCCGACGAAGGCGGCAATCTGGTGTTGAAGCGAGTCTCGGAACGGCTCGCGAGCGACGGCGACAAGCCGGTGCTCTCGATCAGCGGTGGCGTCGCCGTGTTTCCGCGCGATGGGGATTCGCCGACGATGCTGCTGCGGGCCGCCGATCAGGCGCTCTACGGCGCGAAGACGGAGAAGCCGCCGTCCAGGCGTGCGAAGCCGCCGGCGGACGAGCTCAAGACCGGGACACTGTTTTAGTCATGAAGGTACCTTCATGTCCTATGATTGAAGCGTCGGAGGCTGGCGATGGCCAGCACTGCCGAACCTTTCGGGCCTGGCCGGGGTCTAACAGAGTCTTACCTAGGCAAAGGAGCGAACCAATGCAGCGATTCAACGCAACGTCGGGCTCACGATGGCTTCGCGTCGGGGCGCTGGTCGTACTGGCCTGCCTGGTCGTGCCCACGGCGGCTTCCGCGCAAGCGCAGGCAACCGAGGCTGATCTCCGCTCGCGCATCGCGCGGCAGCCGAACGACCCCGGCCCGTACATCGAGCTGGCGAAGATCTACACCGATCAGCAGCGGTACGCGGACGCCATCCGCATGCTGCAGACGGCCATTGCGACCATTCAGCAGGTGTCGGTGCTGCCGCGGCTCCAGCCGCCGGCGGCTGTTGCCGGCGCGCCGCCCGCGACGCTCCGACCGCTTGCCATGCAGCCGGACACGGTGCGCGTCGGCGGGGACATCAAGGAGCCGAAGAAGATCAAACACGTGGCGCCGATCTACCCCGACATCGCCCAGGCCTCGAAGGTCCAAGGTGTCGTGATTCTCGAACTGGTCGTCGATCAAACTGGTGCCGTCGCTGACGCACGAGTGCTGAGGTCCGTTGCCCTGCTGGACCAGGCCGCCCTCGACGCGGTGATGCAGTGGCAATTCACGCCGACACTGCTGAACGGGAATCCAGTTTCTGTGTTGATGACGGTGACGGTGAATTTTTCGCTGTCTAGATGATTCCATTGATCGATCGATCTATCGATCGATTGAAGAGCCTGCTGTCAGGTCTGTCAGAGCCATGACAGGATGCTCTAAAATCGATCGATAGATCGATCGCTCAATCCATCAATGGACGGGTTTTCAGACCATTTCTCCGCTCACGCCTCAGACTACGCTCAGCACCGTCCCGGATATCCCTCCGAATTGAGCACGTTCCTGGCGAGCATCGCGCCGGGCCGGGGACTCGTGTGGGACTGCGGTACAGGGTCCGGGCAGGCCGCGGTGGTCCTGGCCGAGGATTTCGATCACGTCGTCGCCACGGACGCGAGCGCCGCGCAACTGGCGCACGCGCGCAAGCATCCGCGCGTGGAGTATCGGGTGGCGCCGGAACGCGACTCCGGTCTGCCCGACGGATCGTGCGATCTCGTGACGGCGGCGCAGGCGGCGCACTGGTTCGATCTGACGGCCTTCTATAAGGAAGTCGACCGCGTGCTTCGGCCGCACGGTGTGCTCGCCATCTGGTGCTACAACAGGACGCTCGTCGAGCCGGCGATCGACGAGGTGATCGTCGCGTTCCAATACGGACGCGTCGGACCGTACTGGCCCTCCGGCCGGGAGCACACGGATTCGGGCTATCGCACGATGCCGTTTCCGTACGAGCGGATCGAGGTCCCGCCGCTCTTGATGCGGCAACGCTGGTCGCGCGCGCAGCTCGAGGGCTACTTCGATACCTGGTCGTCGGTCCGGCGTTTTCGGCAGGTCGAAGGCGTGGATCCCATCCCCGAGATCGCTCGCGATTTGTCGGCCCAGTGGCCGGATCCCTCGGAGGTGCGCGAGGTGCGCTGGCCGCTTTGCGTCATTGCGGGTCGCAAGCCGGGATAGGCTCTAGCGTCATGGCTGGCACGCGTGTGTCGAAGCGGGACCTTGTGCTGGACCTGGCCGGCATCGGACGGCAGTTCTACGACCGCGGCTGGGTGCTCGGCACGAGCGGCAACTTCAGCGCGGTCCTGTCGGTGCAGCCTCTCCGGCTGGCGATCACGGCGAGCTCGGTCCACAAGGGGACGCTCGAGCCGGATCAGATCCTGGAAGTCGACGAGCGAGGGCGCGTCAGTTCCGGGAAGGGCCAGCCGTCGGCGGAGACCCTGCTGCACCTCGAGATCGTGCGGGCCCGCGGCGCGCGCGCCATCTTGCACACGCACTCGGTTTGGAGCACGATCCTTTCAGACCTTCACGCGAGCGCCGGCGGGCTGGCCATTTCGGGCTACGAGATGCTGAAAGGGCTGGACGGCATCCGGACGCACGAGCACCGGGAGTGGATCCCGATCGTGCCGAACGATCAGGACATGCCGCGTCTCGCACTGGAGGTGCGAAAGACGCTCGAGCGCGAACAGGCCGCGCACGCGTTTCTGCTGCAACGTCACGGGCTCTACACGTGGGGGCAGACGCTGGCCGACGCCGCGCGGCACGTGGAGATTCTCGAGTTCCTGCTCGAGGCGACCGGAAGAAGTGCATCGGCAATGGGCAATTACCAATGGAGTTAGCCATGGCAGTCGTCAGAATTCCCGAAGAGCGGCGCAGCATCGAGGATGCCAACGAAGTCCGCGAGTTCCTGGGCGCGCGGGGCATCGAGTACGAGCGCACGGACAGCACGACGGTGCCGGCCGGCGCGTCGGCCGACGACGTGCTCGCGGCGTACCGGACCAAGATCGAGGAGCTCAACGCGCGCGGCGGCTACGTCACGGCCGACGTGATCGACGTGTTCCCGCACACGCCGAACCTCGACGCGATGCTGAACAAATTCAACTCCGAGCACTGGCACGACGAGGACGAAGTCCGCTTCATCGTCGAAGGCCGCGGACTGTTCCACATCCGGCCCACCGAGGGGCCGGTGTTCGCGATCGAGGTCGAAGCCGGAGATCTGATCCGCGTCCCCAAGGGCACCCATCACTGGTTCGATCTCTGCGTCGATCGCCGCATTCGCGCGATCCGCCTGTTCCAGGACACGTCCGGCTGGACGCCGCACTACACCCAGAGCGGTGTCGACAAGAACTTCCAGCCGGTCTGTTTCGGTCCCGCGTACTTTCCGGCCCCGCCTCCGCCCGGCGTGTGACCGTTCGTCTCGGCGAACGGGGCGCCGGTTGTGTTCTGCTCGACATCGAGGGCACGACGACGCCCATTTCGTTCGTCCACGAGGTGCTCTTTCGCTTTGCGCGCGAACATCTCGACGACTTTCTGCGCGCCGAACGCGATTCCCCGGAGCTCCGGGACGTCGTTCACCGATTGACGACCGAACATGCCGAAGACGTGGCGCGGGGCGAGTCGCCGCCGGCGCGTGAGGACGAGGGACCGGCGTGGGTCGCCGCGTACGTCCGCTGGCTGATGGATCGCGATCGAAAATCTCCCGGACTGAAGCTCCTGCAGGGCCGGATCTGGGAGCGCGGCTATCTCGCCGGCCAGCTGCGCGGGCAAGTGTTTCCTGACGTGCCCGACGCGATTCGCCGGTGGCGTGAGGGCGGAATCGACGTCGCGATCTATTCCTCCGGCAGCGAGCTTGCCCAGCGGCGGCTCTTCGAATCGACCGAGCACAGCGACCTCACGCCGTTCATCACGGCCTTCTTCGACACGGCCGTGGGTGCGAAGGTCTCGGCCGGCAGCTACGCGACGATCGCGCGCGCGCTCGGCCGCCACCCGTCGAGCATTCTGTTCGTGTCGGATGTCACGGCCGAGCTCTCAGCCGCGCGAGACGCCGGATTGCAGGTCCTGCTGAGTCTCCGCCCCGGCAATGCGGTGCAGCCGGGCGCGGACGAGTTCGAGACCGTCAAATCGTTCGAAGCGATTCACGTGTAACGAAAGCGGTCACTGAAAACACTTGCCAAGAGCGGTTCATGCTCTTGGTGGCGACAAAGATCAGCGGACGAACAGGAGACACCGGCGATAATACGGCCTGTGAATTGGGCCCCCATCATGAGACCCCTCGCGCTTGCCGCCGCGGTGCTCGTACCCGTCGAGCAGACCGCGCCGCCGCCGCGTCCCGCCGCACCCGGCCCTGCCCCCGCACCCGTTTCCGCGCCCGAGCGCTTCACCGTGCAGTCCGACGGCCATCCTCTCGCGGTGTGGGGACGAAAGCCGGCGTCGGCGCGCGGCACGATCCTGCTCGTGCACGGCCGCACGTGGAGCAGCCGGCCTGATTTCGATCTCCTGGTCCCGGGCATGCAGCGCTCGGTGTTGATGTCGTTCGTCACCCAGGGCTTCGCGGCGTACGCCGTGGATCTGCGCGGCTACGGCGAGACGCCGCGCGACTCGACCGGGTGGCTCACACCGCTGCGCGCGTCGCAGGACGTCGCCAGCGTCCTGTCATGGATCACGACGAGGCATCCGGGCCTGCCGCTGCCCGCGCTCGTGGGCTGGTCGCGCGGGGCCGCGATTGCGCAGCTCGCGGCGCAGAACTGGCCGTCGCGCCTCTCGGCGCTCGTGCTCTTCGGCTTCGCGTTCGATCCCGACCTGCAATTCGTGGATCTGCCCGCGCCCGGCAAGCCGCTCATGATCAAGAACACCGCCGACGCGGCGCAGAGTGATTTCATCTCGCCGAAGATCACGCCGCCGGCAGTCGTGAACGCGTTCACCGAGCAGGCGCTGAAGGCGGACCCGGTCCTCGTCGATCTCAAGGCGGATGCGGAGTTCAACCTCCTCAAGCCCGCCAAGGTCACGACCCCGACACTCATCATTTTCGGCGAGCGTGATCCCGGCGTCGTCGGCGATGACGCGGGCAAGTTCTTCGCGCGGTTTGCGACAGGCGACAAGCAGCTCGTCGTGCTGCCAGGCGCGGACCACGCGGCGCAGCTGGAAGACACGCATGACGCGTGGATAACGGCAATAGTGAATTTCTTGAACCGGCCTGGAGTGAAGAGATGAGAGGCCGGCACCATTGAATGATCGATCTATCGATCTATGGAAGAGCATCATGCCTTCGGATCTGAAGCGTGGCACCCGAACTGCCAGACAAGCAAGCTCTTCAATAGATCGATAGCGCGATCATTCAATCGACAAATTCCCAGGGGGTTTCAGATGCGTTTCAGAGTGACGATTGTCGCGCTCGCCATGGTGATCGGACCGTTGGTGTGGTTCGTTCACAACAAAGACCAGGCTGCGGGCTTTCTTGAACACGACTATCCGGGAACGTTTTCGATTCTAGGCGTCGATCCGGACACGGGTGACATCGGCGGCGCGGTGCAGTCGTGCGTGTTTTCCGTGAACGGCGTGTTGTGGGCCGAGGCCGGTGTGGGCGCGCTGGCGACGCAGGCGATCGTGGACGTGAGCTATGGCCCGCAGGGCCTCGAGCTGCTGCGGAAAGGAATGGATCCGAAGGAGATCATCAAGACGATCTGGGAGCGCGATCCGGATCCTCGACCTGACAATTGGACGAAGCACGGCCGGCAGTTTGCCGTAATCAACGCGAAGGGTGAGATGGCGGCGTTCACCGGTCCCAAGGCGACCACCTGGGCCGGCGACAAGCAAGGCAAGTTCTGCACCGCGCAGGGCAACATTCTCGCGGGGCAGGGTGTCGTCGACGGAATGGTTGCCGCCTTCGAATCGACTGAAAAGCGGGAGGATGGCCAGCGAAATCACCTCGCGTTTCGTCTCGTGGCCGCGCTCGAGGCGGGGCAGGCCGCCGGCGGCGACACACGGTGTCAGCGATCCGCGTCGCTCCTGATCGTGAGGAAAAACGGCGGGCCGTGGCTGAACAACGACGTCGTCCTCCATCTCAAGGTGGACGACAATCCCGAACCCATCAAGGAACTGCGGCGCCTTGTGCAGGCATCGCCCGTGGGCCGCGGCAGGCGAGGGGGCGGAGGCGGCGGCACGGCGGGCGGCGGCGGGAGGTAAGATCGGGTCAGGCCGTACATTCGTCTGGCAGGGAGGGTGCTCCCATGTTCCAGCTCACCGCGTCCTCGGGATTGAGCCGGCGGGTCGTTCATCTGCTTGCCTTTGTGATCCTCGCCGTCGGAATCGTCGTGGCCATCAACGGCGATGCCTTCGGTCCATATCTGCTGCTGTTGGTCATCGGTGCGGGCATCGGCGGGCTGATGATGCTCACGCTTGTGCGCCACACCGATCCCGACCCGCGTATCAGCGTGCCTGACAGTTTTCAGCGTGACACGCTTGGCACCAGTGTCATCGACGCGAGCCGCATTCGTGTTGCCGGCTTCGGCGGTCTCGGGCTGGTGGCGATGGCCGTCGCCATTGGATTCATCATTCCGCGGGTCGGCGTCTCGCTCGCGCTCGGGCTCGTCGGCGGACTCCTTCTCAGCGTCGCCATGATTCGCTACCGGCGCCGGAACGCCGGCCGCTGGTCATGAAGGAGGTTGATCCCATGTTCCAGCTCACCGCATCTCCCGGAGTGAGCCGGCGGGTCCTTAATCGTCTGGGCGTCGCGCTGATGGTGGCTGGCGGCGTTGTCATCCTGCGGGACCCCGTTGGCGCAGGGGTCTTCTTCCTGACTTTCGCCGGAATGCTCGGCGGGCTGCTGTTGCTGACCGTCATCCGCCGGCTGAATCGTGCGCCTGACGACAGCGCGTCGGACGCCTTTCTCCGCGACGGCCTCAGCACGGACGTCATCAACTTCAGCCGCATCCGCGTCACCGGAGTGGGCGGGCTGGCGCTGGTTGCCGTCGCGGTCGCCATCGCCTTCTCGCTTCCGTTCGTCGGGGTCTCACTCGCGCTTGGTCTTGTTGGCGGTATTCTTCTCAGCTTCGCGCTACTGGGTTACCGGCGTCAGCACGCCGGCCGGTGGCCATGAAGCTGCAATTACCACATCCACTTATCCTGCTTCTCGGCGGCGTCGCGATCGCGGCGCTCCTCACCTGCTGCCGGCGTCGATCCTGATCGGCATCACGCGAAGCATCACGGTCGTCCTCGGCGACGGCCACGTCATCGACACGATCCTGCAAGGCCTCGCCACGCCACTTGCCGGATTCCCGGCGATGACCGCCGCGTTCCTCATGATTCCGGTCCACGCGATCATCCACGTCTTCGTCCCCAGCGTCAGCGGCCATGCGGTGCTGACGATGCCGGTGCTCGTGCCGCTGTCGGATCTGCTCGGCATCTCGCGGCAAGTCACGGTCGTGGCGTATCAAGTCGGCGCGGGGCTCACGGAGCTCCTGACGCCAACCAACGGCGCGTTAATGGCCATTCTCCTGGCGGCCGGGGTGCCGTTCGGGAAGTGGGCGCGGTTTGCGATTGGGGGGGTCGCATTGGCAGTGATTGTCGGGGTTGGGGGAATGCTGGTCATGGCCAGCGCCTGAATTTTCGGGGGTTTTTGGGGGTCTTTCGAGGCCCACCCCAAGGGGGCCCTTCCGAGGTAGACTAGTAGGATAGGCTGCTTTCCTGAGTAGCGGTCGCCGGATCCGGCCCGCTCTTTCTCCTCATCACCCTTTCACTGTGCCGGGAAGCATTTCGCACGAGGAGTGAAACCGCGTCACAGCGATGCGCGGCACGACAACATCGCAGCTAGGGACTTCAACACATGCCAACGATCAATGGTACGGTCAAGCGTATTGTCCGCGACAAGGGCTTCGGGTTCGTCGCGGCTCCGGACGGCAGCGAGTATTTCTTTCATCAGTCCGCCTGCGATGACTTCGATTCGCTGCGCGAGGGGCAGAACGTGACGTTCGAAACGGGCCAGGGTCCCAAGGGCCCGCGCGCCGAGCGCGTCCGCACGGCGTAACGGCCCGGCGTCAAACCAAGGACGGCCGAACCTAAAGGTCCGGCCGTCCATCCGTCTAGGGCTCGGCCGCAGTCAACCGGTCGGTCGGAGTCATCGGTTCGGATGCCTCGAGGAGCTTCAACAGCGCCTCGCGGCTATGGCTCCCGGAGCCCCAGAACGGATAGTCCGCGGGCGTCGACACGAGTCCGGCTTTCACGGGATTCAGAATGATGTAGCGAATCACCGCTGTCGTAGCGCGGTTTCCTCTCACCGTTGCATCCCAGTAACTCGCCTTCCACAGTTGCACCTTTAGGTGCGGCGGACAATGAGTGAGCGTATCCACGCGCCAGAACTGCCCGCCACGCGTGAGTGGTTCAACGTTCCCGCGCCGCTCGGCTTGACAGCCTTGCGCGGGAAGGTTGTCCTGCTCGACTTCTGGACGTACGGCTGCATCAACTGCATGCACCTCCTGCCGGGCCTGCGGCGGCTCGAGGAGAAGTATCGCGACGAGCTCGTGGTGATTGGCGTTCACTCGGCCAAGTTCGCGAACGAGCGAAAGGCGGACAACATCCGCCGGATCCTCGTGCGATACGACATCGACCATCCGGTCGTGAGCGACGCCGACTTCGCGATCTGGAAGGCGTATGGCGCGCGCGCGTGGCCGACGCTCGTCCTGATCGATCCCGAAGGCTACGTGGTGGCCACGGCGTCGGGTGAGGGGCATCTCGAACAATTTGATCGAGCGATCGCCGCGGTCGTGCGGGTCTTCGACGAACAGAAGCTGATCGATCGCCGGCCGATTCCGCTCCTTGGCCGCCGTAGCTTCAGCGGAGACGGCTCGCTCGAGCGCGAGCGGCTGAAAACATCCGTGCTCGCGTTTCCCGGGAAAGTTCTCGCCGACGAGTCAGGAAGCCGGCTGTTCATCGCCGATTCGAATCACCATCGCGTGCTCGTGACGACGCTGGCTGGGAAGGTGACGGAGACGATCGGCACCGGAAGCGCCGGGTGGGTGGACGGCGGATTCGACCACGCGAGATTCTATCGCCCGCAGGGTCTGGCGCTCGACGGCGAAACCCTCTACGTTGCCGATACCGAGAATCACGTCGTGCGCGCGATCGATCTGCCATCGCGTGGAGTGTCGACGCTCGCGGGAACCGGACGACAGGCGGCCTGGGGCGGCCAGGGCGGCGCCGCACGCGAGACGGCGCTCAATTCGCCATGGGATCTCCTGGTCGCCAATCGGCTGCTCTTCGTGGCGATGGCCGGCACGCACCAGATCTGGCTCGTCGATCTCGTCCGCCGGCTGGCGTTGCCGTATGCCGGGACCGGCCGTGAAGCGCGTATCGACGGCGCGATCGACGAAGCGGCGTTCGCCCAACCGTCCGGCCTTGCGCTGGCCGGCGAGACGATCTACGTCGCCGACAGCGAATCCAACATCATCCGCGCGATCCAGTTGCCGCCGGAAAACCGCGTCCGGACGCTGACGGGCGGCGATCTGTTCGACTTCGGCGATCGCGACGGGCAGGGGGATGCCGCGCGGCTCCAGCATCCGCTGGGCGTCGCGTGGGCGCGCGGAAGGCTCTTCATCGCCGACACCTATAACCACAAGATCAAGACCCTCAATCCCGACACGGGCGACGTCCGCGCGTTTGCCGGCACCGGCACCGAAGGGCATGACGATGGCCCGGCAGCCGGCGCGACGTTCTACGAACCCGGCGGCCTGTCGGCGACCAGCGAGTCACTGTACGTGGCTGACACAAACAATCACGCCATACGAAAGGTTGCGCTCGCGGACGGCCGTGTAGAGACGCTGGGGGTCAAGTAGTTCTGAGTTCGAAGTTCAGGCCGCGTTTTTCAGCGGCCTGCTAGAATCGTCGTCTTCCACGAGGCCATATGAACGCATTGCCTGTCGCCGGCGCGGTGTTCGGTGTGCTGTTCATCGCGCAGTCCGCGCCGCCGACCGCGCAGTTGCCGGCGGATGTCCAGTCGAGGGAGACCAATCTGGCCCAGCTCGCCATCGAAGCGAGTCAGGGCGACGTCAGGCCGATCCCGCTGATGTCAGACGGACAGCGTTACGGTGCGGTCTACGATCGATTTCTGCTTGGCGTCGTCGCGGCCAAAGCCGCGATCGCCGCCGGCAAGACACCGAGCGCCGAGTCGCCAAGCATCGGACAGGGACTTGTTCCGATCAAGATCGTGATCGTCGCCGAGCCGCTCACCTGCGCCGGGCGACCCAACGCGCCAAAGGACATTCAATTGGAAGTGAGCGCGCCGCCATTCTCCGGTCCGGTCAGGCAGCTTGCGCCGCCGGTGAAAGGCGATGCCGCCGAATCGATCCTGCCGGGAGTAAAATTGCCCGACGCGGCGCTGGTCGCCTCGTTCTCGAACGCCCCCCTGTCGACTGCCACAAGTGTTCGTATCGAGTATGAAGCGCCTGCGTGTCCGAATCCCGCGCCGACCGTGACGTTCTCCACACAATTCGCGCCGGCGAGGCCGAGAGGACTCGCCGTCCTCAAATTCCCGGAGGGCGCGGCCGGACTTCCATCCCCCAGCGTGCTGCGATTCCGCGTTCTTGTCGATCAACAGGGGAATGTGCGATTTCCGAGCCGAGTCGAAGGGGAGGTGACGCTCGAGCCAGCCGCGCTGGCGGCTCTCGAAAAAGTGACGTTCGAGCCGTCGCGGATCAATGGCGCGCCAGTCCCCGCGACCGTGGTGATCCCGGTGACCTTTACCGCGACCGGCGCGCCGCCCGTGAGCGCGGGGCCGACGCCGATCGCCAACACGACGATCGGCGGCCGCCCGGCGGGCAATACCACGCCGGACGTCCCGAACCTCACAGTCGAGTCGAGCCGGTGCGCGATCTCCGACGACGAGAAGTATGGATACACGCCGCAGAATCCCATCAAGGTTGACGGCGGCGTTCGAGAAGGTCCGCCGCGCGAACGCCGCTATCTCGATACGCTCCGAGGTCCGGCTGGACAGGGACTACGCTATCGGCGGCTCGGGTCCGTCATGGGACCCGATCAGCAGACGATCCTAGATATGTATGAAGTGCAATACGACGGGATCGTGACACCTGTCAGGCTATATCTCGATGAGTATCACTCCGGCGACGTGAAGGCCCCCAAGGGCTTCGTCTGCGCCACGCCATTCAATTTGAATCGGTGATCGATTCAAGTATTGACCCGGATTACACCTTGCGCATGACCAGCGCTGCGTCGTTGCCCCCAAACGCCAGTGAAACCGAAACGCCGCACCGAACAGACGATGTCCTTGCATCAGGCGCGACAACGTCCAGCTCGAATTCCGGATCGGTCACCGTGTGATTGGCGGTAGGTGGGATGACCCCTCGAGAAATCGTCAACGCCAGAGCAGCGGCCTCGATAGCGCCTGCGGCACCCAGACAGTGACCGACCATTGACTTGATCGATGTTACCGGAAGGTGTTTGCTTCGCTCACCGAAGATCCGCGCCATCGCCTTGGCTTCGGCACGGTCGTTGTGGATAGTGCCGGTCCCATGGGCGTTGACATGCTCCACGTCGGCAGCATTAACGCGTGCCGCTTCGAGCGCCGCCCGAATAGTCGCCGCAACCGCCACCCCGTTCGGTTCAGGGGACGTCGGATGAAAAGCCTCACAGGTCGCGCTATAGCCACACAACTCGGCATAGATGGTCGCGCCCCGACGCGTGGCGCGATCGAAATCTTCGAGTACCAACACGGCCGCCGCCTCGCCGATCGTCATGCCCGCCCTGGCGGCGTCGAAGGGACGACACGGTTCGACATCGACCAATCGAAGCGCGTTGAAGCCACTGAACGTCAGTTGACAGAGGACGTCGGCGCCCCCTGCCACAGCGACATCCAACTCTCCGCGGCGGATGGCTTCTCCAGCGAACCCGATTGCAATCGTGCTCGAAGAGCACGCCGCCACGATGCACATTCTGAGTCCACGCAGCCCGAAGCGTTCGCCGACGACGTCGACGGGGGTGCTCGGAAAGTGGTTGAAGACGTGTGACGGCCGCGCTCGGCGGGCTCCACGCAAGCGCAGGTCGCGCAGGTAGCCTTCGTTCCGAAGTAAATCGCTCGTGCCGGCCCCGAACACGACGCCGGCGCGTTCTCGGGCCTGGTCGCGAAGATCCAGACCAGCGTCGTCCATCGCTTCGCCAGCGGCGAGCACCGCGATTCGGTCACACCTCGAGAAGCGCCGGGTTTCGAGGGCCGTGAACCGGCCATCGGGATTGGTTTCAGGGATCTCCGCAGCGAGCTGACTTCGGTAACCCGCCGGATCAAGCACCGTCACCGGTCCGATTCCGCACCGCCCGTTCACCAGTCCGGACCACACCGCCTCGCGAGTCGCCCCGAGGGCGGTCACGCAGCCGATACCGGTCACCGCCACACGGCGATCCGTCATGGCTTGGACCGAAGTGTGCCGAGGGCCTGCCGCCCGTTCCATTGGCGCCGGTAACGCGAGATTCGCCTGGCCTCGCGGAGTTTCATCCCAATGGCAACACCGGCGGGAATGAACTGGAACGGCAGCGAAGCTATCGAAAAGGCCGAGGCTGTTAGACGTGGTCCTCCCTGCAAATCCGCAGGCCGCGATGTGGCCAGGGCTCGCCAGTAGTTCAGAATGACCCCGTAGATTTCGGACATCGCGCGCCAGGATCCGCCGTGGCGCCCGGCCGTAGTCGCTTCGCCTGCGCGGAGATGTTCAAGGAACTCTTCCCGTGTATGGCTGGGGGTCTCGGTATACGTCGTGCCGACCCACTGGAGGGTGTGCGCGTCGCTTCCACCGGTGATCGCCATGTGCCGGCCGGACATCCGGCATTCGGTCGCCAGGTCCGACACAAACGCATTGTGCGTAGCAAGGGCCGCGCCGTTGTGAATCTCAAGTGCGGGGGCAATCGCCAACACGGTCCGCATGTACCGCTCGACGGCGCTGTCGTCGCCAAAGAGCAAAAACAGATGGTTGACTGCAAAGAACACGTCCCGCTGGCGAAGATACGTCGCGGCGTCGACGACGTTCGTACGGAGCCGCTGGACCTCCCGATGAATCTCCTCGGTCATCCCGACGGCACCGAGGTGAATGCGCAGTGCCGGTACATCGGGAACGCGACATTCAATTTCCTCGGCGATGATGAAATCGGGCGCGTCTGGATATCGGTCGAGGAACTCCAGGCAGCCGTCGATGGTGTCATGGTCGGTCAGGCAGACGAGATCCATTCCGCGCGCTTTCGCGATCCGGTACACGTCGAACGGACTCGAATAGCAGTCGCGCGCGCGGAGGAAGGGGAGGTGGGGCGCGAAACCGGAGTGATGGGAATGGACGTGAAGGTCGGCTTTCACGGGCAGCCTACCGCAGCGGCTTGAGGAACATGACTTGCACCACCCAGGAACCGGCCGGCGCGTAGCGAACCGGAAGGATGCTCTTGCCGACATCGGCCCGCAGCATTGTCCTCCAAGGAGCGCGAAGATTCACCGCCAGGCCGGCGCCGGTGACGGGGCGCCAGACCGCGGCATCATCCGGATCCCTGCCGCGCGCGTGGTCAACGAACGCATCGACACGATAGATCCCAAGGACATTGACCGAATACGATCCCCGCAGCAGGACCAGCGCTGGAAACCTGACGCCCGCCGCGGGCACGCCGTGCATCCGGATCTCGTCGAAGAGGCCGAATTGATACATGCTGAACCGATCGAGCCGGCTCCCGCCGTACCACGCGGCGCTCGCACGCACCGTCTGAAACGAGTCCAGGAAGAAGTCCTTCGAGGCACCGATCGATGCCCGCCGGTAGCTCTGTGACCCGGCATCGAACGTGCCCGGCTGGCCCCAGGCCCGCCATCCCTGCCGCCGGAACAGCCCGGTCGTGGCGCGGATCGTGTAGCCCCGGCGCGTGAACTCGTACTCGACACTGCCGCCGTGCGTCGCGGTGCTCGGCGGCGCGGTGAAGTCAGCCGCCGTCTCAGCGTCCTTGAAGAACACATCGTAGCGAAACTGGTATCCCAGTCGGAGCTTCTGGAATGCGTTCAACTGATATCCCAGATTCCCGCCCACTGATAACGGGATGGTGAGCACGCGCTCGTCGCGGCGTTCGCCGCCGGCGTCGAACACGATGTCGTTCCCCGGCACGGCGATGGCAAAGAAATCGAGATTGGCGTCGAGTCGCGTCGATCCCAGACGGGGTTTCTGAACGTTCCCCAAAGCGAGGACGCCTCCCCAGAGCAGCGCGAGCTGGCTGTCCGTCCCGAGAAAGTTGAAGTTCAGATAGTTCAGGCCGAATATCGGCAGCGGGAAATCGAAGGAAGGATCGAGCGTCGTGCCCATGGCGAGGGCTTTGCTCGACTGGGTCATGCGATCGCTCACGACCCGCTCGCCGCCCCGCTTGACGAGGTACCGGAGGCCGGCGTCGGTGTCGCGGAACATGATGCGGTCGCTCGCCCGCGCCGCGCCCCGGCGCGCCTCGAAGTCGGACGCGTCCACGTTGAAGTCACGAAACGTCACGACTTTTTCCAGGAGCAGGTTCCGGCCAGCGATCAGCAGGAGCTGGGTGGTCGCAATACGTGTGGCGAGATAGACGGGTTCTTCGCTGATTTCGGCCACCCGCGTGAACGTCTGGACCTCCTCGCTCGAGACGATTGGCGGAGTGAGGCGCGTCTGAATCGTGTTGAGGCGAAGCCGGACATACGTCTCGGCATCAATCCACACACGGCCCCGATACAGCGCCTGCTCGGAGGTCACGGGCTCGAAGTGCACCACGAAGCAGCGGCGGCCGCCGATTTCGTCGACGCCGCCCAGCGTGTACCGGTAGTCGGCCGTGAGCTGCAGGTCGAACGGCAGGGAGAGGACTTTCTCGGCTTGAAGCAGCGGGAACTCCGGGCGATCGGGCCCCCATTTCCCGCCGTTGACGGAGAAAGAGAGCTCCTCCCATTCGACGGTGTCGCGCGTGACGTAGAACCGGTTGTCGGAGACGACGTCGAAGGCGTCGGTCGGCGATGGACGGAAGTGCTGTTCCATACGCGCAAGAGCGATGTACGTCGAATAGAGCGCGTCCTGTCGGGCCTGCTGCTGCTGATGACGGAAAACGATCTCCGACACGCTAGGCACGGCGGCTTCCGCCGCATCGGCGCGGCTGACGTACACGCTGGTCCCACCATAGTTGAAGTCGATGATGAGCGGCGTGGAAGATGCCGGAGTCGAGAAGCGGGCTTGCTTCGTCCCGGGATCCCAGGTGTGGTCCTTGAGCGGAGTCACGGTTCCGCGCAGCGCGTCCCGCGCCACCGGGGCACGGCCGAGCTGGTCCACCAGACTCACGCGCATCGACTCATTCGCCAGCCCCCAAATAGCCAGATAGGTCGAGAAATTCGTCAGGCTGTACAGGAGGAGATGGGGCACTGCCACCTGGCGGTCGGAGCCCGATGCCTGGAACGTGAGCCCGACGGTTTGGGGGTCGAGCGTCACGAGCTCGCCTGCGAAGACTTCCTTCAGGACGTTCGCGACGCCGAGGATCGCCGAAACCGCCTCGACGCTGCCCGTCACCGTCGATCGGAGCTGCGGATCGCCCAGATGCGAGAAGGCATAGGCCAGCCAGCGTGCCGTGGTCCGTTCGTCGGCAGCGTCCAGGCGAATCCCGGCCGTTATCAGCGTGGCCGTGCCATCGCGGGCACGGACGAGCGGCCGGACAACCGAGAGGGGCTCGACGCCGTCCACTCGCGCCAGATCGGGAGGATCGACCGGGACATCGTCCACGTACGACGCGGTGTCTTCGGCGTACAGCGCGGTCTGCCACTCGATGTCGGCCGGTCCAATCGTGGCCTGCGCGATCCGGGCGTTCGGATCCGCCGCGCGAATCTGTACGGCGGCCATCTTGACCACGAACGCATACGCGCGGGGATCGGGTCGTGGCGCGCCGCGCGGCAACTCGACCTGGTAGCCTGCCACGCGCCCGCGGTACCGCGTGGCCAGGGCGTGGGTCAGGGCGCGCCAGGCATCGCCCTGATCGGCGGCGAAATTCCGATCCTCAATCGACAGCAGCATCGGAACCGATCGCTGCTGATAGATCGCGATCCGTGCATCGAGCGCCTCCCATTTGCCGGAGGTCTGAAACGATTGGAGGGTATCCCGATCGATCAGCAGCCGCACGAACGCGGGGAGCGTGCCGGTGGCAATCCTGGCGCGGTCAAGCGCCGGGGCCAGAATGGCGGGCTGTTCCAGACGTTCATCGACGCCGATGCCCCGAAACTTGGGACCACTCAGCCCTTGCGTCATCACCCCGGTCGCAACCGTCATGACGAGTGTTGCGACGGCTGCTGAAGTCATGAGGGAGACGCTCTGACGAGTTCACTGAGTGGGCCGAACGCGGCGCCCCGGAGGATGGTTTCCAACCGTCGCTGAAATCCCGACAGGCAGAAATAGTGCGCAAATCGACTCGCGGCCGGCAGAGCTATGTGCGGCGGATCGGCATCGATCTCCCAAGGATGGATCCAGAGCACCGCCGGACGGCCCGCCGCGAGGCGGGCCTCGAGGGCGCGCAGCACGGCCGCCGGCCGGCTCATCCGCAGCCCCCAGCTGCCGCCCTGGGGTACGTTCTGTCCCAGCCGGCGGTGCACGGCGGGCGGACATTCCACGATCTCGCCGTGCGCCGTCGCCCGGCGGTGCACCTCCTGCGGGTAGCGGGGATTCCCGACAATCCGCAGCGGAGCCATGCTCGAATCGATGCCGATGCCGCGGGAGACGAGCACGTCGAGTGCCCAGAGGGACCTGTCATTGATCGACCATTCAGGTGCGCGGAATCCGGCGATGTCGGTCACGCCGCACGAGGCGAGCGCGGCCCGGCTGCGATCGAGGTCCTGCTCGAATTGCGAGGGAGTCAGCTCATACACTCGGTCGTGCTGATGGCCATGCGAGCCGATCTCGTGATTCGCGCGCCGGATCTGGCGAATCAGGTCCGGGTGTCGCTCAGCCACATATCCCAGCACAAAAAACGTCGCCCGGATGCCGCAGCGATCGAGCAGCTCCAGCAGCGCTGTCGTCGTGGGCACGACGCGGCTCGGCAGGGCGGGCCAGTTCGATGCTGCGAGCGCGCCCCCCACTCCGCAAATGTGGAACCACTCTTCGACGTCGATCGTGAGCGCGTGCGCCGCCGTGCCCATCCCGTTCCTGCAGCGTCTCAGCTCTCGCGCGACGCGGAACCGGATTGTTGGGCAGCCTCGATGAACTCTGCAATCGAGTCGACCGACCGCAGGACCCGCCGCCCGAGATGTTCGTCGTGAATCGCGACGCCAAACGTTCGCTCGATCTCGAGGACGAGCTCGAGCGCGTCGATGGAATCGAGACCCAGGCCTTCGCCGAACAACGGGAGGTCGTCGGCAATCTCGGACGGCGCGACGGTCAGTCGGAGGCTGCGGACGATCGTCTCTTTGACGCGAAGCTTCAGAGTGCTGTCCATTGCCGGCTTTCTTCGCCGCCCCGAATCTTCAAAAGAGTCCTCCGTCCACGGCAATGACCTGTCCGGTGATGTAACTGGCCTCCTCGGAGACCAGGAACGTCACGAGCGGGGCAACTTCGTCGACGCGACCGGCGCGGGCGAGCGCGATCCGCTGCAGCAGCGCGTCACGCGTGCGCTCCGGCATGGCGGCCGTCATATCGGTCTCGATGAGGCCGGGCGACACGGCGTTGACCAGCACCCCGTGCGGCGCGAGCTCGCGGGCCAGGGTTCGAGTGAGTCCCACGACGCCCGCCTTCGACGCGGCGTAGTTCGCCTGTCCCGGAAGTCCGACGGTACCGCTGGCGGACACGACGTTCACGATGCGACCCCAGCGACGGACCATCATGCCGCGAACGGCGGCCTTTGTGCAAAAGAAGGTCCCATCGAGATTCACGCCGAGGACCTCGCGCCAGTTCTCTGACGTCATGAAGAGGAATGCCGCGCTCTGGACAGCGCCGGCGTTGTTGACGAGGATGTCGACGCCGCCGAGCGTCGCCACGATCCGATCGAAGAACGCGCCGACGTCCGGTTCGTTCGCGACGTCACATCGCAGCGCCACGGCGCGCGCGCCGGCGCCGGTGAGCTCGTCGACAACCTGTCTCGCATCCTGCTCGTGACTCTTGAACGACAGCGCCACGGCGGCGCCGTGTCGGCCAAGGGCCAGGGCGATCGCGCGACCGATACCGCGCGATCCTCCGGTGACCACCGCGACGCGTCCTTCCAGGCGGCTCGCGACGGCTGTCATGCCCGGACGACTGCGGCATAGCTGGTGCCGCCGCTTGCGAAGCTGTTGACGAGCGCGACGCGGCCGGCCCGCGGCGGCAACGGCCGCGGCGAGGCCGAGACGTCGACCGGACACTCCGGGTCGGACTCGGCGAACCCGGCAGTAGGCGGGATGACCCCCTCATCGAGACAGGTCAGCGCCGCGAGAATGCCGGCGGCGCCTGTCGCCCCGCATTCGCCGAGGGCGCCCTTGAGCGAGGTGACGGGAACCGCCCCGGCTCCAAATACTTCAGCCAGGGCAGCCGCCTCGACGCGATCGAGCGCCTGCGTGGAGTTGGCGGAGGCGAAAACCACGGCGACGTCACGAGGTTCGAGGTTGGCGCGATCGAGCGCATCGCGCATGCAGCGGACGAGCTGGGCCGGTTGGCGCGGCCAGTCGTTCAGGCGGCAGGTGGCCGCCGTCGCGCCGATGCCCAGCAGGTGGCCCCGCGGAGTCACGCCGCGGGCCTCGACGGACGCGGCCGACTCGAGCACGATCAGAAACGCCCCGCTCCCCATCACGAACCCGTTTCGTCGCCGGTCGAACGGCCGCGACGCCTCGCCATGCCCTTCGTCGCTTGCGAGTACGCCGAAGCGTTCGTGCGTGGCAAAAAACGTGGCCTCGATGTCGTCGACGCCGCCCGTCACGACGGCACGGGCCGGTCCGGAACCGATCAGGCTCATCGCATAGGCGACGGCGCCGAGGGCCGAGGCCTCCTTGTTGTTCACCGTGACATTGGCGCCGCGAAGGCCGAGCTCGATGCCGCACAGGCTCGCGGCCGCGTTGCCGACCGTGTTGCTGAAATCGAGCGCGGACGCTCCCGGCGGCCCCTGCGCGATGAGCCGATCGAGGTACTCGACCAGGCTGTGGATTCCCGCGGTCTGCGTGCCGATGACGACGGCGACCTCACCGTCGCCGACGGCACCTCTCAGGCCGGCGTCGTCGAGAGCCAGCCGGCAGCAGGCGACCGCCAGACGTCCGATTCGATCGATGCGGCGCAATTTGCCGGGCGCGATGAACGCCGCCGGATCGAAATCGACAATCTGACCGGCCAGATGGGATTGCAGCGCGCTGGTGTCGAACGTGGCGGCGGAAATCGCAGAGCGGCCGGCGCGCAACGCCGAATCAAATGCGGTTCGTCCAAGACCCAGGCCCGAGATACAGCTTCCTCCCGTGATCGCAACCGGGTCGGTCATGCAGTCTGGCCGGTTGATTATAGCTGGTCGGATCCCATAGGCTTGCCCGCGGCGTCGTCGATGGGCATCAAGATCGCGACGAGCGTAATCCTGACGGCGGTCGTGGTGGCCGGGACCGCACCGCGCCAGCCCGTCGATCCGCTCGAAGAGCTTTTTGCGCGCGGGCGGGCGATTCAGGCGTCGATCCGGACGATGAGCGCCTCGTTCACCGAGACGACTCGATCGTCGTTGCTCGTGCGGCCCATCGTGACAACCGGGACGCTGGTCGCGGCGGTCAATCCAATTCGCGTGGTGATGCGTTACGCTCCTCCTGACGCGCGAACCATCTGGATCGACGAGCAGGCGCTCGTCGTCGCGCAGCCGAACCGCCCCATCGAGCAGATCGGGATCGCGGCCATGCAGCGGCGAGTGCAGAAGTACTTCGCGGACGCGTCCTACCAGGAGCTGCGCGACAACTTCGAGATGACGCTCACGACACACGCCGGTCCGCCGGCGCATCTGCTGGAGATGGCGCCGAAGCGCAAGCAGATCAAGGAAGGGCTGGTGCGCCTCCGTCTGTGGATCGACCGTGAGCGGTTGTTGATGACCAGGCTGCAAATGGACTTTCCCGGCGGCGACAGCAAGACCATCGAGCTCTCGGACCTCAAGACCAATGTCCCCGTGGACGACTCGACGTTTGCGCGGCCGAAGCGATCCGGGCGAGGCGTGACGCGACTTCGATGATGTCGGCCACCCTCGAGCCCAATCCGGCCCGTGAATCGGACCGCCCGCTGTGGGATGTCGCGGTCATCGGCGGCGGACCCGCGGGATCGACGGTCTCGACGATGCTGCGTCAGCTCGGCCACTCGGTGGTGCTGCTCGAAAAAACGCCGCATCCCCGGTTCCACATTGGCGAGTCCCTGCTGCCGTTCACGCTGGGGTTGATGCGCCGGACGGGATTTCTTCCCATCCTCGAGGCCGGCGACTTCGTCCCGAAATGGGGCGCGCGATTCGTCACAGCCGACGACAAGATCGGCCACACGTTTTACTTCAGCGACGCGTTCACGCCGGAGTTCCCTGGCGCCTACCAGGTGCTGCGCAGCAAATTCGATCACCTGCTCCTCGAGCACAGCCGGTCGGGCGGAACCGACGTGCGGGAGAACCACACCGTTCGCGACGTCGAGTTCGGCCAGGATCGCGTCAAGCTGAAGGTCTCCGGGGCCGACGGCCGGCCGTACGACCTGGAAGCGCGGTATCTCGCCGACGCGACGGGCCGGGACGCGTTCCTCGCCACGAAGCTGAACCTCAAGCTGCCGGATTCGTCACTGCGCAAAGTCGCGATCTTCGCCCATTTCAAAGGCGCGCTTCGAGACACGGGACGCGACGCCGGCAACACCATCTCCGTCGTGATTCGCGGGGGCTGGATCTGGTGGATTCCGCTGGCCGAGGGCATCACCAGCATTGGCGTGGTGGTGGACGGCGACGTTTTCAAGCGGGCGAAGATGACGCCAGACGAATATTTCGGGGACGTCCTGCGCCGCGTGCCCGCTCTCGCGCCGCGGCTGGTCGGTGCCGAGCGCGTCTCGCCGGTGCACGCGACCAGCGATTTCTCGTACGGCACGACGGCGCTCTGCGGCGATCGATGGCTTCTCCTCGGAGACGCCGGTTTCTTCCTCGATCCGATCTTCTCATCAGGTGTGCACCTGGCGATCACGTCCGGGATCTCCGCCGCCGAAGCGATCCATGCGCGCCTCGAGCGTCCGGACCGGTCAGGAGCGTTTGCGCAGTACGTGCGTACGATGATTTACAACCAGCACCTGTACCGCCGGTTCATCTATGGATGGTACGAGCCGGGTTTCCTGGAGCTCCTGCTGTCGCCGTCGCGGAAGTTCCAGCTGCTGCAGGCCGTGACCTCGGTGCTGGCCGGCGCGCCGCGGAGCTGGAGCCTGACCTGGAGATTGCAGATCTTCCTTTTTCTTGTCCGGCTCAACCAGCGGGTGGGACTGGTGCCGACGTTCGACCGAGCGCAGCTTCCGCCGTAGACGGCCGGATCCCCGACGTCCGGATCGGCCGGGAGAGTGCCGGCGACTGCCGAGGCAGGCCCGGCAGCGGACCGCTCGTGGCTCCCAGACGATGCTCGCTGATGTAGTGCGCCGGCCTGAACATTCGGTTGGTACGCCGAAGCACCTGCGCCAGGTGCAGCCAGTGGCGTGGGCGAGCGTGCGCCGCCCACTGCCACCATTTCTTTTCGCCCTTGAGATTGAGCACCGAGCGCTGCCACGTTTCGCAGTACAGCTCGAAGAAGCGATCGACGCCCAGCCGCGGCTCCCAGAGCAGGTGGTGCATGTCGAACTGGGACCATTCGACCGCGCGGATCCGCTGCCGCGACTCTTCGAAGTACGCCGTTCCTGGCAGCGGCGTCAGGATCGTGTAGCCGGCGCGTCCCAGTCCGTGCTGCCGGACGAATCCCCATAAGGCTTCGAAGTCCGACTCCGCCCAATCCGGGTCGATCACGAAGTTGCCCGTCACGCCGTAGCCGAGGGTGCGCGCGACGTCGACCGCTTCGGCGGTCCTGTTCACGGTCGTGTCCTTGACGAGGCGGGCCAGCCCTCGGTCGGTTGCCGCTTCGAGCCCGAAGAAGATGTCGAATTCGTGGGCGATCGGCCGCCAGGCTTCGAGAAGATCCGGATGGCTGGCCACCAAATCGACGCGGCTCTGGACGAGGATCCAGTTCTTGCGGATGCCGCGGCGACGAAGCTCTCCCGCCAGCTCGAGGCTGCGCGAGGCATGGTGCCAGAACAGGTCGTCGGCGACGAAGATCTCGGGTCCGGTCGCCGCAAAATCGCGACCGACGGAGTCGATCGACCGCTCGCGAAACGTCCGGCCGAACAACTGCCAGACCGAGCAGAAATTGCACCTGAACGGGCAGCCCCGGGCGGTTTCGATCAGGTAGGCCGGCCTGTGATGAAAACACGCGTAGCGGTGACGCCAGCCGTCAACCAGATGCCGGGCGGGCAGCGGCACGTCGTCCAACCTGAACTCGGTCTCCGGATCCGTCGTGCGAATCGGGCCGCTCTCCGTTGGAAACATCCAGCCAGGGACGGATTCGAGAGGTGCTGCCTGCTCGAGCGCATCGACGAGCGCCGGCAACGCACGTTCGCCGTCATCGAGGCAGATCGCCGTCGCGCCGCCGGTGAAGAACGGATCGGGAAACGCCGCCGCTGAGTGGCCGCCCACCACCACCATCGCCGTGGGCGCGGCCGACCGAATGCGCCGGATGAGGGCCAGCGTGTCGTCGATTTCGAGCGCGTGCATGCATGCCACGCCAACAACCGCGGGGTTCGTCGTGCGCAGCAAATGCTCGATGGGCCTGGAGAACCGCAGGTCGCGGACCGTGACGCGATGGCCCCGCGACTCGAGGGCGGCGCCGATGTATTCGAGGCCGAGCGGCTCGATCCTGAAGAATGGACCGAGGCCAAATCGCTCGTTCGACGGTGCCGGCCTGAGCAGGAGGACGACCATGGCGCGAGCGCTCCATAGTCTATACTGCCGGTCGTTCTCGACGGGCTGAGTCGACGACGGTTGCTCCACTTCATGCCGGAACGGTTCTTCCGCGGCCTGCTTCGCTTCGCGTTCCGCTATCGCGTTCTGCTCCTGCTCGTTGCCGCGGCCGTGGGAGTCGCCAGTACGTGGCTGCTCAGAGGCGTCGCGTTCGACGCAAACGTCCTGCATCTCTTTCCGCAACGGGGGAAGGCCGTGCGGGCCTTCCACGAGTACCTCGAGGCATTCGGCAGCCTCGATCGCCTCTACGTCGTGTTCGAGGCGCCGGCCGATCGTTCAATCACCGAGTTCGAGCCGGAGATCGAGCGTTTCGTCGAGCGTTTGAGCGCGCTTCCAGAGATCGCGTCCGTCGATTCAGGACTGGAGCAACCCGGGCAGGACTGGTCCTATCTGCTCGATCGGCAACTTCTCTTGTACGGTCCCGACAGAATCGATGCCGCACTATCGCGTTTCGCGGGGCCGGAACTCGGTCGCGCGCTCGAAGCCGCACGAGATCGATTGACCGTGCCCTCGTCCGACATCAAAGCCATGGTGCAGCTCGATCCGCTTGGGCTGTTGTTAGACCTGCGCGCGCATCTGACCGCCACCGGGCTTCCGATCGGGATCGCGGCAGGGCAGCGCGGATACATTTCGGCCGATGGAGGCAGCCGGCTCGTCATCGCCAAACCGACGCAACCGCCCTTCGACACGGCGTTCGCGCGCCGGCTCAACACGCGCGTGGCTGAGATCAGCGGCGATCTTGGGCCTCCGCTGGTCGTACGTCAGGCCGGTGGGTACCGTGTCGCGGCGGCGAGCGAGGCCCTCATCAAGAAAGAGAGCGTCGTCAACAGCGTCTCATCATTTATGGGCATTCTGGCGCTGGTCGCCGTGGTCTTCCGGAGCGTTCGCCCCCTGCTGGTCATCTCGTTGCCAATTGGTCTGGCATCCCTGGTTACGATCGCGACCTATGGCGCGTTTGTTCCACTGTCCGCGGCGTCGGCGTCGAGTGCTGCGATCCTGTTCGGCCTGGGCGTCGACAACACCTTGCTGCTCTATCTGGGCTATCTCGAGGGCCGCCGCGCGGGCCTCTCGGCGGCGGACGCCGTTGCGAGGCTGGGAGCGGCCGCGGTCAGCGTGACGATTGCCTTCACTACGACCGCGGCGACGTTTTTTGGGTTGCTGCCAATCGATCTGCCCGCTCTGCAGGACCTGGGCCGGATCGCCGGATGGGGAGTGCTCGCCTGCGGCGTGTTTGCGCTGCTGCTGTTTCCCGCGCTGGTGCCGCAGCGTCTTCGGCCGGGAGAACTGCGCGCCATCGAGACCCCGTGGCTGCCGCGCTTCGTCAACCGCCGGAGACGAATCATTCTGATCGCGGCGGCCGTGCTCACCGTGGTGCTCGGCGTCGCGTCGTTCGATCTGAAGGTGACGCCCACGGTCCAGAAACTCGACTCGCGTGCGCCAGACGGAGATCTCGAGGGAGAAATCGCCAAACGTTTCCAGCTTCCGGACGACATTGTTTTCGTCATCGCGCAGGGCGAAGCGCTGGACCCGTTGCTCGACGCGCACGCACGGCTCGCCGCTGCGCTCGGATCAACCGCCGATGTGGGTATCAGCTCGCCGGCCGTGCTCCTGCCGCCCGAGGCCAGCCAGGCGCGGACGGCGGACCGGCTGGCGCGGTCGGGGATCGATCCCGTCCAGTTCTCGCGACGCCTGGAGGATGCCGCGGTGCGCGCCGGATTCCGCCCGCAGAGCTTTCAACCGTTTGTCGACCGTCTGCCGAAACTGCTCGATCCCAATCAGCGGCTGACCTTGGAGGGCTATCGCGCCAATGGTCTCGACGGCCTCTTGTCGCATCACATCGTGCGGCAGGACGGGCGCTATCTCACGGTGACGTATTTGTACCCTCGCTCGCCCGCGGCGCTGCCGGCAATTGCGGCGGCGGTGGACCGTGTCGGCTTTCCACTTCGACTCACCGGGTTGACGATCGTGAACGCGGAGCTCGAGAAAGGCTTTCTGCCCGCATTTCTCCGGGGTGGAATCATCGGCGTCGCGGGGGTGATCGTGCTGCTCTTGCTGGGCTTTCGTAATCTTCGCCTCACGGCATTGTCGCTGGTTCCGGTCACGCTCGGCAGCTTGTGGAGCGCCGGGGTCCTCGCACTCGCGGGCGTCGAGCTTGATCTCTTCAGCGTGTTTGGCGTCCTGATGTGCATCGGCATCGGCGTCGACTATGGCGTTCATGTGCTTCACAGGCGCGCCCAGGAGCCCGTCAGAGGAATGGCGATTGCCCTGACGCGAACAGCCCCGTCGATTCTGCTGGCGGGAACCACCACAATGATCGGCTTTGGTTCGCTGATCTTTTCCAGCTACGCGCCATTACAAGCCCTCGGTATGGTCACCGTCGTCACGATCATCGCGTGTCTGGCCACCTCGCTGCTCGTGCTGCCCGCCCTGCTGGGAGAACCGTGACGGTTTCCGCGCTCATTGCGGCCTTTGATGAAGCCGGGACAATCGCGGCAGTCGTGAGCGGCGTGCGCCCGTATGTTGATCACGTCGTCGTCGTTGACGACGGCTCGACTGACAGCACGGCCGAATCTGCTGCTGCTGCCGGGGCCGAAGTCATCCAGCATGCGACGAACCGAGGGAAAGGTGCGGCGATTCGTTCGGGACTGGCAGCGATCTTGCGACGTCCGTTCACGCACGTCCTGCTGCTCGACGGCGACCTGCAGCACGATCCGGAGGAGGCCAAGCGACTGATCGCCGCGGCGCGTGAGGGCGTCGGCCAGTTCATTATCGGCGAGCGCGTATTCTCGAAAGAGACCATGCCCCGGTCGCGCTATTACACGAACACGATCAGCAGCTGGGTGATCTCGCGGGTGTTTGTCGGCGCGCACGTCGCCGATGCGCAGTCGGGCTACCGTCTGATCAGTACGGACTTGCTGCGGTCCGTCCGGTTGTCAGGTCGCGGGTACGAGATCGAAACCGAGATGTTGATCAAATTGGCGCGTCGCGGTGCGCGAATCGACCGGGTGCCGATCGCGGTTCGCTACACCGGGTCGCGCAGCAAGCTGCGGCCGATTCGCGACACGACCCGAACGTGTTTTCTCGCCGTGCGGTATCGCTTCTTTCCGGAGCGATTCCAGTGACGCGCAAGCCCGGCGACGAGCGGCCGCGATGGCATCCACGGGCGCTCAACAACGGGCTGATCGTGGGCGCGACCTGGCGCGGCGTCGCGCGCCTGCCGTCCTGGCTGACGTTCGGGATCGGCCATACCGGCACGTGGGTGGCGTACCACCTGCTCAGAAGCGGAACCAGCGCGCTGATTGAAAACCTGCGCGGCATGTTTCCCGATCTGCCCGAGCAGAAGCTGCGGGACATCGCGTTGCGGACCTATCGCAGCTACGCACGTGACACGATTCACTTCATGCGGTCGGTCTCGATGCCGCCCGACGCGCTTCGGGCCCAAGTGAGTCGGCTCGACGGGGCCGCGCTGCAGGAGGCTCTGGCGCGTGGTCGCGGGGCGATTGTTGTTTCTCCACACTTCGGAAATTGGGAGCTCGGAGCGGTGCTCCTCCGCCGGGTCGCGGCCGTTCCGCTGTCCGTGGTCGTCATGCCGGAGCCCAGTCCCGCAGTGGGCCGCCTGCGGACGGATCTTCGGACCTCAGTCGATATCGAAACGATTGAGGTCCGGCAGCACCTGGACACGGCCCTCCGCATACGCGGCCAGACGTCACGCAATCAGGTCGTGGCGATGCTCATCGATCGGCATCTCGACCGGGACCGCGTGCAGGTGCAGTTCTTCGGGCGGCCGGCGTTTTTTCTTCGGACGCCCGGCCTCATGGCGTACTTCACCGGGGCGCCGCTCGTCCCCTCGTTCGTCTATCGCGACGACGACGATCGGTTCGTCGTCGAGTGCGGGCCCGCGATCGAGGTGGGTCGTAACGGCGACCGTGACGAGAACGTTCAACGAGCCACACAGCAGGTGGCAGCCGTCATCGAAGAGCAGATCCGGCGCCGGCCGCATTATTGGTACCAGTTCTACCCGTTCTGGTCGAGCCAGGAGACAGTAGGCCAACCGTAACCCAATGGATCCTGTTTCGCATTGCCTGCTCGGCAACGCGTTTGCCAGCTTCTCGCCGCGGCAATCAGTAGTTCCCGGCAGGCGCGCGGCGTTCATACTTGGGTCGATCGCTCCTGATATCGACATTCTTATCGCGCCGGCCGGCTGGGACCGGTATCTCCTCATCCACGAAGTTGGCACTCACACCGTTGCGTTGGCGCCGGTGTTGGCCCTGGCGGCCGCCGCGATCATCAGCCCCTTTGTTCCTGGGGCGCGGGTCCGCCGCGTCTTCTGGCCAGCGCTCCTCGGGGTCGTGATCGGCCATCTGTTCTTCGACCTCGTCAGCGGAAGCGACATGCGGCTGTTCGAGCCCTTTTGGACCGGTCGCATTGGACTGCATTGGATCGCTATGGGCGATGTGCTCGCGCTCGGAATTCTGGCCGCTGGGGCGGTTGCCACCCTGTGGCGGCCTCGACCAGCCGCGGCAGTGATGATTGTCGCGTTGAGTGTGCTGTTGATCGCCAAGGCTTGGTCTCAGCAGCGCGCGAGGAGTACTCTCGAAACCGGTCATGGTTCCGTCGCCGGTCATCCGGAGGCGGTCGGTGGCGCGGTGTGCAAATGGCTATTCTTCGACCGCGATGTCGACCGGGTCGGCGCATGGCATGTCGACGCGTGCACCGGCGCGATTGGCCGAGCCTTCACGTGGACGGACGCGACGGGTGATCTTGTGCAAACGTCGAAGCAAGCCCCGGTGGTTCAGGCGCTGTTGGCGTTCGCGCACGTGCCATTTGCGCGCATCGAGCACCAGGACGGTCGGGTGCTGGTTCTCTGGTCGGACCTTCGACATTGCAGCGAAGTCACCTGCCACCTGTCGTTCGGCGTCGAACTGGATGAATCGCTGCGCCCGCGACGGCAGCTCGTTCGCATCGGTCCAGTCGAGCAGTGGCGCAGCATCGAATAGTTCCGAAAGGCTCGTCACTGCGTCTGAACATCGGACGCGCGGGCGTAGAGGGTGACGTTGGCAAACGGCGTCCGGTTGGGCGTCGACGACAGCCGTACCTGCAGCCCTAAGTCCTCCAATCGCCGCTGCCATTCAGCGCCTGTTCGAAAGTTGAATTGACGTCCGCGCCGGCCCTGCAGGATCGCCACGAGTCGATTCCCGAGCCTGACCATTCGAAACCGCCAACCGCCGCGTGCATCAGCTTCACGAAGCACGAGCACGCCGCTCGGCCGGAGCGCCTGCCGCACAGTCGTCAGCAGGCGCTCCTGCGCGTCTCGCGGCATGAGATGGAGGACATCAAAAATCAACACCGCGTCACAGGGCGGAAGCGTACCGATCGCCAGATCCCGCTCTTCGATTGTCGCGGCATCGCCGAGGATCTCTCGTGCACGCTTGGCGATCCGAGGCCTGAGCTCGATCCCGTGGAGCTCGAGGCCGACCGGAGGCGCGGGCCACTCGTGCGGCCAGTCATGTCGTTGAAACTGATCGCGTGCCGCGGCGAGCAGTGACAGCATGACCCCCTGACCGCAACCGAGGTCGTAGAGCCGGCCGGTCTGGGGCAGGACGCCGTCCTGCAGGACGCCCAGGTAGACGGGATCCAATCGCATCTTGCTTCGAACGAACTCCCATGTCGCAATTCCCTGAGTCAGATACGGCGCGGAGGCGGCCTCGACCAGGCGCCTGACGATCGGATCCACTCCTCGCGTCCTGACCACGGTGTAGGTCACGATCGTGCCGAGCACCGCGAGCACCACGCCGACGGCAACACTGCCGAGGAGAATGTCGATCGCGATCCCGCGAAGACGAATCTCGTCGATCATCGACGGGGAATAGAAGCCGCCCGTGCGGAGCCAGGATCCGACCTGGATTTCGAACGCATAGAGCAACGGTGCCACCAACGGGTTCGAGATGTTGGCCGCGGCATAGACGAGCAGGCGATTGAGGCCGAAGAGGCGGCCCAGCAGCGCCGAGAGCCCCAGGTGAAAGCCGATGAATGGACTGGCGCCGATGTACAGGCCCAACCCTATGGCCAAGGCCTGACGGAGAGGTGTTCCGCCCTCAGTTCGGAGTTGATGGAATGCCGCGGTCAGTCGGCCCAGGCGATGCGGTGATCCCGCGGCGTCAGCTGTCGGCGGGGTGGTCATCTGCCGTCGCGACCACTTGACCAACGTCTGCCAGCATCAGCCCCCCTGTTGCCACGAGCATCCCGTTGGCGGTGACCGTTCCTTCGACTTTCGTCAAGCGGCCAAGTCGGCCTGCCACCCGGGCTTTGGCCTCCAGGAGCACGCCGGGACCTGCGGCGGCGGGAAATCGGAAGTTCGTGAACGCCGCGACCCGAAGGGAGCGTGTGGCGTCCGGCGATTCACTGCTCGCGACGGCCAATCCCGCGGTTTGAGCGAGAAGCTCGACCAGGACGATCGCCGGGATCACCGGGTCGCCCGGGAAATGACCGTCGAAGTACCAATCGGAGCCGTGCGCCAGACGTCGAGCGCAGGCGTGAGAGCCTGCCGCGATCTCGACAATCTCGTCGACGAGCCGCATGGGCGGCCGGTGCGGAAGACGCGCCAGCAACTCGCTCTGAGGCGTGCCGGTCATGGCCGCGGATTATAGCTGACCGCCTCAGCGCACGGGAGGGTATGCTCTGCGCGATCATGTGGAGCGCCATCCGGGACGCGTTCGACAAGGTCTCCATCGATCGTCCCGACCGGGTCGCGATATTTGGGCTGTCTGAAAAAGAGACACGAACGTTTCGAGAGCTCTCGTGCGACGCACGAATGATGTCGCAGGCCGTGGCAGCGGCGGGGCTGCCCGCCGGCCCGTGTCTCGTGTGCAGCATCGGCAATTTGATCTCATTCTTTCCAGTCATGCTGGCGGCGCTCGAAGCCCGCGCGGCACTGGTGCTTCTCGACGGCGATGGCCCGCCCTCACACATCCTGGCGATGGCAAGGCGTTTGGGCGCCCATGCCATCGTCCTCCCGGATGACACGGCCGTCAGCGGTCCTTTCGAGCGCAAGCTGCTTCCGGGAGGACTGTGCCTCATCGTCCTCGACCCCGCTGCGGACGGTTTGTGGAGGCACGCTCCAGAGCACGGCCCGGTGGTCCTGAAAATGACGTCAGGCTCCGGCAATCAACCCCGCGCTGTTGTCGCCACGGAGACCAACCTCCTGAGTGACGCGCGCCACATCATCGAAGCGATGGACATCGGGCCGGAGGACGTCAGCCTCGCCGCCATTCCGCTGGCGCACTCCTACGGTCTTGGCAATCTCGTCATGCCCTTGCTGATGCAGGGCTCGCCGATCGCGCTCCGCACCGGCTTCGCGCCGCGCCAGTTGGGTCAGGACATCGCCGCTTGCGGTGTGACGACGCTGCCGGGTGTGCCGTATTTTTTTGAGCATGTCCGCCGTGCCGGCGAGGCGCTGGTTCTGGCGTCCGTTCGCCGGCTCATAACCGCCGGCGCGCCGATTTCGGCGGAAACAGTCTCCTATTTCAAGGAAACGATCGCGCGGAAGATCCATTCCTTCTACGGTTCGAGTGAAACCGGCGGCATCAGCTACGACGACTCCGACGATGTCAGTGTACCGCTGACCGTCGGTCGCCCGATGCCCGGTACCCTCGTCGACCTGAGGCCGTGGCCTGGCGTGCAGCCGGACGAGGGACGATTATTCGTGCGCGGTGCGGCGGTCTGCGCCGCGTATGCGACCGACCAGGAACCGCAGGACGAGGTATCGAACTTCGTGGATGGCGGATTCCTGACTGGAGACATCGGCGCGTTCGATAGCCGCGGCCGGATCGTGCTGCGCCGCCGTGTATCACGCTTCATCAATGTCGCTGGCCGGAAGGTCGATCCGGCGGAGGTCGAGGCTGTTCTGCGCTCGCTGCCGGGGGTCGTGGAAATGTCGGTCGTCGGGGCGCCGTGCGAAACCCGTGGTGAGCAAGTCGTCGCCTGTATCCGCCGCCAGAACAACGCGCTCTCGGCTGAGGACGTGCGAGCGCACTGCGCCGCTCGCCTGCCTGTCTTTAAAGTGCCTCGCCGGATCGTTTTCGTCGATGCCCTGCCGGTCGATGCCCGCGGCAAGGTCAGCCACCGCGCAATCCAGACCCTGGTTGGCGAGCCAGACGACGCAGGAGATCGCTAGCCCGGATCGGGATCGAATTCCGCTGAACCTCGGATCTAACGGAGTTGTCCCGACAGCTGTTGACAATTGAAGCGGCGGCTCCTCACGGCTCGTGCTACACGAGTAGTGAGCAAACCGAAGGCCGGGGTGCTGGCCGGCTATCGGGACTTCATCAACAGGTGGCGATGGGGCTTCTCGCCGGGCTTGAAATCAGCCGGCGCGCTATCGTGGGCAGCCGCCGCGCGTGCTGACGCCCGCGCACCCATCGATTTTTTCCGCCGGCGAAGAGCGGCCCGCGCGCGGTGCCGGCCGCCTCGCGCCAGACGCGCGCGAACGTGTCCTCGAGCACCGGCGGCCGATCCGGCGCGCGCCTATTTCTTGACGATGCGCTGAGCCAGCCGTTTCGGCCCGGTATCGGGGTCGTTCACGCCGGCCGTCGAGACGAGCTTCATCGCCTCGTCGCCGCCGATGTAGTCCATCGCCTTGAGCGTGTACCAGCGCGGATCCTCGTCTTCGAGCGCATAGCGCGCCGCGAGCGGCGCGACCGCGGACGCGGCACCCAGAATCGCGAGCGCATCGACGATCGCTGCGCGGCCCGACTCGCTCTGCTCGTTCGGCAGCCGCTTCAGAAACGCAGGCGTGGCGGTCTCCAGGCTCGACAAGCCAATCGCGCGAATGGCCGGGCGCTGCGGGTCGGCCGGCGCGCTTTCGACGCCGGCGAGCTTCGCGGCCAGCGCGGGATGCGGCGCGGCGTGGAGGTGCGCGCGATTGAGGCGCGCGAGCAACTCCTGCGCGCCTTCAACGAGGAGCTGCGCCGCGCATGTCTCAGCTTCATCGCGCCGGCCCATGCCGGCGTTGTATCTGCCGCAGTAGTTGTGGAGCCGCAGCGTCGCGGTGTGTTTCGCGCCGTCCGGCCCGTCGAGCTGGACATCCGTCTGCAGGTAGCCGTAGAAGAGCGTCGCGCCGTACGGCACCTGACGACTTTCGATGAACACGTCGCGAATAGCGCCCGACAGCCGCCAGCCGGACGCCCCGTCGCCGGCGACGCGCAGCCCCATGGCCGTCGCCTGTGTCCTGAGCGACTCGGCGAAGAGCGCGGCAACGTCGATCGCCTGATTCAGCCGGTACTCGGGCCCGCGCGTGAACATGTTGCCGCCGCCGCGGCGCACGAAGAGCTGCTTCTTGTCGTAGCTGCCGGTGAACGCGCCAATCGCAAGCGCCACGTTCGCGGCGTCGTAGACCGGCGCCGTCAAGCGATTGATGTCCGTTTCGCCTTCAGTCAGTCGCAACTCGTTCATCGTCGCCTGCGCGCTGGCGGTCGACGCTGCGAATGCAAGCACGCCTGCCATCGTCAGGATGCGAATGCCCATGTGCACCTCCTAATGTCCGGACGCACCGTTGATTTTACGCGGGAATCAGCGCCAGCCGGCGCCAATCGCGACGGGTTCTTGCCGGTTCCCCGAGCGCGCACGTCACCGCGGGACTGTCGAAGGGGAGGCGGGAGACGGCGCGTCTGAGAACGGCTTTATGTGGCGCTCGACGCGAACAGGCCGCTAATACTGCCTATCGGGCAAAGTCTGGACCGTAAGACAGCTATTTCTTACCAGCGCCTCTTAGGATCCTTTCTGTCGCCATTGTGTTGTACCAATTGTCTTCGTTTCCCCCGAGTGTCTTGGTTGCTTGTCCCCACTCGCACATGACAACTCCTTGGAGTTCACCTGAAACGTTTGCGTTCCCGGCTTCGGCGCTGCGACTTCAGTGTTCTCGCAGAAAAGGACGCGTATAATACGCCGGTCTTTTGGTCGCTCCAGACACGGAGGGCGGATGCTTGGAGGCCGGGCATTTGAAGCGGCGCTGACGTACGCCGCCAATGTTGGTTGGGGGCTGTTGCAAACGGTGAACAGCCGGTTCCCTGCGGCGAGCGCGCACCCGGCGTGGGCCCCCGGTCCACTCCCGAAGAGCTGGGAGAAGTCGTCGCCCGTGCTTGGGTGGCCTCGAACCACCGATTCACTCTGCCCGACCTGCGTCAAACAGACGCGCGCGCGCATTCTGTCCGGCGAGTGCGATCCCGAGGTGCTCCGCAGCAGCACGACGGGCGAAATCAAGGCCCACATCGTCGAGCGGAACGGCCGCGTGGAGATCGAAAAGACCTGTCCCGAGCACGGCACGTTCACCGACACCCTGGCCATCAATCCGGAGTTCCTGCGCCGGATCGAGTCGCGGTTTCCCGGGCGTGATTTCGACGCGGTCACCGATCGTCTGCACAATCACGGCACATCATCGATCAAGTACGGACGCGGCTCGGTACTGACCGTTGACTTGACGAATCGCTGCAACATGATGTGCGATCCCTGCTTCATGGACGCCAACCAGGTGGGCCACGTCCACGAGCTCACGCTGGACGACGTGAAGCAGATCCTCGACGATGCGTTGACGATAAAGCCGCGACGCCAGATGACCGTCCAGTTCTCGGGCGGCGAACCGACGCTGTCGCCGTTCTTCCTCGAGGCGGTCGCGTACGCGCGGCAGGTTGGGTACTTCAGTGCGCAGGCGGCCACCAACGGCATCCGCTTTGCGCAGGAGCCTGAATTCGCCTGCCGGGCAAAGGAAGCGGGGCTGCGGATCGCCTACCTGCAGTTCGACGGCATTGGCGAGCTGGCGAACTCTCACCGCAAGGTCGGGAACCTGTTCGAGGTAAAGCTCCGCGCGATTGAGAACCTGGCGAAGGCGGGTGTCGACATCGCTCTTGTCGCAACCATCGTCAACACTGTCAACAACGATCAGGTCGGTTCCATCATCAAGTTTGCCGTGGAGAACTGCGACAAGATCAGCTTCGTCTCGTTCCAGCCGGTGTCCTTCACCGGCCGCGACGAGGAGATCGACGACGTGACGCGGCATCGTCAACGGTACACGCTGTCCCATCTCGCCGAGGACGTGAAGACGCAGACCGGCGCATTCGAGCCGCTCCGCGACTGGTTTCCGCTCTCGGCCGCAGGCGCGTTTTCCGACGTCACCGACCTCATTCAGGGCCCCGGCCAGGATTGGGGCACGATGAAATGCGGATGTCACCCGAATTGTGGCGTTGGGGCGGCACTGCTCATCAGCAAGAAAACGAAGCAGTGGGCGCCCTTGACGTCATTCATCCGCGCCGACCAGCTGCTTCAGGACGCGAAGACGATCGTAGACGCCGGACGCGGTCCGGTGCTCACCAGGGTGCAGGCGGCACTGAGCCTGCTTCGGAACTACCAGCCGTTCCGGGCGCCCAAAGGCCTGACGCTCATCGACGTGATCAAGAAGTTCGACAAACAGAGTGGCGGCGCCCTTGGCGGGCAGATAGGCGCGCCGGAGAACGGCGACCGGAAGAGTGACGAGTGGTTGCTGCTGTTTGTCGCAGGGATGTGGTTCCAGGATCTCTGGACGTACGATTTCCGGCGCACCGAGATGTGCATCATTCCCTACGGGACGCAGATGGGGGAAATATCCTTCTGTGCGTATAACACGGGGGTTGGCTGGCGACAGATCGTGGAGAAGATGCATCGCACCGCGAGCGTGGCGGAATGGTACCGGGAGCATGGCCGCCACGAGGTGTACGCTAACCCGCGCAAATCCGTGCCGCTGGGCGATCAGGGACCGCCCACGTTGCAGATTCCAGACACGGGAGTGTTGATCCCGCTCGCGAGCCTGCGCAGAAAGAACAACCGGCCGAGCGCCGGCGCGGCGCCGACGCCCGTCAATTGCGCCTGATTCGGGCGCGGAGCGCCGCGCGATCGACGCTCCCGTTGGCCGCTGTCGGCAGCGATCGGACGAATTCGATCTGCCGCGGACGCTTGTAGCTGGCGAGCTTGCTCGCGGCGTGCTCCTGCAGCGCGAGCGTGAGTTTCGCGTCCGGCATCGCGTGGGACTCGAGCACGACGAACGCCTTCGGCACCGCGCCGCGGATGGGGTCCGCAATGGCCACCACCGCGGCCGCCGCGACTGCCGGATGCTGCCGGAGAACAGCTTCGACTTCCGGCGGGCCGATGTTGTAGCCGGCCGAGACGATCAGATCGTCGTGGCGTCGTAGGAACCAGCAGTACCCGTCCGAGTCGCGGCGTACCTCGTCGCCCGTCAGGTTCCAGCCGGCTTGGACGTACTCCTTCTGGGCCTCGACACGGTTCCAGTATCGGCAGCCGGTTGGCCCACGCACCGCCAGCCGGCCACGCGCGTCGCCAGCGACATCATGGAGACTGCCGTCCACCACTCGAATCTCATAGCCGGGCACAGGAAGCCCCATCGACCCGTGCCGCACCGACCCCGGCCGCTGGGAGATGACGATGTGAAACAGCTCCGTCGTGCCAAGTCCGTCCAGGAGATCGACGCCGGTGGCCGCGGTCCACGCCGCTGAGTCTTCGCCGCTCAGAGGTTCGCCGGCGCTGACGCAGAGACGCAGCGACCGCAGGTTGAATCGGCCCGGAAATCCGGGCAGCTGCATGAGCAGCCGATAACAGGTCGGCGTGCCGAAAAACACCGTGACCCCCTCGCGGCCGATGGCCTCGAGCAGCTCCCCGGCGTCAAACGTCTCGGTGAGCACCGAGACGCAGCCGAAGCGCAACGGAAACACGGCCAATGCTCCAAGTCCGTAGGTGAACGCGATGGGAGGGTGGCCACCGACGACATCACCGTCACGCAAGCCGAGGACTCGTCGGGCATAGGTATCGGCCGACGCGAGCACATCCCCCGGTGAGTGACAGGCGCCCTTCCACTGACCGTCGGCGCCAACCGTGTAGGCAATGAGCGCGATATCGTCGACCCCTGTCGGCCAGGCGGACTCGACCGGCGCCGATCCTGCGGCCAGCGCATCGAGGCTGTTAGCCGCGGCTTCAGTGGTTTTTGGGTCGTCTCCAATGAACACCATTCGAGACACGTTCCTCGCGTCAGAGATGACAACCTCGCCAGACCAGTCGGGTGTCGTGACGATCAGCCGCGGCCGCGCATCGTCGATGATCGCCGCCAGTTCGCGTGCGCGGAGCATCGTCGGCGTTGCCACGGCGACGGCGCCTGTCATTTGGGTAGCCAGCCACACGGCAACAAGGTCCGGAGTGTTGGAGAGGCGAAGAAGAACTCGATCACCGGGCATACAGCCTGCGGTCCTCAGACCGGCCGCGAGAGAACGGACGCGATTCTGCAATTGCGCGTAGCTCATCTTCACTGAGCTCGCGACAAGGGCGGTGCGGTCCCCGTTGCCTTCCTTGATGTGCGTATCAACAAGGACGGCGGCCAGGTTCACGGTCTCCGGGTAGGATAAATCGGGCCCCGTCCGGGGCCGATCCGGGCACAAGCTGTCAGGCGGGAGCATCGGTGATCAACCCGGAGCGGTTATGAAGCCTCGTCACACTATCGGTTTCGTCTGCGCCGCGCCATTCAACCTGAATCGCTAAACACAACAAGGGTACCGGGCTCGCGCAAGCGGCCGATACAAGTGTAAGTGGGCTCGCCCGACCCGTTGGGCGTCTCCGCACGTCTAAGAAAACTGGGCCTGATCGAGGCCTTTCGCAAGCGAATGAACAAAGGTTCGGAGAAGTCGCCTGCGAAAACCGTATAATTGTCGTTGGTCTCCCTGGTCTCTTAAACTTTCCTGGAGGTGTTTGTGCGTATTCGGACAGTGACGACTTCGCTCATCGGACTGGCGCTTGTGCTCGCTCTTGCGGCACCAGCGGCAGCTCAGGGTGCAGTGGCCGGCGACGCGCCGGAGCTAGGCGTGGGAGTTTCGTTTTTCAGGATTTTTGAGCAGACCGGCACCGGTTTCTTCGTCGACGTCGCCAAGCCGATCAAGCCCATGAACCAGGGCAGTCTCGGGATCGTCGGTGACTTCGGCTACCATGCGTTCGACGGCGGCAAAGTCATGACCTTCATGGGCGGCGCCCGCTTCAAGAGCACCGCGAACGCGAAGTTCTCGCCGTTTGGGCAGTTCCTGATCGGTATGGCGCGCGACAGCGCTGATGACTGCGACGGGGAAGGCTGCAGCAGCACCAACCTGTCTTTCGCCCCTGGCGGCGGCGTCAACGTCGCGATCAACGACAAGTTCAGCTTCCGCGCGCAAATCGACTTCATCATGATCAGGTTCTCGGAAGGCGATTTCAGCGACACGGAGTCGGGTCCGCGTTTCTCGTTCGGTATTTCGATGCCGATCGGCCGGTAACATCCCACCCGTTCGAGACGTGCAGGCACCAATGTTCGCCGGGTGCAGGAGATCGAAGGGTCCCTGCACCCGTTTTCTTTTTTCCGCGTCGGCGGACTGTCGACAGTTCCGCCGGGTGGCGGGGAGGTAACGTTACGATCTCCGGACTGACGAGCGCACTCGCAGGATTGGTGTTTTCAATCGCGGCGCCGACAACGCTTCAAGGCAGCGGTCTTGCCGGCGATCGGCCGACGATTGGAGTGGGTGTGTCGTTCCTCACGGATGGAGAAGAGACCGGCACCGGCTTCTCCGTGGACATCTCCAAAGCCCTTGTGTCGTCGCGCCGCATGTCGATCGGAGGTATTGGTGACTTCGGCTGGCACCACTTCGACGGATACACGTCCATGTCCTTCATGGGTGGGGCCAGAGTCGCCGCCACTGGGAACGCCAGATTCGTGCCGTTCGGACAGTTCATGATCGGCCCGGTCCGATTCAGCACGAGCTTCTGCAGCGGCGAGGAGTGCAGCGAGACCGATCTGGCTTTTGCACCTGGTGGCGGCGTCGACGCCCGGATTACTGACAGGATGAACCTTCGGGCGCAAATCGATTTCTTCATCATTCGGTTCGGCGACGAGACCGAACACGCGACACGTTTTACCTGCGGTGTCTCGATGCCGATCGGAAAATGAGTCAAGGTCACAGACTGGAGGACCACATGCGCATCGTCCCGATCGTCCTGGCAGGCGCGCTGGTGATTGCCCTCGCTTCGCCCGTCTCCGCGCAGGGGACGTCGACCTCGGGGATGTTCGTCGGCGGCCTGGGCGGGCTGACGTTCGGCACGGCCACGAGCTCGGCCATCGGCGGCCAGGTCGGCGTCCGTATCATGCCGAATGTGTTCGTGATCGGCGAATTCGGACGGATTCAGGATGTCCTTCCGGCCGAGATCTCGGATCAGATCCAGGAGGGCGTGGATTTCCTGGAGCAGCAGGGGATTCCGGTCGACATCGACGTCAAGGTCCCGGCGCTGTACGGGTTCGGCGGGCTGCGGTGGGCTCAAAGCGGCCGCCGCATCGCGCCCTTCGTCGAAGGCGGCGCAGGGTTCGCCCATCTCACCAGCAAGATCAGCGGCACGGTGGCTGGCGTGGACATCACCGAGTTCATCGAGGACCAGATCGGCGATCTGGATCAGTCGATCAACGAGTTTCTGATCGCGTTCGGCGGCGGCGTGAATATCGGTCTCACCCCCACGGTCTCGGCCGATGCCGGCTACCGGTTCACGCGCATCTTCACCGAGGACCCGGTCGTCAACACGAGCATGATCTACGGCGCGATAAAGATCATGTTTGGACGCTAAGAACGTAAGAGAATCAGTCCAGAGGTACTTGTAATGCGCGTTCAAACGGCCGCCATATTGCTGTCAGGCGCCATGACATTTCTCCTGGCAGTCGCGCCCGCGAGCGCGCAGACCGCGGCTGGCTCGCGGACAACGTCGGACGGCTTTGGCATCAAAGGCGGCGTGGTCTCGTCCACGCTCGATCTCGAGCTTCCCGATTTCATCGTCTCGCCCAAGAAACAGACGGGCCTCACGGCCGGCGTCTTCTTCGGCCTCCCACTCTTCGGCCCGGTCCACCTGGATGTCGAAGCGCTCGTCACCACCAAGGGCGCCAGGTACGATCTCGACGACTTCGAGAACGAGCTCCGGCTAATGTACCTCGAGATTCCGGTGCTCGCGCGCGTGGGCTTTGGACGAGGCGGCGGCTTTACCGCCTACGTCTCAGGCGGTCCATCCTTCGCGCTGAAGCTCAAGGAAGTCCAGAAAGAGGGCGGCGAGGAGATCATCGAAAACGACGAAGTGAAGACGTCGGACATCGGCGTCGCCATAGGCGGCGGCGTCACCTTCGGCCGCTGGATCGTCGACACCCGCTACACGCTCGGCCTCGTCGACATCGTCAACGTGGACGCGGGAGGGTTCGCAGAACCAACCGCTAAAAACAAGGCCCTAAGTCTGACGGTCGGGTATCGCTGGAGATAGGAACAGCGCTCGACGTACCGACACGAACTCCTGCTATTGCCCGCCTCGTCCTCTGCCGCCGCCCGCAGGCAAGGGCTTTCGCGGCAGCTTGTCTTCTCTATTGGCCGCGAGGAACGCGAACGCGGCCGCAATGGTTGCGTTTTTTCGCATGTCGTCCGGCTGCAGTCTTTCCCAACTGTCCAGGTTGTAGTGGTGCGTGAGCGAGTTGTACTCGACACCATCCTGGATGAACTGAAAACCGGGTAGCCCGACCGCGTCGAATGACTGGTGGTCGGTGCCGCCGGTGTTGCTGATCGTCAGGTGCGTCATGCCGATCGTGCGGAACGGCTCCATCCAGGCGCGGAAGATCGGCGCGACGGCGTCGTTCTGCTGCAGATAGACGCCTCGAATCGCCCCCGTGCCGTTGTCGATGTTGAAGTAGGCGGAGAATCCAGCGTGCTCCGGCTTGAATTCGAGCGGTCCGCCGCGACCGCCGCCGCGCTGGCCGCCGGCGCCTGCGCCGCCAGCGCCCGCTCCTCCGGCGCCGGCCGGCGCCCCTGCAGGCGCCGCGCCCCGCGCCGCGAAGTGCTTGGCGACATATTCGGCCGATCCGTTCAGGCCCTGCTCCTCGCCATTCCACAAGCCGATGCGGACCGTGCGGCGCAGCGGCACTTTCGTCGCCGCCAGAATGCGCATGGCCTCCAGCATGGCCGCGGACCCGGCCGCGTTGTCGGTCGCGCCGGTGGAGGAGTGCCATGAATCGAAGTGCGCGCCGAGCATGACGAGCTCAGTTGCCTTATCGGTGCCGCGAATCTCGCCGACTACATTGAACATCGTCGGATTGGGGTGGAACGTGTTCTTGACGTCGGCTTCGAGCGTGACCGCGATGCCTTTCGTCAGCGTCCGCGCGATCTGTCCGTACTGCTCGGCCGGGATCGTGATCGCAGGCAAGGTCGTCGCCGGATCGTTGGTGCGGCTGCCGCCAATCGTGTAGATGCCATGGCCGCGCGCGCTCGTCGAGAAGATCGCGAGGACGCCCTCCTTGAGGAAGAAGGTGTTGCGGTTGAACGACGGCGCCTGGGCGCCGGCCGCGCCGCCCTGACGTCCGCCGGCTGGCGGCGCGCCGCCACGGCCTCCGCGTCCGCCGGGTGGCGTGACGCCGAATTCGGGCGTGACCGGCGTTTCGCGGCGGTCGAGCTCCTCGACCGTGTAGCGTGTCGCGGGCGGCGTCCACCAGGCTGCGACCTCGGGCGGCGCCGCGCCCAGCACGAACTTGCCCTTGAGCTTGCCGGCGTACTTCTGGAGCTCGGCCTCGGTTGTCTCGGTGACCAGGATGGCCTCGCCGCGCACCAGCCCGTTCGTGCCCGGGGTCCACGCGCTCGGCGTCCCGGGAATCGGAAACGCCTGCGGCGAGACCGACGCCAGATAGAACTTGTCGTTCGACCAGCCGCGGGTGAAGTTGCGGTTGTTGTCCCACGGCTCGAGCGCCACGTTCACGAGTCCCCATTTCTTCATTTCCGCGACCGCCCACTCGCCGGCCTTCTGGATGTTGGGCGATCCCGACAGCCTGGGACCGTGGACGTCGGTGAGCCAGCTGGCGATCTCCATGACCTGGGAGTTCGCCTGATTCAGTCCCTGGTCCTTGATCTTGCTGATGCTCGCGTAGTCGATGGGCTCATCGGCGGCCCTGAGTGGAAGTCCGACGAACGAGACGATGAATGCCGCTGCGAATCCGAGGACGAGGGCCGTTCTCACTTTCCTGTTGCGAGCTGGTTGCTGAAATAGGGCCGAATGTCTTGCGATACTTGCCGGTCTTGCTCTACCAGGAAGTGAGAACGGTCCGAGGAGCTTTCGCCGGGTCATACGGTCCTTCTTGTTGGGATAGGTCCCGCCGGGTCGCGGGGCGGCTACTATACCGCGCCGCCGACGTTCGGCGGATTTGGGAATCAATCCGCCCTACACCAATAAATAGCCTTCCAGGGCGAGCAGCCATTGCTTGACCGGCAGCCCGCCGCCAAAGCCCACGAGCTGGCCGTTGCTGCCGATGACGCGGTGGCAGGGGATGACGATCGGAATGGGATTGCGGCCATTGGCCGCGCCGACCGCGCGAATCGCGGCGGGGCGGCCGATCCGCCGCGCAAGATCTGCATAGTTCCAGGTGTCGCCGTACGGAATCGTCCGCAGCGCCTCCCAGACGTCGAGCTGAAACGGCGTGCCATGCGGCGCGAGCGGAAGATCGAAGCGCCGCAGCCGTTTGTCGAAGTACGCGTCGAGCTGACGCGAGGCTTCCGCCAGCACGCCGGATCGTGGCCGCGGGCCCGGGGGCGTTCGTGCATGGAACGTCACCTGCGTGAGCGCGTCCTCGTTGGCCTCGAGGCCCACCGGACCAATGGGCGTGTCGATCACAATACTGGCCACGGGCAGATGGTAAGGGGAATCGATCAATAGATCGATAGATCGATCGGGCAATCGATAAATGTCTTACACTCGGCGCTTCGTGTCACGACGAGACGTTCGACCCGGTCTGACAGTTTTGATCGTGGCGGCTGCCGCATGCACCGTGCCCGCGCCCCCGGCTTCCCGGTCAGCCACGCCTCCACAGGACGTCCTGCTGGCGCGTGACGTAGATGCCGTCGAAGGACGCGTCCCGCACAACGCGACGCTCGAGACGATTCTGCGGCAGCATCAATACTCAGCCGAGCTCACCGCCGCGCTGGTCGACGCCATGCGAGGGGTGTTCAACCCAAGGGAGCTCCGCGCCGAGCAGGCCTACCGGCTGACGCGATCGCTCGACGGACTGTTTCGCGAGTTCCGCTATCAGATCGACACCGATCGATTGCTGCGGGTCGTCTCGCGCGGGCCGTCAGCCGGCGACGCGGCCGGAGATTCCCCCGCAACCGGCGCGGTTCCCAGGTTCGACGTCGAGGTCGTCTCGCTGCCCAAGGAAACCGAGCTCGACACGCTGTCGGCGTCAATCTCGCGCGAGACGCCCTCGCTCGTCGGCGCGCTCGACGCGTCGGGCGAGACGGTCCAGCTCGCGCTCGGGCTGGCCGAAATCTTCGGCGGGGAAATCGACTTCAACTCCGACCTGCAACCGGGCGATCGCATCGACGTGCTCTTCGAGCGGTACAAACGAGACGGCGAGTTCATCGGCTACGGCGCGATCAAGGCCGCCGTGCTCTTCAATGAGGATCGAAAAGTCACCGCCGTCGGCTTTCCGGACGCCGATGACCACCCCGCCTGGTACGACGAAGACGGCCGCTCGCTGCGGCGTCAGTTCCTGCAGTCACCGCTGCCGTTCGATCCGCGCGTGACCTCGAGGTTCTCGTACCGCCGGCTGCATCCGGTGCACGGCACGACCCGCGCGCACCTCGGCGTGGACTACGGCGCGCCCGCGGGGACGCGCGTCAATGCCGTCGCCTCCGGTGTCGTCGAGCTGGCCGGCTGGGCGGGCGAGGGCGGCCGCGTCGTGCGGCTGCGGCATGCCGGCGGCTATCAAACGGCGTATCTTCATCTTTCGGCGATTGCGCCGGGCATTCGTCCGGGCGCGCGCGTCGAGCAGGGCACGGCGATTGGCCGTGTGGGCTCGACCGGCACCGCCACGGGACCGCACCTCGACTACCGCATCATCAAGAACGGCACGTACGTGAATCCGCTGGTCGAGCTCAAGAAAATGCCGAAAGGCGATCCGATTGCCCCTGACGCCCGCGAAGCGTTCCTCCGCGAGCGTGACGCCGTCCTCGCACGGCTGCCGGGAGGGACGCGCTGATGTCGCAGATTGCTCCGTTCCGCGCGCTTCGGCCGGCGCCCGAAACGGCCGCGGAGGTCGCGGCCGTGCCGTACGACGTCGTCTCGACCGAAGAAGCGCGCGAGCTCGTCGCCGGCAATCCGCTCAGCTTCCTGCGCGTGACGCGATCCGAGGTCGATCTCCCGCCCGGGACGCCTCCCTATGACAGCCGCGTCTACGCGCAGGCGTCGCGCAACTTCGAGGAGCTGAAGCGCGCCGCGCCATTGACGATCGAGCTGGCGCCGGCGCTCTATTTCTACCGGGTGAAGACCGACTGGCACGAGCAGATCGGTCTGGCCGGGTGCTTCTCGCTCGAGGAATACAGCCACGGAGTCATCAAGAAGCACGAACGCACGCGCAAGGACAAGGAGGACGATCGCACGCGGCACATCACCGAGCTGCGCGCGCAGACCGGGATTGCCTTCCTGACCTATCGCGCGATTCCGGCCGTGAACGCGGTCGCGCAGCGGGTAAGCCCCACGCCGCCGCTCTACGACTTCGTCGCCCCCGATGGCGTCACCCATACGATCTGGCGCGTCACCGGCGCCGACGTCAGCACGCTGGTCGACGCGTTCCGGGCGCTGCCGTCCCTGTACATCGCCGACGGCCACCACCGCGTCGCGAGCGCGGCGCGCGCGCACGACCTGATCACCGGCGCCGGAACGCGCAGGAGGACCCTGGAGTCCGACTTCGTCGCGGTCGCATTTCCCGACACCCAGGTGTGCATCCTGCCGTACAACCGCGTGGCGAAAGATCTGGGGAGTGAGACCCCGGAGTCATTTCTGGTGGCGCTCCAGTCGAGCGGCGTCGCCGTCCGTCCGGGCCAGAGCATGCCGGAGCGCCGCGGCGACGTGTCGATGTATCTGGCCGGCGAGTGGTACACGCTGACCCTGCCGCCGCCCGATGCCGGCGCCAGCCGGATCCAGGCGCTCGATGTCGACCTCCTCCAGCGCCGGGTCCTCGAACCGCTCTTGAAGATCGGCGACGTCCGCACCGACAAGCGCATCGACTTCGTCGGCGGCATCCGCGGGCCGGTCGAGCTCGAGCGGTTGGTCGACGAGGGCGCGGCTGCGGTCGCCTTCTCGATGTATCCCGTGAACATCAACGACCTGATGGCCATCGCCGACACCGGCGAGGTCATGCCGCCGAAATCGACCTGGTTCGAGCCGAAACTGCGAGACGGGCTGTTGGTGCATCTGATCTGAACGCCTGTAGGGCGGGGCTTCAGCCCCGCCGACCTGCACATTTCGCATCGCCTCCGTCCTCTTTCTTCAATGCTCGCGGGGCCCCACCCCCAGCGACCGAGCTGAGGGCTCCGCGCGGGCCGCGGGCCCGGCTTCCCCGACAGTTGTAGGATCTTGGGCTGTCATGCGAGTCCTCATTGCGGACAAATTCGAGAAAAGCGGCATCGACGGACTGAAGGCACTCGGCTGCGAGGTGCTCTTCGAGCCGGATCTGAAGGATCAGGCGCTTGCCGACGCGGTCAGCCGGACGGCGGCGGAAGTGCTCATCGTCCGATCTACGAAGGTCGGCGCGCCGGCGATGGGCAAGTCGCTGAGACTCATCGTCCGGGCCGGCGCTGGAGTGAACACGATCGACGTCGCGGCGGCCACCGCGCAGCGCGTGATTGTCGCCAACTGTCCGGGGAAGAACTCGGCGGCGGTGGCCGAGCTGGCGTTCGGCCTGATGCTCGCGCTCGACCGCCGGATCCCCGACAACGTCGCCGACCTGCGGAACGGCAAGTGGAACAAGAAGGAGTACTCGAACGCCCGCGGCCTTTCCGGGCGGACGCTCGGGCTCCTTGGCGCGGGCAACATCGCCTGCGAGATGATCCGGCGGGCGGCCGGCTTCGCGATGAGGGTCGTGCTGTGGAGCCGGCGCTACGACGGCCAGGATCGCCTGCTCTCCGACGCCGAGATCGACGACCTGGGCGTTCGTCCGGCGTTGGCGTTCACGACCGTGCACCTGGCGCCGTCGCCGGCAGCGCTCGCGTCCCGCGTGGACATCCTCAGCATCCACCTCGCCCTCTGTCCCGACACGCGCGATCTCATCAACGGCGCGGTCCTGTCGAAGCTCGCGCCCGGCAGCTTTCTCATCAACACCGCGCGCGCCGAGTGCGTCGATCAGGCGGCGCTGCGTGCGGCGATCCGCGATCGCCAGCTGCGAGTGGGCGTCGATGTTTTCGTGAACGAGCCGGCGTCGGCCTCGGGCGAGTTCGCGGACACGATCGTGCAGGAACCAGGCGTGTACGGCACCCATCACATCGGCGCCTCCACGGATCAGGCACAGGAAGCGATTGCGGCCGAGACCGTCCGCATCGTGCGGACGTTCAAGGACACAGGCCGCGCGCCGAATGCTGTTAACGTGTAGGCGAGGTCACATGAGTGAATCGCGCGTTTACAACTTCTCGGCGGGCCCCGCCGTGCTGCCGCTCCCGGTGCTCGAAGAGGCGCGGCGGGACCTCGTGGCGCTGCCGGGCGTGGGCATGTCGGTGATGGAAATCAGCCACCGATCGAAGACGTTCGACGAGATCATTCAGGGCGCCGAAGCCGACATGCGGAACCTCGGCGGCATTCCCGACAACTACAAGGTCGTCTTTCTCCAGGGCGGCGCCAGCCTGCAGTTCTCGATGGTGCCGATGAACCTGCTCTCGCCCGGCATGACCGCCGACTACATCGTCACCGGCGACTGGGCGAAGAAGGCGATGAAGGAGGCCAAAAAGGTCGGCGCGACGGCGGTCGCGGCGACGACCGAAGGCGGGAATTTCAAGCGCATTCCCAGGCAGGACGAGCTCAAGCTTACCTCCGGCGCGGCGTACGCCCACATGACGTCGAACAACACGATCCACGGGACGCAGTGGCACTGGCTGCCGGACGTCGGCGGCGCGCCGCTCGTTTCCGATTCGTCGTCAGACATGTTTTCCCGGCCGATCGACATCTCGAAGTTCGGGCTGATTTACGCCGGCGCGCAGAAAAACCTCGGACCGTCTGGCGTCACCGTCGTCATCGTGCGCGAGGATCTCCTGGCGCGATCCGCCGAGTCGCTGCCGACGATGCTCAATTTGAAGACGCAGGCGGAAAACGGATCGATGTACAACACGCCGCCGTGCTTCAGCATCTACATCCTCCGGCTGGTGCTCAAATGGCTCGCCGGACTGGGCGGCCTGAGCGCTGTCGCGAAGATCAACGAACGTAAGGCCAACGTGCTGTACGACGAGCTCGACCGCACGGAGTTCTGGAAACCGCATGCCGATTCCGACAGTCGCTCGCGGATGAACGTGACGTTCCGGCTGCCGACCGAGGATCTCGAAAAACTCTTCGTCAAGGAGTCCACGGCGGCGGGCTTCGATGGCCTGAAGGGGCATCGATCAGTCGGCGGACTGCGCGCATCGATCTACAACGCCTTTCCCGAGCAGGGCGTGAAGGATCTCGTCGCGTTCATGCAGGAGTTCGAGAGAAAGCACGGGTAGGTGTAGCCCTGGGCGCTAGTCGTACGACCTGAGGACCGATGATCGCTATTAGTGTTGTTCTCACTTTGGCCTTCGGCCTTTGGCCTTCGGCCTTACCGCCGCCACTGACCGGCACCGTTCGCTCCTTCGACGGCGTCGCGATTCCTGGCGCCGCGGTCGTCCTCCACCAGGGTCAGCAGACGAGGACGGCCATCGTCGATGCGTCCGGCGCATTTTCATTTCCGGATGCCGCCCTCCCGGCGGTCGTCGAGGTCAGCGCGCGCGGGTTCACCTCCGTCCGCCGGCTCGTGCAGGCGTCGCCGTCCGACTTCCTGCTGTTCCCGGCTGGGCTGACCGAATCGGTGACCGTCACCACCGACAGCGACACGCGAGCGGCGATCGAAAAAGTGCCGGCGGTGACGCCGGACGAAGTGCTGCGATCGATCTCCGGCTTCTCGCTGTTCCGGCGGTCGTCGTCGCGCGCGTCCAATCCGACGACGCACGGAGTGACGCTGCGCGGGCTGTCGGCGTCCGGCGCGAGCCGCGGGCTCGTGCTGCTCGACGGCGTGCCGCTGAACGACGGGTTCGGCGGATGGGTCACGTGGACGCGACTCCCGACGGACGCGCTCGACAACGTCTGGGTCAATCGGGGCGCCGGCGGAGACACGTACGGCTCCGACGCGCTTGGCGGCGTCATCAGCTTCACGACGCCGTCGACGAGGCGGCGGCAGATGTCGGTGACCGGGCAGTTTGGGTCGAGGTCCGTCGGTGGATTCGACGCCGCGGCCGGAGGCGGCCGCGACAAGATCTCCGCGTTCGGCGCGGCGAGCTGGTTCCGGACGGATGGCGTCGTGCCGCTCGCGCCTGAATCGGTCGGCCCGATCGATGCTCGCGCGGATGCGGACTGGGTGAATGCCCTGGGCAAGGCCGCGGTGCAGTCCAACGCGGGTCTCCTCGTGGTGGCCGGGTGGGGCGGGCGCGACGACCGCGGCAACGGCACGGTGCGGCAGCGCAACCGGATGAGCGGCGGGACGTTCGCGGCCGAATATTCGCGTGTGCTCGACGGCCTGGCGATCAGCGCGCGCGGATCGATCAGTCCGAACACCTTCGACCAGACGTTTTCCATCGTCGGCGCCGGACGGGCGACCGAGACCGTGAACTCGGTGCAGGTCACCGAGACGCACACCAACCGCGCGAGCGTGGATCTCGGCTGGGGCGTGCCGCGCGGCAACCTGACCGGGCGCGTTTCCATCGGGCGGGCATCGGCTGACTTCGACGATACCGATCCGCGCGTGCCGGCGACCGTCAGCCAGTCGCTGCACGACGATTCGGAGGCGATCTCGCTGCACGCCGGTTTCGTGCCGATCAGACGTCTCACGCTTGGCGCAGGCGTGCGCCACGAGTGGCGCGCGGCGCCCGCCGACGACGCCGACCGGGATGGGACGACGGTCGGCCATGGCAGCGCGTCGTTCGAAGCCCTCACTGGTGACACGCGCCTCGTCCTGCGCGGGTCGGTGGCGTCGAGCCATCGGTGGCCCACGCTGAACGAGATGGTCCGCAACTTCCAGGTCGGAGCGATCCGCACGCTGGCCAATCCCGACCTCCTGCCCGAGCGCGCGCGTGGCTGGGACGTCGGTGTCGTCGCGTCACAGGGGAACTGGAACGCGTCGGCCACCGTGTTCGGGACGGTCATCCACGACGCGGTGGCGAATGTCACGATCGGGACCAATCTCCGCCAGCGCCGGAATGCCGGCGACGCCAACGCCACCGGGGTCGAGATCGACGGCGAGATTCGCCCGACCGCCCGCGTGCGCGTGGGCGCGTCGGCGATCCTGACGGACGCGACCTTCCAGAACTCGCTCGAACCAGTGCTCGAAGACAAACGGCTGCCGCAAGTGCCGCGTCGATCGTTCGCGCTTCTCGCCGACGCCACCGTGTGGCGATCCATCATCGTCTCCGGCATCCTGCGCTCGACGTCGTCGCAGTTCGACGACGACCGAAATCAGTTCGAGCTGGAGCCGGCCACGCAGGTGGACCTGCGCTTGGCGGGCCGCGAGGGTGCGTTCGGCTGGTATCTGGTGATCGAGAACGTCGGCGACGCGCGGGTCGAAGTCGGCCGGACGCCGCTCGTCACGCTGGCTCCGGATCGGGCGGTCAGGGTGGGGATCAATTGGCGCCGGTAGGGCGGATTGCTCTCTAAATCCGCCAGACGCGCGGCGGATTTGGAAACCAATCCGCCCTCCGTATGGCGGCTTGACCCTGGAACGATTCCAGCCCGTACCGTAGGGATCTGAGGAGCTTACCTATGCCCAGTCCCTGGATCGTTGTCGTTTCCGTCGGCCTACTCGGTCAGTCCACGCCCGCCCAGGATCCGCATGCCCGAGGGGCCACAGTGATGGGTTTCGATCAGCACAAGACCGCCCATCACTTTTATCTCCATGACGACGGCGGCGCGATCGACATCGCGGTCAAGAACGCGTCGGATACGGCCGATCGTGATGACATCCGCGCGCATCTGCCGCACATCGCGCAGATGTTTGGCGCCGGCAATTTCGAGGCCTCGATGCTGATTCACGACTCGAAGAACGTGCCCGGCACGTCCGCGATGACGAAGCTGAAGGGCAGGATCACTTACAAGTACAAAGAGACTCCTGGCGGTGGACGCGTCGATATCACGACGGCCGATCCGGCAGCGGTTGCGGCCGTGCACGAATTCCTGAAATACCAGATCGCCGAACACAAGACCGGCGATCCCGGGACGGTCTCGAAACGAAAATGAGCAGTACGTCGATCGGTCCGCGCGCGCTGGCGCAGCTGACCGGCGTCAGCACGGACACGCTGCGCCACTACGAGCGGCTCGGCCTGCTGCCCGGCACCGCGCGCACGCCCGCCGGCTATCGGCGCTACAGTGTCGAGGCCGCCGATCGTGTGCGGCTGATCCAACGCGCGCTCGTCGTCGGCTTCTCGCTCAAAGAACTGGCGCAAGTCCTGGGCGCGTGCCAGAAGGGAAGTCCGCCGTGCGGGCGGGTTCGCTCGCTGGTGGGCGCGCGTCTCGACAGGCTGGAAGCGCGACTGAAGGAATTGATCGACTTGCGCGACGATCTGCGGACGTTGCTCGAGGACTGGGACGCGCGTCTGGCGAGCACGCCGGCCGGTCAGCGTGCGCGATTGCTCGACATGCTCGACGGCCGGCCCGCGCTGGACAGGGCGGGCACTCGGGCACGCGTAGGGCGGATTGATCTCTAAATCCGCCTCGACATGGCGGATTTGGAAATCAATTGGCGGATTTGGAAACCAATCCGCCCTACGAGGCTGGCCGTGGCCCTCGCCCGCGTCTGCGGCGTCGTCGTCTCCGGCGACGGCCGCCGGCTGGCGCGGCGCCGGGCTCGGCGCCTTCGGGGGTGGGTGCGGCACTGGAGGGTTGCTGCCGGGTGGGGCGGGCCTGCTTCCACTTCTCCACGGCATCGGGCGCGTCGCCGAAGATCTCGAGCCACACGACCGAGTCTGAAAACACCGGCCGGTGGTGCATGCTGCGCGCAACTCTTGGCGGGAGCGCGGCATCCGTCAGCCGCTGCACGAGCTGCGTGATCTGGCGGAGTCGATCGATCTCGCGTCGCGCCACGGGCAGCATGCCAAGGGCGATGCGCTCTCCGCGCGGATCGGGCGCGTCACGCCGGACGGGCCGGTCGAGCACGCCAATGGGCACGAGCAGCGATCCGATGAGCACCGTGTTGGTGAGCTCCAGTGGAAGCGTCTGGAACCGCTGGCGGTATCGATCGAGCCGGGCGAGCGCGTCCCAGAGCGCGTCGGGCGGCGACGCGAGCTCGGGCGTGATCAACTCGAGGAGCCGCACCCGGTCGAGCGCGCGGAAGCTGGGCTCCGCGTAGCCCGACCGGAGGATCTTGAAGTACTCCTCCATCAGCCGTGACGGCGAGGCCTTCGCAATGAGCGTGCGATGTTCGGCGATGGCCTCGACGACGAGCGGGTCCATGTCGAAGCCGAGGCGCGCGGCGAAGATCGCGGCGCGCATCATCCGGACCGGATCTTCCAGGAAGCGGATGCGCGGATCGCCGATCGATCGAATCGTGCGGCGTTCGAGATCGCCGAGGCCGCCGACGTAGTCGATGACCGATCGCGTCGCCACGTCGTAGAAGAGCGCGTTGATGGTGAAGTCGCGCCGGAACGCGTCCTCCTCCGGCGTGCCGAACGTGTTGTCGCGGTGGATCATGCCGGGGTCGTGGCGAGGTCCGTGGTCGCGCGCGCGGCCGCGGCCGTGCTCGCCTTCGTGCGGCGACCCGTGCCGGGGCGCGTCGTCGGGCGGACCGGCGGAAGAGACGACCTGGGGGGTCTCACCGGCCGGTTCGGCGGCCGGATCGGCCGGCACGTTCTTTCGGAACGTCGCAACCTCGATGGTCTTCTGGCCGAACTTGATGTGCGCGAGCCGGAAGCGCCGGCCGATGATCCAGCAATTCCTGAACAGGCGCTTGATTTGATTCGGGTGGGCATCCGTGGCGACGTCGAAATCCTTCGGCCGGCGGCCCAGAAGCAGGTCGCGGACGCTCCCGCCCACCAGGTACGCGACGTGCTTGCTGCTTTGAAGCCGGTACAGGACCCGGAGCGCGTCGGAATCGATGTTCCGGCGCGAAATCGGGTGGTCCGCGCGCGGGACGACAACCGGATCGGGCACGAAGGAGGATGATATGACCTCCGAGGTCATTTTCGGGTGAGGGGTCCGAAAATGACCTCGGAGGTCATTTCACCTTCCGAAAATTCTGCTCTTTTCGCTCGCCCTCCGCGACCGTGACGCGAATACCTGCCGAAACCAGCGCCTGCAGCCTGGCTGCCGTCAAGCCGTCACCCGGAATCGGATCCGGGACCAGTGTCACCGCGTACGTGCCGGCCGGGAGGGCGCGGAAGGTGTATCGGCCGGTCGGATCCGGGCGAACGGCGCGCACGCGGCGCGAACCGAGCCACCAGTACCTCTTGTCAGCGGAAAACACCACGACCCAGTCATCGCGGATCGGCTTGACGGACGCACCGAGATCTGGCTGCGCGAAAAGAAACCCGAGGTCGACAAGGATCACGGCCATGAAGACCTTCTTCATGTCCTTCATCCCTTCACGCCCTTCATGTTCAGGGCTTCGCGTCGTTCCAGTTCCTGTCGATCCCGACGTCCACGGTGAGCGGCACGCTGAGCGGGTACGCGCGCTCCATGACGTCGCGGACGAGGTCGGCGACCGCGCCGGCGTGCCCCTCGGGCGCCTCGAACAAGAGCTCGTCGTGGACGGTGAGGATCATTCTCGCCGGAGTCGGCCGGTCCGCATTGAAATCCTTCAATGCGGCGTGAACGTCGATCATCGCCTTTTTCAGGACGTCCGCGGCCGTGCCCTGGATGGGCATGTTGACAGTCTCGCGCTCGGCGGCCATGCGCACCTGGCCGTTTTTGCTCGTGAGCTCCGGCACGAGCCGGCGGCGGCCGCTCATCGTGCGGACGACGCCGCTCGCGCGAGCGTCTTCGAGCGTCTTGTCGATGTAGGCGCGCACGGACGGGTATCCGGCGAAATAGGCGTCGATGAATTCCTGCGCGGCCTCTTTCGACACGCCGATGTCCTTTGCCAGCGTGAACGCGGTCTTTCCGTAGAGCAGCGCGTAGTTGATGATCTTGGCCCGCCGGCGCAGCTCATGCGGATCCAGGCCGCTCGAGGTCCCAAAGACCCGCTCGGCCGTCCGGTCGTGAATGTCGATCCCCTGAGTGAATGCATCGCTGAGGGCGGTGTCGCCGGAGAGATGCGCGAGCACCCGCAGCTCGATCTGCGAGTAGTCCGCCGAGATCAACACGAAACCGGGCTCGGCGACGAACGCGCGACGAATCTCGCGCCCGAGCGCCGTGCGGATCGGGATGTTCTGGAGGTTCGGATCGCTGCTGCTCAGCCGTCCCGTCGCCGCGACCGCCTGATTGAACGTCGTGTGAACGCGGCCGGTCGACGGGTTGACGAGCTCCGGCAGCGCGTCCACGTACGTGCCCTTGAGCTTCTGGATGCTGCGCCACTTCAGGACGAGCCGCGGCAGATCGTGCGTGACCGCCAGCTCCTCGAGCACGTCCTGGGCGGTCGAGATGACGCGCGTCTTGCCGGTCTTCTTCGTGAGCTGGAGGTTGAGCTTCGTGAACAGCACGTCAGCCAGTTGTTTCGGCGAGTTGATGTTGAATTCGCACCCGGCGAAGCCGAAGATCTGCACGCACAGATCGTTGAGCTCGGCCTGCATCGTCGTCGCGAGCTTCGCCAGGACGGCCGCATCGACTTTGATGCCGGCGCGTTCGATGTCTGCCAGCACCGGAATCAGCGGCTGCTCCAACTCGCGGTAGACGCTGTCCAGGCCCTCTCTTTTCAGTTCCTCGCGCAGCTGCGGCGCGATCGTGAGCGGGACGTCCGCGCGCTCGCCGGCAAACACCGCCAGCGAGATCGCCGGCACCGCCTCGAGCGTGACCGCCTTCACGCCTTTACCCACGACGTCCTGTTCGGTCAGGGCCCGATAGTCCGATCGCTCGAGCGCGAGACCGTCGATCGAATGGCTCGACCGTGTGGCGTCGATCAAGTAGCTCCCGACCATCGTGTCGAATTCGTCGCCACGGACCTCGACCCCCTCGCGGCCCGCCGCGATCGTCGTGAACTTGAGGTCGTGCGCGATTTTGACGATGGCCGGATCCGAGAGGATCGGCCCGAGCCGCGCGAAGACGTCGGGGGTTGGCAGATTCGGCGGATCGCCGAGGCCGCTGTGCGCGATCGGCACGTACCGCGCCGATCCTGGCGCCCACGAGAACGCCCACCCGACGATGAGCGCGCGAACGGCTGACGTCTCGGCCGCGGCAATCGGCGCGACGCTGAACCGGCCGGCCTGTCGGAGCGTGCCGGCGAGCTGGTCCAGCTCCTCGAGCGACCCGATGACGCCGTAATCGCGCGTGGCGGTCTCGGCGGTCGGCGCGTACTCGGCCACGAGCGTTCGAAAGCCGAGCATCGAGAACAGCGCGTAGGCGCGCTCACGTGTGGGTCCGCGATACCGGACGGCCTCCGGCTCGAACGTGACGGGCACGTCGGTGCGAATCCGCGCCAGTTCCCGGCTGTCGCGCGCGGACTGCGCGTGCGTCACGAGCGCTTCCCGATAGCGTTTCTGTTGAATCGTCGGTGCGGCCTCGAGCAGCGAATCGAGCGACACGTGCGCGCCGATCAACTCGCGCGCGCCCTTTTCGCCAATCCCCGGCACGCCTTTGATGTTGTCGATGCTGTCGCCCATCAACGCCAGCACGTCCACAACCTGATCGGGCCGCACGCCGAGCTTCTCCTGGACGCCGGCTTCGTCGAACCAGACGCCTTCATCGCGCGGGTTGTAGACGCGAATGCCGTCGCCGACGAGCTGGAAGAAATCCTTGTCGCCCGTGACGATAGCGACCTCGAAGCCGCGCTCGCGCGCCTGCCGCGCGAGTGTTCCAATGACGTCGTCGGCCTCGTAGCGCGCGAACGTCAGCACGGGAACGCCGAGCGCCTCGCAGCCTTCCCGCACCCAACCGACCTGTTCGGCGAGATCGGGCGGCATGGGCGTGCGATTCGCCTTGTAGTCGGCGGCGAGCTCGGCGCGAAACGTCGGCCCGGCCAGATCGAACGACGCGGCGATGAACTCCGGATGGTGATCGGCGATGAGCTTGCGCAGCATCGTCGCGAATCCGTAGACGGCGTTCGTCGATCGGCCATCCGGACCGGTCAGTCCGTGGATGGCGTGGTACGCGCGATACATCTGCGAGCTGCCGTCGATCAGAAACACGCGAGGCATGGACCGGGTACGAATGTATATCATTCGCTGGATGGTCGTCCGGTCGATCGCCAGAGCGCGCGCGGCACTCGCGCTGTTCATCATCGCTGCGTGCAATCCGCTGGGCCGGCAGTACGAGTACGAGGAGCAGCTCTACCTCGCGACCGACGGATCGGCGACGGTCCTCCTCGACGCGTCGCTCCCGGCGTTGGCGGCGCTGCGCGGCATGCCGCTCGATTCTGACGCGGCCCGCCTGGATCGGTCGACGATCCGGCGGGCCTTCGAGTCAGGCGGATGCGACGTGATGAACGTTACCCAGCCATGGCGGCGGAAGGGACGACGATTCATCCAGGTGCGCCTGCGCATCGTGGATGTGCGTGCCGAGAACACGTGCAAGTGGCTGGGCTGGTCCACGTACCGGCTCGTTGCCGAGGGCGAAAACCTGCGGTATCAGCAGGCGGTGGGCGCGCCGTCCGGCGGCGATCCCGGAGCGCCCGCGTGGGATCGCAGCGAGCTCGTGGCGTTCAAGCTGCACCTGCCGAGCCGCGTGCTCGATCACAACGTCAAGACACTCGATGGATCGAACGGATCGCTCGAGCGCGGCAACATCCTGACCTGGGAGCAGACGCTCGAGGATCGGCTCGCCGGGAAGCCGATTGAGATCAATGTCGTGATGGGCGCGCAGTCCATCCTCTATCAGACACTCGGACTGTTCGCGGGCGCGTTCGTTGCCGCCGTGATCGTGCTGGGCGGGATCGCGTGGTGGGTAATGAAGAAAAAGAGGACCTCGGGAGTCTTCAGGCAATAAGCCGGTGTAAGGTCCTGGCTTAAAGACTCCCGAGGTCTTCTTTACCCACCAGCAATCTTGATGTCCTGAACCTTCTTCTCGCCGTCCGCGATGGTCATCTTGATCGCCGCGGCCGAGAGCTGCTCGAGGAACGCCGGATCCTGCCAGTCGCCCGGTTCCAGATCGGTCACGGCGCCGAGGAAATACTCGCCGGCCGGCAGTCCCGTAATTCTGAACTTGCCGTCGCTCGACGGCTGTGTCGGCTGCCGCAGGCGCCGCGACGGCGTGCCCCATAGCGAGCGGTCCGTCGTGAACACGAGGATCGAGAGGTCGGAGATCGGTTTGCCTTTGCCGTCGCTGAGCGTCCCGGAAATTTCGCTGACGAGATCGCTGTACGTGATCGTGACGCCTTCAACGTTCCCGCCCGGCCGGACCTCGAGCGGGGTGTCGAGCGTGTCACGGCCGCCAGCCATCGCCGATTTCAGCGTCCAGCCCGGGCCGGACGCGCCGGGCGCCGTCACCGTCGAGCCAAATCGATATTGCCCCGGCGGCACGCCCTGGATGGCGAAATTTCCTGACGAGTCGACCTGTCCTGGCGGCGTGCCCATGGTCACTCGATTGGGACTGGCGTTGGAGAGAATCACGCGAATCTGGTTGAAGTCGGGCGGCGTCGCACCGGTTTTGCTTTCGAAGACGATCCGCCCCGAAACCGTCATGCCCGGCTGCAGCGTCAACGAGAGGCCGCTGATGTCTTCGCCGCTGACGTCGAGTTCCTGTTCGGCGTAGAGCGGCGAGGCTCCAGGCGGAGGCGGCGGCGGGGGGGGCGGCGGCATGCCCGCGCCAGGCGGCCCTCCGATTCCAGGTGGTGCCGAAAGGATCACCATTCGCTCGCCCATTGCCATCGCACCGGGACCACCGCCGCGCGAGATGAGCGTGTACCGGCCCGGCGCGACGTTCGGCAGCGAGAACTTTCCTTCCTGATCGGTTTGTGTGCTTCGGCTGCTGACCGCGGCTGCCGAGTCCGCCGGGAGCGCCATCACCATCGAACCCGCGGCGGGCCGGCCATCGACGCCGAGGACCGTGCCCGCGAGTTTCGAGGTCGGCACCAGGCGCATCGACAGATCGATCCCCGTGAGCTCCTGGCCGGGACCGACCGTCACCTGTCCCGCTTCGGCCTGCACCGTCGTGCCCGGGTAGTACACAGGCGCGTAGCCGACCGAGCGGCCGGGCACGATCGCCGACCCGGCATCCGCCGGCGTGCCAGCTGGCCGCGCCGGCGCCGCCGCGCCCGGCTGCTGGCGCATGTCGTTCATGGCTGCCTGGAGATCCGATTGCGACAACTGCCGAATCTCCGAGCCGCCCTGCGGCGGCGGCACGACGCTGACGACGTAGTTGCCGGGCATCAGCCCATATGCGCGATAGATGCCGCGATCGTCGGTCACCGAGCCGGGGGCCGGCACCGTCATCAGACGGCGCTCGCCGCCGCTCATCTGCGACTGCATGAACCGCACGCCGACGTTCGGCACGGGCGCGCCGAACTGATCGCTGACCATGCCGGTGACGACCGCACCGCGCGGCATGCGAACGACGAGATTGCCGAGCTGTTGTCCCGCCGCGAGTGCGATCGGCGATCCGGGCCCGCGTCCGGCGCGCGCGGCGCCGTGGTAAACGGTGAGATACGCCGCCTTGCCGGCAAGAAGCGTGTACCGACCTTCCGGGAGCGCCGCAAACGAAAACCGTCCGCTGTCATCGGTCATCGTCGCGCGCTCGGCTGTGCCCTCGCTGCGGCGAAGGGTCACGCGCGCGCGTCGCATCGGCGTGTTCGAGGCGTCGTCTTGCAGAACGACGCCGGCGATCGCTCCGGTGCCGGCGGGATCGGCGGCACGATCGCGCGCGGGCGTCGCGCGCGGATCGCGGGTCTGCTGCTGTTGGGTGGACTGCGGTTCGGTGTAGGCCGGCCCTTCCGCCTCCGCTGAAGCTACGGCCACCTTCGCGTGAAGCTTCGGTGGCCCGCCGAAGCGCGCGGAGAACGAAACGCGCGGAGGCTGGGCGGACCGCCGAAGCCTTGGCGAAGGCTGGCCAGGGCCGGCGATCACGACGGCAGCGAGATCCCGGCCTTCGACCGGCCGGATGTTGCGCCGCTCCAGGTCCTGCGTGCGTTTGTCGCCCTCGACGATCGTGACGCGCGTGGCTTCGCGCGACATCGCCTCGAGGAACCGCGGATCCTGCCACTCGCTCGCGACCTCCTCGGGAATCGCGATCAGGAAGTAGTCGCCCTCCGGCAGGCCGTTGAACGTGTAGGTGCCGGACTTGCTCGCCCGCGTCATCCGGACGCGACGAGCGTTGTTGTACGTCCAGGCGCGATTGTCGGTCGGAAAGATCACGACCGCGGCCGCGTTGTCGACCGCCCCTTGCGTGCTCTTGACGGTTCCCGACAGCGCCGAGACGCGATCGCTAAACGTAATGACCGCCCCCGCGAGATCCTTGTCCTCGAAGTCGATTGGCGTGTCGGAGGCGTCGACGCCTCCGAGCATGATCGACCGCACGTCCCAGCCGCCCGGCGGATTGATCACGCGAAGCAGATATTTGCCCGGCGGCACGCCGGCCGTCGTGAACAGACCGTTGGCTTGAAGACGCGCCGGCAACGTTCCGGTGCGCGACCTGCCGTCGGCCGACTCGAGCATCACGGTGACCTGGGCGAGGCGATCGCCAGGGGGGCGCTCGGCTGCACCTTGAAATTCCGTCCGGCCGCTGATCTTGAGACCCGTATTCAAGTTGATGGTCAGGTCGCCGATGTCCGTCGCCCCGAGGGTCACGGGTGTGGCAGTCCAGAGCGTGGGCTCCGTGTTCGTCGGCGGCGCGGCTGGCCCTCCGGCGCCGCCCAACGTCATCGACGTGAACGACATGTTGCCGGAGCCCTGGTTGACCATCATCGTCGCCGCGCCGGTGATCGCGGTCCGCGGCGCCCGCAGCGTCTGAATCACGTACTGCCCGGCCGGCACGCCGAAAAACATGAAGGACCCGTCGGCGGCCGTCACCGCCGTCGCGACATCCGGGTCGGTCGACATCTCGCCCGTGTCGGTCGGCGTGAGGTGCAGCATGTAGCTTTCCGCCGGTCCGGTCGGTCCGAGCAGGCGGCCGGAAATGGTCGCGCTCGGGACGAGCTTCAACGCCACGTCCACGCCGCTGCGGTCGTCACCGGACGCCACCGTGACGGGTTGCGCCTGTCCAACGGTGCTGGCCGAGGGGTGATATGCCGTCTGGTGCACGAGCAGCCGGCCGCTGGCGTCGGGCGCCGTGCCGGTCGATCCGCGCATCCCTGGTTGAAGAAGGAATCGCCCGTCGGATCCGACCTGCGTGCCGCCGGTGCCGATCGAGAACTCGCCGGACCCGCCCGAGATCGCCGTCGCGATGAGATCAGGGGACATGCGTCCGCCAAGCTGCATGTTCGCCGGCACGCTCGACTGCACGCTCGGGACCGAGACGACGTATTCGCCGGGGATCAGATTGAAGAGGCGATACGCCCCGCGGTCGTCGGTCATGCTGGTGCCGGCAGGTGACAAGATCCGCCGGCCGCCGCTCAAGCCGCGGCGATACGCGCGGACCTGGACGGCGACGGCCGGATCGCCCGTCTGATCGCTCACGACGCCGGAGATGGTCGCGAAGCGAAAGACGCGAATCGTCAGATCGTTCAGGCGTTCGCCTTCGCCGAGCTCGAGCGATTGCGAAGCGCCGTTCGGACGCAACCGTCCGTACGCGCCGTCAACGTAGCCCGGTTTCACGGCGGTGAGGTTGAACGCGCCCTTCGGCAGGTTGCGGAACACGAACCGGCCTTCGCTGTCGGTCATGAGCCGCGGCATCGACGGGCCGGACGGACCGAAGGTCACCGGCTGACCGCCGGGGGCATTCATGACGACAGTCCGCCCTGGTGCTGGTGGCGCCGAGCCGCCGATCGACACGAGGGCGCCCCCAACGGGACGGCCCGTGCCAGCGTCGATCACGCGGCCGACAATCAATCCGGTGCCCGTGCTCGTGATCGGCGACAGCGGGGTGGAGATGGACGGCGCGCCGGCCGGCGCGACGCCGACCCCGCCTACCGCGGTGGCGATTCGCACATCCTGCCGGACCTCCTGGCTGCCACGGGCTTCGAGCGAGACCGCGACCAGGGCGATCAGAACGCACACACGGACGATTCGGTCTGAGGTCATAGACATACCCGGTCTCATTAGACCCCCGAAGCGTGCCGGGAAGTTGTTAGGAATGTGTTAAAGGGTGTGGGACGGTGATGGCACCCGTCAATCTGGAATCTGTAATCTGGGAATCTGTAATCTGATCTGCTATCTGGGAATCTGGGGATTCGGCCGGAGTTCAGATTCCATCCAAGATCCCCGATAGATCCTGAGACTCCCCGATAGATTGACGATTCCCAGATTCCCAGATTGCGGATCAGATTACAGATTCCCAGACTATAGATTTCAGATAGACGTGTTTCACCGACCCGCTGCGACCCGGATGTCCTGGACCTTGCGTTCGCCTTCGGCCAGAGAGATGGCAATCGAGGGTGCGACGAGCTGGGCGAGGAACTCGGGGTTGAACCACTCGCCGGGTTCGGCGTCGGTGATCGCGGTGAGGCGATAGTCGCCGGGCGGGAGATTGCGGAATGTGAATCGCCCGTCGGTGCCGGGCCGCGCGGAGACGATGCGACGCGATTGCGGCTGCCAGTACCGGTTGTCGGCCGGGAAGACGACGATCGTGAAATCAGCGGTGGGCCTTCCGGTCGCATCCTGCAGCGTGCCGGACAGCTCCTGCGTGCGATCGGTGAACGTCATCAGGATCCCGCCGACTTCCTGATTCGGTTCGATGACGAGCGGGAAGTCGAGGATGTCGCGCCCGCCGGCGACCGCCGACTTGAGGACCCACTGCGCCGCTGCTGCACCGCCCTGACCCGGCGCTGGCGCCGCGCCCCCTTGACGACCGCCGCCCTGTCCGCCGCCTGGCGCGCCGCCGCTGATCGAATAGCGTCCTGGCGCCACGCCGTTGATCGTGAAGTTTCCGCTGACATCGACCTGGGCCGGCGGCACGGCACCGCCTTCGAATAACTGCTGGCCGCGCGTGGCGAGGTTGACGCGCACGCGCGTGAGATCGGTCGGCGGCGGGATCGTCGTGCCTTCGAACGACACGCGTCCGGTGAGCGACATGCCTGGCTGCAGCGCGATCACGATGTCCGTGATGTTCTGACCGCTGACGTTGAGATCGGTGGACGCCCACAGCACCTGTTGGATCGCGCCCTGTCCGCCTCGTCCGCCGCGCCCGCCGGCGTCCGCGGCGGCCCCGCCGCGTGCCGCGGCCTGGGGATCGGGCTGGCGGATGACGGCTCTCGCCATCAATCGATACTGGCCCGGCGCGACGCCCGTGAACTGAAACCGTCCGTTCTGCATCGAGCGCGAGGTGCTCGTGTTCAGTCCGGGAATCTGCGGCATGCCGCCTTGATCCTGCGGGACCAGCGTGATTTGCGTGCCCGGCGGCATCGTCCCGTCGGCGCTCACCACCGAGCCTTCGACGCGCGCCGTCGACACGAGCTGCAGCTGAAAGTCCACGCCCGATCGTTCGTCGCCGACGCCGAGCGTCACGCTCGATGCGGCCGATGGCGTCGTTGTTCCCGGGTAATAGACCGGCGCGTAGGCGACCGGCTGTTCCTGCTCGCTCTGCTGCAGTTGCTGCTGCAGCTGCGTGGCGCGATCGATCAGCGCCTGTCCCCGGCCGCCGCCGCCGACGGCCTGGCCGAGCGCGCCGGGCTCGAAGGCGCGTCCGCCGCCGCCACCGCCGCCGCGACCACCTTCAGCCCCGGGGCCAACGCCGGCCGCCCCCAGTTGCTGCATGACCGCTTCGATTTCGGCCATCACCGTCTGACGCATGTCGCCGATGTTCATATTGCGCGGCGACGCGCTGACGAGATACTCGCCGGGCTGCAGACCGTAGACGCGATAGATCCCGCGATCGTCGGTCTGATCCTGTCCCGATTGTTCGAGCGTCTTTTCGCCCGTTCGCATCACGTAGCGCATCACCCGCACCTGCGTGCCGGGCGACGGCTCGCCGTTCTCGTCCACGACGATACCGGTCACGACGCTGCCCTTCGGCAGACTGATGGTGGCCTTCTCGAGCTTTTGTCCGTCGGCGAGCTGGATCGGCGTGCCCGGCCGGCCCGGCCGCTTCGCGCCGTACGTGATGTTCACGTAGCCGGCTTTCGATGCGGTCATCGTGTAGCGCCCCGCCGGCAGCGCCACGAAGCCGAACTGGCCTTCGTCGTTTGTCACGACCGAACGCGGCGTCCTGATTTCGCCGCCGCTCAACGTCACGCGCGCGCGACGGACCGGAGTGCCGGCGCCTTCGGTCACCACCGCGCCCGTGATGGAGGCGGTGCCGACGGTGGTCTGCTGCTGGGCATCGCGAGCCGGCTGCGTGCCGCGGCCGGCGCCTTGCGCCTGGCCCCGACCCTGTCCCTGGGCCTGACCCTGAGCGGCTCCTTGAGCCGTTCTCACGTCCACATCGTGCAAAACCGGCGAGGATCGCGTGACATTGGGCCGAATTCCAACCAGTTGCCCGCCAGAGGAACGTGAGAACGGCTCTTGTGTCTGGACCTGCGCCGCGGCGATGGCGAGGCTTCCGGCCGAGACCGCTGCAATCGACACCGCGACAAGCCGTGATTTCACGTTTCCCCCTGCCAGTATCGGACCGGTCAACCCTTACGAGTGTAAAGGGGGACCCGTCCCCATGACTATTTGACGATTCCTGGATCGACCCGGATGGCGATGGCCCGCGTGTCACTTTTGTCGAGCCGGACCCTGGTTCCGGTCGGGGCCAGGGCCTCCAGCCTGGGAGCCGTGTGCCAATCCGAAGGCAACGAACCGGCGGCCGCGGCGATGTAGTCGCCCTGAGGAAGATGGTCGAAGGTCACGGTTCCGGTGGTGCTTGCGCGCTGACGCAGCAGCCGCCGCGATGACGGGTACCAATACTTCGGATCCGCGGCAAACAGGACGACGTCCATGTTCGGGACGGGCCGATCGTCCCGATCGCGGAGCATGACCTGCAGCGTCGACGCGGCGCGGGTCATCGAAAACGTCGCGCCGAGGATGTCGATCTCCTCAGGGATCGTGAACGGGAGGTTGAGGACGTCGCGCGCGTCCAATGCCGCTCCTGGTGCCGCAGGGATCGTCGCTGCGTCGAGGACCCAGCCCTGCGCGTCGGCACCCGACACAGTAAAAATGTAGGTGCCGGGCATCACGCCCGGGATCGAAAACCGCCCGTCCGATCCGACGATGCCAAACGGACCTGGCAGGAACGACGGATCGATCCGGCTGTTCCCGCGCACGGCGTCAAGGTTGACCGTGAGGAACACGCGAACGCCCGGCAGCAGCAGCCGCGCAGGAACACGTCCTCGAGCTCGGCGTGATACCCGAGTGCGTGCAGCGCGACCACCGGCGTGGCGGCGACAGTCATCGTTTGTTAGACGCCGAAAGCGAACGGCCCATTTACACGGAAAGAATAGCGCTGTCGCCGAGGTACTGGCGCTATCGCTGAAGTACGGAGCTGACGGTGAAGTAGCAGGACCTTTCGCAGAAGTACGGCAGCGATCGTTGGAGTACCTTCACTTGTCGAAACCTGCACTGACACGCAAAGTACTCGCTCGGCAGCTGCCGTACTTCTGCGCTAGTTCCAGCTACTTGAGCGTCAGCGCCGTACTTCTGCGTCAGCTCCAGTACTTCGGCGACGGTTCATTTGTTCGCTTTGTCGAGCCTCAGTTCATTGGTGACCGACATGACGCCATCCACCTGCGCGAGCGCGTACGCAAGAGTTCTTTCTATTTCACCGTTCACGCACCCGGTGAGCGTGACGCGGCTGTGCTCGACGACGATGTGGATCGGCGGGTTTACCATTGAGGCGTAGTGCCAGAACGTCGAGTTGCCGTAAATGGCCTGGGCGATCTTCGTGCGCAGTCTCGAATCGCCAATGGAGACCGGCAGCACCTGGATGTCGTTGACGAGATGGCGGACGCCGTCGATCTTCGCGACGCGCGCGCCGAGGTCGTTGCGCTTGAACGGCATCGTCACGCGCCCCGTCAGCGTCACGGCGCGGTCGCTTACCGCGACGCTGACGTCGTCGAAGATCGTGAAGTTCGTGTAGCCGCGGACGGCGCCGAGGACCTGACGATGGAGGTCGTCGTCCGGCGTTTGGGCCCGGGCCGCGCCCGGGAAGGAATAGAGCGCAAGAACGAGGGTGATCGCAACGAGGAGGGGAGACCGCATAACCGTCGAGCTCCGGCGCGGGCGCGTATCGCTGCCGGCTTGAAGAGCAAGAGCAGTGCCAGCGGGCGCTGGCGCGGCTGGCGGCCCTACCGGACCTGAGTCATCACCACAATCGTCCCCACGCCCAGCGCGATGAGGACAGTCTGCCGGGCGGCATTCCGGTCGATCCCGCCCCGGTGCAGGTTCGGGATGAGGTCGGCCATCGCGACGTAGAGAAACGCCCCGGCGGCGAAGGCGAGGACGAACGGCAGGACGATCGGCGCCTGAGATCCGAAAACCAGCATCGCGGCTGCCCCGAGAAGACCTGCGGTCGCCGACGACAGGTTGAGCAGCAGCGCACGCGATCGCGACTGTCCCGCCGCGAGCAGAATCGCGAAGTCGCCCACCTCTTGCGGAATCTCATGCGCCGCGACCGCAAGCGCAGCGGTGACGCCAAGCGGGAGCGAGACGAGACTCGCGGCGGCAATGACGACGCCGTCCACGAACGTGTGGAGCGCATCGCCGACGATGACCAGCGAGACGGTGCTCGGATGGATCTCGCACGCGTGGTCGTCGTGGCAGTGCCGCCAGATGACGAGCTTCTCGAGAATGAAGAACGTGAAAATGCCGGCGAGAAGCGTCGCGAACACCGGTGTCGGGGGAATCACGGCGAGCGCCTGCGGAACCAGATCGAGCAGCGCAACGCCGAGCAATGTGCCGACCGCGTACGACACCAGCCACGGGACGACGCGGTCCCGCGCTTGCTGATTGAAGAGAAGAAGCAGGGATGCGGTCAGGAGGCCGCCGAGGCTGCCGGCCATGGACAGCCCGAGCACGGCCGACCAGATGAACACACGGGGATCGTAGCGTAGAGTTCGTCGGAATACGTAGGCCGGCCCTTCAGGGCCGGCGGCGCGCCGGGGCTGAAGCCCCGGCCTACGACGCCACAAAGCCCTTTCGCGCGCGGACGACGTAATTGCCGCGTTTCAGCCTCAGCTCGATCGAGTGCCAGCGCCCGTCCTTCGGCACCGTGGACGTGTAGCCGAGAAAGTACTGGCGGCTGAGCTCGTCGGCGATGCCGGCCGTCGTCGGGTCGAGATCCCGCGGCGAGACGATGATCTCGGTGCGGCCGCCGCTGTCGTCCGTGATCGCGCGCAGCGCATCGGGGTTCACGCGATCGACCGACGAACTGCGATTCGAGCGCGACGGCGGCGGTGGCTGCGGCCGCGGCGCCGGTGCCTGGACCGGCGGCGGCGCCTTGCCCGGAAACGGCGACGGCACGGGCAGCGTGCGCGGCGGCCCAGGCGCGGCCGGCGAGCTCGGTGGCGACGAATAGTTATTACCGCCGGACGCGTCGATGCCGATCGCGTAGATGAGCACTTCGGTCTCGCGAATAGCCTGCTGCAACTCGCCGACCGACGTGCGGCTGCTCGTGTCGTTGCCATCCGAGATCACGACGAGCGCCTTCTTGCGGCGGCTGCCGGTCTGCGCGAGCGGAATCGCTTCAGCCACCGTGTCGTAGATCGCCGTGCCGCCATTTGGCCGCACCGTTCCGAGCGCGCGGCTGAGCGCGCGCCGATCCTCCGTCCATCCCTGCACGAGCGTGGGGCGGCTGTCGAAGCGGTAGAGAAACACCTCGTCCTGCGCGCCGAGCAGGTCGACCAGGAATCGATTGAGCGCCGCCTGCGCCGCGACGATCTTTTCGCCGAGCATGCTGCCGCTCGTGTCGAGCGCGATGCCGAGACTCACCGGCACGCGCTCGGAGTCGAACTGCGTGATTTCCTGCGGCTTGCCGTCCTCGTAGAGCACGAAGTCGTTGGCGGTGAGTCCAGGCACGAAGCGCCCGGACTGATCCGTGACCGTCGCGGTGACGTTGACGAGCTCGACGCCGGTGCGGAACGAGAAGCCCTGGCCGGCCGGCCGTTCCTGGCGATCCGCGGCGAGCAGCGTGGAAACAACGAGCAGCGTCGCAATCACTCGAGCCATGACTCATCCTTCCGATCGGCGCGGCGTCGCCGCGGGTGTGGCGACTGATGGACCGCGCTCGTCGTCGATCGTGTCGCCGCTCGTGCCGGCCGGCGTCTGGCCCCGTCGATCGACGTGCGCGACCACGCCGCCGTCATCCAGGCGGAACCCGACGCGGTACCGGCCAACCGCGGCCGCGTTCGGAATCTTGACCACGAACGGCGACTCTTCCCCGGCGCCGAGCGTCGAGACGTCCAGCCGCGCGCGGCCGCTCGCGAAGTAGCGACCCTGTTGATCGAACAGATAGACCGTCGCGACGACGTCGCGCAGCGACGCGCCTTCGATCGGGTTCTGCACGAGTCCGGTGATGACGAACGCGCCGGTCTCGTCGGTGCCGTGCTTGAGCGACAGAAGCTCGAGCGGCTGCCGCGCGCTTGCCGCAATCATGTCCCCGCGATCGTCGCCGCCCGTGAACGGCGAGAGCCGGCCTGTATTCAACGCGTAGACCGTTCCCGCGCCGATCAGAATCACCAATCCGGCCGCGGCCAGCGCGAGCGATCGGCCCATCGACATCTGACGGGGTGAATCGGACTCGAACATCGCGGACGTGGCGACGGGCTCGTGGGGCTCGGTCGCGACGGCGCTCGGCGGATCCACGCGGGGCCGGAACGCCCGATCCCACGACGACTCGTCGTCGGTGTCGCCGCCGTCGCGCCGGATGGCCTCGTCGTGCAGCGGACCATCGACGATGGCCGGAACCGCGCGCGGCTTCTTGACCGGCGGCGGCTCGGATGCGCGCGGCACCTCCGGCGTCGTGGACGCGGCCGGCGCCGGGCTCACCGGCTCGGCCGGGCGCGCCGTCGGTGTCGTACTCTCCGCGGGCGGAGTGATGTCCTTGGGTTTCGCGCTGCCCGCGTCCTGGAGCAGCGCGATCAAGACTTCCGCGCGAGACGCGGTGCGATGGTGGTTGTCACGCAACAGTCGCCAGGCCACGGTGGACATGATGGCCGCGAGCGCGAGCGAGACGGCGGCGACGACCACGAGCATGGATTCCATGGGTTACCTCAACTTGAATTCGACCGAGACCTCGACGACAACGTCGACGGGGGAACCCTGCCGCCGGGCGGGTCCAAACCGCCACTGGCGCACGGCGTCGATGGCGCGCTGCTCGAGCCCGGCGCCCAGGCTGCGTTTGACGTGCACGTCGCCCACGGAGCCGTCGCGCCGCACGACGATCTCGAGCACCACGTCGCCCTCGATCGCGCGCCGGCGAGCTTCGTCCGTGTATGACGGCTTCACTTCCCGAACGAGAGTGGGCGGCGAGATCCCGGACCCCGGCTGGTACGGTCCACCTCCCGTGCCGCCACCTTGACCCGGACCGATGCCGGCGCCCGTGCCTTCGCCGATTCCCGTACCGGCGCCCGTTCCAACACCGCCTCCGGCTCCCGGTCCGGCACTTGCGGCGGCGGCGGCCTTGCGGCTCTCGATCAGCCCCGGCATGTCGACGGTGTCGGTCGGGATCGGCACGACCGGCGCCTGAACGGCCGGCGGTGTTTCCGGCTTCGGCGGTTCAACTCGTATCGGCTCCACTCGCTGCGGCGGCGGCTCAATTGGCGGCGGCGGCCGGCGAGGGAGGGGCCTAGGCGGAGGCGGCGGCCTCCGGCGGACCGGTGGAACCGGGCTCGGTGTTCGCTTGATCAGCTTGACCAGGGGTTTTCGCTGGGCCTTGGGCGGCGGTGCCTGCATCTTGAGGCCCCCGCCTCCGCCGCCACCGCCGGGGCCGGGACTCATCATGAAGACCAGCTTGAGCGGGATCGGGTCCTTGAGCGGGACGTCGGTCCCCGCTGAGTCCATCAAGCCAAGCGAGGTGACGAGCAGCAAGGCCACCACCGCGAGTGAGTGGAGGGCGCCGGACGCGAGAAGGCCCACTCCACCGTGGCGCTTCCGATCGGCCAGGACGGAGATCGGAACTTGCTCCCGTCGGGCCGTGGCCCCGCCCGTGCCCAGAACTCTCACGAGGAGGAGCGCATCGGCCGTCGTGACGAATCCCCGAAACGACGGCACGTATCCGGCGGCGAGCGCTTCCAGCACGGCTTCGACGTCAACCCCGGCCGCCTGGGCGACTTCGTCCGCTGAAAAAACGTCGTGGGGGAGCAGTGCGGTAGTGTTCTCGTGCATGGAACCCGCTGATCCGGGTTCTCGGCACTTCGCCTTTAAACTTCATGGCGCTTCACTCTTAAACTTCACCCATGCCACAAGCCGCCATCGTCACGGGTGCATCGTCGGGAATCGGGCGCGCCACCGCGCGCCGGCTCGGGACCGCAGGATTTCATGTCCTCGCCGTGGGACGGGACGAAAGTGCGCTTGGTGGAGTCTGTCGCGAAATCGAGCAGTCCGGCGGCGTGGCGGGATGGTTCAAGGCCGACGTCACGTCGGCTGACGGTCCGCGCGCCATCGTCGCGAAGGCTCTCGCTGAATTCGGCCAGCTCGACGCGGTGGTGAACGCGGCGGGCGTCATTTCTTCAGGCGCGATCCAGGACACGAGCGACGGCGACTGGGACGCGATGATGGACGTCAACGTCCGCGCGCCGTTTCGCCTGATTCGCGAAGCCACGCCCGCGCTGATCGATCGGCGCGGCGCCGTCGTGAATGTCTCGAGCGTCGCCGGGCCGCGCGCGTTTCCAGGCGTGGTCGCGTACTGCGTCAGTAAAGCGGCCGTGGATCAGCTCACGCGCTGTGCGGCGCTCGATCTCGCGCCGAAGGGCGTGCGCGTCAATGCCGTGAATCCGGGTGTCGTCCGCACGAATCTTCATCGACGGGGCGGAATGGAAGAAGCCAAGTACCTGGACTTTCTCGAGCGGTCGACGTCGACGCATCCGCTGGGTCGAGTGGGGACGGTCGAGGAGATCGCGGATCTCGTCGCGTTTCTGCTCTCGCAGTCGGCAGGGTGGATCACCGGCGAGACCGTGTCGATCGACGGCGGACGGCACTTGACGTGCCTGCGCTGAAAAGCGCTTGTCGGCGATCGGTACGACAGGTACGGCAGGACGACGGGTACGTCGGGTCCGCGGAGCCTGACACTTGTCATCTTCGTTAAAACGAAGATGGTCAGCGCCAGAACGTTCCAGGGACCCGACGTACCTGTCGTACCCGACGTACCGACTTCGATCTGTCGTCTTACTTCATACCCTCGAAGTAGCGGACGCCGTCGGCGCTTCCGAGCAGCCGCGCGCCTCGCAGGCCAGCCGTCGCGAGCCGCGCGACGATCTCGCCGCTGTCGGCGTCACCACTGCTGCCGGCTCCACCCAGGAGCTTGCGGATGCCGGTCGCCTTCCTGCCTTCGATGACGATGACGCGTCCGCTGGGGCGAACGACGCGCGCGGATTCGCGGACGATCCGATCGGGGTCCGCGGCGTGGCCGACGTCCAGAAGTACGGCAATGTCGAACGCGCCGTTGGCGGCGGGCAGCGAGCTGGCGGGCCCGACCTCGAGGTCGATCAGCGCGCCGGCGTTTGCCGCGGCCGTTTGGACGGGCGTCCTGCCCGCAAGTTCTGGCACGACGACAAGCGTGCGGCCGTTGAGTCCGGTGACGAGCGCGACCTCGGCCGAGAGCGCCGGCTCGCCCGCGCCGACGACGATCACGGTGCTGCCGGGCTTCGCGCCGATCATCGCGAGCGCGGTCTGATGCGGTGATGGAGCGCGGCGAAAGAGTTTCACAAGTACTCCATCGTGAGGCCTGCATCACGCAGGCTCCGAAGGAAAGCCCGCCCGCCGAAGCTCCGAAGGAGCGAAGGCGGGCCAAAACTCGAATGATATAGTTCTCGCCCGTGTCGGACGGCCTCACCATTGCTCCTGCCAGCGGCAAAGTCGGCATCCTCCTCGTCGGCCTTGGCGCGGTGTCGACCACCACGATTGCCGGGATCCTCGCGATCCGGAAGGGTCTTGCCAAACCCATCGGCTCGCTGACGCAGATGGGGACAGTACGGCTCGGCAAGCGCACCGAAGCGCGGTCGCCGGCCGTGCACGAGTTCGTGCCCCTCGCCGGGCTCGACAGCCTGGTCTTCGGCGGCTGGGACATCTTCGAGGACAACTGCTACGAGGCGGCGCGGACGGCCGGCGTCCTCGAGACGTCCATCCTCGATCAGGTCAAGGACGAACTGGCGGCGATCAAGCCGTGGCCGGCCGTGTTCGATCAGCAGTACGTCAAGCGGCTCGATGGCCCGAACGTCAAGAAGGGCAAGACGAAAAAGGATCTCGCCGAGCAGCTCACGGACGACATCCGCCGGTTCAAATCGCAGCACGGGCTCGACCGGCTCGTGCTCATCTGGTGCGGCAGCACGGAAGTCTTCATGACGGAGACCCCTGCGCACCAGTCGCTCGGCGCGTTCGAAAAGGCGCTCGAGGCCAACGACCCGTCGATTCCGTCGAGCATGATCTACGCGTATGCCGCGATTCGCGAAGGCATCCCCTACGCGAACGCGGCGCCGAACCTGAGCGCCGACATTCCGGCGCTGATCGAGCTGGCGCAGCAGACGGGCGCGCCGCTCGCCGGCAAGGATCTGAAAACGGGGCAGACGCTGCTCAAGACCATCATCGCGCCCGGCCTCAAGGCGCGGCTGCTCGGCGTCGCAGGCTGGTACTCGACGAACATCCTCGGGAACCGCGACGGCGAGGTGCTCGACGATCCCGAGTCGTTCAAGACGAAGGAAGAGAGCAAGAAGTCCGTTCTGGATTACATCCTGCAGCCGAACCTGTACCCCGACCTCTACAGCGACCTCCACCACGTGGTCCGCATCAATTACTATCCGCCCCGAGGCGACAACAAAGAGGGCTGGGACAACATCGATATCTTCGGCTGGCTCGGCTACCCGATGCAGCTCAAGATCAATTTTCTCTGCCGCGACAGCATCCTGGCGGCGCCGATTGTCCTCGACGTCGCGCTGCTCCTGGACCTGTCGAAGCGCGTCGGGTTTTCCGGCATTCAGGAGTGGCTGTCGTTCTATTTCAAGAGCCCGATGCACGCGCGCGGGCTGTATCCCGAGCACGATCTGTTCATTCAGTTGATGAAGCTGAAAAACACGCTGCGCTATATCCGCGGCGAGCCGTTGATTACGCACCTCGGACGCGAGTACTACGACTGACGGGAGGCTTTCATGGCCATGGGTCGTCACCAACCTGCGCTGCTGGGCGGTCTGTTCATCGGGGTGCTGTCGTCGTTGCCGGTCATCAGCAGCGCGAACGTCTGCTGCTGTCTCTGGGTCGTGGCCGGCGGCGTGCTCGTCGTCTACCTTCAGCAGCAGAACAAGCCTGAGCCGGTCGAAACCGCCGACGCCGTGCTGGGCGGTCTGTTCGCCGGCCTCATCGGCGCCGTCATCACCTGCATCGTCCAGTACTTCCTCATGAGCATCACCGGCGACCTGTGGCAGGACGCGATCCGTCAGCAGTTCGAGAACTCCGAGATTCCGCCGGAAGTCCGCGACATGGTGAACAACGTCCTGACCGGCCGCAGCATCTGGGTCCTGATGCTGGCATTCACGCTGCCGATGAACGCCGTCTTTGCGATGCTCGGCTCGCTGCTCGGTCTGGCGTTCTTCCGGAAGAAGCTGCCGCCGCCGACGCAGCAGGGATAGGCGACCGAAAGATCGAACTTCGAAGTTCGAACGTCGAAGTTCAGCGGGGCCATGCTTGTCAATTGCGTCGCGTACCGACAGGGTCAGAAGCTCGCTGATATCTCCCTGAAGGACGTGCAGCAGTACCTGAGCCAGCAGAATTGCTTCGTCTGGGTGGCGCTCCGCGATCCGGACCCGGAAGAGCTGGCGCTGCTCCAGGCGGAGTTCGAGCTGCACGATCTGGCGATCGAGGACGCGCGCGGCGGACATCAGCGCCCGAAGATCGAAGAGTACGGGTCGTCGCTGTTCATCGTCGTCCAAAGCGTCGAGCTGGCCGGGGAAGACCTCCACACCGGTCAGATCGCGATCTTCGTCGGCGCCAACTACGTGCTGTCGGTGCGGCGCGGCACGCGGTACGGGTTTGCCGACTTGCGCGGCCGGACCGAACAGGAACCCGATCTGCTCAGCCAGGGCCCGGCGTACGTCCTTTACGCGCTGCTCGACACCGTGGTCGATCGCTACTTCCCGGTGCTCGACGCCCTCAGCGACGAAACCGAGGCGCTCGAAGATCGCATCTTCGGCGGCCAGACGACACGCGCGCAGATCGAGTCGCTGTACGGATTGAAGCGGAAACTGATGCAGCTCAAACACGCGGTCGGTCCGCTCCTGGAGGTGGCCGGGAAGCTTCACGGCGGCCGGGTGCCGGCGATGTGTCTGGGTCTGAAGGACTACTTCCGCGACGTCCACGACCACCTCGTACGGCTGGATCAGTCGATCGACAACCTGCGAGACATGGTCAGCACAGCCGTGTCGGTGAACCTCTCGCTCATCACGCTGCAGGAAAACGAGGTGACGAAGCGGCTGGCCAGCTACGGCGCGCTCATTGCCGTGCCCACGATGATCGTCGGCATCTACGGCATGAACTTCGATTACATGCCCGAGCTCCAGTGGCGCTTCGGCTATCCGGTCATTCTGGGCGGCCTAGTGCTCATCGACGTCTGGCTCTTCTCTCGATTTCGTAAGGCGAAGTGGCTGTAGCAGGCCGCTGAAGAACGCGGCCGGTACGCCTGTAAGATTGCTCTTCATGACCCGGAAGCCGGAACCCGAAATCAGCGCGCTGCTCGACGAATCGCGCGTGTTCCCACCGCCCCCGGCGTGGCGGGAGGGCGCGCGCGTCACCGACGCGAGCGTGTACGAGCGCGCGGCGAAGAACCCTGAAGCGTTCTGGGAGAGCTTCGCCAGGGAGCTCGAGTGGATCGAGCCGTGGTCGACGGTCCTCGAGTGGAAGCCGCCGCATTCGCGCTGGTTCGTCGGCGGCAAGCTGAACATCAGCGCCAACTGCCTCGACCGTCACGTGCGGTCCGCCCATCGCAACAAGGCCGCGATCGTCTGGGAAGGGGAGCCGGGCGACCGGCGCACGCTCACCTACTTCGATCTGCACCGGGAGGTCTGTCAGTTCGCGAACGTCCTCAAGGCGCTGGGCGTGCGCAAGGGCGATCGCGTCGCGCTCTATCTCCCGCTCATTCCCGAACTGGCGATGGCGATGCTCGCTTGCGCGCGCATCGGCGCCGTGCACAGCGTCGTCTTCGGCGGGTTCAGCGCGGAGGCGCTGCGCGATCGCATCAACGACGCGCAGGCGACGGTCCTCGTCACCGCCGACGGTGGTTATCGCCGCGGACAGGTCGTGCCGCTCAAGCAAATGGCCGACGAGGCGCTTCGCGACACGCCCTCGATCCGCCATGTGGTCCTGGTTCAGCGCAATCCAGGCGCGCCGATGCCGGTTCACTTTCAGGAGGGACGCGACCACTGGTACCACACGCTGATGCAGGACGCCTCGCCCGTCTGCGCGCCCGAGGCGATGGACGCCGAGGACATGCTCTACATCCTCTACACGTCCGGCACGACCGGAAAGCCGAAGGGCATCGTGCACACGACCGCCGGTTACCTGGTCGGGACGTACGCGACGACGAAATGGGTCTTCGACCTGCGTGACGACGATCTCTATTGGTGCACGGCGGACATCGGCTGGGTCACCGGCCACAGCTACGTCGTCTACGGCCCGCTCGCCAACGGCGCCTCGGTGCTGATGTACGAAGGGGCGCCCGACTGGCCGCAGAAGGATCGCTTCTGGAGTCTCATCGCGCGCCACGGTGTGACCGTGTTCTACACGGCGCCGACTGCGATCCGTGCGTTCATGAAGTGGGGCGTCCACTGGCCCGACAAACACGAGCTTGGCAGCCTGCGTCTGCTCGGCTCCGTTGGAGAGCCGATCAACCCGGAAGCCTGGATGTGGTACTACGAACACATCGGCCGCAATCGCTGTCCGGTCGTCGATACGTGGTGGCAGACGGAGACGGGCCAGATTCTCATCACGCCCCTGCCCGGCATCACGACGCTCAAGCCGGGCTCGGCGACCAGACCATTTCCCGGGATCGAGGCGGAAATCCGAACCGCAAGCGGCGAACCGGTGACCACCGGCGGCGGACTGCTCGCGCTGACGAAGCCGTGGCCCGCCATGCTTCGCGGCATCTACGGCGATCCCGAACGGTTCGTCCAGCAGTACTGGAGCAAGTGGAAGGACGGCGCGTACTTCACCGGCGACGGCGCGCGCGTGGACCAGGACGGCTACTACTGGCTGCTCGGCCGGGTGGACGACGTGCTGAACGTCGCCGGACATCGCATCGGCACGATGGAAGTCGAGAGCGCACTTGTCGATTATCCGAAGGTCGCCGAAGCCGCCGTGGTCGGACGGCTGCATGACATCAAAGGCCACGCGATCGCGGCCTTCGTGACGCTCAAGGAAGGCGTGGAGCCATCGACGGAGCTCATTGACGAGCTCAAGGAGCACGTCGTCAAGAAGATTGGCGCGCTGGCTCGACCGGATCAGATTCTCTTCGCCGCCGATCTGCCCAAAACGCGATCGGGCAAGATCATGCGTCGTCTGCTGCGTGACATCGCCGAAGGCAAGACGCTCGGGGATACGACGACGCTTGCCGATCCCAAAGTGATTGCCAGGCTGAAGGAGGACTATGAGGCGGACGAGGGCTGAGGCCCGCCTTCGCGCCGAAGGCGCTTCGGCGAGGCTCAAAGGCCCAGCCTCGAAGACGTGGTGCGGCAGAGTCCCACGCAGGGGAATCCGGAACGGGGAGTCCCGTGATGTCGTATCGTTTCTAGGCCACGGTTTTTAGCCTTGAGCCTTTGAGCCTCTTTCCCACATGCCACTTATTGAGACCACCGACCTCTGGAAGACCTACGAAATGGGCTCCGAACAGGTGCACGCCCTGAGCGGCGTGTCCATCCAGATCCAGCGCGGCGAATACGTCGCCATCATGGGGCCGTCGGGATCGGGCAAGTCCACGCTCATGAACCTCATCGGCTGCCTCGACACGCCGTCGAAGGGCAGCTACATGCTGAACGGCAAGCAGGTCAGCCAGATGAATGACGATGAGCTGGCGAGGATCCGGAACGAGGAGATCGGCTTCGTCTTCCAGACATTCAACCTGCTGCCGCGCGCGACGGCGCTGCACAACGTCGAGCTGCCGCTCATCTACGCGGGCATCAGCGGGAAGCTGCGCGGCGAGCGGGCGACACAGGCGCTCCACAAAGTGGAGCTGGCGGATCGCATGACCCATCGCCCGAATCAGCTCTCGGGTGGGCAGCGCCAGCGCGTGGCGATCGCCCGCGCGCTCGTAAACAATCCGTCCATCCTGCTCGCAGACGAGCCCACCGGCAACCTCGACACGAAAACGGGCGTCGAGATCATGAATCTCTTCGCGCGGCTGCACGAGACCGGCAACACGATCATTCTCGTGACGCACGAGGCGGACGTTGCCGCGCACGCGCATCGGGTCATCTATCTGAGGGATGGGCAGGTGGAGAAAGACGTGACAAGGGCGGCGTGATCAGAAATGTGTCTATCTGAAATCTGCAATCCACGATTCCCAGATTGCGGATCCAGATTACAGATTGCCAGATTACAGATCTCAGATAGACCGTGAACCTACTTCGTATACCTCGTCCCATCGATCTTCGGCGTGATCACCTTTCCCGGCGTCGCACTCGTCAGCTTCCCATTGTCAACAACCGCCACGCCATTCACGAGCACGTACGGCATTCCGGTCGGGTACTGGTGCGGCTCGGTAAACGTCGCCTTGTCGGCGACCATGGCAGGATCGATGACGACGACGTCGGCCCAGTAGCCGGGACGGAGCAGCCCTCGATCCTTGAGCCCCATGATTTGCGCCGGCAGCGACGTCATGGATCGAATCGCGAACGGCATCGAGATCACGCCGCGATCCAGCACGAACCGGCGGATCTTGCGCGCCATCGTGCCGTAGAACCGCGCGTGAGGCAGGCCGTCGCCGAGCGCGACAATCCCTCCATCCGTGCAGGTCGCCGTGAAATCCTGCTGCATGATGTGATCGAGATCGATCTCCGACAGGGAGAACCCGCGCATGCTCGCGCCGCCCGCGCGGTCAGCGCCATTGAGCTGCAGCCAGATCGCCGCGTCCACGGGCGACGTCTTCAGATCGTCGGCCACGAACTGCACGGACTTGCCGACGTATTTCGGGTCCGGATACGCATTGATGATGATGCGGCTCGCGCCGCCGCGTCGATCGATCTCATGCGCGATGTCCAGACGGATCTTGCGGACGTCCTCATCGTTGCCGAGCCGCTTCTTGAATCGCTCCTTTTGACGGCTTCCAGCAGGCTCACGAACGGCGTCGGATCCGACTTCACCTTCCACATCGGGTCGGCGCCTTCGCTGCGCTCGTGGCTGATGTAGAAGCCGCCGTACGGCTTCACCATCCGTGTGAGCCCGACGACTTCACGAGTCTCCGAGAATCTGCCGGGGTTGTATTCGAGCCCGGTACTGAGTCCAAACGCGCCGTCGGCCATTCCTTCGTCGACGAGCTTCTGCATCGCCTGGATGTCGGCATCGGTGGCGAGCTGGTTGTCGCGCTGTCCCATGACCTTCGAGCGGAGCGGGCCGTGCCCGACCATCAGCGCCGCGTTCGGGCCGATCCCCTGCTTGTCGTACAGCGTTTTCTGATCGCGAATCGGCCACCGCGGCGAGCGCCCATCCTGATTGACGACGACGAGTGTGATGCCCTGCGCGGCGACATTCGGCGCGTGCCTCAGCGCCATGGTCGCGAGGCCGCCGTCGCCGTGCGAGTGGAGGTCGATGAAGCCGGGTGTGACGATCTTGCCCGTGACGTCGATCGTCCGGGTCGCCGTGCCGGAGCCGAGCGCGCCCACCGCGACGATCCGCCCGCCCTTGATGCCGACGTCGGCGTAGAACCAGGGATTGCCGGCGCCGTCCAGGACCTTGCCGCCCTTCAGGACAAAGTCGTAGGTGGGCGACTGGGACTGCGGAACTGCGATCAGGCCAGTGGCGAGCATCGCCACGACGAGCGCGAGGCGGAGGGCTTTCATGCGGATACTCCTGCTGAGTCAAGACATCTTAGGACATGAAGGAAGTGAAGGGTTGAAGGTCATGAAGACGAGCGCTTGTCTTCATGCCCTTCAACCCTTCATTTTCTTCATGTAATTGCCGCCCAGTGTCCGGGCTCGACCTCTCTAAGCGGAACCGCTCTGAAGCTGGCGGCATCGAACGGAATGCGCTCGAGTTTCTGACCGGGCTGCAGCCGCGGAATCGCGGAGAGCAGCGCGACCGTATACGGATGCGCCGGCGCCGCAAACACGCGCGCGGTCGGCGCCATTTCGACGAGCCGTCCGCGGTACATCACCGCCACGCGATCGCAGATCTGCCGGACGAGCCGCAGGTCGTGCGCGATGAAGAGGTAGGTGAGACCAAGACGCTTCTGCAGATCCAGCAGGAGATTCACGACCTGCGCCTGGACCGAGACGTCGAGGGCCGACACCGGCTCGTCGGCGACGACGAGCGATGGCTCGAGCGCCAACGCGCGAGCGAGTCCGATGCGCTGGCGCTGCCCGCCGCTGAACTCGTGCGGATAGTTCGACATCGCGGCCGGGTCGAGGCCGACCAGTTCGAACAGCTGGCGCACGCGCGCGCGGCGTTCCTCCCGGCTGCCCAGCTTGTGAATGATGAGCGGCTCCTCGACGATGTCGCCGACGCGCCTGCGCGGATTGAGCGACGAGTAGGGATCCTGAAAGACGATCTGGAAATGCCGGCGGGCGCGCCGGAGCGCGCTCGACGAGAGCGCGCGCACGTCCATGTCTTTCACGCGGATCTCGCCCGACGTCGGCTCGATCAACCGCAGCAGACATCGCCCCGTCGTCGTC
>DASQFI010000024.1:0-1721 GCA_035633215.1 Vicinamibacterales bacterium | reverse complement strand
GGAGGGCGATGGCCGCGATCTCGTCCGGGACCGTGAAGACGACGTGAAAATACTCGCATGCCAGGATTTCGGCGGTCCGGTGCTCGATCCACTGCGCGCGGGCCAACGATTGACACTTCGGACAGTGCCGATTCGCGCAGGAGTTATACGCGTTCCGCTGGTGGGCACAGGCGTCGCACTGTTCGAGATGCCCCCCGAGAGCGGCGGTGCGGCACGTCTCGATCGCGGTCATGACGCGCCGCTGGGCGGTGGACAACGACCCGCCGGCCTGCTGCCGATAGGTGTCGCCGTAGCGGCGGAAGATATCCGCCACTTCGAGTGTCGGGCGATCCACGGGACCCGCCGCTCAGAAGTGGTCAGGGGGCGGAGGCGGGGGCTCGGGTGTGACGGGGCACGGGAGCCAATCAAGGGGACTCCTCGTCGCACACACCTTGATCGTGGCAATTCGGAGGTAGCGCGCGGTGGTCGCCAGACTGCGATGGCCGAGGAGCAATTGAATGGTGCGGACGTCAGTGCCGGCTTCAAGGAGGTGGACGGCAAATGCGTGACGAAGCAAATGTGGAGTAATCGGTTTGGGAATGCCGCAGCGTCGACGGGCCTTTTGACAGGCCTGTTCCACGGCATCCTTGCTGATGGCCTGCCCTGGTCGATCACCTGGGAACAGCCACGCGCTCGATCGTTCCACTCGCCACCACGTGCGGAGCAGCTCCAATAACTTCGGCGAGAGCATGACGTAACGATCCTTCTGCCCCTTCCCTTGGTCGACTCGAATGACCATGCGCCGGCTGTCGATGTCGGTCGGTCGCAGATGCAGCACCTCGGAGATGCGGAGGCCGGCCGCGTAGCAGGTCGTCAAAATCGCCCGATGCTTGGGGCTCGGGACACACGCGAGAAACTGGAGCACCTCGTCAGGACTGAGCACGACCGGTAAGCGCTGCGGCTTCTTGGGCGCCGGAATGATGTCCTCGACGCGCCACGTCTTCTTGAGGGTCACCGTGTAGAGGAAGCGCAGGGCGGCGACGGCGATCAGAATGGACGCAACGGCCAGCTTCCTCTCGTTCGTCAGATAGATCTGGTAGGCGCGAATCTCCTCCGGGCCCAAACCCTCCGGCGATTGCTGGAAATGACGCGCGAACTGTGCGACTTGCAGCACGTATGTCGATTGGGTGTGCGGGGAGAAATTCCGCACCTGCATGTCCTCGAGCATCCGCTGACGAAGAGCAGTCATGGCTGCCTCCTGCGAACAACGTCCGGTCCATTCCAGGCGTTGGTACAGGAGCGTAAGGGAGGGTGCGGCGATCAGAATCGGCGGGATGACCCGGACGCTTGCGCGACGGTCAGGCCGTCGAACTACGGCCTCCCGCGAAGCGGGTTAGTGCAATGTCTCCTATGCCGCATGCGGCATAGTCGGCACACGACCGCCACTCACTTGCTGCGCGCGGGCGTTGACATCAACACGATCCGCGCGTGGTTGGGGCACGTCTCGATCGACACGACCAACGTCTATGCGGAAGTGGACCTCGAGACGAAAGCGCAGATGCTGGCGGCCTCTTCGTTTGGGCCGAGTCCCGCTCCCACGCGACGGTGGCGTGACGATCCGTCTCTGATGCAATTCCTGCGCAGCCTGTAAGGTCTGCAGCGTATATTGCGGAGCGGACCCTGACGGCGACCTGTACTCGAATTCACGACTGCCAGGCAGTGTGCCTCCGGTGTATGGAGAG
>DASQFI010000023.1:0-46749 GCA_035633215.1 Vicinamibacterales bacterium | reverse complement strand
CGATGTTGGAATGGTGGGGACTCGGGAACACGTATCAGACCCTCCACGAAGACCTGACGGTGGGTCGCAATAGCGCGTGGCAGAAGGGTGTGTTCTTCGACTCGTTTGGCTGTCAGTTCGGTCAGACGATTGGCTTTACGGTCGGGGTGAACGTGATGCCGTACCTCTGTGCAGAAACCATTGTGCTTCGTCAGTACATGAAATACGTGCGGCCTGGCGCGGTGCGGATTGGCGCGACTTCCTCGACGTCGTCCTTAGAGCCTGTTGCCTTCATCAACGCGGACGGTCGATACGTCGTGGTTGTCAAAGCCTCCTCGAGCGGATTTTTCTCGGTGAGCGGGCTGCCGGCGGGCACCTACGGAGTCTTCTACTCGACAGCGAGTCAGTCCGCGATCCAGCGGCCAGACGTGACGATTTCCGTGGGTCAGGTGGTTACGGTGCTGATGCCCGACAGCGGTGTGCTGACTATTCACGGCGCGACGGCCGGACCATCGCCATCACCCCCTCCGCCCGCTCCGCCGCCACCTTCCGTGCCGCCACCGCCCCCACCGCTGCCGCAGGCCGTGGTCGTCGAGTTCCTGGGGACGCCCCGTGACGCGGTGTCGTTTTATCGTGTGTTCAGCGACGATGGCCTTCCTGATGGCATGTTCCGGTTGACCTTCGGTGGTCCCGTGACGATCACCGATGTCTCCGCCTCAGGGCCGCGAGGGTGGGGAACGACCGACGCGAATGCCTGGGCGCTCGGGGTCGCCTACACGGAGGTCGGACCGCTGCTGAATGGCAGCGGCGGGTCCGTGAACGTGTCGCTGCCGGGGGCTGGATCAATTTACGTGTTCGTCGCCGAAGATCTTGGCCGCGGCTGGTTCTCGGCCGGCCAGGTCTACACGTTCACCGTCACCACGACGAGCGGGACGCTCACGGGGACCGTCACGATCGGCGCGCCGCCGCCCGCATTGCCCCCACTGCTGTCAGTCGATTGCGTCGTCTCCGCGTGGGGACCATGGTCGGCATGGACGCGGATTGACGACACGACAGAAGAGCGGACGCGCACCCGGTCGATCGTCACGCCCGCGCTCAACGGAGGCGCCTCGTGCCCGTCGTTGATCGACACCGAAACGCGGCCGCTCGGGACGACCCCGCCGTCTGCGACGCTACTGGCGCCGGACGTGTACATGTCGCCTAGCACCTGCGCGGTCTGGGTGTCGATCACCCAAGCGCACGCTCCGGCAGGCGATGACTGGCGTGGACAGGTTCGACGCACCGGGGACGTCAACGTCGGGTCGTCCTTCGTGACGTTGCCGACGTGGCGCAGCACGACGCTGAGCCCCGGCACGTATGACTTCTGGATCGACTGGACGAAGCCTGATGAACCAGCGCAGCGGAGTCTGACGGTCACGAGGACCTGTTCCGGGAACTGAATCATCCGCCGGCGCTCGCGTTCGGAGACTCACGCGAGCGCCGGCGGAACTTCGACTGAACGCCACCCGTAGAAGGCCGGCATGAGTCTTCGGCGCTTGGTCTTGCTGACGCACCGATGGCTCGGCCTCGCAAGTTCAGTGATCCTTTCAATCGTCGGAGTGACAGGCGCTGTTCTGGTGTGGCCGGGCACGAGCTATCCGCTCGGCAGAATTGCGGGCCCTCTTCATGAGCGGTTGGCGATGGGATCGATTGGGCGGTGGATCGTCGTGGTCGTGACAGTGGTCGCTGTGCTCCTCCAGGTCGGCGGCGCCTTTCTCTGGTGGAAGCAAAAGACTGTCTCGGTGCGGATCGGGTCGGGATGGCGGCAGGGGCTCATCGACCTTCATCACTCGGCCGGCGTGCTGGGTTTGCCGCTGATGCTTCTGCTTGCGGTGACTGGCGTCGGAATGGCGTTCGTCACCCCGGAGAACAATCCGGAACTTCGCCGTGTCATCTTCGATTTCCATACAACGCGGGGCTTTCCGATTCCGATCAAACTGGTATACATGGTCGGCACGACTGGCTTCCTGATTCAGAGCGTGACCGGGGTCGTCATGTGGTGGAAGCCGCGGTGACGAAGCACGACGAGGCCGGGCATGTCTATGGCGGGTGATTCGATCGCAAGTTGTCGGACGCCAGCTCAGGTGGACGCAGTCCTTCCCGTGGACACGGCAGCGCCCTGAGGCGCTCGCACGAGATTAGCAACGCCACACCCCCCGCACAAGCGCGGCTGTTTTCGGACCAGAAACGGCGAACTGCGCTGCTGAAGTGTCGGGATGGCAGCTTGAAGTTCGAAGTTCAGCCCTGGAGATCGGATCTCGGACGCGCCTGTAGGGCCGCCCCAGGCCGCCGGTCTACATGCGCCGCGTTCGGCAACAGCATCAGACCGATCAGAAACAACAACAGCGTCACAAATGCGAGGTAGCCGGTGACGGCATGAAACGGCTCCTGCGTCAGTGTGCCGAGCGTCACACCTTCAAGTAACAGCAGCAGCGCCTGCTTCAGCCGTCCGTCGACGGGGCTCGATAGCGTCGCCAGCACGATGAACTTGATGACGAACGCCGAGCCGAAGACGACCATCAGGCTTCGAAGGACATGCACGCGGTCGGGTGAGGCCGCAAGAGTATTGAGGAGCAGGACAAGAAGAAACACGCTGAACACCACACGCGGCAGGCCGACGTCGGGAGTCGCCGCGTTGAAGGCCTGGGCAGATGCGAGAAACATCGCGACGAGCAGCACGAATCCATTCAGGTTCGCAAGCGTCCGCCGCGATGCGCTCATCAATCGCTCTGGAGCCAGCGCGCCGCACTTGACCAGAGTGCCGGTGAGCAGCAGGGCGAGAATCAACGCAAACGGGGTTGGCGGCAACAAGGTCACGCGCTGGCCGATCCGCACCCCGCCCAGCAGCGCGACCGTTAGAAACAGCACCGGCAAATAGATCGCTTCGCGGGCGGCGTTCATTTTCGTGACTTGAACACTCGCAGCGGATTGACGTCTGACAGCTCGAGCCGCAGCCCTGCCTCCAGCTCGGCCTTCAGCTCATCCGCGCTTCGCATCTTGAGGTCTGTGTCGTCGACGACCAGCCGCCCGTCTGGAGCCAGCGCGATCGCCCGGGTCACGGCCTCGAGTCCGCGGCGAAAGAGCGCATCGTCCTGATAGACGCGTCCCCATCCCTGGCGATAGAAGCTATACGCAATGTAGAACTGCGTTCGCGGGTCTTGACGGGCGGCATCCGCTCGCTCGAAAGCGGTGCGGGCGGCCTCGAACTGCTCGCGCCGGAAGAACTGCAACCCGTCGTCGAATGCCTGTTGGTCAATGCGGTAGGCGCCGATAGCCGCCGTGATACCGCCCGTCAACTCTGCAGTGGTTTGAGGCTCGCGCACGTACACCCAGCCGATGAAGGCCGCGTAGCCGCCGACGGCGGCCAGGCCGATCGCGCGGATCGTCGCTTCGCGCACGCAAGAATCATGTTAGACCCTCTTGAGATCGACCCGTCCGCGTTTTCTGCCAGACAGGTACAGGCCGACGCCAATCACGTTCGTAATGAGGATGAGCCCCGTGATCTTGAGCGCGAAGAGCGTGCGGCTTCCGACCGGAATGATCGGCAGCACCGAAAGGCCGACATAGAGGGCGGTCATCACGAACCCCGACGCCGCGCAGACCTTGACCCACCACGGGGCCGGCGCGCGTCTGAGGCCGAACAACGGCACCGCGAACATCGCCAGGTAGGTGAGCGCGTAGAAAATGCCCGCCGAGTTCCAAAGAAGCTGAAACGCCTCCTGGCGGCCGACGCCGACGAGGCCAAGCGTGCTCAAGATAAACGTCGCGGCTCCGACGAAGAGAATCGAGTTCACCGGCGTGCGGTAGCGATCGCTCAGGCGCGTGAACCAGACCGGGAGCAGGTTGTCCCAGCCGGCAACCATCGGCAGCCGCGTGCTGCCGGCGAAGTTCACGCTCGCCTGGGCGAACCGGATCGCGAGCATCGCGCCGAGCGTGAGAGGCGCGACCGCGGCGACCGCGCCAAGCGGTCCGAAACCGACCGTCAGCAACTGCGGGATCGGCGCGATGAGATCGATGTCGTCCATCGGAATCATCCCGAGCACCGAGCTCGTGCCGAGCACGAACATCAGAACGATGACGGGCGCGCCGATCGCCGTGGCGCGGGTGATGCTCCGGACCGGATCGCGGCACTCGCCGGCATGAATCGCGACGTATTCGAACCCGCCGAAGGCGCCAAACCCCATCTTGCCGAGCAGGTTCAGACTGAGAAGAGAAATGACCGGCGTCGCCGTCTGGAGTGGATGGAACCCGGTGAGCGTGCCGTTGGCGACGTTGAGCCAGGGCAACGCGATGATCATCGCGAACGTGGCGAGCATGAGCACGCCGCCCGCCGTGTGCACCCATTTGCCGACGCGCAACCCGACGATCGTGATCCACACCAGCGCACCGACCACCAGCGCCGTCGTCGCGCAGATCACCCAGTTCTGCGCGGTGAATTCGCCCACGCGGGGACCGAAGATGTAGCCGAGGTACTGCGTGAACTGCAGTCCCACGTTCGTCATGTTCAGGATCGCGAACAGCCAGAGATTCCAGGCGACGATGAAGCCGAACGATTCGTTGAAGCCGAGCTTGGCCCACTGGTAGAGCCCGCCCTCGAGAGGCATCGCGCGATTTAACCAGACGGCCACGATGGCCGACGGAACGTAGAACAGCACGACGGCGATGATCCAGAAGATGACGTGCGCCGAGCCCTGTTTAGCCGCGACGCCGACCCACTGCAGTCCGACGATGAAGAGGATCTGGGCGAAGACCAGGTCCCGGATGGAGAGTTCCTTACGAAGCGCGGTGCTGTGCGCGTGCACCGCAGCTTCGTCGCGCGCCGCGCGGACCTTCACCGCCGCGCGATCTCCGCGACCCAGATGTCCGCCTGTCGGTCTTCGAGCGTAAAGAAGAGTTGGCCCTTCGCCACCGCGAAATCCGGCCGTATCGAGGGGTGCGCGAGGTCGTTGAAACGCACGAGCAGCCGCGGGCGGCCGCCGGCCAACGGCACGCTCCACAACGACGCGCGCTGTTCGGCGTCGTGGCTCTTGAAATACAAGGTCTCGCCGTCGTCTGATTCGGCGACGCTTTCGACCGGCGGATCGGCGGGTCCCGAGGGCGCATACACCACCCGAACAGTTTTCGACTCGACGTCGATGACCTCGAGTGCGCCGCGTCGCGGGTAGGCGATCGATCGCCCGTCACGGGACCACAGCGGCTTGAAGTTCATACTCGCGCGGAGCGGCTCTGGCGGCCCCCACGCTCCAGAACCATCGCGGCGGATGACGAACAGTCCGCGACTTGAACCGCCTTCAATCGTCTGATCCAGGAACGCGATCGCACGGCCATCGGGCGACCATATCGGGTAGCTTTCCTGCGATGGCGTCGACGTCAGTTGCTGCGGCGATCCACCGTCGATTTTCTTGACGAAGATGTCACGCGAGCCCGAGCGCCACGAGTGGTACGTCAGCTCGCTGCCGTCGGGTGACAGCTCCGGAGAGAAGTCGTCGGCCGGGTCCGTCGTCAGGCGCTCGACCGTTCCTCCGGCAAAAGGCACGCGGAAGATATCGGCGTTGAGGTGGAGATTGGAGTCATAGACGAGCCAGCGGCCGTCGGGCGACACCGACACCGACTCGATGATCTGGTTGCCGGTTGTGACGACCTTGGCGCCAGTCGTGTCCGCCACGCCGCGTGTGGGAACCGGCAGCGACCAGAGATTCGCGCGCGCCGTGTAAATGACGTACGTGAGTCGCTCGCCTTTTGCGGAAAACGCCATTGAATGTACGCCAAGACCCGTCGTGACACGGCGTGGCTCGCCGCGCACCCGTCCGTCGTCCGTCAGATCCATTACATAGATGTCGCGGGGGCCCTGCCGGTTCGACACGAAATACAGCTGACGTCCGTCCGGCGACCACACCGGGCTTTGATTGAGCGTCGTGCGCGCAGTGAGCTCCACAACGTCGCCGCCCGTCGCCGGGAACAGCACGATCGATGTCGGAGAGATGTTGCCGAAGCGTAGCCCCGGCACGATGGCCGGTCGATTACCCGACGCACACGCGATCCAGCTGTCGTTCGGCGACCACGAGCAGGAATGCGGCTCGCGCGCGGTACCCAGCCGCCGCTCCTCTCCGCCATTGAGGCCGATGACAGATAATGCGTCGCCGCGCACGATCAGAATCCGCTTGCCGTCGGACGCCCAGCTGGCCGCATCAACCGGCGACGCTGCGACCCGTTGTCCTCTGCCGCCCAATGCCGATGCCACGAAGGCGCCGGCCGGCGTCATGTAAAGGATCTGGCTGCCGTCGGGCGACCAGCGTGGTTGATATTCCAGAGGCTGCGGGTCGTCGGAGAGCGTGATCGTCCGGCCTCCGCCGACCGGTCGAATGAAGACGCGCATGGACGTCGCCGTTCCGGAAGAGTAGGCGAGCATCCGGCCGTCGGGAGAGATCGCCGAATCGATTTCGAGGCCATCGTCGGCGGTCACCTGGGTCGCCGCCCCGATCGAGATCGGCACGTCGCGGTTCGTGTCGCCGGGCGACGCTCCGCGCCAGGACCACAGCAGCGCGACGGCGGCGACCGCGATGGCGGCAATCGCTACGTAGATGGCTGCCCGCGACGAACGAGACACGGCCGGTCTGTCGGGCGCCACGGGCGGCTGCGCACTCGTGACTGGCGAAGGCCCCGACAGCGACTCGAGCGCGAAGGCGATGTCGCGCGCGCTCTGAAACCGTTCCGACGGATCTTTTTCCAGGCTGTGCCGGACGATCCGATCGAGCGCCGGCGACAAATCGGCGCGCTGCTGCAGGAGCTCGGGTGGATCCTCCCGCAGGATCGCCGTCATCGTCTCGGCGGCGGTGTCGCGGCGAAACGCGCGCTGGCCAGCCAGCATTTCGTACAACACCGCGCCGAACGCGAAGAGATCGGCTCTCGCGTCCACGGTCTCACCGCGCACCTGTTCCGGCGCCATGTACCCGACCGTCCCCATCACGACGCCCGGGTCGGTGGCTGCGGGCACGGTTTGGGTGGCACCGGTCACAGACGGCAGGTGCCGGGCGAGGCCGAAATCGAGAATCTTGACGCGGCCGTCGCGGAGCAGGAAGAGATTCTCGGGCTTCAGGTCCCGGTGGACGACGTGCTTGTCGTGCGCCGCCGCCAGGCCGCGCGCGATTTGGACCGCGGTGTCGAGCGCCTTGCGCAGCGGCAGCGCGCCGGTCTTCAACCGCTCGGCGAGCGTCTCGCCTTCGAGCAACTCGGTGACCACGAACATCTGGCCGTCGTGGACGCCGGTGTCATGGATCGCGAGGACGTTTGGATGCGACAACGACGCGACCGCCTGCGCTTCTCGCTCGAAACGCGCGCGTCGCTCGGCATCGTTGGCAAAGCTGGCCGGCAGGACTTTGATCGCGACGTCGCGGTTCAGCCGCGTGTCGTGAGCGCGATAGACCTCGCCCATGCCGCCGGCGCCGATGGGACTGACAATCTCATATGGTCCAAGGCGAGTGCCGGTTGTCAGTCCCATCGGTGCGCTCTGGGATGGGCGAGGTGGGTCTGCTTTAAGAAATGGCGCGGGGCCCCACCCCCGCGCCTAGAGCCGCGCCTCGGCTCGCAGACTCGCTCGGCGCGGCGGCCGCAGGCGCCCATCCCGCCGGAACCGATGTGACTGACCACCTCGTACGGCCGCCGCGAATTGACATGCGCAGAAGAGTCGACGTCGACGCGACAGGCGCGGATTCCGCTATCGACCGGTCTCGGGCGTCACGCCGAGGACGATGTCGAATTTGGCCGCCAGACTTCCAACCGCGTTGCCCGGGATCGGCGTGAAGTCCACCAGGACGGACTGCCGGGCGCGCTCGTCGCGGATGCCGCGCAAGACGCCGTCTTTTTCGTTGCCAGGCTCGCCCTTGATGTAGCACTGCGTCGTCAGCATGTCACGGCCGCCGCGCTTGATCTTGAAATGAATGTGCGGCGTGCGCCCGGGGTACGGGACCGGTTTGATCGTCCGGAAGCGGTACTCGCCCGTCGAGCCGGTTTCGAACCGGCCGAAGCCCTGAAAGTTGCGGTCGCGCTTGTCGCCGCCCGCGCTGCCCTGGTGCAGATAGACACCGTGATGATCCACCTGCCAAATCTCGACGACCGCGCTCCGGATCGGGCTGCCGCCGGCATCGAGCACGCGTCCGCTGAGCTGGGTGATCGCTCCCACCGCCGGCGTGATGGCGTTATTGATGACGAGCAGATCGTTGTCGGTGTCGAGCGGAAGTTTCGTCGGATAGAACGGGCCCTCCGTCTGGGCTGGAGTCAGGACGAGTGCCTGCGCGAAGTCGCCGCTCGCGATCAGCCGCCAGTCCCACGCAAGGAGCCACGGCGCGGCAGCCGCGCTGGTCCGGAGCCATTCACGTCGGGTGAGAGTCATGGGGTAACGGTACAGGGGGACGGGGGGCTTTTCCACAGGTTTCCACAGGGAGGTGCCGGAGGTCGGACATCAAAACCACTCGAGCGCCTGGACTGCCGTTCGTCGACATGGTTGCGATGGTCAGCGTGTCGGCCGTGCTGACCGCCGTCATCGTGGCCGCCTGTTACCTGCCGGCCCGCCGCGCCTCGCGCGTTGATCCGATCGACGTCCTTCGCGGGATGTGCCCGGAGCGAAGCCTCGGTTATCGTCCCATCAGTTCTTGTATCGACGTCGATTCGACCGCGGTCGTGTCTGCCTTGTGTGCGACCATGTCGGCGCACTAATCCGAGGCGATGCGCTCCAGACACTGGATCACAACGATCGTTGCGGCGAGTGCGGCGGCGGCCGTGCTCACCATTCCGCCGCCGCTGCTGCAGGCGAACGCGCGATTGTCGCCGCAAGCCGCCGACGTTCCCGCCGACCTTCGCCCGCTGCTGACGCCAAAACAGAGCGAGCTGCGGCTCGTCGCGCAGCGGTATTCACTTGATCGCCAGACGCTCGATGCCAACTACGCCGGCAGCTTCGATCGGCTGGGAGTGGCCGCCAACGATCCACTTCGACGCGGCGATCGCCGGCCGCTCTCACACGCGCGATTGACGCGCCTGAAGAGATTCGATCAGAACTGGGAAGCCGCGCTCGCGCGTCTCGACACGTCCACCCTCTCGGCCGCGGCGCGGACCGACCTCGACGTGCTCCGCAAGACCGTGGCGGACCACCAACGCGAGCTTGAAGCCGACATGGCGGCGATGACTGCGCTCGAACCGCTGCTTTCATTCGCGCCACCCCTCGTCGATCTGATCGAATCGCGTATTCGCATCGCGGACATCGACGCGCAGCGCGTCGCGGGCATACTTGCGGCGGTTGCGCCACAGATCGCGGCCACGCGATCCCGGCTCTCATCGACCGGAGTACCACGCGCGTTGTCCACTCGCGGTGCCGCGGCCATCATGCTCCTTCGGCGCGACCTCGACGAGTGGTTCGGGTTCTACGACGGCTACGATCCGCTCTTCACGTGGTGGGTGCCTGCCTCTTACAAAGGTCTGCGCGACGCGCTGGAGGGCTACGCCGCGTGGCTCGGCGATTTCCCGCGCGAGGAGAGCGAGTCCGCGCCCTTCGGGGGTGGGGCCCCGCGAGCGCATGAAAAAGAGGACGGGACCATTGCTCAGAAGGGGCAAACCGACGTACCCGATCTCGCCGAGTTGATCCGCCTCCCGCATGACGAATTAATCGACATCGTCCGGCGATTCCGCACGGGCCACGACGTCGCGGGCGGCGCCTCCGCGGACTTCTACCGCCGCTGGCTGGCCGCGCTCGAGACGCTGGACTTCGCGTCATTGAGCCGGAACGCGCAGATGGATTACCTTTTCGTCCGGCGCACCAGTCAGCTGCAGCTCGAGCGTGCGGGCACGATGTTGCCCGCCAACCCGCCGCGGAAAACCGACCAGAGCGGCATTCCCGGCACGGCACGCGGCCAGGCCGGCCTGCTTAGGGATCTGGCCGACGAAATCATTCCGTACACCCCGGAAGAGCTGCTCGTCCTCGCGGAGCGTGAGTTCGCGTGGGTCGAAGGAGAAATGATCAAGGCCTCGCGCGGGTTGGGGTTCGGTGACGACTGGAAGCGCGCCGTCGAGCACGTGAAAGGGATGCACCCGCCGCCGGGTGGTCAACCCGGCGTCGTGCGCGATCTGATGCACGAGGCGGTGGCGTACCTGCGCAAGCATGACCTCTTGACCGTGCCGCAGGTGGGCGCCGAGTCGATGCACATGGTGATGCTCACGCCCGCGCAGCAGCTCATCAACCCGTTCTTCCGCGGCGGACCGCGCATCAGCGTGTCGTACCCCACGACGGCGATGACGTTCGACCAGCGCCTCCAGAGCATGCGCGGCAACAACATGCCCTTTTCGCACGCCACCGCGCACCACGAGATGATTCCGGGCCATTACCTGGACGACTTCACCCGTGCCCGCTTCGGCAACTACCGCGCGGAGCTCGTGCCGCGGACGCCCTTCTTTCGCGAAGGGTGGGCGCTCTACTGGGAGCTGATCCTGTATGACCGCGGCTTCCATGACACTCCAGAAGAGCGAATCGGCGCGATGTTCTGGCTGATGCACCGGTGCGCGCGGATCGTCTTTTCGCTCCGCTTCCACATGGGCGAATGGTCGCCGCAGGAGGCGATCGACTACCTCGTCGACCGCGTCGGCCACGAGCGCGAGAACGCGACCGCCGAGGTCCGGCGATCGTTCGAGGGGACGTATCCGCCGCTGTACCAGGCCGCCTATCTGCTTGGCGGGCTGCAATTGCGCTCACTGCACCGCGAGCTGGTCGGCTCCGGGAAGATCACCGCCCGCGCCTTTCACGACGAGCTCCTTCGGCAGAATTCGATGCCGATCGCTCTGCTTCGGCTCGCGGTCAACCGTCAGCCGCTCACGCCGGAGACGCCGCTCGACTGGCGCTTCTACGGCAATCTCAAATAGCCGGCGCCTTTGTCCGTCCACGCCATCGGTCTCGCCGGCCTCGTCATCATCTTCATCATCGGCACTTTCCGGCCGATCAACCTGGGCGTCCTGTCGATGGTGATGACGTTTCTCATCGGCACGTTCGTCGTTCGTGAAACACCGCGCGAGATGTACTCCGGGTTCCCGGTGGACCTCTTCGTGCTGCTGACGGGTGTGACGTATCTGTTCGGGATCGCCGCCAGGAACGGCACGGTGGAGTGGATCGTCGACGAGTCGGTCGGCGCCGCACGCCGGCGGCGGTCGTTGATCCCCTGGGTCGTGTTCGGTCTGGCCGCGCTGCCGGCGATGGCCGGCGCGCTCGGCTCGAGCGGCGTGGCACTGCTCGCGCCGTTGGCCATGCGCGTGGCGGAGCGATGTGAAATCGATCGGCGGATGGTCGGGCTGATGGTGGTGCACGGCGCCGCCGCCGGCAACTTCTCGCCGCTGAATGTGCTGGGCGCGATCGTGCACCAGGCGGTGACGTCACGCGGCCTCGAGATGTCTGTCTGGACCCTGTTTGGCGGAAACCTGGCCTACAATCTGGTCCTGGGCGCGATCATCGTCGCCGTGTTCGGCGGGCGACGCCGGCGAACCGCACAACGCAGCTCGGATTCAGATGCCGCGTCCGTCGGGACAAAACACACCCGTCGGTCACTCTCCATTGATCAGATGTGCACGCTGGCGGCGCTTGCCGCCGTGGCCATTGTCTCGCTCGGTTTCGGTCTGAGCATCGGGTTCGTCGCGTTTGCCGCCGCCGCGGTACTGCATCTCGCGTTTCCCAAGTCGAGCGCCGGTGCCGAGAAACTTGTGGCGTGGAGCGTCGTGCTGCTCGTCTGCGGCGTCGTGATGTACGTCAATGCGCTGCAGCGGTATGGTACGGTCACCGCGGTGGGCGCCGGCATCGCGTCCCTGGGCACTCCGCTCGTCGTTGCGCTCCTGCTCTGCGCAGTGGGCGCGGTCACCTCGGCGTTCGCTTCGAGCGCCGGCATTCTCGGCGCCATGATTCCGCTGGCCGCTCCGTTCATGGCGCAGGGCACGATCGGAACGACCGGCATGGTCACCGCGCTCGCGCTGTCGGCGACCGTCGTGGACGCGACGCCGTTCTCGACCGTGGGCGCGCTCGTGGTCGCGAATGCCAGTGACGACGAACGGCAGGTGGTCTATCGAGGCCTGCTGGCGTGGGGTGCGGTAATGGTCGTCACGGCGCCAGTCGTGACGTGGCTGCTGTTCATTCTGCCGGCGGCGTGACCGAGCGCCTGGCTTCCGCCGACCACCGGAAGAGTGAGCGCGCTCTCGGCTGGCCGCAGGGTGAGCTTCGTCCCTGGCGGTGGTCTCAAGGTGAACAGCCGGTCGGCGCAAGTACAAGCTTTCGGATTCGAGCGGACGACGGTCTAATACGGCTGCACTCATGCGAATCACGCTGCTCGGCACAGGCACCCCGGGGCCCTCCCTTGCCCGGCAGAGCTCCGGGTATCTGGTCGACGTCGGCGACGACGTGCTCGTGCTGGACCACGGCCCCGGGGCGCATCATCGGCTCCTCGAAAGCGGACGGCGCGCCGTGGAGGTGACCCACGCGTTCTTCACCCATCTCCATTACGACCATTGTCTGGACTACGCCCGGCTCGTGCTCCAGCGCTGGGATCAGGGCGCGGATCGGATTCCTGAGCTCGACGTCTATGGCCCGGCGCCGATTGCGCGCATGACGTCGCAGCTGTTCGGCGAAGACGGGGTGTACGGTCCAGACATTCGCGCGCGGGTCGAGCATCAGAGCAGCCTGGACGTGTTCCAGGCGCGCGGCGGGTCGCTGCCGCGACGGCGTCCAGAGCCGCGCGTGACGGAAGTGCACGCGGGCAGCGTCATCGATGGGCGGGGTTGGAAGATGAGAGTCGGCCACGCCGCGCACGTGCAGCCCCAGCTCGAGTGCCTGGCATACCGCATTGACAGCGACGCAGGATCGATCTGCTACTCAGGCGACAGCGGGTTCTGCCAGGAACTGGTCGAGCTTGCCCGTGGCTGCGACATCCTCGTCCAGATGAATCATCACTTCAGCGGCACCGAGCCGTCGCTCGCCTACCGCGCCGCGTGCGGCAACCACGAGGACAACGCGCGGCTGGCGCGGGACGCCGGCGTCAAGACGCTGGTCCTGACGCATCTCCTGCCGCAGATCGACCAGCCCGGCGTCCGCGAGCAGATCGTGCACGAGATTCGGCGCGTGTTCGACGGCCGGGTCATCTGGGGCGAGGATCTGATGCGCCTTCAGATCGATGACAATCTGAAATTTGACATCTCGTAATCTGGAATCTGGTCTGCAATCGGATAGATTCCAGATTCCCCGATTTCAGATTGCCATTCAGATTCCAGATTCCCTGATTGAGATTTCAGATTGATTACTATCGCGTTCGCCCGACGTACACGTTCCCCGGCATCTTGCTCGCCGGGATCACCTGCCGGAGCAGCTCGTACAGCCTTGGATCGGCCGCGATCAGCGAGTCGCGATCTCGACCGCTGCCGAAGACATACGCCTCGATGCCGGTGGCCCAGTACTCATTGAAGTTGTTGCCGGGGTAGCCCTGCGCGGACGTGAGGCCCTGCTTTTTCGCGGCGGCGTACGCGTCCTCCACCGCCTTGCGGTACTCGGGATCGACCGTGTAGACGGCGCCGCGCATGATGCCGTGCGAGAACTCGTGGACGCAGATCGACTGGCCGAAGTAGCGCGTGCCGGGATAGCCGAGCAGGTTCTCTTCGGCGCAGGACGTCGTGTTCTCGCCGTTGGGCTCGCCGCCGAATCCGCGCCCGCGCGAGTTCCAGTACTGCTCCCCGGTCATGCTGCCGACGCCGCCGGGCTGGTTGTACGTCTCACGCTGCTGCGGCGTCAGCCGCTCATCGTCGATCTTCGGCAGCGGGCGGAATTTCCGGTGCTCCGGAATGTCGTACGTGACCTCGGTCTCGGCCATGATCGCGATCTTCCACTTCTTGCGGATCAGCTCCTTCCGCAGATCCGGCCGATCGGCCAGCATGAACTTGACGATGTCGCGGGCCATCAGGAGCGCCGCATCCGGCACCTTGTCGGACGTTACGACGGGGATGCCGTGAGCATCGGTGTACTTCTTGTAAAACGGATCCAGCTCGAGCGCCGCCGGCGGCGCGGTGATGCTGAAGTCGATGTAGTTCTGCAGCAGCGCCGGCGGGCGCTGGCCTGCCGCGCCCCCGCGCGCGCCGCCGCGGCCCTGGCTTTCAAGTGCCGTCGACGCCAGAGCGAATCCGATCGCGGCCGCGATCGTCGGAATGATCACCTTGCGCATGTGTCCCCCTGGCCGCCGCGCGGCGGATCGGTGCACACACTAGCGCGACGGCGCGGACGAATCTAGTGACGGTGCGCGTTATGGGTCGATTGGCTCCTGTTCAGTTCGGGGGGCTTCGCCCCCGCGAACCCCCCTTCGCGCTCACTCGCGGGGGCCCCGTTAGCCCCGCTCCGTTCGCGCGGGCTCGCGCGCTGACGCGCGTTCGCACGCTTAGCTCGTACGTCTTGGGTCGGTTGCGCTCACAGTCGATGTCGAATCACGTCCGTCGCCGCCACTGGCTGAGCGTGCCGCCAGGGACGCGCGCGCTGAAGTCAGCCGGTCGGGGGTCGCCCGGCTTCGGCATCAGGATCCGCACCTCGTCGCCAATCCATTCCATGATGCCGCGGCTGATGGTGCCGGCATGCGGGCCAAGATTGAGGTAGTCGATCGGGACCGGCGTCACGGTGTCATCGATGCGCACCTTCGCGTGGACGATCGTCTGTCCGCCGAACACGACGGTGACTTCGTTTCCCACCGACGTCCGCGAGCCGAACGACAGCCATTGGTCGTTCATTGGCTGGCCATCGCGCACCAGCTGCACGGGTACCCAGTTGCCCTCGAGCCGGCGGAGCAGCGGCGTCATCTCGATGTCGAACGCCGCCGGATCCACGTGCTCGGGCTCGGCCGGTACGGTCGGCGCGGGCTGCCGTGTGCCTCCGGTCACGTTCTCCGGACGGCTGGCGGATGCGCGTCGCAGGTGCTCGAGCGCGTGGCCGCTGCCCGGCTTAGTGGCAAAGGCCGCCGGCCGCCCGGCGCCCACGAGGCTCAGGCACATCGTCAGGAGATCGCCGTTCAGCTCGTACAGGCCGTAACACCAGTTGCCGGCTTCGGGCCCCTCGATGAACTCGATGTTGATCTGGGCCGGCGTCGCTTCCACGTCGATCGTGAACACGCCCTCGTACGTCGCCTCGGGAGATTCGGAACGGAATCGATCGCCGTCGATGAGCAGGCGCGAATCCGCCAGCATCTCAGGGGGGACCGGGGCGCCGTCGATCTCCAGACGGGAAAACCGCCAGTCGCCCTCGAGCGCGCGGAGTTGCTGCACGTGACGCGACAGGGCCGGCCAGCTCGCGAAGCCCGTCTGGCGCGCCACCACCGATTGCGCGTCCGCGAGGCGGAAACCGGCCGCCTGCACCGCGGCTGGCGTCAGGCCGCGCGCTTCGGGGAGGTGGTCGATGAACGCCCGGGCGGCTGGTGCCGCGCCGTCGTTCAACTGCGAGAGCAGCGTCTTGGCTTGCTTGCGGAGATGATCGAGATTGGGTCGAGCGGGAAGGTTCTTGTCCACGGCGCCTCCATGCATCGCCTGGGGTCCGCAATCAGGCTGCACGAAGGACGTGCGTGAACGAGGCGAACATGAAGGTGAGTTGCACTCTTCCCGCGGACCCGGGGGCTCCCTTCCAGCCGCGGCGCCTATCTTATGGCAAGACGGCCGGGTTTCGCGATGGCCGGAGCCGGCGCGGCTACGCCCAGAGCGGCCAGAGCCGCTGCGCCTTCGCCTTGACCGCCGAGTACGGCACGTCCGCGCTCTTGGCCTGATCGAACACACTCAACCCAAGCTGCGACGTGATCGACGCGCGAAGCATGTGAAAGCGATTCTCGAACAGGCTTCTCACGCTCATCCACGACACCGCCTCGGCTTCCGGTCTCCATGCCGCGTCATAACGACGGGCCGCTTCTAGCAGATCAACGGCGGAACGGCCGGCGTCGCCGATGCAGCGGTCCAACATCAGCGCGGATTCCATGGCAGCGTTGACGCCCTGTCCGATGGGAGGAAATGCCGCGACCGCGTCGCCGAGCAGCACGGCTCTACCGCCGTGGAGTTGGGAACAGCTCAGCGTCTTGCCGATGTGATAGCAGGTGCGCTGCGCGTACGCCGCGATCTTCTCGTCGCTGGCAAGCTCGAGGACGCGCGGCGCGCGGGTCCGAAAAAACCGTCGCGCCTCGTCCGCCGATGAGAACGTCTGATGGGTCCTCCTCCCCACGGCGCAGAACCATCGCGGACGGGCCGACGGTCCATCGCCTTTGATCGCGCCGGCGACGCAGAACGGACGAATGGACAAGCCGTGCAGATAGTTCTTGTCCATGTCGTCGCCCACGCGATCGAGCTCGATCATCGTGCAATAGTTGGGAAACAATCCCGTCTCGACGGTGAAGCCGGGCAGCTGTTCCTGCATCGCCCTGCGCACGACAGACCGCGCCGTCGCCACCGATGATGACATCGAACGGACTGGATATGTCTGCACCTGACTTCGACGCGCACGTCAGCACGCCAGTTTCAACATCCACCGCATCCACCCGGCGCTCGTAAGCGACGGAGATCCAATCTCGATACCGTTCGTCCGCCAGCGCGGTGAGGGATCGAAGGATGTCGCCGCGAGAACCGGTCCAGCCGGGCAGGGTCCATTCCTCCGTCCGGCCGCCCGGAATCTTGAGACCTTTGAGCTGCAGCATCCGGTCGTCGAAGTACGGCAGGCGTCGATGTGGCGGAGGGCCTTCAATCCGTGGCCCGAGATGTCGATCGTGTACGAGCGGTCCGGATTGAATCTGGGAGCGATTTCCGGATGCGCGTCGCGCTCGAAGACCGACGTCCGGATCCCGCGGCGCGCGAGGCCGATCGCGGCGACCAGCGAAGCCGGTCCGCCACCGACGAGCGCAATTCGTGGGTCCGTCGTGTCCGCCGCGGCCATGGGCGCCGGGAGGAGTCTATCCGACGATCATCTGTCTCCGGAGATTCTGATTCTGATCCGCGCCTCGCCCAGCAGGACCTCGTCCCCCGACAGCAGCCGGACGCCGCGTGAGCCGCGCGAGACGTCAATCGATCGGCCGCTTCTCAACACGGCCGTGCCATGCGCGCTGCCGTCGTCGTGAATCCTGTAGCCGGATGCGGAAGGGTCGTAGGCGATGTGCGCGTGGCAGCGCGAGACGCTTTGATTGACCGCATCCTGATCGTCAAGGAAGGCCACGTGATTGGTCCGGATCAGGCGCTGGCGGTCGTTGCGCACTTCGGCCCGGCGGCCGAGATCGATGCGCGCCGATCGCAGCGCGTACGTCCGTTTCTCGGCCGCGCCTCGGGTGACCACGAGCTCGACGCCGGGACCGTTCGGGTCAGTTGCCGACTTGCCACGGGTCGTGTGCGCGACCCGATCGAACTCGACATGAAACTGTGAGTGCATCCAGCCGTCGGTGCGGATCGCCGCAAAGACGACGGCCACGGAGAGGTCGGTCGTGTCGCAGCCGGCGGCGCGCAGCCGAGTAACCATCCGCTGATGCAGCGAGACCTGGCTGTTGATGACCGCCTCCAGCCGCGCGCGCTCGTGCCGGGTCACCGCGAGCAGCGTGACGCGGATCCGATTGAACGGAAACATCCGCCGCCCTCGGCCCGCCGGCTCGACGTGGCTGTCCACGATCTCGAGGATGCGATGCACGATCTCGAGCGGCTGTAAGGGTTCGGATCCGCTGGACCCGCTGACGCGCTGGGCCGCGCGATCGAACGCCCGCGCGATTCGGGTTTCGAGGTGTTGCGCCTTGCGGAGGATGTCCATGCCGTCACTGCCCCCTGACGAGCTGAAGCGATGAGGCGGCCGAGACGATGTCGCCCGCCGCGGCCGCGGCGCTTGCGCCGCCGTAGCCCGCGTTCTCCAAAATGACGGCGAAGGCGATGCGCCTGGTCGCGGCACCGTACGGCGCGAATCCCGCGAACCATGCGTGCGACGGCAACCCGGCCACCTGTGCGGTCCCCGTCTTACCGGCAATGCGACCCGCATGCGCACGCAGTTGCCGTCCCGTGCCGCTGAGCACTGCGTCTCTCAGCGCACGTGCGAGCAGACGCGAGGAATCGGCCCCGAGCAGCCGGTCTTCCTTTTCGGGCTTTTCCGGCCTGGCGGCGGCCGTGTCGATCCGTGGCCCGCGCAGGACGCCATCGGTGCCGAGTGCAGCCGCGACACGCGCCAATCTGAGCGGACTTGTGAGGACCGGTCCTTGACCGTAGCCGGCGTGCGCGAGGACGTCGAGACTATCGCCGCGTGACACCGGTATCGCGATTCCCGCGCGCGCCCCCGTGCTCACGAGCCGCTCGCGTCCGATCCGGAGCGCCAGCTGCGCGAAGTACGCGTTGCAGGACACGACGAGCGCGTCGTGCATGTCGAGCACGCCGTGCGGGGTCTTGTCGAGCACATCGTCGCGAATCGGCCGGAGGCCGGGCAGCGCGGCGCCAACTCGGCCATCAGGCAGCCGCCGGCACGCGAATGGCGTCGTGCCTCGATCGCCCCCAGCGTCGAGCGCGGCCGCCGCCGTCACCATCTTGAACGTCGATCCTGGCGGATAGAGGCCGTACCGCGCGCGGTCGAGTACGGCCGCCTCAGTCACCTCGGGATCCTGACTGGCGTTCTCCTCGAGGAACTCGAGATCCGGCCACGGATGGCTGACGGCCGCGAGGATGTCGCCGGTGTCCGCATCGATGACGACGGCCGCGGCCTTGCCACTCGCGGAAGCCTTGGCCGCCCGGCTGAGGATCGCGCCCACCCTGAGCTGGAGTCGCGCGTCGATCGTGAGCCGGAGGTCGCGCGAGCGGGCGAGCATCGCCTTCGCAGCCGGGTGGTTGGGCTCGTACCGGTGCCGGACGAGCCCGATGACGTCGCGGTAATCGCGCCGGACCGCGAGCATCGTTTCTCCCGATGCGCCCGTGGTCCTGATCGTCGTCTCGCGATCGTCGAATCCGCGCAGCCGATCGTCGAGATCGCGCTCGACGTAGGACGTGTTGGACGCGCTCCAGTTCGTCCGGCTTCGCGCGTCACCGAGGAGATGGAAGGCGACCCCGCCGAGCGGATAGCAGCGTTCATCGCGGTTCGGACAGGCGCGGCTCACCGGCACGCCGAGAGTGGCGTAGGCGTCGGTGGCCTTCGCGATCACCGCCGAGTCACTGCTGGCGAGCGCGAGCCCGTTCCTGTCGAAGATCGAGCCGCGCGGAATCTGCCGGACGACGTCGAGCACGCGAGCGTTGTAGAGATAGCGCCGCCCGCCGTCGGCCTGCACCGCGAGTTGCGGCCGGACGAGATAGTCATCGCGCTGAACGACCTGCACCTTGAGGAGGACCACGATGAGTCCCGTGGCGCAGACGCCCAGCGCGACTCCTAACGAGCGCAGCGGCGCGCGGAACGGATCGGTGCCCGCCTCCGCTCTAAGATCAGGAGCTTCGGCGAGGCTCGCGGACGCTTGGCGAACGCGCCCGCTTCGAATCGCGGCGAGCACGCCGATGCCGACGAGATTGGCCGCCATCGCCGATCCGCCGTAACTGAGGAATGGGGTCACCACGCCGGTGAGGGGAATCAGGCCGAGCAGGCCCGCGCTCATGACGAGCACGGGCACAATCAGCGTCATCGTGACCGCCAGCGCCAGAAAGAACGCATAGTCGCTGGGCGCGCTGCGGGCGATTCTGAATCCGCGCCGGACGATCATGCCGTACAGCACCGCGACGACGAGCAGGCCGAACGCGCCAAGCTCCTCGCCGACCGCGGCGATCGCCAGATCGGTGTGCCCGGCCGGCACGTATCGCGTGTCGCCGATGCCGAGCCCGGTGCCCGAGATCGCGCCGGTGGCGAGCGCCCAATGCGCCTGCGCCACCTGGTCGCCTCCGCGCGCGGCGTTGTCCCACGGCGACTGCCAGATCCGGACGCGGTCCGCGAGCGTCTGCGAGATCTCGAGTTGGTACCCGACATAGAAACCCGCCACGAGCACGACGAGTCCCACGACGGCGAGCGCCACGCCGCGCCGCGCGACGGCGTACATCGACAGAAAGATGAACGAGAGAAACAGCGCCGGACCGAGATCCTTCTGAATGAAGAAAAACGCGAGGGCGACACCCACGCCGATCAGCACGGGCAGGAGGTATTCGGGACGCGGCACGTTGAGGAAACGGGGAAGCGTCACAGCTCGCAGCGTCCGGGTCCGGATGTCGCGCAACAGTTCCCACCGCCTGGCGAAGTACCCGGCCAGGAACAGCGCGAGCAGCAGGCGGATGGCTTCGATCGGCTGCACGGGGCCGAGGTTGACCTTCGCGCCGCTGCCGCCCGGCCCGCCGCCGAAGACAATCAGCAGCACGCACAACGCGCCGGCGATCGCGAGCGGGACGTAGCTGAGCTCGCCGAACACTTTCTTGCGAAAGTCAATCGCCGACGCCAGCGCGAGCAGCACCAGTCCTGCGAGCACGCCCTGCGCGAACCGGACGAACAGCAGCGTGTCGCGCAGCGGATCGGATCGGCTGAGCAGCACGGCAAAGCCAAGGCCGGTCAGCACGTGCACCGCCGCCAGCAGCAGCCGATCGCCCTCGATCTCCCAGCGGTGCCACACCACCGACACGAGGTGAAAGCCCGCGAGGTACAGCAGGGCCCAAAGCAGGACGGTTCGCCTGAACGTGTCGAGGTCGCGCACGCTGAAGAGCGGTTTCAGCTCGAGGAGGTCCGCGGATGTGAAGAGCGGCAGCGCTGTCGGCAGCGGTTGTCCAGCTGTGAACGCCCGCCCCCGAGCCGCTCGAAGCCGCTCTTCGTATTCGACGAGCCGGAGATCGCGCTGGACGGCTTCCGCCGGCACTTGAATGCGGAGAATACCGCCGACATTCGGAAGGCGTCTGCGCTCGGGCCTTGCATCGGCTCCGGCGTCATCCCGCGGCGCGACGAGAAACTGGAACAGCTCGCGCGCCGCAAATCGAGCGTCGGCCTGGCTCTCGAAAGCCTGACGCAATACGGGCTCCAATTGCCCGGCGTGCTGGACGTTGTTGAGGTTGAGAACGGCTGTGGGACCGGGGCCCCGATCGCGCGCCGCCCACGCGAGCGTCCGTGTCCGTCCCGCGTACGCCAGCGTGATCGCGAGCGCGGCGACGAGCGACGCGACGACGAGCACGAGGTCGCCGGTGGTGAACCGTCGTGACGTCCGGCTGGCACGCCGGCCGCCTCGCTCGGTCGCGGTGATTCGCGTCAGTCCCACGGGAAGCCGGCCAGTCTCTCGCCCTTGATGAACGCGAGTCGCAGTTCGACCTGCTTCAGCAGCCGATCCGTGCGCCGGATGTTCCCGGCGGTGTTCGCGAAGTCGACGACCTTGGAATACAGATTGATCGCCTCGCGATACGCCTCGGTCGCGCGAGTGAGGTACTCCTCTTCCTGCGTCATGCCGCGGAGCGTGGTGGCCGTTCGCGCGAGGGACTCCCCGCGCGCGCGATAGCCGTCGGCGAGCTGCACGGTTTCGCGGTCGCCCAGCGGATAGCCGAGACGTTCCGCGCGCTTCATCGCATCGGCGCCCCGCTCGAGATCCTCGAGGCCGTAGATGAATGTGCGCGCCAGGCCCAGAAACGGGTCGGCCCAGTCGGAGCGCGCCTCCGCGGCCTCCCGGAACGCGGTCACGGCTTCCGTGAAGGCGTGCTGCGCGGCCGCCGCCTCGCCGCGCCGCAGCCGCGCTTCGCCGTTGATGCGATGCAGATGGCCGTCGCAATATCGCAGTGCCGCCTGCAGCCGGCTATCCCTCGGCTTGGCCGCGACGGCGCGCGCCAGGTTCGCGCGCGCGACCGACCATTGCGCCTCGCGCACCGTCGGCCGGGGCAGGCGGTAGTTCTCGATCACGCGTTCGGCCAGGATCGCCGTGTGCTGGACGAGGGCCCGCTCGAGCTCGCCGACGCCGGCGCCGCCGAGCCAGCTTTTGCGAAAGAGCGCGTCGCGGTGATCCCACGCGGCCGTCAACCCATCGAAGTCCTGGATCGGCACGGTACCCGCGACACGGTTGGCTTGCGCCCGGATATAGCTTTCGTGACAGGCGGTGGTCGTCATCGCCAGGATCAGTCCGACGCCGGCGACCCGCCTGAACCAGGGCGACCGCCGCGACGCGCGGGCAGCGGCCGCCTGATCGGGGCCAAGCTTCGTTCTGCGCGTGCTCCCCTCGTCGACGATTGGCGTCGTCACGGGCTCGGGCGCGTCAGCCGGCGGACGTGTGGGCCGCGTCGGCGCTTCATCCGTCACCGTCACCGCGAGCGAGAAGCCGTCGCGCTCGGCCGCGGTCCCTTCGCCAGCGGTGAACCGCGACAGGTCCTCGATGATCGCCGCCGCGGTCGGGTAGCGCGCCGAGAGATCCGGAGCGAGCACCTTCGCGACGACCGCCTGCAACGCCGGCGGACAGTCCCCCTCGAGCGGAGCCGGCGGACACTTCGACTTGATCCGATCCTCGATGCGACGCGTATCGATCCCTCGAAACGGCGGCGTGCCGCTGAGCATCTCGTAGAGCAGGACGCCGATCGCCCAGAGGTCGGACGCCTCGTCGATCTCCCCGCTCTCGAGCCGCTCGGGCGAGAGATACGCGATGCTGCCGAAGTCGTTGCGCGTGACCCGGCGGGTCATCGACAGCGCCTTCGCGATGCCGAAGTCGAGCACCTTGACGCGATCGCCTGGGGTGATCCGAACGTTCTTCGGCTTCAGGTCGCCGTGGAGCAGCGCGCGCAGGTTGCGATCGCCGAGCGTCACCTCGAACCGGTGCGCGGCGTCGAGAAAGCGCGCGAGCTCCATCGCGATGCTGACCGCGCGCGCGACCGGCACGGGCCCGCGCCCGATGGTATCCGACAGGTTCTCGCCGTCGACGTACTCCATCGCGACGTAGAAGTGGTCGCCAATCGTTCGCCGCTCGTAGACCTTCGGGACGAGCGGACTCACCGCGGAGAACTGCTCCTGCAGCCGCGCGCCCCACTGTTCGGCCTCGAAGACCTCGCGGGTCTCGCGATCGAGGCCGACCGGCACCTGCTTCAGCGCGACGTCGAGATTCGATCGCGTATCGCGGGCCAGAAACACCACGGCCATGCCGCCGCGGCCGATCTCCCGCTCGATCTCGTACGGTCCGATGCGATTGAAGACGCCGGTTTTCATCGATTCCGCCCGTCTGGCGCGGCCGCCGGCTCGGACCGGCGCGCGGGGACGAACCAGTTGTTTCGCTCGATCGCCCCTCGAATGGAGTCGTCGCTCGCGATCAGTCGCATCGCCACGCCTTCGAAGACGTTGCCGGTGAGGGTGGGGTGCGCGCCGCGCTCGATGGACACCGGCGTCGCCGCGCGCGTCGACACGCCGTTGCGCGCAAACACGTTGTGCGTCACGCGCGGTGTCGCATCAGCTTTGACCAATAGCGCCATGCCGGGGTTGTCGTGGATGTCGCTGCCAATGACCAGCGCGTGAGCGCCGCTGATCTCCAGGGCCGTCCTGGCCGCGCCCGTGATTTCGCAGTTGATCACGGAGATCGCGGCGTCGCGAATGAGGATCCCCGTGCCCAGTGACGTGGCGGCGTCGCCGACAATGCGAAAGCCGACGAGTTCAGCAGTCATAGGACCGGTAGCGACGACGGCCGCTTCGCCTTCGGCGGCCGCGCTCGGCAATCGAATCGTCGCCCCCCTGGGCACGCGACTCACGACCCGGATGCCGTCGCGAAGGGTGAGACGCTCACGGTACTCTCCCGGCTCGACGATCACCTCCGCGCCGGCCGCGGCGCGCGCGATCGCCGCGGCAATGGACTCGTTCGGCCGCACGGTCAGCACGGCCTCGGAGCTGAGGCTGTCCAGGAGCGGGCCGACCAGGGCCGGCAGCGGCCGGCCGCTCGACGCACGCGTAATCACCACGGTCACGGCAAGAGCGACGAGCACGGCGCCCGCGAGCAGCCTCCGGAAACCGCGCCGCCCGTTCGGCCGGGTTTCCCGCGTGTCGGCAGCAAATTGTTCTCTCTCCACATATACGACGGTGACGTTGTCTTTCCCCCCGGCCGCGTTGGCCGCCTCCACGAGCCCCTGCACGACCTGGCGCGGGTCGCCGGCAAACCGCTGGACGATCTGCGTGATGGCCCCGGACGACACCGCATCCGTCAGGCCGTCGCTGCAGACGAGGAGCGAGGCGTCGGACTCGAACGTCACCTCGCAGATGTCGACGAAATCCGGGTCGTAGGGCTCATGACGCTCCGATCCGACATCCCGGTACACCTCGTTCCGACGCGGGTGGCGCATCGCCTCGGACTCCGAGAGTTCCAGCGCATCCTCGCGCTCGCCGACCGGTGAGTGGTCGCGCGTGACCTTCTCGATCTTGGCGGGCTTGGCGGGGCCGTTCGCTCGCAGCTTGTAGAGCCGCGTGTCGCCGACGTGGCCGATGACCGCGCGTCCGTTCTCGATGACGGCGACCGTCAGGACGCACGCCATGCCGTGCCACTCCGCGCGCGTCGCGGCCAACCGGTGGATTTCGTTGTTGGCAATCGTGATCGCCTCGCGAATGCGTTCGGCGATCGGCCCGGTCTGCCGTTCGAGGCGGGTGCGGAGCATCGAGAGCGCGGTGTCGGCCGCCTTGCCGCCGGCGGCCTGTCCGCCCAGGCCGTCGATCACCATCACCACACCGCGTCCTTCGTCGATGTGAAACCGGTCTTCGTTCACGCGCCGGACCAACCCGGTATCCGTCCGGCCAGCAGCCTGCCAACCAGCGGACGCCGGCGCGCGGTCCTGGCCGGGCTGAAGGCGCGGAGGCGTGCTGCGGGACTCGATCATCGCGTCTCAGCTACTCGTCCGATCGAAGCTCGGCCCATACGAAGAGCACCACGACGCCGGCCAGGGCAATAAGAAACGCATAACGAGTCCAGAGCAGCAGGGTCATCAGCGCACCCGCTCGAAATCCAGGTAGAGCATGTCCGCGAGGCCGATTCGCCCGCGATCCGGCAGGGGAGTCTCGGTGCCGTTCTCCCGCTTGCCGTCGTCGCTCGTGTCGTACCCACGCGGGACGTGCCGGCCGTCGAGGGTCGTGCCCAGGAGACTGAGATCGATCAGGAAGAAACGGCCCGTCTTCGGGTCGCGCCGGATGCGTGCGTGCTCGCGCGAGACGTCCTCGGACGAGGAGACCCGGATATCCACGGGATACGTGACGCCGCCTCGGCCGATCGTGATCGAGTCCTTGACGACTTCATGAGTATGAAGGCCGCCTCGGTCTTCATAGGAGAGGCGAGCGAAGACGATCGGGGCGGCCGGCGAGCGTTCCTGGCTGACTGTCTGTTCACGCGACGTCGTGCGTTGCTGCGACACAGTGGTCGTGATCCGCCGCGTGCGCTCTCCAACACCCAGCTCCGGCTGCGCGGGCAGCACGAGCTCCGAGTCGATGAGGAGCGTGCCCTCGTCGATCTCGCCGTCGGGATCGGCGACGACCTCGATGTGCCACTCCGGGCCGGCACTCTGAATCGGAGGCCGCTGCCCGGTCAGCCGCCCGACCGATCGGCTGATGAGCGTGCCGCCATTCAGCCGGCGAAGCTCTTCGTCAAGCGCCCGGATCGTCTCGGCCTGCAGGCGCGGCAGGATGCCGGCGAGACGCGCATGTTCATTCGGGTGGACATAGACGACGTACCGGCTCGGCGCCAGGCTGGAGTATCTGAGATGCTCGAGGTTCTGGCGCATGTTGTCGAGGACCGCATCGATCAAATCGCTGGCCGGGAGCCTGTGCGGCATGGCCACACTCTGTCCTCAATCAGTGCGGTAGAGTCTTAAAGGATTCGCAGGATTTCCCTAAGCAGCTTGCCCGCCGAAGCGCTTGGCGCGAAGGCGGGCGCAGGGCCGGCATTCTTCGATGAAACTGCGCTTTCGCGACTTCACCCTCGACTCCGACCGGCGGCAGCTCCTGGCCGGTGGCGGCGAAGTCCATCTGTCCGTCAAGGCGTTTGACCTGCTCTGCGCGCTGCTCGAGCACCGCCCGAACGTCGTCCCGAAGAGCGAGCTTCAGGCCCGGCTCTGGCCCGACACGCACGTGGTCGACGCGAATCTCGCCGTGCTGATTGGCGAAATCCGCCGCGCGCTTTCGGATCCGGCCTCCGAGCCGCGGCTCATCCGGACCGTGCACCGCATCGGGTACGCGTTCTCGGTGGCCGCCCGCGAGGTCGATCGGCGATCCGATCCGGACCAGGCGTCGCGATTCTGGCTCAGCGTGGACGGCCGCGCGGTCATGCTTCCGGAAGGCGCCACCGTGATCGGCCGGGATCCCCGCTCGGATATCTGGCTGGATCTGGAAGGCGTCTCGCGGCGTCACGCACGCATCCGCGTGACGCGCGACACCGACGAGGCCGTCCTCGAAGATCTGGCCAGCACCAACGGCACGTTCATCGGACGCACGCGGATTACCACGCCGCGGCCGCTGAAGGACGGCGACGTGATCCGCATCGGCTCGGCCTCGCTTCCGTTTCGCGTCTGGTCCGAACACGAGTCCTCGAAGACGAAACGGATCCGGAAATGATCTGTGCGGTATAGTGGACTTCCTTCGATGTCTCGACGAATTCGCGGTCTCACGCTTGCTTCCCTCGCGATCGCGTTCGCGGGCGCGGCAGGGTGCGTCGGCTCGGCGACGCCGACCAGAACGCCGGCCTACAATCAGACCGACGTACGACTTGGCGGCGGTGACGAAGCGACCACCGGCAAGGTCATCTCCGTGAACTACACGGGGTGGCTGCACGATCCGTCGCAGCCCGAGGAGAAGGGCGCCGTGTTCGACTCGTCCGTCGGTGGGACACCCCTGACGTTCACACTGGGTTCGGGCGGCGTCATCGCCGGTTGGGAACGCGGCGTGCCCGGCATGCGCGTCGGTGGTTTGAGGCGCCTGGTCATCCCGCCGTCGCTCGCATACGGCGCGGCACGAAACGGTCCGCTTCCGCCGTATGCCTCGCTCGTGTTCGATATCGAGCTGGTGTCGGTCGCCGCCGCGGCTCAGCGCGACCGCTGAGCGCCCTACCGTCCCAATCGGCCCAGCCGGAAGCGAATGCCGGCCATGATCGACGTCACGCGTTCGTCGATGATCGGTTCACCGCCGTTGCGATCGTCGCCCTTGAGACCGGCCCAGGTGATGTCGGTGTAAATCGCCAGCGGCGTCGTGATCCAGATTTCCGCGCCGCCGCCAAACAGCCAGCCCCATCCCGTCGTCTGGAACTCGAGGGTCTGCGTCCCTCCGGCGAGAACGACTGGCGCGCCGTCGACCGTCACGGTCCTGGGCTCGGTCGTCTGCGTCGTGCTGAACTGGGCGCGGTGATAGTTGAGGCCGACCTGGCCGTACAGCCTGACGCGGCCCACCGGCCCGCCGACCGCACCGGCGATCGAGAGGACTTCCGCATCGAGACCGCTCTCGAAACGAAACTGATTGCCGCTGCCGTCAGCCTTGACCTCAGCGGCCTTCTTGTACGTCGCCACGGCACCGACGTACGGCGTGATCCAGAACACGACGCCACCTTCGAATCCCGGCCGGGACGACTTGCCGGTGCACTGGGAGACGTTGCCGCAGAACAGCAGCACGGCGTCCTTGAACCGGACGAGCCCGCCACCTCCGAAGACAATCAGACCAGTTGGCGGCTCGAATCCGGTCCGTTCGGTCACGTTTTCGCCCGTCACCCAACTGGCGGGCAATGGTCCTTGCCTGATCAGCAGGTTGGGTGACGTTCCGCTGACGTCGATGCCGAGCGACGTCATTCTTCGCAACACGAACGCGCCCTGGATCTCCCGCCGTGTGCACCCGGCGACAGGAGGCGGCGCCTCGCTGGTGCGTTCGACGAGGACGACGCGCCAGTTCGTTCCGCAGGCATCGACATGGACGACCACGACCATCTCGGCCGCCGTTGTGCCACCCTCGAGCGCATTCAGGGTGACCGACGCCACGCCGGTCGCGTCGGCCTTGCCGGAGGCTGTGGCTTGGCCGAGTGTCACCTCGAGGCCGGCGTCTGGCGCCACGTTTTTCACCGAGATCGTCTGGGCCGACGCGCTTCCAATATTGATGGTCGCGAGAAGCGCGCTGAGGAGCAATGAGCGCCGTAGCCAGGCGCTGGACGTCATGGACAAGGTAGGGAAGGCCGTATTCATCGACCCAGGACAGTATCACGCGACCCGGACACTTCCGGAGGGCTGGCGCATCGCCTTCGGTATTCGTCTCGCACGGATGCGAAACCGGTCTGGCCTATGCTTGACTTCCAGAAGAGGACACGAGATGTCACGAAGTCTATCGGCACGGATTCTGAGGGTCACGGCTGCCGTCGGCGTCACCCTGGCGGCGTCCGACGCGCGCGCGCAGACGCCGCCTCGCGCGACGACAACCGCGGCAGACCTGAGCGCGTCACTCGAGACCACCGCTCGGCTCGTCGGCGCCTCGGTGGTCGAGATCTTCACGATGTCGTACACCCCCGGTGATGGCGTGGTCCCGCGCTCCGCCGATTTGGTGACGATGCAGCGCGCGTCCGGATCGGGCGTCATCGTCGATCCAGAGGGCTACATCGTGACGAACGCTCACGTCGTCGCTGGCGCGCGGAGGCTGCGGATCGATCTGCCGATCGCGGCAACGGGACAGTCCATCCTGGCGGCCCGCAGCCGCAGCGTGACCGGTGAGATTGTCGGGATCGACCTCGAAACCGACCTGGCGGTGATCCGCGTTGATCAGCGGAACCTGCCGGCGGTCGCGTTCGGCGACTCCGATGAGCTGAAGGCCGGCCAGATCGTGCTCGCGCTGGGCAGCCCGCTGGGGTTCAACAACTCGGTGTCACTCGGCGTGGTGAGCGCGGTTGCGCGGCAGCTCGAGCCCGAGTCGCCGATGATTTATGTGCAGACCGACGCGTCGATCCATCCGGGCAGCAGCGGCGGCGCGCTGGTCGACGTGCGCGGACGGCTGGTGGGCATCAACACGTTGATCATGTCGAAGACCGGCAGCTACGAAGGGGTCGGGTTTGCCGCGCCGAGCAACATCGTCCGGACGGTCTACGAGCAGATCCGAACGCTCGGGCGAGTCCGGCGCGGTGAGATCGGGATTCGGGCGCAAACGATCACCCCGACGCTCGCGACGGGTTTGAATCTGGCGCGCGACCATGGCGTCGTCCTGGCCGATGTCACGCCAGGCGGCCCCGCGGCGGCCGCCGGGCTCCGGCCCGGTGATCTCGTGCTCACCCTCGACGACAAGCCCATGGAGAACGGCCGCCAACTGCACGTCGGCATCTATCGCCGCGCGGGCGACGTCGCGTCACTCTCGATTCTCCGCGAGGGCAAGACGCTGAACGTGCCGGTCCCGATCGCCGAGCGACGCGATCCCTTCGGCAGCCTGTCGGAGCGGGCCGATCCTCGCGACAACCTCGTGCAGCGATTGGGCATTCTCGGCGTGACGCTCGACCAGCGGCTGGCGCGGATCGTGCCCGTGCTTCGCGTCGATTCCGGTGTCGTCGTCGTGTCCACGGTCGCCGGGGCGATCGACGCGCGGGAGGGCGGGCTCGAAATCGGGGATGTGGTGTTTTCCGTCAATCGGACGCGGGTGTCGGGACTCGCTGAACTGCGCACCGCGCTGGACGGATTGAAAACCGGCGATCCGGTCGTCCTTCATCTCGAGCGCCGCGGCGCGCTGATGTATCTGGCATTCACCATTGAGTGAAAAGCACGTGCAACTTAGAACTGAGAACTTAGAACTCAGAACTTGATCTATTAATCCAGTTCTAAGAGAGCGTTGCGAAATGTAGGCCGGCCCTTCAGGGCCGGCGCGTTGGCGGGGCTGAAGCCCCGCCCTACATCCGATTTCGCAACGTGCTCTAAGTTCTCAGTTCTGAGTTCCAAGTTACACGTGCTTTTCAGTCCACAGCGACCGTTCCCGGCACGCCGGGCGCCGCTCGCGTCGTTGTCGTTGCGCGAACCGGTCGTCGACTCGATCGTGGTGTCGCGGAGGCCGGCGATGACCCGTCCAGGAAAAGTTGAGAGTGGCCTGACGCCAGGCCACCGGCTGGCGTCACTCGACATCATCCGCGGCGTGGTGATGATCCTGATGGCCATCGACCACGTCCGCGTCTACTCGGGCGTGCCGGCCGGCGGACCGACCGCGGCCATCTTCTTCACACGCTGGGTCACTCACTTCTGCGCGCCGGCATTTGTCTTCTTTGCCGGGACGGCCGCGTTTCTGCATGGGCGCAAGCTCGGCGACACCGGCACGCTCGCGCGGTACCTCGTTGTTCGCGGGCTGCTGCTCGTCCTGCTCGAGCTCACGGTGATCCGCTTCTCCTGGACGTTCAATGTCGACTATTCACAGTTCGTGCTCGCCGGCGTCATCTGGATGACGGGATGGTGCATGGTGCTCCTCGCGGCGTTCGTGCGCCTCAGTCCACGAACGGTCGGCATCGCCGGGCTCCTGATCATTCTTTTCCAGCAAACGTTCTCCTTCTTTCCTCGCGCACTGCCGGCATCGGTTCGAGCGTTCGTGGGACCGATCTGGGAGTTCGTCTATCCGGCGGGATCGGATGGCTGGCTCGGGATGACCGTGCTCTACACGATCGTGCCGTGGATTGGCGTGATGGCCGCCGGGCACGGCTTCGGCGCGATCCTGCTGCGCGCGTCTGGCGACCGGCGCCGGCTGTGCCTGAGGATCGGCCTGACCGCAACGGCGCTGTTCGTCGTCTTCACGGTGGTCATTGACTGGCTCTCGCCGTCAGCAGGCGAGACCACGCCCGGACTCTTTCGTCTGTTGAGCGCCTCCAAATACCCCGCGAGCCCGCTGTTCCTCTTGATGACGCTTGGGCCGACGATCGCGGTGCTGCCGCTGGTCGAGCGCTCGCGCGGGTGGATCGCGGACGTGGTGGGCACCTTCGGGCGCGTGCCGATGTTCTACTACCTGCTTCACATCCCGACGATTCACGTCACGGCTCTGCTGGTCAATCTGCTCCGCACTGGCAGTGCGAACGCCGGGCCATATGCCACCGCGCCGTACGTGGACATGCCGCAGGCCGATCACTGGCCTCTCTGGCTGCTGTACGTCGTGTTCGTCGTCGACGTCGTGCTGCTGTACTTTCCATGCCGCTGGTATGCGGACTTGAAGGCGAGGCGGCGGAGCCGGTGGCTGAGCTACGTGTGAAGACGTCTCTCACCGTCCGGAATCGAGGTGCCAGCCGGGATGGAGCCACTGGGCGCCGTCCCACCTGAAGATTTCCGTCCCGCGTCCCACGATCGGCGGTTGCTGTTGGCCGTTCTTCGACAGGACCATCTCGAACGTCGTGTAGATGATGGCGGCGTCGCCGTAGCGCTGAATCCTGGTTTCCGGAAACTTCAACGACGCGATGCTGGTGCCGGCTGCGATGTCCGCGCGCGAGCTCGCCACCGTCTCGGTCTTGTTGCCCCACCTGCCGCCGAGGCCCATGGCGATGAAGTCGTTCGGCAGCATCGCCGCCAGCTTGTCGGAATCTCCGTAGTAGTGTCGCCACGCGGCTTCCCGGGCCGCGAGCAGGGACGCCTTCCAGTCCGCGTCGGCGGCGGGCCGCTGACCGATTCCGGAGGCCGTCGTGGTGGCGAGCGCGATCATGAAGGGGAGTTGCGTCAGGAGTTTGGCCATGAAGCCAACGTAGCTTCGTGAAGGACGACAATCAATACCGCCGCCGACCGCTTGCGACATCGGCGGCGCCGTTCGCGTCTTTTTCTGGTTCAGGATGGGACATGACCGCGCGCCGTGCCTCGAATTCCGGCGAGCCGGTCCGCGGCGCCGGGCGGGCCGGCCAACCATTTCGTCCGTCGTTCGTATATAGTGATTACCCACATATCTGCACGCCGGTCTCGAAGGAGCTGACCAGGACCCATGAACTGGCACACCCAAATCGCCGATGAACTGCAGTATCGGTCCTTCGACGTCGGCGACATAGCGGTCGCGGCTGGCGGCAAACCACTCGCGATCGTTGTGTCGTTTCAGGTCGCGGAGAAACTTGAATAGCGCGGGGGTGAAATGCGCGCCCATCAAAAGCCGGCGCCAATCTTAGAGTACGTTTACGAATCTTGGACGCCTTTGCCGGATGGACGCCTGATGCGATCGCGCTGGTGGAGCGCGCGATCGCGGCCCACGGCGGACGGCCGTTGTGGCAGGAGACCGTATCCATTCGGCTGCCGTTTCGCCGCGCGGCTGGCGCGCTGTTGAGCCTCAAGGGGTACGGCGACACCTTTCCAGCGCCGCGCGAGTTCGAGATTCGTCCGCACGAGCGCATCACGATCTTCCACGGTTATCCGGACGATCGTCACCGCGGGCGGTTCGCCGACGGCAGTGTCAGCATCGAGGAGATCGAGGGGCGTGAGGCGCCTCTCCGAAGCGTCGACCATCGGCGCACATTTTCCCGTCTGGCGAAGTACCGCCGCTGGTCACCGCTCGACGGGCTTTATTTCTTCGGATACGCCCTCTGGCACTATCACGTCCTTCCGTTCACGCTCGACGAGGCGCGGCTCGTGCGCGTGCTGGCGAGGCGCGGCATCCCCGAAGGCATCGACGTCGTCTTCCCGCCGGACGTGCACACCCATTCGCGGCGGCAGCAGGTCCATTTCGGCGCCGATGGCCGGATCGTCCGCCACGACTATGTGGCCGAGGTCGTGGGCACGTGGGCCTGCGCTTCGCACTTCTGGGAAGACTACGAGCGCGTCGGTGGGTTGCTCATCGCGCGCCGGCGGCGGGTCGTGTTTCGCTTTGGCAGGTATCCGACGACCTTTCGCGTGCTGGACGTTCAGTTCGGGGAGCCGGGATCAGATGTAGGGCGGGGCTTCAGCCCCGCCGCGAGCCGGCCCTAAAGGGCCGGCCTACATCTTTCGCGATCATGACCTCCGTCGACTTGATGATCGCCAGCGCATCGTCGCCCCGCCTCAACCCCAGGGCCTGAACGGCGTCGGCCGTGATGACGGACGTCAGCGTCTGATCGCCGACGCGAAGCCGGACTTGCGCGAGCAGGCCATCGACGCGCACTTCTTCCACGAATCCCCGCAGACGGTTGCGCGCGCTGAGGCCGGCCAGCGTCTCGTCGGCATCACTCGGGCCGGACTTGCGCCGCGACCCTGGCTGCTGTCGCGCGATAAGGCGATCGATCTCCGTCTCGGCCACGCGGTGGTGGCCGCCTTCCGTCCGCGTCGTCCTCACCCGTCCGCTGTGGACCCAGCGTTTGACCGTCGAGTAGCCGACGCCGAGTCGTTCAGCGGCGGCGCGAATCGTGAGAAGCGTCATGGATCCATTCTAGAATGTTTGAGTCTCCGCTACTTTGCCGCATCGAGCCGCTTGACGACCTCGGACGAGACATCCAGCCCCGGGTCGAACGACAGGAGCGTCATTCCGCCGCCCTCACTCTGCACGGAGAGGATCGCGTGCAGCCGTTTTTCAGTGCGGAGAGCCGTCAGCACGGGGAGAACGCGCTTTTCGAATTCGGCAAACACTTCCTGTTGCAGGTGCTCGCTCTGCACCTGGGCTTCCTGTTGCGCGAACTGCGCTTCTCGCTGGAGGCGCTGCAGGTCGTTGGTCCAGTTCTTCAGCAGGCTCTCGTCGATCAGACCCGTCTGCGACTTGATCTTTTCCCGCAGGCCGGTGATTTCCTTCTCCCGGGCGGCGAGGCCGGCAAAGACCTTGTCACTGAAGACGCGCAATCGATCGTTGCCTTGCTTGCCGAGCGCGGATTCGCCGAAGACGAATTGCAGGTTGATGAACGCAATTCTCGCGTCGGCAGAAAAGGGCGCCTGAGTCGGAACCGGTGTGGCCGGTTGAGGCGCGACCGGCCGCGCTGGCGGCTGCGTCGATGTCTGACCAGCAGCGGGCGATGCCGAGAGCGCTAACGCGAGGGCGAAGAGGACAAGCCGGTACATAGGACCATCCCTTCAATCACGGGCAGCGGGCGTGCTGCCGGAATGGCCTTTGGACGCCGGAGTGCGACCGCGGGACGGGAGGGCCTTCTCAATCAGACAATCGGTGAGAGGCGATATCAGTAAGGGCGAACACCTGGGGTCAACCCGTGCGGCGTCCGTGCGTCATCGATGAGCGCGGAGGCATGGGCCAGCATGACTTCAGCCTCGTCGTACCGTCCCTCGCTGGCGTAGAGCGATGGCGACGACGACGGTCAGAGTAGCTCGCATGACGACACCTCAGATGTCGTTTGACACCGGCCGGAGGAAACCGTATCCAGATCGCATGCGGCCCTGGGCAATTCTCATTCTCGCCCTCGCGTCCCAGGTCCTCACCCTGCTGCTCGCCGGCCATGCGGCCTATCTCTGGGTGCAGGGCAGCCAGGCCCTCGTCGCCGGGGTCGCGCTGCTCGTCGTCGGCCTGCGGTACCGTCGCCGGGATCCCCGCGGAAGCCGCTGGCCTCCGCTTCTGCCGCTGGCCGGAATCGCGCTTGCCGGCGGCGCGAAGGATCTGTGCGTCGCCCTGGACGCTCCGACCCCGATATGGCTGGTCGTCCTCCTGTTAGGCGCCGTCGCCAGCTTTCTTTGGACCTCGTGGCGCATCTGGCGAGATGAGTCTCGATCCCCGATCACCCCCAATCGCTAGTCCGTCGTCGCCTCTGCGGTGGGAGTAAGATCGATCGGACCCAGCTCGTTTGGGACTTCCTGGAGGTACTCATGCGAATCAACGTAGCGGCTTCCGTCGCCGGCGTGGCGATGATCTTTGGTCTGGCGGCCGTGCAGGCAAGCTCGAGCGCCCAGACGCCGACAGGGCACGTCATGGTGAATCCCGCCGACATGAAGTGGGGGCCCGCGCCGCCCGGACTGCCTCCCGGCGGGCAGCTTGCCGTGATGAGCGGGGACCCTGCCAAGCCCGGCCCGTTCACGATCGCGGTCAAGTTCGGGGACGGCTACATTGTGCGGCCCCACTGGCATCCCACCGCCGAGGACATCATCGTCGTTTCGGGCGCGCTCCTGGTCGGCATGGGTGACACGTACACCGAAGCGTCGATGAAGGCGCTCGAGGTCGGCGGATTCGGCTCGATGCCCGCGAAGACGAACCACTTCGTGAAAGCGAAAGGCGCGACGACGCTCATGATCTCCGGCATGGGTCCGTTCGAGATCACGTACGTCGATCCGAAGGACGACCCACGGAAGAAGTAGCGGAGCTGGCAGGGAACGCCATGCGGACCCGGAATGCCGGTACGGCGGCGGTTCTGAGCCTCCTCGTTCCGGGCGTCGGGCAGTTCTACAACGGCGATTTCCTGCGCGGGATTTTCTGGCTGATCGTCACGCCCGGCCTCTGGATCGGGTCGGGCGGGACGCTCGGCTGGATCTGTCACATCCTCTCGGCGATTACCGCCCACCGCCGGGCCCGCATCAAGAATCAGCGCGAAGCCTGAGAGGCCGATCCGGCGTCGCGATAGCGGCGCCGGTTGAGCTCGGAGGAGAGCGCGAACGCGCATCCGGTAATCGCGAGCAGGGCACCGCCGGTGGTACCGAGCACGACGCGGATGCCGGGCGCCTTCCAGTCGAGTCCGAGCAGGGCGTGACCAATTCCAACCAGTCCCACGATCAGAATCGTTTCGACCACCAGGATTTGACGGATCCTCTGCCGTCGTCGCTGGTCGGCGTGGCGGTGATCGACGTCGACAGATCCGGCTCCAGAGATTTCCGATCGCATCCACACTTCGTAGAGCCACAGGAACACGGGCGCTGCCAGGATGAAGCTCACCGGCACGAACAGCCGGCTGGACGACACCGACTCGAGTCGCCACGCCAGCAACGCGAGTCCGCTGACGCACGCGACGAACGGCACGGCGTGCCAGGCCAACGGCACGTAGTCCCTCAACCGTCGCGGCCGCAGGCTGGCGGCCCTCTCGGAGGCCTGCACGTCGCGCGCGGGTCGTGACGCGGAATCGATCTCGGACAGCGCCCGCAGTCCCAGGATCGACAGGACGAAAAAGGCCGCAACGTCCACCGCGCCCATGAGCAGCGACGGCGGCGTCAGGAACCACCCCGCCGTCGCGGCCAGCGGGAGGGCGACCAGCGTCGCGCGCGTCAAGATGTGCATGGCTCGCGGGGGAGGGAAGGCCGCTCCCACGCTCATTGCGTGGCGGGAGGCCACGGACAGTGCGATGCGCGCGACCAGCCACGGTGTGGCTGTCGCGATGCACGCGACTGCGATCTGCAGAACCTGCTGTGCCGTCATGACCGTCGTCGCTCCCCGAAACGGGCGAGCGCCTCCTGAAAGATACGTCCGATTTCATCGCTGGAGATGCCGCCGAGGACGGCGGCGGCAATTGCTTCGTTGAGCTGCTCGCGCAGGCCTGTTCGCGCGACTCGCGACGGCTGTCCCGACGGCTCTCGGGCGACGACGCTGCGGCCGCGGCGGACGATGAGCAGCCGTTCGTCGGCCAGTCGGCGGTACGCGCGCGCGACCGTATTCCAATGCACTCCAAGGTCGCCCGCGAGCTGCCGGACCGAAGGCAGCTCGTCGCCAGGTCCGATCTCGCCTTGGGCGAGCGCCTGCCGCAGCGCCGCGGCGATCTGGTCCTCGAGCGGACGGGCGCTCGTGACGTCGATGCGAATCATATGGATTACTGTATCAGACAGTGAGACAGTTGGCAAGAGGACGACCTGTGGCGCTTCCCGAGGGTCAAATCGACGCCGGCTGCAGTTGCAGACAGCGTTTCTCAGTCTTCTTCAGAACGCCTACAGGACTTCACCCTGGCGGCCGCCGTACCCTCTGAATGACGCGCCCCGTGCGGGGCAGGAGGGCATCGTGGCAATCGACGAAGAACTCAACGTTTTTGTCAGGGACGCGTTGTCCCGCGGCACATCACGCAGCACCGTGGCTGACGTTCTCGAACGCGCCGGGTGGGAGGCGCACCAGGTCAAGGGCGCCCTCGCTGGATTCGCCGAAGTTGACTTTCCCATTCCGGTTCCACGGCCCCGGGCGTACCTCTCGCCGAGAGAGGCGTTCCTGTATCTCGTGCTGTTCAGCACGCTGTACGTCGCCGCGTTCAATCTGGGCGCATTGATCTTCGAGCTCATCGACCGGGCGTTTCCAGATGCGGCCGCACCCGACCACCTGACGTGGTCAACATTGCGAATCAGATGGGCGGTCGCCTCGCTCATCGTCTCGTTCCCCGTCTTCCTGTTCGTGTCGCGCCTCACGCGCCGGGACGTCCGGCGGGATCCGCGCAAGCGCGCCTCCCGCGTCAGGCGATGGTTGACGTACTTGACGATGTTCATCGCGGCCGGGGTGCTCATCGGGGACGTCACGAGCCTCGTCTATCACCTGCTGGGCGGCGAGCTCACGATTCGATTCGTCCTGAAGGCGGCCACGGTTTTCGGCATCGCCGGCGCCGGGTTCGGCTATTACCTGAAGGATCTGCGGGCCGACGAGAAAGAAGGCATGTCATGAAAGTCCTTTCGCCGCATGCCGTTTTCGTTGCGCTCGTCGTGCTCGTGGTCGGCGCCGCGGTGACGGCCGGGCTGGTCCTGAGCGGATCGCCGTCGGAAGCGCGTATCGAGCGGCTGGACGCTCGACGCGTCGAGGATCTGCAGATGTTGTCCCGGTTGATCGACGTCCACTGGGCGAAACATGGCCGGCTTCCGGCTTCGCTCGACGAGGTCACACTCGACCCGCGCGGGACCGACGCCCGGGATCCGGTGACCGGGCAGCCGTACGCGTTCCGCCCGACCGGCGAAAAGCGCTACGAGCTCTGCGCGGGGTTCGACCGCCGCTCGACTGATGCGTCGCGTCAGCCGGGGGAGGAATTCTGGGCGCACGAGGCCGGGCGTGGATGCTTTCCGCTGGAAGTCCGGACGCCAGGGCGCTGACCGGGCGATTAGGAATTGCCGATTCGCCGATTAGCGATTACTCTCGCCGCATCCCGGAGGTACCCTCATGTTCCGACCTCGGAGCACCGTTCTCCTCGCTCTGCTCGCCTTGCTCTGGTTGAGGCCGCTCGACGCCGCGCCGGATAACGCCGGCACGCGGCTGCTGCGCCAACCGACCGTCAGCGCGGAACAAATTGCGTTCGCCTACGCAAACAACATCTGGATTGTCCCGCGCGCGGGCGGGATGGCGCGTCGCGTCACGAGCTTCCAGGGCACGACGATGAACCCGAAGTTCTCGCCGGATGGCACCTCCATCGCGTTCAGCGCCGACTACGGCGGGAACCTCGACGTGTACGTCGTGCGCGCGGAGGGCGGTGAGCCGCGCCGGCTGACCTGGCACCCGGGCGCCGACAACGTGCAGGGCTGGACGCCCGACGGCAAGTCGATCCTCTTCACGACGTCGCGCGCGACATGGGCGCCGAGCGGTGCGGCGCGGTTCTTTCTCGTGCCGGAGAGTGGCGGCGTCGAGGAGCCCATGGCCTTGCCGCGCGGGTACCAGGGGAAGATTTCCGCGGACGGCCGCCGTATCGCGTACCGCATGAACAGCTCCTGGGACGAGGAGCGGCGGAACTATCGCGGCGGGCAGAACCGGCCGGTGTGGATCGTCGATCTGAAGAGCTACGACCTGGAGTCGCCGCCGTGGACCGACTCGAAGGACACGGATCCGGTCTGGGTCGGCGACGCGGTCTACTTCATTTCCGATCGCGACGGCGTCGCCAACGTCTGGGCCTACGAGGCGCGAGGGAAACGGCTCCGGCAGGTCACGAAGTTCACGGACTTCGACGTCAAGGCGGTCGACGCGGGCGCCGGCACGGTGGTGTTCGAACAGGCCGGGTACATCCACGAGCTCGACCCGGGATCGGGACGCGCGAAGGTCGTCAACATCACGGCGACTGGCGACTTCCCGTGGATGATGCCGCGCTGGGAGGACGTGTCGAGCCGCATCTCGAACATCGCGATCTCGCCAACCGGCAAGCGCGCGGTCGTCGAAGCGCGCGGCGAGATCTTCACGATTCCCACCGACAAGGGCGATGTCCGAAACCTCACTCGCACGAGCGGCGCCGCGGAGCGCAACCCGGCGTGGTCGCCAGACGGCAAGTATGTGTCGTACTTCAGCGATCGATCAGGTGAGTACCGGCTCGTCCTCGAAGAGCAGGACGGTCTGGCACCGCCGCGTGAGATCACGCTGCAGAAGCCGACGCACTACTACACCGCGTCCTGGTCGCCAGACTCGAAGAAGCTGCTCTACACGGACACCAATCTCAAAGTGTGGGTGCTCGACGTCGCCACGGGACAGGCGAAGGTGGTCGGCAGCGATCCGTGGATGGTGCCCGAGCGCACGCTCAATCCGGTGTGGAGTCCGGACTCGAAGTGGATTGCCTACTCGAGCCGCCTGAAGTCGCTCTATCACGCGATCTACGTGACGAACGTGGACACGGGCGAGTCGAAGCAGATTACGGACAACCTCGCCGACGCGATCTGGCCGGCGTGGGACGCGGGCGGCAAATACCTGTGGTTCCTGGCGTCCACCGACTTCGGCCTCGGGTCGCAGTGGCTCGACATGACGTCCTATCCGTACAACGAGACGTTCGGGCTCTACTTCGCCATTTTGAAGAAGGGCGAGCCGGCGCCGTTGCTGCCTGAGAGCGACGAGGATGCCGGCGTGCAGAGCAGCCGCGCGGCGCCTGGCGGCGGCGGCGGAGGGCGCGGCGGCCGCGGCGGCGCTGAACCTCCTGAGGATCCTTCGGCCTCGCAAGCGGCGGAGACGCCGCGTGCGCCGCAACGTCCCGTCACGGTGCCGATCGATTTCGACGACATCCATCGCCGCATCATCTCGGTGCCCGGTGTGCCCGCACGTCAGTACTCACAACTCCGCGCGGGACTCGCGGGCACGGTGTACTACCTCGAAGCCGCAGGCGCCGGTGGCGGCGGCAGCACGCTGCACCGGTATCGGCTGAGCGATCGACGCGCGGCGGCCTTCGTGAACAACGCCGCCGACTACGACGTCAGTGCCGACGGCCGCAAGCTGCTCTATCGCTCGGGCGGCGGCGGCGGTGGGCGAGGCGGCCGCGGTGGCGGCGCGCCAGCCGCCGGCGGTCCGGGACTCTTCGTCGTGGATGCCGATCGCACGCCGCCGCAGGCGAACGCGGGCCGGCTCGACGCGCAGCTTCGGATGTATCTCGAGCCGAAAGAGGAGTTCAAACAGATCTTCAAAGAGGGTTGGCGCAACCAGCGCGACTACCTCTACGTGCCGAACCTGCACGGCGCCAACTGGACGAAGATGGAAGAGATGTACGGCCAGATGCTGCCGCACGTCATGCATCGCGCCGATCTGAACTACCTCCTCGACAACATGGGCGCGGAGATCGCCGTCGGCCATTCGTACGTCCGCGGCGGCGCGATGCCCGAGGTCCCGGCCGCCGGCGGCGGCGGACTGCTCGGCGCCGACTTCGTCATCGAAGCCGGGCGCTACAAGATCACCCGCATCTACGACAACGAGAGCTGGAACCCTGACCTGCGCGCGCCGTTGCACGTGCCGGGCGTCGAGGTGGCGGTCGGCGAGTTCATCCTGGCCGTGAACGGCGAGGAGCTGAGGGCGCCCGACAACATCTACCGGCTGCTCGACGGCACGGCGAATCGTCAGACCGTGCTCACCGTGAACAACAAGCCGGCACTCGAAGGCGCGCGGCGGGTGACGGTGATTCCGCTGGCGAGCGAACAGGCGCTCCGGACACGCGCGTGGGTCGAGCACAACCGCCGGCTCGTAGACAAGCTCTCCAACGGCCAGCTCGCGTACGTCTATCTGCCGAATACCGGACAAGGCGGCTACGCGAGCTTCAATCGCTACTACTTCGCCCAGCAGGACAAGGTCGGCGTGGTCGTCGACGAGCGGTTCAACGGCGGCGGATCGGCGGCCGACTACATCATCGACGTGCTGCAGCGTGACTTCGACGGGTACTTCAACAACGTCGCGGGTGATCGCTATCCGTTCACGAGCCCGTCAGCCGGCATCTGGGGGCCGAAGGTGATGATCATCAACGAGATGGCCGGTTCGGGCGGCGACCTGATGCCGTACATGTTCCGCTCGCGCAAGATCGGGCCGCTCGTCGGCAAACGTACCTGGGGCGGCCTGGTCCACACCGCCGACACCCCCGGCTTCATCGACGGCGGATCGATGATCGCGCCGCGCGGCGGTTTCTTCACGCGCGACGGCAAGTGGGCGGTCGAGAACGAAGGCGTCGGGCCCGACATCGACGTCGAAAACTGGCCGAAGGACGTGATCGCCGGACGCGATGCGCAGCTCGAACGCGCCATCGAGGAAGCCATGAAACTGCTCAAGGCGAATCCGGTCGATCGAATGAAGACGGAACCGCCGCCGCCAATCTGGGGCGTCAGGAAAGGTGGGGGCGGGGAGTAAACGGAAAAGGCGCAAAGGCGCAAAGACGACAGGGCGGCTCGCTGCTGATCCTCGCTGGGGTTGGCGACCCGGTTCGGGCGTGAAGTGACGATCGTGGCCGACGTTGGAGTGCCGCGATTCGCGATAGTTCGAAATCGCCGCTTCACAGCCGAACCGGACGCCGGCCGAGTGAACTTCTTGGGCCTGGGCCTTGAGCCTAGGGGCTGACGCCAAGGCCCTGAGACTATTTCTGTTTCTTCAGTAGCCGCTTGATATCCACCGCCTTCCCCGTTCGCAGCCGGGCCCACAGATCGCCCACTTCCTTGAAACGCGCGGGCGCCGTGCGCACCGTGAAGTCGGTCGGGTCGACGGCGCGCGCCACTTCCTGCCAGGTGAGCGGGGTCGAGACACCGGCATATTCGCTCGCCCGCGCGGAGTAGGCCGTCGCGAGCGTTTTGCCCAGGATGTTCTGCAGGTAGTCCACGTACACGGTGCCGCGCGGGCGTTTTTTCGTCCAGCGCTCGACCGTGGCGAATTTCGGGTGGGCGGTCGAGACGATCGTCGCGATCATCTCCGCAAGCAGTTGGCCGGTCTGATACGTCGTGTGAGGCGGCAGCGGGATGTAGATGTGCAACCCGCGCGAGCCGGAGGTTTTCGGCACGCCCGGGATCCCGAAGCGATCCAGCTCGTCCTTCACCCACCGGGCGACGTCCAGTACCTGCGGGAACTTCACGCCGTCGCCCGGATCGAGATCGATCGCCGTGTGATCCTGGCTCAGCGGATCGGCGACGCGCGAGAACCAGGGATCCTGCGAGATGGCCGCCAGCTGCGTCATGTAGAGCAGGGTCGTCAGCGATCCGCCAATGAGCCGGTCGCGCGGACCCTCTTCATCGATCGGCTCGATGTTGTCCGGAAGCACCTCGCGCCGCACGCCGGGCGGGGTCTGTTCCGGGTGCCGCTGCTGATAGAACGCCTGCTTGTCGACACCGTTGGGGAAGCGCTTCATGACCAGCGGCCGGTCGTCCACGCACGGCAGGAGGAACGGCGAGGCCAGCACGTAGTACCGAATCAGCTCGCCCTTCGTGATGCCGAGCTTCGGCCAGAACACCTTGGCCAGGTTCGTGACGCGCAGTGTGTCGCCGTTCGGGAGAATCAGGTCGCCGTCTTTTCGCGTCTTTTCGAGGGAGATGAGGACGTCGACAAGAGATGAAAGATTCGCGTCGACTCTCGTGTGCGACTTGCGGCTCGAGGGCCGGCGTTTGCCTGCCGCGTCAACGCTCGCAGATCGAAGGAGTGAGACTTGCCTGCCCGCCGAAGCTCGAAGAGCGGAGGCGGGGGCCTTGGGTGCGGCAGCGTTCCTGACACCCACCGGACGCGCATCCTCCCGCACGACATCTTTGGCTTTCTTGTCGGTTCGCGTGCCCAGGTACACCGGCTGCCGCAGCAGTCCTTCGCTCGTCCATTCCGTGAATCGCACCTCGGCGACGATGTCCGGCTTCACCCAGTGCTGGCGCTCCGGCGTCTTGAACCGATCGGCGAAGGGGCTGGAGGCGATCTCGCGCGCGCGAAGGAGGTTGGCGACACGATCGAGCTCGGCCTGGTTGAAGCCGGTCCCGACACTTCCGGCCCAGCGGAGGTCACCGTTCTCGTAGTAGCCGACGAGCAGCGCGCCGAAGTTCTGGCGGCTCTGGCGCGGTTCGGTCCAGCCGCCGACGACGAATTCCTGCTGTTTGAGGAGTTTCTTTTTTCGCCACGCCGGCGTGCGCCGGCCGCTCTGATAGACCGACTGGCCGTCCTTGACGATCAACCCTTCCCAGCCCTCGTCTTCCGCCCGTTTCAACAACCGCCGGCCATCGTCGGCGACGATCTCGCTCAGGCGAAGCAGGTGGCTGGCCGCCTTCGGGATCCGCACACGCTCCTGCAGCCGAAGCCGGCGCGCCGCCATCGGCAGCGGCCGAAGATCTTCGTCGCCGTCGCGAAGGAGATCGAACATGACGAGGATGGCGGGCTGATCGCGTTCGCCTCGCTCGATCTCACCGGCCGTCGTGCGGTGAATGCGGCCCTGGATGTATTGAAACCCGAGCGGCCGTCCGGCCGCGTCCACGGCGACGATCTCGCCGTCGATGAGCAGCGGCGCGCCAAGCGTGCGCCCGATCTTTCCAAGCGCGGTGGTGATGGAGGGGAACTGCGCGGTCTTGTCGTTGCCGTTGCGCGAATAGATGCGCACGTTCTCAGATCCGGGGGGCTTCGCCCCCGCGGACCCCCCTGCGCGCTCACTCGCGGGGGCCCCTGATGCCCCGCTCCGTTCGCGCGGGCCCACTCGCTTCGCTCGTTCGCTGCTTGATTGGCTCGAACCTGGCCGGAGATCGACGAGCGCGCGAATCCCGTCGTACTTCGGCTCGTAGATCATGCCGCGCTGCACGATCGGCGGCTCGTCGAGCGACGCGAGCATCGGACGCACCTTTGCGGGATCCTCGCGCCACTTCGCCACGGGTGAAATGACCTCCGAGGTCATTCTATTAGGCGGGGGGACTGCGTCCCCGCCGCACCCCCCTGACGCGCTCACTCGCGGGGACCCCTCTGATCCCCGCTCCGTTCGCGCGCTCGCGGTTTGGTTATGGTCTGGGAAAAATGACCTCGGAGGTCCTATCTGCCAGAATGTGTAAATCCGGGCACGATGACCCGCCGGTGGATTTCGACCGATAATGCCCGTTTGCCGGAGAGCAAGCGCCTGCGGCCCAGCGCGAGGATAGCGAGTCGGCGAGCGCCGGAGCGCGGCGAGCGAGGGTGGGGCCCCGCGAGCGGTTAAGAAGGAGTCTTTATGGCAGCGCGTCCGACCTGGAAGGGCTACCTCAAGATCAGTCTGGTCAACATCCCCGTCCGTGTGTTCCCAGCCACGGACGCGGCGGCCACCATCAGCTTCAACCAACTGCACCGTGAATGCCGCACGCGCATTCAGCAGAAACGCTGGTGTCCGACGTGCCAGACCGAGGTGGCCAACACCGACCTCGTCAAGGGCTACGAGTTCGAGAAGGGCAAATATGTCGTCCTCGACGAGGACGACATCGCCAAGGTCCGTCCGGAATCGACGCGCGTGATCAACATCGTGCAGTTCACTGACGCGAAGGTGATCGATCCGGTGTACGTGGAACGGCCCTACTACCTGGCGCCTGATGGCAATGTCGCCGCCGAGGCATTTGCCGTCATGCGCGAGGGGATGGCGGGCAAGGCCGCGGTGGGGAAGGTGGCGTTGTACGGCCGCGAGTACCTCGTCGCCATCCAGCCGCGGGAAAACGGGCTCGTGATGTACACGCTCCGCCACGCGAGTGAAGTCCGATCGATGGGCGCCATCGACGAGCTGCAGTCCGTCCCGTCGAAGATCAAGCCCGACGAGATCAAGCTGGCGAAGCAGGTCATCGGCAACTTCGAGACCGGCGGGGACCTGACGCAGTACGAGGACAACTACCAGAACGAGCTGCGCCGGATCATCGACGCCAAGATCGCGGGCGAAGAGGTCGTGGCGTCCGTCGAAGAAGCTCCCCCGAAGGTGGTAAACCTGATGGATGCGCTCAGGCAGAGCCTCGAGCGGGTCTCGTCCGGCAAGAAACAGCCGGCAAAAATCGCCAACGACAAGACCGCCAAGGTCGTCGCGAGGGCGCCGGTGATGAAGAAGCGGGCTCGCGGGTAGCCGCGCGAAAACCCCACAGGAACCACAGAAGTTTCCCAGGACTTTCGACCGGGTCGTGAGCGATGGTGGTGTCGAGATGGACGCCATCGCCAGGACCCATCGACCACCCGCGGCTGAGCACCCGCTCGCCGATCTCGCCGACGCGCTGCTCGATGGCACCGGCATGGACTGGGCGGACTTCGAGTCTTCTCTGGACGAGTCGGACCGTCCTCAGCACGACGGCTGTCGGAGTGCGGCGCCCTGGTTGCCCAGTTCTGACGCTGCCGGGCTCGAGGAGACGCCGCCGGCGGCCGACGCGTTTGCCGACCGCACGAGGCCTGAGACCTGGGGTTCCTTGCGACTGATCGACCGCCTGGGCCAGGGGGCGTTCGGCGACGTCTACCGCGCGTGGGACCAGAATCTCGACCGGGTTGTCGCGCTGAAACTGATGCCGGCGACAAATGCCGCCGTCGAGCCGGCGGCCTCCTTCGTGCGAGAAGGCCGGTTGCTCGCGCGCGTGCGCCACCCGAACGTTGTGACGATCTTCGGCGCCGAGCACCTTGGCGACATGGCCGGCTTGTGGATGGAGTTCGTTCACGGACGCACGCTCGGGGAGCTCCTCGACTCCCGCGGGACGTTCAGCGCTGCCGAGGCGACGGAAATCTGTCTCGACCTCTGCGGCGCGCTCTCGGCGGTGCACTCCGCGGGCCTCCTGCACGGCGACGTCAAGCCGCACAACGTGATGCGCTCGGAAGACGGGCGCATGGTGCTCATGGACTTCGGGTCCGGATGCGAGCTTGGCGATCCGTCGGCGCGGTCCGGGACGCCGTTGTATCTGGCTCCCGAGATCTTCCGCGAGGAGCCAGCCACCATCCGGGCGGACATCTACAGCCTCGGCGTCCTGCTGTTTCATCTGGTCACGGGCGAGTACCCGGTCACCGGAGAATCGCTGTCGGAACTCCGTCGCGCACATCAAACCGGCAGCCGTCGTGCCGTGACGTCTCTTCGGCCCGATCTTCACCCGACGCTCGCGCGTGTGATCGAGCGCGCGATCGATCCCGTTCCCGAACGCCGCTATCCCGACGCCGACGCGCTGGCTGCGGATGTCCGCGTCCGCAACGCGGACGCCGTGGCCGCTGACTGGCGCGCGGTCCAGCGGCGGCCCGGCTGGTCGGCGGGCCTCGAAGGCGTCGAGCCCTCCCGTCCGGTCAGGCGGGCGCGCTACTCGCTCGAGTGGATGGAGAGCCACCTCCCGCTGTTCGAGGGGGACAACATCGCCGGCCGCGACCGCGGCCTGCAGGTGCCGCTCGACGCGACGAGCGTGTCGCGGCAGCACTGCCTGATTCGAGTGGCCGGTGCGCAGGTCACCATCGAGGATCTCGGCAGCAAGAACGGCACCTATGTCCGGGACGAGCGGGTCACGAACGCGGTGGCCGTGACGGCCGGCGAACGTATTCGGCTGGGATCGCTCGTGCTGACCCTCCGCCTGAACGACGAAGTCCCCACGGCCACGCACACCACGTCGCGCGACCGCTGACGTCCTCAGCGTCTGGCTCGAGGCTTGGGGCTTGAGGCTTGGGACCTGCCACATGCCTCTAGCCACACGCCACAAGCCACGGTTGGCAAACCGGCCCCGACCCCGGCTAACATCGACCCGTGGTGCGTCGTGACGATGAGGGCGCGCGAGCGCGCTCATCCCGTCGTTCATCTCCAGCGGGTGCAAGTCCCGTCTCGGTAAGCGCCGGAGCGCCGAGTAGCAGACCCCAGGCGCGTGATGAGAGTCGCGCGGCCCAAGCGG
>DASQFI010000022.1:0-256436 GCA_035633215.1 Vicinamibacterales bacterium | reverse complement strand
CAGAAAGAACCCAGTTCCAGGTTCATCGTTCTCAGTTCTCAGTTGCGATCGTCAGTTCCCCCCGGGCTCGTGTGCGCTTCCTCGGTGAGCGCGTTTCTGACGTCCCAGAGCGGTTCGTAGTACCGCACGTTGATGCGTTTCCCGAGGACCTCGACCGGCGTGCCCTGCGTGCCGATCACGTGGCCGCCGATGATGCGCTCGACGAGCTTGAGGTGCAGTTCCCGCCAGAGAATCAGCCGCTGATCCCAGTCGATCAGCCGTTCCGCCGTTTGAAAAAGATCCTCGTGCGTGCCTGAGGCTTTGTAGAGGTCCGGCAGGCGGACCTGCCGCCGGGCCAGGAGACGGTCGAACGCCTCGCCGAGCCTCGGCGACACGTCGTGCGTGCGGCGGAATCCGGGTGAGTCGAAGCCGCTGCCGTGGCCGAGCGCCGGTCGCACGCCGTGATAATCCCAGGGCGCGAGATGCTCGAGCATCCGGGTGTTGGCCTGCACGAGATCGAGCGCGTCCGATCCGCGACGGAGCAGCCGCACCGCGCTCCAGATCTCGTCGCGATCGAGCAGCCCGATCGCCTCCTCGACCTCGGCGCACGCGAGCTTCAGCCAGAGTTCCGAGGCCTGGTGGATCGTCTGGAACAGCAGCTCGTCCCGGTGCCGCATCTCGCCGGGCTCTTTCTGGAGCGACAGCAGCTCGTCCGTGCGGAGATAACGCTCGTAGTCGGTCTTCGCCGTCCCCGGCAGCACCGGGTCGTTCAGGTTGGACATGGGGAAAACTTCAAACGTCGAAGTTCGAACGTCGAACTTCAAACCTCACTCTTCGAAGAGGGATTGTACTGAGGTTTTCAGTTCGAAGTTCGAAGTTTGAACTTCGACGTTCCGGTTTTCAGGTGATGCAGCATCCGCGCGCGATGCGACACTTCGCGCGCGGACAGCACCCGGAACGGCGTGATCGTGACCAGCCGTGGCTCGGCTGGAGTGTCGAAGAGGGGCAGCGGCTGGTCGCGGCGGCGGGTGTTCCGGAAACGCAGCAGATCGACGATGTTGTTGTCGCGGTCCTGTCGGGCCATGAGCCCCTCCCGTGCTGCACCCACGGTAGGGCCAGGCCCTGACAGGAGAGGTCACGCCGAGCAGGTTGCTGAAAAACCCAGCAACCTGAACTTCGAACTTCGAACTAAGAACTGCGGAATTTGACCGTGTTTTCGTCAAGTTCGAAGTTTGAAGTGTGAAGTTCGAAGTTCAGGCCGCAGGCAGGCCCAGCGCCTGCCGATAGAGCTTTTCGTAGAGCTGCCCCGTGGCGATGAGCCTGGCCGGATCGAGCCCATACGTGGACAACCAGAAGCCGGCCCGCGTGCCGTTGGGGTCGGGCTCCATCTCGAGAAACAGAATGGCGTCGTTCATTTCGCCGATCGTGAGGCTCATTTGTCCGGTGCCGGCGCTCTTCGAAACGACGGTACCCGAAATCGAATTCCCGGTGGCGGTCGTGTCACGAAACGCCTCACCCGGCCCGGCCGCTGAAAGCGCTCCCTGCACGAACAATCCCTGAGGACCGATCAGGCGCGACAGGGCTTCGGTCCGCGAGAGGGGCACACGCTCGCGAAAGGAAATCAGATGTCGGCGAGTGTTCCGGTGACGCTGCAGGTACCAGGCGAGATGAGCGAGGAAGTAGCTCCATCCGCCCTCCAGCATGTGGAACTCGTCGTCCCAGCTCGCGCCATCGCCGAAGCCGGATTGCACGAGGCGCACCAGCGTCTTGCCGCCTCGCGCCTCGAGATGAAAGTCGATGGCGAGCTTCACCGGCCCGCGATCTTCGGTCCACTGAAACCGCCGGGTCGGTTCCCAGGCGGTGATGGGCGCGGTGCCTTCCATCCCGGCTCCCCACGACAACCAGATCGATCCGCCCTGACCGGGTTCGACGCGGGCGTCGACCGGAAACCATTGCGTCAACTGTTCGGCATCCGTCAGCGCGCGCCAGACGACGTCCGGCGGCGCGTCGATGAGAACCTCCTTCCGGATCTCGCGGCTCATTTCACCCTCCGATGCACGATCTCGACGAGCTTCAGATCGGGCCGGACGCCCTGCGCTTTCATCGTCGGTCCATCGCCCATCCGGTACACGACGTCCATCGTCCACTTGCCCACGAGCGTGGCGAGCGGCTGGTGCTCGAGCCCGGGTTTCATCTGCTCCAGCATGGCTTTCATCTGTTCCGGAGTGGGCTGCTGCGCGGCAGCCAGCGTGGCGCCGGACACCAACGCGATCGTCATGAACACGCGAACCATCGTGACCTCCTTGCTTGCTTCCTTCTCGAGTTTCACTACTCGTGGCGATCCCGCGATCGTTCCCCGCGGGGTGCCGGCTGCTTTTTCGCCGCAGGCACCGTGGGATGCGCGCCAAGGAAGACGCGGTACGTCCGGCCATCGGCGGCACGACCGTCGTGGTATTTCGCCACCAGGCGCGTGACGGTCTCGACGAGCTCGTTCGCGAACGCTTCTCGATCGGCGGGCGCGGCAAATCGCACTTCCGTATCGAGCGTGAGCGTCGTCAGACGCTTGCCCGCCCGGCGTGCTCGTTCGGCCAGGTCGGCGACCTCGCGAATCGTCCGCGCGGCCACCGCCACCTGATAGGTCGCCGAAAACTTGTCGGCGACGTCGTGCGGTCCGGGCCCGACCGTTCCCAACGCGTCGGGGGAGAGCAGGTAGTGCGCGGCCGTGGCGCGTACGACGCGCTCTTCGAGGCCGCGCCGCTGACGTCGATCGACTTCCTCGACGAGTCCCGCCGATTCGAGCGCGCGGATGTGGTAGTTGGCGAGCTGCCGGGACAGGCCGAGGCGGGGGCCGATGCTGGTCGCGGATCCGGGCGTCTGCAGCAACGAAAGAATCTTGCGGCGCGTGGGCGCGACGAGCGCGCCGGCGGCGCGCTCGCGAGTCACGATGGCGACGCCCGATGACGGCGCATCGGCGGTGGTCGGGGTCGCGCTGGTCGTCTCGATTGGGACCAGGCGGGCGTGTCGGCGCGGCATGGTGCGAATCCTACAATTGAAAAAATAATTTGTCAAATCAGGCCGGTGCACATTCGCCGGAGCACGACTGACGACGCGTACTTCGATGTCGGTAGGTCCATGCCCAGTCACCTCTCGCGCGCCTGGCGCCGGACCGTCCGGCCAACCAGGTGCCGACCTCGCAAGTTCTGTGTAAGAAGCTCTCGCGTCCGTGTAGAAGTAACCGGTCCCTGCGCGCACCGGCTCGCCGCCGCGCTGATTCTCGCCAGATCGTGCCGGCCGGTACTGGCATGCGCCATGCTTTAAGCGAAGCGGCACCCCGAACGCTCGCGCCCGCGAGTGCGAAAGTGAGGGAACGATGGAGACCTATTCGGACGCCGGTTTTGCCGAACGCGACAGCGGTCGCTTGTTCATGTACGGCTTGATTTGCGGCGCCGCGCTCGGCGCAGTGGCGGGATTGCTCCTGGCGCCCAAGGCCGGCGCCGAACTTCGACACGAGATGACGGATTCGGCCCAGCGCCTCCGGCGTAAGGCCGGGGAGATGTACGACGAGGCGTCACATGTCGTCACCGATGTCGCGGCGAGAAGCCGCAGGGCATTCGAGGCGGGCCGGGAGGCTCTTCAGAATGCACGTCCATCGGACGCCAGGACCTCCTCGATCGACGCCCCGGTCGTCTGACGCGGAGCGATCGTCAGGGCTGAAGCGGCAGGAGCGCGGATGGCGCCTTCCGGGAGGGGAGGGCGACACCCGCCTCCTGCTGGATACATGAAGGAAGTGAAGGGGTGAAGACCATGAAGGAGGGCTTGCAAGTCCTGCTTCGGTGACCTAGCCTTCACGACGGGTCGTGAGGGCTGGCGTTCGCTCCCCTTCACGCCCTCCATCTAACCTTCACCTTCATGTTCTTCATCACCTTCACTGCCTTCATGTATTGGCTGGTGAGCACGCCAGCCAGTCAGACCCCCGCGAACGCGCCCGCTCAGAGTCAGTCGCGTCCACTCCTCGCTGACGCACGGAACGTCGCGAAATGGCTGCGCGACGTCGCAGAGCCGCAGGGCACGGCGCTCGCCTGGGCGGGAACGCCCGGACCAGCGGCCAAGCCGATCGCCAATCTGTACTCAGGTTCCGCGGGCGTCGTCCTGTTCTTTCTCGAGCTCCATCACGCCACGGGCGATCCGCGGGATCTCGCGACCGCGCGCAGCGGTGCGGATTGGCTGCTCACGCAGATCGATTCCGAACAGCAGGCCGGGCTCTACACCGGTCTCGCCGGTCTGGGGTTCACGCTGACGGAAACCTGGAAAGCGACCCAGGACACGCGGTACCGCGATGGCGCGAACCGGGTGGTCGATCGCCTCAAGCAGCTCGCCAGGCCGGTCGGCGACGCGGTCGAATGGTCGCCTGTGAGCGACATCATCTCGGGCACCGCCGGCGTGGGGCTGGCGCTGCTCGCGGCCAGTCGGGACCTGGGCCGCGCCGACGCTCGCGATCTCGCGGCCGCCGCCGGCCGCCGTCTCGTGTCGCAGCAGATCGCGGCTGATGGCGGGACGAAATGGGCGATGACGCCTGCGACCCCGACGCGTCTCTATCCGAACTTCTCGCACGGCACGGCGGGCGTCGCGTATTTTCTCGCCGTTCTCCATCGCGCGACGGGCGATCGCAGGTTCCTCGAGGCCGCGCTCTCCGGCGCGCGCTACCTCGTGAAGACGGCGAAGACCGACGGCGATGTGTGTCTCGTATTCCATCACGAGCCCGAGACCGAGGGACTCGATCTGTTCTACCTCGGCTGGTGCCACGGTCCGGCCGGCACCGGCCGGCTGTTTCATCAACTGGCGATTACGACCGGCGATCGCGAGTGGCGGACGTGGCTGACGCGATCGGCCAACGGCATTCGCCAAAGCGGCATTCCCGAGCGCGAGACACCCGGGTTCTGGAACAACGTGGGGCAGTGCTGCGGGTCGGCCAGCGTCGCGGATTTCTTCTTGTCGTACTACCAGGTGACGCGCGATGCCAGCGCGCTCGCGTTCGCCCGGCGGACCACCGATCAGATCCTCGCCCGCGCCGCGCGGGACGATCGCGGCACGCGATGGATCCACGCCGAGCATCGCGTCCAGCCGACGAACGTCGCGGCCCAGACGGGCTGGATGCAGGGCGCGGCCGGCATCGGGGCATGGCTCCTGCGCCTCGATGGCGTCGATCGCGGCCGTGACGTGTTCGTGAAGTTTCCGGACTCGCCGTTCTGAGACATGAAGGACATGAAGGCGTGAAGATCATGAAGAAGAGCTTTTCTTCATGTCCTTCACATCTTCATGTCCTTCATGTTTCATGTGTCCGACACGTCCGGGACTGACTCGCCAAGCGCCGTCGCGAGATCGATCTGGTGTTCCTGTTCCGCCCGCAGGATTTCCCGGATGTCCTCGGCGATTGCGTACTCGCCAAGTGCCTCACATTCCCGCACCCGCACGCGGTAATTCCGGATGGTCTCGTTCTCGTTCTCGAGGTCGGCGCGCAGCATGACACGAGCGTCGTCGGAGAGCTTGACCGGCTTGGGCGTCGCCGTCGGCATGCCGCCGAGATAGTCGATGTGCTTCGCGATCGTCAGGGCATGCTGCAGCTCCTGCGCCGCATGCACCTCGAGCTCGTCGGCGATGCTCATGTACTCGGCGCCCTTGAGCACCTGGGAGTACACGACATACGCGATGATCGCCTGGTATTCACGCGCCAGGTCTTCATTGAGCTTGTCCGCGAGCTGCTTCCGCTTACCGGTCTTTTTCGCCATAGCTCTGCTCCAGGGTTTTTCATAGCAGGATTCGTGCCGTCTTCAGGTCTGTAGGGCGGATTGGTTTCCAAATCCGCCAACCGTTGGCGGATTCCAGAGTCTCGACGGGCTGGCGGATTTGGAGTTCAATCGGCCCTACGTACCGGCCGGCTGTGCCGCCGGTTCGAAGTTGAGCCGCAGCCGGAACTCACGCCTGAGAAGCATCAGGTTCAGGCACATCTGAATCAGCACCGAGATCACCGAGAGATACCACACCCATCGCAGCTCGAAGCCGGGGAGACGCGAAAGCAGCAGCAGCGGAATCGCGACGATCACCAGGCGCGTGAACGACGTGACGAGCGACGGCAGCGTGTTGCCCATCGCCTGGAACATGCTCGAGCTCACGAAGATGATGCCCGACGCGATGAAGTTCCACGAGATGATCCGGAGGTAATCCGCGCCGGTGGCGATCACCTGCCGGTCCGTCGAGAAGAATCGCACGGTCGCTTCCGGAGCGATCTGCAACAGCAACGCGGCGGCGACCATCGCCGACGTCGCCATGGCCACCGCCGATCGGAACGTGTCGCGGACCCGCGCGCCCTGCCGCGCGCCGAAGTTCTGGCCGGCGACGGGCCCGACGGCGAATCCCAGGGCGACGATGGGCAGGAACAACGCCTGCACGATGCGCAGGCCGATGCCGAATCCCGCCTGTGCCGCCGCGCCGAACGGCCGGCTGATCGCGTAGATGAGCATCAGGTACGCGGCCATGAGCGCGAATTCCGTTCCGGCCGGCAGACCAATCTTGAGCATCCGCCCCCAGAGCGGCAGCGACGGTTTCCAGTCGGCCGGCATGAACCTCAAGTACGCCGTCGCCGGCCTGAAGTAGAACGCCAGGGCGACGGTGCCGACGACAATCGCGATGAACGTCGCGAGCGCGGCGCCAGCCACGCCCAGCGGCACGCCCGTGCCCCAGCCGAAAATGAGGAACGGCGCGAGGATGATGTTGAGCACGACCGTGGTCGTCTGGATGACCATGCTCGGTTTGAACTGTCCCGTGCCGCGCAGCGCCGAGCCCATGGCGACCATGCCGAATTGGAACGCCATGGCAGGAATGAACCAACCGAGGTAGTCGGCGGTCAGCTTCGACGTCGCGGGATCCGCGCTCAGGTTCCGCGCGTATGCGGGACGCAGGATCATCGCGACGCAGAAGAAAAGCGTGCCGATGACGACCGAGAGCACCTGCGCCTGATTGAAGACGAGAAGCGCCTGCTCGCGATCCTTTCGCCCAACCGCGTGCGACACCAGGGTCGTCGTGCCGACGCCCAGCATCTGGGTGATGGCCAGCACGATGAACATCAGGTTCGTACTGAGTCCAACGGCCGCGACGGCTTCCGTGCCGAGATGGGAGACCCAGTACAGATCGACGAGGACGTACAACGTCTGAAACACCATCCCCACGAGCATGAAACTCATGGTCTTGAAGAGATGGCCGGTGATCGATCCGGTCGTCAGGTCCTGCATGGCGCGAACGGCGGGCGGGAATCAGTGGTCTTCGTTCCGATGTTCCTCAATTTCTCGCTCCATGGCCGCATTGTCGCGCCGCGCGGTGGTTGCCGCCTTCGTCCGGGCCTTGGTCGCCGCCGCTTGCGTCTTCTCGGAGGAACTGACGGCGAAACTCGAGAACCGCCGCTCCAGATCCCGGCCGTGGCAGGTCGGGCACTCGGCCGTCGTGTTGTGCAGGACGAGCGCCTCGAACTCGGACCCGCAAGATCGACACTCGAAGTCAAAGATGGGCACGGACCGCCTCCGGATGGAGGGTTCTAGGATACCTCTGGACGGTCGCCCGGGCAGCCCGTTACCCACTCTGGGCCAGGAAGTTCCCTCCCGGAACCAGAGAGGCCGCGGCTGGTGGTTCCGGCCAGACGAGGCACCGACTTGCGCTCCAGCCAGGAGCGACCGGATCGAGCGCGTAGCTCACCAGCACGCTCAGGACGATCGGAATGAGCACGCTGCGGCCTTCGTACAGCAACACCACCGCGGCGAGCAGGGCGAGCGCGGCGACGAGACGATTGTCGGTGGTCATGGTATGCCTACTTCGACGCGCGTTCGCGGATTCGCACGTACCACAGCCGGAGATGCGCGGCTTCGCCGGGTGTTTCTTCGACGGGTTCGTCGAGCCGCGGCGCCGCTCGCTTGGCCTCTGCGACGAACGTCAGGCGGTTCACACCGGCTTTGATGGCGGCGCTCGGCACGTGCACGTCGTAGGTGCCGACGCGCTCCGGGTCGAAGCGGAGATCCAACCGCGACACGAGGTGATCATTCACGAACACGCGGACCGCCGTCGGGTCGGTCGTGACCCCGGCGATCGGGTGGGGGAACGGATCGATCCGAAGCGTCAGATCGTAGTCGCCGACCCTGGGCAGGGTCAGGCGCACGGTGGAGTGCTGGCCGCGCGAGATGCGAGCGGTGACGTTCCCTTCCGTCAGCGGACGCGACCACCCGCTCTCGAAAAACCACGCATCGCGGGCGCCCGCCATCACCGTGATCGGTTCTCCGGCGCTGAGCGTCTCGCGCGACGTCCACACGGGCAGACTGCGTCGCACTGTCCAGACTCCGATCACCAGTGTGATTGCGACGAGTCCCCACGCCAGGAGCGACCGGCGGGCAGGTCTCAGAAGAATGACCTGTGGCATGCCCTCGGATGTCGCCAGTCGTGCGGCGCAGCCGATCGCGAAACAGGCGGCGATCAGAAAGAACGGATACGCGTGCTCCGTGAGCCGCCACTCGAGCGCCGGTCTGGCCATCAACGCCAGCGGCACCAGCGACGACGCCATCACGACGAGCAGCACACGCCCGGCCACCGACCCGAGAAAGAGCACGACGCCCGCGATCGCCGCCCATGACAGCCAGCGCGCGATCGCGGGTGACCAGGGATTGAAGCCGTGCCACTTGATCTGGAACGGGCCCGACGTCATGCCGACGGCCAGCGCGTCCATGGTTCGCATCGGGCGGTTCAGGGCGGCGTTCACCACGTGCCCGGCAGCCGTTCTGCCCGGGCCGAGGGGTCCTTCACTGGCGTGGTAGAGGTCGGCGCGCACGTTGATCGGCCGTAACGGATCGCCGTACGCCCACCAGCACGTGAAGACGAACGGTCCGGCGATGAGCGCCGCGACGATGAACGCGGTGGCCACGTCCACGAGCCGGTGTCGCAACGGTCCGCTCGCGGCGACGAGCCCGGCGGCGAGACCAGGGAGCACGAACGCGAGCGACATCACGTTGATCAGGCATGCGACGCCCGCGACCACGCCCATCGCGATGGCGCGCGGGGTGTCAGGCACCCGCGCGAACCGCACGAGCGTGTACGCGAACAGCACCACCGCGCAGGTGAATGCGTCTTCACGCCAGCCGCCGATGCCCCACGTGATCGCGTCGTACTCGATCGCCAGAGCGAGGGCCGCGCCGAGGCCGACGGCGTACGAGAAGGCGTACGCGCCAAGCAGGAATGTCGCGAAGATGGCCAGGACCGAGAACAACGCCGACGCGACGCTGACGGCGACGTCCTGCTGGTTCAAGAGCCACAGGACGCCCTTTGTCACGGCGGGGAACAAGGGCTCTCGATGGTGAGCCGCGTAGAAGGACCGCATCCCACGTGCGAACTCGAGGTGCGTGGCCGGCTCGCTGATATACCGCTCGGCAACTCGGGACCAGGTGACGGCGTCTGGCCGGAGCAGACTGGTCGTTCCGCGCGTCTGCTGCACCGCTTGCAACCAGCCCGGCCGGTCCACCGGGCCGTACGTGAGCGTCAGTGCGTCGAACCGCAGCAGCGCGCCGTACATCACGATGCCCGCGGCAAGCGCGGCGGCGACGACGTCGCCTCGCGTCAGAAGACTGGGCCGCCGCAGCCGGCGCGCGAGGAGCGCCTGGATTGGTCGGACCAGCCGGAGCAGCACAATCCAGGCCGCGACAACCAGACCGATGATGCCCAGGTATCGAAGCCCCGTCCGCGCACCGGTCAGAGCCGTGCGCAGCCAGGGATACTGTGGCGACGAGACGAACAGCCCCTCTCGATCAAAGGACCGGAGCGGACGGCCCACGAAGCCCCACCGCGCGGTGAGCGACGGGTCGCCATCGACGTGCTCGTATTCGATCTCGAGGTCGTGAAACCCGCCAGCGAGCATGACTGCACGCGGATGGGCGGGGTGGGCCGGCGTGTGCTGCTGGAGGATCTGTCGATCGACGGTGAGCGTGACCCGTCCGCGGCCAGTCAGATCGATCGCGTAGTAGTCGGTCCGCGGAATGCGCCAGACGCCGGTCCAGCGGATCGTGAACGCGCGCCGAGGCAGCGTGGGGGCCTCATCGAGGACCGTGAGATCGACGGCCGGGGTTCGACGCTCGACCAGCGGCTTGCGATCTTCGCCTGTGCCTTGAAAAAAGGTCTGAGTCAGCCCGACATCGGCCTTCAGCTGCCACGTCAGGAATGCGTAGAGGCCGGTGAGCATCGCGACGGCGACGAGAGACCAGGCGAGTCGTCCACGCATGCGTTCGGGGGATCTTAGCGGTGAATCACGCCGACATTATTCGGCTCAATATGACTCATAAAATCGTATCAAATTGACCTGATCAGGCACGTACTGTACAAACGAGTAGGTGACCACGAACCTCCTTTGTCGGCGTCTCGCGAGCCTTGTGCGGTGGCTGTCCGCTGTTCTCGTGCTGAGCGGAATGCCGTCGACGCTCCTCGCGCAGCGTGGCCCGACCATCGCCGCGGCCGCCAATCTGAACTTCGCCCTCAACGAAATCGCGGAGCAGTTCGCGCGCGAGCGAGGGGCGACAGTCGAGATCGTGTTCGGCGCCTCCGGCACGCTCACACGGCAGATCCAGGACGGCGCCCCGTTCGAGATGTTTCTCGCGGCCGACGAGGAATTTCCCAATCGACTCAGCGGCGCGGGGCTGACGCGTGATGCCGGCGTCGTCTACGCTGTCGGCCGTCTCGTGCTGTTCGCGCCGACGGGTTCGCCGCTGACCGTTGACGAGCGGCTCGACGGGTTGACGCAGCTCATGAAGAAAGGTGGCGTCACCCGATTCGCGATTGCCAACCCCGACGTGGCTCCGTATGGCCGGGCGGCCGAAGCCGTGCTGCGAAAGCGCGGGTTGTGGGACGCGCTTCGGCCGCAGCTCGTGATGGGCGACACCATCGCGCAGGCGACGCAGTTCGCCACGACCGGGAATGCCGTCGGCGGGCTGATCGCCTATTCGCTTGTCCTCGCGCCCGCCTTTGGCGAACGCGGCACTTACGTAGTGATTCCCGAGTCCGATCACCCGCCGCTGCGCCAGCGGATGGTGCTCCTCAAGAAGGCCGGGGCCGTCGCGACGCAGTTCTACGAGTACGTCCAGTCGGCCGCGGCGCGCGCGATTCTTCGTAAGCACGGCTTCGCCGTCCCACAATAGCCGCCGATGGACTGGACGGCCCTCCGCGTGTCGCTCTGGCTGGGCGCCGGCACGATCGCGATCCTGCTGCCCTTGGGAGTCTGGTTCGGGCGCTGGCTGGCTCGCCGCGATTTCCCGGGCAAGGCGCTGGTCGAAGCGCTCGTCACCGTGCCGCTCGTGCTGCCGCCGACGGTCCTGGGGTTCTATCTCCTCGTCACGTTCGGGGCGCGCTCGCCGCTCGGTCAGGCGTTTCAGTCGGTCGCCGGCCAGTCGTTGCCGTTTTCGTTTGCCGGACTGCTCGTGGCGTCGGCCATTGCGAACATCCCGTTCGTCGTTCAGCCGATCCAGCGTGGCTTCGAAGCGATTCCTGCCGATGTCCTCGATGCCGCGTCGTGTTGCGGACTGTCGCCGTGGCAACGTTTCCTCCGGATCGAAGTGCCGCTCGCGTGGCCGGGTATCCTGACCGCCGCGATCCTCACCTTTGCGCACACGCTCGGCGAGTTTGGCGTCGTCCTGATGGTGGGCGGCAACCTCCCTGGAGAAACGCGGACGCTGAGCGTCGCGATTTACGACCGCATGCAGGCCTTTGACGATCGCAGCGCCGGCGTCATGGCGGCGACGCTGCTCGTGATTTCCGTTGTCACCCTGATGACGACCACCGTGCTGTCACGTCGTGTCGGGCTTCGACGTGTCTGAGCGGCGCCTGACGGTTCAGCTCCGCCAGCCGGGTCCGATTCCGCTCGACGTCGAGTTCACGTGCGATCCGGGCGACGTCCTGGCGATCTTCGGTCCCTCGGGCAGCGGCAAGACGACGATCCTGCGCTCGATCGCGGGCCTCTCTCGGCCCCGGCTTGCGTCCGTGCGGTCGGGCACCGAAACATGGTCTGACACCGGTGCTGACGTGTTTGCGCCGCCGCATCGCCGCGCGGTGGGATTCGTGTTCCAGGAGTACGCGCTCTTTCCGCACTTGAGCGCCGCTGGGAATGTCGTGACCGCGCTCGGACATTGCCCGCGCGAGGAACGGCAGTCGCGTGCCGAGGCCCTCCTGGCGCAGGTGCACCTGTCGGGGCTCTCATCGCGGCGGCCGCACCAGCTCTCTGGCGGCGAACGCCAGCGCGTCGCCCTCGCGCGAGCGCTGGCGCGCCAGCCCGCCGTCCTGCTCCTCGACGAGCCGTTTGCCGCGGTGGATCGAGCCGTTCGTCGTCATCTCCAGCACGACCTCGACGAAGTGCGCCGGACGCTCGACATCCCGGTGATTCTGGTCACTCATGATTTCGACGATGTCGTGCGGCTGGCTACGCACGTCCTGCTGCTGGAGCAGGGCCGGACGGTGGCGTGGGGACCGGTCGCGACGCTCATGAGTCGCCCGGACCTGGCGTGGCTGCGGGAAGGCGTGGGACTCGGCAGCGTGTTCGAGGCGGTCGTGTCGCGGGTCCAGTCCGATCGCAGGCTCGCCGAGCTGACGTTTGATGGAGGAACGCTGCTGGCCCCGGATCGGAAGATCGCCCAGGGGACGGCCGTTCGCGTGCGGATACCCGCGCGGGAAGTGATTCTGGCGACGAGCCCGCCCGCGGGCCTGAGCCTTCACAACGTGCTGTCCGCGACGGTATCCGCTGTGCACGTCGATCCGGCGTCCGATCACGGCATCGTGCAACTCGCCATCGGGCCATCGCGGCTGCTGGCCGAAGTGACCCGCGATGCGATCTCGGCGCTCGGAATCGTGCCGGGGCAGCCGCTTCACGCGCTAATCAAATCGGTGTCGATTCAGACGTTCTCGGCCGAGTGACCGCGGATCGGATTAACCTAGGCCTCTGGAGGAACCCCATGCGGAAGATTCTCGGCCTTGTCGCGGTGTTCGCGTGCGTGACACAATTCGGCGCGCAGACGCCGGCCCCAGCCGCTCAGACCGGAACGCGGCGCATTCCGCAATTTGAAAACGATCAGGTGCGAGTCTGGAAGAGCATCATCGAGCCGAAACAGCCGCTGACGCTGCACCGGCACGAGCACGGGCGCACGCTGATCGCGCTCGTCGGCGGCACGATGAAGATCGTGCAGGCCAACGGCTCATCGAAGTCGGTTGTGTGGGAAACCGGCAAAGCCTATTGGCTCGAAGCCGACCCGCCCGGCGAGACACACGCGGATGTCAACGAGGGCGCGAAGGCGATTGAAGTGATCGTGGTTGAGATGAAGAAGTGAAAACCCTTGATAAGGGCAGAGGGCAAAGGGCAGAGGGCAAAGGGAAGGGAAAACGGAAAGGGCCAAGGTAGGGCAAAGGGAAGAAGTTTTCGCCTCTTCCCTACCTCTGCCCTTGCACCTTTCCCCTCTCCTTTGCCCTTTGCCCTCTGCCCTTTGCCCTGGCTTGGGCTTTTCAGGCCCTCTCGTGCTCGAGCAGCCGGCGCTTCCGGTCGAGGCCGCCGGCGTAGCCGCGCAGCCCGCCGTCGGCGCCGATGACCCGGTGGCACGGCACGACGATCGCCAGCGGATTGCGTCCGTTCGCGCTGCCCACGGCGCGAAAGCCGAACGGACACCCGACGCGCGCCGCCAGATCGCGGTAAGAAATCGGCTGTCCCGGAGCGATCGTCTGGAGCTCGCGCCAGACGCGCAATTGAAAGGGGGTTCCGCGCGGATCGATCGCGAGGTCGGCAAGCGCATCCAGCTCGCCCGAGAAATACGCCTCGAGTCGTGGAACCGCGCCGGCGGGATCGCCGCCTGAATCCACCTCCACGGCCCCAAACTTGCGCCTGAGGTGCTCCTCCGCCCGCAACCAGTCGTCCGCGAACTCGAGGGCGCAGACCGCCGTCGCGTGCGACGCGACGACGAGCGCGCCGACGGGAGACTTCCACGTCGTCACCGAGAACGTCATTGCAGGCTCCTCCAGAGATGCATCACGGCGTAGGCCCGGAAGGGGCGCCACGCTTCCGCCGCGTCGAGGATGTTGGTCCGGGTCGGCCGCAGGCCATTTCGCGCGAGCGCCTTCTTGATTCCGAGATCCTCGGCGGGCAGTGCATCCGGCTCGCCGAGCGCACGCATCGCGATGTAGTGCGCCGTCCACGGTCCAATGCCGGGGAGCGTCGTCAACGCGGCCACTGTCGTCTCGAGATCCCGGCTGCCGTCGAGGACGATTGATCTGCCGGCCACCGCTCGCGCCAGGCCCTGAATGGCCGATGCGCGCGCGGAGGGCATGCCAATCCGGCGTAGATCGCCGCCGGCCAGTCGCGATGCCGAGGGGAAGTGATGGGTGACTCCGGGAAGGCCGCACGTGGAGGCGACACCGAACGTCTGCGCGATCCGGCCGGCGAGCGTGGACGCACCTCGCACGGACACCTGTTGACCCAGGATCGCCCTGACGGCCATCTCGAACGGATCCCACGCACCTGGCACGCGAAGCCCCGGGTGTGTGCGGACCAATCCGGCGAGCGTCCTGTCTCGCCCGAGGTGCGACGCGATCCGTTTCGGATCGCAGTCGAGGTCGAAGAGCCGCCGCACCCGTTCGACGACCCGCAAGAGATCAATCGGCAAGGTCGCGACCACACGCAGGCGCAGGCAGTCCTCGCCGGCGACAAGGCGAACTTCGATGCCCGCGGCCGTGCCATCAACCTCGATGCTCCGGCGATAGACGCCGTCCGCGAGCGACTCGACACCCGGAATGGCGCGCGCGGCGAGAAACACAATCAGCGCATCCCAGTCGTACGGTGGCGCAAAGGGCAGGCGAAGCACCACGTCGGCGGTTTCCGCCGGATGGCTGGTCGTGCGGACTTCTGACGGAGAGCGTGCGAACGTCTGTCGGAAGACGTCGTTGAATCGCCGCACGCTCGAGAACCCGGCCGCAAGCGCGATGTCGGTCATCGAGAGGGACGTCTCGTCGAGCAGCCGCCGTGCGAAATGAACGCGGCGCGTCTGCGCCAGGGCAATCGGGGACGCGCCGAGGTGTCTTGCGAAGAGCCGGCGGAGATGCCGTTCGCCGACCCCGAGCCGCATGACCAGATCGTCCAGTGTGCCGTCGCCATCGAGCGCGCCGCCCGCGATCAGCCGAACGGCTCGAGTCACGGTTCTCGACGTGTCGGGCCACGGACGAAGCTCGGGAGAGAGCTCGGGGCGACAGCGCCGGCACGGGCGGTATCCGGCGGCTTCCGCCGCGGCGGCATGGGGAAAAAACGTGACATTTTGACGCTTCGGAAGGGGCGCCGGGCAGCCCGGACGGCAATAGACGTGCGTGGTGCGGACCGCGGTGACGAACCGGCCCTCGAACCGGCGGTCACGGCTCGACATCGCGCGAAAGCACGCGCGGGCATCGAGCGCGGACGACTCGGGGTCGATTCGAGAGGCCGCCGCACCACGCATGCCTCAAGGATCGTCGATCTTCATGCCGTCCCGCTGGCTGTTTTCGGACCTTGATGGTCGCGGGGCTGGACGCGGTCCCGATCGGGACCGCGATCTACCAGAGGTGCAGCGCCGAGAGCGCCTTCCGCAGCAACCTCACCTTGATCTTGGCCTCGTCCAGGCGATCCAGCGCTCCCAGCGGCCGGTCTTTCCAATCGCTGTCGCGTCGGCCACCTCGCCAGACGCGCCGGCGGTCAGGCACGTGACGACGATCCAGGTCGGGGAGTGGCGGGGGAACGTCGCCCAGGTCGCTGACGATGTGCTTCATGCCCTGATGTATCGGCGCATGCCGCCCGATCAGCAGCCGTCGCGCCCAGATTTCGATAAGCTGCCGCCCTTCGCTCGCCTTCGTTCGCGAGCGAGCTTCGGGTGGCAGGCCACACTTCATGCTGTTCGTCCGCGCGCTCGCCTCCTTCCTGGCGCTTCCCGGCGTCGTCGCCGGTCTCTTGCCATGGATGATCGTGTCGAACGATCCCGGTCGCGGCGACGGCTGGTTCTGGCCCGGGCTTTTGGTGCTCGCGGTGGGGCTGTCCGTGCTCCTTTGGTGCGTGCGGGACTTCTACGTCACGGGCAAGGGGACGCTCGCGCCGTGGGATCCGCCAAAGACACTCGTGCGGGTCGGGCTGTACGGGCTCGTTCGCAATCCGATGTACGTCGGCGTGATCGTACTGGTGAGCGGCTGGAGCCTCCTGACCGGATCGCGTCAACTCGCCATCTACGTTCTCGCGTTAGTGGTCCTGTTCCACGCGCGCGTGCTGCTGTTCGAGGAGCCATGGCTCGCCAGAACGTTCCCGGACGCGTGGCAGGCGTACCGCGCCGCGGTGCCGCGTTGGATTCCGCGCTTCAGTACAGGAAGACCGGCGGTGCCACCCGGCGGACGACGATGAGCGCATCGTACTGATCGCGCCACGAGTCGCTGCGCGAGTCGTCCGTCGAACCGGCCGGGACAGCCGATCGCAGCCAGGTCAGAAGATGATGGTCGCCGTGACCGAGTCGCTGTACGGGCCGGTGCCGACGTCCTGCTGGGCCGGAAGCCGACCGAAGACCGTCGCCGAGTACTGGAACAGGGGGATCGCGACGTGGCTGATACGTCCGGTCGTGCCGGTCCCGTCGCCCCAGATCGTCGTGTGATTGGTGTCGAGGTAGAGGTTGTAGTTCAAAACCTGCGCGCCGTTCCTGAGCGTGCGGGGATCGAACGTCGACGACGAGCCGCGGTTGAGCTCCACGCGGACGAGCACCCCGAGCGTACATTGGTAGAAGACGGTGCCGGTTGAGTCGGTCGGTGACGTGTTGAAGACCGAATACGTGCCGAACGCCACGCCGCTGGTGGAGATCGAACAGCCGAACAACTGATCGGGCGCGGGATTCGCGTCGAGCGGAAGGACGATGGTGATCATTGCCAGCGCGGCGATGGCCAGGCGCGCGGTCATCGCCGGGCCCCGTCGGATCGAGTCGGCTCGAAGGACACCCCCGGCGGGCGCAGCTGGGTGGGCGAGCACGGAATCGTGCCGAGCGCCTGTACGTCGAGCGATCCGCCTGGCGTCAATCGAATGTCGAGACCGCAGAGGTACTCCTCGCCGCGCAGCGTGATCCGCACCTTGTGACGGCCGGCGGCCGCGTGCTCGAAGACGAAACCCCCGTCGGGGCCGAGCGTGACGCGCTCCGGGCCGCCCGGCCACTTCACCTCGGCGATCGCTTCGGCCTCGTCGGAATCGAGCACCGGCCGGGCCGGTAAGGCGAAGCGGCCAGAGACGAGGCGGATCGCCCGCACGTCGAACGAGACGATGCTGCCGCCGCGGAACCCAGGTGCGACGCGCGCTTCCGTCGCGCCGATTTCATAGCCGATCGGCACGTCGCGATCCTCGATCGACACGTGATTCCCGTAGTAGCTCGAGAGCGAGGGCAGCATGAGATCGCCGCCGCGCCCGGTCCGGCCGACGAGCTGATTACTGACGTACGTGCGCACACCGCGGACATCGCCAACGCGCACGACTGCGAACGCATCGTCGATCGGCCGGGTCAAATGCCAGGATCCGCCGACGACCGCGAGCGCCCCGGCGATCGTGGCACCGCTGGCCGATTGCGACGGCGTCTCGTCATGCCGCAGCTCCACACGGCCCTGCGCGTGATGGGCGACCAGCGCGGCCGACGCCGCACGCGACGGCGTGCCTCGCCACTGAAGTTGATAGCCGAGCCCCACCCCCTGCGGTGCCGCCCGCTGGAGCGAAGCCACCACGTCCACCGGCTGATCCGGAGTGGCCAGCGCGTTGACGCTCGCCGACGTCCGCCCGCCAAGCGCGAGCGTCAGTGCCGCGCTGGCCGTCCATGCGCGGCGATCCTGGGTGCGGGTCGACGCGATCCCAAGCAGGAGATTCACCGCCGGCGCGATCCCGACCTGGCCGAGGAGTTGCGAACGCTCGCGCCGGTCGTCGCCGGCTTTCGACAGCGCGTGCGTCGCCGTCAGCCTGACCGCGCCAGGGAGCACCACCCCGAGACTGGCTTCGGCATCGAGAGACTCCCGGCGCTCGACCTCTTCGGCCGCGGGCGCCGGAAGCACCATGCCCAGCTCGGCAAATCCAGGCGACATCCGGCGGCCGATCGCCTGAATGCTCAACGCGCGACCGCGATAGCCGTAGCCGACCGACCAGGCGTGGCCGTGACGACGATCGAGGCGGCTGATGCGGCCGGCCATCTCGATTTCGCCGGCGGCGCTCTGCAAGGCCAGGCTGCCGCCACCGTTCATCAACCGTTCGGACGCTTCGGCGCCTCCCGCGATCGTCACGTGCGACGTGAGTCCGAGTCGATGTTCGGCTGCCGGCGGGGCACCGACGCGCGGCCGACGAGAATCGGCACGGTCCGGAGACGCTTTTCGAGCGCGCTCTGGATCTCGATCCGGACGAAGTCGCCTTCGTCGAAGAGGCGCGGCGTGCCCTGCTTGTCGGTGACCGCGAGCCAGCGCGGGCCGATAATCGCGAGCATGACGTCGCACTGATCGAGCGTGCGCCCGATCGCTTCGACGAAGTCATCGCCAGGCCGGAGGCTGTCCACGTCCATGAAGACGTTCTCCGGCCCGAAGCGTCGCTGAAGGCCGTCGTAGACGCGGCCGGCGTACCCGGCCGTGTCCTCCCGCCGGTAGCTGATGAAGATCCTCGGCACGGACCGACCTCCGTGGTGCGGTGCCGTAGGGTACTCCATCGCTCAGCGAACGTTGAGCTGACTTCGCAAACGAATCTCTTTCGACGAACTGCCAATCATGACGCGGAACGCGCCCGGTTCCACGACCCAGCGCCGCTCGCGGTCGAGCATCCGCAGGTCCTGCCCCGCCAGCTTGAACACGACCTCGCGTCGTTCACCGGGCGTGAGATGGATCCTGCGAAACTGCTTGAGTTCCATGACGGGACGCGCGACCGACGCGAGAATGTCGCGAACGTAGAGCTGCACGACTTCGTCGCCTGCGCGGCGTCCGGAGTTCCTGACCGTGAGCCGAATCGTCGCCGCATCCGTGGGTGCGATGTCGAGCGGATCGATCACGAGATCCGAATACTCGAACGTCGTGTAGCTCAATCCGAAGCCGAACGGAAAGAGCGGCTGCCCGGTGAGGTCGACGTAATCGTCCCCACGACCGGTGGGCTTGTGGTTGTAGGACAGCGGCAGCTGGCCTTCGGCCACCGGGAACGTGATCGGCAGCCGGCCCGCCGGATTGTAGTCGCCGAACAGGACGTCGGCGACAGCGTCGCCCCCCGCTTCGCCCGGATACCAGGCGTCGATCACCGCGCCCACGCGATCGAGCCACGGCATCGTGATCGCGCTGCCGCCGATGAGCACGACGACGGTCGGCGTGCCGGTGGCGGCCACGGCGTCGATGAGGGCAGGCTGCCGGCCAGGGAGACCGAGCAGCGCGCGATCTCGAAACTCGCCCTCTTCGACGCCCGCGACCACGATCGCCACCTCGCTGGCCTTTGCGGCGGCAACAGCCTGATCGATCGCGGCGCGAGAGCTGTCGACGACGCCCGCGTCCCACATGAGCTTGAGTCGCGCGTTGCCAGTCGTTTCGAAGTACTCGAGCCGAATCCGGCGGCTCGTCCCCGGACCCAGGGCGACGTTGGCGATGCGCCTGCCGAACGACTGCTTTTTCCAGTTGTCGAGGACGAGCCGTTCGTCCAGGTACAGGCGATAGCCGTCATTGCCTTCGACCGCGATGCGCGCGACGCCGGTCGACGGCGCCGTGATCGTTCCGGTCCAGCGCGCCGAGTACCAATCGAAGGGAATCCCGCGGCCGGGCGAGGTGAGCGTCCACCGGAAATCGATCCGCGCGTCGGTGCGGGTGAGCCGCGGCGGGCCGTCGAGCCGCGGGTTGTCGAAGTACTCGCCGGCGAGGCCTCGCACCGTTTGGCCTCCGGAGACCGTCGCGAGCGCGGTCTGAGGCACGACGTCGAATTCGTGGATCGTGCGGCCTGGACCCGCGATGAAGCGGACGGTTGCGGCTGATCCCAACGCGCGCCGGATGCCGTCGAGAATCGAGATCTTGCCGTTGCCGGGCCCGCTGTACCCGCCCAGCCGCGCGTCCGTGGCGTCGGGGCCGATCACGGCGACCGACGTCACGCTCTTCGCGATGGGCAACAGCGGTCCGTCGTTCCTGAGGAGCACGATGGACGCGCGTGCGGCCTCGCGCGCGAGCGTGCGATGCTCGGCCCGGCCGTTCATCGCCGCCGCAGCGTCGACGTCGACGTACGGCCGCTCGAACAGGCCGAGGTCGAATTTCACGCGCAGCACACGCGTCACGGCGTCATCGATCACTGGCATCGGGATGAGCCCGCGCTGGAATGCGTCGAGATACGGCCGCTGCTGGCCGTACGACGACTGGAAGACGACGTCCAGGCCCGCGTCGAACGCGTGCGCCGCCGCGGCGCCGGTATTCGCTTCGGTCATGTGCAGCACCGTGGCGCCGCTCGTGGCCGACGCGTCGGAAATCACGAAGCCCTTGAAGCGCCACTCGCGCTTGAGGAGGTCCGTAAGCAGCCGGCGATTCTGGGTTGCCGGCGATCCGTCGACGGAGTTGTACGCGGTCATGACCGAGCGCGCTCCCGCGTCCAGCGCCGCGACGAACGGCGGAAAGTAGCGCTCGGCCAGCATTCGCTCGCTGAGATCGATCGGGTAGCTGTCGCGGCCGCCTTCGCCGACATTCGCGACGAAATGCTTGGGCGTGGCGACGATGCCGGCGCGCTCGAACGCGGTGACGTACGCCCGCCCCATTGCCGACGCCAGAACCGGGTCCTCGCCGTACGTCTCCTCGACGCGCCCCCATCGGACGTCGTCGGCGATGTTGACTACCGGCGAGAGCACTTGACGGATCCCGCGGCTGCGTGTCTCCTGGGCGATTGCGTCGGACACGCGCGCGACCAGCACCTCGTTCCACGTCGCGGCCAGCGCGATCGCCGACGGGAACATCGTCGCGCCCTCGCGCGTCAGGCCGTGGACGGCTTCTTCGAACGGGATAATCGGAATCCCAAGCCGGGTGTGTTCGACGAAATAGCGCTGGATGGTGTTGATGCGCTCGGCGTGCGCACGCGCAACCGCTCCTGGTGACGTGCCCGGTGCGGACGATTCATCCGGCCGAGCCGTCGTCGAGATCTGCAACCCGAAGATGCCGTGAGAGTAGTCGTTGGCTGGCGTGTCGAGGTCGCCGGGGATCATGAAGAGCTGCCAGAACTTCTCCTCGAGCGTCATGCGCCCCAGGAGATCCCGCACCCGGTCGTCGACAGGGAGGCTGGCGTCGCGATAGCGCGGCGGCCGCTCCTGGAGCGCGGCCGTCGAGCCCGCCAGGACGAGGGTCGTCACGAACAATACGACGCGTGGTGCTCTCGACATCAACATGGTCAGAGGAGATGTGGGCCCGACTCAGGGCCGGCGTGCTCAGCAGAGTCTAAGCCGGTCAGGTCGCATTCGACCGGGGCCTATAATCGCGCCATGGCCAATCCAGATCCTCGGTCCGATCCCAGCCGGCGTGATTTCCTGCGCATCAGTGGCGCGGCTGCGGTGGCCGGCGCGGCCGGCGTGCAGCCGAACGCCGGGCCGATCGAGACCGACCAGCCGTCGGCGCAGGCCGCATTCGCCGCGGCGCCGATCGAGACGGTTCGGATCGGGTACGTGGGCGTGGGGTTGCAGGGCTCGGGCCACGTGCGCAATCTGCTGAACATCCAAGGCTGCCGCGTCACCGCGGTGTGCGATATCCGGACGGAGCGCACGGATTGGGCGACCAGGACGATCACGGAAGCCGGACAGCCGGCGCCCACGTCGTACACGCGGGGCCCGCGCGATTTCGAGCGGATGTGCGAGACCGAGGATCTGGATCTCGTCTACAACGCCACGCCGTGGGAATGGCATGTTCCGGTGATGCTCGCCGCCATGAAAAACGGCAAGCACACCGCGACCGAAGTGCCGGCGGCGATGAATCTCGACGATTGCTGGGCGATGGTCGAGGCCGCCGAGAAATACAAGAAGCACTGCGTGATGATGGAGAACTGCAACTATGACCGGATGGAGATGATGGCCTACAACATGGTCCGCCAGGGCCTGTTCGGGGAGATCCTCCACGCGGAAGGCGGCTACCTGCACGACCTGCGCGGCATCAAGTTCGAGAACCGCAACGAAGGGTTATGGCGGCGAGCCTGGTCGATGAAGCTCGACGGCAATCTGTATCCGACGCACGGGCTCGGGCCGATCGCGAACTGCCTGGACATCAATCGCGGCGATCGCTTCGAGTACCTGACGTCGATGAGCTCGCCGTCGCGCGGGTTGCAGGATTGGGCGGCCGCGCACTCTCCGGAAGACGCACCGCAGCGAAGAGAACAGTTCGTCCTCGGCGACGTGAACACGAGCCTGATCAGGACCGCGCGCGGCCGGACGATCATGGTGCAGCACTGCACCAATCTGCCGCGTCCGTACAGCCGCATCCATCTCGTGCAGGGCACGAAAGGGCTGTTCCAGGGGTATCCGCACCGCGCGTACGTCGAGGGCCGCGGCAAGAACGACCAGTGGGTTCAGGCCAACGACCTCCTGGCGGAGTTCGAGCATCCGCTCTGGAAGGAGATTGCCGCGCAGGCCGCTGGCGCGGGCCATGGTGGCATGGACTTCATCGAGGACTACCGGCTGATCAAGTGCCTGCGCGAGGGCACGTCGACGGATATGGACGTCTACGACGCCGCCGCCCTCAGCTCCGTCGTCGAGCTGAGCTGCCAGTCAGTCGCCCGGCACGGCCGGCCGATTGACTGTCCGGACTTCACGCGCGGGCGCTGGCGGACTCGAGCGCCGCTGGCCATCGTGCGCATGTGAGCCGCGCCGAACTCAAATTCGATCGCGTCCAGCGGTTGTTCACTGGCGCCGGGTTCGAGCCCACGGACGCCGAGGGACGAGCGGTCCTTCTGGTTCAGTCGGTGGATGCCTTCTCTCGATCGACCGGTCAGGCCCCGCACTGGGGCTGGTTCGTGCCGGGCCGCATCGAGATCTTCGGCAAGCACACCGACTACGCAGGCGGGCGATCGCTCACCTGCACGGTTCCGCGCGGCTTCGTCCTCGTCGCGGCGCCACGCGAGGATGGACGCGTCCGGGTGATCGACGCGCGACTTCGCGAGGAGGCGATCGTCGACCTGGATCGCGACTCGTCCGAGGTGAGCGGATGGGCGAAGTATGTCGACGTCGTGGCGCGGCGGGTCGCGCGCGATTTTCCCGGCGCCTCGCTCGGGGTGGATATCGCGCTCGCCAGCGACCTGCCGCGCGCCGCCGGGCTCAGCAGCTCGAGCGCGCTCGTGGTGGGGCTGGCGATCACGTTGATGCGGCGTGGCGATCTGCATCTGCGGCCTGAATGGCGTGGCGCGTTGAACACGCTCGAGGATCTCGCCGGCTATCTCGGAGCGGTCGAGAACGGGCTCACCTTCAAGACATTCACCGGGGCGCCCGGGGTCGGCACCGACGGCGGCAGCGAGGATCACACCGCGATCCTGATGGGGCTCGCCGGCCACGTCAGCGCCTACTCGTATCTGCCGGTGCGACGGCATGGCGATGCCGAACTGCCACATGGCTGGCGGTTCGTGGTCGCCGCGAGCGGCATCGAAGCCGACAAGGCCGGCTCAGCGCGCGATCAGTACAATCGCGCCTCGCGTGCGACCCGGACCCTTCTCGAGCAGTTGAACGCACGTGTGGGCCGCGTGCATCCGCACCTGGCGGCCGCGGTCGAAGCCGCCGATGCCGAGGCGCTCGTCGACTTCGTCGATGGCCTGGAGTACGGCGGGTATCTGGGTGCCAGGTTCGTGCATTTTGTCGGAGAGGACGAATGGGTGCCTGAGGCGCTCGAGGCGTTTCGACGCGCTGACAGGAAGCAACTGGCGCGCCTGTCCCAGCTGTCACAGGAATTCGCCGAGACGCTGCTCGAGAATCAGATTCCTGAAACCGTCGAGCTCGCGCGCCTCGCCCGCGCGAACGGCGCGTTTGCGGCCTCGAGCTTCGGCGCAGGATTTGGCGGCAGCGTCTGGGCCCTCGTGGAGGCCGATGACGCGGCCGGATTTGCGACGCGCTGGCTGGCTGTCTACGCCGACAAATTTCCAGCGATCATCGGCGCGTCCTCGTTCGTCTGTCGTCCCGCGCCACCGGCGATGGAGCTCCTGATCGACGGATGAGAGAATGCGGTGATGAAGCGTTCGGGGGCCTGGCATGTACCATGACGCGCATGCGAATCGGGCGGACCGTGCTCGCGCTGGCGCTCGTGCTCGCGGCGGCCCTGCGCGCCACGCCCGTCGACGCGCATCCCGTTCCGTTCAGCTACCTCGACCTTCGCCTGCAGCCGTCGGCCATCGAGGGCACGCTGGTGGTCCACATCCTCGATGTCGCGCATGACCTGAACATTACCAACGCCGAGCGGCTGCTCGATCCCTCATTTGCCGCGCAACAAGCCGGTGCAATCGCGAAGCTCTTCGAGGGCCGTCTGGTCGCACGCGTCGGCGGCGTCACTTTGCAGCCGCAATGGGCGACGGTCGAGGTGCTGCCGGATCGACAATCGCTCCGGCTCCGCCTTCGGTATCCGATCGCGGGACCGGTTGCGTCCGTTGCAATCGACGCCCAGCTGTTTCCCTACGATCCGAACCACAAGACCTTCGTCAACGTGTACGAAAGCGACGCGCTCGCGCAGGCCATCCTCGATCGTGGCCGGCCGCGCTACGAGTATTTCGCGGGCACGCGGCAGGGACGGCTCGCCGTCGTCCAGCGTTTCGCCGCGTCGGGCGTCCACCACATCCTGATTGGACCAGACCATTTGCTGTTTCTCGTCGGCCTGCTGCTCCTCGGCGGCTCGATCCGCCGGCTGGCGCTCATTGTCACGGCATTCACCCTCGCGCACAGCATCACGCTGTCGATGGCGGTCCTGCAGATCCTGACCCCGCCGGCCCGCATCATCGAGCCGGCCATCGCGCTCAGCATCGTCTTCGTCGGGGCCGACAACCTGCTCGTCCGGTCCGGGCGGGACGTCCGCCCCTGGATCGCGTTTGCCTTTGGATTGATTCACGGGTTCGGCTTCGCCAACGTATTGAGGGAAATGGACTTACCGTCCCGCGCGCTCGGCTGGTCACTCGTGTCCTTCAACCTCGGCGTCGAGGCGGGGCAGTTGCTGGTGGTCGTCGTGGCGGCCGCCGCGCTCGCGGCGCTCCGATCCTGGAGCGAAACGCTGGGCCGCCGTTTGGGGGTGGCCGGGTCGATTGTCGTGATCGCGGCAGGTGCGTTCTGGTTCGTGGAACGACTATTCTTTCCCGGGGGAGTGTTATGAAACGGACGGTGGTGCTCGGCGCGGTCCTGGTCCTGGGCGCGTTGTCTATCGGAGTGTCGGCACTCCGGGCGCAGCAACAGCCCCGGGTCGTCACGGTGGAGAAGGTCAAGGACAACCTGTTCGTCCTCCGGGGCGGCGGCGGCAACACGGCGGTCTTCGTGACCACGGACGGCGTCGTCGTCGTGGACGCGAAGAACCCGGGATGGGGGCAGCCCATTCTCGAGAAGGTGAAGGAGCTCACGCCCAAACCGGTGACGCTCGTGATCAACACGCACGCGCACGGTGATCACGTGAGCGGCAACGTGGAGTTTCCCGCCACGGTTGACGTCGTGACGCAGGAAAACACGAAGGGCAACATGGAGAAGCTCGACATCTTCAAACAGAACAACAACCAGGGGATGGCGAAGCGGACCTTCAAGGATCGGATGACGATCGGCAAGGGCGCCGATCAGATTGACCTCTATTACTTCGGTCCGGGACACACGAACGGCGACGCGTGGGTCGTGTTCACCGCCCTCGGGACAGTGCACTCCGGGGACCTCTTTGCGAATCGCGGACTGCCGAACATCGATGGCGCCAACGGTGGCAGCGTCCTGCAATATCCCAGCACCCTGAACAAAGCGCACGCCGGCATCAAGGGTGTGGACATTGTCATCAACGGCCACGCGCCGACGCAGTCGACGTGGGCGGATCTCAAGACGTTCGCCGAGTTCAACCAGGATTTCCTGACGTGGGCACAAGCCGAGCTGAAGGCGGGCAAGACGCCCGAGGAAGCGGCGGCCGGGTGGAAGATGCCCGAGAAGTACACGGGATATTCGAGCCAGATTCCGACGCTGTTTGGCGGCATGCCTGGGCGCCTCCAGCTGCTGGCCGAGGAAATGAAAAGGAAATAGATAGTCCGTCACCTCAGATCACGGGAGAGACGCGATGGGTAGCACCACACGGTTGGCGAGATTCGTCGTCTTCGTCGGCGCGTTGGTTCTCGTGGCGGGACTGGTGACCGCGGCGAGGCAGTCGGTTCCGCAGAACGGCGGCTGGCTGTCCATCGGTGGCGACGCGGCCAACCAGCGCTACACGCGGCTGACGCAGATCACGCCGCAGAACTTCGAAAAGCTGGACGTCGCCTGGGAGTGGAACGGCGCGAGCTTCGGCGAAGTGCTCGCGCGTCCCATTCCGATTTACGTCGACGGCATGCTCATCACCGTCGCCGGTGATCGCCGGTATGTCGTGGCCATCGACGCCGGCACCGGGGAGACGCTCTGGACGTTCCGCGAGCCGTCGACCTTCCGCTGGGAGTACTCGATGCGGAAGAACCACGGCAAGGGCGTCGCATACGCCAACATCGGCGGCCGCGATGTCGTGTATGTCATCACGCCGGCCTTCTTCCTCCACGCGCTCGACGCGCACACGGGGCAGCCGCTCGACGGATTCGGCGGCGCGGTGCCCTTGAAGGGATTCCCGAAGACCGGCACGGTCGATCTGCTGAAGGACCTCGGACACCCGTTCGATCCGGACAAAGGCATCCCGCTCGAGAAGGGCTACATCACGAGCTCCTCGCCGGCGATTGTCGTGAACGGCGTCATCATCGTCGGCAACTCGGCCGAGCAGGGCTACAACCAGTCGCGGCACGAGAACGTGCCGGGCGACATCCTCGCCTACGACGCACGCACCGGGAAGTTCCTCTGGAAGTTCCGCGTGCTGCCGCGCCCGGGCGAGTTCGGGCATGAGACGTGGGAGAACGAGGCGTGGAAAACGACGGGCGACATCTCGTCGTGGGCGCCGCTCGCGGCCGATGCCGAACGCGGGCTCGTGTTCGTGCCGACCAATGGCGCGACGATGGACTTCTGGGGCGGATTCCGGCCCGGCCACAACCTCTTCAGCACGAGCCTGATCGCGCTCGACGTCAAGACCGGCAAGCGCGTGTGGCACTACCAGCTCGTGCACCACGACATCTGGAACTACGACACGTCCACGGCGCCCGTCCTGATGGACGTCACTGTGAATGGCCAGCGCATTCCGGCGGTCGCGCAGGTGACCAAGCAGGCGTTCGTCTACGCGTTCAACCGCGCCACCGGCGCCCCGCTCTGGCCGATCGAAGAGCGTCCGGTGCCGGTCTCGAAAATCCCGGGCGAGCAGCTCGCCAAAACACAGCCGTTCCCGACGAAGCCCGCCGCGTACGACATGCAGGGACTGAGCGTGAACGATCTGATCGACTACACGCCGGCCCTGCGAGCCGAGGCGCTGAAGGTGCTCGAGAAGTTCGACTACGGGCCGATGTTTTTTCCGCCGCTCCACCGCGACAACAACCTCGGGAAGATCGCGTCGGTGTGGTGTCCGGGCGACGTCGGCGGCACCAATATCGACGGTACGCCGGCAGCCGATCCCGAGTCGGGGATCCTGTTCGTCCCGTCACAGAAAGGCTGTTCGTCGCGGCTGATGGTGCCCGGCGCCGAGCGCGACAAACAGGTCCCGCAGCCGACCGGAACGACGATCGCGACGTACGCGGCCGCGGGTAGCGCGGGTGCGCTCGCGGTGCAGGGATTGCCGCTCTACAAGCCGCCCTACAGCCGGATCACCGCAATCGACATGAACACCGGCGAACATCTGTGGTCGATTCCGATCGGCTACACCCCCGACCGGATCCTCAAACACCCCGCGCTCAAAGGTCTCGAGCTTCCCAACACCGGCACGGGCCGGCAGTCACCGCTCATCGTGACGCCGACGATGCTGCTGTATTCGGGCGAGACGAGCGACGGCACGCCGCACGTCTTCGCCGTCGACAAGCGGACCGGCAAAGAGCTCGGGAAGGTGAAAGTGCCGCGCCAGGTCCGCTACGGCATGATGACCTACATGCACGCCGGCAAGCAGCACCTCGTCGTGCAGATGAACGGCGGGATCGCGGCGCTGCGGCTACGCTAGCAGTAACACTCCAAAAATGCGCTTGTCGGTACGACGGGTACGGCGGGTCCGTGGAACCTGATTCTTGTCATCTTCTTAAGAAGAAGACAATCGTCAGCACGTTCCTTGGACCTGCCGTACCCGTCGTACCGACAAGCGCTTTCTATCCGGTCTTCCTCCACGGCGCGAATGCGTTCTCGACGCCCGCCAGCGCGGGTTTGACCTCCGGCACGTGCCGCTCGAGCAGCGTCAGCATCGTCGTTTTCTTGAGGTAGTCGACGCCGAAGTCCGTGTAGAGCCTGGCGCCGTAGTCGTCCGTGAAGAACCGGTCGCTCTTCAGCCGGCGTGAGGCCATCAGCACGAAGATGCGAAAGGCCGTATCGCTGAACCCGAACCCCTCGGGCAGCGGCTCGGCGAAGAGCCCGGTCATCAGGTCCACCATCTCGATGTTGTTGCCGTAGACCTGCTTGATTTGCTTGCGCCATTCCGGGTTGTCGGTGACCTCGTCGAACGAGGTGACCGGATCCTTGTGGACCAGGCGCCGGAACTGGTTGTAGCGGGGGACACCGCGCTCGCGATCCCTCAGGATATCTACCGCCGCCAGGTCGAAGCGCTGGCCGTTGTCCCGCGTGAGGTTCTGGAGATGTTTCGGGTAGTTGTGAAGCGTGATCGCGCCCGGGTGCGACACGCCGAACGTGTAGAAGAGGTCTGCCATCGAGAGACGCTCGACGACCGGACGCGTCTTGCGTCCGGCGATCTCGGGCAGTGACCGCCGTTCGATCTCACTTCCCGTCGCGTGCGATCGGAAGACCACCTCGTCCGGAATGAGCGGGTGCATCCGGTAGACCGCGGCGAACTCCTCGGTGAGCGAGTACGGCGCGGTGTGATGGTCGGCCTTGGACCCGAGGATGCCGCCGAGCAGCTCGTCGTCGCCGATGAAGGTGAAGATCTCCTGGAGATTCCCGTCGACGAGACCGTTCCAGTTCGTGTTCATCGCGGTCTTGACGACCGGATGGGGCAGGATGGCCGGGGTCCACTCGACGGTGTGGATTTTCGCCATCACCGCGGAGTTGATGAGCTTCGCGGTCGCGAAGAGCTGCCCGTCGGTCCAGCCGCGATTCAGTTTGGCCAGCTCGTCGCAGACGTGATTGTGCTCGAGCGCGAAGAGCGTGTGGAGCATCGCCAGGCCGATCCACCAGTTGTCGGTGAAGCCGGTGCAATCAAGGCCGGTGGCCGGGTCGACCGGGAGCAGCTTCCCGGACGCTTCCATCCTGAGCTTGCCCCCCTGGCCGCTGCGGAGGCTGGCGGCCACGGTGTTCTCGCAGCCATAGACCTGCGACGCGTCCCACCAGTGGCTGTTGCTGTTCGTGTAGGCGGGCGGGCGTGTGGATCCCGACGGCGAGGCATCGGGAAGGCTCCGCCCGACCTTCATCTTGCCGCCCTGCCAGTCGTCGCCCGGCGGAAGTGGAATCTCGATCCCGTCGGCGGGCGCGGACTGCTTGTGCACGAACCAGTCGTGGACCATGAACTGGATCCACGAGGCCGCCATCAGGTTCAGGATCGTGGCCGGCTTGAACTCGTCGCGGGTCATCAACTCGCGGCTCACGACGCGCGGATTGGGCACGAGCAGATTCGCGGTATCCGGGAACACATGCTCGAGCGGGACGTTGCGGCCGAAGCGCCGGCCGGCGCTGCCCATCGTCGGATATTGCAGGTCGTTGTGGGTCCCTTCGATCGTCCGCTCGTTGCGCAGCTGCGGATCCAGGTTCGCGGGTACGGGCGTCTTCTCGAACGCGGGCTCTTCGGTGTCGTGCAGGTTTTTCGCGCGCAGCTCGTTGCGAATTTCGACGAGCCGCGGCATCGCGAGCACGTCCGGGAGCGTGTACCACGGACGACGATTCTGGAGGAAATTGCCGATACGGCCGAGCAGCGTCTCGTCGGGCATCTGGGTACCTCGAGTGGCCGTTCAGAGCTGTTCGGGGGAGGCCGGCAGTGTTGCATGCCGCTGTGTGCGTGTCAAAGCGATCTCAGGGTCTGGGGAGTGTGCCGGCACGCGGTCGGTGCCGAAAAGAAGGGTGGCAGAATGCCCACACCCATGGCCAAACGAACACGTCGATCACCGGAGACATCGCCTGACTCTGCACCGCCGCCGATCAGCGCGCCCGCGCCCCTGGTGTCGGAGCAGGCGATTGTCGTCGCGCGCGGGCGACAGCGACGGCTCGACGTCACGCTCGTGCGCGGCAGCATCCTCGACGTGCCCGCTCGCGCGCTCGTGCTCGGCCTCTTTCGAAACGTCGATCCGGGCGGCGCCGCCAAAGCGATCGACATTCGTCTGTCCGGCGCGCTGACGGAGCTGATGCGATCGCGCACGGTCTCCCCGGAGGCCGGATCCGTGTTCGTTCTCCCGACGGCTCGCACGGGCCTGCTGGTGGAGATGGTGATCTTCGCGGGTCTGGGGCCGTTCGATCGATTCAACTCCAGCGTGATTCAGCTGGTCGCGTCGAACCTCGTTCGCACACTCGTGCGCGGCAACGTGGAGGAGTTCTCCGCGGTCCTCTTCGGCGGCGGGTCCGGCTTCGACGTGCGCGAATGCGCGCAGCACCTGTTGGGCGGCGTCGTGGGCAGCCTGCGCGACGTCGACCCGCACCAGCGATTCCGCGGATTCACGATCTGCGAGCTGGACGAGGCGAAGTTCAACGCCATTCGCGACCAGATCTACGCCGGCTGCCGTGAGGAATTCTGCCGGGACGTGGACGTCGTCGTCCGCGAGCGGCGGCTGAGCGTGCCGGAGCCAGTCCGGCGGCCCGCGGCGGGCGCCAAACCCTCCGCCGTGGAGGCCGAGCCGCTCTATCTTCTGGTGCGGAGCGACGCGGCAGCGGCGTCCACGCTGGGACTGCGATGCGCCGTCCTCACGTCTGGAAGCAAGGCGGCGGTGCTCGAGGGGGTGTGCGAGATTCCGCGCCAGGACCTCGAGAAAGAGCTGGGGTTCATCGAGGAGGAGAAGTTCGATACCGCGGCGCTCAAGAAGCTCGGGCAGCGTCTCGCGAAACTGGCGCTGCCGGAGTCCGTCCGGGCGGAGCTGGCCAAATCGGCGCGCCGGCATGTCGCGGTGGTGCACGACCTCGAAGCCGCGCGGTTACCGTGGGAATGTCTGGAGCTCGACGGCTGGGTCCCCGCGCTCACCAATGGAATGAGCCGGCGATACGTCGCGAACAACCTGGCGGTGGGCCGGTGGACCGAGCATCGCGAGCACGACCGCGAGCTCTCGCTGCTCCTGATCGTCGATCCGACGAGCAATCTCCCCGGCGCCGTCAGGGAGTCCGAGAGTATCCGGCAGCTGGTCGCCGCCGATCCGCGTGTGCGCGTGACCACGCTCACGAAGGGCGAGGCGACAAAGGCCGCGGTGCTCGCCCACTTCCGTTCCGAACGCTTCGACGCGATTCACTACGCTGGCCACGCGCAGTTCGATGCGCAGACGGTGGGTGAGAGCGGCATCGTCTGCGCCGACGGCACGCTTCGCGCGGTGGATCTGCTCAACCTCCGCAGCCTTCCCGGGCTGATGTTCTTCAACGCGTGCGAGTCCGGCCGGCTCAGAAGGCGGTCGGCGCAGTCGGGGCCGTCACGGGCCGGCGTACACAAGAAACTGACCGAGGCGGTCGGCTTTGCGGAATCGTTCATGCGCTACGGTGTCATGAACTATGTGGGGACGTACTGGCCGGTCGGCGACGACTCGGCGGCCGGTTTCGCGCGCGCGTTCTATGGCGCGCTCATCAACGGACAGTCGATCGGCGAGGCGTTGATCGGCGGCCGGCAGGCGGTGCAGAAGACCGACTCCGTGGATTGGGCCGACTACATCCACTATGGGGATCCGAGGTTTACGCTGAAAAAGATCACCTGACCGAATGCCGGAACGGAGCCTACTTTCCACACGCGTCTCTTTCCCGCTGCAGCGTCTTGTACATGTTGGTCTGCTGCACGGCGCCGTCATTCTCCGAGCTGGCCCACGCGCGGACAGCGCCGGGACAGTCGCCGAGATTCTTGAGCGCGACCCCAAGGAAGTACTTCGGCAGGTACTGCTCCATGTTGCCGAAGCCCGCGATCGTGATTTTCTCAGTGCTTTCCGTGCCCTTAATCGCGATTGCCTGCTCGAGCAACCGCCGTGCCTCGGCCCACTGCTTGCGATCCTTCGCGACCATGGCTTTCCTGAACGGCTCCCGGTAGTCTCCACCCTTCGCTCCCGCCGCCGGCGCAGGCTCTTTCTCCTTTTCTTTCTCCGGCGTCTTCTCGGTCGGCTTCGGATCCGGCGGTGGATAGGTGATGCCGCCTCCGCCCGTCAGGATCGTGCCGCCGCCGGTCGGCAGCTTCTTGCTCAGATCTTCGGCGCTCTTCTGCGCGTCGGAGGCGACCTTCTGTTCCTGAACGACGGCTTGGTTCAGCTCGGCGTAGGTGTTCTGCGCAGCCTTCGCTTTCTGCGAGGCCTGATTGGCCTTGGCCTCGATCGCCGCGGCCGCCTGCGTATTGCCCGCGCGTGCCAGGTCGCCCGCCTCCTTGAAGAGCCGCTGGGCCTCTTCGAATCCTCCGATCGCGGCCGCCTGCGCGACCTTGGCCTTTTCCTGGAGATCCTTCACGCGGGCGTCGGCGGCAAAGAACACTTCCTGGAGCGCCTTCAGCTCGAGCGCCGTCTCCTGAAGCTGGCGGCGCTGCTGCGACGCGAAATACGAGAGCACCAGCACCGCGAAGAGCAACACGCCAGTGGCGGTCAACAAGCCGAACAGCAGTCGGCGCTGCTTCCGAAGCCGGGCGGCTGCCTGCGCCTCGTGCTCGGCCCGCTGGCGCTGTTCCTCGGCACGCTTGTCGGCCTCCACGCGCTCGGCCGCCAGCACGTACCGGGTCCGCCACTCGAGCACCGCGGCCGCAAGGACGTCGTGAAAGATCTGATAGCTCTCGCGCGACGGCTGATCGGCCGGCGGCGCCACCGGAATCAGGATCCGGTTCTCGCCGCTCGACAGTCGCACGAGCAGCGGCTGGATCTCCTCGCGCTTCCGCCTGGCATACTGCGCAAGGTCGTCGATGCCCAGCGCGATCTTGGTGCCGGACGGCGTCACCAGGTACTGGAAGATGGCCGCCGCCGCGGTCCGTTCCTCGTCGGTGAGCGCGCCCAGCGCAGCGTCGAGATGCGTCGCGACGATGTGTCCCGCGCCGCCCAGTCGCTCCAACGTCGCGCCACGCAATTCCCGCGATCCGGCCGCCGTCTCCTCCTGCCACAGCCGCGTCAGGACCAACTGAAGGTACGGCGTCTCGACGCGCTCGTCCTGCGCTCGCCCGTCGCCGCCCATGCCCAGCCGCCCCTTGCCGGTCCCGGCGATCGCCACGCGTCCCCTCGTCACCTGATTCAGGACCAGGTCGACGAGGGCGGGGTCGATCTTCATCGGCGCCGTGCCGGCGGGCAGCCGCCGGTTGAACTGCTCGACGGGCCTGACGATGGCGTCGCGCGCCTGGCTCCGCTCGAGATGGTCGATGCGGAGGTAGTTGTCGAAGAGGTTCGGGATCCGGCCCTTGAAGAAATCGAGCTTGGCGATCGAGTCCTCGCGCATCGAGACGAGAAAGCTCACGCGCAGATCGGGCCGGTTCACCACCCGCGGGAACTCGACCGCGAACGTGCCGGGGCCGTCGACGGCGCTGTGATAGAGGAAATACTCTTCGAACTGGTCGAGGATGATCAGCAGGTCGCCGGTGACGGCCTGCGTCGCCTCGGACAATCGGTCGGCGAAGGCCGCGCCGGCGGCCGGCCGGCCGATCTCGGCCGCGATGGCGTGTTCGAGGCCGACCAGCGGATCGTCCCGCCACGTGCGAAAGGTGACGATGGCGAACTCGGGCTTGCCGTGGCTGGCCCTGGTCTGCGTCGCCTGCGCGCGCAGGTGATGCACCACACCGGCGTTCAGGACGGAGCTCTTCCCGACGCCGCTCGGCCCGTAGAGCAGCGTCAGCCGGGACGCCATCAGGTTGGCGGTGATGATCTCGCGCTCGGCTTCACGTCCGAAGAAGAAGGCGGCCTGTTCCTCGGTGAACGGCATGAGCCCGGCGTACGGGCAATCACGCATGCGGCGCCGCCTCGACCGCGGCCGCTGTCTCGGCCTGTCGGAGCAGCCGCAGCCTCCCGCGCACGGCCGCGATGTAGCGGGCGAGGTCGATGTCGAGGATGTCCACGTCGCGGCGGCCCCAGAACTTCTCGTCGAGCGTGGTCGGGTGGCGCTGGATCGCCCACGACTGGTAGTTCAGACGCTGTTCGCCGGCGATGCGGTGCAGGATGACCCGCAGGTTCCAGTCGCGCAAGCCGTACCCCAGGAAAAGGAAGTGGCTCTTGCGCAGTTTCGCGGTGAGAGTCACCGGAATGAGGTTCGCGAGGTCGGTTCGCGTCAGGTAGTCGATGTAGTGATCTTCAGTGATGACGTAGCTGTCGGCTTCGCCGTCGGCCACGGCGCGGTTGATGGCGCCGTGGATCTTGAGAATGATGGTCCGCTTCTCGAGGGACAGATCGCGATACTGGTTCGGGATGTCGATGACGCGCGCGTTGCCGTCCGGATCCGTGTGCAGAAACTTGCCGCGAGTGTCGCCTTCCGAGATGTACGTCACCAGGTCGAACGGCTCGTTCGCGTCCCCGAACGCGCGCTCCAGCACATCGTCGTAGTTGGTGCTGACGATGAGCTGATTGCGAGGTAAGTGTCCTTTCGCCCGGAGCATCGACGGGAACTCCGCCAGGAGCCGGTGGAGCGCGGTCGGCGGATAGTCGTGGTCGAAGACGTCATGCAGCGAGCCGAAGAGGCCGCCGCTGCCGGTCGTCAGGGAGACGTACTGGGACACGCGGGCGAGATCGGGATCGGGCGGGCATTTGAACTCGCTGGCGAGATAGGCGGAGAGCTCGCTGCCGCTCGGCAGGAAGTGGCGCTCCCGATCGGGCCAGGCCAGGTTCGGCGGCCGGCCGCAGAGGTTCGCGCCGGCGCCGAGGAACGGCACCACGCGGCCGTCGAGCAGAAAATTGATCACGTTGTCGTAGTGCTGCTGAAACGTGGCTTCGAGGGGCTGGCAGTGCATCGATCCGGGGTCAACTCCTGTCGCAGCTAATATCGGATCACGACCGAAAATGTGACGTACTTGGTCTTGGCGGCGAGGTCGGCCGCGCCGTTCAGCTCCAGCCAACGGGTGGGGGCGAGTCCCGCTCCGAAGGTGTAGTGCGCCTGCGATTCGCCGCCGGGCAGGGTGGCGACGAAGAACTTGTCGATGTCGTCCATTGCCGGCGTCGGGTCGTAGCGGACGACGTGGTCTGGGTCGTGCCAGAAGCCGGCGCGGAGGGCCAGGGGGATCGGCGCATTGGGCAGGAGGTATTCGGCGCCAACGTGCAGTTCGTTGCCGTCGTCCAGGACCATTCGTTCCGGGCGCTTGCTGATCAGAGACTGAAACTTGATGAAGTCGTCCAGCAGTTGCGCGTATTGGATCCGATCGTAATCGACGACGACACGAAGCACATCGGTGGCTCGCCACTCGAGTCCCAGGCCAAAGACGTCCGGTACCTTGAACTTGCCCACACGAAAGAGTTCGAAGTCGATTGACGGGACGAGATCTTCCTGGCTGAACGTGAATGCGGGCCCCCGTCGGTACGTCGCGCCAACCTTGACCTTGGGAGTGACATCGAAAAGCGCGCCGGCATTGAAGCCGGCCGTCCAGTCCTCGCCTCGCTGGGTCGCCGTCGCCGTGATCAGATTCCGGTTCGGAAGGCTCGCGAAATTCCCTTCGATGCCGAATCGGGCAAAGTCAGCCTCGAGCCGAAACCGGTACAGCGCAATCCCGCCGCCGATCGAGAACCGTTCCGACACCTTGTAGCCAACGGATCCGCCGTAGTTGCGGATGCGCACCGCTCGGGTGCCGCCCACCGGTGTCGTTCGCGTGCGGTCGTCAGTCACCCCCAGTTCAGTCACACGTTCGAAGACGCCCTGACTGAAGTAAGTGTTTTCGATCGTCGCGACCTCATGTCGATATCCGATGACGCTTGCCTTCGTTCCGATCGGCCAGAGGAACGAGACGAACGCAGGACCGAACTGATCGTCCACGTCCTGCCCATAGACCGGGTTCGGGACGGTGTCGAGCCCGACGTTCGTGACGGCTCCGGTGATTCGGCCACCGAAGAGAAACGGTGTCTCCAGCCGCTTGAATCGGAGCTCTGCGGAGATCTCCCGGCGCGCGAGCCGCGCCAGTCCTGCCGGATTTGTGAAAGCAGCTGTCGCATCATCGGCGGCCGCGATGAACGCGCTGCCCATGCCGACGCTGCGCGCGCCGGGCGGCAGGAAATCGAACTGCAGCGGAAGCTGCGCGGTGTTCTGGGCGAAGACCAGGCTCGCGCAAGAGGCTATCAGCGTCGTCGTCGCGAGCCCGATCGAAAGAGCGCGGTCCAGCAGGTGCAGCACTAACCGCATGGCCCGTTTCTAATGAAAGTGACCTCGATAGTGCGCTGAGCATTGCCGTTCGGCGTGACGATTTCCAGAGTGATATCCCTGCCAGTCGCCGTCCCGACATTGCCGGTGCCGAAACTGCCACACGCGAGCGTGATACCCGAGAGGGTCGGCGTTGTCCTCGTGAACGCGATGACGGGGTTGTTCCCTTGCGGGAATCTCCAGATGTAACTCGTGATCGCCACCTGGGGGGTGGACGAACTCGCGTCGAACGTGCACTTCATCAGGTTGGCCGTGCCGCCACCGCTCGGAACTGACTGCACTTCGCACTGTTGACCCGTGGCGATCGTGCCAGGGTTAGGAATGACCACGAAGTTCGCGGCGATGGGCAGCGCATTGATGGCGAGATTCGCGGTTCGCGTGGTGCTGCCGAGCGACCCCGTGATCGTGACGTTTGCCGCCGCGGCGGTCATCACCGTGACAGTGAAGTTCGCCGTCGTCGATCCTTGCGGCACGGTGACGTTGCCGGGCACCGTCGCTGCACCACTGTTGCTACTCGACAAACCGACGGTGGTTCCGCCGGATGGCGCCGGTCCGGAAATCGTCGCCGTGCCCTGAACCGGACCAGGCCCATTCACCGTCCCTACTGCCAGTGTCACGGACACCAGATCAATCGGCGCCGAGGCCACGTTCACGGTTGCGGTTCGCGAGCCACCGAAATTCCCTGTGATGGTCGCCGATCCAGTGCTGACGCCAGTCACAGTGAAGCGCTCGGACGTTGCGCCTTCGGGAATGAACACGGTGCCCGGTACGGTCGCGACGCTGGTGTTGCTGCTCGTGAGCGTGACACCCGCGCCGCCGGTTTTGGCGGCGCGGTCGAGCGTCGCCGTTCCTTGAATCGTGGCGCCGGCGTTGACCGACCCGCCCGAGTCGAGGGTGATGGACGCGAGAACGGGGTCGGGCGTCTGGTTGCCGCCGCCTCCGCCGCCGCAGGCTGCGGGCCCGACGAAGATCGACAATGCCGCCAGAACCCCGGCAATGCGCAGACGATAGTTGTGGATCATGTCAACCTACTTTCGGCCGTAGCCTGGCCGAGGAACACCCATCCCGGAAACCGGTGTGGGGCGGCAAGTCGTGGTGGGGAGGCTGGAATTCTAGCAGACTCGCCGCATGTGGAACATGAAGCGCGGCGACCCCGCCGTTACGAGCCGGGCGTGAACAGCTGCTTCAGCGCCGAGAAGTCGTAGCTCAGGCCAATCTGACCCCGGATGAACTTCTCCTTGGTCAGCGCGTTCGGATCGTTCGTGTAAACGATCGAGACCGGGATCTTTCCGCCGCCGCCGACCGGCACGTCGACCGACGTGAAGATTTTCCAGGTGTTCTCGGCCGGCACGGGCATGGACGCCTTGTCGGCGAAGACGGCCACGCTCCCACCGACGCTCCAGTCGATCGTGCGCCCGCGAATGATCGCGCCCGGCGCGAGATGGGAAGTGACCGCGCCAGACACTGTCCAGATCTTCGTCTTGAACAGCTGATCGGCGCCGAGCTGGATGTCGTCGGTCAGGGCATATTGCACGTTGGCCGTGAGATCAGATGGGCCCACGCCGACATCGAAGAGCGCGACAAACGCGTATCTGTTCCTGCCGCGTTCCTTCGTGAGATGCGTGCCCGCCGCTTTGAGGCTCAACTGCGGCGCTTTGGCAATCTTCGATTTGATCGCCGCGATGCCCTCGCCGAGTCGCTTGGCGAGCAGGCTCTGAACAATCACCGCGTCTTCAAGCGCCTGTTGCGGCGGTTCGCCGGGCCGCGGTCTGCCAACGATCGTGAGCAGCACCGACGAGATGTGCGTGAGCAACCCGCCCCTCCGAACGGTGTCGTCCGACCACCGGTCACTCCGCGGATCCTTGTCTCCCCACACGCGTGCCTTGACGTCCCAGCCGAACGCGTCGAGCAGCGTGTCGAACTCGGGCATGCCGCTGAATCCCGTGATCTCGGCTTCAGGAATCCTGGCGCCGAAGACGACCGTGCCGCTGAACCGGCGCGCGAGCGAGTGCCGCTGATAGCTCGTGATCGCCGAATAGATCTCGGGGTCTTTCGCGCTCACGAGCGCCAGCGCGCTGATGCTGAGACTGACGGCAGTTTTGTCCGCGCTTGCCAGGCTCGACAGATCCGCCGCGAGGGCGGCAAGCGACGTCGCGCCACTCTTCTCCGGCAGGCCGCCGGTCGCCGGGTTCGTGCTCGTCGCGTTGACCGATGTCGGCACGCGCGACTCGACCTGCTCGTCGATCAACGACTGGACGTACGCCGGCGTGAACAACCTCAGCAGTTCAGGATCGGCCTGCAGCCTGTCGAGCGCCGTCGTGTAGACCGCCACCTTGGCATCGCGCGGGCCCGACAGGCGTCCGTCGGTCACCGTGAGGCCGGCCTCACGCGCCGCCGCGGCGAGGAACCTGGTCCACAGCTCTCCCAGCCGCTTGTCGAACGCTTCATCGACCTGCGCGCGTGACATCGGCTGCGCGACCGCCGGCGTGCCGCTCGAGAGCAGCGCAACGGAGACGACGAACAGGGCGACCCAGCAGCGGCGGATCATGATTCTGCTCACGCCCGGACGAGCGCGAACCCGACGCTGTGGTCCGGATCTTTGTTGGCTTCCGAGCGCTGCTCGAGCACCTGCATCGGTCCGCCGCCCAGCGAGTAGCCGATGCTGTGACTCCACTCCTTCACGGAGTGCCCGAACGCCCACGCGAGGATGAAGTCCCCGGTCCTGACGTTCACCGGCTCGGACCGATCCACGAGCGACTTGATGATCGTCCGGCCGTCGTACGCGACCGTGTACGGAATCACCATCGGACCGACGTCGACGATCACCTCGAGGGTCGTGCCGGCGGGGACGTCAATCACCGGCACGGCGGCCGCCAGCGCGGCTTCGCCGGCGGGCATCGTCGTCGCCTGCCTCGTCGTGTGGGTCCGCGACCGTTTCTTCTTCGCCATCGATTTCTCCTGGCCGTACGACACGCGTCGAAGAAATGACCTCGGGGGTCATTTCCGCGGAAGACCGGCGGCAGGAAATGACCCCCGAGGTCTTGACCGTGCGCGGGATATGTCTGGGGAGGCAGCGACTGTAGCACACTACAGGCTGCGCTTCGCGCAGCCTGAACTTCGAACTTTGAACTTCGAACTTCGAACTGAGGATCCGGCACGTGTGGATTGGGTCTCAAGTTTGAAGTTCGAAGTTCGAAGTGTGAAGTTCACGGCGCGAAGCGCCGTGGAGGCGGCCATGAGCCTGAATGCGCTAAGCAGTCACGAGCTGATCCGGCGAGGGATCGCGCCCTGGACGCGCACCCGGAGGTCAGGCAACCTGGAGAGCGCAGCCGACTCGGACGCGAGGCCGGCCGCCGACGAGAACCGCGTGACGAACGCGCTGAACGCGCTCGTCGGATACATTCCGACGGAAGTCATCACGCTCTATGTGGCCGCGCTCTCCGCGGAGACCGCGCTTCACTCCACGTTTCAGATCATCGACGCGGCGAAGATCCTCTGGTTCTTCGTCGGCCTCACGCCGGCGCTGTTGCTGCTGATCTATCTCAGCAAGGTCGCCGCGACGGGCGATGCACTGCCGGGCCCGGGCAAGTGGCCGTGGTGGAAGATGTGCGCGGCGACGATCGCCTTCTTCGTCTGGGCGCTCGCGGTCCCGGGGAATCCCTACTTGAAGGACGCGGCCGCCGCGATCTCCGGGGTCGGGGCCATGCTCGTTTCGACGCTGCTGAGTATCGTGACGCCGATCTTCGAGCGGCCGGCGCCGGGTGTGTAAGGGCAGCGGGCAGCGGGCAAAGGGCAAAGGAGAGGGGAAAGGTAACAGGGCCAAGGGTGATTGTTGCTTCCGTCCCGGCCTGGACATGCAACCTTGCCCCTTTTCGGTTTTGCCCTCTCCTTTGCCCTTTGCCCTTTGCCCGCTGCCCTTTGCCCTGTGGCGTGGGCTATGTCATAGCCCACGCCACATTGTCCACGGCCCCCGAAACACGAGCGCCTCGGCCGGCGGCAGCTCTCTGTGATCAGGCATCAGATTCAGTGCCTGGAGTCCTTCGAGAACGAGGGGCGGGACTGGCGGCATGACCGGAACCAGTCCGGCGAGCCGCGCGAGCGCTTCGTTGTCGGGCAGGCCTTTGAAGTGCCGGCGCAGGTTGTCGACGACGATCCGAAGGGTGGCGACGTCGCCGCGCCGCGCGAGCTCGTAGGACGCCAGCACCGCGACGATCGGCTCGAACCATTTGAAGTAGACGAGCGACTGCAGCTCGGCCGTGCTGAGGCTGCCGGGGGCATCCTCGTCCCGCGCAAAGGCGCGCTGGATTTCCACGCATCGCCGCGTGAGTCGCAACGGCCCGCTGACGTCGTCGAGCTCCTTGACGGTCCGGTCGAGCCAGAGTCCGCTTCCTTCGGGCAGGGTGTTCAGGAACTTTCGCAATGGCAGGATGAACTGCTGAATCTGCAGCGCGCCGGTGTGCTTCTGCGCGAGCGTCACGAGCGTGCCGCGGCCATGCAGGGCGTACGTGCCGATCGTGATTGGCGCGTTGTCGTCGACCTGGACCGTCAGGTACTTGAATCCCGGCGGACCTGACGGACCGACGATTTCGAACAGGCCGGGGAACGACGCGTGCTGCGCGACGGGTCGAGGCGGGATCTTCCAGTCGTCGGTGATGATGGCGCGCAGCCGGACGGTGGGCTGATCGAATCCTGCCAGGACGTAGATCGCGGTATCGCCGGCGGCGTCGAATGTCGCGAGCGGCAGGGGGCCAAGCTTCGAGAAGTCGCCGGGGCCGCCGGTGATTCGGGACGCGCCGATGAGCCCGAGCCACAGGTCGAGGCCCTGATCGGGCGTCGGGCCCAGCGATTCCGAGAAATCGACGACGCCGTTCTGATGGGTTCCCGGAATCGCGCCGAGCAGCGCGTGCCGCAGCGGGCTCGGCGGCAATTGCGTCCAATCCATCATCTGCGGGCCCGGCTTGAGCGCGATCTCGCGCCGATCGACGATGACGCCGCGCGCATCGTGCAGCTCCATCCGGTAGGTGCCAGGCGTCAGTTCAACCATGCCCGAGGCCTTCAGGTGCTCGGTCTTGTCTTTGCCACCTCGCACGATGACCTGCGCGCCGTCGGGTACGACGATGTTGACCGACGCGGTGGGCGGGAGCGTGGGCGCGGGGGCGATCCGTGCGGGCCCCCGCCCGCGAGTGCCGGCCCGGACGCCTCTGGTCGCGCCGGGTTCGGGGGCCCGTTTCTCGAATTGCAGCGCGCAGTTCTCGTACAGATCGGCCGGCAGCGGCGCGCTGGGCTCCATGATCGCGTCGGCGGGGGTCTTCGGCCGCACCTGGACGAAATAGTCGTCGGGCGGCGCGTCGAAGGTGCGATCGGCGCCCGTGAACGTGAACGACTCGACGACTTGTTTCAGGTCGTTCTTCACTTCCACGTCGAACTCGTCCTGGGCCGCGGCGTTCTTCACGCTGACGGTGCACGTGTACTTGAGCGACGGATCGAGCTTGAGAATCACGCCGTCACCGCCTTCGGTTCGCGGATCCAGCTCCATCTCGAGCCGGCGCTCGACGTAGCCCCGCAACGAGTCGAAGAGCACCGTGAACGTGCCCTCGAAGAACCGCTTCGCTTTGCCCCTACCGTTCAATCCGTCGATCAGGGCCTCCGGGAATCCGCCTTCGACACTGGCGACCGTCCCGGTCGTCGTCGAGCAGAGCGTGTAGACGGGCGCCTTCTTCCTCATCGAGTGATCGAACGTGAGCCCAAGCGGCGCGACCTTGATTTCCCTTTCAGTGATCTTGTTGCGGCACGCGTCGATGAAGTAGAAGTGTCCGCATCGTGTCGAGGCCGCCGCCGTCACCGTGCCGAGGCACATCTTGAGCCATTTCTGAATCTCGTCGAGCTTCAGACACGCATTCCCCGAGATCTCCCGTTTGACGTAGTCGGCGGCCAGCAGTACGTCGGCCGTCGGGATCCCGTCCACGTCCACGTAGCTGAACCCGTGGCCGCTGAAATAGAAAAACATGTCGTCGGTGGAGTCCTTCGCGGCGTCCTTGAACCGCAGCAGTTCCTGCGTGATGGCCGACCGGGTCGCGTCGCTCGTCCGGCCGGTGAGTGCTTTCTCCGCGCAGAAGAAGATGTCCGAGGTCTGAAGTGTTCGCGTCTTGACGAGCCAATCCCGGAACTCCAGGGCGTGTTTGTGGGTGTCCTTGAGGGTGCTGCCCAAGGCTTCCTGCATCTGCTTGTAGTTCTCAATGGCGATGATGAACGCGCGTTTGGCCATAGGGTCTCGAGACGTGCGTTACGGCGTGCGGGTCGTCTCGGCGACGAACTCGGCGACCGCTGTCGCCGCCACCGCGCCGTTGCGATACATGAAATCGCCGGTGAAATGGAGACCGACGACGGCGCCCGACTCGAGCGCCATGACCGGCGAGCCGGAGTTGCCGCCGAGCGTCGAGCAGTCGTGGAAGATCATGTTCCCTCGTGCGGCGATGAGCTCGCCGACTGCGCCCCGCTTGACGCCGTAGGTGTCCTGGTAGATCGCCGCGACAAACAGCGGATTGCGGTCGTCCTTGTACGGATAGCCGATCGTCCCGACCATCAGATGGGCCGGCAGCGCAGCGGTTTCGAACCGTAGAACCGGGCGCGTGTCGGGGACCTGGATCTGCAGCAGCGCCATGTCGAGCGACGGATGGATCGCTGCGACCTTGATGACGGGGCAGGTCGGCACGGGCTCAGGGCCCTCGAACTCCTGATAGAAGCGGATCACGGCCATGCCGGCGTCGATCTCGTCGGCGCCGTGAGAGAGCGCCGAGACGACGTGATGGTTGGTCAGCACGAGGTCGGGGGCGACGAGAAATCCGGTGCCGATGTGAGGACTCGAGCCGGCGGTGCGATCGAGACGGCCGACCGAGTAGAGGATCTGCGCGCTCGTGTCGCGAAACTTCTGCCACGCCGCGGAGACTTCGGGTTGATAGACGCTGCTCCCTTGCTTGGCGGGCAGTGAATCAAGCTTGCCGTTCCGCGAGAGCGGCGCCGGTCTCATCATCCGGATCACGAACTCGAGCGCCGCAAGCTCGGTGGCGGTCGGCCTGGCGCGACCGGTGCGCAGCTTGTCGAGCGCTTCCTGCGCCGCCTTTTCGCTGTCGGGCACTTTCGGCAGGCCCACGATGGCACGGACGTTCGCGACCGCCTCGTCGACGCGCAGGTGACCGAACGTCCGCTGCGCGCGGCCGAAGAGATTTTCGTCGTTGGCCGGCATGGCGCCCTCAGGAGATCTTGCCTTCGAAGATCTTCGTGCCGTCGGGGAGCAGCACGCGCTCCGTGAGCGTCGGCCCCTCGAAGTGCAGCGTCATGTAGGCGTGGGGCACGAAATCGTTCTCGCGGCCCTTGACGTCGGGATTGGGTCCGTCGAGCGCGAGGCAGCGAGGCGCCCAGGGCTTCCCGGGATCGACGTCGAGGCGCCGCCACGTGATGTAGCTCTCCGCGCGCTCCTGTGTGGCGTCGCGCACGACGCGCTTCCGCGGCTCGGGAATGCCGCCGTTGCCGAGGCACCGCGCCGTCAGTCCCCACTCGGCATGTTTGTCATACAGCACGCACTGGTGCTCGTGGCCCCAGTACCAGGCGGTGATCAGGCCCTTCGACAACAGACCGTCGAGCTTCGTTTTCAGATTGGTGCCCTGATTGTCGAGTCGTGAGAACAGCTGCTGGTGCGAGAACAGCACGACCTTCCGAGTGCCGCGCCCGGCCACCTGTTGTTCGAGCCAGGTGACCTGTTTCGGATCCATGTCGTGATCGATGTACGCGGTGTCGAGGCCGACGAGCAGCCAGTTCGCGTTCTGCATCGCGAAATAGCTGGCCGGCTGGCCGAAGCGCGGCAGGACGATGTCGAAATAGCCGTAGCCGCCTGAATACATCTCGTGATTCGAGTTGATCGCGCGATGGATGCGCCCGGCGCCGAACGGCCACAGCTTCAGGAAGCGTTCCTTCACTTCCTCGGCCGTGCCGGAGTAGTAGACGTCGCCCAGGTGCAGCACCAGGTCGAACGAGCCCGTCCCGGCAATGTGCTCCGCGATCTTCGGCGCGCCATACAGGCCCGTGCCCCAGTCACCGGCCATCGCGACCTTGAACGAATCCGGGATGGTCTCGGGAGGGGCCGACGACCAGATGAACGGGTGCGCTTCGTCCCGCTTGATCCAGTCGAGCGTGCTCTTCAGCCATCCGAACCAGTCGCGGCCTTCGAACCCGCTGCCGAATTTGACTTCCTGCCCGCCCGGGCCGAGCGGCTGTCCTTCGAGCGCGAGCTGCGCCAGCCGGCTCTGGAGTCGTGACACTTCCGCATCAGGCGCCGTGACCATGACGTCGTCGCCGACCGCGGCCGCTTCTTCCTCGAGCCGATCGCGAAGCCTTCGATACTGAGTCGAGAGCAGCGCGCGATCGACCGGGTCCACGTCGGCCTTGACGGTTGTGGCTTCCGGGGCGGCTTCGATGCGGCTCGGTTCCGGAAGGCTGCGGACCGTCACGATGGCGTGACGGGTGGAGAGAGACTGGTCGGCCATGTGGAACACTCCTGTCGGTGCGTGTAGGGCGGGGCTTCAGCCCCGCCGATGCTCCGGCCCTGAAGGGCCGGCCTACATCTTTCGCAACGCACGCTAAGTTGTCGGCTGGGGCATGTCATTCTAATTGAAACTTCTCTTGGTCATTCAGAAGTTGCCGTTGTAGCGTATTCGTGCCCCCAGCGCTCCCCGTTGAACAAGCTGACCTCACCCGGACACGAGCCGACGTGTGTCCTTGAAGGAGCGAGCGATGGCAAAACGGAAACCCAGGAAGGCAAGTGAGCCGCTGCGTCGTACGTGCGGGACGGCCGCCACGCACCTGATGCTGCTGGAACAGTTCCCGACGTTCCGTTCCAATCAAACGCGGCTCGAGGACGCCACGACGCGGCGCCGCGACGCGCCGGCCGATCTGAAGAAAGTCAAAGTCGTTACGGTCAAGACCATCGTCCACGTCGTCTACAAGACGGAGGACCAGAACATCTCGCAGGCGCAGATCGACGGCCAGATCAAGGCGCTCAACAAGGATTTTCGTGCGACGAATCCCGACCGGAAGCAGACGCCCGAGCCGTGGGTAGGACTGGTGACGGACACGCGGATTCAGTTCAAGCTGGTGAAGGTCACGCGCACGAAGACCGCCGGGAACGGGTTCACGTTCGACGAGGGCGTGAAGTCGCCGGCGACCGGCGGCATTGCGCCCATCGATCCGAAAACCCATCTCAACATGTGGGTCTGCGCGCTCACGGGCGGCCTCCTCGGCTACGCGCAGTTTCCGGGCGGCCCGGCCGCGACCGATGGCGTCGTGATCAACGTCCGCGCGTTCGGCACGACTGGCACCGCGCAGTCGCCGTTCGACAAGGGCCGCACCGCCACGCACGAAGTCGGGCACTACTTCAATCTTCGGCACATCTGGGGAGACACGCCGGACTGCAGCGGATCCGATCAGGCGAGCGACACGCCCAACTGTGCCGGGCCCAATACCGGAAAACCCACCTGGCCGGTGGTCACCTGCAACAATGGTCCGAACGGCGATATGTTCATGAACTACATGGACTACACCGACGACGCCGCGATGTTCATGTTCACGGCGCAGCAGGTGCTCCGCATTCGCACGGCGCTCGAGAGCCTGCGCAGCGGGCTGGTGTAGGGGCACAGGCTCGAGGCGAGCATGACCGCGAAACGCGCGCCGAAAGACAAGCTGTTCGAGACCAGGTGGGTGCACGTGTCCGAACAGGACACTCCCGACGGCGCCGTGTTTCGCCCGGACGACGAGCACGTGCCGCTGTCGCGGAAGCCGCGCGACTGGCTGGAAGTGCACGAGGACGGATCCGCCACCTTGTATACGCCCGGTCCGGACGATCGCCCGGTCGAACGGCGCGCGACCTGGCAGGACGTGGGCGGCGGCTCGGGCACCAGGCGCGGCGGTGGCGAGGCGGACGTGCAGATCGTGGAACGATCGCCGTTGCGTCTCGTCGTGAAGTTACGTACCGCGCCGGATCGGTGACGCGCGTCAGTGCGCCGTCGCCGCGGCGCGAGTCCGCACTTCGTCGTGCGAGCTCAACGAGCGAGCTCGAGGTCGCGGCCCCGGATCTGCTGCAAATCCTTGATCGTGTTCGACAACATCACCTCGAGTTTCTTGTTGTTGGTGTTGTCGCGCGCCGCCGCGTAGGCCTTCATCGCCCGATCGATGTCGTTGGACATCATCGCCGCCGAGGCGACGCCGAGCTGTGGACGGTACCACTTGGGCTCCGCGGTGGCGGCCAGCTCGAAGAATCGGCGGGCCATCCCCGGTTCGCGCAGCAGCAGCGCGATGTCGCCGGCCGCGACGAGTCCGCCGGCATTCAGGCTGGCGCCGGTGAGCTTCTGGAGCGTCTGTCGGGCAGCTTTTTTGTCCGACTGCAGCTGATCGATCGCTTGGAGGATGAACCGCTCGGGCGCGTCCTTGGGCATGTCCGGCGGCGCAATCGCTGCCACCGGCAGCAGCGCCAGACTCGTCTCCCAGGGCCCGGGCTCCGGCTTCAGCATCATCGAGATCGGGACGACCAGGACGTGCGGCAAGTACTGAGGCGCGCTGACCTCGAGGATCCAGAGGCCGCGCGTGATGCCGAGCAGCGACCAGTCTCCGCTCTCATTGCTTCGTGCGGTGAACTCGCGCTGGCCGCCGAACGGCGCGGACATGGCACCGCGCAAGGCGTCGGTGCGGAGCGACGCGCCGGCGATCGGCCCGCCGCCTTCGACGAGAACCTGGCCGCTGACGCGAATCGTGTCGCCGCCCTGGCGCGCCGACGCGAACGCGCCGACCGCGAGGAATCCGGCCGCGAGCGGCGCCATGATCAAGCCTCGTGAGCATGCCATCTGATCCTCCTTCTGCTGCAGACCCTCTAGCGTGTGCCTTTCCCGGTCTTTCGCACCTCAACCACCCTCGCCCGCACGAGTCGCTTCACGAGCCCGACCGGGACGGGCCGGGACAGGGGAAATCGAACCGTTCCAGTCGAGGTTTCATAGCCTTCGAGATCATCGGCGTACGTGCGCCGAATCGCGGCCGTGATGGGATACAGGCTGGTGTGATGCTTGAAGGCGGCATACCAGACGAGTGGCCGGTCATCGAGTCGAAAGCCGGGCATCCGGTAGCTGAAACTCTCGACGGCGCGAGGCGCCGCGGCACGGATGACTGTCCGGAAGGTCCGCAGGCGTCGCCGGGTGGCTGGCGTCAGTCTGCCGAAATAGGTGCGCACCTGCGCCTTGACGCGACGGGCGCTGGCCGTGGATGACGAACCGGGCATCGGGCTCCCCTTGGGCGTTGGGCGTTCCTGGGTAGCACAGTGTAAACGCGCGCGTCAGCGTGCGAAACAGTAGAAGCGCCCGGCGCCGCCTCGGGGCGCCGTGTTCGAGCAGTCCTGGTTGTCGTGCGCCGAGTTCCACGAGGAAAGCGTGCCTGCCGTGCTCTGGTTTTGGCCCATCCCATCGGAGTGCCCAACCTGCCCCTTGACGCTGGCCGAGCTCGACGTCCAATCCGAGCACGTCAACCCGACGGCGACTGTCCCGTCCGCATTCGATCCCGTGAGGATGTCGTGTTGGTTTGGAGTGGGGGATCCCGTCCACTGCCCGTTGATCCGCTGCCCGCGTTCATCCAGGAAGATCGCTGCGTCACCCGTGCGGGCGTGGAGCTCCGTCAGGTTGTTCGCGACGAGCACGAGATTGGCGTTGTACCAGGGCCCCGTCCCAATGCGGTCGCGCGCGTGCGTGGGCTGGTTGTTGTCGGCCAGGTTACGTTCGACGCTGAGGTACGCCCGCCATGTGCGGGAGCCGTGACCGGCCGCCGTCGCCAATTGCCCGCAGGCGGCATCAGCGCCCGCCAGACCACCAAGATTGCCGGTCGCGCTCGTCGCGCTCGTGACAAAGAAGCTGACCGACGGACCCGAAGGAGACGCTGGGCCGTCGTCGTCGCAGCCGGCTGAGATCAGGATCGCGCACACCAACACACGGAGTTTCATCGTCTTCGCCTTTCACAATGGGGCAGGACGCGGTGGCGTCACATGGCCGCAGGTGGGGGACGCACGCGGCTGTGCAGGAGCTTCAGACGATTCTAACGCGCCAGCGCGTCCGCGCGGCAGGGACTCAGCGTTCAGCGATGACGTCGTCGGCCACTCGCCGGCTCACCTTCAGCCGCGCGACGTGCACCGTCACGGAGACCGCAATCACCAGCAGCAGCGTCCGAAGCCACCACGCGTGCACGCTCCAGATCGCCGTGGCGCCAATGCCGATCCAGAGCAGTACGAGCGTCCAGGTTCTTTCGCGCGTCGTCATGCCACGCCCGTCGCGATAGTTGCGGATATAGGCGCCCAGCCAGCGGTGATTGAGCAGCTTCTGGTGGAACCGCTCGGAGCTGCGCGCGTAGCAGGCCGCCGCGAGCAACAGGAAGACGGTGGTCGGGACGAGCGGCAGGAAGATGCCCACGACGCCCAGCGCGACGAACAACGTGCCGCACGTCACCAGCAGAGCCTGCAACAGTTTCTTGCTCATGCCGACCCCGATCATGCCACGACATGCCGTTCCGGCGACGGAATCGCTTAACAGGGGACCGCCGAGAAACCTAGGGGGTCCCGGTGCAGCAGTTCGTCGAGAGAGCGACGGGCCGGAACGTGACCATGGGCGCGATCTATGCGGCGCTGGCCCGGCTCGAAGACAAGGGATACGTCCGCTCGATGCTCGGCGAAGCCGCCCAGATGCGCGGCGGCAAGCGCAAGCGCCTCTACGAAGCCACGCCCGAGGGTGTCAGAACGGTGAAAGCCCTCCGGAAAGTCCGTGAGCGGATTTGGCAGGTCATCGAGTCGGGCAGGCACTGTGACGACGGCGCCAACACCAGCAGCCTGGACTTGCAACTTAGAACTTAGGCCGCGTTTTCAGCGGCCTGCCAGCAGCTCGCGCACGCGTGGCGCGACCTTCGTCCCGAACAGCTCGATGCTCGTCATCAGCACGTCGTGCGGGAGGGTGCCGTTGCTGTACTTCATGTCGAAACGCGACAGCTCCAATGCCCGCACGGTTTTCGCGATCTTCGCGGCGACCGTTTCGGGGGAGCCGACGCAGAGCGCGCCGTCCGGACCCGCTTCGCGCTCGAAGTGCACCCGGTTCACGGGATTCCAGCCACGTTCGGCGCCGATGCGGTTCATCAGCGTCTCGTAGTGGGGCCACAGCTCGTCTCTCGCCTGATCGTCGGTTGCCGCGACATGACCGGGCGAGTGGACCGCGATCGGGCGTGCCGGCTGGCCGAACCGCTCGAGGGACTGACGGTAGAGATCGGCGTACGAACGAAACCGCTGTGGGCTGCCGCCGATGATGGCGAGCGTCAATGGAAAGCCGTAGCGCGCGGCGCGGACGACCGATTCCGGGCTGCCGCCAACGCCGACCCAGACTTTCAAGGCGCCTTCGAGCGGCGGGTACATCACTTGTTTTTCGAGGGCCGTCCGTGAGGATCCGTGCCAGGTCACCGGACCTGGCTTGAGTAACTCGGCGAACAACGCGAGCTTGTCTTCGAACAACTCGTCGTACTGTGAGAGGTCGTGTCCAAATAGCGGGTACGATTCCGTGAAGGATCCCCGGCCGAGGATGACTTCCGCGCGGCCGTTCGAGATCGCGTTGAGCGTGGAGAAGCGCTGAAACACCCGGACCGGATCGTCGGTGCTGAGCACCGTGACGGCCGATCCGAGCACGATTCGCTCGGTCCGGCCTGCGATCGCCGCGAGGACGACTTCAGGGGCGGAGATCGAGAACTCAGCGCGATGATGCTCGCCGACACCGAAGCAATCGACGCCCACCTGTTCGGCGAGCACGGCCTCAGTGACGACGTCGCGCAACGCCTGCGCCTGGGATCGGACCTGGCCGTCGCGATCGCGAGTGACGTCGCCGAAAGTATCCAGGCCCAGCTCGATGGCGGACGGCATGCGCTACGATCTCACTATATCCGCGAGCGGCCCACAACGAGGGCAAGCGTGCCGCCGCCGGTTCGTCGAGCATGGCCGACACACTGAAGACGTTTTTCAACCCGGCTCTCGTGCGTCGCCTTGCCGCTGACCTTGCGCGTGCGCACCCGGTGTTTCCGGTCGGGCCATTTGTCAAGCAGGCATGTGCCGGGCTCGCTGCCCTTGAACTACTCGATCGCGGACGTCATATCGCTCGGACGCTGCGCGTGCACCTGCCCCAGGACTATCCCGAAGCGATCGACGTGCTCCTTCGTTCGCTGGGTCCGGAACACGCGACCGATGAGCTCGTTGGCGCAGGGATGGCGCCGTTCTTCTATCTCCCGCACGTGCTCTTCGTCGCCGATCATGGCCTCGCGCACTTCGATCTGTCGATGCGCGCGCAGTACGAGCTCACGAAGCGTTTCAGCGCGGAGTCCAGTATTCGGCCCTATATCGCCGCCGATCCTGAGCGTGTACTGGAGGTCCTTCGCGGCTGGACGCGGGACGGGAACGCCCATGTGCGCAGGCTCGTGTCCGAGGGCATTCGGCTGCGCTTGCCCTGGGCTCCCAGGGTCGCCTGGCTCGACGCGAACCCAGACCGCGTCGTCGCGCTTCTCGAGTTGTTGAAAGACGACGAGTCGACGATGGTCCGGCGAAGCGTCGCGAACAACCTCAACGACCTCGGCAAAGTACGACCGGATCTCTTGATCCGCACGGCGGCGGCATGGCTCGAGAACGCCTCCCAGGAGCGTCGCAGTCTGGTCGAGCACGCCCTGCGGAGCGCCGTGAAGCGCGGCGATGGCGATGCGCTGCGGCTGCTCGGCTACGGACAGGCGCCGTCGGTGTCGCTCGAACGTGTGACGTTCCTTCCGCGTCGAGTGCGGATCGGTCAGCGGGTATGCATGAGCTTCACGCTACGGAGTCGCGGGCGCGCCCCACAGGACCTCCTGGTGGATGCCGCTGTGCAGTTCGTGAAGGCACGAGGAACTACCGCGGCCAAGGTTTTCAAAGTGGCCCGCGTTGTGCTGGCCCCTCGCGCGCGGATCGATCTGCGACTGAACATCTCACTCGCGGTTCACACGACCCGCGTCCCTCAACCCGGGAAACATCTGGTCGACGTCATCGTCAACGGGAAACGGATGCACGCGGGGATGTTTCAGGTTGTCGAGGGCCCGAGGTAACATCGCTAACAACACGCCCGGGCTCGTCAGGCACACCACTCATTGATTGGCGGTCGGCCTACAGACACGTTTCGTACTCATCATGACTTTCGTATTATTCCTGGCGTTCTCCCTGGTAATGGTCGGAACCATCGGGTGGTTTTATGGCCGTCAATCGGTCAAAGAGGAGACTCAGCGCCGCTGGGGAGAAAAACTTCGCAAGGAAATCGAAGACGCCGGCGGACTCGAGGCGTGGAAGCGCGGGAAAGCCAGAGGGGATGTCCCGGCCGCGCCGGTTCGGGCGGCGCTTGCCAAGGCCGTCCCGGTCAGCGGCCAGGAACATCCGCTCGATGGCTCATTGCTCACGGCCCGTGGCGTGTGGACCGTCATCGTGCTCACGGACGAGGACGACGGTCGAACGCGCCGATTTGCCTTGAACCTGTTGGGCCCGAATGTTCCGGAGGCTGAGGCCATCCCGTTCATCGTTTCTGTACCGCGCACGGTGATTGCCACCGAGCGCACGCAAACGTGGGCCGCCGACCTGCGCGCCGAACTCGCGACGTGGATCAACACGAACGCGATCGACCGTCGCGAGATGACCTGGTGGCCCAACTCGTCCGAATGACGCTGCCGCGGGGCAGTCGAGGTTGGCACTGACGCACTCTCCAAGACGCTCTAGGAGAGAGGCAGCGTTTTCCTAGAACGGCCAGGGTATCGCGGTCGATGTCGAACGTCTGGCGATATCACCGGCGATCGCGGGTGACCGTCCAGGTCCGGCGGGCATTCGATACAGCCGTCGTCGAGGTGCCCGTTATGCGATCGCCGTCCACCTGGCCGGCATACGAGGTTCCGCCGGCCGAAAACATTAGGCGATCGCCGCGCAGAAGGCCGTTCTCGATCGTTACCGGCGCGCCTCCGACTGTGACCGTGCCCAAGACCTTCTGAAACGACTGCGAAAGGTCGAGCGCGATACCGCCGCCACGCCACGCGCCCGCGACTTTGGCCGGCACGATGTGCAGCAGCACGTCGCACCAGCTCCCACACTCGCCCTCCAGGCGATCTCTCTCGTCGGGCTCCCACCCGCTGACCGTGAAGGTGTTCAGGACGACCCGGCTCCCGGGCTTCAGGGCGAGAATCTTGTCTTTCAACTTCTCGAGGTTCGAAGGCAGGAGGAACAGCGCCAGGACGGTCGCTTCCCGAAACTCCGCTTCGTACATGTCGCCCTGGACGAAGGTCGCTTTGTCCGAGACGCCGGCGTCCTCAGCCAGCTTGCGGGACAGCTCCACCATCTCCGGGTTGTACTCGAAGCCGACCGCCTTCGCTCCGCGGCGAGCCGCCGCGATGACGTTCCGACCGTCGCCCGATCCGAGATCGACGACGAAGTCCTTCGCAGTGACTTTCGCCATGTCGAGCATTCTTTCGACGACCGTGGGATGCGTCGGCACCCAGACGACGTCCTTGCCGGGCATGCCGACGCGAGGCTCGTACGGCTGCTGCTGCTGTTGTGGTGGTGGTTGCGTCTGCTGGCGGGCCGACAGCGTCGGCGCCACGAGGGACATCGCTACTGCGGTGCCCAGACCGGTGAGAAATGGATTTCGAGTGAACACGACGGGCCTCCGGGCGATCAAGTATGTCATGCGCCTCCATCGCCTGAGCGCGTGAGGGCGGGCCTCACCGGAATACACAATGAACCGCTGACCGGGGCAGGACGTCCGGTGCGCATTGTAGTACTGTGCCCCGCGGATTCCATCGGCTGGACCCAAATGATCGAAATCATGCGCCGGCTGTCGGTCGCTCTCGCCGCTCGGTACGAACTCGAGCGACAACTCGGCGAGGGCGGCATGGCCACCGTCTACCTGGCGCGCGACGTGAAGCATGAACGCAAGGTCGCCATCAAGGTCCTGAAGCCGGAACTGGCCGCTCGCCTGGGCAGTGAGCGCTTCCTGCAGGAAATCAAGGTCACGGCCAACCTCCAGCACCCGAACATCCTTCCCCTCTACGACTCCGGCGCGGCCGACACGTTTCTCTACTATGTGATGCCGTACGTGACGGGCGAGTCGTTGCGGGCCAAGCTCGATCGCGACCGGCAGCTCAGCGTCGAGGAAACGATCGACATCGCCAGAGCGGTGGCGGCCGCGCTCGACTACGCGCATGAACACGGCATCGTGCACCGTGACATCAAACCCGAAAACGTCCTCCTGCAACGGGGACAGGCGCTCGTCGCCGACTTCGGGATCGCCTTGGCGGTCAATGCGGCCGGTGGCGAACGAGTCACCGAAACAGGGCTCAGCCTCGGCACGCCGCACTACATGTCTCCCGAGCAGGCGGCTGGCAATCGGGTGGTGGACGCGCGCAGCGACATCTATTCGATGGGCGCCCTCACGTACGAGATGTTGACCGGTGACCCGCCCCACAACGCGAGTTCGATCCAGACGGTCATCGCTAAAATCCTCTCCGAGAAGCCCTCACCGATTTCACAAAGCCGCGACCTCGTTCCCGCGAACGTCGACGCCGCCGTCCAGCGCGCGCTCGCGAAGAGTCCGGCCGATCGGTTCGTGCGCGCCGCGCATTTCGCCGACGCCCTGACCAACCCCGGCTTCAGACTGCCGGTCACGCAACAAATGAGCATCGCGGCGGCGCCCGCTCAACCGCGCCGGACGGCCTGGTGGGCCGTCGCATGCGCGACGCTCGCCATCGGGCTGCTCGCCGGGTGGTGGCTTCGCACGGCGACGTCACCGCGAGCCGGACCGGATGAGGCCCGTCCGGCGGTGTTCTTTCTGCCGCTGGACTCGGGCGCGGCGATCCCGGGGTACCCTGCCGTGTCGCCTGACGGGACGGCTCTGGTCTATCCAGCTGGCGACGCGGGTTCGAACCGTCTTTATCTGCGACAGCTGGCCAACCCCACGTCCACCGCCGTTCCGAAAACGGAGGGGGCGCACAGCGCATTTTTCTCGGCGGATGGCGAGTGGGTGGGCTTCGTCACCGATCAATCACTGAAGAAAGTGCGTCTGGAAGATGGAAGTGAGAGCGTCATCGCGCCGTACGTCGAAGGATTGGCGGGGGCGACCTGGCGGGGAGACGATACGATCCTGTTTTCGACTTTGCCGGGGGGCTCGTTGTTCGAGGTCCCGGCAAGAGGTGGCGTGCCGACGCCGCTCGTCATCGCGCAGCAGAGCTTCGCCGCGGGTTTCTTTTTTCCGCACTTTCTCCCTGGCGGGGAAGCGATCGTCTTCAACACGGAGGCTGCCGGCGGCCTGATCGGCGCCCTCAACCTGAAGACCGGAGCACGCAAGACGTTCGGCCGGGGACTTCGGCCAAGCTTCATCGAGACGGGACACCTGATCTTCGCAAACCTGGAAGGCCGTCTCGCGTTACAGAAGTTCGATCTCCGCCGCCTCGACGTCGTTGGAACGCCGAGCGTTCTGCCCGAGGAGCTTGGCGTGGGCCTCGGCAACGCGTTCTATTCCGTCTCGCGCGGAGGTACGCTGGCGATCATTCGCGCCGCAGGCACCGACCTGGACCTGGCGTTGTTCGACCGGACCGGGCGTGAGCAGATCCTCTTCCGCAACGGCGGATTCTGGGCGCCACGGTTCTCTCCCGACGGGAATCGGATTGCCTTCGGCGCCCGGAACCCGGATGACATCTGGGTCTACGACCTCCCCACGCAAACGCGCCGGCGTTTTACGCTCGACGGAGCGAGCAATAACGATCCCACGTGGAGTCCCGACGGCCGGCAAATCGGCTTTGCCGGGAATCGGCCGACTCGAAAGGATTTGCTCGTTCGCAACGCCGACGAAAGCGGCACCGAACGACAACTCGTGGTGAGAGAGGGGCTGCAGTGGCCATCCGACTGGACGCGCGACGGATTCATCATATTCACCGACGTCCCGCTGGACGAGGATCGCGACATCTGGGTCGTCAAGGCGGACGGAAGCGAGGCACCGTTTCCCTTTCTCGATACGCCCTTCATCGAGAAGTCGGCGGACGTGTCGCCCGACGGCCGCTGGATTGCGTACGATTCCAACGCGCCCGGCCGGTTTGAGGTGTTCGTCAACAGATTTCCGAAACCCTCCTCGTCGCCCGTGATCGTGTCCGCAGCCGGAGGACGGAATCCGCGGTGGGGACTTGATGGTCGGGAGTTGTTCTATTGGAATGACGGCCGGCTCATCGCCGTAGGTCTCGACCTGAAGGACCGCGCGCGCGCGGTCAATCACACCACCGTTCTGACGACAAGTTATGCCAGTGCCGACCATCCAAATTACGACGTGCACCCGGACGGGAAGCGTTTCGTGGTCGTGACGGGTCGGGCGCGGCCGCAGCGGATCATTGTGGCCATCAATCCGTCGGCACTCGTGGCCCAGCGACGGGAACGATAGCGTCCTCGATCGACGGGCCGGAGGAGACGCATGTCAAGATGGTTGGCGTCGCGGGCGTGCTCGCGTGCGCGGCGCTACGCGGTCTGATGGCGCCGTCGAGCTGTTCTGCCAGACGAATTTCAGAACAGAACAGTTAATCCCGATGTCTGGAGGTCTACTGGTGTGGAGCGGTTTTCATTTGGGGCCCCCGTGGCTCCGGCGTCGGGTACGGCGCAGATTCGGTCCTGCGCCCTGCGAAGCAGACCGTGCGGCAACCTGCGATTCGAGCATTAGGTCTAAGCCAAAAAGAGTTCTCCTTCAGCTAGGGATCGAGGAGACCTGACATGCCGGCGCTGGCCGCTCTCACACAAGACGTGATCGCACCGGCCTCGTTCGTCTGCGACAGCCTCACCGTCGTCCTCGTGCGACAATGACGCAAGAACGCTCCTAGCCTTCAGCTGAAGGCGAGGCGTCCTGCCGAGAATCATGTTTCACCGGCCGTTCGTGCTGGCCCTCCTCCGGGTGATTCCGCATCTCCTCCTCATCGCCGCCGTCGCGACGCTGCTCCTCGTCTTCAAGCAATGGGCGTACGTCACCACGTACCGGCTCTATCTCGACCGTCGCGTGGGTGATGGTGCGGACTCAACGGCGACGCAACGCTTCGATCTGGAAGGTACACGCGTCGTGCCCCAGATCTTGATGCGCGACGACCGTGTATCGTTTCGCGCCGCCATTGGCCAGGACTCCACGATTCGCGTGAAGGTGAGACCCGCGGGCGAGGCGAGCTACGAGATCCACGTGCGGCAGGGCGGCACCGACCGTGTGGCGGCCCGAGGTGAGGTGAGCGAGCCGACGTCCGTCGTGTGCCCGTTCCCGACGGGCAACGGGGTGATCGAACTGGTGAGCCACGGCCAGCTGACCTGGTCCGACCTGCGTCTGCAGCGGGATCTCCAGGTCACTCGCGAACTGTGGGTCCTCGGGACCCTGCTGGCCTGTTCGCTGGTGTGGCGCCGTAGGGAGCCTCGCTCACCGACCGCGACGCCGACGCGGTCATCACGCGGATCGCGGGCATGGCTCGCGACGTTGACTGTGCTCGTGAGCGTCGCGATCGCCACGGTCATCGTGGAAGTCGCACTTCGCGCCGTCGGCAGCCGGCTGTCGAGCGGCATCAGCGCCGCGCGTCGTGACCTTGGCGAGCTGACGGAGGATCCGCGTTGGCAGCAATCGCCCCGATATGGACCACGCCTCAATTCGAACGTCGACGCTATGAACTACTGGCGCTATGGCGACATCGTCCGCATGGGCTTTATTCCGCCGGGGGTGAGCGAGGGGCTGGTCCATCGGTATGCGTTGCGAACCGATGCGGAGGGCTTTCGCAACCACGCGACGCGCGATGACATCGAGGTCGCCGCGCTCGGCGATTCCTTTACCGATGCCCTGACCATGCCAATCGAGGCCGCATGGACGACGCAGCTCGAACAACTGATCGGCCTCCCCGTGCAAAACTACGGCACGGCCGGCTTCGGTCCTCAGCAGGAGCTCCTCGTCCTCGAAGACTACGCCGCACGTCATCACCCGCGGGTTGTCGTCCTGGCGTTCTTTGCGGGCAATGACATCCGTGATGCGGAGGCTTTCGAACGCTTCGAGCAGGCCGGTGGCACGGTCGATCGTTCCAAGCTCGGTTGGCCCATCAAGGACGTCGTCAGCCGGGCCGACACGTGGTATCTCATGAGCGCGATCCAGGCGGCCGCCGCGGTCCTGCAGCCGGCGCCCCCGAAGGACGACACGGCGCCTGTTGGCTCACGGTTACCAGTCCCGACCGCGTCTCCCAGTTTCGATCGCGGCATGTTCACGGTGGCAGGGAACGGACCTGCGCTGCGATGGGCCTTCATGCCGCCCTATCTGAACCTGCTGACCTTCTCCGAGCGGGATCTGGCCGCGCGCCGGGGCTGGGCGTTGGCGCGGCAGAGCCTGATCGCGATGCAGCGCGTGTCTCGCGGCGTCGGCGCTGAGTTTGTGCTCATGTTCCTCCCCTTCAAGGGTCAGGTGTATCTGCCGCTGCTGGAGCAGACATTCTCCCGCGACGGCCTTGCCAGGGCCTTCCAGTTCTATCTCGGCGACACTTTGGGCCCACTCGATATCGAGCGAATGTCCAGGAACCGTCTCGCGCAGAACACCCTGATGAGGCGCTTCTGCAAAGAGGCGGGTATTCCCTTCCTCGACGTGACCGAGGCCTTGCAGATGCGCGTAGAAGCCGGGGAGAACATGTACTTTCCCGACGACTCACATCTCAATGAAGCCGGCGCGGCGGTGGTCGCGGCAAGCCTGGCGGCGTTTCTGCAGGACCGGGGCCTGGTCAGTCGCTCCGGAGTTCGCTAATAGCTCCGACCTGGGATTATTATCGCGATTGATGCCGACAACGAAGAAGCTCCGCGCCAAGTTGACATCCTGACCAAAGGGAACCGGGAGAGGAGGATCGCCGTGACGTGGAAGGACAAACTCGAAATCGGCTTGAAGGAGGACGCGCAGTATCGCAAGGACAACCTGCCAGCGCGCCAGGCCCGCGGCCCGGAAAAGCCAGCCGGGCCTGGCCGGTCTGCTGAGATTCCGAAAGCGCGTCGCGACGCCGACCAAGCGTCGATGCAACCGAAAAATCGCCCCAAGGTACGCAAGCCTCTTCCGACAGCCCGCGTGCGGACCGTCCGATCGAAACGCGGACGCTAGAGTAGCGTCGTTCGCGCTCGCGCATCCCAATCTGGGAGTTCTCGAGATACCTGCTCCTGGTGTTCACAAAAGCACAGACGCCATCGGTGGCGTCGACTAGCATCGATAACTCAATGGACACCAACACTCTCATCATCATCATCGTCGTGATCGTCCTGCTCGGCGGCGGCGGATACTTCTATAGACGCCGTTAGGCTCGTCGGGCGCTGCCACCGGTCTGCGCACTGCCCGTAATCTCTCAGTCACCGCAGTTGGGCGGACGAGTGAACTCACCGCGGTAGGGACCCTTTCCCACGGCGCAACCCTCCTAGGCCGCCACTCCTTCTGACGCCAGAATCAACGCGGTCGCGACCTCGTCCTCTGACACAGTCATCGCGCGGATCAGACGACAGAGTGGTCCTCGACCTGCGAACCGTCGCGAGCAAGCCGACGAGTTCGTCCACTCCCCCTTTTGCGCCGAGATCTCGCACCCCCTGAGCAGGATGCTGCTGATCGCGGCATCGTGACGCAACCCAGACGCAACCACTCCGAAATCTCTAAACCTCACAATCTCTAAGTCTCTGTCGCGTCTACCTGACTCTCGTGAATCGTTCGAAGCGCACGCGCGGGAGCATCACGCCGAGCGGGTTCCGCGGATTCGAATAATCCGGCGGCCGCGACCATCGTCCCAGCGTCACCCCGAACGTCAGCGTCCCGACGGGATTGGGACCGATGAAGCTCTCGTTGATGTCGAGCCGGACCGTGAACGCGATGTTGGGCGCGAGGAGCGTCGACAAGCGCGCAGCGCCACCGGCCGTGTCGCCGACGCCGGGCGCGTGCCGGTGCAGATAGGCGATGTGGCCGTCAATCCACCAGTCGGGCATCACCTCGACCTGCACGGTGCCGCCGAGCTGATCGATGGTGTGGAACAGAGTCTCGGTGGCGACGATCGGCTGGCCGGAGCCTGCCGGGAGCCCAAGCGCCTGCGAGAGCGTGACCACGTGCGTTTCGCGAAGGCCCTTCGAGCCAAAGGCGCCGAAGCGGACGTTCGGCAGCAGGACGTCGAACGTCAGCGAGGCGTGGCTCAACGATCCCGTCGAGGCCTCGGCGCGCAGGTTCGCCGCCTTGAAGCTTCCGGCGGCCCCGAACTGGAAGATGGCGCGGCGATAGACGAGCGCCGTGTCGAACTGTCCTTCCTGCCGGCCCGGATAGAACAGGTACTCGCCCTGCGCCTGAATGCCGAACGTCTTGTTTTCGCCGAACGGTTTGAGCACGCCTCCGGCGCCGTTGTAGGTGTAGTCGCCGGTGCGTCCGTTGCCGAACGTCGGGCCGATCGACGCGTCGATCGCCGAGTACACGGGCGGCGTGCAGATGTACTCCTCCGGCGCCGTCCCGCTCACCGCGACGCTCTTGGTCGGCGCCGACGGATCGTTCGTCGCCATCGTGACCGTTGCCGTCTTGGCGCCCGGCGACGTCGGCTTGAATCGAATCGGCACGGCGATGCTGTCGCCCGGCGCGACGTGCAACGGGAAATTCAGGACCTGCGGGGCCTGGAACTCCCCAGACGACGACGTGAGCGAGCTCACGACGAGCGGGCAGGTGCCGGGGTTGTTGATCGTGACGTCGAGGTCGCGGAACTTCGACGGATGCACGCACATCTCGCCGAAGGACCCGGTGTCGGCGATCACGGTCACCGCGGTGGCCTGGCCGACGGTTGCCTGAGCCGTGACCGACACGCTGAGATTCGCCGGATCGTCGCTCGGAATCGCGAACGTCGCTGACGCCGCCCCCGGTCCGGTCGGCGTGAACGTGACCGGAAACGCGAAGCACGATCCGGCGGCGATGCTGAGCGGGAATCCGCCGGACGGCGTCGTCACGACGAAGTTCGGGGAAGACGACGTGATCGGAAACACTGTCAGCGGGCCCCCGCCGCTGTTGCACACGTTCATCGTCGTCGTCACGGGCGCCATGCCGCAGGTGCTCGGAAACACGAGCGGGCTCGTGACCTGAATCTTCGGCGGCACGGCGAACGCGCTGTCGCGAAAGAAGATTGGGTCCAGCTGCGCGGTCGTCCGCCCGGTCGATCGCCCGGTGTACACGCCGAAGAACGTGTTGCCGGCCGCCGTCAGCCCTTCGTAGTCCCCCCACAGAAACTGATCGCTGATGTTGGCGAGGCCCTGCATGTCCGCGCTTTGCAGCATCTGGTCGTTCCAGGTGGCGCCGTTGTCGAACGATCGCGCGAAGCGATGACGGAACTCGGTGACGGTCCCTGTGTCATTGAAATCAACGTAGAGCACGCCGACGGTGCCGTTGGCCGCGACGGCGACCTCAGGAAAGGCGGAGTGATGCGTGCCGTCGGTGACACGGGTGGCGGTCCAGGTCACGCCCTGATCGGTCGATCGCGCCACGAAGATCTGCCCGAAGCCGGACCCATCGCGGCTGACAAAGGCCGCGTACACGTCGTCGTCACTCGGATCGGTCGCGATCCAGGCGTCGCTCGACCGGGCGCGCGCGACGACCCGGCCGCCGGCGGGGTTGCCGAACTGATTCGTGAAGAACGTAGCCACTGCGGCGGCCCCGTGAACGGACACGCCGGCCGCGCCGATGCCGTTCCACGTGGCGCCGCAATCGTCCGACCGATTCACGCGGAAGTGCGCGTTCTGGAACGCGTTGGGCTCCGCGCCAATCGCGCCTTCGCGCGTCTTGTAGATCAGATACACGCGCCCGTTGCGCCCGATCGCGCTGCGGCTGGTGCGGTTCGGGAACGTCGAGTTGTCGCCGGCGCCGACGGTCGTCATCGCCGCACCCGCGTTGGCCGAGTTGCTCACGGTCGACCGCTCGTTCGCGACGCCAAAGTTGAGGAACGGCGAGTACAGCCGGCCCGCGCAGGCGCCCGACGTCCTCACGTCGATGTCGAGATGCGGCTGATCGTCGCCGAACGACGCACCTGCCGTCAGCACGGCGTCGGCCGCGCCGGTCTGCCGGAAGATGAAGTTCTGCCGGCCGCCCATCCCGCTGCCAAGCTCGGCCACGTGCAGCCTGCCGTTCGAGTCGAACGCGATCTTCTGATCGCCCGGCCCGCCGAGGCCCGGCAGCGGCCGCGGAATCTGCATCACCTTCCGCCACGTCAGGCCGCCGTCGTCGGACTTCCAGACCGGAGCATTCTGGGTGCCGATCCACCCCTCGGAGAACGCAACGATCGCGATCTGCTGGTGGTTCAGCGGATTGACGGCAATCGACGGCTCCGAGTCGTCGAGGTTGCCGGGATCGTTGGCGTCGGTACCCATGTTCACTTGTCGAACTTGGGCGTCGATGACGGTGCCGACGGCAATAGCAATTGCTGCCGCGACCAGGAATCGCGTAGGCGAGGTGCGCATAGGAGGCCCTAACGGACGACAGCCGGGGAGACTGCGGTGACGTTCAGGACAACGCGTTCGACGACGCCCGGTTCCGCCATGTTGGACTCGGCGAAGGCGATGGCGCCGCCGGCGTAGACGTGCAGCGTGAGGACGACGGGCTTGCTTTCTCCCTCCGCATGGATCGTGCGCTTGATGACCTGCTCGGGCGGACCGAGCCGGCTGCGCACGGTGGCGATCGTCAGGCCCGGCGGAAGCAGCTCGAGCTGGCCCGTGCGCGCCGCGACGAGGTGATAGCCGTCGCCATCGATGATCTTCGCCGCCTCGATTCGAAGCGGACCGCCGGCGGGCTGCGCCGCCTGTTTCTGCATGGCGGCGAACGGCGGCTGAAGATCCGGTGGTTTGGCGATCGCCTCACGCGCTTTGGCGAGCTGTGACTGGGCGGCCAGCGCGGTGCGGAAGGGCGTCGCGCCCGCGGCACGATCCGCGAAGATGTAGAGCGTCGTCTCGCCGGCTGCGGCAAACGCGCGCAACACGGCGAGCGCTGCCGGGAAGTCGCGGCCCCAGAGCGACGAGTCGAGCAGGATTTTCTGGATGTCAGCGGTTCGCAGTTGTGGCGATCCGCTGACCGCGGTCACCCCGACGAAGGCCCACACCATCAGGACGAGAGCGCATCTCATCGAGGCAATCCCTTCCGGCTCGTGCGGCGGGAGCAACCAGCAGAGACACGAGCATTGTAGACCAATCACGAGCGTCTTAGCGTTTTTGGAGCCGGCGACCCGACTTGAACGGGTGACCTGCTGATTACGAACAGCACTGCTTGCGCAGGGTGTCTGAAGTGGTCATAATGACCACATGCCAAAGAACGTCGTCGGCGCCAGGGAATTGAAGGTGCGTCTGGGCACATACCTCCGGCGCGTCCGGCAGGGGCACACGCTCGTCGTGACCGATCGCGGACAGCCCGTGGCCGAGTTGCGCCCACTCGGCGGCGAGGCCGGAGCGGAGTCGATCCTCGTGGAGTTGGAGGCGAAGGGCGTCGTCACTCGCCCAACCAGGAAAGGGCTGGTTCCCTTTCGCCCGATCGACAGCCGCGGCCGCCAGCTCTCGACGGCTGTGCTCGAGGATCGCGACGATCGCATCTGATGCAGTACTTTGACGCCAGTGCCCTCGCGAAGCGCTATGTCCGCGAGAAGGGCAGCGTGAAGGTCCGCCGGCTCCTGTCGTCGGGCTTGGCGGCCACGAGCCGGTATTCGGCAGTGGAGATCGCCTCGGCTCTGGCACGTCGCACACGAGAAGGGGCGATCTCGCCTGACGATCGCGAGCGGACAATGGCCGCGCTGCAGACGGATCTGAGCGCGATGCTCATCGTGGAGCTGACGGCCGAAGTCGTCATTCGGGCCCAGGCACTGTTGCAGCGTCACTCGCTTCGGGCAGGCGATGCCGTCCAGCTCGCCAGTTGCCTGCGTCTCCGGGAGGAACTCGAGGACGACGTGAGCCTGGTAGCCTTCGATGAACGACTGGTCGCAGCGGCCCGCAAGGAGCGAGTCGCCCTTGTGTGAGGTCGGGGCCGAATCGTGACGGTCTCGAGCCAGGCCGTCCGCTCGAAGGCCGACGCACGCTCGGAGCGGTTCGTATCGCGTCGCAGTCTTCGGCAACGCTCGAAGTGATTCGCCAATCCGTGCCGGATGAATCGAGGCGTCCAGTCTTGACTGCAAGTTTCCTTCGGGACACGGTCCGTGGCCTCAGGAGCTGGCGCCGCACTCCGGGGTCCGCTCTATTAGTGATTCTCGCGCTTGGGCTGAGCGGGGGAGCGCTCCTCACGCTAGTCAGTCTGTTCAACGCCCTGTTCTGGCGTGAGCTCCCTGTCTCACATCCCGAAGAGCTGGTTGGCGTGTCTGGCATGGACGGACGCGCGCCGGGCTCGGGGAGTATCGGTATTCCCGCGGGCCTGTTCGCTTCACTCGACAGGGCGCAGAACGCTTTCCAGGCATTCGCGGGTTTCCAACGCCTCAAATTGACAGCGGTCATCAAGGACACCAGTCAACGATTGGAGATCGATGGGGTCAGCGGTAGCTATTTCGACACGCTCGGCGTGGGTGCGGCGTTGGGTCGAGTCGTGGGGGCGAGCGACGTCGACGGTGTGTCGCCTGTCACCACGATTAGTTTCCGCTGCTGGCAAACTCGCTTCGGGGCCGACCCTAATGTGATCGGTCAGACGTTTCGTTTGCAGGGCGAGCTGGTGACTGTCGTCGGCGTCGCGCCACACGAGTTCGCCGGCCTTGAGGTTGGAGTCCCGGCCGACGGCTGGGTGCCCGCCTCACTGCCACCTCGCTTGGTAAATTGGTCACGAGGTCTGATTTTTTTCGAGGCGTTCGTGGGCCGGCTGCGCCCGGGCGTCACGCTTCAGCAAGCGCGCACCGAGATCGAATCACTCTGGCCATCGGCGCGCCAGGCCGCGGCTGAGGAAGTTGCCGCTTCGCTGGCCAAAGCGCGGGATGACGACACGCTCGCCCTTCAGCCCCAAGTCGAGTCTGCGGCCCGCGGTTTCTCAAGATCTGGATACAGAGTTGGCTATCGGCGCACTCTGGGGGTGCTGGTGCTGTTCAGCGCGATCACCATCGTGCTGGCCTGCGCGAATCTCTCGGGCCTGCTGCTCGCGCGATGGTCGACGAGAGAGGGCGATCTTGCGGTGCAGGCGGCGCTCGGCGCGTCCAACGGACGCCTGGTGTCCCAGGTCGTCGGCGAATCGCTGGGCCTGTCGATAGTCGCGGTCATGCTCAGCGCTCCACTCGCCGTGTGGTCGGCGAAGAGCCTGACGCTGTTGCTCTGGAACAATCCGGATGCAACGGCCCCACTGGACCTGAGCCCCGATTACCGAGTCATTGGTTTGATGGTCGGGCTGGCCGGCCTCGTCGCGGTGTGCGTGAGTCTGTTGCCGGCCTCGCGTGTCTGGTTCGCGAAACTGCAGCTGATGCGCGGTACGCGCGGCTTACCCGGCCGCAGCGTGACTCGATGGGGCCGCCGGCTCGCCGCCGCTCAAGTCGCCTTGTCGGTGCCCCTGGTCGTGACGGCATGGATTGTCGCGGCGAATCTGCATCGCCTGGAGGGTGTGAACACGGGATTCCGGCCGGATGGGGTCATCGTTGCAAGTCTGACCAGGCAAGGCGCGAGTGACCCAGCCGCGGACGCCGTCGCGTATTTCACCCAGCTCGCCTCAGCGCTCCGCGCGGGTCCTGGAATCGCGGCTGCGGCGCTGACGTGGAACGAACCGCTGTCCTTCGGTGCTGATTGGCGTCGACGCCCCATCACCGGGCGTGACGGCCTTGGCAGTGCCAGGTCGTTCGTTCTACAGGTGTCGCCTGGCTACTTTGAGACCTTGGGTGTGCCGCTCGTGGCCGGCCGCGATTTCCTCTGGACCGACGACCACGGTCAGAGGAACGTCGCCATCATCTCCGCGGGACTCGCCCAGGCGGTGTTGCCCGGTGCCAATCCGGTGGGGCACAGCGTCCGACTGGGCGGGCAGCCCGATCGTCTCTTGGAGGTGATTGGCGTGGTCGCCGACGCCAACCTCGCAGAGCCGCACGCAGCGAACCAGTCGTTTCTCTTCACGGCGCTGCTGCAGGAGTCGCCACGCCAACTCGCACTTCAGCCGCCCCTTGTGTTGCTGAAGTCTCCGCTTCCTCAGCGCTCCGTAGAGGGCTTGGCTCGCCGCACGATTGCCGCCCTTGGTCGAGACGATCTCGTCGAGGTCCATCCCCTGCAGCGCACGCGGGATGCCGCGCTGCTTCGCGAACGCGCGATGCGCCTGGGCGCCTTTTACTTTGCGGGTCTGACGACGCTGCTGGTGTTCGTCGGCCTGTATGCGGTCTTGAACCTCGGCGTCATGAGGCGCATCCCGGAAATCGGCTTGCGCATCGCCCTCGGAGCCTCGACCCACGACATTCGCATGACGGTAATTCGCGAGGCCTTTGTCACCGCGGCGGCCGGCCTCGCGGTGGGAGTCCCGTGCGCCTTCTTCTCCGGTCGCCTGATCGCCAGCACCCTCACGCTTGTCGGACCGCACGATGTGCTCGCGTTCGGTGCCGCCATCGCGCTGATTCTCGCCGTCACCGTGCTGTCAGTGCTGATTCCCCTGCGTCGGGCGGGTCGCGTCACGCCGGTCGAGGCGCTGGGGAGCCTATGAGTCAACATCGAACCCACATTCCGTCTCCGTAATGTCTCCGGGAACAAAACACCTCCGGTCTCGGAACACCGCGCGGATGTTTTTTCTAGGGAAAACTGGAGCCGGCGACCCGACTTGAACGGGTGACCTGCTGATTACGAAACTTTGCGAACTGATACGCACAGTCGGTCAGACTAGGTTTTACTTGGTCGGTGCCTACTCAGAGACGTACTAAAATAGGCGCTGTAGACGGACGGATTCGCACATATTCGCACATGGCAGAATCGCAGTTGGCGAAGCCGGCGCTCGACGATCTGGTGCTCGCGGCGGTGATGCGTCCGAAGCACCCCTATGAGCTGCAGCCGAATGGGGATCTGCCACCGGAACCAGCACCCAGCGACGACGACCTACGCATGTGGCGGAGTATCCGCGCGAGCCGACCCCGGCTGCAGTATGCGTTCGCGGAGTTGAGGGCCGTCGCCGCGAAGATCAGCCAGGCAAACGAGCGGCCCTGGCTGGTCGGTCCCATCGAGGACCTGGAAAATGTTCTGAGGCGGTACATTAACGAGATCGAGCAGCGGTACGACGCGCATATGCGGATTCGGCTGCACCTCGTCAAACGATTTAGTCAGTCCGAACTCACCGAACTCGCAAAAAAGGACCCGTTCTACAAGTGGCGCCGGCCGATCAAGAAAGGGCGCCCGCCGAAGGACGGGCAGCTTGCCCGCGTGGTCTTGCAATGGATGAAGGCCGACCACTGTAAGCGGTTCCCGGCGGCAAAGGCGGTCGCAGCGTCGGCAATGGCGCTCGGCCGGAAGTACCGAGGACGTGATCCGATGATCTTTCAGCGGATCTTCGGGGTCCGCGAGAACTCTCGGCGATGGCAGAAACAACTCAAGCACGCAATCAAGCGCGCAATTAAGTCAGGATATTGGGAAATACTTGAAAAGAAACTCGCGCTGCAACTGAACGAAGCCGCACGACAGAAAAAGATCCGAAATTAGTCCAACCGGCCGATTTTCCTGTAAAAAATCCCGCGCATACTCGGCGGCATGCTAACGAACGCCGAGACGGTCATATCTCAATCGGAACCGGCCGCGGTGCGCTTCACCGATCCGTGGTTGAAGCTCAAAGAGGCGGCCGCGGTCGCACGCTGTTCAGAAATCACGTTGCGCCGGGCAATCGCAGACGGATATCTGCGTTGCGGGCGCATCAATCCCGGGCAGCGAATCAGAATTAGAGAATCGATGATTTCGGAGTGGCTCTCGGCGCCGCGGCCGGTTGTCGAGACGACGCGCCGGAGGAAGTAGAACGGCGCGAGCGCGGCCGCGGTTAGGCGGCCGTCTCGCGATTTCCGCGGCGGGTGAGAAGGACCCGCCAACGATGGCCCAAGATAACACACCCAAAATAATTCGATGGAAACCGCAGCCAGTTTCGCGCGAACCGATCGCACCAGTGATCGCTCACGCGCTCTGGTTGCTCCGGCGCTGGAATCCGCCCGAGACCGACGCGCTCGCCAACGAAGCGATCTGGACGATCGAGCAACTGGCGATCATGCTCGAGGATCACGCGGAGGATGCTCGCGCGGCTCGCGAAGTCCTGCGTCAGTCGATCGCGTTCAACTGCGAACAGAACCAGGAACTCGATCGGCTGCGCGCCGCTCATGCGAGGCGCCAGCTCGAACCCGTCGAGCAGCCGGAACCGATGGACCCGGAGTACGTGAAGGAACTGTACGCCTGGCTGGTGAGTCGCGAAACATCCGTGGTGCAGCCGGCGTGAGCACGCGCCCGGCTGAATCTCGACGGCTCACGCTCAAGGAAGCCGGGGAGCGCCACTTTGAAGTCATCATCCCGGCCGAACGGTACCGGCTGCGCGTGCCCGGGCTCTTGCTCACGCTTGAGGCGGACCAGCTCCACTGGAAAAGCGGCGAGCTCCACGGGCAACTCGAAGTCTCGCTCGACCTCCACGGCGTCGCCACGCTCGACGGGACCGCGGACAGTTCGAGCATGAATTTCTCGCGTCTTGCGGATCGACACTCGCGGGCGAGTGCCTTAGGTGCGCTGTCGAAGACTCCAGAGTATCCGTGGGGCGAACTCCTGCAACTGTTCTCGCTGCATCTCCTGAAAGCCGAGCGCGACGGCGATCCCGGCGTTGACCTCCGCGATGTTGAACTCGATCCATCGATCACAACCTCCGAGGAAGTACTCGGCCTGCCGATCGCGCGCTACGACCCGATCATGCTGGTGGCGAAGGGCGGCGACGGAAAGTCGCTGCTCGCCCTGCGGATTCTCGGCGACCTCAATCGCCGCGGATTCCAAGTCGGATTTCTGGATAACGAATGGAACGAAATCGTTCACCGGGATCGGCTCGGCAAACAGTTTGATTCGCCACTTCCGTCGGTGCATTACCTGAGGCTGCAGCGGCCGTTCACGATCGAAGCGCCCCGCGTGCGCCGGTTTGTCCATGAACGTGGCCTTGATTTTGTGGCCGTGGATTCTGTTGGGCTCGGTACGGATGGCCCGATGGAATACTCCGAGGCCCCGCTCGCATTCGGGCGGGCCATTCGCAGCTTGGGCAGGATCGGTTCGATCTTGCTGTCCCACACGAAACACGACGCGACGGACGGCACAAACAAGCGTCCGTACGGCTCGCCTTACTGGCTGAATCTCTGCCGCGATGTCTGGTACCTCAAGTCTGCGGAGTCCGGCCCCGGCCGACTCGAGGCCTTGCTCGAAAACATCAAGGTCAATGCCGGCGCCCGGCGTCAACCCGTGGCGCTCCGGTTCGAGTTTGGGGAACGCATCAGGATCGAGCGCGTCTCGACGGGCGACCTTGACGAACTCTCCGACTCCCTGCCCATCCGCGATCGCATCGTGGCGACCATGAAGCGGCGCGGCGCCATCTCTATTGACGACCTGGCCGACGACCTCGACGCCAAGCGCGACAGCGTCAAGAAGGCGATCCACCGTGACCTGCAGAAAGTCTTCATCCGCGTGGAGACGATCGGCGGCGAGACGAAAACCGTCAAGTACGGCCTCCTCGAAAGGCGGACCGCGTGATGACCACTGACAGCGTGACGGCAATTGAAGCTCTCAAGAGCGCGAGCGCTTCACAAAGCGTCACGCTCACTCCGCTGTGGCATCTCGGGCAGTGGTACGACGTCGTCATTCGGTGGGAACCGAACGGCCGGACCATCGCGACCGACGAGAACGGCGCTTGCCCGATGCCCTGTCTCGTCCGAAACTGCCGCGGCTGCCGCCGCGTTATCGCGATGACTTCCATCGTCTGGCGCTGCCCTCGGTGCCGACGGGAACAGCGCCACACCGCACAGCTCGCCAGACGATGGCACCGCCTGGCACAGCGGCTGCGCACGGTGTGCATGACGTGTCGTGAACTCTTCCGGCCGCGCCGCGGCTCAGCGTGCTACTGCTCGCAGGCGTGCCGACAGCGAGCCTATCGACTTCGATTGGGACAGTCCCAGGACAAGCAGGGACATGTCCCGCAGGACTACAGGGGGCAAGCGGGACAAGGTATTACCTATATACCTGTCCCTTGTCCCTGTCCCCGCGCTGCGCTGTCACTGCCAACTGAATTAGGAAACCGCGAAACGGCCGTGGGGACGTTCTCCTACAACCGCGTCACGTCGGACGTCTCCACAAGTCCGTCAGGCAAGTGCTCATGAGTAAACGCGCCAATGTTTCCGGGCCTCTTCTCGCTGCCAATGGCGCGGTGTGCGAATCACTGTGCGAATCCAAGCCGGATTCGGCGTCGGCCACTCCCCCACCGTCTGGCGAACTCCCGCCGGCCGAGCCGGAACTGTTCGAGCGGGCGCGGGAAGCGGTTGGGGCACTCCGTGGTCGTGGCCGGCAAGCCAACGGGCAGGCTGGCCGTCAGAACACACTCGCGCTCCGTCACGGACTGACGTCGAAGCAGCTCGTGCAGCAGCCTGACGTCGCTGCCTGGCATCAGGAGCAGATAGCGGCGATTGAGACGGACCTTGGTGGCCCGGCTGAATTGTCGTCGCTCGCGCGGGCGTCCGTCCGGGAGGTGGCCCGGCTGGAGGTAATTCTCGGCGCGATGGGTGACGAGCTCCTCGCGCATGGCGTGTTGACGGGCAAGGGCAAGACCAGGGCGGCGACGACGACGTACTTGCAGGTGCTCGATCGCTTCGCCAAGCTGGCGAACACGCTCGGCCTTGCGCGTCAGCAGAAGTCGCTACCGTCGCCGGCTGAGTACTGGGCGCAGAAGCAGCAGAACGGGGCGGCCGGCTGATGGGCATGACCGTCTCGCGTATGGACACGCCGAACATCATCGAATTTGCGACTGACCCGCAGTTGCTCGACCTGCGTCTCTCGCCAGCGCAAGAGACGTGCCTCCGGGCGATGTACGGGCTCGAGATGACTGCGGAGCAGCGGGAGATCTACCAGGCGTGCACGAAACGCACGGACCCGCCGACGCAGGAGTCCCCGGAGACCGACGTCATAGCGGGCGCACGCTCAGGGAAGAACAGCCGCATTGTCACGCCCGTGGTGTGTTTCGAGGCGAGCTTCGGCGGCCACGAGCGGTATCTGGCGCACGGTGAGACGGCGATTGTCGCGCTCGGGGCGCAAGATCAGCGGGCGACGGCGGTCGCGTACGGCTACATCAAAGCGCCGTTTCTGCGAAGTCCGATTCTCAAGAACCTGTTGATTGACGAGCCGAAGGCGAACTCGCTCGATCTGGTGAACGGGATCTCCGTGAAGTGTTTTCCGTCCACCACGGGCGCGATGCGCGGCTGGTCGATTCCCGTTGGCGTGCTCGACGAAGTCGCATTTTTCAGGTTGGAAGGTTCGCAGAACTCGGATCAGGAGATTCAGCAGTCGCTCCGGCGCGGGATGATTGCGTTTCCGCGGACGAAGCTGGTCAAGATTTCAACCCCGTATATGCGGTCGGGGATTTTGTACGACGACTTTGTGCGGGCCTACGCGAAGGACGATCCCGATCTGCTCGTGTGGGTTGCGAGCACGATCACGATGAATCCGCAGATTGGGCTCGAACGGCTGGAGCGGGAGCGACGGCTCGATCCGCAGCGGTTTGCCCGCGAATACGAGGCGATGTTTAGCGACGACGTGGCCGCGTTTGTGCCTCGTGAATGGATTGATAGTGCCGTGCGGGTCGGGCGGTACGAACTTCCGCCGAACCGCAGTCGATCGGCCGTGATGGCCATTGACCCCAGCGGTGGCGGGCCGGATGCGTTCACGGCGGCAATCTGTTTCGTGGATGGCGAGGGAGACGAGCGGCGAATCGTCCAGGCGGTGATGCGTGGCAGCGCGCGTCAGGGGACGACGCCCCCGGATTTGGAGGCACTCGTGCGCGAGTACGTCGAGCTCGCGCGGAAGTATGGGTGCTCGGAGATTGTGTCGGACAAGTACGCGGCCGGATGGGTGAAACAGGCATTCGAGCGGCACAACATTCACTTCCGCCACGCCGAGTTGGACCGGTCGCAGGCATATCAAAACTTCGAGCCGCTTCTGGCGCAAGGCCGGATCGAACTACTCGACCATCCGCAGATGATCCGCGAGTTGACGATGCTGGAGCGGCGGCCGCGACCGGGCGGGAAGGACATTGTTGAACATCCCCGTTCTGGACATGACGATTACATCAATTCGCTCGCGCTGGCCGCGTGCTACGGGACGGTGAAGGAAGCGCGTCCGGTTCTTGCGGCGATTCCCGTGCGTGATGCTGGCGACGATTGGCAGGCGGCGTTCTACGGCGGGATTCGCCGCGAGCGGCGGTCGAATTATGTGTCGCAGGCGATGCTCGAGCTGCAAGAGGCAAAGCGCGCGCGGCTGGCGCGCGAGCTGGCGAGCATGCAGCCTTCCGGCGAACGGTTCTACCCAACATCGTGAAAGGACAGAGACGACATGGCGACAGAGCAAATGAGACCCACGTTCCAAACGCGCCCCGACATGGTCGCCGCAGGCATTGCCGCGGGCCGGTTGCATGCTGGGGTACTCCCGCTGGTCAAGGTGTGCGAAGCGCACGAGGCGGCGATCGCGCAGCTCGAGGATCAACCCCTGATTGCGAGTGAGAAGTCGCGCCGTCGCGCCGTGCTCGAGGCCGAGTTTCGGGCGACGTTGGCCGAAGGGATCGCGGCGGTGCATGCGCGCGAGATCGCTCCGCTCGATCAGGAAGAAGGACAACTTCGGGCGAAGGCGACTCGTTCAGAAACGAAGCCGGCCTTTATGAGCACGGAGCAATGGCAGGCGGAACGGCGAGCGGCCGATCGGCGGCAGGCGCTCGACAGCGACGCGATGCGGTTTGCGAGCGACATCCGATCGGCTGGGTCCGTCGAGATGGTGAAGTTGCTGTATGCCAACGCGCTCTTGACGGAGTATCCCGCGGTGGTGCGAAGCGCAGGACTGGCCGCGCTCGATCGCCTACAGAGCTGGTACGAGGCCGACCGCCGCAAACCGGACTCGCCGCGGCGGGCAGTGTACTTGGCGTTCGCGTCGGAGTTTGGCGCCTGGCAACGGGCGAATCGGACGCCGGTCGAACGGATCGAAGAACTGCAGCGGCAGAAAGGCAATCTGCCGATCATCCTGCAGGCGAGCGTGGATCACATTCTCGGACTCTATCGCGTGCCGCCGGCCCGGCCGGTGCCGCAGTTGAAGCCGTTACCGACCCCGGAACGGCAGTCAGCGTAAGCGAACAATTTCCACACAGGAGACAAAACAATGGCAGACGGACCAGGAATCCCAGCGGCAACGAAGGCGGCCAACGCGGCGCACCGGAAAGCGAATGCGGATCTCGACGCGAATCGGCGCGCAAAAAGCAATGCGCCGACGAGCGCGGAAGTCGTGCATCAGGGTGTGCTCGACACGGCTCGGCGCGAAGGCTGGAATCGAACGCCCGGCCCCAGGCAGGCATCAGATCAGTAAGCGAAGTCGCGGCGGCTAGTCATGCCAAAGGCGCCCGGCTGGGCCGCCGGCTGCGGGGGAGTAACCCCGCGGTGTTTCACCAGTCGGGCGTCGCTTTTTGACGTAGGCGCGAGGACGACGATGCGCGAGACGGCGGAACGTCGAGACGTGCAGACCGGCGATGTCGCACCAGAACGCCGCGTCTCGGGAGAACTGGATATGTCGCGTCGCGGACATCGCTAATGCTTCTTATCGTTACGAGCATCGGACTCCTGTCGGCCATCACTTCAGTTTGACGTTCGGCGCCGTTTCGAGCGCCGCGCCGATCCGGCAGAGATGGTCCAGTGTTTCCGCGAACAAGTCGTACAATAGCCTCAGGCGCTCGATGTCCTTGATGACGCCGACGACGACGAAATGCAGCTCGTCGACACCGTCCGGAAACTTCGTCCCAAACCACCCCTCGTCGTCCTTTACCGAAAACTGAATGTCTTTCTGGCGCGAGATGAGATCGCGAATCTTGACGTTCGCGAGCAGCTCGCGCACCTGCGATTCGCGGTTGGACTGGATGATGAAGTCGTGATCGAACTGCGGGTCGCCAATCTCAATGTCCTGCATCCCGAAGAACTTGCCGATGCCGCTGAAGATGCTCCGCCGATACACGGTGAACCGGAACCCGCCCGGGTTGGCATATGGCGCGCGCATGCGCGTGAACACCATCGCGCTTTTGCCAGTGGATACGACGTAGGTGTCCAGCGTGACGGTCCAGTCGCCGTGATCGACTTCGACCTTGTCACCTTTGCCGAACCCGCCCTGGACGTACCGGGCGTCCATCTCCTGGCTCAACTTCTGCCAGATCTCCTTGCGGCTCGGCCCGAACAGGCGACGGATGAGACTCATGCGGAGGAATCTTACACGGTCCCCTGGGTCTGAAGACCCGGGGCTCCAGGTGGATTATCGAACGCCGACGCGAAGGATCGACAGCGAGTACGGCGGCAATGTGCGCGTGAAGGTCTTCGCCAATCCCGTCACCGTCGTGGTCACCGGTGCGATCTTCGTCGGCGTCTCGAACGAGTTCTCATCGAGCGGATCCGGCGACGAGAGGACGGTGAGTTGCCCGGTGGGCGCGACGCGCGTCGCGCCGGTTGTGTCAGAGAGGGGGCAGCGGCCGGCGTCTAAGAACGGGCCTTATGTCGTGTCAACGACCCCCTAATCCTTCCTATCCTTGCACGCCATATTTTGCGGCGGCGCGTTCGCGGCGTGCCGCATCGGGATCACACGCGCCGGTTACGGTCACCGATGGCATTCCGGCGAGGGACGGGAGATGGATCTGGAAACCGGCGTTGCCGAGACCGACGAGACCGATTCGCGTATTTGAAGGGTTTGAGCTGGACATCCAGACGAAACAATAGCATGCCGTTGAGGCGCCATTGCTGCCCGTGACGAGCCCGCGCGCGATGTCAGCCACGCCTGACCCCCGATCAGCGCGCACATGCCCCCAACTAAAGGTTGACGGGTGGCGGACTAATGGCGCGACCTGATACTCCCGCGCCGATGGCAAGCGAACGCGATCACCAGGAAGAGCTATTTCGTAGGAGGTTTCAGTGAGAGAATCAGGCCGTTCGCGAGACAGTTACATGCCGCCGATGGACTGACCGTTCGATGGTCGGGTTTGGACGTGCAGCGCGAGAGGGCCGCCGATGGACCACCAAGACGTCGAAGCTGGAGCAACGTCGCCCCCGACAGATCCACCGCCCTTGATCTGGAAGTGCCCTCGTTGCCTCGGTGCCCTTGCCGATGAGCGCGAGAGCCTGGTGTGCAGGTCCTGTTCCGGCCGATATCCCGTGTTTGGAGGAATCGCAGACTTCCGGATCGATCTCCCCTCGTGGCTCGATGTCGAAGAAGACCGTCGGAAGGCGTCGCGATTGATCGGCCTCATCGGAACCCTGTCCACCAAGGATCTCGTGGCCGAAGTATTTCGACAGCGGCCCGGCTGGTCCGAGTCCGATATCGAGCGCCGCACACGTGGGATTCTCGAGGGGCCCACAAGGTTTACACGTGAGCTCGATGGCTGGCTGCGCCCTGCGACAACGGGGCGCCTGCCATTCCTCGATCTTGGGTGCGGCGCAGGGCCTCTGCTGGCTGCCGCGGCGCGCCTGGGACGTAGCGCGGTGGGGATCGATGTCTCGTTGGAATGGCTGGTCGTGGCACGGCAGCTCATTCTCGACGCTGGCGGAAGGCCGAACCTCGCCGCGGCGCTCGGGGAAGCCTTGCCGCTGGCGGACCAGTCGGTCGGCGGCGTGGTGTCGCTCGATGTGATCGAGCATGTCGACGAGCAGGATGCGTACCTTCGGCAGATCGGTCGCGTCCTTGCGGTAGGGGGGGTAGCGGCGATTGCGACGCCGAACCGCTACAGCCTCTCAGCCGAGCCGCACGTGTCGATCTGGGGCGTCGGTTGGCTTCCGCGCGCGTGGCAGGAGCGCTACGTGCGCTTGCGTGGCGGAAAGTCCTACGCGCACTGCCGGCTTCTGAGCGTCGTCGAGCTCCGTCGGATGCTGCGCACGAGTGCCGGCCTGGAACCGCGCATCCTCCTGGGGGAGGTTTCGCAGGAGGAGATCGCGGGTTTTCAAGCCATCAAGGCGTGGCTCGCGAAGGTTTACAACCGGCTCCTGCTCATCCGGCCCGCTCGCGCCGCGCTGATCTGGGTGTGCCCGTTCTTCCGGACTCTGGCTACCAAGGGCCGGGCCTAGCCCGGCCTCAGCCCGGCCTAGACTAGCCCCGACACACTACCGCGCTGCGACCTGGCGGAGGACTTCGAGCGTGCGGCGCGCCGTCTTGTCTCACCGCAGGTCGCGCGCCGTTGAAACCTCCGCGAGCTCGCGGTGCTCCTGCACGACCCCGTCGGTCTGGAACACGCTGTCCGCGCCAGTTCGCGAAGTCGCCGTTGCAGACGATAGGGACGATGAAGGCCCTGTCGCGCCGCTAAAACGGATTCCCCCTTATGCGACCCGAAAGGCCGATGCCTGCGGCCTCACCGCAGACCAAGCGACCCGCGCGACACAGTGATCGGCAGCGGCTTGGATGTTGGAGGGACCAAGGCTCAATGATGATCGTGCGGCCGAAGATGAGACTGGGCCTGGCGGCCTATCGAGAAGGCGGCGGCCGTGAACTCGCGGCACGGATCAACTGCCTCTCCAGCATGTGCCGCGTTACTGTCTCCGCCACGAAGGCATGTCCCGCGGCGTTCCAATGAGGATCGTTTCGAAACACCAGCGGGTACTTGTCCGTGGCTCGAAAATCGGGCAGCAGGTTGATGATCGGATAGGCCCGTACGGACTCCTCAAAATAGCGGAAATACTCATATTGATACGGTTCATTCAGTCCGTACGATTCCTTCTCCCAATTGTCTGGGCACTCCCGTATATTCCAGTGGTGAAATCGTGGCGTGACGGCGAGGGCGAAACCTGCTGTGTCAGAGAGGGGGCAGCGGCCGGCGTCTAAGAACGGGCCTTATGTCGCGTCGACGACCTTCGCGCGCACCGGGCGAGGCTGCACGGGCTGACATTCCCATAGGGAGCAATTCGAAGGTGAGGGGCTAGGGTATGGCTGCCAAGCGGCGATCGATCGCGTCTACGGGCGCACGTGCGGCTGTGTTCGGCACTTGTGAGCAGTGCGGGACCGCCTTCGACTGGCGCGAGGGTCGCCGGTTCTGTACCGGCGCTTGTCGGGCGCGGTTCAGCCGGGAGAAACATGAGCGGGAAACCGCGGCCGAGATCGCCCGGCTGAAGCGGCTGGCCGGGGTGAGGGCATGAAGAGATCGGCTCGAAAAGTATGGTGCACGAGACTTTTCCCCAGCCGTGGCAACCAAAATGACAGGTCAGTCATCTTGAAGATTTTCCCTACGCAGGGAAAACGGCCGCGCGCGTCACTTTTGCCCCGACTGGCAGTCCGGGTGGCACCAGGCACTACTGCCGATCTGGCAGCGATTTACAGGCGAAGCCCCTGGGCTAAGAGCCTAGTATTTGCAACTTACCCATGAGTAAGGTTAGGATGGCGGAACGTTATGGCCGAAAAGGTTCGGGTGCCCACACTGACGTGCAAGCGGTGCGGGCATTCGTGGGTGCCACGGACGGGCCTCGTCACGATGTGCCCGAGATGCAAGTCGCTCCTGTGGAACAAACCGAAGAAGGCCAAACGTAGCCGGCCCGCGCGAGTGCAGTAAACACCCGCGCGAGCCTCACCCGTCAACTCGGTATGAACGAGCTGGCGAGCTGCAGGAATTGTAGCCCGCCGGCCTCTTTCACGGAGGCTGTCCATGAAGAAACACCCGACGAAGTCGAACAGCAAGAAAGCTAAGAAACTTCTGTTGACCGGCGAAAAGCTCGGCAAGTGGATGAGCGTGCCGACCATCGAAGCGCGTCTCAAGTCGGCACACACGGCTGTCGTGCTGGTCAATGAAACCATTGCGGGGCTCGCCAAGAGCGAGGACGTGGATCCGTTCGATGACCCGATCGTCGTCGAGGCGATCGCAACCGGCTTGCTCAAGGCGAGTGAGGATCTGTGGTGGCTGTCGCTCCTGCCAAAGAACGTGCTCGATATGCCGGCGCCTGACGACGATCAGAAGGACGTCATGGAGGGCGGCAAGGGCTGACGGGACCGGACGGCCGGGCGATCCGGCCGTCCGTCTCACTTCGATTTCAGAAAGGTGGACGTAAATGCTGAAACTCGTACCCGATGCGGTTGATCCCGCTGCCGTTCTCGCACTCGTAGCCGACATCGACGGTGATGGCAGTCTGATGCTGGACCCCGAGGGAGTAATCGCCCGGGGTGTGCCTAGAACGCTGGTCGAGCCGCTCGTTGAATCCATTCGGGCGGCGGACTTCACGCAAGTGTTCAAGGAACCCGCTGGCCCGGAGGCGCGCATTCGATGCGTGCATGGCTTGGCTCTCCTGCGAGCGTTTTTGGAGCACTACAAGCTCTCGGACGAGAGTCCGTACATGGGGCGAAGCCGAGACGCGCGGCTCTACTCGGCAAGGATTCGACATCATCTCGGCGTGGCGACGGACGCCGATCATGAGGAAATTGCCGAAGCAGAAAGGCAGCAGTAATGGCGTGGTCTTTCGAGCAGAAGGCCGCGGGCGACGCCGAGTTGCTTGAAGCGCGACGAGAGTATCGACGGGGGCGGCGCGCGTGGCTGAAAGCTGTTCGCGGGCGACGCGCCATAGCCGTGAACCTTATCGCGGACGGCTATCGGCAGCAGGCGCGAAAGGCACATCCCGACGTCGGCGGATCGGTAGAGGCGATGTTGCGGCTAAACACGATCCGAGACGCGCTGCTTGAAAGCGTGACGCAGATCTGGGACTCGCGACTGATGGGGATGGACTTTAGTGTCACGTTCACCGGAGAGGCGGACGCGCCACCACGGCGGAAACGGGCGCGTGTTCTACATCACAAGAAAGGCAGAGCCTGATGCCGAAACGAACGAATGACGGACTCAAGAAACGTTGCACCTGTAGTAAACGCCAATGGGCGAAGTGTTCGCACCCGTGGCACTTCAGTTTCCACCGGGACGGGCGCGAGCATCGGTACTCGCTCGACGTCGTCGCACGATCGCGGGGCCTGAAACCGCCGACGAGCAAGACCGCGGCGGAAGCCTTGCGCGATACGCTCCGCGGCGAGATCCGCAACCGGACGTTCGAGCCGGTGGCCACGTCCGTCGATGTCAGCTTGACGGTCGGAGACCTGATCGATCGATACCTGACGGATTACGTTGGGAAGAAAGAGACCGACGAAGGCATTACGTGGAGCGGCCAACATCTTCGGCCGAAGCCAGCGCAGCAGGCCGACTACCAACTCCGGATCGCGAGAGCCTGTGCCGTACCTGCCGCGGGCGGTACGATCCCATTCGGCGCGAAACCACTAGCGTCAGTCGCGAAGGCCGACATCGAGGCCATCCGCGGCGAACGTCGGCAGCGGGGGCTGGTCGGCTCAAATCGGATGCTGGCTCGACTGAGACACCTGTTCAACTGGGCCATAGGCGAGGGGTTCATCGAGTCGAGCCCGTTCAAGCGGCATGGGGTCTCCGTGGTCAGACTCGAAACGAGCGCAGAGACACCACGGACACGACGGCTCGAGCCGGGCGAGGAAGAGCGGCTACTCGCGCACGCGGGCGACCACTTGCGAGCGTTGATCGTCGCGGCGCTTTCAACGGGCTGTCGGGTGGGCGAATTACTGTCGCTGCAGTGGCACCAGATCCGGGAGGACGAGAAAGGCAGCGCCCGATGGATCGAACTCCCAGCGTCGAAAACGAAAACCAACACGGCGCGCGTACTGCCCATCGGCCCGCGGCTGCGTGCCGAGCTCGCCATGCGTCGGCAGGGACCGGACGGGGAACCGCACGCCACGAGCGCCTACGTGTTCGGCGATGAAGCCGGCGGTCAGATCAAGAGCATCAAACGGGCCTGGGAGATGACCGTGCTCCGTGCTCACGGCCACACCCCGGCATGGGTGAAGGGCAAGCCGGGTCAATTGGCATCCGAGTCACGGTCGGCGCTCCGGACTATCAACTTGCATTTTCACGACCTAAGAAGGCAGTTCGCCTGCACGCTGCTCGAATCGTCAGCCGACCTGCACGACGTTCGGGACTTCCTGGGACACGCGAACATCACGACGACGAGCCGATACCTTGCCAGTTCTCCGGTCCGGCTTGCGCGGGCGCTCGAACGGCTGGAAGGGCAGACCGACGAGAACCCTTCCCCGATTCGCACACCATTCGCACAGAAGGGCCACTCAGGCGATCAGGCCGAAAACACCACTCCCGATAAGTCTGTGAATTGATTGGGTTTGTGTGGAGCCGGCGACCCGACTTGAACGGGTGACCTGCTGATTACGAATCAGCTGCTCTACCAACTGAGCTACGCCGGCGGCAGGGACAACCGTGAAAGAGTACCACACCGACAACGCAGGTCCGCCAACCCGTCGGTGCCGCAGGTGGGGTACAGAAAACCGCGCCTAATCGTGCGACGGGACCGGAGGTGAGTCCGGAACATCCTCATCCGGCTCGCCCTCTCTCTGAACGACATCTCCCTCGAACTCGTGCAACTCCGACGGCGTCATCGGCCGCGTCGGCGGTGTGTTCCCCGTGAGGTCATCCGGGTCGGGCGACGTCGCTTTGTCGTCCATAGGCTTCTCTTTTCGCATCTGGATCACCTCCGACGCTTGAAGCAGCAAGGGACGTGCCGTTCAGCCCGACTTCGTCCGTCGACGAGGCGCTCGTCGCGCCGCAACCCGGCGGCTCGATCCGGCGCGGCTGACAGGCCGCTTCTTCGTCCGCAGGGCGGCCTTCGCGCTTTTGCCCCGGCCCTTCGTCACCTTCGAACCGGAGCGGCCGAGGTAGGCGATTTTCCGCCCGGCATCACGACCGAGCTGCTGAAGATTGCGCCCGCGCGCGTCCATGACCTTGCGAACGTCAGAATCGATCTTGTGGACCCGATTCAGCGCTTTGCCGAGCGCGCGGCCGATGGTCGCCGCGGCCTTGTCCAATCTCGATTTCCGTCGTCGCACACGCTTCGCCATGGATGGACCCGCTGCTTTTCGGTCCATCATAGCGCCAGCTTGTGAGTGGAGCTCTACTTCCCGCAGCTCCCCGCCGCCGCCTTCGCCACCTCGAACCGGTATTCACCCCGGCGAGTCTGAAACGCGAGCACGTCGATGTTGAACTGACGCGTGCCCGACGGCTGGACGATGTGATTGACCCAGAGCTCGAGCCGCTCGTCGAGCGAGGTCGGACAAATCGTCCGCTCACTGCCGACGAGGAACGCGTCGCTGCACGCGGTCGCGCTGCAGAGACGGCCGATGAGCGCCTGGTAGGGCAGTCGAGGATCGAAGAGCGTATGCGCGGCGTCGACGGCGACGGAGCCCGCGCCGGGGTAGCTCCAGGGCTTGCCGTCCGGCACCGCGATGCCGTTCGGATCGGTCCCGAGCACCGCTTCGCGCGGCTGCATGTAGCCGGACGCGCGGATGACGAGCGCGCGGTCGAGCGGCAGGAAGAACGGCTTCCACGACGTCTGCCGGCTCGAAACGATAAAGCTGGATTCCTTCAGGACCTGCCCGGCGTCGATGGCGGCGACGTCGGCGCGCGGCGCGCTCGACTCAGGTGTGGCCGCGTCGGTGCCGCACGCGCCGGCCGGTGCGACTTCGGCCTGGAAGCGATAGCCGCCCGAGACGCGCGAGTAGGGCAGCAACGTCTGAAACCCTTCGAGACGAACGTAGTTGTTCGTCCAGAGCTGCAGCTCGCCCTTCACGCTGATCGGTGAAGGACAGAGCACCGTTCCCGACCCGACGAGAAATGGCGTCGAGCAGATCTCGCGCGAGCAGATGCGGCCGATGAGCGCGAGGAACGGCGCCGTGTTGATCACGCGCGAATTGCCACGGAACTGGAACTCGGCGCGACGGCCGGCGAGAGCCTTCTCATATTCCGAGGCCTTGAGGCCGCTTGGGCCCGCTGCATCCGATCCGGCGCGCAACTCGCCTCCGGCGCGCACGAGCAGCGGCTTGTCGAACGAGATGTCGTAGCCGATCCAGCCGTGCAGGTTGCCGGGCACGTAGGTATCGGATCGACGCTGTTGCACGCCGAAGAGTTTCGACGCGCCGGTCGAATCGGCGTGCGGGACGACGACCGGAAGATTGAGCGGCTTGGCCGACATGTCCACGCGCTTTCCGAGCGCGGCAATCGGCGAATCGACCGGACCGTTGAGCGACGCCGGCGTGACCGGCTCCGTCGCCAGCGAGCCTTCGCGGGGCGGCGACACAGCCGCCACCACGTTCCCGGCGCCGGCCGCCGGGCGTTTCGGGACGTACGGCGCGATCGCGTGCCGCGCCTCTTCGGGCGTCGGCTTCTCGAACGCGTCGCCCAGTGACCACGGCCCCAGACGAGCAGGAGGTTCGATGGCCTGACGCTGACGTATCTGAAAGACCCAGGCTCCGGCCGACACCGTGATGACGACAGCGATGCCAGCAAGGAGCCACAGACGAGGCTTCGCCATGGGGAAGGGAGGGGCAAGAACCGATCCGGTGATGCACCCGCTGAATTGGGCCTAACTTCCGCCGCTGATGTGACGGCCAGCCCGGAGCAGCGCGATCGCGCGTTCAGGAATCGAAGTGGATTACAGATTTACCCGCCGCAGGGCGGCGCGCTGGCGATCTCGAACCGGTACTCGCCGCGACGCGACTGGAACGTGAGGTTCGCAAACGGCAGATGCAACCGGTCGGACGTCCGCGGCACGATGTGATTGATCCAGAGCTCGAGCCGTTCGTTGTATTTCGGCGACGGACAAATCGTGCGCTCGGCGCCAACGAGGAACGCCTCGCCGCATTCCTTCGGTCCGCACAACCGCCCGATCAGCGCCTGGTACGGCAGCGACGCCTCGAGCAGCACGTGCTCGGTGTCGACGACCACAGTCTTGGTGCCCGGATAGGTCCACCGCGTGCCGCGCGGCACGTCGATGCCGCCAGGTCCGGTCGCGCGCACACGCTCGAGTGGCTGCATCTGACCGGTCGCGCGGATCACGAACGCGCGATCCATCGGCAGGAAAAACGGCTTCCACGAATTCTGACGGCTCGAGACCGAGAAGCCGGGATCCTTCAGCGGCTCCTCGTCGGGCAGCGGCGTCCCCGCGTCCTTCGGCACCGGCGTTCCCGCGCTGGTCGCACCCGCCCCGGCCTCGCAGGCGCGCGCCGGCGCCGGCTCGGCCTGGAATCGATACCCGCCCACGGCGATGGTGTAGCTCGCGAGCGTCTGGTAACCATCCACTTGAACGTAGTTGTTCGTCCAGAGCTGCAGATCACCCGTGATCCCGAGCGTGGATGGACAGAGGACCGCATGCGCGCCGATCGCAAATGGCGCCGAGCATTCCTCATTCGAACAGACACGCCCGATGAGCGAGAGGTACGGCGCTGCCGGGAGCACCTTCACGCGGGTATCAGGCAGCGCGCGTCCTGCGCGCGGGCTGGCCGAGGCATCCCTCAACCCGCTCGGGCCGGAGATCTGATCGCCGGCGCGAACTTCGCCACCTGCGCGTACCAGCAGCGGCTGTTCGAACGTCACCCCATAGCCAATCCATCCGCGCAGGTTGCCCGGCACGAACATATCCGATCGTCGCTGCTGCACCGAGAAGACCGGCGCCGCGTTCGAGAGAGGTGGTTGCGGTCTGGGCACCACGACGACAGGTGCCGGGGTCGGAACAGGCGCCGGCGTCGGCCCACCGGCGGGCGGACGGGAGGTCGATGTCGATGAAGAAGCCGACGTTGACGAACCGGCGCGACGATCTTTCGACGCGGGCTCGGGTTTCTGCGCGGATCCAGTCGTCGCCGAATCCGCAACGGGCTCGGGCGCGTCGAGCATGCCTCTCACTGCCTGCGTGATCGGCGACTGCCCGCCGTTACGCAGGCTGACGAACTCCACGATCGCCAGGCCGACAAAAATTCCAGCGATGACGATAATGACAATAGTCCTCGCGCCTTTGTCCATCAACCTCTCTGAGAGCCTGCTTATCGTCGGCGTGGTGGCTCACTTTAGCGGGAATTCCAATTACGTTTTTGCAGCGACAGAAATGTTCACGACGCGCATTTGCGTGTCGAAAACTTCGCCACTCTTGCACGTCGCGGCTTCGCGGCAGCTTGCGCGGGACGCTTCTTCGCTTTCGAGACTTCGTCGAGGCTCTTCCGCAGCGCGTCCATGAAGTTCACGACCTTGGGTTGCGGCACTTATGGTGTCGCGATGATCTCCTCACCTTCGATCTTGGCGTCGATCATCTTGCGCAGCGAGTGGCTGAGAAGCGGACGGGCGATTTGCCCAATCTGTGGCCGTCAGTTTGCTCTAGGCCCGGCAATCACTTGACTTGACGTGGTAGGCTGCGCGCCTAATCAGGCTTTCCAAGGCGCCGCCGACGATACCACGTCAAGTCAAGTGATTGCCGTGGATTGTCGGCACCTTCCACATGAGGTGCTCCATGACGCACAGGCGCGCGAACGATCGCTGGGGTTGGCCGGCCGTGATCGCGGCCGTGGCCATCGCGATCGGGCTGGCGTTGCCAGGCTTCACCCTCTCGGCGGAGCCCGCGCAGCGCCCCGGCCAGGTGTTTCCCGGCGCGGAATGGGAGCGCGTGGCCGATCCCAAGGCGATCGGCTACTGCCAGGATCGACTCGATCTCGCGACCAGCCGCGTGAAGCTGCTTCCCACCACCGGCATGGTCGTCATCGTCGGCGGACGCGTGCTGTGGGCGTACGGCGATCTGAAGCGCGTCAGCTATCTCGCGTCGGTGCGGAAGAGCATCCTCGCGATGCTGTACGGCAACTACGTCCAGTCAGGCCGCATCAAGCTCGACAAAACGATGGCGGATCTGAAGATCGATGACGTCGCGGGCCTCCTGCCGGCCGAGAAGGAAGCGACCGTCGCGGATCTGCTCGCCGCGCGATCGGGCGTCTACCACGAAGCCGCGAACGCGGCGTGCGCCGGCTGCGGCAGCACGGCGGGCGATCCGCCGGGCCCGCGCGGCACCGTCAAACACGGCACGTACTTCCTCTACAACAACTGGGATTTCAACGTGCTGGGCACGATCTTCGAGCAGGAGACCGGCACCAACATCTACGACGCCTTCGAGCGTGACCTCGCGACGCCGGCCGGGCTGCAGGACTTCGATCGCGCGGCCCAGCGGAAGAGCGAGAACCGGCGCGCGTCGATCCATCCCGCGTATCACTTCCACCTGTCCACGCGTGACATGGCGCGCGTCGGCTACATCATGCTGCGCGACGGCGCGTGGGCGGGGAAGCCGCTCGTGCCGCGCGACTGGGTGCGGCGGATGGTGACGCCGGTCACGCGCGTTGGCGAGATGAATCCCGAGTCCTATCGGAAGGGACCGTTCGGCTACGGATTCCTCTGGTGGATCTGGGACGGGCCCTTCAACGAGGGACCCTACAGGAACGGATATACCGGGATCGGCGCGGTGGGGCAGTTCATCACCGTTCTTCCCGAGCTCGATATGGTCATCGCGCACAAGACCGAGCCGCAGCCGGGCGGCGCGTCCGTGTCGAGACCGGCGTACCTGTCGGTCGTGGATGCGGTTATCGCGGCGCGCTGCACGTCTTGACAAGCACGCGCCCCGTGGCGAGACTCTGAGCCGGGGCTCAGTACACGTCATGACGCGCGATGAGGCCGCAGTACTCTTCGCGGAACGGGACGCGATCTGGCGTCGGGGGGACACCCAGGCCCTTGCCTCCCTCCACGCCGACGCCGGCATCATCGTCAGCCCGCTTTTCGGGGTCATCAAAGGCCGGGAGGCGATCGAGCAGTCCTACCGTGAGATTTTCAAGATCTTCAACGACCTGACTCTAGCGACAGACGAGATCGTCGCCGACGGCGATCGCGTCGCGCAGTTCTTCCGCTGCCACGCCACGCACACGAGCGACGTCTTCGGGATTCCGGCGACCGGCCGGGCGTTCGAGATCCAGGGCGTGCTGATCTTCTATTTCAAGGACGGCAAGATCATCAAAGAGCGCCGGCTCTACGACTTCACCGGGATGCTCGTGCAGCTGGGAATACTGAAGGCGAGACCGAAATCGGCTTGAGACGTGGGGCTTGGGCCTTGGGCCGTCTTTTAACCCGCGGCTCGCGCGTGGGCTGACCGCAGATGCCGGACAAACCAGTCGGCGGTGCGGGACGCCACTTCTTCGAGCGCGCCGGGTTCCGAGAACAGGTGCGTGGCCTCCGGGATCACGCTGAGCGATACCACGCCCCGCATCCAGACGAGCGCTTCACGATTGATCCGGGCGACGATGATGTCCCGCCCGCCGACGAGAAGCAGGGTCGGGGCAGTGACATCGGTGAGTGGCGGCCCGACGAGGTCCGGCCGGCCGGCGCGCGAGACGACCGCGGCGACGAATGACGCACGCTCGGCGGCGACAAGCAGCGCGGCGCTCCCACCCGTGCCGGTGCCGAAGAGCCCAACCGGCAGCGCGGCGGCCTCCGGACGCTCGCGCAGCCACTCGATGACCCTGATGACCCGATCGGCCAGCAGCGGAATGTCGAATCGATACCGGACGGTCTCCCGATCGACGACCTGTTCTTTGGGGGTGAGGAGATCGATCAGGACCGTGGCGAGGCCACGTTTTGCGAGCATGCCGGCAATGTATCGATTGCGGGGGCTGAGACGGCTGGCGTCGCTGCCCTGGGTGAACAGGACGACCCCCTGGGCCGATTCCGGCACCGACAGCTCGCCCGTCAGCGTCTCGTCGCCGATAGGAATCCGAAAGTCGATCCGGGCTACCTCGCCGCGGGAAGTCATGGGCCTGGGGACGCGATCCCGCATTCTTCCCCGGTTCGTGCCGAAGCGCAAGACCTCGGGTTTCTTTTTCGCTTTGCCCTTCCAAAAAAGAAACCCGAGGTCTTGCCCAGTCCTCAGCTACATGGTTTCCAAACAAAAAAAACGGCGGCGAGCTCGGGCAGGTGAGCTCGCCGCCGTGTGGCCTGCGTCGGCCGTTGTGCAGACAATCTCGAACTAGGCGAGCACGCGGATGACGACGCGGCGGTTCTTCGAGCGGTCGTCACGCGTCTTGTTCTCGGTCTCCGGCTTGTCCTCGCCCCAGCTGATGACGTTCATGCGGTGGAGCGGAATCTGGTGCTGCTCGTACAGGTAGCGCTTGACAGCCTCGGCGCGCGCCAGACCGATCTTCTCGTTGATCATCTTGTCGCCGACGTTGTCCGTGTGGCCTTCGATCTCGAAGTACGCGCCCTTCGGGTCAGCCTTGATCTGGCCGACGAGCTGGTCGAGGCGGGCTTTGGCCTCGTCCGGCAGGGCGACCTGGTTGAACTTGAAGCTGCCCTGGCTCTCGCTCAGGACCACTTCATACATGATCTTCTTGCTGGCCTTGTCGACCTCTTCGGCTCGCATGGCCGCGGCGCGCGCGCTTTCGTTGGCGGCGACGGCCTTCTGGTCTGCCTGGCCGGCGGCCTGCTGGGCCTGGTTGGCGCTGCCCTGGGCGGCCTGCGCCTTCGTATCGACTTCACCGATCTTCGCTTCGTTCTGACGCGTGCGCTCCTGCGTCTGTTCGAGCGACTGGCTCAGCGTGTCGACCTTGCCGCTGACCTGGCCGACCTGAGTGTTGACGAACTTCTTCGTCGCGCAGGCTCCAGACCCGCCGATCGCGAACGCAAGGACCGTAATTGCCATTAAAGACTTCCGCATGACGTCTCCTCCTGACTCACCTGGTTGTGTCGGGCGCACCGTTCCGGACTTGGTATCCGCTCCGCGCACGGACGACGAGATCCTTGTCGTGCGTGCGAAGTTCGATCGGATGCCAGCCGGGGCGTGTGCTCGGCTCGAACGCAAACAAATACTGATGACGAAGCTCCGTGACGATTTGCCGCGCGGCCTGGCTGGTGACCGAGGGACCGACCGCAGCAAAGATTTCCCCACCCGTCCAGCGCGCGAGGTCGCCGAGACGGCCGGCCTGCATCGCGTCGATCTGGTCTTCGTTGACCGTCGTCGTGCCGGCGCGATCGAGGGGGGAGATAACAAGAACGATGTAGACGGGGACGTCGATGCCGCTCGCGATCCCCGAGACCTGCTCGGGCGTGAGGCGGCTCGCGTTGTCGGCGCCGTCCGTGAGCGCGACGATCGCGCGGCGCGCGCCCGACTTGGCGGCGAGCAGCTCGCTGGTCTCCGCGATCGCGTCGAAGAGCGACGTCGTCCCGAACGGGCGGACCGTCTCGAGCTTGTTTAGAATCTCGCCGGTGTCGGTGCCGAACGGCGCGAGCTCCTGCAGCCGGCGGTCGAACGCGAAGAGCCCGACCTGATCGCGGCCCGTCTTCATCCAGCTCAGAATGTGCCAGGCGATCTCACGCGCGGCTTCCCGCTTGATCGCGACGTCCATGCTGCCGCTGAAGTCCACCAGCAGCGCCAGGCTCACCGGCGACGTCTCGGCGCGGAAGTCGACGATCTTCCGTGCTTCGCCAGAGTCGTACAGTTGGAAATCGGTTTCCTTGAGATTGGTGACCGGCTTACCCTTGCGATCGCGGACGACGGCGGCCACGGCGACGCGATTGACGGTGGCCTTGAAGGTCGGACGCTGTTCCGCGCCTTGCGCAGGTGGCGGCGGTGTCTGCGATGCCCCCACCATCGGGGCCCAAGTCACCAACGCGAGTGCGACCGCCAGAACAGCACGCATCGCCACCCTATCCTTCAACTTTCTTGCCAACACGGACAGGCCCGTTCGGACTCGAAATACCCCGGTTTTTTGACCGGAAAGGCCTTGAGTGTGTAAGAGTTACTGGGTGCAACTGGCGGCCATCCTGCTGGGTTTGGTCATGGCGGTGGCCCAAACGCCGCCTCCGGATGCGCTGACTCGAGCCCGCCAGGCCTATAACGAACGCCGGTTCGAAGATGCGATCTCGGCCGCGGCGGAGGCCGGCAAAGTGGCGGGACGCTCCGACGCGGCCAGGCTGGTCACGGCCCGCGCGCTCCTCGAACGCTATCGGGATGCGGCCGCGCCGAACGAAGCCGACCTCGTCGAGGCCAGACGCCTGCTCAAGGACATCGATCGATCGAAACTGGCGGCGCGGGATTTCATCGAGCACCAGGTAGGACTGGGCGAAGCGCTGTATCTCGAGAACAGCTATGCCGCGGCGGCGGAATTCTTCGCGACCGCGCTCGCGCGCGTCGCCCTCACCGAGCCCGAGACACGCGACTTGGTCTTCGAATGGTGGGCCACGGCGCTCGACCACCAGGCGCAGTTCGGTCCGCAGGCCGATCGGCGCTTGCTCTACACACGCATCCTTGAACGTTCGGAAGAGGAGCTGGCCCGCCGGGACACGTCCGCGGTGGCGTCGTATTGGCTTGCCGCTGCCGCGCAGGGGATGGACGATCTCGAGCGCGCGTGGGGCGCGGCACAAGCAGGCTGGATTCGCGCCGGTCAGCTCGGCCAACGCGGCGCGCAGCTACGCACCGATCTCGATCGGCTCGTGAGACAGGTCATCCTTCCGGAGCGCGCGCGCCGCCTCAGACTCGAAGGCGATCCACGCACCGCGCTCGCTCTCTACCTGACGGAATGGGAAGATCTGAAGAAGAAGTGGGGAACGAACCCCGAGGTCATTTGACGAGCTGTCCCGCCATTGCCGCGGCGTTCTCGGCATACTGACGCGCCCGTACGAAATTCTTGAGATCGATCTGCTGGAGCGCAAGATCGACGAACCGCCGGGCGGCATCGTACTGGTCGCGGGGTTCGCGACCGAGCGTCTGCGGGTTCAGCTTGGCCAGATTCTTTTGCGCCTGGTCGATGAAGTTACGTGCCTGCTGTTCGAGCTCGCCGGCATTCTGCGTCGTCTGCAGCACGGGCGGAGGACTGTCCGGCGGCGGCGTCTGGGGCGCTGGCGGGGGATTCGACCGCTCTGGCGGCTTGCTGGGCGGCGGATTTGGCTTCGCCGGTGCCGGAGTATTCGCTGGCGTCGTCGCGGGCGCGGGTTCGGCGACCGGCTCGAGCGGCGGCGCCGGGACAACCATTCGGGCCGGTGGCGTTGGCATTTCCAGCACCGGCGGCGGGACGGGCGCACGCGCTTGAACCTTTGCGCACGCAGAAAGACTCGCCAGGGCCAGCGCAACCAGCGCTGCCCGTGCGGGGAGGGTCATTACCTCAATTATGACGCAGGGGCGGCGACGGCGGGCGCCAGAAGATGCGCCGCCTGGCGCAGCCGAATCGAAAATGTCGTGCCCCGGCCAGGCGCCGATTGGACCTCGATATCGCCGTCGTGAAGCTGGATGGTGCGGTAAACGAGCGACAACCCGATGCCGCTGCCCTGGCTCTTGGTGGTGAAGTACAGATCGAAGATCTTCGACAGATCCTCCGGTGATATACCGACGCCCGTGTCCTCGAAGAGGACCTCGACCTCACGGTTGGGGCGCTCACGTGCCGCGATGCGAAGCCGGCCGCCCTGCGGCATCGCCTGACACGCATTGAGCGCGAGGTTCAAAAACGCCTGTAGCAGCATCCGGCTGTCGGCGCTCACGGCAGGCAGCGTCGGCGGCATGTCCACGCGCACGTCCACCTGGCTCTTGCTCGCCTCGGCCTGGATGACGGGCATCAGCTCGTCAATGAGCTCGCCGACCCAGACGGGCTGCAGCCGCATGTCCTCCGGCCGCGTGAACTTGAGGAAGCCCTGCACCACCTCGTCGAGCCTCCGGACTTGCGCCGCGATGACCGACAAATGCTCCAGCGCATCCGGCGTGTCGCTCAGCCGCATCTTGAGCAGCTCGAGGTGGATCATCGTGGCATTGAGCGGATTCTTGATCTCGTGCGCGATGCCGGCCGAGAGCCGGCTGATCGCCGCGAGCTTGCGCGAGTAGCTGAGTGTGGACTCGACCTGGCTGAGATATCCGAGGTTTCGCGAGACGATCATCACGCCAAGCAGACGCTCCTCGGGGTCGCGGATGAGATGCGTGAGGATGAGCCGCTCGCCGCCGCCCGGGAGCTCGCCGGCCGACGGCCCCTGCGGCTGACCCGTCGCGAGCGATGCGTCCAGCGCCTTCCGGTACGGATGCCCCTCAGGCAGCAACTGATCGACGGCGCCGGATTCGGCGCTGAACGCTCGTCGCATGGCGGGGTTCGCGAACAGGAGCGTCCCGTCCGGCGCGAACAGCGCCACGGCGTCCTCGAGGTGCTCGACGACCGATTCGAGCTTCGCGCGCTGATCGGCCAACTCCGATCGATCCGCGACGAGCCGCGCCGTGACCGCCTTGAACGAGTCGCCGAGCTCGGCGAGCTCCGTTTCACGGGGCAGATCCACCTGCACGTCCAGCTCGCCACGTCCAAGGCGTGCGAGGCCGCTCCGGATCACGTGAATGGGCCGGACCACGAGCTGCGCGAGCAGCATCGCCACGACCACCGTCGCGATGAGCGCGACGACGGCGGTCATCACCGCGGTGCGCATAATTGGTTCGAACTGGCTGCGGATCAATAGCGTCGAGAAGCCGATGTGAATCGTCGCGAACCGCCGCGGGCCGTCCGGGTGCTCGAGCAGCAACGGCTGACGGGTCTCGAGCCTGAGCCGGTCGGCGGCGAGGATCGCGCGCGTCTGCGCGATGCGTCCTTGTTTGAGCAGCTCGTCGAGGTCGCCGGTCGGCGTCCACGTCTGCCCGACCATGGCGTCGTCGAGGTGCATGAGAATCCGCTGGTCGACGTCGACGATCGCGGCGTAGGAGACGCCCTTCGAATACACGCTCGACTTGAGGATGGAATCGAGGCCCGCATCCGTCTTGAGGCGCGCGTAGGGGTCGAGCGGATCGACACCCAGGGCGACGTCAGCGCGGGCGCGTTCATAGATCAGCTTCTCCAGCAGGTCCGCCCGGGCGCGACTTTCCTGCAGCAGCACCTGCGCGAGGGACGAGAGATACCACGCGCCGAGCGCGACGACCGCCAGCCCGACGATGAGCGTGACGCCGACGACCTGCTTGGTCTTGAGGCTCAGCGGCATCCCCTAGTGCCGTTCCAACTTAATGCACCAACGAACATCAGCGTTCACTTCACCCTCCCGTTGCCGCTCCGGGGGTCATGCCGCCTGGCGGAACAAGTTGGAACGGCACTAGTCGGTCCGTCCCTTCATGCGGTTCAGCTTGTTGTGCAGCGTCTTCAGGCTGATGCCGAGCATGTCGGCCGCGCGCGTCTTGTTGCCGCCGGTGTGGTGCAGCGTGACCTCGATGAGCTGCTGTTCGGCCTGATCGACGGTCGTTCCTGGTGCGAGGCCGGCCGACGAGCCGGTGGCGGTGGGGGACGTGGTCGCCAGCGCCGGCAGGTCAGCGACCTCGATGACCGCGCCTCTGGCGACAATGGTCGCGCGTTCCATGACGTTGCGCAACTCCCGCACGTTCCCCGGCCAGTCGTAGCGCTCGAGCATCTGCACCGCGCGGTCCGACAGGCCCGCCACCGACCGGCCGTTCCGCGTGTTGAACTCCTTGATGAACGCCTGGATGAGCATCGGCAGGTCGTCCTTGCGATCGCGCAGCGGCGGCAGCCGGATCGCGAAGACGTTGAGCCGGTAGTAGAGATCCTCGCGCAGCTTGTTCTGCCGCACGGCTTCCGGCGGGTCGGTGTTGGTAGCGGCGACGACGCGGATGTCCACGGTCTGCTCGCGCTGGCCGCCGAGCGGCCGGAACGATCGCTCCTGCAGGACGCGCAGCAGCTTGGCCTGCGTCGTCGGCGTCATTTCGGAGATCTCGTCGAGGAACAGCGTGCCGCGATTGGCCAGCTCGAAGCAGCCCTGGCGCCGCGCAATTGCGCCCGTGAACGCGCCCCTTTCATGGCCGAACAGCTCCGACTCCAACAGCGAGTCCGGAATCGCCGCGCAATTGAGCGGCACGAACGGCTGCGAGGCCCGCGGACTGATCTGGTGAATTGACTGCGCCACCAGCTCCTTCCCGGTTCCCGACTCGCCGCTCACGAGCACGGAGGCGACCGTTGGCGCCGCCTGTTCGATCACGTGGTAGATCTTCCGCATCTCCATGCTGGCGCCGATCATCTTGCCGAACGTGCCGCGCTCCTGGAGCTGCCGCCGAAGCACGCGCATTTCGCGCAGCGTGTCGTGGCGCTGAATGATCTGATCCAGGAGGATTTTCATCCGCTGCGGATCGACCGGCTTGGTCAGGTAGTCGTACGCGCCCTGCTTGATGGCCTCGACGGCCGACTCGACGGTGCCCTGCGCCGTCATCAACACGACCGTCAGATCGACGTCGTCCTGCTGTTTCAAGGCCCGCAGGAGGTCGAGGCCGCCCATCTCCGGCATGATGAGATCGCTCAATACGATCGTCGGGCGCGATTCGCCGACCTTGGCGAGCGCCTCCGCCCCGTTGACGGCGACGTCCACGGCGTAGCCCCAGCTGGTCAGGAGCTGCTGCAGCCCGACGCGCTGCGCGGCGTCGTCCTCCACGAGCAGAATCCGATCGTCGGAATCGCCGGCAACCGGCCGATTGGCCATCCCCACCTCGTTTCTATTATCCGGGGGACTTCGTCCCGCCGGACCCCCTCTCGCGGTCGCTCGCGGGGGCCCCTCGAGCCCCGCTCCGCTCCCGCGGGGGCGCACTGGTCGCGCGCCCTTCTGCGTTATGCCTGTTGCCCGGCCTCTTGCCTCATGGCGGCCCAGACGTGCTCGACGTGCGCGCGTTCCGTTTGCAGCGAGCCGATCGACACGCGCGCCATCCAGCGGCCGTCGAGCAGGGCCGGCGTGAGATAGGCGGCGCCGGACCGGTTCAGCCGGTCCACCCAGCCGAGCGTGTGGCGATCGAGCGCCTCGCCCGTGAGCCCATCAGGCTCGTGCCTGACACAGACCGTCTGCAGCGTCACCGGGTTGAGCACGCTCCACCCAGGTTCAGCGCGCACCTGGTCGGCGAGCCACTGCGCGTTGGCGAGGTCGCGCCGGAGTCGTTTCTGCAGTTGCGATACCCCCTGCTCGCGGATCAGGAACCATAACTTCAACGCCCGAAACCGCCGGCCCAACGGCAGGCCCCAGTCGCGGAGGTTCTTGACGTCGCGATCGGCCGCGGTCTGAAGATAGCTGGGATTCGTGGACATCACGCGAATCAGCTGCTCGGGCGCGCGCACGTAATAGACGGAACAATCGAACGCGGCCCCGAGCCACTTGTGCGGGTTGATGACGATCGAGTCGGCGCCTTCGATGCCGTCCCACATCCAGCGGCACTCCGGCAGCACCATGGCCGAACCGGCCATCGCGGCATCGACGTGCAGCCAGAGGCTCTGACGCGATGCGATGCTGGCCAGCCGGGCGACAGGGTCGATGGCCGTTGTGGTCGTGGTCCCCGTCGTCGCGACGATCGCGCAGGGCACCCGTCCCGCGGCCTGATCGATCGCGATCGCCTCTTCGAGCGCCTCGGCTCGCATCGCGTACTGGGCGTCGTGCGGGATGAGCCGCAAGTTCTCCCGTCCGATGCCGGAGAGGAGCGCCGCCTTCTCGACCGAGCTGTGGCTGTGCGAGGAGGCGTAGATGACGAGCGGCCGTGGCTCGGCCTGGAGACCCGCGCGCGCGAGACTGTAGTTGGTCGCGCGCTCGCGGGCGCAGAGCAGTGCGACCAGCGTGCTGGTCGACGCCGTGTCCTGAATGACGCCGCTCCACGCGTCCGAGAGTCCGACCATCTGTCTCAGCCAGTCAGTCGTCACCTCTTCCAGCTCGGTCAACGCGGGGCTGGATTGCCAGGCGAGTCCGAGCACGCCGAGACCGGTGCTCAAGTAGTCGCCGAGCACGCTCGAGAGCTCGCCGTTGCACGGGAAGTAGCCGAAGAAGCTCGGATGCGCCCAATGCGAGAGTCCGGGCACCACGAAACGCTCGAAGTCGCGAAGGATCGTATCGAAGGCGTCGGGCTGGACGGGCGGCCTGTCCGGCAGCTGCCGTTTGATCGCACCAGGTTCCGTTTGCGCCATGACGGGCAGCGCCGCGACGCGCACTCGATAATCCGCAATCCAGTCGATGAGCTGGTGTCCGCGCGTGCGGAATTCGTCCGGAGTCATTTCACGAGCCGGACGTCCTGCGTTTTGATCTCGCCCGGGCCGATGGTCACCTTGACGGATTCTTTCGCCAGCAAGTCGAGAAACGCGCGATCGTACTGCTCGTCCGGTCTGAGGTCGGTCACGGCGGCCAGCAGGTAGTCGCCAGGAGGCGGCCCAAGCGGACCCTTGAACGCGAAGTGTCCGTCGGTGCCCGGCCGCCCGATGAGAATGCGGCGGGAATCAGGCAGCCAGTACGCGCGATTCGCGGGGAAAAGAATCATCGTGTATTCCGACGCGGGACGCCCGGATGCGTCTTGCAGCACACCGGAGAGCTCCTGCTGCTTGTCGCTGACGGTCATCACGACACCGGTGACGCTTTGTCCGGGACGAATCTCGAAAGGCAGGTCGGAGACATCGCGACCGTCGCTGACGACGGACACGTCCCTCCAGAAAATCGGGACGAGATTCTCAGTGACCGTGCCGTTCAATCTATACCGCCCTGGGATCAGGCCAGTGATGGTGAACGTCCCGTCCGCTGCAGGGCGTGTTGATCCGCCGGCGATCGGCAGAATTCCGGCGTCTCTCCCAGGCACGGCCGCGATCGACACGCTGCTCACGCCATTCGGAGGTTCCTTCCCGCCGTCGAAGATGACGCGGCCGGAGATGGTCATCCCCGGTTGAAGCGTGAGCGTGAGACCGGTAATCGGCTGGCCGTCCGCCGTGATCTCGGCGGATGCCCAGAGCGCCGGGGGCGACGCCGGCGGCGGAGCGCCGGGCACGCCCGGAAGCGCCGGCCGCGCCATCGTCCGGGCCTGAATCGTGTAACGGCCTGGCGCGATCCCGTTCAGCGCGAAGTAGCCATCGGGTCTCGTCTGGACGCCCATGGACATGGACAGGAACGCGGTCGCGATCGTCTCGATCCGGTCCTCGGCGCGAATTCTGATCGAGATCAACGGTGCGGGCTGACCGTCCGGTCCGAACACCATGCCCTCGATCCTGGTGGTAGGGACCGGCCGGGCCACGATGTCGACGTCTCGACGTTCGTCGCCTGGCCCAATCGTGATGGGCGCCGCTTCGGAGGCGGATGTCGTGCCTGGATAGTAGACGGGCGCGTACCCGACCGTCGGTCCGCGCGCGGGTCCGGCATTGCCGGGGCCGGGCACGGGCGGCATGTTCATGAACGGCATACCCGACGTCTGCATCGGACGCTCCGGCCGTTGTTCCTGATTGATGACCGTGGATGTTGGCGCGCGAGTGGACGTCGGAGTCGAGGGCGGGCGCGGAGTGGTTGTCGCCTCGCGAGTCGCGGTCTGAACGTCTTCCTCGGTCAGCGCTCTGGCGTTGCCGCCGGCGAGATCGACTGGTGTCGCCGCCACGATGTACTGTCCCGGTGGAAGTCCTGAAAAGCGATACACGCCACGATCGTCGGTCGTCTGTCCCGGCAGCAGCATGCCCGACAGCATGGTCATGACGCTGGTGATCATCGCCTCGCCCGCGGGACGCCGCGGTTCGAGCAGCTCGACGCGGACGCCGACCGCGGGCTGACCGAATTCGTCGGTGACGACGCCAGTGATCGCGCCGCCGGGCAGGAGTTTCAGAACGAGGTCACTGCGCCGCTCGCCGTCCTTCAACACGATCGCCGTACCCGGCCGGCCGGGGAGCCGCGCGCCGTAGACGCTGTCAACATATGGCGGCTTCGACGCGGTGACGTGATACCGGCCCGCCGGTAATGCCGGCACGACAAACCGGCCCGCGTCGTCGGTCATCATGAGCCGCACCTGCGCGTCGTCCATGCTGAGGACGCCGATGTTCACGCGCTTGAGCGGCCGGCTCGCCGTTTCCTCCGAGACGACGACGCCCGAGAGCACGGCCGTCCCCAGCTTCATTGCCGGCCGAACGTCTCGCGGCTGTTGAGCGAGGAGAACGCTGGCCACGAGCGCCGGCAGCAGCGCTGTGCTCATCGCACGCTCCCGCTTCTCAAGTCCTGCGATCTGGCATCGCCTTCTGCGATCTCGATCCGCGTCGCCCGCCGCGCGAGCGTCTGAAGTGCGGAGGCCTCGAGCCAGTTTTCGTACAGCTCGTCACCACCGGCGACGATCAGATACTCGCCCGGCAGCAGTCCGGGAATTGCGTACTGGCCGGCCTTCGTGGTTCTCGCGAGGTGCAGACGGCGCGCGCTGGGACTCAAGTCCGTGCGCAGTTTCGGATCCACCGGGAAGATCGCGACCAGCGCGTCCGGATCTGGCGCGCCCTGCGCGTTCCGCACCGTGCCACTCACCGAGGCGAACGGCCGATCTGAAAAGGTGACGACGACGTCGGTGACGTCCGCCGTGTCGAGATCGAGCGCCTCGTCGAACAGGTCGCGGCCGTTGCTCATCGCCGACATCGGTGTCCACGAGGCCAGGGGGCTGAGCCGCAAGCGGTACTTGCCCGGCGGCAGGCTGACTGTTCTGAACGTGCCGTCCGGCTCGACACGCGCGCGCATGCTCTGGCCCGGCGTCATCGGCTCCTCGGGCAGGACCGAGATGAGCAGACGTCCGAACTGGTCGCTCCCGGGAGGCGCCGCGGCGCCGTCGAATTCAATCCGGCCGCTGATGGTGGCGCCGGGACGGAGCGTGACGGTGAGACTTGCCGTTTCGAGGCCGTTCACCGTGATGGGAACCGACGCCGAATAGGCAGGCTCGGTCGGAAACGGCGGCGGCGACGTCGAGCCTCGACCACGTCCGCCCGGAAGCAGTCCAGGCGGCGCTCCGGGTGGCGGCGTCGCGCGCGGACTCTGGTACGCGCGCAGAACGTACTTTCCGGCGGGCACGGCCAGAAAATCGAACTTATCGCCCTGCATGCCAATCGGCGTGGCGACGACGAACTCAGATCCTTCAGGATCGGACAGCACGAGCCGCACTTGCGGTTGATTGCCGGAAGGTGCCCCGGCGAGGGTCCCGGACAGACGCGCGATCGGCACCAGCTTCATCCGGATGTCCACGCCGAGGCGCACTTCGCCCGACTGCACCGTGACCGGTGCCGCCTCCGAAGGCGACAGCGCAGAGGGGTGAAACACCGGCGGATAGACACGCAGCGCCGCCTCGAGACTGATCAGGTCTTCGGGACGCCCGCCCATCGCTCGCGTCGCGAATGGAATGATCACGCCCGGATCGCCGGCCACGAGCGACATCAACCCGCGCGCGATTTCCTCTTCCGACGTGCGTGCGACGACGAAGTAGTCGCCCGGCGCGACGGTGCCAAATCGATACGTGCCGCGATCGTCCGTGACGGCGCTGGAATACTGCCCGCCGGCCAGCTTCCGCTTGCCGTTCACGAGCCGGCGTTCCGCCAGCATGACCTTGATGCCCACGACGGGCTCGCCGCCCTCGTCGAGCACGGTCCCGCCGATCGCCCCGCCTTTCCACAGCCGCAGCGTGAGGTCGCCCAGCCGCCCGCCGTCCGCGAGCTCGACCGGGCGCGATGGGCCGTTTGGCAGCCGCTGGCCAGCGGAACCGCCGACGTATCCCGGCTTGCTGGCGCCGATGTTGAACTCACCGCTCGGCAGGTCGCGAAGGACGAATCTGCCATTCGGATCGACGCGGACACGCTGCTGCGGCGCGCCGCCACCGGCAATCGTCACGACCGCCCCTGGCACGCCGGCGTTCGTCACGCCCTCGACGACCCGGCCGATGACGATTCCGGTGCCGGTGCGCGTTTCCGGGGCGCCGCCCGCGCGGCCGCCGCGCCCACCCGGATCCTGGACTGGCAGCTGCTGTGTGGCGGTCTCGGTCCCCGCGCCGGCCAGCAGGGCCAGCAGGAGGCCGACGATGGGAGCCCGCATCACGCTAAGAGTATCGCCGTACTTCCCGGCTCGTGTCCCCGACTCGGTTCCGGTCCCCCGGGTACAATGCTCCGCCGAGGTCGCTCGCATGAACCGACTGGTGATTCGTCGTCTGCTCGTTGGCGCCGCGCTGGCCGCGACGCCCGTTTTCCTGCTCGCCGATCAGTCGCGACCGGCGCTCAAGCCAGTGAACGGAACCGATCTGACCACGGCCAAGCCAGGCCGCGATCCGAATCAGCCGATCGACGAGGAGTACACCAAAAAGATCAAGGAGTACACGACCGAGACGTTCTTCCTGTCACCGCTCGTCGACTACCTGCCGGCCTCGAAGACGGTGCCGACGCCGAAAGTCGTGCTTGGCGACATCGCCGGGGCGCCCGGCAAGCTGCCGTACGTGAAAGAAGTGAACGAGTACATGCGGCTGCTGGCGAAAGCCACGCCGCGCGTGAAGGTCTACTCGATCGGACACTCGGAAGAGGGCCGCGAGATGATCGCGGTGGCGGTCGCCTCCGAAGCGTTGATGGCGCGGCTCGATCAGAACAAGGCCGACCTCGCGCGGCTGGCCGATCCGCGGAGCATGAACATGAACGACGCGCTCGCCGAGGAGATCGCGAAGCGCGCCGCGCCGGTGTACTACATCACCGGCACGATCCACGCGCCCGAAGCCGGCGCGCCGACGGCGTTGATGGAGCTGGCCTACCGGCTGGCGGTCGATGACAGTCCATACGTACGGAATATCCGCGAGAACCTCATCACGCTGATCACGCCTGTCGTCGAGACGGACGGACGCGATCGCGTCGTCGATCTCTACAACTACCGGAAGAAGTATCCAGACCGGACCGTGCCGGGGCCGATCTACTGGGGCAAGTATGTCGCGCACGACAACAACCGCGACGCGATGGCTATGACATTGAAGCTGACCGAGAACGTCATGAATGCGTTCGTCGGCTGGAAGGCGCAGGTGCTGCACGATCTGCACGAGTCGGTCCCGTATCTCTACGACAACACGATCGGCGACGGGCCGTACAACGCGTGGATCGATCCCATCCTCACGAACGAGTGGCATCTCATCGGATGGAACAACGTCAACGAGATGACCCGTATGGGGATGCCCGGCGTGTTCGCGTTCGGAAACTTCGATACCTGGTCGCCCGGCTATCTGATGTTCATTGCCGCGACGCACAACGGGATCAGCCGGCTGTACGAGACGTTCGGCAACGGCGGCAGCGCCGACACGCAGGAGCGCACGCTCGCGGCCAATCAGACGTCGCGGACGTGGTATCGACAGAACCCGCCGCTGCCACGCGTGATGTGGTCACTTCGAAACAACAACAACTACGAACAGACCGGGCTCCTCGTTTCGCTCAACCACTTCGCGAACAACCGGTTGCTGTTCCTTCGCAACTTCTATGAAAAGAGCAAGCGTTCGATTCTGAAAGCGAAGACCGAAGGCCCGGCCGCCTACATCCTGCCTGGCAACGATCCGCGGCCCGGCGCGCAAGCGGAGCTCCTCCGCATTCTGCAGAAGCAGCACGTCGAGGTGTCGCGTGCGCCGGCCGAGTTCTCGGCGCAGGTTCCCGTGCGCCGGGCGGCGGCGGGCCGCGGTGGTCGAGGTGGGGCCGGCGGAGGCGCCGGAGCCGGTGCGGCAGGCGGCGCTGGTGCTGGTGCAGCCGCTGAAGATGCGCCCCCGGCGGCGCCGACCTACGAGAGCCGCCAGTTTCCCGCGGGCAGCTACATCATCCGGATGGACCAGCCGTACTCGCGCATCGCCGACGCGCTGCTCGACTATCAGTACTGGGCGCCGAACGATCCGCAGTCGAATCCGTACGACGACACCGGCTGGACGTTCCCGGAAGGCTTCAATGTCCAGGCTTTCCGGGTCGTGGATCCGAAAGTCCTGACCGTCTCGATGGAGACCGTCAAGGCCACGGTCGTGGCGCCCGGCGGCGTGACGCCCCCGACCGCGGCCTCAGGCGGCGGCGCGACGGTCTTCGCCGTGAACCACAATGCCGACAACGCGCTCGTGACGCTCCGGTACCAGCTCAAGGAAGCCGACTTCCAGGTCGCCGAGGAGCCGTTCGAAGCACAAGGCATGAAGTTCAATCGCGGCTCGTTCCTCATCACGAAGGTCGACGCCGCGAATCTGAACAAGGTCGCGACCGAGCTCGGTCTGAAGGTCCACGCGCTGACGGCGGCGCCGTCGGTCAAGACGCATCCCGCGCGTGCCGCGCGCGTCGCGTTGATGCATACCTGGCAGAGCACGCAGACAGAAGGATGGTGGCGTTACGCGTTCGACCAGCTGCGGATGCCGTACGCGTACATCAGCACCCAGGAGGTCGCGCGCGACACGAACCTCCGGGCGAAGTATGACGTGATCATCTTCGCGCCCGGCGGGGGCGGCGGGCTGCAGATCATCGAAGGCATGCCGATGTTCCGCAATCCCATGCCGTGGAAGAACTCGCCCGAGACGCCGAACATCGCCAAGTGGGCCGAGACCGACGACATCCGCCCGGGCCTCGGCTGGGACGGCGTCAAGCACCTCGACGACTTCGTCAAGCAGGGCGGCGTCTTCATCGGCGCGGTGGGCAGTGCGACCTTCGCGGTGCAGTTCGGGCTCACGCACGGCGTGACGACCAACACGGCCGCCACGGGATCGCGCGTGGTCGGCTCGCTCCTGCGCACCCGGATCGTCGACGACACCAGTCCGATCGTCTACGGCGTCGGCGACAACCTCGCGGTCTACAGCGACAGCGGCGGCAGCTTCAGCGTGAACATCGGCGGCGGCGGTGGTGGCGGTCGTGGTGGAGGCGCCGGCACCCGCGCGACCGGCCGTGGCACGCCGGACGATCCGGACACCGTCCAGGGCCGTCCCGTGCTCGATGCACGAAACGAAGCGCCGGCGCGTCCTCCGGCCGCTCGTCCGTGGCAATATGCGTTGCCGACCGACGAGCAGTTGCGCAACCCGTTGAACATCATCCCGCCCGAGTTCCGGCCGCGGGTCGCCCTGCGGTTCGCGGACCAGAACGAGCTGCTCGTGTCAGGTCTGTTGCAGGGCGGCGGCGATATCGCGCAACGTCCTGTTGTCGTCAGCGTGCCGGTCGAGAAGGGGCACGTCGTCCTGTTCGCGAACAATCCGATCTGGCGCGGCGAGACGATCGGCAGCTACTTCATGGTGTTCAACACACTGCTGAACTTCGACAATCTCAACGCGGGGAGGAAGTTGGATGTGAAGTGACACTGTCTGTGTCTATCTGAAATCTGCTATCTGGGAATCTGTAATCCGAAGCCGCAATCTGGGAATCGGGGAATCTGGGATCTATCGGGGAATCTTCAATCTATCTGGGGATCTGGATCGATCTGAGGTCGGGAATTTATCGGAGATCTGGAATCTACTCGGAAAGCAGGAACCGATTTCCGATGGCCCGATTTCAGATTCCCCGATAGATTCCAGATCCCCAGATAGATTCCAGATTCCCCGATTTCAGCTTCCTGATCCAGATTACAGATTCCCAGATTGCAGATTTCAGATCGACATTATTCACATCACTCATATCTCAACGCCCGCATCGGATCGACACGTGACGCGCGGATCGCCGGCGCCAGTCCCGCGCCGAGCGCGACGACGACGAGCACGATCGCGGCCAGGCCGAGCACGACGGGATCGTAGGCGAGCATGCCGAACAGCTGCGTGCGCGCGAGGTACCCGCTGAGGATCAACCGGCCCTGGACCGGCGTCAGCCCCAGCACCGGAAAGTAGCTGCCCGACACGAGCAGGCCTTCGCCGGTGAGCGTCTGTCCCTGATAGCCGACGTTGGCGCTGAACAATCGATGCGCGGCGATGCCCGTAAAGACCTTCTGGTCGCGCTCGAGATCGCGAAACATCGCGTAGCTGAACACCGCCTCGCAGTCGCCGGCCTGATTGCAGGAGTTCGATCCGTCCTTGGGGCCGGGCGCGCCGAGATTGACCAGGCGCGATGGGCTCCAGCACGGGGAGCGGCTGCAGGAGCAGCTGGTTGAACAGCGAGAAGATCGCGGTGTTCGCGCCGATGCCCAGCGCCAGCGAGAGGATCGCAATGATGGTGACGAATGGCGTCCGAAAGAGCGTGCGGAGGGCGAATCGAAGGTTCTTCATGGCAGCCGATGACCGTTGGCGCATTGGACGAGATCGCTGTGGCTATGGTTTAGGCTTCTTGTCCGCGGCATGGGGCTTGCACGACCGTCGGGCACGCCCATGGCCAAAGGCTCTCAGGCTCACGCGCCAGCCGCGGAGCCGCCGTGGAGCCGCGACGTCTCGTTTCCCCGCACCAACCGTTTGACCGCCAACGAGCTCGCCGATGTTTGTATTGTCGGCGCCGGTATCGCGGGCATGACGACCGCCTACCTCCTGGTCGAGGCAGGGCAGTCGGTCGTCGTGATCGACGATGGGCGCATCGGGAATGGCATGACGGCGGCGACCAGCGCGCATCTTTCGACCGCGATCGATGCCGGGTACGCCGACATCGAGCACATGCATGGACCGCAAGGCGCGAGGGTCGTGGCCGCCAGCCACCTGTCCGCGATCGATCGCATCGAGGCGATCGTGCGCGACGAGACAATCGACTGCGACTTCGAGCGCGTCGATGGCTACCTCTTTCGCGGCGAGACGACCGATGCGGATCTCGACGGCGAGCTCGCGGCCGTGCATCGCGCCGGCTTGTCCGACGTCGTGCGCATGTCGCGCGCGCCGCTCGAAGCCTTCGACACCGGGCCGTGCCTCCAGTTTCCACGGCAGGCGCAGTTTCATCCGCTGAAGTACCTGTCCGGACTCGCGCGTGCGATCGCCAGGAAAGGCGGACGGATCTACACCAACACCCACGCCGACAGGATCCAAGGCGGCGACGGAGCCCGCGTGACGGCGGGAGACCACGCCATCACGTCGCGCGCGGTCGTCGTCGCGACGAATACGCCCGTGAACGACCTCGTGGCCATCCATACGAAGCAGGCGGCGTACATGACGTACGTCGTCGGTATTCGCGTGCCACCGCGATCGGTGACCGCGGCGCTGTTCTGGGATCTGGAACAGCCTTACCACTATGTCCGGGTCCTGTCGGGCGCCGCCGCCGAAGGAGACGATCTGCTGCTCGTCGGCGGCGAGGACCACAAGACGGGCCAGGCCGACGACGGCGCGGAACGGCACGCGCGACTCGAGGCGTGGGCACGCCAGCGATTCCCGAGCGCGGCGGACACGGAGCTGGTCTGGGCTGGTCAAGTGATGGAGCCGGTCGATGGCGTCGCGTTCATCGGCCGCAATCCGCTCGATGCGAACAACGTGTTCATCGCGACGGGCGACGCGGGGATGGGCCTCACGCATGGCACCATCGCGGGCATCCTGCTGACCGATCTCTTCCTGGAACGAGCCAACGACTGGGCCGAGCTCTACAACCCGTCACGCACGCCGCTGCGTGCCGTCGGCGAATACGTGAAAGAAGCCGCGAACATGGCCGCCCAGTACGGTGACTGGCTGACCAGCGGCGATGTCGGCTCCGTGGATGCGGTCGGGCGCGACTCTGGCGCGATCCTCCGACGCGGCGTCAGCAAGGTCGCTGTGTATCGGGACGAACACGGAAAGCTGCACGAGTACTCCGCGGTCTGTCCTCATCTCGGCTGCATCGTCCAGTGGAACGACAGCGAGAAAACGTGGGACTGCCCCTGCCACGGATCGCGGTTCGACAAGCACGGCAGTGTCATCAACGGGCCGGCCAACACCGGACTGCGCGACGCGTAGCCCGGACGCCTGCGGACGCGCCATTCAGCCCTACACTGTAGCGATGCGCGCATCGCGTTCGTGGCAGGCGCTGCTACTTTCCGTCGTCCTCACCGTCTCTTTCGCCTTCAGCCAGGCCGCCCCGCGAAGCGATCTCATTGACGCTCAGCAGCTCCTGCGAGATTTGCAGACGCTCTCGGCCGACGACATGGAAGGCCGACAGGTCGGCACGGCCGGTGGCGCCAAGGCGCGGACGTACGTGCTTCAAAGATTCAAGGAATCGGGCATTCAACCGTTCGGCGAGGGGTTCACGCAGGCGTTCTCGTTCACGGGCGGCCGTGCGGGCAACCAGACAGAGCGTCAGGGCGTGAACGTCGTGGGCCGCATCGACGGAAAACAGTCAGCGCGCCGCTACATCGTGGTGAGCGCGCACTATGACCACCTCGGGACGCGTGATGGCCAGGTGTTCAACGGCGCCGACGACAACGCTTCGGGCACCGCGGCGCTCTTTGCCATCGCCAAATACTTCAACGAGCATCGACCCGCCAACTCGCTCATCGTCACGGCCTTCGACGGGGAGGAGAGCGGTCTTCGTGGCGCGCGCGCGTTCGTCAAGACGCCGCCGGTCGCGCTCTCGTCGATCGTCGTCAACGTCAATCTGGACATGGTCGGCCGCGCCCCCGATGACAAGCTGTTCGCGGCCGGCACGCACACCTATCCATTCCTGAAGCCGTATCTCGAACGAGTCGCGGCAAAGGCGCCCGTCACACTTCTGCTCGGCCACGACGATCCCGGACGCCGCGATCTGCAGGACTGGACGCGCGACTCGGATCATTTCGCGTTTCACGAAGTGAAGATCCCGTTCATCTATCTCGGGGTCGAGGACTTCGAGCACATCCACAAGTCGACCGACGACTATGGGAACATGTCGCACGATTTCTTCGTGCGGGCGGTGGAGACGGCAGTGCGGGTGATTCAGGAATTCGATGCGCACCTCGATGCGATTGCCGGGGAGGCGCGGAGACGCGGAGGCTCGGAGGCGTTGAGCGGTCTCCGATGTCGAGAGGAGCTCATGTGCGACTGAACAGAAGCTGGGTGTTGATTGCTGCGGTTTGCGTGCTGCTTTGCCGCCCGGTGGCATCCCAGAGTTCCGTCGCGCCGCAGCAGTTGGAGATTCCGACGCCTCATGGCCCGCGCACCGCGACCCTGCGCCTTCCGACAGGTGTCGGGCGGTTTCCGGTAGTCGTGCTCGCGTCCAGCGGGAATCCGGCGATGCGAGCCGAGCTGGTGGAGGCTCTTGGAGCGCGAGGAATTGCAACTCTCCGAGTTGATGTTGAGCTGCGCGTGCGACCAACTTCAGGGGTGATCGACCTTTCCGCGACCCAGGAACTGACGGCGTGGATGACGCGTCTCCGGAACGACCCACGTTTCGAGCGGGTCATGATCGGCGGCATGGGTTCGGCCTCGATTTTCGCGATGCAGGCCGCGCGCGCCGCGCGCGCCGACGGTTTCATTGACCTCGGTCCGGCGTACTCGAGTCCGGCGGTGACAGAAGCAGTCGGACGCACTATCCCTGTACTGCTTGAAACGGGTGCCGATCTGGTCGAAACCGTCGTCCAATTCGTCCGCCAGACTTCCATCCCGCGCCATCCGGAAGGGGAACGTCGAAGCCCGCGCGACATTGTGATGGCCGACATCGCCGGCAGCCGGATCTCCATCGAGTACGGCCGGCCGTCGAAGCGCGGGCGGGTCATCTGGGGCACGCTCGTCCCCTGGGGCCGATGGTGGATGCCAGGCGCTGACGAAGCGACCACGCTCACCACGAGCAGGCCGCTGGAGTTCGGGAAGCTGATGGTGCCGGCGGGCGACTACACGATCTATACCGAACCGGGCGACACGTCGTTCATGCTGATCGTTAACCGGGATACCGGGGTCTTCCACACGACCTACCACGCGGATCGCGATCTCGGACGAGTCGAGATGCAGGGGGCGGCGGCGCCGGCCCCTGCTGAACAACTGACATTTGCCGTCGAGCCGCAGGGCAGCGGCGGTGTCCTGAAACTCATCTGGGACGACCGCGAGTATTCCGCGCCCTTCAACGTCGGCCGCTGACGACCGCGGATGCCGGGTCCCCCCGTCCTCGTCGGTGTGCCGTACGACGCGAGCTCGTCGTTTCTCCGCGGCGCGGCCGAGGCGCCGCCGATCATCCGGAAGGCCCTCCGCACGGCGGCCGGCAACGCCTGGGCCGAGCGCATGGTCGAGTCGGTCGCGCCCGACGCGCTCGAGGACGCCGGCGATCTGGACCTCCCCGCGTCAGGCGAGAGCCGCGCGATCATCGAGCGCGCCATCGGCCAGTTCGTGGACGACGGCCGGCGCTTCATCGCGCTCGGCGGCGATCACTCGATCACGTATCCGATCGTGCGCGCGGTCGCCCGGGCCACACAGAATCTGACCATCCTTCAAATCGACGCGCATCCTGATCTCTATGACGTCTTCGAGGGCGATCGCTTCTCGCACGCGTGTCCCTTCGCTCGCATCCTGGAGGAAGGGCTTGCGGTGCGGCTGGTGCAGGTGGGCATTCGCGCGATGACCGGGCATGGCCGCGATCAGGCGGTGCGGTTCGGCGTCGAGCAGATCGACATGCGGGCCTGGGCCGACGGCGCGCACCCCGGCGTCGAAGGCCAGGTCTACGTCTCCATCGACCTCGACGGCCTCGATCCGGCGTTTGCCCCGGGCGTGTCGCATCGAGAACCGGGCGGGCTGAGCGTGCGCGACGTGTTGACGATGATCGACGGCCTCACCGGCCAGCTTGTCGGCGCCGACATCGTCGAGTTCAATCCGCGGCAGGATCCGTTCGGCCTCACGGCGCCGGTCGCGGCGAAGTTCGTCAAGGAACTGGCGGCGAAGTTTCTCACCGACGAGCGGCCATGACGTCTGGCGCTCCGGCGCGCGAGCTGGGCTTCTGGATGGCCGTTGCGCTGGTCATGGGCAACATGATCGGCTCGGGCGTGTTCCTGCTGCCCGCCGCGCTCGCTGCCTACGGAGGACTGAGCCTCGTCGGCTGGCTCGTCTCCGCGACCGGAAGCGTCCTCCTCGCCCTCGTCTTCGCCAGACTCTCGCGGCTGCACCCGGCGTCTGGCGGGATGTACGCGTACACGCGTCGAGCGTTCGGCGACTTGCCCGGGTTTCTGGTGGCCTGGGGCTATTGGATTTCGATCTGGTGCGCCAATGCCGCGCTCGCCGTCGCGTTCGTCGGCTATCTCGATCCATTCCTGCCGTCGATCGTCCGGTCGCCGGCCCGGGCGGGGATGCTGGCGGTCGCGACAGTGTGGGTGCTCACGGCCGTCAACATTGCCAGCCTTCGTGCTGCTGGTCGCCTGCAAGTCGTGACCACCGCGCTGAAGCTGTTGCCGCTCGCGGTCATTGCCCTTGCCGGGTTGACGATGTTCGAGCCGGCGAATTTCACGATTGCCGAGCCCGACGCGGCCACGTTCAGCCGCCACCTGATGGGCGTGGTGACGCTGACGCTCTGGGCATTCCTTGGCCTGGAATGCGCGACGATTCCGGCGGCGTCGATCCGCGACCCGGATCGGACGATTCCGCGCGCGACGCTGACCGGCACCGTGGCGGCTGCCGTCATCTACATCGTGAGCACCATCGGCGTGATGAGCCTGGTGCCGCCGGCGACACTCGCGTCGAGCACCGCGCCTTTTGCCGACGCGGCGCGCACGATCGGCGGTGATCGCGCCGCCGCGCTGGTCGCCCTGGGTGCGGCGATTTCCTGCTTTGGCGCGCTGAACGGGTGGATTCTCATCGTCGGTCAGCTGCCGCTCGCGGTGGCGCGCGACGGATTGTTCCCCGGGTTCTTCTCGCGCCTCACGGCGCGCGGGACGCCCGCGGCCGGCATGGTCCTCGCCGGCGTGCTCAGCACGGCGTTGATTGCGATGAACTACTCGCGCGGGCTCGTCGCGCTGTTCACGTTCATCATTCTGCTCGCGACGCTCAGCACGCTCGTGCCGTATTTCCTGTGCTCGCTCGCCGGGCTGCTGGCCGCCACCGGCCGGTTGCGGGCGTGGCAGGCGGTTTCGACGTCCGCGGCGCTGATTGCGGCGGGGGCGCTCATTTACTCCATCGTCGCGATCATCGGCGCCGGGTGGGAAGTCATCTCATGGGGCGTCGTCCTGATCGCGGCGGGACTGCCCGTGTACGTCTGGATGCGGCTTGCCCCGCCGAAGCTCGGCAGGAGCGAAGGCGGGCGTGGCTGATTCGTTCCCATCGACGTTGTCCGAGGTTGGCCGTCTCACGCGCGTCGTGCTCAAACACGTCCGGCAGGCGTTTGCCGGTCCCGAGACGATCGCGGCCGAGTGGAAAGCGCTCAATTTCAGCGCGCCGCCGGACTACGCGCGCGCGATCGGCGAGTACGACCGCTTCGTGGAACTGATCGCGTCCATAGGCGCGCAGATCGACTGGCTTCCTGCGTCAGCCGGTGCCGGATTGGATTCCGTCTACGTGCGCGATGCTTCCGTGGTCTCGCCTTCGGGCATGATCCTTGGTCGCATGGGCAAGCCGCAGCGGGAGCCCGAGCCTCACGCGCAAGGGCAGGCCTTCGACGAGTGGGGGATGCCGGCGCGCGGGACCATTCAGACGCCCGGCCTCCTCGAAGGTGGCGACCTCGTCTGGCTCGACAATCGGACGGTCATCGTCGGGCGCGGGTATCGCACGAACGACGAGGGTATTCGGCAGATGCGGGCGCTGGTGGGGCCGGCAGTCGAGCTGGTGGTGGTGCCCCTCCCGCACTGGCGGGGCGCCGCGGACGTGTTTCACCTGATGTCGATCATCAGCCCCGTCGATCAGGACCTGGCTGTGGTCTACTCCCCGTTGCTGCCGGTGCCGTTCCGGGAGTTGCTGCTCGAGCGCGCGTTCCGGTTCGTCGAGGTGCCGGATTCGGAATTCGATTCGATGGGCGCGAACGTCCTCGCGTTGTCGCCGCGGCGCTGCGTGATGGTGGCCGGCAATTCCATCACCCGCGCGCGGCTCGAGGACGCGGGCGCGGAGGTGCTCGTGTACGAGGGGCATGAGATCAGCCTCAAAGGCGGAGGCGGTCCGACGTGCTTGACGAGACCCATCTCAAGGAGCGAACCCTCATGACCGGTGTGCGCGTGAAGCTGTCGCTGATGATGTTCCTCGAGTACTTCATCTGGGGCGTGTGGTTCGTGACGATGGGAACGTACCTCGGGCAGACGCTGGGCTTTTCAGGCGCGCAGATCGGCCTGGCGTACGGCGCGATGGCGATTGCGGCGCTGGTCTCGCCCTTTTTCATGGGGATCTTCGCGGACCGGTTCCTCGCTTCAGAAAAACTCCTGGCGATCCTGCACCTGGGCGGCGCGGTCCTGATGTGGCTCGTGTCGAGGCAAACGGAGTGGGCGACGTTCTACCCGCTCCTGATCGCGTACGCGCTCTGTTACATGCCGACGCTGTCGCTCACGAACTCGGTGGCCTTTCATCACGTGCAGAACCCGTCGCGCGACTTCCCGATGATTCGCGTCCTGGGAACGATCGGCTGGATTGTCGCGGGCATCATCGTCGGCAAGGTGCTTCGGGCCGACGCGCTCAACGTGCCGATGCAACTGGCCGCCGGCGCGTCCGCGCTGATGGGACTGTTCTCGCTCACACTGCCGCACACGCCGCCCAAGGCGGCCGGCGCGCCGTTCTCCGTGCGGGACGCGCTCGGGCTCGATGCGCTGCACCTCCTCCGCAACCGCACGTTTGCCGTCTTCGTCGTGGGATCGTTCCTGCTCTGCGTGCCGCTGCAGTTCTACTACGCGTTCACGAATGCGTTCCTGAACGAGATCGGCGCCCCCGAGCCCGCGTTCATCCAGACGTTCGGCCAGATGAGCGAGATCTTCTTCATGCTCCTGCTGCCGCTGTTTCTCGCGCGGTTCGGCATCAAGTGGATCATGCTCGTCGGCATGGCGGCCTGGGCGCTGCGGTATCTGGCGTTCGGCTACGGCGACGCCGGCAGCGGCATGTGGCTCATCTACATCGGCATCCTTCTGCACGGGATCTGCTACGACTTTTTCTTCGTCGCCGGGCAGATTTATACGGATCAGCAGGCCGGGGAAAAGATTCGCGCCGCCGCGCAGGGCTTCCTGAATTTCGTCACCAACGGCGTCGGTTACTTCATCGGGGCATTCGTGTCCGGCCGCGTGGTCGATGCGTACGTCACGCCTGGCGGGCATGACTGGCCGGAGATCTGGATGGTGCCCGCGGCAGGCGCGGCGATCATCCTCGCGATCTTTGCGGTCCTGTTTCGGCCGGCGCCTGTGCGCCGTGCGTAGGACGGACTGGTTTTCAAGTCCGCCAACCGGACGGCGGATGAATGGCGGATTTGGAGGTCAATCCGCCCTACGTACGACACTCCCGAGTTGACGGGCGCGGCCGGCTCGGGTGGGTCGCCGCAGGCAGGGTTCGAAACCGGCGAGGAGGAGCGCGGTGTCGATCTGTCTGGCGATGCGCCTGGGCGTGGTGGCGACCCGGCCAGACGCGTGCCCCATCGCGTCAGGTTGAGGCGCCCTGCAGACCGGCGTCCCGTCAACTCGAAAACGTTCGTGCGTGCGCATGGACGATGAGGCCATTACCGGGGTGCCGTCCGAAACGACAGGCCGAACCCCATCGTCCACACCACGCCCTTTTCACGAGGACTGAAGAGCAGCCCGACCTCGGGTCGCATTTTCATCCGCCGGCTCCCTGGACTGATGCCCAATCCGACGTTGAAGCCGAACAGCGTCTCGCAGTCCTCGCAAAACGGAATCAGAAACCTCACCGATGGATTCAGATCGATCCGATCGGTGAGCGGAAAGGTGAGCAGCACGGTCGGATCGACATGCCAGCTCTGCTTGACCGGCACTTCGTCGCCGAACAGGAACGCGACGCGCGCGGCGACAGCGACCCGATCCGTGACGAGGGCGAGCTTCGGTCCGAAGCCGAGGGCGTGTGCGCCCGTGCCGCCGTCGGGTGGCTGGAGTCGCGCGTAGCCCACACCAAGGTCCAGGCGATTCGTGACGCCGCGCATCGCCTGAAGGCGGTAGTCGGTCATCAAACGCCGGTTCTCGCCCATCACGGACGCGCCGGTCGGCGTCAGACTCGCCGTGAGCTCGGTTTGTCCCGGGCCCACCAGCCTGGCGTCAGAGAACAGCGGCGCGCACCCCTGGCCGAAAAGGAGCACGGGCACCAGCCACGCGGCCACGTTGACGACGGAGCGCAGGGTAGCCATGCACCCTCCTCTCCGGGTACCAACTGAGTACCCACAGCAAAGCGCTGACTTCCTCGCATCTGCCCAGTGCATGAAGGGACGCGAAATGGACGTTACAGGAGCGACGCAGGAGGGCCGCGCTATACTCCGGCCACGCCCGGCCCAGAACGTCCCGCCGGGGGACCCGGCCGCACGGAAGTCCTCGGAGGCATCCATGCCGTCCCGTCGCGCGTTGCAGGTATTGGTGACCGCGGCGCTGGCCCTCGCGCCGGCGTCGCCCATTTCGTCCCAGCCAGCCTCAAGGGCCGATTCGACGCTGTTCTCCGAACTGCGCTGGCGGGCGATCGGTCCGCACCGCGGCGGACGCACACGCTCGGCCACCGGCCACCCGAGCCGACCCTACACGTTCCTGATGGGGGTCTGCAACGGCGGCGTCTGGAAAACCACGGACGCCGGTCGCACCTGGGTCCCGATCTTCGATGACCAACCGACGCAGTCGATTGGCGCCGTCGTGATGGCGCCGTCCAATCCCGACGTCATCTACGTCGGCAGCGGGGAGGGCCTGCAGCGTCCCGATCTCTCCGTCGGCGATGGCATCTACAAGTCAACGGATGGCGGCCGCACCTGGGCGCACCTTGGCCTGCGTGACGCGCAGCAAATCCCGAAGATCGCGGTCGACCCGAAGAATCCAGATCGCCTGTTCGTGGCGGCGTTGGGGCATCCGTACGGGCCCAGTGCCGAGCGCGGAGTTTTTCGATCGACGGACGGCGGACGGACGTTCGAGAAGGTGCTTTTCAAGGACGAGAACACCGGCGCCAAGGACGTCGACATCGATCCCGCCAATCCGAGCGTCGTGTACGCGACGCTGTGGGAGGCGCGGCAAGGCCCGTGGGAAAACGCCGCCTGGGGCGGCACGGCGGGCGGGATTTTCAAGTCCACGGACGGTGGCACGACGTGGTCGCCGCTGTCCGCCGGTCTGCCCGAGGGCCTCGTCAACGCTGAGCTGGCGATCGCGCCGAGCCGGCCCTCGACGCTCTACGCGACGGTCAATGCCGGCGGGAACACCGGCATCTACCGATCGGATGACGCGGGCGCGAAGTGGACGCGCCTGCCGGTCGATGCCAGAACCACGCAGCGCATCGACGAGGCGTCGCCACACGTCTACCCGCAGGATCCCGATGCCGTCATCGTCACCAACATCGTCAGCTTCAAATCGACCGACGGCGGCCGGAGCTGGGTGCCGTTCAAGGGCGCGCCAGGAGGCGAGGACTATCAGGCGGCGTGGATCAATCCGAACGATCCGAACATCGTGCTCCTCGTCTCCGACCAGGGCGGAGTCGTCACACTCAATGGCGGCGACACCTGGAGCTCTTGGTACAACCAGTCGACGGCGCAGCTCTATCACGTCTCGGCCGACAACGCGTTTCCGTACCGCCTGTGCAGCGGGCAGCAGGAGAGCGGCTCGGCCTGCATCGCCAGTCGCGGCAACTACGGCGCGATTTCGCTCCGCGATTGGAGTCCGGTCGGCGTCGACGAGTACGGCTACGTCGCGCCTGACCCGCTGAATCCCGACATCGTGTACGGCGGCCGGAGCGTGAGCCGCTTCGATCGACGAACCGGACAGGTCTCGACGGTGGGCCCCGGCGGTGGTCGCGGCGGCGCGGCCGAGACGGGCCTGACGTTCCGCCAGGTCCGCACGCAACCCGTCGTATTCTCGGAGGTGGATCGGCGCGCGCTGTTCTTCGGCAACAACTACCTCTGGAAGACGATCGACGGCGGCACCACCTGGCAGCGCGTCAGTCCCGATCTCACGCGCAAGAAGCACGAGATCGTGGGGAGCATCGGCAAGTACGCCGACCAGCCGAGCGCGCAGAATGCGCCGGGCGGCGCGCGGGTCATCTACACCATCGGCCCCTCGTATGTGGACCTCAGCCGCATCTGGATCGGGACCGACGACGGCGTCATTCAGACCACCGCCGACGGGGGCGCGCACTGGGCGGACGTGACGCCGCCGGCGATGGGGCCCTACTGGAAAGTCTTCATGATCGATCCGGGTCGCTTCAGTGCGCTGACGGCGTACGCGGCCGTCAACACCCTGCGCATCGACGACATGCGTCCGCACATCTTCCGAACGCACGACGGCGGCAAGACCTGGATCGAGATCGTGACCGGCCTGGACGGCGCCGGTCCGGCCAACGCGGTGCGCGAGGATCCCAAAAAGAAAGGCCTGCTCTATGCAAGCACCGAGCGCGGCGTCTACGTGTCCTTCGACGACGGCGGGCACTGGCAGTCGCTGCGGCTGAACCTGCCGGCGTCGTCGGTTCGCGACTTGATCGTGAAAGACGACGATCTCGGCGTTGCCACCCACGGCCGCGGGTTCTGGATCCTCGACGACATCACGCCGCTGCGCCAGATCACTTCGACGACTGCCGATCAGGACGTCGTGTTGTTCAAGCCGACGACGGCCTGGCGCGTCCGCTGGAACACGAGCACCGACATGCCGTGGCCGAAGGAAGAACCGACCAGCGCGAACCCGCCTGAAGGCGTCAGCATTAATTACTATCTGAGGACGGCGGTTGCCGCACCCATCACGCTCGAAGTCCTGCAGGCGGACGGCCGGGTGATTCGGCGGTATTCGAGCGCCGACCCAATATCGCCGATTCCCGACGCCGCGACGTCGCCCGTGCCGCTGTACTGGTACCGGCCGCCAAACCCGCTGGCGACGGCAGCGGGCACGCACAGGTTTTTCTGGGACGTGCACTACCAACCGCTCGGCGGCGCCGGCGGCGGCGGACGCGGCGGGCTGGGGATTCAGGCGATTCCGGGCAACACGGCGACCGGGCCGGGCACGCCCTGGGTGAGCCCGGGGACCTACACCGTCAGGCTCACGGTCAACGGCAGGAGCCACACGCAGCCGATCACGGTCAAGCAGGATCCGCGAGTGAAGACGCCGCCGATAGTGATGCAGCTGGTGTATTCGCTGACGAAGTCGATGTACTTCGGCGCGGCCGACGCGCAGTCAGCTGCGCGGGAACTTCAACGTATGCGGGAGGAGCTCGGAAAGCTCCAGCAGCAGGGGCAAGGCCCGTTGGGACAAGCCTTGGCTGCGTTTGACAGGAGGCTTCAGGTGACGTTTGGCTTGGCGCCCGCGACTGCGCCGTCCGCTGGCCCGGGTGCGCCGGCCGCCGGGCGCGGCGGCGGACGCGGACGCGGCGGCGCGGGCGGGCCGGCCGCCCAGGCCGATCGTTTGTCGGCCGCGAGCGCCTCGCTCAGCGGACTGATGAATTCCCTGCAGGCGGCCGACGTCCAGCCGACGGCCATACAGCTTGCCGCGATCACGGACGCGACGACGAACGCGAATCGCCTCCTGGCGCAGTGGAAGGCCGTCAGAACCATCGACCTGCCTGCGCTGAATCTGAAGCTGAAAGCTGCCGGCCTCCCGGCGATCTCCCTTCAATGACGCGCGATCCCGAGGTGCCCGACGTGACGTTCACGGACGACTTCACGAACCGTTCACGGAAACGGCAGCGCGCCGGTGCAGGGATTGCCAGCCTCGTCGTGGCGATCAGTGCCGCGGGCGTTGCGGTCGTTGGCGCCCAGCGCGGCCGGGAATCGGGCACGCCGGCGACCTCATATCTGCTGAGACCGGCGCGAGTCTTCGATGGCGAGGTGCTGCACGAAGGTTGGGCCGTGCTCGTGCGCGGCCAGCGCATCGAAGCCGCCGGACCGGCCGCGGGCATCACTCCGCCGGCGGGCGCCGAAGTGGTCGAATTGCCCGGCGCGACAGTCCTGCCGGGCCTCATCGACGCGCACTCGCACATCCTGCTGCACGCGTACAACGAAACGTCCTGGAACGATCAGGTGCTGCTCGAGGCTGAATCGCTCCGCGTCGCCCGCGCGGTGAACCATCTCAAAGCGACGCTCGACGCCGGTTTCACGACGCTGCGCGATCTCGGCACGGAGGGCGCCGGGTACGCCGACGTTGGTTTGAAGCAGGCGGTCAACCAGGGCATCGTGCCCGGGCCGCGGTTGCTCGTCACGACCCGCGCGATCGTGGCGACGGGGACGTACGCGCCCAAGGGTTTCTCGCCGATCTGGGAGATTCCGCAGGGCGCGCAGGAAGCCGACGGCAACTCGCTGATTCGCGTCGTGCGCGAGCAGGCGGGTAAAGGCGCCGATTGGATCAAGGTCTACGGCGACTATCGCGCCGGCCCGCGCGGTGAGGCGACGCCGACTTTCTCACTCGACGAGATGAAGCTCATCGTCGAGACGGCGCGCAGCCTCAACCGTCCGGTGGTCGTGCACGCGTCCACCCCCGAAGGCATGCGCCGCGCGATTCTCGCCGGCGCCGAGACAATCGAGCACGGCGACGGCGCCACGCCCGAGATCTACAAGCTGATGGTGGAGCACGGCGTCGCGCTGTGCCCGACCGCCGCGGCCGGACACTCGACCAGCCAGTACAGCGGCTGGAAGCCGGGTCAGACTCCCGAACCCGCCGGCGTCCAGCGCAAGCGTCAGAGCCTCAAGGCCGCGTTCGACGCAGGTGTGACGATTGCGAGTGGATCGGACGTCGGCGTGTTCCCGCACGGCGACAACGCCCGCGAGCTGGAGCTGATGGTGGCGTACGGCATGCCGCCGATCGCGGCGCTCAAATCGGCGACCTCGATCGACGCGAAAGTACTGCATATGGAAACCCAAATCGGCCGCGTCGCGCAGGGATTCCTGGCGGATCTCGTCGCCGTCGACGGCGATCCGACGAAGGAGATCGCGGTGCTTCGCAGGGTCAGACTCGTGATGAAGGGCGGGGTGATCGCCAGGCGCACGCCTTAATCCAACACGTGTCCCCATCCACCGCGCGCGCCGTCGTGACCTTCACCGCCGTTCTGGCCCTCATGCCGCCGCAAGGCGGATGGAGCATGCAGACGTCTGGCGTGAACGTCCGGCTCCGAGGCGTCAGCGCGGTGAGCGACCAGGTGGCGTGGGCGAGCGGCGCGGGCAGCACGATCCTGCGTACGGCCGACGGCGGCGCCACGTGGCAGCGTCTGCCCAGCCCGACGACCGATCGTCTGGATTTTCGCGACATCGACGCGGTCGACGAGCGTACGGCCTACGTGCTGAGCATCGGCAGCGGAGCGGCGTCGCGTATCTACAAGACCGTCGACGCGGGCGCGACCTGGACGCAGCAGTTCATCAATCAGGATCCCGACGCGTTCTTCGATGCGATGGCGTTCTGGAACGCCGGGCACGGAATCGCCGTGAGCGATTCGGTCGCCGGGCGGTTTGTCATCATCACGACCGAGAACGGCGGCCGCACCTGGACACCGGTACCTGCCGATCGGCTGCCGGCCGCGCTGCCGAACGAGGGCGCCTTTGCCGCGAGCGGCACGAACGTCACGGTAGTTGGGACGGACCACGTGTGGTTCGGCACGGGCGCGGCCGCGAAAGCGCGCGTGTTGCGGTCGACCGATCGCGGCAAGACCTGGCAGATTGCCGAGACGCCACTCGCCGCCGGGCAAAGCGCGGGCATTTATTCGATCGCCTTTCGCGACGCCATGCACGGCGTCATCGTCGGCGGCGACTACGCCAAGGAAGCTGACGCGATCGACAACGTCGCCGTCACGGCTGACGGCGGCGCGACCTGGACGCGCGTGCGAGAACGCGCGCTCACCGGCTTTCGTTCAGTCGTCGCGTATCGCCCAGGCACCACGGCGACCTTCATCGCCATTGGCCCGCTCGGCAGCGATATCACGACCGACGACGGGCGGACGTGGGCACCAGTGGAAGGACCCGGATTCGATACCTTCAGCTTCGCGGTCGGTGGACGTGTCGGGTGGGCCGCTGGATCCCAGGGCCGCGTCGCGCATCTGCGATGAAACGAAGGTCACTCCCTTCATGTCAAGAGCGCTTCAGTATCCTTCTGGAAGAGGATGATGAGCGCGTAGATGCCGATGGCGGTGCCGATCGGAATCTTCGTCAACGCGATCGCGGCGAGGATGATGCCCATCACGCGCGCCCACCGGCGGCGTCGATACAGGCCCCACCCGCAGATGATGTAGGGAACCCCGAGGACCAACAGCATGATCGTCAGGGCCGCGCCGCTCAGGCCGAGCACCGCGACGGCCCACCCGGCGTTCTCCTCGCCGGAAGCGCCGACGACGCCGCCCAGGACCCCGAAGAGCAGGGACATGAGAAAGGCCATGCAGATGAGGACGACTCCGACCAGGATGAAGAGCACGGCGGTGACCTTGAGGTGTGTCGCCATCGTGCCTCCTGAGCTCACTTGTCGTCGTCGTCTTTGTCTTTCGGCGCGGTCGACGTCGACGCGGGATCGTCGAAATCGGTGAGCGGCGTGCTCACGTCATCCGGGTCGTCGTAGAGCCCGCCGAGGCGGCCGGTGTACCGCTCCTTGATGGGACCCTTGGGGCCGCGTTCCTTGCTCTCCCACCGCTTCTCGCTGGATGCGCTTTTCTTCTTCGGCGGACCAAAGTTCCGATTGCCGCTCGGAAGATCGGGACGAGGTGGACCGCCCGGTCTGAACCCGCCAGGTCCGCCCAATGGTCGCGGCCCGCCGAAGCCCCCGGCGCCGGGTGGGCGACTGGCGCCAAACCCGCCGGCGCCCGGCGGTCGGAAGCCTCCGCCGCCGCCCGCTTCGCGCGGGCGCGCTTCGCTCACCGACAGCGTGCGCCCCATAAAGGGTTGCTGATTGAAGCGATTGATCGCTTCCTCGGCGACCGCGCGATCGAGAAACTCGACAAAGGCGAACCCACGCGGGCGACCCGTTTCCCGATCGACGGGGATGACGATCTGCGACGGCTCTCCGACGCCGGAGAAATGCGCACGCAAATCCGCTTCTGTCGCCCCATAGGGCATGTTGCCAACGAACAACCGTACAGCCACTGACTATCCTCTGATGGAATCCGAGACTCAGACCACTGAGAGTTCCAAAAGCTGGCGCTGTCGCAAGAGGTGTGAGGTCACTGCTGCATGAGACACAGGGAGGGATCTATGCGCCGCTACGGATATTTGGGGGTGAACCGGGGCAGGATAGCACGAGGAGGACCAAAGGGCAAAGGGCCGGATCGGAAGCGCCTGCGCCAGCACTGAAGATGGTCGAGAGCCGGCCGGAGCCATAGTCGAAAAGTAGTAACATGGGTCGCTTGGGCTGTCTTTCGGAGACGCACCAGTAATCATCATGTCCGAACTGACGCCCGCGCCCGACGAACGTCCGGCCGGTGCTCTCGTCGTTCGCGGGGCGCGCACCCACAACCTGAAGGGGGTCGATCTCACCCTCGCCCATCGCCAGCTCATTGTCGTGACCGGCGTGAGCGGGTCGGGCAAGTCGTCGCTGGCCTTCGACACGATTTACGCCGAGGGGCAGCGCCGCTATGTGGAGTCGTTGTCGGCATATGCCCGGCAGTTTCTCGAGCGGATGGAGAAGCCCGACGTCGACGGCATCGACGGCATCGCGCCGGCGATTGCGATCCGGCAGAAGAACAGCGTTCGCAATCCGCGATCGACGGTCGGCACCACCACCGAAATCCATGACTATCTGCGGCTGCTCTGGGCGCGCGTGGGGCGGACGATCTGCCGCCGCTGCGGCCGCGAGGTCGAGCGCGAATCGCCCGATGTCGTCGCGGGCGAGCTGCTGCGCCTGCCGGACGGCACGCGGCTGCTCGTCGGGTTCGACTATCCGATCGTGAGCGTCCGGCTGGGCGGCGAGGCCAGCGAGCGCGAGCACGACGCCGATGACGACCACGCCCCCGCGAACGGCAATGTGTTGCCGTTCACCGAAGATCCGGTTGCGCCCGGCATCGACGTCCTGCGACGCCGCGGGTTCGGCCGGCTGCTGATCGATGGCCGCACGGTGACGCTCGACGAAGTCGTGGCGAGTTCGGATCGTCTGCGCGACGCGACGTCGCTGACTGTCATCGTCGATCGGCTCCGCGTCGGGCCCGATGTGCGCTCGCGCCTGACGGATTCGATCGAGACCGCGTTCCACGAGGGCGACGGCGCCGCGTTTGCCATCGAGGTGGACGATGCGGGGGCGCTGCGGACGACGCATCGGTTCAGCGAGCGGTTCGAGTGCCGCAACTGCGGGATTCCGTACGAGATCCCGCAGCCGAGACTGTTCTCGTTCAACAACCCATTCGGGGCGTGTCCAACCTGTCACGGCTTCGGCAACATCATCGAGCTCGACATGAACCTGGTGGTTCCCGACGCCGGACGCACGATCAACGCGGGCGCGATCGAGCCGTGGACGAAGCCGCACTATCGAAGCTGTCTTGCCCAGCTCAAACGCTCCGCGAAGGCCGCCGGCCTCCGCCTCGACGTGCCGTGGCGGACGCTGAGCGAGGAGGAACTGAAGTTCGTCACCGAAGGCCGCGACGACTACGAAGGCATCAAGGGATTCTTCCGCCGGCTCGAGCGCAAGAAGTACAAGGTCCACGTCCGCGTGTTCCTGAGCCGCTATCGGGGCTACCTCACGTGTTACGACTGCGGCGGCACGCGACTGCGCCGCGAGGCCCGTGACGTCCGCGTCGGCGGCCGGACGATCGATGTCGTCTGCGCGCTCACTATCAAGGAGGCGAGCGGCTTCTTCGAGACGCTCGAGCTCTCGGAGAAGGACGCGACGGTCGCCGAGAAGGTCCTGCGCGAGATTCGGCGGCGGCTCGGGTTCCTGGCCGACGTCGGGCTCGACTACCTGACGCTGGATCGTCTCTCGTCCACGCTGTCTGGCGGCGAGTCACAGCGCATCAACCTGGCGACGTCGCTCGGCTCGGCGCTGGTGGGCACGCTGTACGTGCTCGATGAGCCGTCGATCGGCCTCCATCCGCGCGACAACGAACGGCTCATCGCCATTCTCCTGCAGCTTCGCGACCAGGGGAACACGGTCATCGTGGTTGAGCATGACGCCGACATGATTCGCGTGGCCGACACGGTGGTGGATCTCGGCCTCGGCGCGGGCGAGCAGGGCGGCCGCATCATTTATGCCGGCACGGTTCAGGGCCTGCTCGAGGACGGGCGATCGCTCACGGCGAAATACCTTCGCGACGAGCTCGCGATTCCGGTCCCGCAGACGCGCCGCAAACCGGGCCTTCAGCGCCTGCGCATCGGCGGCGCGTCCGAGCACAACCTGAAAAACATCGACGTCGAGATCCCGCTCGGGGTGTTCACCGGCGTGACGGGCGTCAGCGGCTCCGGCAAATCGACGCTCGTGCATGACGTGATCTACGCGGCGGTGAAGCGCGCGAAAGGGGACTGGGATCGCCGCGTCGGCAGCCATCGCAAGCTCGAAGGGGTCGAGTTCATCAGCGACGCGGTGCTCGTCGATCAGCAGCCGATTGGCCGGACGCCGCGGTCGAACCCGGTCACGTATCTCAAAGCGTTCGATCCGATCCGCGAGCTCTTTGCGGCGACGAAGGACGCGCGCGCGCGCGGCCTCACCGCGAGTCACTTCTCGTTCAACGTTCCAGGCGGCCGGTGCGAGGCGTGTGAGGGCGAGGGCGTCGTCCGCGTCGAGATGCAGTTCCTGGCCGACGTCTTCGTGCCCTGCGAGCAGTGTGACGGCAAGCGCTTCCGCCCGCAGGTGCTCGAGGTGCGCTACAAGGGGCGCAACGTCGACCAGGTGCTCGACCTGACCGTCCGCGAGGCGCTGACGTTCTTCGGCGGTGCGCCCAAGGTCGTGCGCCGGCTTCAGGTCCTCGACGAAATCGGTCTCGGCTATCTCCGCCTCGGCCAGCCGGCGACGACGCTGTCGGGCGGCGAGGCGCAGCGGATCAAGATCGCGTCCCACCTCGGATCGCACAGCGGCGAGCGGACGCTGTACGTGCTCGACGAGCCGACGACGGGTCTCCATTTCGACGACATCGTCAAGCTGCTGGCGGCGTTCAGAAAACTTCTCCTGGCCGGCCACAGCCTGCTGGTGATCGAGCACAACCTGGACGTCCTCAAGACCGCGGACTGGATCATCGACCTCGGACCCGAGGGCGGGGACGCCGGCGGCTACGTCGTCGCCAAGGGCACGCCCGAGCAGGTCGCCAACGTCGAGGAGTCATATACCGGCCAGCACCTGCGCCGTGTGCTCGCGGCTGGCCGGGATCACGCCTTCGCCGATCACGCCTAGGGCCGTTCTCACGTTCCTCTGGCGGGCAACTGGTTGGAATTCGGCCGAATGTCTCGCGATCCACGCGGTCTTGCACGATGTGGACGTGAGAACGGCCCTAGCAGGCCGCAACTGCAGTCGCGCCGTTTCCCAGCCGACATGTGATGCAGGTGTGTCGCAGGGCATGAAGTCACGTTGCATTTCTGTTGGTCTCACGATCCTTGGCGCCGCGGCGGCGGTCTCCGCCCAGGCGGGCTGGCAGGACGTCATTCGCAATCTACGGCATCCCGATCCGCTGATCCGGCTGAAATCGACGCAGCAACTGGGCGAGGCGGGCTACGTCGCCGCGGCCGAGCCGGTGGCCGCGCTGCTGCTCGATCCCGACGATCGCGTGCAATCGGCCGCGATCGACGCAGAGCTCGGGTTCTTCCTCATTGATCGTGGCGGCGGCGTCCGGATCCTTGGATTTGGCGGCTCGAAGAGTCCCGCGCAGGACGCTTTCGAGGCCGGTCCGCTGCTGCGCGCGGCGGCGCCGGCGCCCGCCGTCGTCATCGATCGGCTGATCGCCGCGATGCGCGACGAGAACGCCCGCATTCGGTTCGACGCGGTCCACGCGCTTGGCGCGATCGCCGAGGCGCCGCTGGCGTCGGCCCAGGCCACGGCGCTGGCCGAGGAGCTCGATCACTACGATCCGATCATCCGCGCCGCGACCGCGCGCGTTCTCGCGCGGCTGCGCGCCGCCGCCGGCGCGGAGAAGCTGCTCGCCGGCATGGCCGATTCCAACCCGGTCGTCCGCCAGTTCGCCATGGAAGCGCTGGGCATCATTCGTGAGAACCGAGCCGTCGCGCCGATCCACGATCTGCTGTCGCGTGGGAAAGGCGACGTGCCCGCGCAGGCGCTGCTCGCGCTTGCGCGCCTGGGCAATGCTCAATCGCGCGACGAATTTCGCACGCGCCTGACCGATCGGCGCCCTGCGATGCGGCGCGCCGCGGCCGAAGGGCTTGGCCGGCTGGGAGACAACGAATCGCTGGAGGCGCTCCGCGGGCTGCAGGAAACCGACCGCGCGCAGGATGTGAAGCTGGCGGCGGCGTTCGCCGTCGACCGGCTCGGCGACTCGCAGACGCACGTCCTGGCCGCGCACATGATCCTGCGCGACTACGGCGCGCAGGCACGCGACTATCTGCTCGAAATCGGCCGGCCCGCTCTACCGGGCGTGCGCGCGACGCTCGACGTCGCGACAGACAGCCGCCACCGCGCGGACCTCGTCCATCTGATAGGGTTTATCGGAACGCGCGACGAGATCGGCTGGGTGGAATCGTTCCTCGGAGATCGGGATGAACGGGTCAGACGCACAGCCGCGGATGCGATTGCGCGTTTGAAACGATGACCGGCTCCGGCATCCTGCCTTACTCCTTCTACGGCCGCCCCACGCTCGACGTCCTCGAGGATCTGATCGGCAAGGTGCTCGTGCACGAGGTGCGCGGCCGGCGTGCGGCCGGCGTGATCGTCGAGGCCGAGGCGTACATCGGCGAGTCGGATCCGGCGTGTCACGCCGCACCCGGGCCGACGAAGCGGAACGCGCCGCTGTACGGTCCGCCGGGCCGCGCGTATGTCTATCTCAATTACGGACTGCACTACCTGGTGAACGCGGTCACGGAGACCGAGGGTTCACCGGCCGCGATTCTGATTCGCGCGTTGACGCCGATCGAGGGGATCGACCTCATGCGGCGCCGGCGCGCGCGGAAGAACGGCCGGCTGGATCAGGACCATCTGTGCCGCGGTCCCGGGAACCTGACGGTCGCGTTGGGAATCACGCTCCGACAGAACACCGCCGATCTCATGAGCAGCGCGCTGCGGATCGAAGACCGAGGCATCGTGCCGGCGCAGCTCGCGTGGTCATCCCGGATTGGCATCCGGGTCGGCACGGACCGGCAGTGGCGGTGTCACTGGGATGGGAACGCGTGTGTATCGAAGTCGTCCTGATGCGGTGCTGGTGCCTCGGCAGAATTACCGGGGCTGTCCTTGCTGCCGGCTGACGATCGGGATGTCGAGCGTCAGTCGCCGTCCTTCACGAAGAACATCCAGCTTCAACCGGGTGCCCACCTTCGACTCGACGACGACGCGGTCGATCTGGTCCGGATCTTTGACTTCCTGCCCGTTCACCCCGATCACGAGATCGCCCGGCAGGAGACCCGCCCGATGCGCCGACGAGCCGCGCTGGAGGCTCCGGACGTAGGCGCCGCTGACGTCGCCAAATCCATTTCGCTGCGCGGTCGTGCGATCAACCGGAACCCATACCACCCTGCCAATCGATCCCCAGGGCACCGTGCCGTTGGTTTTGAGCTCGTCCATGATCCGGCGGGCCATGTTCGACGGGATCGCGAAGCCGATGCCCTGATAGCCGCCGGTCTCGGAGTAGATCATCGTGTTGATGCCGATCAGCTCGCCGCGGCTGTTCACGAGCGCACCGCCGGAGTTGCCCGGATTGATCGCGGCGTCGGTCTGAATGAAGTCCGTGTAGCCGCCGACCTGAGTCGCCGAGCGGTTGACGGTCGAGACGATGCCCAGCGTGACGGTGCCGCTCAGCTGGAACGGGTTGCCGATCGCAAGCACCCACTCGGCCACGCGAAGCTTGCCGGAGTCGCCCCACGGCAGCGTCTCGAGATTCTGCGCATCGACTTTGACCACCGCGAGGTCGCTCACGTCGTCGATCCCGACGAGCTTGCCCTGCATCTCGCGGCCGCCGGGCAGCGTGACCCGGATGTCCGCGCCCGCGTATCCAATCACGTGAGTATTCGTCAGGACATAGCCATCGGCCGAGACGACGACGCCGGATCCGACGCTCTGCGACTTCTGTTCCTGCCGGCCGTACAAGAACCGGTAGATCGGGTCGTTTGGCGGCGCCATGACCGTCGTGGACGAAATGTTGGCCGAGACCTTGAGCGCGCGCTCGGCCACCGTGCTCAGATCCGGCAGGTTGCCGGGAATGGAGCCAGGGAGGGCGGCGGGGCGCGCCTGGTCGCCTTCAGGCTGCGGCACGGCCACACTCGGCGACGTCGGCGCTAACCTGGCCGACACCACGAGGCCGGCGATGAAGCAGGCAAGGACCAGCGCGCCGAACACCGTCTTGATCGACATGACTTATCCAATCTCGATTTGGCGATCGGGAATCGTCGCCTTGGGGACTTGCACGGTGAGCACGCCGTCGGCCAGGTCCGCGGCAATCGCTTCGGAGTCCACGGCGGTCGCGAACCGGAACGATCGCGAGAACTGTCCCTGGCCGCGCTCGAGCTGCTGATACCGCTCGGGACAGCAGGCGAGGCCGGGGCGCTGACCGCGAATGGTGAGGGTGCCGTCGAGGAAGTCGACGTGGATGTCCTCCCGGCGCAGGCCGGGCAGCTCAACCGTCAACCGGTACCGATCCGGCAGTTCGGCCAGGTCCACCGCGGGGACCCACCCGGGCATCGTCCGGCCGAACAGGCTCTCGAGACGCTCCTGCATGGTGAGCAGGTCGCGCATCGGATCCCAGGGCATATAGAACGATACTAGCGCGGTTTGTGGAGACGCGGCGCGGTGGAACCCTGGATTTCGCTCGTGTTAGCATCGAGAGTTCGGAGTTGCGACAAATCCGCGCCTTATGAGCTCTATTCAAGCCACCAGACTTCGCAAGGGCATGCTGATCAAGCTCGATGCTGATCTGTACCGCGTGCTCGACCTGCACCACCTCACGCCGGGCAACAAGCGGGCCCACGTCCAGTGCCGTCTTCGGGACATCCGGTCGGGGCGGCTGATCGACCACAAGTTCCGGTCCGAGGATGACGTCGACCGCGCGACGCTGGACGAGCGCGAGATGCAGTTCCTGTATCGCGACGGGGACGTGTTCTACTTCATGGACACGTCCTCTTACGAACAGGTGCATCTCTCGCGCGAGATCCTTGGCGACAGCGCGCAGTACCTCCTGCCTGAGTCGCTGATCCACGTGGAGTTCTACGAAACCGAGCCGGTCGGGATCCACCTGGCGCTCACCGTGGACCTGAAAGTGACGGACACGGTGCCAGGGATCAAGGGCGCGACGGCCTCGGCGCAAGTCAAGCCGGCGACCCTCGAGACCGGCCTGGTCGTGAACGTGCCGTCGTTCATCAGCACGGGCGACGTCATCCGGATCAACACGGAGACGGGGGAATACCAGTCGCGGGTCTAGAGCCGTTTCAACTGAGAACTTGGAACTGAGAACCTAGAACTGGATCTATTGGTTTTCGGGCGCAGGTCTTAAGTTCTGAGTTCTCAGTTCTGAGTTCTCAGTTTTCTTATGGAGTATCACCAGACATCCAAATCCGGCTGGATCGAAGTCATCACCGGCAGCATGTTCAGCGGCAAGAGCGAGGAGCTCATTCGCCGGCTGCGGCGCGCGCAGATTGCGCGTCAGAAGGTGCAGATCTTCAAGCCGGCGATCGACGATCGCTACAGCGAGGCGGAGATCGTCTCGCACAGCGAGATGAAGATCTCGTCCGAGAACGTCCGGACGTCGCGCGAGCTGGCCGAGCGCGTGCGGCCGGATGCCGAGGTGATCGGCATCGACGAGGGGCAGTTCTTCGACGCCGAGCTGCCGGCCGTCTGCGACGATCTGGCCAGGCAGGGGAAGCGCGTGATCGTCGCCGGGCTCGATCAGGATTATCTCGGGAAGCCGTTCGAGCCGATGCCGCAGCTGCTGGCGACGGCCGAATACATCACGAAGACACTGGCGATCTGCATGGTCTGCGGCGGCCCGGCCAACCATACGCAGCGGCTCGTGGCGTCGAAGGAGCGCGTTCTGGTCGGCGCGTCCGGCACCTACGAGGCGCGGTGCCGGCACTGCTTCGATCCGACGCTGGGGGGAATGGCGGATTGAGCCGTGTCAATCTGGAATCTGGTATCTGGGAATCTGCAATCTTCAAACCGGTGATCGGGGAATCTGGGAATCTGGAATCTATCGGGGAATCTTCAATCTATCGAGAATCGGGGAATCTGGGAATCGGGGAATCGAGCGCGATTTCAGATTCAGATTTCCGTTTCCAGATTCCAGATAGAATTTAAAATCCCCAGATAGATTTCAGATTCCCAGATTTCCAGATTCCCAGTTTGAGATTGCAGCTTCCCGATTCCAGATTTCAGATTGACGCCATCAGCCATTCTATGAGCCCCTGGCCAACCGGGGCCATCGGATCGCCGAGCCAGCGCGGCGGCGTGAGCCAGACGAACGCCAGAATCGCGATCACCCAGAGGTCGTAGGGCAGGGTCGCCCGGTCGTCGGTCCAGTAGAAGGCCCGCACCAGCATCCCGGCGAGGCCCGTGCCGCGCGGCTGCGGCCGGCCGTTGAGCTCGAGATAGGTGTACTGAATCCGGTTGACGACGGTGACGATCGACAGGACGCCGATGACCCACATGACCGCGGCCATGCGGTTCGTGAGCGCGCCGATCATGAAGAGCACGATGCGCTCCGGGCGCTCCATGAAGCCAACCTTGCACTTCGTGATGAGCGATTCGGCACGTGCCCGCGTGTAGCTCGTCATCGTCGCGAAGACCATCGCGATCGACGTGATGAGCACGTAGTCGGTGCGGCCGAGCGACGAGTAGAGGCAGATGAGGCCGACCGAGAGCGCCAGGTCGGAGAACCGATCGATGACCGAGTCCCAGAAGCCGCCGAACTTGGACATCTTGCCGGTCTCGACGGCGACCTTGCCGTCAATGAAGTCGAAGACGTTGGCGCCGAGCATGATCCAGAACGCGGTGAAGAACTCGCCCTGGGCCAGATGCCAGCCGGCCCAGATGTTGATGAGGACGCCCGTGAACGTGAGAAGATTTGGATGGATCCGCAGCCGGACACACGCTGCGATGATGAGCCGCAGCGGGAAGTTGAACACTGCGCCGACGGCGCCAGTGAAGGTCACGAGGGTCGGGGTGCGAGGAAGGCCAACCGAAAACCCGGCCGGATCGTAGCCCATGGCCATTGACGATCTCAAGGCCCGCATCGCGCGCGTGCCGCAGCAACCGGGCGTCTATCTCTTCCTGAACGACGCGGGCGAGACGCTGTACGTCGGCAAGGCGCGCGTCCTGCGCGATCGCGTCCGGTCGTATCTCGGCGCCAAGGGCATCAGTCCGCGCATCGACGCGCTCCTGCGCGACGCCGCCTCCCTCGAGGTCGTCGTGACCGACTCGGTGGTCGAGGCCCTCGCGCTCGAAAACCGGCTGATCAAGCAGCGCAACCCGCGCTTCAACGTCCTGCTGCGCGACGACAAGACGTATCCGTACCTCCAGCTCACGACGACCGAGCGCGCGCCCCGGCTGCTCGTGGCCCGGCGCGTCGAGCGTGACGGCAATGTCTACGCCGGGCCGTTCATGCCGGCGCTCGTCGCCCGCCGCACGATGAGCCTGGCGCACCGCTTCTTCGGTATTCGCTCCTGCAACGAGATCATCGACGGCCGGCGCGATCGGCCCTGCCTCGAGTACGACATCCATCGCTGTCTCGCGCCGTGCGTGGAGACGATCTGCAGCATCGAGCGCTACGGCCGCGCGGTGGATCAGGCCCGCCTGCTGATCGAAGGACGGCAGGACGAGCTCATCCGGGATCTCCGGCGGGAGATGACGGAAGCCGCGACCGAGGAACAGTTCGAGCGCGCGGCGCACCTGCGCGACGCCATCCGGACGATCGAGACGGTGCGCGACCGCCGGAACACCGTCGAGACGCCGGCGATGGGCGACCGCGACGCCTTTGGCGTGAGGGTCGGGTCGGCGGGCGGGGTCGTGACGATCTTTCAGGTCCGCCGCGGCCGGGTCGTCGATCGATGCGAGCTGACGACGGATGGATTGGGCACCCGGCTGGTCGATCCACTCAGGCCGGAAGCCTCCGGCGGCGGTCCGCGGGACGCCGCGGGTGCCGGCGTCGCGGCGACCGAGGCCGACCTCCTCACCGCCGCCGTGCAGCAGTTCTACGCCGACCGCGAGCCGCCGCCCGAAGTCCATATCCCGGCCGAGCTGCCGGTCGAGGATCGCGAGATGATCGAGGGCTGGCTCACCGAGCGCGCCGGACGTCGCGTCCGCATTCAGGTGCCGCGCCGGGGCGACAAGCGGGGACTGCTGGACCTGGCGTCGCGGAACGCCTCCCTGGCCTACCAGTCACATTTCGGCGAAGGCGGCGGCCTGGCGTTCGAGGCGCTCGATCAGCTGCGCGATGTGCTCGCGCTGCCGTCGTTTCCGCGCCGCATCGAATGCTTCGATATTTCCACCCTGCAGGGCCGTGACACGGTCGGAGCGATGGTCGTGGCGGTCGACGGGCGGATGAGGCGAGGGGAATATAGAAAATTCAAGGTGAAAGGGGAACGGACGATTAATCGATCGATTCCCGATGATTTTGCCGCGATCCACGAAGTCGTGCTGCGCCGGTACCGACGCGTCCTCGAGCATGGGGGGCCGTTCCCGGATCTGATCCTGATTGACGGCGGGAAGGGTCAGTTGACGGCCGCGTACGCGGCGCTGAGAGAAGTCGGGCTCGATCGGCTGGTGGCGGTCGGCATTGCCAAGCAGGAAGAGCTGCTGTTCACGCGCGATCGTGTCGAGGGGCTGGCGCTGCCGCGCGAATCGGGCGCGCTCCGGTTGATCCAGCGCATCCGCGACGAAGCGCACCGGTTTGCGATCACGTTCCATCGCCGCTCGCGGACGAAGCGCGACTTGCGCTCGGCGCTGGACGATGTGCCTGGTGTCGGTCCGCGGCGCCGCAGGCAGCTGCTCACGACATTCGGATCGGTGGCCGGCGTTCGCCGCGCGAGCCGCCAGGATCTCGAAGCCGCCGTCGGCGCGAAAACCGCCGACGCGGTCATCAGGCACTTTGGGGGATAATCTGTCCGCTTGCCGCCGCTCGAATTCCTGATTCCGACGTTCGTCATCCTGATTCTGTCGCTGTCGTTCCACGAGGCCGCGCACGCCTGGTCCGCCGACCGGCTGGGGGATCCGACAGCGCGGACGCTGGGACGGCTGACGCTCAATCCGCTCGCGCACATCGACTGGATTGGGACCGTCCTGTTTCCGCTCATCGCGCTGACGACGGGCGCTCCGTTGATCGGCTGGGCGAAGCCCGTGCCCGTCGATCCCCGGAATCTCCGGTCGCCGCGCCGCGACTTCGCCATCGTCGCCCTGGCCGGCCCCGTGAGCAATCTCATTCTGGCCGCGGGCCTGACCGTCATTTTCTTCCTGGTCCACCCGGGCGGCGCGAGCCAGGACGAGATCGGGCGAGCCGGCCTAGTGCTCTATAACGCAATCGCGACGAACGTCCTGCTGGCCGTATTCAACATGATCCCGATTCCCCCCCTCGACGGCGGCAACGTCGCGATCGGCATCCTGCCGCCTCAGCTCGCGAACCTGTGGGTGCAGCTGCGGCCCTGGGGCTTCCTTCTTCTCTACGCGATGCTGCTCACCGGCGTGGTCGGCGCCATCGTCCGGCCGGTCCTGAGTCTCGTGAACTCGCTGCTCGTCGTATGACGCGTAAACGTGTGGTTTCCGGCATGCGACCGACGGGCCGGCTGCACCTGGGGCATCTCGTCGGCGCGCTCCAGAACTGGGTCGAGCTCCAGCGCCAGTACGACTGCTTCTATTTCGTCGCCGACTGGCACGCGCTGACGAGTGAGTACGCGGCCACCGAGGGCCTCGTCGACAACGCGCTCGACAACGTCGCCGACTGGATGGCCGCGGGCATCGATCCGGAGACGAGCACGCTCTTCGTGCAGTCCCTCGTGCCTGAGCACGCCGAGCTCTACCTGCTGCTCCAGATGATCACGCCGATCCCGTGGCTCGAGCGCGTGCCGACCTACAAGGAGCAGATCGAGCAGCTGGCCGACAAGGACCTCTCGAATCTGGGGTTCCTCGGTTATCCGCTGCTGCAGACGGCCGACGTGATCATCTACAACGCGCACTTCGTGCCGGTTGGCGAGGACCAGGTCGCGCACCTCGAGCTCTCGCGCGAAGTGGTGCGCCGGTTCCACAACTTCTACGGCGAGATCTTCGTCGAGCCGCAGCCGCTCCTGACGCCGGTCCCGCGGCTGCCGGGCCTGGACAACCGCAAGATGAGCAAGAGCTACGGCAACACGATTGACTTGTCGGACGATGCCGAAGCGGTCACGAAAAAAGTCCGGCAGATGTTCACCGATCCGAAGCGGGTGCGCGCCGACATTCCGGGCGCGGTCGAGGGGAATCCGGTGTTCATCTACCACGACGCGTTCAACGCCAATCGCGACGAGGTCGAGGATCTCAAGGCACGATATCGGACCGGCAAGGTGGGGGACGTAGAAGTGAAGACCAAGCTCGCCGTGGCGATCAACGCGCTCCTCGAACCGATGCGAGAGCGGCGTCGCGCGGCCCTCTCCAGGCCCGGGTACTTGCGCGATGTGCTCGTCGAAGGTTCGCGCCGAGCCCGCGGCCTGGCCGGGAGCACGATGGAGCGGGTGCGCGCCGCCGTCCGCCTGCGCTACTGACGATGACCGAACATCCACAGGACGCCGAGTTCGAGTCCCTGCTCGAGGAATATCCGGTCCGCCTTCGCAACTTCGAGGGCCCGCTCGATCTGCTGCTGCACCTCATCAAGACGAACGAGCTGAACATCTACGACATCCCGATTGCGCTCATCACGCAGCAGTACCTCGAATATCTCGACCTCATGCAGGAGCTCAATCTCGACGTGGTCGGAGAGTTCCTGGTCATGGCGGCGACCCTGATTCACATCAAGTCCCGGATGTTGCTGCCGCGGCCGGATCCCACGCAGGAAGATCCGGAAGAGGATCCGCGCGAAGCGCTCGTGCGGCGGCTCCTCGAGCACCAGCGGTTCAAGGCGGCCGCCGAGCTGCTGCACGAGAAAGAAATCCAGCGAAGCGCGCAGTGGGGCCGGCCGGACGGACGCATCGCCGAGCTGGTCGGCGAGCCGCCCGAGCCCGAAATCGAAGTCGATCTCTTCAGCCTCATGGCGGCGTTCCGGCAGGTCATGGAGCGCGCGCGGCAGCGGCCCGTCGTGCCGCTGCCCGCCGAGCAGATCCCGCTCGAGGTGAGGATCGAGCAACTGCTGGCCCGCCTCTCGGAAACGGAAGCCTGCGGCTTCGAGGACCTCTTCGCCGACGTCCAGTCGCGCGCGGGAATGATTGTGACGTTCCTGGCGCTGCTCGAGATGATCCGTCTGAAGCTGGTCCGCGTGTTTCAGCAGGCCAACTTCGGTCCGATTCGCGTCTATCGGCGCGTAAAGCCAGAAGGCGCACCGGACTTTGGGCCCCGCGAGCAGTGAGAGAATAACGCCATGTCGGAGCTGAAGGCCATCGTCGAGGCCCTGATCTTCGCGTCGCCGGAGCCGGTGACGATCAAGACGTTGATCAAGCTGCTCGACAGCGAGCCGAAGGAAGAAGTCATCGCCGCCGTGGAGGCACTGCAACAGGAGTACGACCGCCCGGGCGGGCTCCAGATGGTGGAAGTGGCAGGCGGGTACCAGATCGTCACGCGCCCCGAGCTGCACGAGTGGGTGAGACGGCTGTTTCACGAGCGAACGACGCAGAAGCTCTCGGTCGCCGCGCTCGAGACGCTCGCCGTCGTCGCCTACAAGCAGCCCGTCACCGGTCCGGAGATTGCCGACATCCGCGGCGTGAACACGGCCGGCGTCCTCGGGACCTTGCTCGAACGGAAGCTCGTGAGAATCGTCGGCCGGAAGCAGGTGGTCGGCCGGCCGTTCCTGTACGGGACGACGCGCGAATTCCTCGAGCGGTTTGGATTGAACGATCTGTCGGACCTGCCGAAGGTCGAGGACATGTCGGAACTGCTCGGCTTCGATTTGCCGGCGGCGGTCTCCGACCCGGCGCCTCAGTCGCCGTTGCCCTTCGAACCGGCCGGTGGTCCCGAGGACAAAGAGCGCGTGCATTGATATCGGTCCGGCTGAACAAGCTCTTGTCCCAGTCCGGCGTGGCGTCTCGACGCGCCGCCGACGAGCTGATTCGTCAGGGGCGGGTCACGCTGAACGGACACGTCGTCGCCGAGCTCGGCACCAAGGCGGATCCGGATCGCGATGACATCAAGGTCGACGGCCGCCGGCTGAAAGCGGCGCCGGTTCGACGGTATCTTCTGCTCAACAAGCCGCGAAACATCGTCAGCACGCGTTCCGATCCGCAGGGGCGCCCGACCGTTGTCGATCTGGTCGCCCGCGCGGGCATCGGCGGCTACTTCTATCCGGTCGGCCGGCTCGATTTCGATTCCGAGGGGCTGCTCATTCTGACCAACGACGGCGAGTTCGCCGAGCGAGTGACGCATCCGCGCTACCAGCTCGATCGGACATATGAAGCGCTCGTCGAAGGCACGCCGGACGAGCGCGATCTCGAGCGGCTGCGACGAGGCATCGTGATCGACGGACGGCGCACGCTGCCGGCCAAGGTCCGCCGGCTGCGCGCCGTCCAGTCCCGCGCCGGCGAGCGCACGCTGCTCGAGATCATCATTCGCGAGGGCCGTCACCGCCAGGTGCGGCGGATGTGCGACGCCATCGCGCATCCGGTGGGGCGTCTTCGGCGAACGAGGATCGGCACGATTACGTCTCGGGGGCTCGGACCCGGCGAGCTGCGTGAGCTGACGGCTGCCGAACTTCGGGCGCTCACGGGATCCGGCACGCCGCGAACGCGCCCCCGATAACGACAAGAGCACGGGCCCCGGCGGCAACGTCAGCGACGCTCGAGCGTTTCGGTGATGTCGGTCCAGAAGCGCACGAGTTGCCAGGCATCAGACAGCTTCAGTTCCCTGGAAAGATCCGCGTGCGAAATCAGTGGCGTCAGCAGCCAATGCACGCGTGTGTTCCCGCGAGCCTGCAGATAGGCTGCAACGAACGGCGTCTCGGTCGACGGGATCACGTTGTCGTCTCTCCCGTGCAGCAGAAACACCGGCGCGGTCGTGGCGGCCGAACGAATCGGCGACAGGGCGGGCGCGCCTCCGAGATCCTCGACGAACGGCAGGATGCGCTGGCCCACTGCGCGCGCGTCTCTGGCCAGCACCTGGGTCATCAACGTGTGCGATGGTTCGGGCAGCGCGTCGTGCTGGCGTCGCGTGTCGGCCAGAAGCTGCGCCGAACGCGCCGGGTCGACCCCGGCGTAGCTCGACGCGTCGAGAAAGGTGAGGATCGCGCGTTCGAGCGGTGCCACCTGGTCCGCGGGGACGAGCCGCGTGAGCGATGCGAGGAGGACGACGACGACGCCGTAGTCGTGCGGCGGGCGAGTGGTGTCATCCGGCAGCCGGCCGGTGCAGAGGTACGTCATCACGCGCGGAAGATCGGCGTGGCCGCCGAGCGAGATCACCAGTGAGAGTCTGTTCTGCAAGGCCGGCCGGCCCGCGGCGACGAGCGTGAGACCGCCCGCGAAGCTCACGCCCACGAGCCCGACGAGGCCGCCCGGCGCGAGTTGCGGATCGTTGGCCACCCAGAGCGCCGTCTCTTCGATCGCATCCGTCGAGTCTGTCGTGATTCTGTAGACGCGAAGGTCGGGCAGCGGCACCGTCACGACCCTGACGCCACCTCCGGCCAGCCGCCGGGCGAACGACACCAGCCTCGGTTCGTCCACGCCGCCCGCATGAATGCCCGGATACACGACGAGACTACCGAGGGGCGCCGCGTCAGGCTCGTACACCCGGGAGCTGATCGGGCCGTGTCGAGTCGGAATCAGGAGATCGCGAGTCGCGACCGGGCGCGGACGGACAGGCAGGACCTGTCGCCACCACGCATCCACACCGGCCAGGTCCGCGACGAGGGCGGCGCTTCGCGCGTACGGCGCGAGTGCGTACGTGGCCAGCGCGATCGCGACGACGACAGCCGCGAGCGCCCACACGATCCGCCGTGCCGACATTGCGCAAATAATAGAAGGACCGCCCGAGGAGAGCGAGTCGGCGAGCGCCGCAGGGCGGGCGACCCTTCGGCAAGCTCAGGGTCGACCTGAGCGAAGTCGAAGGTCGAGCGGGGGTGGGGCCCCGCGAGCGGGTAATTTGAAGATGCACTCGCGCGTCCCGGTGATGACAGAGCAGAAACGGTTGATTATCGCAATCGACGGTCCGTCCGGCGCCGGCAAGGGCACCATCGCCCGGTCGATTGCCCGGCGGCTCGGGTATCGCCACATCGACACGGGCGCGATGTACCGCGCGGTCGCCTGGCGGGCCCTCCACGACAGAATGGACCTGACGGATGCGGCCCTCGTCGCGCAACTGGCGCGCGATGCCGCGCTCGACGTGGAGGGAAGGATTGCCATCGACGGCGAGGACGTGACCGACCGCATTCGCACGCCGGAAATCGACGACGCGGCGGCCATCGTCGCACGGCATCCGCCTGTGCGCGAGGTGCTCGTCGCCCGCCAGCGGCAATATGGCGAGCAAGGCGGCGTCGTCATGGAAGGCCGGGACATCGGCACCGTCGTGTTTCCGGCCGCGGACGTGAAGCTCTATCTCGATGCCAGCCCCGACGAACGCGCCCGCCGGCGGGCCGGGGACCCGGCCCACGCCCTGAGCCGCCAGTCCGCGGGCGCCGAGACGGTGGCCCGTGCGCTCGAGGCGCGCGACAGGTCGGACCGGACCCGCGCCGCGTCACCGCTGATCAAGGCGCCCGACGCCGTCTATATCGACACGACCGGCGTCCAGATCGACGAGGTCACCCGCCGGGTCGAGGCCCTCGTGGATCGCGCGCTATCGCACGCGGCACACGCCCCGGAACCGACCGACGTCGATCGCGCGCGCTGACCCGGCCAATTCGGCGGGAAGTTTCTTCCTGCTTCGGGTCCCGCGCTGCCAACTTGGCCCTCCGAAGCACCGTGGCATCCATGTCCCTGGGTGGAACGGGTCTTGTATTGCCTTCCGGTGGCTGGCCAGCCGACCTGATTCGGGAGGAGCCACTCATGTTGATGACCATTCTCGCGGTGCTGGTAATCCTGTGGTTGGTCGGGATGGTGAGTTCGTACACGCTCGGCGGTTTCATCCACCTGCTGCTCGTGCTCGCGGTTGCCGTCCTGCTCATCCGCATCATTTCCGGCCGACAACCGGTCTGACCGCGCGGGCGTCTCACGATCGTTCGTCCGGCCAGTGTGACCCAGACGAGATCGATGCAGAGCCGATCCCGCTTCCCCGTTCATCGCTGGCTGGCGGCCGTCGTCATCGCGACGGTCGCCAGTTCGGCGTGTCATAACGAGGGCGATGTCCGCGTGTCGAGTCTCACCTTCGACGGGAACCGTACTTTCAGCGGCAGCCGGCTGGCCGACGTCGTCGTCACGCAGGCCACCGGGTGGCTGCCGTGGGCGCGGCCCCGTTACTTCAATCGCGCCACTTTTGACGCCGACCTCGAGCGTCTCGCCGCGTTCTACAAGGACCGTGGGTATCCAGACGCGCGGGTGACCTCCGTCGATGTGGATTTCAACCAGAAGCGCGACGCCGTGCGTCTTCGTGTTCATCTCGACGAGGGCGAGCCGTTGCTCGTCGAGCGCGTGGCGTTCACCGGACTCGAAAACGCGCCCGCCGAAGTGACGGACGCCCTGGACACGATTCCGCTGAAGGCGGGCGCGCCGCGCGATCGGCACCTCGTCGCCGCGAGCCGTGAGCGGGTGACCTTTCTGTTGCGCGATCGCGGATTCCCGCACGCGCGCGTCGAGAGTCACGAATCTGCCGGGTCGCAACCCAAACGTGTCGTCGTGACGATCGCGGCCACCCCTGGGCCGCCGGCGAGCTTTGGCGACGTGTCGGTGGTGGGACTTTCGTCGGTGCACGAGTCGCTCGTGCGGCGCTCGCTCGCGTTTGCGCCGGGCGATCTGTACCGCGAGAGTCAGGTGCTCGAGAGCCAGCGGCGGCTGGGCAAGCTCGGCATTTTCGAGTTCGCGCACGTCCGAAACGACCCGCAGGCGGAGGGCCCGGCGACCGCCAAGTCGGTGCCGATGGTCGTGACGGTGAGCGAGGGCCGCCCGACGCGGCTTCAACTCGGCGTGGGGTACGGGTCCGAGGACGGACCTCGCGGTTCCGCGCGCTGGGAGCACCTCAACTTCTTTGGCGACGCGCGCCGGTTCTCGACGGACGCGAAGTACTCGACCCGTCTCCGCGGCGCGGGGATCGAGTTCGTCGAGCCGTATTTCCTGACCTCCACGGTGTCGTTCAGCGCGCGCGCCGGCGCGTGGTGGACCGACGAGCCGACGCACACGGCGCGCAGCCGCGGCGGGCGGTTCGGTCTCACCTGGCGTCGCGCCTCCGAGCGGGGTGTCGACCTCGAGCCGATCGATCACGTCGTGCGCGCGGGATTCCTCAGCGAGTCGTTGCGGTTCACGATCGATCCGGCGACGCTCGAGGACCTCACCCAGTTCGAGCAGCTCATCGCTCTGGGTCTGGATCCGACCACCGGCACCGGCACGGGCCGGCTGGCGGCCCTGTATCTGGAGTTCGAGCGCACGGCGGTCGATTATCCCGCCGATCCCCACGGCGGTCATGCGTTGTCGCTGCGCCTCAAGCATGCGGCGCCGTGGCTGGGCGGCCTCTATCGTTACGACGAAGCGGTCGCGGAGGGACGGATGTACCTGGCGATCGGCGATCGAAATGTCTGGGCGACGCGCGCGCGAGCGGCCGCCATTTTCGCAAATCCCTCCGCCGCCGTGCCGATCTCGGAGCGGTACTTTCTCGGCGGATCGACGACCTTGCGTGGCTGGGGCCGCTTTCAGGTCGCGCCGCTCACCCCCGACGGGCAGCCCGTCGGCGGCCGGGCGATGCTGGACATGTCGACCGAATGGCGCATGATGTTGCGGGGCTCGTTCGGCGCCGCGGTGTTCGTCGACGCCGGCAATGTCTGGTCGGCGGCCGAGGGGCTGGGCGCCGGCAGGATCCGGGTCGACGCCGGACCCGGATTGCGCTGGATGTCGCCCATCGGCATCGTCCGCGCCGATCTCGGCATCCAGCTCACGCGCATCGCGGGATTGAAGGTCGGGGGCCTTCCGGAAACACGGTTCTGGCGCCTCCACTTCAGCATCGGTCACCCGTTCTGAGGCACGGCATGCGGCTCGGTCGGCTCACGCGTTGGCTGGCGGTGACGATCGTCGCGATCTGCGCGATCGTCCTGCTCGCGCTTGGCCTGACACAGACCGCCTGGGGCCGCGAGCGCGCGCGCCGGATCATCGAATCGCGCGCGAGCGCGGCGTTGAACGGCGAGGTGCGGGTCGGCGAGTTCCGCTGGTCGCCGCGCGGCCGCATCGAGCTGAAGGATCTCGTGCTCACGCAGGGCGGCCAGCCCTTCGTCGCGTCTCCCTCGGTGTCCGTGCGGTACCAGACCTGGCAGGTGCTGACCCGCGGACTCGTGTTCGACGAAGTCACGCTCGAGCGTCCGGCGATTCACCTGGTCGAGCGCGCCGACGGGTGGAACGTCCTTCGGCTCCTGCGCGAGCGTCCGCACGACGATTCCTCCGGGAGATCAATCTCGATCCGCCGGCTTCGGATTCACGACGGCTCGCTCGACGTGAATCCGCTCCGGACGCCTCGACGCGAGCTGGCGGCGCTGAACGTCGACGCCGAAATGAAGTATGCCGAACGACAGCTGCGCGCCCGCGTGACGAGCGGAAGCGCGCGGGACGCGCGAACCGGTCTCGTCTTGAGTCGATTGCAAGTCATGACGACCGTCGGGGAAGGCGAGCTGACGTTCGAAGACATCGACATGCTGGCGGGTGCGAGCCGTGTCACCGGCAAAGTCCGCCGCGTGTCGTCCGACGAGCAGACCGATCTCGATATCTCACTCGATGCGGAGCCGCTGGCGCTCTCCGAGGTCGGCTACTACGTACCCCGTCTGCGAAGTCTGGCGCTGTCGCCGTCGCTGAAGCTGCGCGCCCGCGGCACCACGCAGAAGATGACCGTCAACCTCGCGATGGAGTCCGCGGCCGGCCGCGTGTCGGGACTCGTGACCGGGGGGTTCCAGCACGACGTCGGCCGGTTCGCTGGGGACGTCAGCGTCGCCGGGCTCGACCTCGCGCCGTGGCTGAACCGGTCCGACCTCGCGAGCCGTATCACGGGGACCTCGAGCGTCGACCTCGTGGTCCCGGAGAGCGGGTACGACGCGGCGACGATCAGCTTCAACGCCTCGTTGTCCGACATCGCCATCGCTGGCTACGCCGCGAGCGGCGTCCGCGCGCGCGGCTCCTACGGATCCGGCCGGCTCGCCGCCGAGGGCTCGGGCGCCGCGTACGGCGCGACGTTCACGACCGCGGCACGGTGGGAGCGCGTCTCTCGTGAGCTCTCGGCGCGGGGCCGGTTCGCGGGACTGGATCTGCGGCGCCTGCCGCGCCAGTTGAACGTGCCCCGAATGGAAAGCGTGTTGGCCGGAGCCTACGACGCGATGATCGCGCCCCGAACCTGGCGCGGTGACGTCATCCTCGATGGTTCCGTCCTCGAAGGCGCTCGAATCGCCGAGGGCGCGACCGGCCGCGTCGACACGCGCGTGCCTGGCATCGCGTACGCCTTCAAAGGCACCGTCACCGGGATCGACCCGGACCGGTTCAAGCCGTTCGTGAAAACATCGGCGGGCGCGCTCGACCGCCTCCACGGCCGTCTCAATGCGACGATCGATCTCGACGCGCGAGGAAGCAGGCTCGTCGACGCCAGCACCAGGCTGAATCTCGCGTTGGTGGACTCCGTCGTCTGTCCGACGCCTGGGGGCTGCGTCGCCGACGGGTCGACCAGCACGCGGATCGATCGGCTGGACGCCAGCGTCACGCTTGAGCGTCGTCGGCTCGTCGCCGATGTCCGCGGCGAGGCACGGGCGATCAGGGCGGCGTCAGTCGGCGTGGAGCATCCGAGCAACGCCGCGGGCGACGGCCGGATCGATGCGCACGTCGTCGTTGCGGACGTGCTCGCGCCACTGTCGGTTGAAACCGTCGAAGGCACCGCGACCGCGGCATTCACGAACGCGTCGCTGTTCGGTCAGACCATTGACGAGGCCACGATCGATGCGGCGATGAGGGGCGGCGTCGCGCGTGTCAGCGCGCTCGACGTTCGAGGTCCCGGAGGACGTCTGACCGCCAATGGCAGCATCACGTTCACCGGCGAGGGGCAGTCGGATCTGAAGTACGTGCTCGACGTCGTCGATCTCCAGAGCTTCCAGTCGCTCACCGCCCAGGCCCTTCGAGGCACGGCGCACATCGAAGGACAGGTGACCGGGCCGGCGCGCAGTCTGAAAACGGTCGGCACGCTCTCTGCAAACAACCTGACCGTCGGTCCAGCGGAGGCGCTGTCACTGAAGAGCACGTTCGACGTGACCATTCCAGACAACGACGTGAAGCGCACGATCGGTCAGGTCGCACTCACGGGCACGTTCCTGCAAGTCCGCGGCACCCGCATCGACGAGGTGACGAGCACGCTCAACTACGACGGCACGCGGCTCGAGGTGGACGCGACGATGGCCGAGCGCGAACGGACGCTTCGTTTCGCCGCGTCCCTCGTGCCGCATCCCGAGCACCACGAGATTCACGTCCGCAGCATGTCCGTGCTTGCCGGTGAAATCGAGTGGCAGATGCCGCAAGGGCAAGAGGCTGTCGGGCAGTACGCCGCCGATCGTCTGGTGATCAAGAACTTCCAGCTCGCTCGCGCCGACTCGCGAATCCGAATCGACGGGATCGCGGCCGCCAACATGGGCGCGGAGTCGGCGCTCGTCGCGAGCGTCGAACGGTTGAGGATCGAGGACGTGAACCGCCTGCTGCTCGGGACGCGGAAGATCTCTGGACTGGTGGACGGCACCGCGCGCATTTCCGGAGCGCTGTCCAATCCCCGGATCGATGCCGAGATGCAGGTCACATCCGGCCAGGTCGACGGCGTTGCATTCGATTCGCTCGGCGGCCGCGTGAGCCTCGCGGGGCCGCGGCTGACGCTCGACGTGCGGCTCGAAGCCGGCGCGTCCGGCCGGCTGACCGCAGTCGGCACGATGCCGGTCAATTGGCGCGGCGCCGTCAAGGCCGATGCACCGCCATTCGATCTGCGCGTGCAGAGCGCGACCATCAACCTCGCGTTGTTCCAGCCCATGCTGTCCCACGTCGACATGGTGACCGGCACGGGCCGTTTCGACCTGCAGATCTCGGGTGCGGCGTCCGCGCCCAGGATCGAGGGACTGGTCGGCGTGCAGACCGGATCGTTCCGCGTGGTGCCGACGGACGTCATCTATAGCGGCGTCGAGGCGGCGATGGCCGTCGAAGGCGATCGACTGACGGTCCAGCAACTGCGCGTCCAGGACGACGACGGGCACGTCGCGTCGGTGGTGGGCAGCCTGAAGGTGGCCGCGTTGGGCCGGCCGAGCGACTTCAATCTCTCGGTCAACGGACGCGACTTTCATGTGCTCCACAACCGATTCGGCGAAATCAGCGTGAGTCCCGAGTTGCGCATCATGGGCGATCTCACGTCGCCGCTGGTCACAGGGACGGTGAGAGTCGATCGCGGCCGCGCCGAAGTCAGCGACCTGCTCGAGCGATTCGCGGCCACCGGCTACAGGCCCGTCGAGGTCGAGCCGGCCCGGCAGGTGGAAGACGCGATTCAGGCATCCGCGCCGTCAACCGGCGCCTCGTACTCGGTGACGGTCGACCTTCCCGACAACCTCGTGCTCCGCGGCCGCGATCTTCGGAGCGCCAGGGGGCCCGTCGGGCTCGGCGATATCAATGTGACCCTGGGCGGCGCGCTCACGGTCGCGAAGGACAGCGGGGGGCCGACGACGCTGCTGGGACGGCTCGTCGTGATTCGCGGCCAGTACACGTTTCAGGGCCGCCCGTTCACAATCCTGCGCGACAGCGAGCTGCGATTCGGTGGCGAAGAGATGCTGAACCCGTTCGTCGACGTCAGAGCCGAACGACAGATCTCCGGGGTCACGGCCCGAGTGCACGTGACTGGCACGATGCAGCGGCCCGAGATCGCCCTGTCGAGCCAGCCGCCGCTCGACGAAGGCGACATCCTGTCGCTCATTGCCTTCAACCAGACGATGAATCAGCTCCAGACCTCGGAGCGCGTGTCGCTGGCCGCGCGCGCGGGCGTGCTCGCCGCGCGCGCCTTTGCCACCCCGATCGCCGACTCCGTCGCCCGCGCGCTCGACTTCGATCTCTTCGAGATTCAGCCGGCAGATGATGCCGGCAGTGGCGCGACGGTGACCGTCGGGCGGCAGGTGAACGATCGGCTCTTCGTCGGCTTCAAGCACGAGTTCGGATCGGACGACGTGAGCCAGGTGTCGTTCGAATACCGGTTGAACCAGTTCCTGCGAGTCGTGACGTCGTTTGCCGAGGGCGTCGAAGATTCCCGCAGGGTTCCGCGCGTCGACCGTGCCGGGGTGGATTTCATCTTCGTGATCCGGCGATAGCGGCCCGCGGGAAGGCTGGAACGTCGTAAGAGATGTACCGGTGAAGGCTGGGCTTCAGCCCCGCAAGCAAGGAAAACCTCAAATGCCTATGCTGACCTTGATCGCCCTCATCTTCGCGCTGGTTTCCCAGGATCCGCCCCAGGAACGGACGCTGACTGGATGTCTGCGAACCGGGAGCGCCTCGAGCGTATTCGTGCTCCGGAGCGCCGCGGCGAGTGACGCAACGGCGACGCCCTCAGGTGACCGGCTGCCGGAGGACTTCCTCCTCGTCGCGATACCGGCGGAAGTGACGCTTGGGGAGCACGTCAATCACCGCATCGCGGTGACCGGCGTGATCAGCGAGGCCGGCGCGCCGCCGCCGCCTCCGGCCGCGGCCAACGCGGCCGAGAAAGCTCTCAAAAAGCTCAGCGTGAAGAGTGTCAGGGAAGTCGCGGCGAACTGTGCTGCGGCACGCTGACGGCGACCCGACGAGTCCGGGCCTGCATAACCAACGGCGGATCGGGGGCGGCGAGCGCGACAAACGCCACGAGCGCGGCGCCAGTCGCGAGCGCCACTTCGCCGCTGCCGGCGAGGAACCCGACGATTGCGGTGAGCACCAGCAACGCGCTCGATGCCAGATGTCGCAGAAGGCCTTCACGACGCCGGAGGGCGGTGGTCGCGCCGAGGAGGCACAGGGCCGCGATCACGACTCCCATCACGTGATCGGGCTCGATCCGCGGCAGGCTCCAGGCATGAACTGACGCCGCTCCCCCGACCGAGGTCGCCGCGATCGCTGCGACAAGGCCATGTGCAACAAGTGCCAGCCTCCGCCGCTGGAAAGGTGCGACAGCGCCCAGCGTGGCGCCCAGTGTGGCCGCCAATCCTGCCGCGACTGCCGGTGTGAGATGAAGAATCTGATCCATTGAGCCCCAACTGTGCGGGACGCGAACGTTCGTCAGGAGCAAAACGGAGGCCAGAGCGGCCGCACTGACGACCCGCGCGTATTCACGCGCGATCGGTACGCACGCATCACGCTCATGGCGCGCGATTGCCGATTGTGTCCAGCGCGTTGCTCTGCGTAGCGTGATGGTCGCGCGCGCGGACGCGATTCAACGCGCTTTGGCGCCGTCGGGTTGGCACACGCCTTGTATCGTCAGGCCATATGACACCGGCAGATCTTGCCACGACGAATGTGTGGCTCGCGCTGATTGCCATCTCGAGTGTCGTGCAACTTCTGATCGTCGTCGGGTTGCTCGTGGGCGCCTGGCGCTTCTATCACCGCATCGAGTCGACGGTCGACCGGATCACGCGCGAGCACATCGCTCCCGTGTCGGCGCGCGCCCATCAGGTCATCGACGAAGTCGAGGACGTCATGGCGCGCGTGCGCTCCCTCGACGATGGCATGCGCCGGACGCTTTCGCGGGTCGGGGATGGCGTCAGTCTCGCGACCTCGGTGGTTCGGAGCCGGTTCTGGCCGGTCGTGGGGATCATGCGCGGACTCAAGGCGGGACTGGCGACGCTCGGACGGACCTCGGCCGAGCCGGCCGCCAGAACCGTCAACAAGCCCCGCGCGACCGTCACGAAACTTTCACCTCGAGACAAGGACGCCTCGGATGTCGAGGCCGAACAGAGGTTTGCCTACGAAGGAGGCAGCAGTCATGCACGAAGTTGACACCTACTACGGAGACGCCGCCGCTCACAGCAGCGGTTTTGTCATGGGCCTGTTGTGCGGAGCGGCGCTCGGCGCCGCGCTCGGCCTGCTCTTCGCCCCGAAAACGGGCTCGGAGCTGCGCGGCCAGCTCTACGATTCCACGGAGCGGCTCCGCCGCCGCGCCGGCGAAGTGGCCAACGACGCGTACCAGCAGGCGTCGGGCACGGTCGAGGATCTCGTCGACAAGGGCCGTTCGGCGATTCGGCGCGGACGTCAGAAGGCCGAAGACACGCTCGCGTCGGTCGCTGAACAGACCACGTCGGGGTAGGGTACTAGATACGTGTTACGTGCAACTTGGAACTGAGAACTGAGAACTGAGAACTGAGAACTGAGAGCTCAGAACTGAAGAACGACGAGCCGTTCACGTTCCTAAGTTCTCAGTTCTAGGTTGACTCGTGCATTTCATAGTCGCGCGCGATCCGGATACCGATCCCAACCGGTCCGCAGTTCCTCTTCCAGCGCATCGTCCCACGGGCGGCCCTCGTCTTCCTTTTCCCACGTCCGGAGCTGCACGTTCGCCATGAGCGCCTCCATTTGCCGTTTCCTCTACTCAGGGCAACGGAGGTGCCGGCACTGCTCTTGCTCGTCGAACCCGAAATCGGTTTCGCCAGAAGCGGAGACGGAGATGGCACACGTTCTGACCGATCACGAGACGATTCGGCGCTGGGCCGAAGCGCGCGGCGCGCGACCCGCGCGCGCCCGCAAGGGGCGCCAGGCGAGGCTGACGGTGACGGCCGACGACATCTGGCTGGACATTCCCGGCACGTCGCCGGCCGGCGCCGTCGAGCCCATCAGCTGGCACGAGTGGTTTTGCCAGTTCGACGCCCACGAGCTCGCGCTGCTGATCGAAAACGCCAATCGTCAGCCGAGCACGTTCAACCTGTTGGTCAAGCGGACCGCGTGAGCGACCTTCCGCTTCACTTCTTGTCTTTGTGCGGCCAGTCCTCGGATGATGCCGGATCGAGCTCCCACCGGTGCCGGTCGCGCTCCCGGATCTTCTCGTCCGCCTTGAGCTCCTCGTTGTCCTGGTACTGGATGCCAAGCGCCCGCCCGATGTCGTCGACCCGATCCTGATCGGGCGTCGGGTTGTCACCGCCCGGCGCTTCGTCGCCGACCGCGTAGGCGTCCTGCCATTTCGCGTCGACGTCGCCAGCCGTCAGTGTCGGACTGGTCTCGGTATGCTCCAGCAGCGACTGCTGCAGCTCGGCGTGGCCCGTGCGGGCAGCCGCGATAAGACGGTCGTCCTGCACGGGCTTCGCGGCCTCGGCCCGCTCCAACTCGGACAAGCGGCGCCGCTCGCGGTCGAGCAGCACCCGAGCCACCGGCTTTCGAATCCGAGGCGCGATCTTGGCAGCGGTCGGCGGGGGGGCCGGCCGGAGATGTTGTGGGGCACGCGCCGGTCGGGCCTTCGCGACGCCCCGGCGGCGTGCTGGCCGTCGAGCGGCAGGTTCTTTCAGCTTCCTGGTCTTTCGAGGTCGTGCAGCCCTCGCGTGGCGCCGAGGTCGCTTCACCCGTTTAGTGGACCTGCGTGCTCCCTTGGCCCGAACATGGGTTACCCGCCGCTTCAGGCTCTGCCGCCGCTTCGCTGCTTTTCTGGCTGCCATGGTGAGGCTCCCTCTGGCTGGTTGACCTCGGTTCCTTAAGTACCGGATAATTCAATGCTTATCGCACTCTCTGCGAAGCAATCCTACAGCCTGCCGGAGTTGCGATCCGGCAAAGAATTATCCGCAATTGGACTTTAAGGAGGACCCGGACTGCGATGGGTAATGACGTCACAAGAAAAACACAAATCCTGCAAGGGGGTGCGAAGACCTACGCTGGCTTCTCCACATTCTCCTCACGCCCGGACGGTGGCGACGCCGAACCGGAAGATTACACAAAGCTGCTGGAATTTTACGATAGCAGTTTCCGAAATATCGCGGAAGGTGAAGTCGTCAAGGGCCGGGTCGTAAAGGTCACGCCGACCGAGGTCATCGTCGACGTGGGCTTCAAGTCCGAAGGCATCATCGCCATCGAAGAGTTCATCGACGAAAGCGGCCAGGTGACCGCGCAGCCCGACGACATTGTCGACGTGCTGCTCGAGCGCACCGAAGATCGCGACGGCTACGTCGTCTTGTCGCGCGAGAAGGCCGAGAAGATGAAGATTTGGGACGAGGTCGAGAAGGCCTTCCAGGAGCGGAAGGTCGTGATTGGCCGCGTCATCGAACGGATCAAGGGCGGGCTGGCCGTGGACATCGGCGTGCGCGCGTTCCTGCCGGGCTCGCAGATCGACGTGCGGCCGGTGCGGAACCTCGACGCGCTACGGGGCCAGGAGCTCCGGATGCGCGTCATCAAGGTCAACAAGAAGCGCGGCAACATCGTGCTCTCGCGCAAGGTCCTGCTCGAGGAAGAAAACGCGGAAAAGAAGAAGACCACGCTCGACACGCTCGCCGACGGCAAGGTGCTGCGCGGGACGGTCAAGAACCTCACGGACTACGGCGCCTTCATCGACCTCGGCGGCATCGACGGGTTGCTCCATATCACCGACATGTCGTGGGGCCGCGTGACGCATCCGTCGGAAGTCGTGCGGGTCGGCGACGAGATCGAGGTCATCGTCCTCAAGTATGACCCGGGCACCGAGCGCGTTTCGCTGGGCCACAAGCAGCTCGTGGCGGATCCCTGGAGCAACGTCATCGAACGGCATCCCGTTGGCGAGCGCGTGTCGGGGAAGGTCGTCAGTCTCACCGACTACGGCGCGTTCATCGAGCTCGAACCGGGCGTCGAGGGATTGATTCACGTCTCCGAGATGTCGTGGAGCAAGCGCGTCAAGCACCCGTCGAAGATTCTGAACGTCGGCGACTCGGTCGAGGCGATGGTGCTCGGCGTCGATCCCGGCGCGCGGCGGATCTCGCTCGGCCTGAAGCAGGTCGAGACCAATCCGTGGCAGGAGCTCGCCGGCAAGTACCCGGTGGGCTCGAACATCACCGGCAAGGTGCGCAACCTCACCGAGTTCGGCGCGTTCGTCGAAGTCGAAGAGGGCATCGACGGGCTCATTCACATCTCGGACATGTCGTGGAGCAAGATCAAGCACCCGTCCGAGGTGCTGAAGAAGGGCGACACGGTCGAGGCGCAGGTGCTCAGCATCGACGCCGACAACCAGCGCCTGTCGCTCGGCCTGAAGCAGCTCCAGACCGGCATCTGGAAGCAGTTCTTCGACCAGCACAAGGTCGGCGACATCGTCGAGGGCAAGGTCGTGCGCCTCACGAACTTCGGCGCCTTCGTCGAGCTGGCCGACGGCATCGAGGGTCTGATCCACGTCTCGGAGTTCGACTCGTCGCAGGGCGGAGAGAAGCTCGAGCTTCGCGCGGGGGAGAACTACCAAATGAAGATCATCCGGTTGGTACCCGAGGAGCGCAAAATCGGGTTGAGCATCCGCGCGCTCAAGGACGCGGAATTCCGCGCCGACTGGGAGGCCTATGCCGAGACCACCGGCCGGCCCGAAGTGACCCTGGGCGATCACTTCAAAAACATCAAGTGAATGACTAAAGCCGAGCTCGTCGAGGAGGTCTCGCGCGTCTCCGATCTGACCAAGAAGCATTCCGAGGTCATCGTCGACACCGTCTTCAAGAGCATCGTCGACGCGCTCCACCGGGGCGAGAAGATCGAGCTCCGCGGGTTCGGCAGCTTTCGTCTGCGGCGTCGCGAGCCTCGCAAGGGCCGCAACCCGAAGACCGGCGACAAGGTGGACGTCCCGCCGAAGAAGGTGCCGTACTTCAAGCCGGGCAAAGAGCTGAAGGACCTCATCAACAAAGCGACCGATGAGGCCGGGCCGGATGGAGCTCAGTAGAATTGAGTTATTGGGTTATTGAGTTATCGGGCTATTGAAAGCCGGTTGTCTGAAGCCCCGACAGAAAATAACTCAATAACTCAATAACCCAATAACCCAATAACCCAATAGCTCGGTCGGTTCATGCAGCGCCTGTGGACGCCCTGGAGACTGGACTACGTGACCGAAGCCGGGACGACGGCCTACGGGGGCTGCATCTTCTGTGAGGCGCTGAAGCGGCCCGAGCCGGACCCGCTGGTCGTCCACCGGGCAGCCAGTGCCTTCGTCATCCTGAACAAGTTCCCGTACAACAACGGCCACCTCATGGTCGTGCCGAACCGGCACGTCGAGTGGCTCGCGGACCTCGACGCCGCCGAGATGACCGAGCTGATGGCGCTGACCCAGGCCGCGGAGCGCGCGCTGACGAGCGTCTACCATCCGCACGGGTTCAACGTCGGCTTGAATCTGGGGAAATCGGCGGGCGCCGGCGTCCTCGGCCACCTGCATCTCCACGTCGTTCCGCGCTGGAACGGCGACACGAATTTCATGTCCGTGATCGGCGAGATGCGGGTCCTTCCCGAAGAGCTGCCGCGAACAGCCGAGCGGCTGCGCGCGGCGTTTCAATCCGTGGCCGGATAGGCACGGAGTCTTGATACCCTTGCTCCGTGGACTTCGCGCTCAACAGCGATCAGGAAGCCTTCGTCTCGAAGATTCGGGAATTTGCCCGCGAGCGCGTGGCTCCGCGCGCGGCGGAGATTGACGCCAGCGGAGAGTTCCCCCGCGCGCTCGTGCAGGAAGCCGGGCGCCTGGGGTTGATGGGCGTCACGATCCCAGCCGCGCAGGGCGGCGCGGGCCGCGACTATCTGAGCTACGCGCTCGCCGTCGAAGCCGTCGCGCTGTCGAGCGCCACGCTGGCCGTCATTCTCACCGTGAACAACTCGCTCGTCGTCGAGCCGCTGCTCGAGTTCGGCACGGCGGAGCAGAAAGCGCGCTGGCTCGCGCCGCTCGCCAAAGGCGAGGCGATTGGCGCGTTCGCGCTCTCGGAAGAGCAGGCCGGATCGGATGCGGCAAACCAGCGAACGGTGGCGCGCGCCGACGGCACCGGCTACGTGCTGACAGGTCGGAAGGTCTGGGTGGCCAATGCCGAGGCGGCCGACGTCGCCATTGTGTTCGCGAACGTCGAGCCGGCCGCGGAGCGCAAGCGCAACATCACGGCGTTTCTCGTGCCGATGGAGAGCCCCGGCCTCGGAAAGACGCCCTCGGATTCGCTCGGCGTGCGCGGGCTCGGGTGTATGGATCTGGAACTGAAGCAGGTGCGGCTGGACGCCGGCGCGAAGCTCGGCGAGGTCGGCCGCGGATTCCGCGTCGCGATGCGGGCGCTCGAGGGCGGGCGGGTCGCGATCGCGGCGCAGGCGCTCGGCGTGGGGCAGGCGGCGCTCGACCAGGCTCTGGCGTACGCGCGGGAGCGGGTCGTCTTCGGTCAGCCGCTCGGCGAGTTTCAGGCGATCCAGTTCCAGCTCGCCGATCTGGCCACCGATCTCGAGGCCGCGCGCGTCCTCACCTGGCGCGCCGCCGACGGACGCGACCGCCAGCCGCGCGCGTCAGTCGAGGCGGCGATGGCCAAACTGCAGGCGTCCGAAGCGGCCCACCGCGCCGCGGATCGCGCGATGCAGATTCTGGCGTCGGCCGGCTACCGCCGCGGCTCGACGATCGAAAGACTTTTCCGAGATGTGCGAGCCGCTGAGATCTACCAGGGGACCTCTGAAGTGCAGCGGATGATCATCGCCGAGGCGATCCTCGGATGAGAATTGCGCTTGTCGGTACGACGGGTACAACAGGTACGACGGGTACGACGGGTACGTCGGGTCCGAGGAACCTGATCCTTGTCATCCTTCTTGATTAGAAAGATGGCCAGCGTCAGTTCGTTCCAGGGACCCGACGTACCCGTCGTACCCGTTGTACCCGACGTACCGACACGATCACTTCAGAGTCTTGGCCGTTAGTTGAGTATTTGCTTCGCGATCGTCTGAAGCTGCAGGTTGGACGTGCCTTCGTAGATCTGCCCGATTTTGGCGTCGCGATAGAGCTTCTCGACGGGGTAGTCCTTGACGAAGCCGTACCCGCCGAAGAGGTTCACGGCGAGTGACGCGACATGTTCGGCGACCTCGGACGAGAAGATCTTGCACATCGCCGCTTCGGTCAGGAACGGCTGGCCAAGATCGCGCAGGCGCGCGGCGTTGTAGACGAGCAGTCGCGCGGCCTCGACTTCGGTGGCCGCACGGGCCAGCTGGAACTGCACGCCCTGAAAATCGGCGATGCTCTTGCCGAACTGCTGCCGTTCCTTCGTGTACTTGATCGCGTGTTCGAGCGCGCCGGCCGCCAGACCCAGCATCTGGGCGCCGATGCCGATGCGGCCTTCGTTCAGCGTCTCGATCGCCACCTTGTAGCCCTTGCCCACGTCGCCGAGCACGTTGGCCTTCGGCACGCGGCAGTGCTCCAGCAGGAGCTCGCAGGTGCTCGACGCGCGAATGCCCAGCTTGTCTTCCTTCTTGCCGATGGTGAAGCCGGTCATGCCGCGCTCGACGACGAACGCGGTAATGCCATGGTAGCCGGCCTCGGGGTTCACGTTGGCGAAGACGATGAAGAAATCGGCTTCGTTCGCGTTCGTGATCCACAGCTTCCGGCCGTCGATCCGGTAGGCGTCGCCGTCCTCGCGGGCGCGGGTCTGGAGCGCGAACGCGTCGCTGCCCGATCCCGCCTCCGACAGCGCGTACGCGCCGACGCTCCTGGCGGCCAGCCGGGGCAGGACGCGCTGCTTCAGGTCGGCGCTGGCCCAGCGGATCAGCGCGTTGGCGACCAGCGTGTTCTGCACGTCCACGAGGACGCCGACCGATGGATCGACGCGCGAGAGTTCCTCGACGACGAGCACGGCGTGGAAGAAGCGCCCGCCGCTGCCTCCCAGCGCTTCCGGAATCTCGATCCCCATGACGCCGAGGTCGAACAGCTTGTCGATGAGGGCGCGCGGAATTTTCGCGTGCTCGTCCATCTCGGCGACGAGCGGGCGGACCTGCGCCAGCGCGAACTCGCGCACGCTGTCGCGCAGCAGTTGTTCGTCCTCCGCGAGCGACGTGAGTGGAGAAAGCGACACGTCGGTGGGGAGGGGCGTCACGGACCGAATGTTATCATTGGGACCGGAGCCCCATGTGCACGTAGCCAGGTGGTCGAAGTGCGCGATTGCGCTGCTGTTGCTCGCGATGTCGGCCTCCGCGCGCACGCAGGAACGCCCGCAGGACCCGGCGCCGCAGCAGCCGACGTTCCGGTTGCGTGTGGATTCGGTCAGCGTCGACGTCATCGTGCTCGATCGATCGGGCAAGCCGGTGACGGATCTCACCGCGGATGACTTCGAAGTCCGCGAAGCCAACAAGGTTCAGAAGATCGAGACCTTCAAGTTCGTCCGCAGCGAGGACACGGTGGACGCGACCGCGCCGCGCGAGATCCTGTCCATCCAGGATCAGCAGCGTGAGGCCGCCAACGAACAAAACCGGCTGTTCGCCATTTTTCTCGACGACTATCACGTCCGGCGCAACAACAGCCTCCGCGTCCGCGACGCGATCGGCCGGTTCGTCAGCCAGCTGACGCCCAGGGACCTCGTCGCGGTGACCTACCCGCTCACGCCGGCCGGGGCGCTCACGTTCTCACGCAATCACGACGGCACAGCGAGAGCGGTCGCGAACTTCGAGGGCCGGAAGTACGACTACACCCCGCGGAACCCGTTCGAAGAGCGGTATCAGCTCCAGCCGCCCGAGCTGCTCGAGCGCATGCGAAACGAGCTCACGATTTCCGGGCTCGAGAGCCTCTGCACCTACCTTGGGTCGCTACGCGAGGGCCGGAAGACCGTGCTGTTCGTGAGCGAAGGCATGAGCGGCACGCTGCCGCCGGGCGTGAGGACGAGTGGCAACATCATCGGCAGCTCGCCGGTGTCGCCCTCATCTTCGCAGGCGTTCTTCAACTCCGCCGATCTCCTGAACCAGTTCCGCCAGCTGTTCGTGTCGGCCAGCCGCGCGAACACGTCGATCTACACTCTTGACCCGCGCGGGCTTGCGACGTCGGAGTTCGACCTGGCCGACCGGGTGGCAACCGAGGCCGATCGGCAGGTGCTGACGGAGTCGCTCGACTCGCTGCGCGTGATTGCCGATCAAACCGACGGCCGCGCCATCGTCAATCGAAACGATCCCGTCCCTGAGTTGCGGCGGATGGCGCAGGACACGAACGCGTACTACCTGCTGGGCTACACGACGTCGGTCGCGCCGCGAGACGGCAAGTTTCACGAGATTCAGGTGCGCGTGAAGCGCAAAGACGTGGACGTGCGTGCGCGCAAGGGTTATTGGGCGTACACCGTCGAAGATGCCGAGCGTGCGACCGCGCCGCCCAAGCCGTTGGCGCCCCGGGATGTCGTGACCGCGCTCGACGATCTGGCCGAGGTCGTCGAGCCGTCGAGCCGGCGGCCGGTCATGCTCTGGATGGGCGCGTCGCGCGGGACTGAGGCTGGCGCGGGCGGCAAAGCGGTCGTGACGCTGGCGTGGGAGCCGACGCCAGGCACCCCGGATCCGAGTGAGGTCGTCGATCGCCTCAACGTGACCGCGACATCAATCTATGGCGAGGTGCTGTTCAAGGGCCTGGTCGCGCGAGACCCGCAGGCGAGCCGGCCCGGTGGGGCCGTGACGTTCCAGGCGCCTCCGGGCGAGATCCGGGCACGCGTCGTGGCCGAAAACGCCCGCGGCTTGCGGCTCGACAACGCCGAAACGACGCTCTCCGTGCCTGACTTCACGACGCCCGGCCCGACGATTGCAACGCCGATCGTCTTCCGCGGCCGCACGGCGCGCGATCTTCAGTTGATCAAGGCGGCCACGGCGCCCGTGCCAGCCGCGTCGCGCATCTTCTCCAGGACCGAACGCCTGCTCGTGCGTTTCGACGCCTATGGTCCGGCCGGCACGACGCCGGCTATCGTGATGCGGCTGCTCAATCGCAACGGGGAGTCGATGGCCGCGCTCCCGGCGCCAACCGCCGGGGCGTCACCCGCGACCTTCCAGGTCGAAGTCGGACTTGGCGCGCTCCCGCCCGGCGACTACCTGATCGAAATCGCCGCCACGTCCGGCAGCGACACCACGCGCAAGCTCCTGGCCATCCGGGTCACGGGCTAGGCAAAAAGCAGAAGGCAAAGGCAAAAGGCAGAAACTGGACCGTCCACGTTTCTGCCTTCTGCCTTTTGCCTTTTCAGTCGCCAAGCCTTAGTATCCGCGCCCATGTCACTACTGGTGGCTCTCCTCGGGGCGCTTGCGGCCTTTACCATCTTCTACGTCGGCGTTTGGGTCACAGGCGCAGGCCGCGCTCGTCGGACACCAGGTGTGCCGGCCGAGGCGACGATCGGGGGATTCCCGTCGGCCGCGCAGCTCGGGCTCGGCTTCGTCACCAACTTCTTCGACACGCTCGGTATCGGCTCGTTCGCGCCGACGACGGCCATGTTCAAGTTCTTCAAGATGGTCCCGGACCGGCTGATTCCCGGCACGCTCAATGTCGGGCACACGTTGCCGACCATTGTGCAAGCCTTCATTTACACGCTCATCATCGAGGTCGACATCACGACGCTCATTCTGCTGATTGCGGCCGCCGTGGCAGGCGCCTGGTTGGGCGCGGGCATTGTCGCAAGCTGGCCAAAACGGAAAGTTCAGATCGGGATGGGGTCAGCCTTGCTGGTCCTTGCCGCCCTCTTCGCATGGCGCAACCTCGTTGAAAGTGGCGTTCTCTCGGGTGGTCGCGCCACCCTGGTTACGGGCGGGCTCGGCGAAGGAACACTTGCACTGGAGGGCATGAAGCTGGGTATCGGGCTCGTCGGCAACTTTTTCCTGGGCGCCCTCATGACGCTTGGCCTCGGAATGTACGCGCCCTGTATGGTTCTCATTGGGCTACTCGGGATGAATGCGAAGGCCGCTTTCCCAATCATGATGGGCTCGTGTGCCTTTCTCATGCCTATCGCGAGCGCGCGCTTCGTCCAGAAGCACGCCTACTCGTTGAGACCCGCGCTCGGTCTCGCCATCGGCGGCATTCCCGCCGTGCTGATCGCGGCGTACATCGTGGGCTCGATGGACGTCAAGATGGTCCGATGGCTGGTCGTGGGTGTTGTGATCATTGCGGCGACAATGATGCTGAGATCGGCGGCGAAGGGGGAGTGAGAAGAAACTTCGAACTTAAAACTTTGAACTTAGAACTTCGGACTTAGAACTTCGGATTCTTAAGTTCTTAAGTTCTTAGTTCTTAGTTCTGAGTTCTAAGTTTCTTTATGCGTACATTCCCCGGAGCTTCGTGACCGTGGCCACTGAGCTGATCGCCACGATGTAGGCCGCCGTGCGCATGTCGCACTTGTACTTCAGCGAGGTCAGCAGGACCCGGTTGAAGGCCTCGACCATTTTTCGCTCCAGCCGTTCGTTGACTTCCCGTTCTTCCCAGAAGTATCCGTAGCGATCCTGAACCCATTCGAAGTACGAGGTCGTGACGCCTCCTGCGTTGGCCAGGATGTCAGGGATGATGAAGACCCCCCGGTCGTGCAGGTGATTGTCCGCCTCCGGCGTGGTCGGACCGTTTGCGCCCTCGGCGATGATCTTGGCTTTGATCTTCGGAGCATTCTCCATCGTGATTTGATTTTCGAGCGCGGCTGGAATGAGGACATCGACGTCGAGCTCGAAAATCTTGGCGCCGTCGAGCGGCTCGGCTTTGGGGAAGCCCGCCACCGTTTTGTGCTGGGTGGTCCAGCCGATGAGCGCGTCGATGTCGAGGCCGGCCGGGTTGTACACCCCACCTTTCCAGTCGGTGACGGCGACGATTTTCGCGCCGATCTCGGCGAGCAAATCGGCCGACACCGATCCGACGTTCCCGAACCCCTGGACCGCGATCGTCGCGCCCTTGATCTCGATGCCCAGATTCCTGGCGGCTTCGCGGGTCGTGATCATCACGCCGCGTCCCGTCGCCTCGCGGCGCCCGAGCGATCCGCCCATCTCGATCGGCTTGCCCGTGACCACCGATGTCGTCGTGTGGCCGACGTGCATGCTGTACGTGTCCATTACCCACGCCATGACCTGCTCGTTCGTGTTGACGTCCGGCGCCGGCACGTCTTTTTCGGGGCCGATCGCATCGACGATCTCGGCAATGTAGCGGCGGGTGAGGGCTTCGAGCTCGCGCTGCGACATCTTCGAGGGATCGCAGATGACGCCGCCCTTGCCGCCGCCGAACGGCACGCCGGCAACGGCGCATTTCCAGGTCATCCAGGCCGCGAGCGTTTTCACTTCGTCGAGCGTGACGTCGGGGTGATACCGGATGCCGCCTTTCGCCGGGCCGAGCGTGATGTTGTATTGCACCCGGTAGCCCGTGAAGACTTCGATTTGTCCGCTATCCATCAGGATGGGACAGGACACGATGATCTGGCGCTTGGGATGCGTGAGGATCTTCCAGATGCCCGGGTCGAGGCCGAGCAGGCGCGCCGCGCCGTCGAATTCTTGGAGCATCGCGCCAAAGATGTTTTTGTCTTGAGCCATATGGACTGCGTCACCCGTGGAATCGGCCGTTTTTCGCGGCGGCCGCGACCGCCGAGCGTATCACGAAGGTCATTTCCCATACCGTTCGTAGAACGTATTGACGAAGAGCTCGCCGCGATCGATCCGCCGCTTGGCGTCGAAGAACGCACGGGCTTCCGGATACGCCCGGTCGAGTTGTTCGCGCGTGTAGTGCAGCTGGTAGGGGAGAAAGAACCGGCCGCCCTGCGCCGTACACAGGTCGATCAGCTGTCGCGTGACGTGAACCATCTGTTCATTCCCCGTTCGCGTCGTCCGCTGACTCAGGTAGAGCACGACCGCGACCATGTCATCGGCCGGCGCGTAGGAGAGCGACATGTCTTCGCGGTGAACGACGCGCACGGACGCATTCAGGAGGTTGGCGTCCGACGCCACGAGCGTCTCCCGCAGCCCGTCGATGAATGGGACGAAGTTGGACCGCGGCACGAAATACTCGTGAAGAATGTCGGTGTACGCCGGCAGCGCGTTCTGGAGATACGGCACCGAGTCGTGCATCGGCTCGTTGCGCGACACGAGACACGCCTCGCCCTCGCCGAGCGCCTGGTTGCGGCTGACCGTGCACGATTCCAGCCGCGGCTCGAGGTGCTTCTCGGCGAACCACTTTGCACGCATCGCGAGCGAGCCGTGCCGTGACAGATTGAACACCAGCCGTCGCAGTTTGATCTGGCTGACCTCTCCGAGCGGCGCGATCGTGGACCCCGCCGCCGGCACTTCCTCGTACGTGTAGAGGATCATTTCCTTCAGGAACGACTGCGGTGCGGTCGACAGGTGCCCGTAGAGCAATCCGTAGCGGGCGTTCGGCTGGATCTCGCGCGCGAGGACGTCCGGGAAGGCGGCATAGTCCAGGATCCGCCGGGCGGACTTATAGACGACGTTGGGCGTCACTTCGAGGTCGACGTCCAGAATGACGCCGAACAGGCCGTAGCCGCCGACCACGTGCCTGAAGAGATCCGCGTCCTCGGATCGGCTCACGTTCCGGATCGATCCATCGGCCAGCATGACCCGCATCGCCCGAATCGTCCGTCCGACCGATCCGGCGCGGTGATCCATGCCGTGCGCGTTCACCGAGATCGACCCGCCGACCGTGAAGATGTCGGTCGACTGCATGGCCTTCACCGCGAACGTCGGGTGCAGGGAGTTCTGGATGTCGTGCCACGTCGCACCGCTCTCGACGCGTACGACCTGCTGCGACTCGTCGAACGTCATGCGGTTGAACCGCCGCATGTCGAGCACGAGGGCACCGCGGCCGAACGCGTGCCCGCCCATGCTGTGCTTCACGCCGGCCGGCGTCACCTTGAGTCCGTGTGCCGACGCGTATTGCAGCGCTCGTCGCACGTCGTCGACCGTCTGCACCTGGACGATGCCATGGATCGGCGTCCGGTTGAGGCAACTGGCGTCGTTGATGGTCCCGCCGCGCTGGGCCCACGGCAGGTTTCCGCCTGACGGCAGTTGGAGTACCGTCGTGCCGGAGTTCGCGTCGGGGTCGAGCGGCGGACAATCCTTCGGTCCGATCGGATCGGCCGCGTACTGGACCACCTTCCGAATCGGATAGAGCAGGACGGCGATTACGACGAGTGCGGCGGCCAGCAGCCGCCTCCAGCGTCGCCGGCCCGCTGGCGCGGCGGCGTCAGTAGTCATACAGATGCTCAATCGCCACGCCGGCAGCGAGCAGCCGAGTGATCACCTCGTGGAGCGACGCCACGGGCACGCGGAGAGCCAGTCGCTCGCGCGAGCGGTCCGTGGGGAGCGGCATGCGCGAAGCGAGGCGCGCGGGGGACACGTCCGTGGCACGTCCCGCCGGGCCAATGGCCGTGACGAGAATCTCGTCGTTGCCGGCGATGTTCACGAACCGCACGCCCTGCGCGTGGAGGGCCAGCGCAATCGTCGTGAATGCTTCGTATCGCGGCATTCTCACGACGTGGCCGGTTTCACCGACCCGCGCCACCGACTGCACGCGGGTGTCGGCGAACACCGCCGGAGGAACATTTTCGATCCAGGCGTGGATCTGAAGATCCTCGGCGCCGTACGCCGCGCCACTCGCCGTGCCGATTACCCAGCCGTAGATCGCCTTCGATCCGTATTCGGCCGTCAGCACGAACCGTCGCTCCCACTTGCGGACGAAATGCGGTCCAAACGCCGGCGTCTGCTTCCAGAGCCCAGCCAGCCGCGCGCCAAACGGAAACTCGTACCACGGCACGGTGTGCATGAAGGTGCCGTACTCCTGCGCCGTCCGCACCGCGTACGCGTCCTCCGGCGTGTCGCGCGTGAACAGCCACTCCGTGACGCGGCCGACGGTGTGTTCATACAGCCCCTTCACGACGTGTTCGATCGTGAAGCTCGCGCCAATCACGCCGAGCATCACGTGATAGCCGGTCTCGAACGGGTACTCACGCTTCGTGATCTGACAGACGGCGCGATACCCGCTCCAGTACTGGAACACCGAACGCAGATATGGAAACCGGCTGGGGCCGGTGTGCGCGATGAACTGGCCGTATTCGTCGCCGCTGTAGACGATGAGCCATTCGGGCAGCGTGAGGTACGTGTACGCCTCGGCGCGGGTGTAGTTGGAGAGGGTGCGTACTGGTTCCGGCAGCTCGCTCGCGCTCTGCGCGCCGTTGCCGTAGCACTGCGTCGCGATGAAGAGCAGCGGACCGCCGATGACGATGACGAAGACCAGGACGACGGCGACCAGGATCCGTCGCAGCGTGAAAATGCGGCGGAGCAGACCAGACGGGCCGAAACGCCGTCGAGGCGCGGAGCTTTGCCGCAGGCCTGGAACGCCGCCGGGTCGACGTCGCGGCACGCGCCTCAGGGAGCGGAGCGGCCGGAGGTCCGGCTGAGCGGGCCGAACCCGATCCACAGCGCGAGCGACGCCAGGATGATGTGGGGCATGTTGATCGCCCAGTTGGCCAGGCTGAAGTCGGCCGGACCGGCGCCTTGAGTGAACAGGCTCAGATCGAGCAATCCCCGGCTCATCGTCATGCCGACGATCGCGTCGAGCTCATAGAGGGTGCCGATGACCTTGAAGTAGAGCGGAATGTATGACACGGCGCGCCAGGCGACGATCGCGCCGGCGACGCCGGACAACAGGTGCACGAAGTCGTCGATCGGATCGATCCGGAACAGACCAAGCAGCCGGCCCGCGTCGTCGGTGAGCCCTGGCGTATGGCAGATGATGAAGATTCCGAGAAAGCCAGCGGTGTAGAACCAGGCAAGCTTCCTGAGCATCGAGACTCCCTGCAAAAACGCGCCGGGCAGTGGAGTGTATACCATCGCGGGTCGATATAATTGTGGCGGCGTGAAATCCATCACCTCCGACACCGTCAAGCCGGGCACGTCGTTCACCACCATCTCCGGGCATCCCGTCGAGCAGGTGTACACGCCCGAGAGCCTGACCGGCCTCAACTACGAGACCGACCTCGGCGACCCCGGCACGTTCCCGTACACGCGCGGCATTCACCCGAGCGGCTACCGCGGCAAGCTCTGGACGATGCGCCAGTTTGCCGGATTCGGCACGCCTGAAGAGACCAACGAGCGTTACAAGCAGTTGCTCAAGGCCGGGGGCACGGGCCTCAGCGTCGCGTTCGATCTGCCGACGCTGATGGGCCGCGATCCGGATCATCCGCTGTCGCTGGGCGAGGTCGGCAAGTGCGGCGTGTCGGTCGTGTCGCTCCTCGACATGGAGCGGCTGTTCGACGGCATCGCGCTCGGCGACATCACGACGTCGATGACGATCAACTCGCCGGCGTCGATGATCTTCGCGATGTATCTCGTCGTGGCCGAGCAGCAGGGCGCGAACTGGAAGACGCTCTCGGGCACGATCCAGAACGACATCTTGAAGGAGTTCATCGCCCAGAAGGAATACATCTTCCCGCCGCGTCCGTCGATGCGGCTGATTACCGACGTCTTCGCGTTCTGCGCGAGGGAAGTGCCGAAGTGGAACACGATCTCGGTGAGCGGATATCACATCCGCGAAGCCGGCGCGACGGCGGTGCAGGAGCTGGCGTTCACGCTCCGCAACGGCATCGAGTACGTCCAGTGGGGCGTCGATGCCGGTCTCGACGTCGACGACTTCGTGCCGCGCATCTCCTTCTTCTTCAACGCGCACAGCGACTTCTTCGAGGAGCTCGCGAAGTACCGCGCCGCGCGAAAGATCTGGGCGCGCGTCATGCGCGACCGGTTCCACGCCAGGGACGAGCGGTCGTGGAAGCTGCGGTTCCACACGCAGACCGCCGGTGTCTCGCTCACCGCGCAGCAGCCGTACAACAACGTCGTCCGGACAGCGCTTCAGGCGCTGTCGGCGGTGCTGGGCGGCACGAATTCGCTGCACACCAACTCGCTCGACGAGGCGCTGTCGCTCCCGACCGCCGAAGCGGCGACGCTCGCGCTGCGTACGCAGCAAATCATCGCGCACGAGAGCGGCGTGACGAACGTCGTCGATCCGCTCGGCGGGTCGTATTTCCTCGAACGGCTGACCCTCGACATGGAGGAGGGCGCACTCCGCTATTTCGACACGATCGACCGGATGGGCGGCATGGTCGAGGCGGTCGAGCGCGGGTTCCCGCAGCGGGAGATCGCGGAGTCGGCCTACCGGTTCCAGCAGGCCGTCGAGAAGAAGGAAAAGATCATTGTTGGGGTCAACGACTTCGTCGAGGGGTCGGACAAGTCGGTGCCGATCCTGTACATCGACGAGAAGGCCGCCGACGCGCAGCTGGCCCGCCTGGTCGACGTCCGGCAGCGCCGTGACGGGGCCCGGGTCGCGCGCGCCCTGGCGGCTCTGGCCGACGCCGCCCGGGGGACCGAAAACACCATGTATCCGTTGCTCGAGTGTGTCCGGGCGTATGCGACGGTGGGCGAGATGTGTGACGCGCTGCGACAAGTTTGGGGGGAATACGAGGAAGTACCGTCAATTTAGGAATCGCGACGACGGTTTTGGCGTTGAAATGGGCGTTCGGCCCCGGGGGGCGGCGCCAACCGCCAATTTTGGCGCGATTCGAACCTTGACCCCACGGACGTGGGTCAAACTGTAGGCATTTTCCTTGCATCTTGATGTGGCCCCGATACGACTCGCGGTGACTCGAGGGATACGCGCATGCGCAAGACCCGAGTGATCATCGCCAAGCCCGGACTGGACGGGCACGATCGGGGCGCGAAGGTGATCGCCCGCGCGTTGCGGGACGCCGGCATGGAAGTGATCTACACCGGCCTTCGCCAGACGCCCGAGCAGGTCGTGGCGGCGGCGCTCCAGGAGGACGCCGACGTCATCGGGTTGTCGATTCTGAGCGGCGCGCACATGCACATCTGCCCCCGGCTGATGGAGCTCGTGCGAGAGAAGGGGTTGGATCACGTGACGGTGCTCGTCGGCGGGATCATTCCGGACGTCGATATCCCCAAGCTTCGCGAGATGGGCATTGCCGGGATCTTTCTGCCCGGCAGCCCGATGCAGGACATCGTCGATTTCATCAATACTCACGTCGAGCCTCGGGCCGAGGCGGTCTGACTCGCCGATGTCCAAGACCCTCCTTCTCGCCGACGACAGCGTCACGATCCAACGCGTGGTCGAGCTGACCTTCGTACACGAGGACGTACGCGTCGTGTCGGTGAACGACGGACGCCGCGCGGTCCAGTTCCTCGATTCCGAGAAGCCGGACATCGTGCTCGTGGACATCGAAGTGCCCGAGGTGGATGGCTATGCGGTCGCGACGCACGTCAAGAAGAGTCCCCGATTGGGCCACGTGCCGGTGCTGCTGCTGGCCGGCGCGTTCGAGCCGGTCGATCACGAGCGCGTGAAGAGCATCGGCTGCGACGGCGTGATCATGAAGCCGTTCGAGCCGCAGCAGCTGGTCACGCGGGTGAAGGAGCTTTTGAAGAACGGTGGACCGTCGGTGATGGCGGCCGCGCCGGTTGCGGCGGGAGCGGCCGCGGGCGTCAAGCGCCCCGAGACCGCTCGTCCGGCAGCACCCGCCAAGATGCCGTTCGCACCGTCCGTCCCCCAGCGCAGAACCGTCGGCACCAGCGCCGTCGCCTCGGCGCCTGCGCCGGCTCTTGCGGCCGCGCCGGTCGCATCGGCGACGAGCATGGTCGCCGAGGAGCACCTCGAGGCGATCATCCGACGGATGATGGCCACCGAGCTCGCCAGGGTTCCCGCGCAGCCGACCGTGACCCAGGGCGGCATCGAGGCCATCGCGCGCAAGGTTTTTGAAACCGAGAAGGCCAAGGTACCTGAAGCGTCGGCGATCACGCCGGCGGCGATCGAAGCCATCGTCCGCAAGGCGCTCGACGCGGAGAAAGCGAAGCAGCCGCCGCCGGCCGCGCCCGCGATTTCCCAGGCGACGATCGAAGCGACCCTCCGCAAGGTGATGGAGGCCGACCGCGCCAGGCAGCCCGAGACACCGGCGATTACCGTCGCGACGATCGAAGCCACGGCGCGGAAAGTCTTCGAGGGTGAAAAGGCGAAGCTGCCCGCGGCGCCGGTCATTTCCCAGGCGACGATCGAGGCGACGGCGCGCAAGGTCTTCGAGGCCGAGAGAGCCAAGCAGCCCGAGGCCCCGGTCGTGACGCCCGCGATGATCGAAGCGCAGGCGCGCAAGGTCTTGGAAGCGGAGAAGGCCAAGCAGCCCGCGGCGCCGGTCATCACGGCCGCGACCATCGAAGCGACCGCACGCAAGATTTACGAGGCCGAGAAAGCGAAACTGCCGGCGCCACCGCCGGCGATGACCGACGAGATCGTCGAGAAGATCGCGCGCAAGCTGCTCGACGCCGAGAAGGCCAAGCAGCCCGCGGCGCCGGTCATCACGGCCGCGACCATTGAAGCGACCGCGCGCAAGATCTACGACGCCGAGAAAGCCAAGCTGCCGCCGCCCCCGCCGGTGATGACCGACGAGATGGTGGAGAAGGTCGCGCGCAAGGTCCTCGACGCCGACAAGGCCAAGGTTCCGTCGACGCCGGCCGTCACCGACGCGACGATCGAGAAGGTCGCGCGCAAGGTCTTCGATGGCGAGAAGGCCAAACTGCCGGCGCCCCCGCCGGCGATGACCGACGAGATGGTCGAGAAGGTGGCGCGCAAGGTGATCGAGGCCGAGAAGGCCAAGCAACCTGCGGCGCCCGCGATCACCGACGCGACGATCGAGAAGGTCGCGCGCAAGGTCTTCGATGGCGAGAAAGCGAAAGTGCCCGCGCCCGCCCCGGCGATGACCGACGAGATGGTCGAGAAGACCGCGCGGAAGATTTTCGATGTGGAGAAGGCGAAGCAGCCGCCTCCGCCGATGATGACGAGCGACATGGTCGAAAAGACCGCGCGCCGGGTGTTCGAGGCCGAGCGCGTTAAGTTGCCGGTCCCGGCCGTCATGACGGATGACATCGTCGAGCACACCGCGCGCCGCGTCTACGCCGCCGAAAAGGCCAACGAGCCGCCCGTGCCCGTGTGGACCGAGCGGGAAGTGGCCGCCACCGCGCGGCGCGTCTTCGGGGACGAACAGGCCAAGCTGCCCGCAGCCCAGGGCATGTCCGAGGCCGCTGTTGACGCGACGGTGCGCCGCATTCTCGCCGAGGAAGAGGCGAACCGCCCCGCCGCCGCGCCCGTCTCCGAAGCCCAAATCGAGCAGACCGTCCGCCGTGTGCTCGCCGCCATGACCGACGCCACCGTCCGCGGCGTCGTCGTCGAAGTGGCCGAGCAGCTGGTGCGGGAAGAGATCGAAAAGATCAAGCAAAGTCCCGTGTAAGGGCAGAGGGCAACGGGCAAAGGGCCAAGGAGAGGGGAAAACGGAAAGGTACGAAGGGACGTCCGGACCTTCGTGATCCTCTTCCCTTTTATCCTCTCCTTTGCCCTCTGCCCTTTTGCCCTTTGCCCTTCCCTCCGTCTACGCTGTTGAACATGCCGGTCGTCGCGACGGTGCCCGACAAGCCTGTCCTGGAGGGCCTCGAAGAGAAATGGAAGGCGCGCTGGAATGCGGACGCCATCTACCGGTTCGACCGCTCGGCCGATCGGTCACGGGTGTATTCGATCGACACCCCGCCGCCGACCGTCAGCGGCTCGCTGCACGTCGGGCACGTCTTTTCGTACACGCACACGGATCTCATCGCGCGTTTTCAGCGCATGCGGGGCCGCGCGGTCTTCTATCCGATGGGCTGGGACGACAACGGCCTGCCGACCGAACGGCGCGTGCAGAACTACTACGGCGTGAGCTGCGATCCGTCGCTGCCGTACGACTCCGGATTGCTCGAGCGGGTCGTTCGCGCGAATGCCGCCGGCGGGCTGCCTGATCCCGGAGCAGGGAAGTCATCGTCGAAGAGCGGTCCTGCGCTCGCGGTCTCGCGTCCAAATTTCGTCGAACTGTGCGCCGTCCTCACCGCCGAGGACGAGAAAGTCTTCGAAGCGCTCTGGCGGCATCTCGGCCTGTCGGTCGACTGGGCGCTCACTTACGCCACGATCAGCACGGACGCGCGGTGGGTCTCCCAGCGGGCCTTTTTGAGCCTGGTCGCGAAGGATCGGGCGTATCAGCTCGAGGCGCCGACACTCTGGGACGTGGACTTTCGAACGGCGGTCGCCCAGGCCGAGCTCGAGGATCGCGAGATGCCCGGCGCGTATCACCGGATCAGGTTCGACGTCCGCGATACCGGCCAGTCGGTCGAAATCGAGACGACGCGTCCGGAGCTGATTCCCGCCTGCGTCGCCCTGGTCGCGCATCCTGGCGACGAGCGCTATCGTTCGCTGCTTGGCCGCGAAGCCGTCACCCCGCTTTTCAAGGTGCCGGTGCCGATCAGAGCGCACCCGCTCGCCGATCCCGAGAAGGGGACCGGCGTCGCGATGATCTGCACGTTTGGCGACGTGACCGACGTGACCTGGTGGCGTGAGCTGGGCTTGCCCGTGCGCGCGGTGATTCAGGCCAACGGCACGCTGCGTCCGGTGAGCTGGGGCGCGCCGGGCTGGGAGTCGCTCGACGCGGACGCAGCGCGACAACACTATGAGGCGCTCGTCGGCCTGTCGGCCACGAAAGCGCGCGCGCGCATCGTCGATCAACTCCGCGAAGCCGATGTGCTGCTCGGCGAGCCGCGGCCGATCACGCATCACGTCAAGTTTTTCGAGAAGGGTGACCGGCCGCTCGAGATCGTCACCAGCCGTCAGTGGTTCATCAAGTCGATGGAGGTGCGCGCGCAGTTGCTCGAGCGCGGCCGCGAGCTCGAGTGGATCCCCGAGCACATGCGCTCGCGGTACGAGAACTGGGTCAACGGCCTGGCCGGCGACTGGTGCATCAGCCGGCAGCGGTTCTTCGGGGTGCCGTTCCCGGTGTGGTACCGCCTGCGGGAGGACGGCACCACCGACTATGACGCGCGACTCGTGCCGTCGGAGGATCGCCTGCCGATCGACCCGTCCACCGATGTGCCGGAAGGATTCACGGCAGAGCAGCGCGGCACTCCGGGCGGCTTTGTCGGCGACCCCGACGTCATGGACACCTGGGCGACGTCGTCGCTCTCGCCCTTCATCGTATGCGGCTGGAAGCGCGACGAAGCGCTCTGGAAGCAGACGTTTCCGATGGACCTGCGGCCGCAGGCGCACGACATCATCCGCACCTGGCTGTTCTCCACGGTCTTGCGCTCGCATCTCGAAGAGAACGTGCTGCCGTGGAAGCACGCGGCGATCTCCGGCTGGGTGCTGGATCCCGACCGCAAGAAGATGTCGAAATCGAAGGGCAACGTGGTCACGCCGATGGGGCTGCTCGAGCAGCACGGATCGGATGCCGTGCGGTATTGGGCAGCGAAGGGCGGACCGGGCGTGGATACCGCGTTCGACGCCGGCCAGATGCAGGTCGGCCGCAGACTCGCCATCAAGCTCCTGAACGCGTCGAAGTTCGTGCTTGGCAAGACCGCGCCGGAAGGACCGCTGACCCACGTGCTCGATCGCGGCCTGGTCACCCGGCTCGCGGAGCTCGTGCGCGGCGCCACCTCGAGCTTCGAACGCTACGACTACACGGCCGCGCTGCGCGATATCGAGACGTTCTTCTGGTGGTTCTGCGACGACCACATCGAGCACGTCAAACGCCGCAGGGCTGGGGCAGGCGAGGACGCGGCATCCGCGACGTCGGCGTGTCTGGCCGCGCTGTCCGTGATGCTGCGGCTCTTCGCGCCGTTCCTGCCGTTCGTGACGGAAGAAATCTGGTCGTGGTGGCAGTCGGGCTCGGTGCACCGGTCGCCCTGGCCAACCGAAGCCGAGCTCACGCGGCTGCTTGGCGGCACGGCTGACGCCGACGCCGATCGGGCCGTGCGGCATGCGTCCGAAGTGACGGCGTTCATTCGCCGTGAGCGTTCGCTCCGGAAGCTGCCGTTCAGCGTGCCGGTCACTTCGGTGGGCTTGCCCGACGCGCTTCAGGGCGACTGGCCGCGCGTGTCGGACGACGTCCTGGCCGGGAACAACGCGACGCAGGCAAGGGTCAGCTTTGGCGCCGGTCTCAGCGTCGATTTCGCGATGCCGGCCGGGTCATGACCCCCCTCGATCCCGCTCTGTATCGCGATCTGGTTCGTCGCGCCATCGCCGAGGATCTCGGCGCTGGCGACATCACAACCGAAGCGATCGTGCCCGACGACGTGCGCGCCAGCGGCGTGCTGCTGGCCAAGAGCCGCTGCGTGCTCGCTGGCCTTGATGTCGCGCGCGAGGTGTTCGATCAAGTGGATGGCGCGACCGTGCTCGAGTGCATCAAGGCCGACGGCGACGCCTGCGAGAGCGGCGAGACTTGCGCGCGCGTCAGCGGCCGGGCGGCGTCGCTGCTCGCGGCCGAGCGCACCGCACTCAATTTCCTCCAGCACATGTCCGGGATCGCGACGCTGACGCGGCGCTTCGTCGACGCCGCGGGCGGCCGCGTCACGATCCTCGATACCCGCAAGAGCGCGCCCACGCTGCGCGCGCTCGCCAAGTACTCCGTGCGATGCGGCGGCGGTGTCAACCATCGCGTCGGCCTCCACGACGGGGTGCTGATCAAGGACAACCATATTCGCGTCGCCGGCGGCATTGTCGAAGCCGTGCGTCGGGCGCGTGCGCGGCGTCCGGGACTTCCCATCGAGGTCGAGACGCAGAGTCTGACCGATGTCGACGATGCGTTGCAGGCCAACGCCGATGTGATCATGCTCGACAACCTGTCGGATACGCTCGTCCGGCATGCGGTGTCGCGGATCGGCGGGCGCGCACGCGTCGAGATTTCGGGCGGTGTGACGCTCGATCGTCTGCCGGTGCTCGCGGCCATGGGCGCCGACTGCGTGTCGGTCGGCGCGTTGACGCACTCGCCCGCGGCCGCCGATCTCAGCCTCGAGATTCACACCGACTAGCGTGCGCATGGAGACGCCGGACCAGCTCCCGCGCGAGGTGTCCGACGCCATCGACGCCGCGCGAACGCGGTTGGGTCCATTCCACCGACTCCACTACTATCGAGACGTCGGCTCGACGAATGACATCGCGCTGGCGGTTGCGGCCGCCGGCGCGGTCGAGGGCACGGCCGTGCTGGCGGACCATCAGCGCGCCGGCCGCGGTCGCATGGGCCGCACGTGGTTCTCGCCGCCGGGCGCCGGCCTGTATCTGTCGGCGATCGTTCGGCCGGGTTCGGCCGACTGGCTGTCGCTCACGACGCTCGCGGCCGGCGTGGCGGTCGCGCGGGCGCTCGTCATGGTGTCGGCGCTTCCGATCGGACTCAAATGGCCGAACGACCTGGTCATCGGCCAGCCGTGGCGAAAGATTGGGGGCGTGCTGTGCGAATCGTCGGGGAGCGGCGCCGAGATTGACGCACTCGTGGTGGGGATCGGCGTGAACCTCGATCTGGCCTCGACGCCGCCTGAGCTTGCGGCCGTCGCCACGTCGGTCGAAGCCGAGCTCGGACGGCCCGTGGATCGATGGCGGGTCGTCGTCGAAGTCCTGGCCGAGCTGCACGGCCTGCTCGCACGGCTGCGCGCCGGCGACCGCGCGTGGGTGTGCGACGAATGGCGCCGGTTTGGCCGCGCCGGGCTTCTCGGCGCGCGCGTCCGATGGGATGATCAAGGGATCGAACGCACAGGGCTGGCGCGCGATCTGGACGAAACGGGCGCGTTGCTCGTCGAGTCGGCGGGCAAAGTCGAACGGCTGATCGCGGGCGACGTGCGGTGGGATCGCCCGGGCGTCGGACGCGAGCGGTCCTGAGCGGCTTGGACAAGTGTTTCGCGAGGTGGACGTCGTGGACGTGGGAGAGTACTGCCGGCTGGTCGAGGATCACCTGACGCGCGTCAACGCCGGACATCTTGTTCGGATCGTCGGACCGGCGTTCGAACTGGTGCGTCAGTGGGCCGAGGCCGGCATTCCCACAAGTGTTGTGTTCCGCGGAATTGACCTCAAGGCCGAGCGGCATCACACCGGCCGCGCGAAACGTCCGCTACGTCTCGAATTCTGTGAGCCCGACGTCCGTGAGGTCTATCGCAACTGGTGCCGGGCGGTTGGTCTCCCCCCGAGCGAGGTCGTCACGAACGGGCGCGCGGCTGATAGCTCGTCCGATGGCGCGTCGGCGACCGCCGGCTCTACAGAACCGGACGACCGCGACGACTGTCGCAAGCCTTCCCTGACGCGGCATCTCGATCGGGCGATCGAACGCCTGACACGCGCGATGGCTCGCGTCGACGTGCCTGAGGGACTCCGCGGTGCCCTCGATCCGCTCCTCCAAGCGCTGGTCGATCTGCGCACGGCCGGCAAAGGCGCGCGCGGTCCCGCCCGGGAAGACGTCGAAACCCGTCTGAAGCCACTCGACGAGGAGCTGGCCCGCCACCTCCAGGAGTTTGTCCCCTCTGAGATGCTCGAGTCGGCCCGGCGCGAGGCCGAACTGGAGCTGGCAGCCTACAAAGGCCGCCTTTCCGGGGACGCCTGGCCGCGTGCCCTCGCCGCCAATGCCGACCGCCTGCTTCGGGACCGCTACGGGTTGCCGACGCTGTAGAGGGACGGGAGTTTTTTCCACAGGTTTCCACAAGTAGGGGACGGAGGTCGCTTGCGATCTCCGTCCCCTGTATGTTGAAACCTGTGGAAAAAACTCCCGTCCCCCTCCTGGTCGAGCGGCCAGTCGCCGGCGGAAGGATGCTGGCGAGGCTGGAGGGCCGGGTCGTGTTCGTGGCGGGTGCGATTCCGGGCGAGCAGGTGCTCGCCCGGGTGACGCGCGAGACAAAACAGGCGCTGTGGGCCGAGACGGTCGAGGTCGTCACGCCCAGTCCCGATCGGCGGGAGCCTGCGAGCGACCCGTCGTGTGGTGGACTGGCCTACGCGCACATTCGCTACGAGCGTCAACTCGAGCTCAAGAGCGCGGTCATGGCCGACGCGTTTCGGCGCTTGGCGAGGATCGAGCTGCCGTCCGCGCCTGAGGTCACCGGGTCGTCAGAGCGAGGGTATCGTTTGCGCGCGCGGTTGCACGTCCGTCGCGGCCGTGCCGGATTCTTTCGGGAAGGCACCCACGATCTCTGTGACGCCGCCGCTACCGGTCAGCTCCTGCCTGAGAGCCTGACAGCCGTTGAGCGTCTGACGGCTTCGCTCGGCAGCCGCGCGGCCGAGTGCGAGGCCATCGTGGTGGCCGAGAACATCGCCGCGACCGAGCGCGTGCTGCACCTCGAACCGCGCGATGGCGCGCGACTCGACGATCTCGCGCGCCGGCTGACGCTTCCCGACGCCGTTCATGGTCTGACTACCGAAGTACGCGGCCGGACGATCACGATCGCTGGATCACCCAGCGTCACCGATCACGCCGGTCGGCTCTTTGGCGATGCGCCGGCGCCAGTGCCCGGGCTCACCACCTGGACCCGAAAAGCCTCGTCATTCTTCCAGGGAAATCGCTACCTGATGGGCGCGCTCGTGAGGCGCGTCGTCGAACTGGCGGAGGCTGATCCGTTTCTGGACCTGTATTCAGGCGTCGGGCTCTTCGCGGTGGCGCTGGCGGCCCGCGGCGCGACCGGGACCGCGGTCGAAGGCGACCGGTCCAGCGGTTCCGATCTCGACGCCAACGCGGCGCCATGGCGCGAGCGGCTGACCGTGGTTCATTCGTCTGTCGAGAGGTTCGTGACGCGACCGCGCGACTCTCCGCCAGGCGTCATCGTTCTCGATCCGCCCCGCAGTGGCATCTCATCGGACGCCCTCGGTCCGCTGCTGTCCTGGAACACGCCGCGCGTCGTCTATGTCTCGTGCGATCCGCCGACGCTCGCGCGCGACGCGGCGCGGTTTCTGGGCGCCGGCTACAGGCTTCACTCGCTCGACGCGTTCGATCTGTTCCCGAACACCCCGCACATGGAAGCGATCGTGTGTTTTGTGAGATGAAAGACCTCGGTCCTAACCCCGAGTCGTTTTCCGGTCCAGGGCCGCCTGCACGAACCCCTCGAACAGGCCGGCAAACTCGCCAGTCCGCCAGAAATTCTCGGGATGCCACTGAACTCCGACGCAGAACGACGAGTCCGGTTTCTCGATCGCCTCAATCACGCCATCCGGCGCCGCCGCCGACACGATGAACGACGGCGCGGGCTGCTTGACCGACTGGTGATGGCGGCTGTTCACGGCGACGCGGTGATCCGGAGTCGCGTTCTTGAGGAGCCGTTCCAGCCGCGTGCCGGGCGCGACGAGCACGTCGTGGGCGATGGCGTCTTTCGGCTGATTGATCGTGTGTGCGAGCGTCGTGGCCGCTGAACTCGCCAGATCCTGGATCAGCGTGCCGCCGGCGGCGACGTTCAGGACTTGCGCGCCGCGGCAAATCGCGAGGACGGGCACGTCGCCGTCGAGCGCCGCGCGCGCGAGCGCCAGTTCATACTTGTCACGGACCACGTCCAGCTCGATGGTGGGATGTCGTTCGGCCTCGCCATACTCGACCGGATCGACGTCGACGCCGCCTGTGAGCAGCAGCGCGTCGCACTCGGCGATCGCGCCGCGCGGGTCGTCTCGCTGCGGATCCAGAATGCGCACCGCCCCGCCGGCGCGCTCGAGTGCCGAGACGTAGTCAGGTCTCGGCCACGCGACCGCGACGACCGGCGGCGTCACATCCGCACCGGCACGCCGCACCCCATCAGGTCGAGCGCGGAGGTGAGCTGCCGCCGCAGGTAGGCCACGCCGGCCGCGCGCCAGAGGCGGGCGTCCGTGCGCTCCTCACGCAGGATCTGCTGACGGTGGTAGAACGCGTTGAACGCCTGCGCGAGGCCGAACGCATATTTGGCGAGCACCGAGAGCTCGAGCGAGCGCACCGCCGCCTCGACGACTTCGTCGAGCCGCGCGGCCTCGAGCACGAGTCCCCAGAGCTCATCGGCCTCGGCGCCGCTCTCGAGCGCGTCGCGCCCCACCGAATCGAGCTGCGCAAGCACGCCGGCCTCGGTGAGCCCGTCGCGCTCGCCAAGCTTGGCGAAGATGTTGTTGGCGCGCACGACCGCGTACTGGAGATACGGACCCGTTTCGCCTTCGAAGCTCAGCGCCTCGTCGATATCGAAGGCGATCACTTTTCCGCGACCGAACTTGACGAGGAAATACCTGACCGCCGCGGTCGCGATCGTCTGGGCGATGCGCTTCCGGTCCTCGTCGCTCAACTCAGGATTTCTCCTCGTCACTTCGCCGTGGGCGGTCTCCGCCAGACGGTCCAGCAAGTCGTCGGCCTTCACGCCGAGGCCCTTGCGCCCCGACACCTCCACAAACGGCTTCCCTGCGCTGTCGGCATCGTCATACCCCAGCGCCCGGGCGGTCGAGTGGGTGAGCGCGACCATTTCGTACGAGTAGTGCGTCGATTGATCGGCCTGTTCCTTGAACCCCATCGTCGCCAGCGCCTGTTTGAGCAGCTGCTGCAGATAGGCCTGGCGCGAGTCGATCACGTTGTACACGCCGGACGCCCGGCCGAATTCCGGATGGGCGCGGTTTTCGCTCTCGTTCGAGGTCGTCGCCCAGAGCGGATGGTTGTCGGTGTCTTCGAAAACGCGATAGTAGAAATCGCGTCCGAGAAGGCCGAACTTCCAGCACTGATTGGCGATGTCCTTCCCGACGTACGTCACGGTCCCGTTCGAGCGAACGATGACCTTCTCGCGCTGTTCTGTTTCTTCGTCGTCGATCTCAGTTTCAGTGGCGGCAGCGGCGACGTCCGGCGCGTCCTCTTTCGTCTGCGCGTCCTCGATCGGCATGACCCAGCAGCCCTTGAGCCGGCCTTCTGTCTGGAGGAACACGGCGTTGCGCGACTTCAACTGGTCGAAAGCCGTCGACCAGAAATGCAGACGAAGGATGTCGCCTTCCCAGGTCAGCAGGTCGTAGCCGACGTTGATCCGCGCCATCGTGCGCAGATGGGTACGGACGATTCGATCGGCGATGAGCGCGCCCATCTCAGCCAGCGGATTGTGACCTTCCTCGAGCGCATGAAGCGCTTCGGCGCGCTTTTCGAGCCGCGTCTTGTCAGCCTCGTACCACTCCGTCACGCGCGCATAGAGGTCCCAACAGTAGTAGTCGAACCGGCCCTTCGGCTTGTCCGCGAGCGCACGGACATCCGCGAGTCCCAGGCCCTCCAGCGCCGTGAACCCGACGACCACGTCAGCGACTTGCACGCCGGTGTCGTCGATGTAGTTCTGGACCTCGACGGAATGGCCGAGAAACCGCAACGCGCGGACCAGGGTGTCGCCGAGCGCGGCGTTGCGGAGGTGGCCGATATGAGCGGCTTTGTTCGGGTTGATGGCGGTGTGCTCGACGATGATCTTTCCCAGCGCGGGCCGTGCCCGCGGGGCTGGCTCCGGGGCGAGGCGCGACCGGAGGAAGGTGGACCGGTCGAGAAAAAAATTCAGATACCCGTTCGGCGCGGGCTGCACCCGGCTGACGCCCTCGATCGGCCCCAGCTTCTCCGACAGGTCGCTCGCGATGTGGCGCGGGGCTCGCTTCAACCGCCGCGCGAGCTCGAACGCCACGGGGACGCCGAGGTCGCCCAAGGCCCGATTCGGCGGCATCTCGATGACGATCGCCGGCAACTCGGCCGCCGCGAGGCCAAACGCCTCCCTGAGGGCTTCGCGGATTCTCGACCGGATACGGTCATGCACGGGAAGAATCATGGGGGAGGAACCGGACCGCGCGGACAGGCGCGAACCGCTATTGTATCCGCGCGTAATCGTCGGGCGTGTTGATGTTGGCCAGGAGCCGCCCCGCCGGGCCGAAGCGCGCCAGTTCATTCGCGCCCAGCTCGGCCATTTGCAGTCGGGCGCCGAGGTCTGCCAGCTTGAGGCGGCCTTCTTCGATCTCCGCGCGAATAGTTGCGCGGGCCTCGCGCCGATAACAAGCCAGGAGCGGCTCCGCGCCGCCCGGCGTTCGCACCCACGCGCCATCGCCGGAGGACGAGAGCTCCATGAGACGCCTCAGCATGCCCTCATCGAGAAACGGCTGGTCGCACGCGACGACAATCACCACGTCGGCTGAGGCGACTTCCAGCGCCGTGAGCAGTCCGCCCATGGCACCGGCGCCGGGGATCACGTCGGCATGAACTGGCAGCGCGAGATCGGCAAACCGTGCCGCGTCCGTGGCCACGATGAACACATCCGCCGTAATCCGTTGCAGAACTTCGACCTGGCGGACGATGATGGTGCGCCCGTCGACGACGAGTCGGCTCTTGTCTCGTCCTCCGAATCGGCGGGCCTGGCCGCCCGCCAGAATCGCCGCGGCCACGGAGTCGGCGCGCATGGCTAGATCATGACAGAGGCACGCGTGGGCCGCCTGGTGCCGGCGTGCCTCCATCAGGCGATTCAGGAGACCCTGCCGCGGCGCCTCGACTTCTACGAGCACTGGCTGCACTCGCAGGCGCTGCACGACGGCAGCATTGGCCTGGCGCCGATGACCGCCGTGCTCGGCTTCCTGCGGACCGAAGGCGAAGGCTATCACCAGGTCGTCGAGCGCGCCGGTGTCCTCGCGGCCGAATGGATGGTCGCCTCGATGTCGCCGATGCGTCGTCGCATGCTCAGCGCCCTGCCGCGGCCCTGGCGCGTCCGTGCCGCCCTCCGAATCGCGGCCGACATCGCGCAACTCGTCTCGAGCGGCAGCCATGCCCGAAAGCGCGTCCGGCGAGGGCATGCCTACCTCGAAGTGCAGTCGTCGTTGTTCTGCACGGTCCGCGATAAACAGTCGATGCCGCTCTGCGGCTTCTATGCCGCGACGACGACCGGGGCGCTTCGCGCCCTGGGTGTCCCAGCCCATGGGCGACCTGAACGCTGCAAGGCGGTCGATGGCGCGATCTGCGTGATGGAGATCGAGATCGGCGACCGTCGAGCCGGCAGCGGTGGAGCAACGGAATGAGACAGTCGCATTTCTGGCGCCGCCCGATCTTGGGAGCGGCGGTCGTGACGCTGGCGTTCAGCGCGCCGGCCACCGTCTGGGCGCAGCAGGGTCCCGGGTCGCACGTGCTCGTGATGCCGTTCGCGGCCGAGTCGGATCCGAAAGCTCCCGGCGGTATCGGCGCGGCGCGATGGCTGAGCGAAGCCGCGGCCGTGCTGGTGTCGCAGGGCCTGGTGGGCCGGGGCGTGGGCGTGGTGCACCGGGATGATCGAGTGGCCGTCTTCGATCGGCTGCAGCTGCCGATGTCATTTCCGCTGACGCGGGCGACGACGATTCGTGTCGGCGATCTGATCGGGGCGTCCGAGATCGTCTTCGGCGAAATCAAGCTCGCGCAGCGACTCTCGGTGCGCGCCAGGCTCGTCCGGCTGTCCACGGGCGAGCGGCTGCCGGACATCGTGGACGAAGCGCCGCTGACCGAGATCTTCCAGCTCTTCGAGCGGCTGTCCGAGCGGGTCGCGAGCGCGACTGGCCGGCCGCTCTCGAGCCCGCTCGCGCGCGCCGGAACCCTTTCGCTCGAGGCGTTCGAGAACTACGTGAAAGGCCTCGTGGCGGCCACCCCGGCGGCGCAACAGCGGTTCTTCGAAACGGCGCTGATACATGCCCCGCGCGACCCGCGTATTCTCATCGCGCTGTGGGACGCGTATACGGCCCAGGGTGCCCACGACAAAGCGCTCGCCGCCGCGAATGCCGTGCCGGCGGGCAGCGCCGACTCGCGCCGCGCGAAGTTCGCCGTGGCGCTCTCGATGATCGAGCTCAAGCGGTTCGACGGCGCATTCAGCGCCCTCAATGCGCTCCACGCCGAGCGCGCCGATCCCGGGATTTCCAACGCACTCGGCGTGCTGCAGCTTCGCCGCGCGGCACCGGCACAAGGCGCGACCGCGCCCGCCGTCTACTTTGGCCGGGCGGCCGATCAGGATCCGGCGAATACCGATTACGTGTTCAACCTCGGGTACGCGTTCGCGCTCGCCAACAACAGCCAGTCCGCGCTGTTCTGGCTCCGCGAGGTCGTGCGCTACGACGCGGCGGATGGCGACGCGCATCTCGTCATGAGCGCCGTGCTTGCCGGGGCCGGGAAGACCGTCGAGGCCCAGCGCGAATTCGAGCTCGCGCGGCTCCTCGGCACATCCGCGGAGATCACCGGCACCGCGCCTTCGCCGAAGGTGCCGCCCGGCCTCGAGCGGACGCAGGACGAGCTCGAGGCCACCGTGGGCCGCCGGGCCGATGCGGTCATTGCAAATCCCGCGCAGCGCGATCAGCGGGAGACCGCGGCGTTCCACCTGACGCGCGGCCGGCGGCTGTTCGAAGAGAAGAAGGATCGCGAGGCGCTCGACGAGCTGCGCCGCGCGATCTACCTCGCGCCGTACGAAGACGAGCCGCACCTCCTGGCCGGCCGGTTGTATATGCGCGCCGGACGACTGAACGAAGCGATCGACGAATTCAAGGTCGCCATCTGGTGCCGGGAAACCGCGCAGGCGCGTCTCGCGCTCGCCGAGGCGCTCCTCGAGAGCGGGGAGAAAGACGCGGCGCGCCGCGAAGCGGAACGCGCGTTGAAGCTCGATCCGCAGTCGTCGGAAACGCGGGAATTGCTGAAGAAAATCGGCGGTTAGGTGTTACCATCAGGTCACCGCAATGTCGGATCAGAACTTCCATGAGATCCAGCTGAGCGGGAAGCAGCTCGTCTTCCTGTTCATCTCAGCCGTCGGTCTCGCCGTCGTCATTTTTCTGCTGGGCGTTTCGGTCGGTCGCGGCGTGCGCGGGGTGACGCTTGCGGGCGCGACCGTCGATACCGGCGCGCCGGGCGATACCGTCGTCGCCACGACTCCGCCGCCGGCGACGCAGCCCGCGCCGGGTGAGCTCAGTTACCACGACACGCTTCAGGGGCGTGCGGCGCGTGGGGCACCACCGCCGACGCCGCCGGTCGAGCCGCCGCCCGCGGCTGCGGCACCGCCCGCGACGTCCCCCCAGTCGCCGCCTCAGACGCGGTCTCAGACGCCTCCAGCGGCACCGCCGGCGACGGACCCGGCTGCGGGCAAGACGCCGCCCCAGAACGCCACGGCGCCGCAGAAACCGGGAACGCCGGCGACGCCGCCGCCCGGGGCACTCGGCGCCGCGCCCCCGAAGGAAAAGCCCAGCGAGCCGGCGGCCAAGCCGGCGCCCAAACCACCTGCCACTGGCGGGTGGGTCGTGCAGGTGATGGCGCTGAAGAGCCGTGAGGGCGCCGACAAACTGGCGTCCGAGCTGAAGACGAAGGGGTATCCGGCGTTTGTCGCGAATCCCGCGAGCAGTCTCTATCGCGTGCGGGTCGGGCCGTTCCCGAAGCGCGCCGAGGCAGAACAGATTGCCGCGCGGCTGGCCAGAGAGGGATACCCGAAACCAGCCGTTCAGGCACGGTAGTGCGGTCCCTGCGCTCGTGAAAATCGTCTGAGCTGTTTTCACTGACGCCACCCAAGTGAAAGCGGCGCTCGCCCTTCTCTCTGGCGTTCTCCTCGCCGGCAGCTTTCCGAAGTTCGGACATCCCGCCTGCGCGTGGATTGCGATCTCCCCGCTCATCGTCTCGGCCGTGTTGTCGGCAAATGGCCAGACGCTCGGCCGTCCGTTCCGAATGGGCCTCCTCTCCGGGTCCGTGTATTTCGGCGGCGCGCTGTACTGGGTGGTGAACGTCATGACGACGTACGGCGGCCTGGCGCCGCCGGTGGCGGCGCTCGTCGGCGTGCTGCTCGTGAGCTACCTGGCGCTCTATCCCGCGGTGTTCGCCATGCTCGTCGCCTCGTCCGTCAGGCGCTGGGGTATTTCCGGCGTCTGGCTCGCGCCCTGTTTGTGGGTCGGCGGCGAATGGGTGCGCTCGTGGTTCCTCAGCGGCTTCCCGTGGGTGATGCTCGGCACGTCTCAGGCGTCGGTGATTCCGATCGTCCAGGCCGCGAGCATCGTCGGCGTCTACGGACTGTCAGCCATCGTCGCGCTCGTCGGCACGGCGGCGGCGGTCGTGGCGCTGACGCACCGGGCCGGCCATCGCTGGGCGGCGCTCGGCGTCCTTCTCTTCGTCGGCGCGGTCGCGACGGCCGGGATGCTCCGGGTGGCGCAGGGCACGCTCACGCAAACAGGTACGGTGCTGCGTGTGGGTCTGGTCCAGGGCAACGTGGAGCAGGGCCAGAAATGGAACCCGGCATTCCGCGATGCGATCTTGAACCGCTACCTCGAGCTCAGCCGCCAGGTGATCGGCGGCGGCGCCGCGCTCGTCATCTGGCCCGAGGCGGCAACACCGTTTTTCTTCGACACCGAGAGTGCGCTGGCCGCGCCGGTGCGCCGTCTCGCGGTTGAGGCACGGATGCCGTTTCTGATCGGCACCGACGAGATCGTGCGGAGCCGCGACGGCCGGGACGCGTACTACAACTCGGCGGTGCTTGTGGGCGCCGACGGCAGGTCGCGGGCCTCCTACAAGAAGATGTGGCTCGTGCCTTTCGGGGAATACGTCCCGCTGAAGCGCGTGCTGTTTTTCGTCGGACCGCTCGTCGAAGCCGTGAGCGATTTCAGCGCCGGGACGGAGCCGGTCGTGTTCGACGTGGACGGCCGGCGGGTGAGCGTGGCGATCTGCTACGAGTCGATCGCGCCGTGGCTCTCTCGCGCGTTCGTCCGTCGCGGCAGCCAGCTCCTTTCGACCATCACGAACGACGCGTGGTTCGGCCGATCGTCGGCCGCGTACCAGCACTTCGAGCAGGGCGCCATTCGCGCCGTGGAGGAGGGACGCTACGTCGTCCGGGCCGCCAACACGGGCATCAGCGGCGCGGTCGATCCGTACGGCCGGGTCCTGCGGCAGACGCCGCTGTTCGAGACGATGGCGATCAATGTTGACGTACGGCTGCATGATGGCCGTACCATTTACAGTTACATCGGCGATGTCGTCGCCTGGGTGGCGGCGGCCGTGATGGCCTGGACGGCGCTTCAGGGGGTTCCCTGGAGACGGCTGAGGGGCCTAACGGCTCTAAGACGAACTGGCTAGAGATTGACGATAGATTGCAGTTTCCAGATTCCAGATTCCAGATTCCAGATTACAGATTCCCCCATGACCTTCGATGAACAAGTTCGTGCCTTTGATGACCTGACCGTCCGCGCGACCGATCTGCGGAGGGGTCTTTGACGAAACGCGCCTGGGCAAGGAGCTGAGCGAGCTCGAGACCCGCATCTCGGCGCCCGAGTTCTGGAAGGACCAGGCCGCGGCGCAGAAGATGCTACAGAGACGGCGCCGTCTTCAGGACGACAAGTCGCTCGCCGAATCGCTCCGCAAGCAGGGCGATGACATCGGCGTCCTGCTCGACTGGGCGCGGCAAGGCGAAGAGGTCGGCGACGAGCTCTCGCGCGGGCTCGAGACGTACGCCCGCGACGTCCAGAACGGCGAGATCCGCACGATGCTGTCGGGCGATCTGGATCGCAAGAACGCGATTGTGTCGATCCATCCCGGTGCCGGCGGCACCGAGTCCCAGGACTGGGCGGAGATGCTGCTGCGCATGTATCTCCGGTGGACGGAGCGGCGCGGCTTCAAGCGGGAGGTGATCGACACGCAGCCCGGCGACGAAGCGGGCATCAAGAGCGCCACGGTCACCGTGTCGGGCGACTATGCGTATGGGCTCCTCGGCGCCGAGGCAGGCGTGCACCGCCTGGTGCGCATCTCGCCCTTCGATCAGGCGGCGCGCCGGCACACGTCATTTGCGTCCCTCTACGTCTGGCCCGAGCTGCCGGACGACATCGACATCGAGATCGAGGACAAGGACATCCGCATCGACACGTTTCGATCGAGCGGCGCGGGCGGGCAGCACGTCAACGTGACGGACTCGGCCGTCCGCATCACCCATCTTCCCACCGGCATCGTCGTCTCGTGTCAGAACGAGCGATCGCAGCACAAGAACCGCTCATCGGCCATGAAGGTCCTCAAATCGCGGCTCTATGACCTCCGCTTGAAAGAGCAGCAGGACCGGCTCGACCAGCTGGGCGGCGAGAAAAAGGACATCGCCTTCGGCAGCCAGATCCGCAGCTACGTGCTACAGCCGTATCAGATGGTCAAGGACCACCGGACGAAGGTTCAGGTAGGCGACGTCAACCGCGTGCTCGACGGCGATCTCGACGAGTTCATCAAGGCCTACCTGATGAAGAAGGCGCTGGGGAAGTTGGAGAAGGCCGAGGACGACGACGAGGGTACGTAGGGCGGTTACTTGCCTTGCGGTTCGGTGCCGACGATGTAGGCCTCCGGTCCCGAATCGGTCATCACAATCACGATATTGGCGGGCCGAGCGAAGTCTGGCGCCTCCGGCAGCTGGGCCCGCCGGCGATCGACCCAGCTCTTCATGACATTGATCCAGATGGGCAGAGCGGCCGTGGTGCCCGTCACGCGGTCGCCGATCGGCTTCTTCTGATCGAAGCCGAGCCAGACGCCGATGGTGATGTCCGGATCGAAGCCGACGAACCACGCGTCGGTGTAGTCATCGGTCGTGCCCGTCTTCCCGCCGATTGGCCAGTTGAGCTTGCGAGCTTCCGCACCGGTCCCGTGCTGCACGACGCCGCGAAGCAGGTTGGTGAGGATGTACGCGGTGTCAGCGCGCAGCGCTTCGTGCGGCTCGGCGCGGTGCTGCTCGAGGATGTCGCCCTCCCGGTCCATCACCTGCAGCACCATCGTCGGCGCCATGCGGACGCCCTGGTTCGGAAACGCGGAGTAGGCCGAAGTCATCTCGAGCAGCGACGCTTCGGCGGAACCGATGGCAACGGAAAGATACGCGGGCAACGGCGAGGAGACGCCGAGGTTCTTCGCGTACGGGATCACGTTCTTCGGATCGAGTGCGGCCATCAGGCGGATCGTCGGCACGTTGCGCGAGTGTTCGAGCGCGCGCCGCAGCGTGATCATCCCTTCGTATTCACGGTCGTAGTTCCTTGGTTCGTACGGCGGCTGGTTCGGGCCCGCCGGGAAGCTGGCCGGCGAATCGTCGAGCATGGAGGTCGCCGTGTAGCCACGATCAATCGCGGCCGTGAACACGAACGGCTTGAAGAGCGATCCGACCTGTCGCAGCGCCTGGGTCGCGCGGTTGAACTGGCTCATCTCGAAGCTCGAGCCGCCGACCATCGCCAGCACCTGGCCGGTGTGGTTATCGATCGCGAGAATCGCGCCCTGCAACACGGGCGCTTGATCCAGGGCGCCCGTGAAGGTCCCGTTCGGGTCGATCTTGCCGACCTTGACCTCGACGAGGTCGCCCGCGCGGACCGCGTCCTCGGCGCGGCGCTTCGTCCACGCGTACCCGGCACGGTCAATCGTGCCCGTCCACCGGCCCACGCGGACACGGATGGTGACGCCGCCATCGATCCCAGTCACCAGGGCGGGGACGAAATCCCCAGCGACGAGCTCGCGGTTCCATCGCGGATGCCGGTACGTATCGAGCGCGCGTTTCTCGTCGAGGATGTTCCGGGCGGGCTTTCGGTAGCCGCGCCGGCGGTCGAGGTCGCGCAAGCCGCTGTCGAGCGCGGCATTGGCCGCGCGCTGCAGCACGGGATCGAGCCCGGTTTTCACCACCAGGCCGTTCTCGTAGACCGACTTCGCGCCGTACCGCTCCTCGAGATGGATGCGGACGGTTTCCAGAAAGTAGGGCGCAATGGTCGGGGGCGGCGCGGGCGCGCCATGCGTGACGATCGGGCGCTTCTTCGCGGCCTCCGCTTCGGCGCGCGTGATGAAGCCTTCGTCGGCCAGTTGCGCGAGCGCGAAGTTGCGGCGGCGAGTGGCGGCCTGCAGGTTGACGTACGGGCTCTGACGGACGTTGCCCTGGATGATGCCCGCGATCATCGCCGCCTCGTCGAGCGTCAGGTCGATGGCCGACTTCGCGAAGTACAGCCGTGACGCCGCTTCGACGCCGTACGCGCCGTGGCCCCAATACATCTTGTTGCAGTACATCGTGAGAATCTCGGGCTTCGTGTACCGCTTCTCGATCTGAATCGAGAGCAAGGCCTCCTTGATCTTGCGCTCGGGTGTCTGCTCGTCGGTGAGAAAGAGCTTTCTGGCGAGCTGCTGGGTCAGCGTGCTCGCGCCGCCATACCGCTGGAGGCGCAGAAGGCGCTTGGTGGCCGTGACGAAGATCCGGGACAGATCGACGCCGCTGTGGCTGAAGAACGCGTCGTCTTCCGTGGCGACGATGGCGTTCCGCAGCACGACCGGAATCTGGTCGTAGGTCAGCAAGACGCGGCGTTCAGTCGCGAACTCGCCGACGACCGACCCATCCCGGGCGACCACGCGCGTGATCGTGCTGGGGGAGTAGTCATCGAGCGCCGAGATCTGCGGAAGGTCGCCGACGAACGCGAAGAGAACTCCGGTCGCCGTACCGAGCAGCGCCGCGCCAAGGAACAGCGCGATGATTCCGAAACTTCGAACCAGCCGCGACGCGACGACTTGCATCGAATCAGTGTACCGAAAAAAGCAACAGGCAGAAGCCAGAGCCCTCTGACTTCTGCCTCAGCCTTTCCTGGGCCTTGGGCCTTGCCTATCCTCGCCCCCGCCGCACGGCCTGTCCGCTGCCTCTGCCGCTGTCAGGCGGCGCGGACCGGGACGGTGGAGCGCTACGCTGTGGCGCCTCCTGCGGCGGCGGGGCCGTCCGAGGCTCGGAACGGGGTGAACCGAACGATCGCGGAGACGACGACGGCTGCTGTTGCTGCGGTTCCGGCACGCGGGATCGGAATCCTCGATCGCCGCCGGACGACCCTCCATCGGACCCGGACGATCGTGGCTCGGGGCTCGCGTTGCGCGGTACCCGGCTGAATCCACCTGAGTCCGGGCTCGACGGCCGCGGCTCGGGACTGTAGTTGCGCGGCGCCCACGGCTGACCGCGCGGCTGAACGCGTTCAGGTTCCGGCGCGGCCTGAGACGGCGTCGTGCGTTGTGTCTCCGGCACACGGGACCGGTAGCCTCGATCCGGAGTGACGACGCGCGGCGCGGGACTGTAGTTGCGCGGCAAGCCACTCGTCCCCCGGTCGAAACCGTTCGGCTCGTCCGGCGTCGAGTTGCGCGGCGTCGATCGGAACGCTCGACTCGGCGATCCGTTGGACTCGGGCCGAGGCGACTCGTTCGACGGGACGGCCGCACGCGGCACCGCGCGCTCGGGCGAGGCCGGGGCGACGGGCGGTGGAGTGGTTCGCACATCTCGCGGTGTCGAGCCACTCGCGCGAGATTGCGGCACTCGAGAGGGCAACCGCGACGGCGCGGAGGCCGTCGACGGCCGGCCGCCTGCGCCCGCACCCGTCGTCGAAAACGCAGATCCACTATCGAAGGCGGGCGCACCCGTGGATCCGCGAGGCACGGCATACGCGCGCGTCGGCGCGCGCAACGGCTGCGCACGCGCGACCCCGCCCGCCGGCGCCACTGGCGCGTTCGGGCGGGCCGTGAACTGCGACCAGGTCGAGGGCGCGATCGACTGCGCGGACACCGCGTGCCGCGCCACCAGGATGTTGGGCGCGAAGGAACGCGCGGGTATCACCGTCCAGCCGGACCACGGCTGTCGGCCGAAGCCATTCCTGAACGAAATCACCGGACGGTTGTCGAACCCGAGCGGGCACCAGCTGACGTAGCCCGGCGCATATGCCCACGACACCCACGCGGGCGACCAGCGGCGGCCCGGAATCCAGTACCACCGGTTCGAGCCAAATCCCCAGCGGCCGTAGTGGTGCGTCGGCCAGCCCCACGATCGATCGAACCCGACCCAGAACCAGCCGAACCGCGCGCCAAACGACCAGCGGCCGTGATGGTACGGTTGCCAGCCGGCGTTCACGCGCGGATACCAGACGTACCCGTAGGTCGGCAGGTAGTCCCACGATCCGGAGCGATCGAACGCGCCGCCGTAGGAGCGAATCTCTTCGGGCAGATAGCGGACCGACTCAACGCCGTAGCGTGCGTCGCGCTGGTCCTCGGCCCAGCGATCGAATTCATCCCAGGACGCCGAGTTGGCGATGTAAGGAAGGGAAGGCGCCATGCTCGCGGTCACCGCGGCATGCGTGCCGGCCCGCACGAGGGTGAGGCCCAGCGCGTTGCGCAGTTCCGCCGACCCGCGGAGCACCGTCACGTCGAGCTCCTGCTCGCCGGAGCGATTGCCGCCAAGCGCGATGCGGTAGTCGCCGGCCGTTCTGATGCCGACCGATCCCGGCGCTGCGTCCACGCGATAGTCGATTGCGTTCGTGGTGCGCGCGATCGTCAGCCGGATGCGGCCGTCGAGCAGGCGCACGAGCGAGTCGGACAGGAGATCGACTCGCGTATGGTGATCGAGATCGAGCGCGCTGCCGTCGGCAAACAGCACCTCGACGCGACCGCGCTCGGTGCGCAGCCGATCGCCGGCGAGGAGCATGATGTTTTCTTCGGCAGTCTCGACACGCCCGTCGCGTTCGATCGTCGCGGCGCCGTCGACGATCGCGATGTGCGCGGGAATGTCATCCGCGTAGTCGGTCGCCTCCGGCGACACAGCCGCCGGCTCGTACTGACTCGGAGAGGGTGGGTACTGTTCGGGAGATTGCGAGCTCGCCTGAGCAGTCAGGACGACCAACGCAAAAAGGACAACCAGACAAATTCGCCCGACCATACGAAGGGAGTTCATGAGCGTCCTCGCACGTCAGGCAGGCGGCTGTTCACATCATAAGACTAAAAGGCACAAATCCTCAAAGGCTCAACGCCGCAAAGCCGGGAGCGGCGGAGCGGTCTTAGGCCCTTCAGCCTTTTGGCCTTTGAGCCTTTGTGCTGAGATGCCTGCGTTATTTCAAAACAGGTATTCGACTATTGACAATGACACACTAAGCTTTCTATAATCCAAGATACTAAGATTTCACGCGTGGAGCGTGAACAGAGGAGACGTCATGAGCAAGATCATCGGAATCGACCTGGGTACCACCAACTCGGTGGTCGCCGTCATGGAGGGTGGCGAGCCAGTCGTCATCACCAATTCGGAAGGCGGCCGGCTGACGCCGTCGGTCGTGGCCTTCACGAAGAGCGGCGAGCGGTTGGTGGGCCAGGTCGCCAAGCGCCAGGCCGTCACGAACCCCGAGAACACCGTGTTCTCGATCAAGCGGTTCATGGGCCGGCGGTTCGACGAAGTATCGGAAGAAATGAAGATGGTTCCGTTCCGCGTCGTGCGGGACAACGAGCGGGTGGCCATCCAGATCGACGGGCAGACCAAGCCGTTCACGCCGCCCGAGATCTCGGCGATGATCCTGCAGAAACTCAAGCAGGCCGCCGAAGACTATCTCGGTCAGCCGGTGAGCCAGGCCGTCATCACGGTCCCGGCGTATTTCAACGACTCTCAGCGCCAGGCGACGAAGGACGCGGGCAAGATCGCGGGCCTCGAGGTGCTGCGGATCGTCAACGAGCCGACGGCGGCGGCGCTCGCCTACGGGCTCGACAAGAAGAAGAACGAGCAGATTGCCGTCTATGACTTCGGCGGCGGCACCTTCGACATCTCGATCCTCGAGGTGGGCGAGGGCGTGGTCGAAGTGAAGGCCACCAACGGCGACACGCATCTCGGCGGCGACAACCTCGATCAGCGCATCATCGACTGGATCGTCGGCGAATTCCGCAAGCAGGAAGCGATCGATCTGTCGAAGGATCGGATGGCGCTGCAGCGGCTGAAGGAAGCGGCGGAGAAAGCCAAGATGGAGCTCTCCACGGTGATGGAGACCGACATCAGCCTGCCGTTCATTACGGCCGATGCCACGGGTCCGAAGCATCTCGCGATGAAGCTCACGCGCGCGAAGCTCGAGGGCCTGATCGAGGATCTGCTGCAGAAAACGGTGGGTCCGTGCAAACAGGCGATGTCCGACTCGGGCGTGAGCGCGTCCGAAATCGACGAGGTCGTTCTCGTCGGCGGGTCCACGCGTATCCCGCGTGTGCAGGCGATTGTCAAAGAGCTGTTCGGCCGGGATCCGCACAAGGGCGTGAATCCTGACGAGGTCGTGGCGATCGGCGCCGCGGTCCAGGCCGGCGTGTTGTCGGGCGAGGTCAAGGACCTGCTGCTCCTCGACGTGACGCCGCTCTCCCTCGGCATCGAGACGCTTGGCGGCGTCATGACGACGCTCATTCCGCGCAATACGACGATCCCGACGAAGAAGAGCGAGGTCTTCTCGACAGCGGCCGAGGGGCAGACGAGCGTCGAAGTGCACGTGATGCAGGGCGAGCGGCCGATGGCGCGCGACAACCGCACGCTCGGCAAGTTCCATCTCGACGGCATTCCGCCCGCGCCGCGCGGCATTCCGCAGATCGAGGTCGGGTTCGACATCGACGCCAACGGCATCGTGAACGTCCAGGCCAGGGACAAGGGCACGGGCAAGGAACAGAAGATCACGATCACCGCGTCGAGCGGCCTCACCAAGGAAGAGGTCGAGCGGATGATGAAGGACGCCGAGTCGCACTCCGCGGAGGACAAGGCGCGGCGCGACGACGTCGAGACGCGCAACCGCGCCGACCAGGCGGTGTATGGGTCGGAACGTTTCCTGAAGGAAATGGGCGAGAAGCTCGATCCGGCCGACCGCCACGCGATCGAAGCGGCGAGCAACGACCTCAAAACGGCGCTCGAGTCCAACGACGCGAAGGCGATCAGCCGGACACTCGAGGCGCTGAACCAGGCGCAGCAGAAGGCCGGCGAGAATCTCTACAAGACGGCCGGCGCGGGCGCGCCTGAACCGGGCGATCAGGCCGGGTCGTCGGCGGGACCGACGTCGGGCAACGGCAAGGCCGACGACGTGATCGACGCTGAGGTCGTTGAGGACAAGTAAGCGGTTATGGATCTCTACAGCCTCCTGGGCCTGACGCGCGCGGCGTCGACCGAAGAAGTCGAGCGGGCGTATCGCCGCCTGGCACGGCGGTATCACCCGGGCATCAACCCGGGTGACCGCGTGGCGGAGGAGATGTATCGCCAGATCCAGCACGCCTACGACGTGCTCGCCGACCTCGAGCGGCGGCGAGAGTACGACCGCGGCCGGGCCCGCGGGCCCGTGAAAGTCGAGACGGCGGTGTCGTTCGAGGGGTTTGATTTCTCGGCGCCCGCCGAAGGGCCGCTCGCGGCGACGTTCTCGGAGCTGTTCGCGGGCGTCTTTCAGGACGCCGCGCGCGAGGCGACGACGCCGTCGCGCGGGATCGACATCGAGGGCACGCTCGCCCTGTCGTTCATCGACGCGGTTCGGGGCGGGCAGTTCCCGCTCAGCGTCTTGCGGCAGGAGCGCTGTTCGTCGTGCGGCGGCGACGGCCGCGTGCCGCGCCCGGCCGTCGCGTGTCCGGCCTGTGGCGGGCAAGGATCACGCCGCTGGGCACGGGGGCACATGGTGTTCACGACGCCGTGTGACGGCTGCGGAAGCACCGGCCGGCTGAGCGCGCAGACCTGCCGGCCGTGCGGCGGCGTCGGGTTGCAGGTCCGCAGCGAGGTTGTGACGATCGGCGTGCCGCCCGGGATCGATCGCGGCGCGCGCGTGTGCGTGCCGGGCCGGGGCCACGCGGGCGCGCGGGGCGGACCGAACGGCGACCTGTACGTGACGGTGGAGGTCGGGGAGCACCCGTATTTCCGCCGCATTGGACGCGACCTGCACCTGACGGTGCCGCTCGCGATCCACGAGGCCGCGCTGGGCGCCCGGATCGAGGTGCCGACGCTCGACGGTCCGGTGCGGCTGCGCATTCCGCCCGGCACCTCGTCTGGACGCCGGTTGCGCGTGACCGGCCGCGGCGTGCCGTCCGTGAATGGCACCGAGGCGGGAGATCTGATCGTCGAGACACAAATCGTGCTCCCGGCGATCCGCGACGAACGATCGCGCGAGTTACTGAAGGAGTTTGGCCGTCTGAACGACGGCGACGTCCGTCGCGAGATGTTCGAGACGGGACGCTGACGAACAGGTAGGAGGGAATCGTGTCCGCGAAGCCGAAGGGCACCGGCCGTGGCTACTACATGATTAGTGCCGTGGCCTCCAAGTACAACATTCATCCGCAGACGCTGCGCCTGTACGAGCGCGAAGGGCTGATCAAGCCGTCACGCACCGAGGGGAACACGCGGCTGTACTCGGATGACGATCTCAAGGAGCTCGAGACGATCCTGGCGCTCACGCGCGATTTGGGCGTGAACCTGGCCGGGGTCGAAATCATCCTCAACATGCGGCGCAAGATGGATCGCATGCAGCGCGAGGTCAACGAGTTCATGCAGTACGTCAAGCACGAACTCGCGCGCGGCCTCGGCGATTGGGAACAGCGCCTGAATACCGCGCTCGTCCCCGCCAGTCCGATCGAGCTCGCACGGAAGCCGGAGGAAGCGCCGGTGGAGACGTAAGAGCAAGGCTCAAAGGCTGAAAGCCGCAAAGGCTCAAAGCAAATTCATGATGCTCTTGCGTTCAGCCTTTGGGCCTGTGAGCCTTTTTTGTCTTTGCGTCTTTGAGCCTCCTCCCGAATGCTATTCTTGTCGCCACGCCGATGATTTGCGTACGTTGTGACGGCACCGGATGGCGGCCAGTCGATCGCGACGGCGTTCGGCGCGTCGAGCGATGTGAGTGCTGGCAGGATTCGGTCACCACGCAGCTGCTGCAGAACGCGCGCATGCCGCCGCGCTACGCGCGCTGCACGCTCGAGAACTTCGTCCTCTATCCGAACGAGCGGTTGATCACCGCGGTCACCCAGGCGCGCCGGTTCGCCGAGACGTTTCCGGCAGTCCAGAAGGGTCTGTGCCTGATCGGACCGCCGGGCATCGGCAAGACCCATCTCGCTGCCGCCGTCCTCAAGACGGTTGTCGTCGAGAAACATGTCCACGGCCTCTTCTACGATGTCCGGGACCTGCTTCGTGTGATCCGCTCGACCTACAACCCGGTCGTCCGCACGGCAGAGATGGACATTCTGCGGCCCGTCATGGACGCGGAACTCCTCGTCCTGGACGATCTCGGCGCGGAGAAGCCGTCCGAATGGGTCGAAGAGACGATGAACCTCATCGTCAACACGCGCTACAACGAGCGGCGGCCCACGATCTTCACGACCAACTACGAAAACCTGCCGGATGAGGCCGACCTCGACACGTTGAAGATGCGCGTCGGGTTCCGCCTGCACTCGAGGCTGCACGAGATGTGTGAGTTCCTCGAGTTCGACGGCGGGGACTACCGGATGATGCCGTCCAATGGCGGCGCCGACGACCTGGCGACGCTTTGGAAGAAAAACAAAGGCCGTCGCCCGCTGCCGGCTCGCACGCACGGCCAGGCGCGCGCCCTGCTCCGCGAGCCCAAAGAGCTCAAGTGGCCGGGAGGAAAAGCGGGAAGAAGCTGAAATCTGTGATCGGCGATCCGATAGGCCTTTACCTCCACATCCCGTTCTGCCAGGCGATCTGCAGCTACTGCAATTTCAATCGAGGCCTGTTCGACCGCGATCTGAAAACGAGATACGTCGCGGCGCTCGAGCGCGAGATTCGCGAGGCCGGCGACGGCCGGCCGGCGGACACGGTGTTCTTCGGGGGCGGCACGCCGTCGCTGCTCGAGCCCATCGAGGTCAGCCGCGTGCTGGCCGCCTGCCGCGACGCCTACCAGCTGTCGCCGGAGGCGGAAATCACGCTCGAGACGAATCCGGAAACCGCCACGGTCGATCGACTGGCGGCGTTCCGCGAGGCGGGCGTGAATCGCATCAGCTTCGGCGTGCAGTCGTTCGATGACGCTGAACTGAAGCGCCTCGACCGCCTGCATTCCGCCGCGCGCGCGAAGGAGGCGATCGGCCTGGCGCGCGCCGCCGGGTTTCGAAATCTGAGCTTCGACCTGATGTTCTGGCTGCCCGGTCAGTCGCTCGCCTCCTGGCTGCGCACCGTCGACGAGGCCATGACGCTCTCTCCCGAACATCTGTCGCTCTACCTGCTGGAGCTCTATCCGAACTCGCCGTTGAAAGAGACGATGGCGAGAGCGCAAGGCCAAGGGCCCAAGGCCCCCGCCTTCGCTCCTTCGAGCTTCGGCGGGCAAGCAGGCCCAAGCCCGATGCCCCAAGCCTCGAGCTCATCCTGGACCCAGACGACAGACGACGAAGCCGCCGACATGTACCTGCAGGCGCTCGAAAGGCTCGACGCGGCAGGTTACGCGCAGTACGAAATCTCAAATGTCTCGCGGCCCGGCTTTTGGAGCCGGCATAACGTCAAGTACTGGCAGGGGGGGGCGTGGCGCGGGTTCGGCTGCGGCGCGCATTCGACGATCGACGGCGCGCGCTGGAGCAACATCGCGTCGACCTCGGAATACGTCGAGGCGATCGGCGGCGGCCGCGCGGTCGAGGTGGGCCGACAGGTGCTGTCCGCCCCCGCCCGGTTCGAGGAGGCGCTGTTTACCGGGCTGCGGATGTCCGAGGGCATCGACTGCCGGAACATTCAGCAGCGGCACGGGGTCGAACCGTGGATCCAGTTCGGACCCGCGCTGGCGCCGCTCGTCGACGAGGGATTGATGTGGCGGACCGAGGAACGATTCGGCCTGACGCGGCGCGGGATGCTCGTGGCCAATGAGATTCTGACGACGTTCGTGTAAGCGCGGCGCGGCCACCAGGGGCGGGCCGGTCGTACGGTAGAGTAGGGGATTCCAGCTCACTGATACGCAGGGGGAGAACATGATCTCGATTCGCGCGGGGGCAGTCTCGGTTCGAACACTCGCCGCGGTGACGTTCGTGGCGCTCCTCGGCAGCGTGGCCGGTCCCAGCGCGACGCCGATGGCGCAGGATCCGGCGCCCGCGGCGCAGGCGGCGGCGCCCGACCCGCTCAAGTTCAGTCACGACTTCGTCTTCGTCTACAACCAGGTGAAGCCGGACAAGACCACCGATTTCGAAACCTCGTGGGCCACGATCAAGGCCGGCCTGATCAAGAGCGAGAAGCCCGAGCTCAAGGAGCTCGGCGAGTCCATCAAGATCTTCAAGGTCGATGCGGCGGGCGGGCCGACCGTGAACTACTTCTTCACGCTGTCGCCGCCCTCGAAGAGCCAGAGCTACGATCCGACGAAGATCCTGTTCCAGTCCGGCGCCTTCAGCCGGGACGAGGCGGACACGATCTACGGGAAGTTGAAGGATTGTTACACCGCGCAGGGGATCAGCCCGATTCCGCTCGTGAAGGTGGGCGGCTAGAGCCGTTCTCACTTTCCTGTAGCGGGCCACCTGCCGGAATTCAGCCGAATGTCTGGCGATCCAGGCAGGTTTTGCTCTACGAGGAAGTGAGAACGGCTCGAGCGCCGTTCCAACTTCTCGCATTAGGACTCATCAGCTTTTCTCAGGGCGTCACGCCGAACCGAGAAGGCTGCTTCTTGGCGGAAGAAGTTGGAACGGCGCTAGACTCGTCGCCGTGGGCGGCCGCGTACGGTAGAGTCGAGGGAAGAACGGACGGATGCCCTTTTGAGGGCAGGGAGGCATTTCATGATGACGTTGTCGGGTTCAAGACCAGCCGCGGGCTGGCGTGCGATCGTCGCGGTCGGTCTTGTTGCGTTCTTCTCGGGAGTGTCGGTTCCCAGCGCGCAGAATCCACCGCCACCACCCCCCACTCAGACGCCACCCCCCACTCAGACTCCGCCACCCGCGCAACCTCCAGCGCAGGCGGCGAAGCCCGAGGACGACCCGCTCAAGTTCAAAGGCGACATGCCGGTCCTCATCGTCAACCAGATCGCCGCCGAGAAGGCCGCCGACTTCGAGGCCTCCTGGGCCGCGATCAAAGAAAAGCTGATGAAGAGCGACAAGCCGGAGCACAAGGCGTTCGCCGAGACCCTCAACAAGATGTACAAAGTCGCGATTCCGGCGGCTGAGTCGGGCGGCAACGCGATCTACATCTTCCAGGTCGATCAGCCGTCGGCGACGCAGAGCTATCACCCGGTGAAAGTGCTGTACGAAAGCGGCGCGTTCGAGCGCGCCGACGCCGAACTGATCTTCGCGAAGCTGAAGGACGGGTACAAGAACATCCAGGCCTGGCCGCTGGCCAAGATCGGTTCCTAATTTTAGACCGACGGACATCGTCGGCCGACGGGTACGACACGGGACGCCTTTGCGGATAGCGGGGCGTCCCGTTTGCCTTTGTGCACGCGTTTCATCTCGAGGGTGACTTATGCGGCTCCCCCCCGGCATGCTGATCGTCTGTGCCCTGGCTCTGATCGGCGCGGCGCCCTCCACCCGTCTCGAGCCGTTCTCACTTTCCTCTAGCCAGCCACCGGCAGGAATTGGGCCAAATGTCTCGCGATCCATACAGGTCTTGCTCGATGAGGAAGTGAGAACGGCTCAAGCGTCCCCGACGGTGGGCACGCCGGCTTCCGGCGTCCAGGCGTACTCGTTTCCGACCGGTGCCGGTCTGCTCTTCTTTTATGTTCGGCCGGAGCGCACCGAAGACTTCGAACGCGTCGTGAAACGCCTCGGCGAAGCGCTCGACAAGACGGAGGATCCGGCCCGCAAGCAGCAGGCAGCGGGATGGCGGATGTTCAAGTCCGTGGAAGTGGCGAAGGACTCCGTGATCTACGTCTTCGTGCTCGACCCGGCCATTGCCGGGAACGACTACGATCCCGTCAAGGTGCTCAGTGAAGGCCTTCCGACCGAAGCTCACGGCCTCTACGAAAGTCTCAAGAATGCCACGGTGCGGATCGAGCGCATGGGACTGGGGCGACTGAGATAGGAAACTTAGCACGTAGAACTCAGAACTTCGAACTCCGACCTTGGCACTGAACGCTTGCTCCGGAGTTCGAAGTTCAGAGTTCTACGTTCCTCTCTAGAAGCGCAGATTCAACCCCACATAAAATCTCTGCGGCGTCTTGTGGAGAGCGCCGCCACGCAGGTTGAACACCCGATAGTCGATGCGGAGCCGCAGCGGCCCGGCGAGCGTCACCTTGGCGCCGCCGCCGATGTTGGTGCCGAAGCTCGTCTCAGTGTCCTCGCCGAACCGCTCGCGATAGAAACCGCCCCCGAGCGTGCCGTAGAACTGGATCCCCGTGGTCGGCGTCGAGACGATGCCGTTGAACATGCTGGTGACCAGCCCGGGCGCCAGCGGGTCTTCTTTTTCTTTCGTGTTGGCGTACTCGAATTCGACGCCGACGATCAGGAAGTTCATGCCGATCGCGAAGCCGCGGGTGGAACGGACTTCCGGTGTCAGGTTGAAACCCAAGAAGGCTGTCACGTCCGCCGCCGCCGGCGTTGGGTGCGCGAGGATGCCGAGAAGGACAATGAGGACGACTGTGGCGATTCGGTTCATAGGGGGCTTTATCGGTAGGACGAGGAATGGCGGCCAGTGGCCGCCGGCGGCGGCGCTGTCGCCGAAGTACTGGCGCTGGCGCTGAAGCACGGTGCTGACGCGGAAGTGCCGGCGCTGACGCTCAAGTACGGCCCTGGCGTTCGAGTAGCTCAGTGAGTGACCGCAAGCTCCCGGTGACGGGAGGGGGAAGGTTTTGTACTGAAGCGATAGCCGCCGTACTCGAGCGTCAGCGCCGCTCCTTTATCCGGTAGCTCCGTACTTCAGCGATAGTGCAAGTACTTCTGCGACAAGTGATAATCCTCTTTAATGGATTTACGTTTAACAGACGATCAGGACCTTCTGCGCCGCACGGTGCGTGAGTTCGCGGAAACTGAAGTCCGTCCGCACGTCATGACGTGGGACGAGGCGCAGTGCTTTCCGCGGGAGTTGTGGCCGAAGCTGGGGGCCCTGGGGCTCACGGGGATTCAGCTGCCCGAGCAGTACGGCGGCGCGGGGATGTCGGCCGTCGACTACTGCATCTGCATCGAAGAGTTGGCCCGCGTCGATCCGTCGATCGCGCTGTCCGTCGCCGCCCACAACGGTCTCTCCGCGGCACACCTGAATATGTTTGGATCCGAGGCGCAGCGACAGCGGTATCTCGTGCCGCTCGCCAAGGGCCAGGTGATTGGCGCGTGGGCGCTGACCGAAGCGAGCGCCGGCTCGGACGCCGCCGCGATGCGCACGACCGCGCGGCTCGATCAGGGCGAGTGGGTGTTGAACGGCAGCAAGCAGTTCATCACCCATGGGACCATCGGCGGCACGCTCGTCGCGATGGCGGTCACCGATCGCGAGCAGGGCTCGCGGGGGATCTCCACGTTCGTGCTCGAGCGTGGGACGAAGGGACTGTCGGCGGGCAAGAAAGAAAACAAGCTTGGCATGCGTGCGAGCGACACGAGCGAGGTTATTTTTCAGGACTGCCGCGTGCCGGAGGACGCGGTCGTCGGCAAGGTGGGTGAGGGATTCGTCGATGCCATGCGCGTGCTCGATGCCGGTCGCATTGGCATTGCCGCGCTTGCCGTGGGGCTCGCGCAGGGCGCCTTCGAGGCCGCGCGTGCCTATGCCAAGGAGCGCCGCCAGTTCGGGCAGCCGATTGCGCACTTCCAGGCCATCCGCTGGAAGATCGCCGACATGGCCACTCGACTCGAGGCCGCGCGGCTCCTGACGTACCGCGCGGCGTGGATGCGCGATCAGAAAGTCGCGCGGACCTCGACGGCTTCGTCGATTGCGAAGCTGTATTCGAGTGAGATTGCCGTCCGCGCGGCGGAGGAGTGCGTGCAGATCCACGGCGGGTACGGGTTCGTGAAGGACTACCCGGCCGAGAAGTACTTCCGCGACGTGAAGCTGTGCACGATTGGCGAAGGCACGAGCGAGATCCAGCGCCTCGTGATCGCCCGCCAGCTGCTGGGACGGTAGCCGCCGCGTGTCGAAGCCGTCCCTGGCGGAACGAGTGATCGCGCGCGACCCGCGCGCCATCGCCCGCGCCATTTCCCTGATCGAAGACGAGTTGCCCGCAGGCGCGACACTCGTCGGTCAGCTTCATCCGCAGACCGGCCGGGCGTTCCTGGTGGGTGTTACCGGTCCGCCCGGCGCCGGGAAGAGCACGCTGGTCGACCGTCTGATCGCCGAATACCGCAGGCAGGGTAAACACGTCGGCGTGCTGTGCGTGGATCCGACGAGTCCGTACACGGGCGGCGCCGTGCTTGGCGATCGCGTGCGGATGCAGGGCCACGCCGAAGATCCCGGCGTCTTCATCCGCAGCATGGCGACGCGCGGCCACCTTGGCGGGCTCGCACGCACGACGGGGGAGGCGGCCATCGTGCTCGACGCCGCCGGGTACGACGTCGTGATTGTCGAAACCGTCGGCGTGGGCCAGGACGAAGTCGATATCGTCCGCACCGCCGATGTGTCGATCGTGACGGTCGTCCCGGGCGCAGGCGATGAGGTGCAGGCGCTCAAGGCCGGCATCATGGAAATCGCCGACGTGTTCGTCGTCAACAAAGCCGACCGGGAAGGGGCCGATCGAACGGCCGCGTCGATTGAGTCGATGCTGTCGCTGGAGCAATGGCCGGCCGACGCCTGGCGGCCGCCCGTGCTGCGGACGGTGGCGACGACCGGCGCGGGCGTCGCGGAGCTCGTCGAGACCATCGAGCGCTTTCGCGAGAAGACCGGCGCCGTTCTGCGCTCGCGCCGCCGAGCCCGCGCGGAGTGGCGGCTTCGCGAGATTCTCGGACGCAGCTTCATGGACCACGTCGAGAAGCACGTGCTCGCGTCCGGCGAGCTGGACGCGCTGCTCGATCGTATTGCCACCCGGGAGGTCGATCACTACGGCGTGGCCCAGACGGTCTTGGCGCGCGCGACCGGCCGGCGCGCATCGAGCGGTCTGTCGCTCGATCACGTCGGCGTCGCGGTTCGCGACCCCGCAGAGCTGGTCGGGCTGTTCGATCGTCTCTTTGGTCTTCAGACGGGTGAGCCTGAGGACGTCGGAGCCCATCGCGTCCGGTTTGTCGGCACCGCCGGCACGACCGTTGAACTGGTGGAGGCCCGGACGTCAGACTCACCGATCGCCCGGTTTCTCGAAAAGCGCGGACCGGGGCTGCATCACTTGTGTTTTCTCGTGCCGGACATCGACGCGGCGATGACCACGCTGAAGGAGCGCGGCGTGCAGTTCATCGACGAACAGCCGCGTCGGGGTGCGCACGGATCGCGCATCGCGTTCCTCAAACCGGCGAGCGTCGGCGGACTTCTGGTGGAGTTGAAACAGAAATGACGCGCCGCATCTGGGGGCGCGGGTGATACGCCTCGGAGATTTCGAGCTGCACTCGCTGTCGGACGGCCTCTTTCGGCTCGACGGCGGCGCGATGTTCGGCGTCGTGCCCAAGCCGCTCTGGTCGCGTCGCGCGCCCGCTGACGATCGGAACCGCATCGGCCTGACGATGCGCCCGCTGCTCGTGCGATCCGCGGAACGCACGGTGCTGATCGACGCGGGAGTGGGCGACAAGCTCAGCGATAAGGAGCGGGACATCTACGCCGTCGATCAGCGGACGGCGTCACTCCAGCGATCGCTGGCTGGAGTTGGCCTCGCCCCCGAAGATGTCGACGTCGTCATTGCCTCGCATCTCCACTTCGATCATGCGGGCGGATTCACGGCGACGACGAACGGACGCATCGGGCCCGCGTTCCCGCGCGCGCGCTACATCATCCGCCGCCAGGAGTGGGACGACGCGACGCACCCGCACGAGCGCAGTCGGGCCAGCTACGTCGCCGACGCGTACGTGCCCCTCCTCGAGGCCGGCGTCGTGGACTTCATCGAGGCCGATGGCGAGGTCCTGCCGGGCATCAGCGTGTGGCGCACGGGCGGGCACACGATGCACCATCAGCTGATCAAGGTGGCGTCTGGCGGCCGCACGGCGGTCTTCGTCGCCGACCTGATGCCGACGGTCGCGCACCTGGACGGGCCCTGGATCATGAGCTACGACCTCTATCCGATGGACACCCTGCATTACAAGAAACGCTTCGTGCGCGAGGCGATCGACGGCGAGTACGTTATCTTCTTCGAGCACGACCCCGGCATCTCCGCCGGTGTCATTCGCGAGCGCGACGGCCGTAAGACCGTCGAACCGTGCCTCTGACTCACCAGACACCCAGAATCGGAATCATTGGCGGCTCGGGCTTGTATGACATGCCCGAGCTGACCGAGCGTGAAGAGAAAACCGTCAGCACGCCGTTCGGCGATCCGTCAGGTCCGTACGTCCTGGCGACGCTCCGGGGCCGCCGGGTCGCGTTTCTGGCGCGTCATGGCCGCGGTCATCGGTTGCTGCCCAGCGAGCTCAATTTCCGGGCGAACATCTTCGGCTTCAAGCTGCTTGGCGTGGAGTGGGTGCTGTCGGCGAGCGCGGTCGGGAGCCTGCGCGAGGACTACAAGCCGCTCGACATCGTGGTGCCGACGCAGTTCTTCGATCGCACCCGGGGCCGGATCAGCACGTTTTTTGGCGACGGCCTGGTCGCGCACGTCGGGTTTGCGCATCCAGTCTGCGGGCGGCTGGGCGATGTGGTGGGCGGGGCCGCCGAGCGCGCGGGCGCGTCGCTGCACCGCGGCGGGACGTACGTCTGCATGGAAGGCCCGCAGTTTTCGACGGTGGCCGAGTCGAACTTCTACCGTGCCGCCGGCTTCGACATCATCGGGATGACGAACCTGCAGGAAGCGAAGCTCGCCCGCGAGGCCGAAATCTGCTACGCGACCATCGCGCTCGTGACCGACTACGACTGCTGGCATCCCGATCATGACTCGGTCACGGTCGAGATGATCGTGGCGAATCTGATGCGGAACGCGCAGATGGCGCAGGAGATCATCTCCAGTGCCGCGGAGCGGCTGCCGATCGAGCGCACCTGCGAGTGCGCCCGCGCGCTCGCGACGGCGATCATCACCAGGCCGGAGGCGATTCCTGCCGCAACCCGCGAACGGTTGCGGCCGCTCGTCGGCAAATACCTCTCATGACGTTCCGCCTTCGCCAAGGCTTCGGCGGACAAGCCGTCGTCGAACCGCCGCGCCACAGGCGCGGTAGGGGGTCCCGCCTTCGCCAAGGCTCCGGCGGGCAGGCCGGCGGGACGAAGTCCCCCGGATATTGTTAGTCCCCATGCGCATCATCGTCACCGGTTCGATCGCATACGACTACCTGATGTCGTTCCCAGGGAAGTTCACGGAGCACTTCCTGCCGGAACATCTCTCGCGAATCAGCTTGAGCTTCCTGGTCGACAGCATGGACAAGCGGCGCGGCGGTTGCGCGCCGAACATCGCGTACACGCTGGCGCTCCTCGGAGAACGGCCGGTGCTGATGGGCACGGCGGGGCAGGACTTTGGCGAGTACCGGCACTGGCTCGAGGCGGCCGGCGTCGACACCTCGCTCGTGAAGGACGTGGCAGGCAAGTTCACGGCGTCGTTTTTCTGCAGCACCGACGCGGTCAACAACCAGATCGCGTCGTTCTACACGGGCGCGATGGCGCACGCCGCGGAGCTGTCGTTCCGCACGGCGGGCCGGCCGGACCTCGTCATCATCTCCCCCAACGATCCCACGGCGATGCTTCAATACGCGGAGGAGTGTCGCGTGCTCGGACTTCGATTCATTTTCGATCCGGGCCAGCAGGTCGCGCGCATGTCTGGCGATGAGTTGGCCGAGGGGCTGAACGGCGCTTATCTCGTCATCTGCAACGACTACGAGCTCGAGATCCTGAGGCAGAAGACCGGACTGGGCGAGACCGAACTGCTCGATCGCGCGGCGATCCTCGTCGTCACGCGCGGAGAGCACGGTTCCTCGATCATCCGGCCGAACCTCCGCGTCGACGTGCCCGCGGTGCCGCCGAGGCAGATCACCGACCCGACCGGCGTCGGCGACGCCTATCGGGCCGGGCTGATGAAGGGTGTGGTGGATGGCGCCGACGATGCCGTCTGCGCCCAGCTCGGCACGGTTGCGGCGACGTATGCGCTCGAGCATCTCGGCGGTCAGAGCCACGCCTACACGCCGGCGGAGTTCAAAGCGCGCTACGAAAAGCACTTCGGTCCGTTGGCGATCGGGCTCGGGGGTTAACCCCCGACCCCATGACTATCGTCATCGCCGCCACCCTGGCGTCGTACGTCCTCGGGTGGCTCATCGGTCTGCCGTGGCTCGTGCCGTTTCTCAACGCCGCATGGCCGTGGTGGACGATGGCGCGCGAGCTTCGGGCCGGGCGTACGCGCCAGGCGATCATCGTCATGCTGGTCTGGGCCGCAACGATGGGCGTCGTGTCAACCGCCATGGCCGGGCTCGGATGGTCCCGTACTCGCGACGGCGGAGATCTGTTTCTGCGCTCCTCCTATCGTGACGAGATGATTGCGTGGGTGCGGACGGGTGTCGGACCGGAGAGCATGCCATCCGTGTTCGTCCCCAGGCACCTGGCCTACGCGGCCGTGTTCTGCGCGGCATCGGTCGCGACCGCGGGGACGCTGTCGATGCCGATGGGCGCGGTGCTGATGAATCAGATGGGCGAGTACGTCGGGGCGATGGCCGCGCAGAGCGCCTCGCCCGTGTCGTCGGTTATCCTCGGCTGGCATCCCTGGGCGATCACCCGCGTCGTCGGCTTCGTCATGATCGGTGTGGTGCTGTCCGGCGTGCTGCTTTCACGCCTCATGAAGTTTCCCTTCAGCGTGGGCGCGGAGCGACGATGGATCGCCATTGGCGCGCGACTGCTGGTGGTGGATCTGATGATGAAGTGGCTGCTCGCTCCGGAATGGGGACGCGCGCTGAAGGAACTGGCCGGGTGGTGAGGATCCTCGCGGTCGCGTCGGTCGTCTGGCCGCTGATGATGGCCGCCGCGGTGTGGGACCGGGCCGCGACCGGTGGCTCGGTCTGGTCGTCGGTGCTGTACGCGGCCGCGTCCCGGATCTGTCACCAGCGTCCCGAACGCTCGTTTCATACCGTCGGCGTGAAGTGGCCCGTCTGCGGCCGCTGCAGTGGCCTGTACCTGGCTGCGCCCTTTGGCGCCGTCGCCGCCGTCACAGCTGCGCGCCGTCGGCGCGGCGGAAAAGACCTCGGGGGTCGTGTCACACAAACCGCAAAACGTCTGCCGAGGTCAGTCGTGCTGCTGCTCGCGATCGCGAGTGTGCCGACGGCCATCACACTCGCGGGCGAGTGGTCCGGGTTGATCCCGGTCACGACACTCGCACGCGCTCTGGCGGCCGTGCCGCTGGGCGCCGCGATCGCGTTCGTGATCGTTCGCGTCGTCTCCGGGCCGCCGAGGACGATCGAGTACACTGGCGCCGAATGAGCCGGACGTCCCGTTCGACCGTCCGCGCGGAAAAAACCGCGACGGCGGCAGTCGCCTCGCCTGTAAATCCTTTGGTGGTCGGCGTGTTGGCGTGGACGGTGCCCGGCGCGGGTCATCTGCTTCAAGGCCACTTTCGCAAAGCCGTCACGTTCTTCGTTGTTCTCGGCGCGATGTTCGCGATCGGCCTGGCGTTCGGCGGGCGCCTGTTTCCGTTTCAGCTGGGGGAACCGCTCGTCTTCCTGGCGGCCGTCGCCGAGTGGACGATCGCGGTTCCGCGTGTCGTCGCCGGTCTCGCGGGTCTCGGCGGCGGGAACGTCGTCAGTGTCACGTACGAGTACGGCAACACCTTCCTGATCGTCAGCGGCCTCCTCAACGCGCTGGTGCTGTTCGATGCCCTGGATCGCGCGACTGGACGCAAGCCGCGATGACGAGCCACCTCGGCGTGATGATCCTGTTTGCCGCGTGCGTCTCGCTGGTCTTCGGGACGCTGCTCCGCGAGACGCCGAGAGAGGAGCTTCGGCTCGCCTCGCGAATCTTCATCGGCATGGTCGGCGGCGCGTACCTGGTCGGATGGATCATGTTCCTGATGTTCTGACCTGGCGGCGGCGGATTTGGGTCTGGGGGCCCGCCGTGCTGCAGATGGCCGTCATCTTCGGGTTCTCGGGGATGCCCGACATCGGGCGGCTTCCGGGCGGCGTCTCCGATCTCACCGCGCATTTCGCCGGCTACGGCCTGCTGGGCGCGCTCGTCGTTCGCGCGGTGGGTGGCGCGCGCTGGGCCGGAGTCACGCCGTCGGCGGCCGCGCGAGCGTGGCTCATCAGCGCGGCGTACGGCGTGAGCGACGAATTCCACCAGAGCTTCGTGCCAGGCCGCAGCCCAAACGTGATCGACTGGGTCGCTGACGCCGCCGGCGCCGCCGTCGCGATCAGCGCCGTCGTGCTCGGCGCGCGCCTCGTCCGGCGCGCAAAAGGCCGGGAAGTATAATCGCCGGCTATGGCCTTCGAACACCTGCTCGTCGATCGGGACGGCGCAGTCTTGATTCTTACGATCAACCGCCCGAAGGTGCTGAATGCGCTGAACGGGCCGACGCTCGACGAGCTCAGCCAGGCAATCGACGACGCGCGTGGCGATGATGGCGTGCGCGCGATCATTCTGACGGGGGCGGGCGATCGTGCGTTCGTGGCCGGCGCGGACATCAACGAGCTCGCCGTGCAGACGCCCGTTGGCGGCCGCGAGCACGCGCGTAAGGGTCAGGCGCTGTTCGATCGCATCGAACGCCTCGGCAAGCCGGTGATTGCCGCCGTCAACGGCTTCGCGCTCGGCGGCGGCTGCGAGCTGGCCATGGCGTGCACGATTCGCATCGCCGCGGACACCGCGAAACTGGGCCAACCCGAAATCAACCTCGGGTTGCTGCCGGGATACGCGGGATCGCAGCGTCTTCCGCGCCTGGTGGGACGCGGGCGGGCGCTCGAGCTGTTACTGCTCGGTCACCAGATTTCGGCCGAGGAAGCGTGGCGGATCGGGCTGGTCAATCGCGTCGTGCCGGCCGCCCAGTTGATGACCGATGCGCGCGCGCTCGCGCAGTCGCTCGCGTCGAAGGCGCCGGTCGCCGTGCGCTACATCCTGGACGCGGTCACGAGCGGCCTCGACATGCGATTTGCCGACGCCGAGGATTACGAAGCCACCCTCTTCGGCCTCGTGTCGACCACCGAAGACATGCGTGAGGGCACGACCGCCTTCCTCGAAAAGCGCAAGCCGGAGTTCAAAGGACGCTAGGGCCGTTCTCACTTTCCTGTAGCGAGCTGATAGCTGGAATCGGGCAGAATGTCCCACGATACTTGCCGGCCTTGCTCTTCGAGGAAGTGAGAACGGCCCTAGACGCGCCCCGTCGATTCAGATGCGAATTGCCATTGTCCTGTCGCAGTACCACGGGTTCATCACCGAGCGCCTCGAAGCGGGCGCCCGCGCCGTGCTGCGCGAATCCGGTGTCGTCGACGAGGATATCGAGACGTTTCCGGTCCCCGGCGCGTACGAGCTCGCCCAGGCGGCGCAGCGAGTCGGCGAGTCCGGCCGATGGGCGGCCGTCGTCTGTCTGGGCTGCCTGATTCGAGGCGAGACGCCGCACTTCGAGTACATCGCGAGCGCCGCGTCGGACGGCATCATGCGCGCCGCGCAGGCGACGCGCGTGCCCATGGCGTTCGGGGTGCTGACAACGAATACCGCCGATGAGGCCATGGCGCGAGCTGGAGACGGACCTTCCAACAAGGGGCGCGAGGCGGCGACCGCGGCGGTCAGCATGGCGAGGCTGTACGCCCGGCTCGACGATCTCGAGCGCGGCGCCCGCGCGCCGGCGTTGCCGCGATCATGACCGCGCGGCGCCATCAGGCGCGCGAGGCGGCACTCCAGATCCTGTACTTCTGGGAAGTCGGAAAGACGGAGCCTCAGCAGGCGGTCGAGGCGTACTTCCGGGAGCACCAGCCCGAGGCGAACGACGCCATCCGCACGTTCGCGTCGGAGCTGGTCTCCGGCACGGTCGGCGACCTCGAGGCGATCGACAAACTGATCGTGCAGCACTCGGCGAACTGGCGGCTCGAGCGCCTCGCCTCGATCGACCGCCTGATCCTGCGCATGGCGACCTGGGAACTTCAACATCAGCCTGATGTGCCGGCCGCGGTCGTCGTCGACGAGGCGCTCGAGCTGGCGCGCACGTTCAGCACCGACGACTCCGTGCGATTCGTCAATGGCGTCCTCGACGCCATTCGTCAGGGTCTCGGGCGCTAGGCCATACAATCGGCACGCCCATTCGATCTCGATATGTCCAACGAAGCCGAACAGATTGCGCAGCGACGAGCCAAGCTGGACGAGCTGGTCCGGCTCGGCGTGCCGGCGTATCCGACTCGGTTCGATCGCACGGCCACGCTTTCATCGCTCGGCGCGGCGCACGACGGCAAGACCGGTGAGGCGCTCGAAAGCGAGCGTCCCGAAGCGCGCGTGGCCGGGCGCGTGCTCGGGATTCGCGGATTCGGGAAGGCGAACTTTCTCGTCCTGTCGGACGGCCTCCGCCGGCTGCAGGTGTACGTGCGCGAGGACTCGCTTCCCAAGGACGATTTTCGGATCCATCAGCTCCTCGATTTGGGCGATCATGTTGGCGTCGAGGGCCGGATCTTCCGGACCAAGACGAACGAGCTGACGGTGTGGGCCGCGCGGCTCCACTTTCTCGCCAAGTGCCTCGTGCCGCTGCCGGAAAAGTGGCACGGATTGACGGATATCGAAACGCGATACCGCCAGCGCTATCTCGATCTCATCGTCAATCCGCCGTCCCGACAGGTCTTCGAGGTCCGGGCCCGGGTCGTGGCCGGGATCCGGCGATTCCTCGACGCTCGCGGGTTTCTCGAGGTCGAGACGCCGATGATGCAGCCGATCGCCGGCGGCGCACTGGCGCGGCCGTTCGTGACGCACCACAACACCCTGGATATCGATCTCTATCTGCGGGTCGCCCCCGAGCTGTATTTGAAGCGCCTGACGGTCGGTGGCCTTGAACGCGTGTACGAGATCAACCGTAATTTCAGGAATGAGGGGATCTCGACCCAGCACAATCCCGAGTTCACGATGCTCGAGTTTTACGAAGCCTACGTGGACTACGAGCACCTCATGCGGCTGACGGAAGAGATGCTGTCGGGACTCGCGCGCGACCTCACCGGAGGCTTCGAGACGCCGTTTGGCGATCACGTCCTCAACTTCGCGCCGCCCTATCGCCGGCTGTCGCTCCGGCACGCGGCGGCCGAGGCCGCCAGCGAGCAGCTTGGCCGCCCGGTCACGGAGGCGCAGCTGCGCGACCGGGACGAGGCGGCGAACATCGCCGCCGCCCTGGGTATTCATGCCGGGAAGCCTGCCGGCGCAGGCAACACCGCCGGGCCTCCGGGCGCCGGCAAGATCGCGATGTCGATTTTCGAAGCGCTCTGGGAGGACCGTCTGATCCAGCCGACGTTCGTCTACGACTTCCCGACGGAGGTCTCGCCGTTGTCGAAGCAGCGGCCGAACGATCCGGACACCGTCGAGCGGTTCGAGCTGTACGCGGGCGGCTTCGAGGTGGCCAACGGCTTCAGCGAGCTCAACGACCCGGACGAACAGCGCCGGCGGTTCGAGGCGCAGCTGCGCGATCGCGCGGCCGGCGACCTCGAAGCCCATCAGATGGACGAGGACTACGTCCGCGCGCTCGAGTACGGCCTGCCGCCGACCGGCGGCGAAGGCATCGGAATAGATCGATTGGTGATGTTGTTGACGAACAGTCCCTCGATTCGAGACGTGATCTTGTTTCCACTAATGCGGCCCAGAGGAGATTGATGGTCAATTGATGGTTCTGTCGCTCCTATCGCTCTATCGATCTATTGAAGAGCTTGCTCGTCAGTACCGCGTCGCGCTCGCGCGACGCGAGGGTTTTTCAATAGATCGATAGATCGATCGATCAATGCACGTGAGCTTTTATGTCTTTTGAATGGTTCATCGCTCGGCGGTATTTGACCGCCCGCCGGCGGCAGGCGTTCATTTCGCTGATTTCCGGCGTCTCGATCGTGGGCGTCGGCGTCGGGGTGATGGCGGTGATCATCGCCCTCGCGCTGATGACGGGCGTGCAGGGCGAGCTGCGGGATCGCATCGTGGGCTCCGAGGCGCACATCTATGTCTACAAGATCGGCCAGCCCTTCCTCGATGTGGATGCGGAGCTGAAGAGGTTGATGGTGCCCGGGGTCGCCGGCGGCGCGCCGGCCATTCGTGGAATCGGGCTCCTGACGTCGTCACGGTCGGGCGCTGGCACCCCAGTGGATCTGAAGGGCATCGATCCCGTGCACGAGTCGAACGTGACCGACATCGGATCGGCCGTGGTGAACGGCCGGCTCGATGGGCTGGTCAACAGCGCGGGCAGCTCGCGCGATGGCATTGTCCTCGGAAAGGATCTCGCCGAGAACCTCGGCGTCACGGTCGGCGACAGCGTGAACCTGATGACACCGACGGCAGTCATCATGCCGACGTACGCGACGCCGCGCATTCGCATCATGAGGGTCGTCGCGATCGTGAAGTTCGGCTTCTACCAGGTTGATCAGGCGGCCGGATTCATTTCGCTTCAGGCGGCGTCGTCCCTCCTCGGCAAAGACGGCCCGGACATGATGCAGCTGCGGCTCGAGAATCTCGACGACGCGGCCGCCATCAGCAAGACGTTGAGCGATCGACTCGGGCCCGGCTATCAGATTCAGAACTGGATGGAGCTCAATCGGGAGCTCTATTCGGCGCTCTGGCTCGAGAAGATCGGACTGTCGCTCACGATCGGGCTCATCGTCGTCGTCGCCGCGCTCAACATCGTCGCGTCGCTCGTCCTGCTCGTGATGGAGAAAAGCCGCGACATTGCGATCCTGCGCACGATGGGCGCGCCCGCCGGCGCCATTCGAAGAATCTTCGTCTACCAGGGCCTGACGATTGGCCTGGTCGGCACGCTGGCGGGTACGGTGCTGGGTCTCGCGACCTGCATCATTGCGGACCGCTACCAGCTGATTCGGCTGCCGGGCGAGGTCTACCAGATCACGCACCTGCCGTTCCGGGTCCAGCCGCTCGACGTCGCGGTCGTCGTCATCGCGGCGATCGGGATCTGCTTACTGGCGACGCTGTATCCGTCGCGTCAAGCCGGCCGGCTCGATCCTGCCGAAGCGCTGAGGAACCAGTAGCTTGGCGTTCGTCGAGATCCGCGGCCTCGTCAAGTCCTACCGGACCGCGACCGGCCGGCTCGGCGTGCTTCACGATCTGAATCTCGACGTCGAGCAGGGCGAGATGCTCGCGGTGGTCGGCGCGTCCGGCGTCGGGAAGAGCACGCTGCTGCACGTGCTCGGCGGTCTCGATCCGTTTGATGGCGGGACGGTGCGCATTGGCGACGCGGTCATCGATCAGATGGACGATGCGGCGCGGGTGCGATTCCGGAATCGTCACGTCGGGTTCGTGTTTCAGTTCCACCACCTGCTGCCCGAGTTCACGGCGTTCGAAAACATCGAGATGCCCCTGCGCATCGGCGGGTTGGCGGCGACGGAGCGTCGGGAACGCGCGCGCGCGTTGCTCGATCGCGTCGGACTGGCCGATCGGGCCAGTCATCGGCCCGGTGCGTTGTCGGGCGGCGAGCAGCAGCGTGTCGCGGTTGCTCGCGCGCTGGTGGTGAAACCGTCTCTGCTGCTTGCCGACGAGCCGACCGGCAATCTCGACGAAAGTACGGCTGCGGATCTTCAGCAACTCCTTCGTGAGATGCATCGCGAACACGGACTGACGTCGGTCATCGTCACCCACAATTCCGTGCTCGCGGCGCTCTGTGATCGCATCGTTCGTCTCGAAGGGGGCAGACTGGTGTCTGCCGATCGCACGACATGACACGAACTGACACGAACTGACACGAGCGACGTGTGTAGTCGCTTCGTTGACAGTCCCCAAGCGACTCATTAGAACTCACCAATTCACCTGGCTCCCCCTTGGCATCTTCACCGATGCCGCTCTCCAAGGACGTGTACTGTGACCGCAAAAACCCGTAGACGTGTCATCGCGTGTGGCGTGGCAATGGCGTTGGCGCTTCCCGCCGAGACTATTCTGTTGCAAGCTATTACGACTCCGAATACGAAGGAGGCCGTCCGCGCGTGGGCGCAATCGCTCTCGCCTGACGATCTCCTCGACGTTGGAGATGCGATTCAGTCGTACCCCGTGCTCTACCGGAAAGAAATCATGCGGGCGTCATCGCCCGAACGGAGGGCGGAGATCTGGCGCAATCACATTCAGACCTACCTGGATACCAACCCGCATGTCAGCTCGGACGCCATTCCGGTGCTGCAGGCGGCAATTCAGCTGATTACGCCGGCGTTGTTCAGCCCAGGCGGCGACAAGCTGCGCGCGGAAACGGCGCTCATCGCCGATCAAGTGACGGCGATCCTCGGCCGCGCCGAAGCGGAGTACCTTTTCTACCGCCTCGGGCCGCGCGACGAGCAGATCGCGAGCATCGAGCCGATCGGCTTGCGACTGGCCAACTACGTTCGCGACATGATGGTGGCGCTGGCGAGGACGGACGACTGTGACTGTTCGACAGGGTGGGGCTGCGACTACGGCGGCAAGTGCCGAACCACGGTCACCTGCAATGTCGACAGCGAATGGCCAGCATGCGGATGGATGTGGAATGAAGAATGTGATGGGTTGTGTGGTGCGGGCAGCGAGACTCTTCCATGAAGCCGACGCACCCTCTCAGGGCAGCTGAGTAGGTGGACGGCGACCGGATCATGAGACGCGCGGCGACGGCCGCCACGATTGTCTGTGTGGCGGTCGTCGCCGGTTCTGTACTGCTGCTGGCTGTGCCAGAATGGCGCCGCGCGCTGGGCATGGCGGCGCCGGACGGCGCGGCCTACGCTCTCGGTGACCGGATCGACGTGCCCACGGCGTTGTACGACTCGGCGCCGCTGACCCTGCTGCTGTTCTCACGAGCTGGATGCGGGGCGTGTCAGACAGCGAAGCCCGTGCTCGTCAGTCTCGTCGCGGCGCTGCACGATAGGAAAGACGTCCGCGTGTTATTGGTCGTGAGCGAAGGCACGGAAGCGGAGGAGCGTCAGTATCTTCAGGAGCTCGGGCTCGGTGGCGATCGACTCGCGGGCGTGAACTTCGCCGCTCTACGTTTGCAACACGTGCCAACCACGGTCCTGGTCGATCGGCGTGGCAATGTGCGTTACAGCCTGGAGGGCGCGCCATCGCTGCTCGACCAGGGGGAACTCTTGCGGATTGCCGCGTCGCCGCACGATGTGCGTTGACGAATCCTGATGTCGGAAGCGACTACTGTCGCCTCTTCCGTCGCCATCCTGCTCCTGCTGCTCACGGCGGTCAGCTCCGCCAAGGCGGCATGGCGATATCGCGACGCCCATCATTTCAACATCCTGATGGTCGTCGCGTCTCACGTGGCAGCAAACGCCGTGCGTCCGGTCCTGTTCGGCGGGCTCGTTCATTTCGGTTTGCTCTTCGTCCAGCCACACCTGCTGTTTCGGTTGGTCCAGCACTTTCGAGACGTGCCTGCGATCCTTCGACGGGGTTCGCTGGCATTTGCGATCATCGGGCTCCTTGCCTATGCGGTGCTGGGCTCCGCTCGGCCCTCTTGGTTGAGGGCACTCCTCATGGCGTCGGTTGCGATTCTCTACGCATTCGCGGGGGCAGCGTTCAGCCAGGAAGGCCGGCGAAAGGCAGGTGTCACCGCCAAACGCCTGAGGTTTGCCGCGCTGGGGACGTGGATCTTTGCGGCGCTCTTCGTCGTCAACACGACCGCGACGTTCGTGCCCGCTCTTAGCGGTCCGGGATATCAGGTCAATCGCATCCTGGCCGCGGCGGCCCTCACGTGTTATTTCCTCGCATTCAGCACACCGCGCCGTCTGCGCGCGAACTGGCAGCGGGCGGAACAGGCCAAGTACCTGACAGGCGTCGCGGCGCTCGATCCAGTCGAGCGTGGGCATCGGGCATCCGACGACCTCGCCTTTGCCGGCACCCGCAGCGTCGGCAATGCGGTCACGCTCGTTGCGCTTCGAGACGCGCCGCACTCGACCGATCTCACCGTGCGATCCTCGAGCGATCCGGCGCTCGTGGGGCTTCGGATCCGGCCGACGGGTGGCGTCTTTGGCCGCGTGAGCCGGACGCTGACGTCGATCTCGGACACGGCGGAGGCCTGCGAACCCGAGGTCGCGAGCCGCGTCCGCCCGTACGGCACGCGCGTTCTGGCCGCGCCCGTGGCCACCACCGCCAATACCTGGGGCGTCGTCCTGGTCGTGCAGCGACGCGGCTCGCTCTTTCCTGACGATGACCTGCGCCTCCTCGCGGAGCTCGGCAGCTATGCCGCCACGGCTCTCGACCACGCCCACCTGATTGCCGAAGCGCGGGAGCGTGAGCGGCGCGCGGCCGATCGGCGGCTCCGCGAGGCCGAATCGCAGATGAGCATGATGCTGGACAGCATCAAGGACTATGCGATGTTCGTCCTCGACGAGCACGGCCGCATCGTCACCTGGCACCTTGGCGCGCAGCACGTGTTCGGGTACAGCAGCGCGGAGATGGCCGATCAGCCGGCCGGGCCGCTCTTCAACATGACCGACGGAGAGTTTGCCGCGCTCCTGGTGCGAGCGCACGACCGCGGCTCGCACGAACGCGACGGCGTCTGCCGGCGACGCGATGGCGGCCGCTTCATCGGCACCACCCTGATCCGGCCGCTCGAGGACGATGCCGACGACCTGCGCGGATACGTGGCGGTCACGCGCGACGTCACCGAGCGTCGCGACCTCGAGGCGCGACTGCGCCAGAGTCAGAAGATGGAAGCGATCGGCCAGCTGGCGGGCGGCATCGCGCACGACTTCAACAACCTGCTCACGGCGATCCTCGGATACGCGGAGTGGCTCGGCCACGATCTGGCCGGCGACGAAAAGCACTGGACGCAGATTCTCGAAATTCAAAAAGCCGCCGAGCGGGCGGCCGGACTCACGCGCCAGCTCCTCGCATTCAGCCGGCCGCAGATGCTGCAGCCGTCCATCATCGATCTGTCGAAACTCGTCTCAGACCTGGTGCCGATGCTGGGCCGCGTCATCGGCGAGCACATCGACATCGTCGCCGACGTCACACCGGATCTGCTGCCAGTGCTGGGCGATCGCAGCCAGGTGGAGCAGATCATCGTGAACCTCGCCGTCAACGCCCGGGACGCGATGCCGGACGGCGGCCGGCTCACGATCCGGTCGTCGAACGTGCGCGTCGACGGCGGCGCACACGCGCGCGGGGCGCCGAGCGAGCTCGGCGTGATGCTCGAGGTCGTGGACACTGGCATCGGCATGGATCCGGCGACCCAGGCGCGGATCTTCGAACCGTTCTTTACGACCAAGGAGCATGGCCGCGGCTCCGGGCTCGGCCTCGCAACCGTCTACGGCATCGTCAAGCAAATGGGGGGCGCGGTGAACGTCATCAGCGCGCCGAATCAGGGCACGACGTTCCGGCTCTACTTCCAGGAGACACAGGTTCGCCCGGAGACCGCGCTGGGATCGCTGCCGGCCAACACCCCGCGCGGGTGCGAGACGCTGTTGCTGGTCGAGGACGACCAGGCCGTCCGGACCTATCTGATGCGGCTGCTGGACTCCCAGGGCTACCAGGTGATTGCCGCCCAGCATCAGGCGGACGCGCTCGATGCCGTCCGCGGCACGAGAGACCCCATCCACCTCGTGATTACCGACGTATTGATGCCTGGGGGCACGGGGCCGGAGCTGGTAAGGGCGCTCGACCAAATCCGGCCGGGCATCCCGGCCCTTTACATTTCCGGTTATGCCGACGATGTCATCCTCAAAGGACCGGGGCCCTTCGCGCGGGACAGTCACTTTCTACAGAAACCGTTCGCTGCAGCCGATCTAATGTCCAGAATCAGGCAGATTCTTTCAAGGACGACGTGACGAACCGGGGTTGAGGGTCTGGCTGTCATGTTGCATTGGAGAGTCACAGCCGCCGCGCACCAGGTTCGGGTGCGGCGACGAGCCTACGGCGCGCTCTTCGCGGGTCCAGTGCGTCGCGGGGCGAAGATGGCGTGAACCCATGCCGTATAATCTGATTAGGAACGCCATGCCGAGCCTGCTCCCAGGCGGTCGTTTGGATGTTTGAACGCTACACAGAACGGGCGCGGCGCGTCTTGTTCTTCGCGCGCTATGAGGCGACTCAGCTCGGCAGCACGTCAATTGAGACCGAGCATCTCCTGCTCGGATTGATCCGGGAAGGGAAGGGCCTCACCAGCCGGATCTTTGCCCGGTCCCATCTGTCGCTCGAGAGCATTCGCAAGGAAATCGAGGGGCGCACCATCTTCCGCGAGAAGGTCTCGACCTCGGTCGAGATTCCGTTCAGCGCCGAGACGAAGCGCGTGCTGCAGTTTGCCGCCGAAGAGGCGGATCGGTTGCTGCACACCTACATCGGGACCGAACATCTGCTGCTCGGGATCCTCCGCGAAGAGCGATCGGTCGCGGCGTCCATCCTGTATGAGAAGGGGATGCGGCTCGCCAGCGTGCGGGAGGACATCGTCCAGCTTCTGAACGAGAAGACGGCGCCGGCGCGGCCGAAAGAGACGCCGCTGCTCGCCGAATTCAGCCGCGACCTCACCGAGGCCGCGATGAAGAATATGCTCGACCCGCTCGTCGGCCGGCAGGTCGAGGTCGAGCGCGTCCAGCAGGTGCTCTGCCGGCGCACGAAGAACAACGCCGTGCTCATCGGCGAGCCGGGCGTCGGCAAGACCGCGATCGTCGAAGGGCTGGCGCAGAAGATCGTCTGCGGCGACGTGCCGCACTTCCTCGGTGACAAGCGCATTCTGGCGCTCGACATCTCGCTGATCGTCGCGGGCACGAAGTACCGCGGCCAGTTCGAAGAGCGTCTGAAGGCGATCATGAAGGAGCTCACCGAGAACCCGAACATCATCGTGTTCATCGACGAGCTGCACACGCTGGTCGGCGCGGGCTCGGCCGAGGGGTCGCTTGACGCCGCCAACATCCTCAAGCCGGCGCTCTCGCGCGGCGAGATCCGCTGCATCGGCGCCACGACGCCTACCGAGTACCGGAAGTACATCGAAAAGGATCGGTCGCTCGAGCGCCGCTTCCAGGCGATCAAGGTCGATCCGCCGACGGAAAAGGAGACCGTGCAGGTCCTGATGGGCGTCAAGGACCGCTACGAGTCGTTCCATCACGTCGAGTACACGAACGAGGCGATCGAAGCGGCCGTCTACCAGTCCAGCCGCTACATCACGGACCGGTTCCTGCCCGACAAGGCGATCGACCTCATCGACGAGGCGGGCGCGCGCGCCAAGCTGCGTGAAGCCGAAGCGAGCGCGGAGATGGGCGAGATCAATCGCAGCATCCGCATGTCGATCGAGCAGATCGACCAGGCCATTTCGGAGCGAAACCTCGAGAAGGCCTGGCTGCTGCGCGACCAGGAGGCCCAGGCGCGCGAGAACCTCCACGTCGTGCGCGAGCGCCTGGATGTGAAGTCCGGCTCGACCCGGGTGCCCATCGGGCGGCAGGAAATCGACGAAGTCGTCTCGAAGTGGACCGGCGTCCCGCTGACCTCGGTCAACGAGGACGAAGGCCACAAGCTCCTCCGTATGGAGGACGAGCTGCACCGCCGCGTGATCAGCCAGGAGAAGGCGATCTCGGCGCTGTCGCGCGCGATCCGACGGTCACGAGCGGGCCTCAAAAACCCGACGCGTCCGGTCGGCAGCTTCATCTTTCTGGGACCGACCGGCGTCGGCAAGACGGAGCTGGCCCGCGCGCTCGCGAACTTCCTGTTCGGCAGCGATCACGCGCTCATCCGCTTCGACATGTCCGAGTACATGGAGAAGCACTCGGTCTCGAAGCTCATCGGGTCGCCGCCCGGCTACGTCGGGCACGAAGAGGGCGGTCAGCTCACCGAGAAGATCAAGCGCAACCCGTATTCGGTGGTGCTGCTCGACGAGATCGAGAAGGCGCACCCGGATCTGTTCAACATCCTGCTGCAGGTCTTCGAGGATGGGCACCTGACCGACGGCCTCGGCAACCGGGTGAATTTCAAGAACACGATTCTGATCATGACGTCGAACATCGGCGCGCGCTTCATCCAGAAGAAAGCGTCGATGGGGTTCCAGACACCGGATCTGAAGGAAATCCAGAAGTCCGTCACCGACATGGTGCTCGGTGAGGTGAAGAAGACGTTCAACCCCGAGTTCATCAACCGCGTCGACGAGATCATCGTCTTCGACCCGCTCTCGGACGACGATTTGCGCCGCATCACGCATTTGCTCATCGGCAACCTGAACACGCACCTGGCCGATCGGCACCTGCAGATCCAAGTGCTGCCCGACGTGGTGGACTGGATCATCGAGGCGACGTGCCGCGACCGGTCGTACGGCGCGCGGCCGCTGCGTCGGGCCCTCCAGCGCTACATCGAGGATCCCCTGTCAGAAGAGCTCATCCGCGGCCAGCTGCGGACCGGGCTCATCGAGATCTACCTCGAACACGGCACCCTTGCCTGGCGCTCAGCCGGGCAGGAGGATGAAGGCCGCCGCCTCGCCGTCACCGTCTGATGGTGTACGCACCGTCGGACGTGCACGCCAGCCCGTTAGGGCCGGCATAACCGGAATAAGATGTAGGCCGACCCGGCTTCTGGCCGGCATCCGGCGGCCAGGCGGCCGCCCTACGCAACAACCTATGTTTCGACGCCTTTCCGTTGTCGCAGGATTCACACTCGCCGTCCTGTCGCTGGCTAATCCGGCGGCGGCGCAGATCGTACCGTGCAGTACGATCGAACCACCGAACGCCTTACCGCCGACTGGTTCCCCGGTGCTTTATCGTTGCGCGCAGATCGTGTTCCATCCGATCAATCAATCCGCAATTGAGGCATCGACGTATCAGTTCCATCTCAAGGCGGCTTGGTCACTCCCCAGTCAAAGCAAATGGGTGCCGTACAACGAACAGTCCGTCCAGGCCGATTTCTGGAATCTCTGGCGAACGAATTTCCTGGACAACCTCTGGATTGAAGTCATCGACGAGCCGTACTCAAACGGGGTCGGCGGCAAGCATGTGGTGTTCCACATGGAAGAGCGGCCGCGCGTGAAGGTCGTCAACTACGAGGGCTCGAAGAAGGTTGACGTCACCAAGATCGAGGAGATGCTGAAAGAGCGCAACATCGAAGTCCGCCTCGACACGTTCGTCGATCAGTCGACCATTCGCCGCGTCAAGACCGTCATCAACGAGCTCTACTCGGAGAAGGGCTACAACTACGCGCGGATCGAGACTGTCCTGAAGCCGCTGCCGGATGGGCCCAAGCTGATGGAACTGACGTTCAACATCACCGAGGGGCCGAAGGCGCAGATCCGCCAGGTGGTCTTCGACGGCAACAAGGCGCTCAGCGACGGCAAGCTCGCCGGTCAGATGAAGGAAAACAAAGCGAAGAGCTGGCTGTCGTTCATCACGAGCGCCGGGACGTATCAGGAAACGAAGTTTGCCGACGACGCGCAGAAAGTACTGGAGTACTACGGCAACAAGGGCTACGCGCGCGCGCAGGTCGGCCAGCCCCAGATTGAAACGGTCGAGGACTCGGCCGACGGCAAGACCCGCTGGATCCGGCTGCGGGTGCCGGTGGACGAGGGGCAGAAATACAAGATCGGCAAGTTCGAGATCGGCGCCGGGACGTCGATCAAGCCCGAGTTCCTCCGGCCGCTCTTCAAGATGAAGGAGGGCGACGACTTCAGCCGGAAGAAGCTCAACAAGGGCTTCGAGAAGGCCAAGGATCTGTACGGCGCCGCGGGGTTCTGGCAGATGGTTCCCGATCCGATCCTCTGCCCGCGGGGCTACAAGTGCGATGAGAAGAGCGGCAACGTGGATCAGGTCGATCCGAATCCGCCGCCGATTATGGACGTCACGATCCGGCTTGACGAGGGCAAGCAATTCACCGTCAACCGGATCACGTTCCTGGGCAACACGACGACGCATGACAACGTCATCCGGCGGGAGATGCGGGTCTGTGAGGGGTGCGTCTTCAACACCGCTGCGCTCAAGGACAGCATTCGCCGCTTGAACCAGCTCGGCTACTTCAAGCCGCTCGAAGGCAAGCCCGACGAGATGAAGATCGAGGACACGCCGGGAACGGACAACAAGGTCGACGTCACGCTGAAGTTCGAAGAGCAGAACCGCAACCAGCTGTCGTTCGGCGCGGGCGTCTCCCAGTTCGACGGGTTCTTCGGTCAGCTGTCGTTCCAGACCGCCAATTTCCTCGGCCGCGGTGAGACCGTCGGCGTGTCGCTCCAGAGAGGCTCGCAGGCGCGTCAGTATCAGGTATCATTCAGCGAGCCGTATCTCTTCGACCGGCCGATCACGATCGGCGCCGACGTCTTCACGCGGCAGTACATCTTCCCGCTGCAATACTCGCAGAAGACCACCGGCACGAACTTCATTTTCGGCGTGCCGCTCGCCGACTACACCCGGCTGTACACGGGATACAGCTTCCAGAAGATCAGCATCTTCGACATCGAGCCCTCGTATCTGGCGGCGGCCAGCGCGAATTCCAGTCCGTTCCTCCGCGATGCGCTACTGCTCGACCAGGGCGGGGATCGCACCGTCAGCAAGATCTCGCCGAGCGTGGTGTTCAACACGGTCAACCAGCCGATTTTCCCGACACAGGGCAAGCGGCTGACGACGAGCTTCGATCTCGCTGGCCTGGGCGGCAACACGTCCTTCTACCAGACCCGCGGCGAAGCGATCTGGTACATCCAGTTCACGCCCCGCCAGTCGATCGGTCTTCGCGCCGAAGGCCAATATGTCCGGCCGTTCGGCCAGACGGAAACTCTGCCGATTTTCGAGAAGTTCTTCCTGGGTGGCGAATACAGCGTTCGCGGTTACGACATCCGCAGCGTGGGTCCGCGTGATCCGGTCTCGCAAGTCGTGACCGGCGGCAACAAGACGATGCTGTTCAATGCGGAGTACTACTTCAACGTGGGCGGGCCCGTGCGTCTCGTTGCGTTCTACGACGCTGGCCAGGTCCGCGACGTCGGCCAGAAGTTCGGCTGGTACGAAGACGTCACGCAGCAGGTGCCGCCGCCGGCGCCCCTTCTGTTCGATCCGTTCGCGACGGTGGGCCTCCGGGATCCCAATCTTCCCATTCCCACGTCGACGACCGTCGTCGTCGGCCGGCGTCCGGCGTTCAAGACCTCCACCGGGCTCGAAGTCAGGTTCTTCATGCCGGTGCTGAACGTGCCGTTCCGGCTGATCGCCGCCTACAACCCGCAGCGGGGCGGCGTCCTCACCAACAACCTGGTGCCACAGTCGAGATACAGCTTCAGATTTGCGGTAGGGACAACGTTCTAAAGCACTTCCCAAAAGCACTTGTCGGGCCGACAGGTGCTTCAGGGATGCACGACTGTTATCTCGAAGGTCACCGACTCAGTCAGCATGCCGACGTCGGAGACGCGCGCGCAGAAGCTGCCGAAGTTCGACGCGACGCCGGTAACGATCGCGCCCTGAGTGGCTTTGTCATTGGCCAGCACGATCTGACACGTAATGCCGTTAAAGGTGCCCAGCGCCATCGAGATCGCTTTGGTCGTGTCCGAGACGTTCGTCAGGGTCGCCGTCATCGACCCGGCGACTAACACCTGAAACGGAAACGTGAACGCGCCGTTCACGTTCAGCGTGCCTGTGAACGTGTCCGTCGTGGTCGGAGGCGGAGTGGGCGTTGGAGCTGGATCGGGCGTGGTGTCTTCGCACGCCCCGGCCGTCAGTGCGACCAGCAGCAGCGTGGCGACGCCCAGGCAGAGCGAGCGCAGTGTCCGAGTACCGTTCAACATTCTCATTTCCGATGATCCATTCCCAAAGACGCGCGTGGCGCTGACGAATCGCTATTCTATGGTCTGTTAGACTCTTAGGGCCGTGTGGCGGCTCGGCCGGCCTTCGCGAAGCTTCGGCGGGACCTCGACGACGCCGAAGGCGACGTCGGGCGGCCGCACGGGACCGCGGTGCGTCCTAACTGACACATGGGGTTGCAGATAGCGACCGTACCCGTTTGTCCGGACGCCCCTCGCTGAGCTATCGTTTCCTGTCAAGGTGCTGATGATAATGAGACGCATGATTGTGGTCCTTGCTTTGAGTGCCCTGCTGGCGGCCGGGCCCGCTTTCGCCCAGACGCCGCCGACGCCACCCCCGACGCAGACACCGCCGGCGCAGACGGCCCCGCCGCCGACGCAGACGCCGCCGCCGACCCAGACGCCACCGCCGAAGCCGCCGCCGACGCAGACGCCACCGCCGACCCAGACGCCACCCCCGTTGCCAACGGGGCAGCCGCCTGCCGCGCCGAAGCCCGCGCCGAAACCGCCGGCGCCGTTTCCGGCCGACGCCAAGTTCGGATTCGTGAACCTGCAAATCATCGTCAACGAGTCGAGCCTCGGCAAGATGGGCACCGACCAGATCAAGAAGCTGCAGGAGAAGCTGAACGCGCAGCTCGGGGCCATGCAGAAAGAGATTCAGGGTCTCACCGAGAAGATCAAGACGCAGCAGGGCGTCGTCGAAGAGAAGATTCTCGTCCAGTGGGGACGCGATCTCGATCGCAGGCAGCGCGATTTCCAGGCTGCGCAGCAGGACGCGCAGGTGCAGGTCGATCAGCTGACCCAGGATCTTCTGAACAACTTCGAGAAGGTGGTGCTGCCGCACATCGAAGCGGTGCGCGCCGAAAAGAACCTGTGGGTCATTTTCGCGATTCCGCCGCAGCAGGGCGACACCCCGCCGGGGTTGCAGGTCGTGTCGGCCGCGCCGGGCCTCGATCTGTCGCTCGAGATCGTCAAGCGTCTCAACGCCGTGTCCAAATGACGCGCTGATGCACATCCCGCCGGTCCTCGAGCGCCTGACCTACCGCTATCCCTCGGTGCTTGTGGACGCTGTCACCGAGCACGAGCCCGGGCGGCGCATCGTCGCGGTCAAAAACGTCACGGTCAACGAGGAGTTCTTTCAGGGCCACTTTCCGGGCACGCCGTTGATGCCCGGCGTCCTGATGATCGAGTCGCTGGCGCAGGTGGCGACGCTGATGCTGTTCGCGGGCAGCCGCGAAGAGGGTAGTGTGTGGCTGCGTGGCGTCGACAAGGCCAAATTCCGCCGGCAGGTCGTGCCGGGTGACCGCCTGGAGTTGGAAGTCCGGATGGGGCGGCGGCGCGGCCGGCTGGCGCGCGTCTCCGCCGTGGCGTCGGTCGCGGGCGACGTCGTCGCCGAGGCCGCGCTTTTGCTCGCCGTCGAGCCCGGCCCGCCGCGGTCGTTCTGGGAAGGCCGACAGACCACGCGCGACGTCGTCGTGCACGACACGGCGATCGTCCATCCCACCGCGCGGATGGGTCCGGGGTCGGTCATTGGGCCGTACGCCACGATCGGTCCCAACGTCGTCGTCGGCACCAACTGCCGCATCGGCGATTCGAGCGTCGTGGGCGGCTGGACCGAAATCGGCGACGACACGCAGATCTATCCGTTCGCGTCGATCGGACTCGCGCCGCAGGACCTCAAGTACCGGGGCGAGCGGACGAGCCTCGTCATCGGCCAGCGGAACGTGTTCCGCGAGTTCGTCACGATCCACCGCGGCACCAAGGGCGGCGGCGGCATCACGACGATCGGCGACGACAATCTCTTCATGGCCTATGCACACGTCGCGCATGACTGCCACGTCGGGAGCCACACGATCTTCGGCAACGCGGCCACGCTGGGCGGACACGTGACGGTCGAGGACAACGCGACGATCAGCGCGTATTCCGGCGTGCACCAGTTCTGCCGGGTGGGGCAGCACGCGTTCATCGGCGGGTACACCGTCGTCACGCGCGACGCGCTGCCGTACGCGAAGACGGTGGGCAACCGCGCGCGCATCTACGGCGTGAACTCGATCGGTCTGGCGCGCCGGGGCTTCAGCCCCGAGCTGATCGGGAAGCTGCGCCGCGCGTACCGGCATCTGGTGCGGCACAACACCAGCCGCGCGCTGGAGCTCATCGATCGCGATCCGACCCTCTTGGCGCCCGAGGTGAGCTACCTCGTGAACTTCATCATGACGTCGCGGCGCGGCGTCATTCTCCGCCGTCCGTCGAAGCGGGTGGACGATCTGGTGGACGTCGAGTAGCGGCGTGCGGGGACGCGATTGCCCATCGGCCTGATTGCCGGCAACGGCAGCTTCCCCTTTCTCGTGCTTCGCGCCGCGCGCCAGCTCGGCCACGACGTGGCCGTGGTCGCGATTACCGGCGAGACGTTCCCCGAGCTCGAGACACTCGCTCGCCAGGTCGGCAACACGACGTTCGTCTGGGTGGACCTCGGCGCGCTCGGCCAGTGCATCGCCACGCTCAAGAGCGCGGGGGTCAGCCGCGCCGTGATGGCCGGCCAGGTCAGGCACGTCAAGCTCTTCGGCGGCGTTGCGCCCGACGCGACCCTGTTGACCGCGATGCGCCGCTTGCCCGCCAGCAACACCGATGCGTTGATTGCCGCGGTCGCCACGGTCCTCGAGCAGCACGGCATCACGCTCATGGACTCCACGTCGCTCTTGTCCGACTTGATGGCCCGGCCGGGGATCATGACCGCCAGGGCGCCGGACGAGGAGATGCTCGCGGACTTCGAGTTTGGATACCGCGTTGCCGATACCGTCGCCGGGATCGACGTCGGCCAGACGATCGTCGTCAAGACGCGAGCGGTTGTCGCGGTCGAGGCGATGGAAGGCACGGATGCCGTGATCGCCCGCGCCGGACAGCTCGCGGGGGCGGGCACGCGCGTCGTGAAAGTGGCCAAGCCCGCACAGGACATGCGTTTCGACGTGCCCGTCGTCGGGCGCGCCACGATCGAGGCGATGCGGGCCGCCGGCGCCGACGGTTTGTCGATCGACGCGGGCAAGACACTGATGCTGGACGGCGACGGCGTCATTCGCGCGGCCGACGAGGCCGGCATCGTCGTCGTCGGACGGCCGCGATAGGCCGGCGAACGAGCGTCAGCGAGTGAGCCGCGTGAGCGGCGCGGGGCGATGGGGGCCCCGCAAGCGAGCGCGTTGGGGGGTCCGCGGGGGCGAAGCCCCCCGGAGGGAGCGATCGATGGCGCCACTGCGTGTCGCGGTCATCGGAGTCGGTCATCTGGGCCGGCATCACGCGCGCATTTTGCCGGGCGTGCCGGGCGCGGCGCTCGTCGCGGCGGTGGACCTCGTCATCGACCGAGCGCAGGTCGCGACGAAGGGCACTGACGCAAAAGCGCTCGGCAGTGCCGACGCGCTGCTGGCGGGCGGCCCCAAGGTCGACGCGGTGGTCGTCGCGGTGCCCACGGCCGATCATCTCGCCGTCGCCCGGCCGTTCCTGCAAGCGGGCATTCATGTGCTTGTCGAAAAGCCAATGGCGGCGTCGCTCGACGAGGCGGACGAGCTCCAGAGCCTGGCGCAGGAGTCAGGCGCGGTCCTCGCGGTGGGTCACAGCGAGCGCTTCAATCCGGCTGTTCGGGCGGCGCTTCCGATTTTGCGCACGCCCCGGTTCATCGAAGTGCATCGGTTGAGCGGCTTCCCGGATCGGAGTCTCGACATCGACGTCGTGTTCGATGTGATGATTCACGATCTCGACATCATCCAGGCGATTGATCGCAGCGAGGTCGTGGGCGTCGAGGCGATCGGCGTGCCGGTCCTCACGCCGCGCGTGGACATCGCCAACGCGCGCGTGAAGTTCGCGTCCGGATGCATCGCGAACATCACGGCCAGCCGGATCAGCCGCGACAAGGTGCGCAAGGCGCGCTTCTTCCAGCCGGACATGTACGTGTCGATCGACTACGGCGCGCAGGAGCTCGAAGTCTGGCGGCTGCAGGCGCGGCCGGGCGATCGGCCAGCGATCGAAGGCGGGCCCCTGGCCGTCGAACAGGGCGAGCCGCTGCGGGGCGAGTTGGCGGATTTCGTCGAGGCCGTGCGCACCGGCCGGCCGCCGTTCGTGAATGGGCAGGAAGGCCGTCGCGCGCTCGCGCTGGCGACCCGCGTCGCCGAGGCGATCGGGAAAGATCGGGTGTAGGGCGGCCCCGCCGACGCGCCGGCCCTGAAGGGCCGGCCTACAGCCCGCATCTGACAGAATACGGACGGTCTGAGCATGTTTTCGGATATCAACTCGTTCATCTCTGAGCTCGACCGCCGCAAGGAACTCGCGCGCGTCACTGACGCGGCCAGCCCGAACCTGGAAATCTCGGCCGTGATCGACCGCGCCTGCAAGTCGTCGGGGGGCGGGCCGGCGCTGCTCTTCGAACGCCCGACCGGGTTTGAGATTCCGGTCGCGGCCAATCTCTTTGGATCGATGTCCCGGATCTGCCTCGCGCTCGGCGTGGAGTCGCTCGACGACCTTGCGCGCGAGATCGAAGAGATGACCACGCCGCCGATGCCGAAGGGCTTCGTGGATGCGTTGAAGATGCTGCCGCTCGTGAACAGGTTGACCGATCTCATGCCGAAGACGGTCAAAGACGCGCCGTGTCAGGAGGTCGTCCGGCCGGACGCCGGACTCGACGAGCTGCCGATTCTGAAAACGTGGCCGGACGACGGGGGGCCGTTCATCACGCTTCCCCTGGTCGTCACGCGCGATCCTGAAACCGGGATGCGGAACATCGGCACGTACCGCATGCAGGTGTACGATCGGCGGACCACCGGCATGCACTGGCAGCGGCACAAGGGCGGGGCGCAACATCACCGCATTGCCGAGCGCCTCGGAAAACGGCTCGAGGTCGCGGTCGCGCTTGGCGCCGATCCGGTGCTGACGTACTCGGCGACCGCACCGATGCCCGAGGGCCTGGACGAGCTGATGCTCGCCGGGGTGATCGGCAGGCGCCGGGTCGAGCTCGTCAAGTGCCGCACGATCGATCTCGAAGTGCCGGCCAACTCGCAGATCGTGCTCGAGGGCTACGTCGACCCCGGCGAGCGGAGGCGTGAAGGGCCGTTCGGCGATCACACCGGCCTCTATTCGCTCGCCGACGACTTTCCGGTCTTCCACCTGACCTGCGTCACGATGCGGCGGAATCCCATCTACGTGACGACGATCGTCGGCCGGCCGCCGATGGAAGATGTCTACCTCGGAAAAGCGAGCGAGCGAATCTTCCTCCCGCTCATCCGCAAGACGCTGCCGGAGATCGTGGACATGCACTTTCCCCCGGCCGGTATCTTCCACAACCTGGTGATTGTCTCGATCGACAAGCGCTATCCCGGCCACGCGCGCAAGATCATGAGCGCGTTCTGGGGGCTCGGGCAGTTGATGTTTTCCAAGTGCATCATCGTCGTCGACAAGGACGTCAACGCGCAGGACGACGCCGAGGTGGCGTGGATTGCCGGCACGCACGTCGATCCGTCACGGGACGTCGTCATCACGACCGGGCCGGTGGACGATCTCGACGATGCGGCGATTCTCCCGGCGTTTGGCGGCAAGATGGGCATCGATGCGACGCGCAAGTGGCCCTCCGAAGGCGTCACGCGTGAATTTCCGACGCGACTGACGATGACGAAGGACGCCGCGGCGGCCGCCGACCGGATCTGGGAGAAGATCAAGAAGCGTCAGTTGTAGGCTCAGAGGCCCCGCCTTCGCTCTGTCGAGCTTCGGCGGGCAAGCAAACCTTAAGCCTCAAGCCCCAAGCCACAAACATGGACACGCAAGCCGACAATCTGCTCGATATCGAAGCCAGAGTGGCGAAGCGCGAACCGCTGACTCGGGAAGATGCCGAGCGCGTGCTCCACTGTCCGGATCTTCCGGCGGTCGGCGGTCTCGGTGAGGCCGCGCGGCAGGCCCGCTCCGGCGATCGCGTGACCTACGGCCGGGTCCTGACGCTCGCGCCAGGTCCTCAGCCGGACGCGCGCGGCGAGGCGGTCGAAGTCCGCCTGATCGGCGCGCCATCGTCAATCGACGAGGCGTGCGAGCGGGTGAGCGCGGCGGCGTCACTTGCCGCGGGCGCAACGCTGACGGGCTTCTCGCTTGCCGACCTGCTGCACCTCGTCGGGAGCGATCACCTGGCTCTGGCCGAGCTGGCCGCGGTTCTCCGGCAGAACGGTCTCGAGGCGGTCGCGGAGATTCCGTTGGATCGGCTCGGCGACACCGACAACGCCATCGAAGTAATGCGCGCCGTGATGCACGGAGGACTCGGCGCGTGGCGCGCGACGGTTGATCGCGGCCCGGCCGCGGTGCGGCTCGATCTCATCGAGCGGGCCGCCGCCGTGCAGCGCGAGACGGGCGCCCTCAAGGCCTTTGCGCCGCTGCCGCGAATCGAGGAGGCCGACGGGCCGTCCACCGGGTATGACGATGTCCGGACAGTCGTCGTGGCGGCGTTGATGTGCCCGTCGATTCCAAACATCCAGGTGGACTGGCCGCTCTACGGCCCGAAGCTGGCGCAGGTCGCCATCGCGTACGGCGCCAACGACATCGACGGCGTGAGCCCGATGGACACGCTGGACCAGGGACTGCGGCGATCGCCCAGGGAAGATGTCGAGCGGCAGATTCGAGCGGCCTTTGCCGTGCCGGTCCCGCGCGATGGTCGATACGGATCGCCAACGTGAGACGCCCGGTCCGACTGGGGGCCGTGAGCTATCTCAACGTCCGTCCGCTCGTGTACGGCCTGGACGCGCGTCCTGATCTCGTGAGCCTCAGATTCGACGTGCCGTCGGTGTGCGCGACGCTGCTCGCGCAGGGTGAGATCGATCTGGGGATGGTGCCGTCGATTTCGTACCTCGATCGACCGGCGGATCGCATCGTGCCCGGCGTCTGTATCGGATCCGATGGCCCGGTCGCGTCCGTGGCGCTGTTCACGAAGGCGCCGATGGCCGAGGTGCGGTCGGTGGCGGTCGACACGTCCTCGCGGACGTCAGCCATGCTGCTCAGGATTCTGTGCGCCCGCCGGTTCATGATCGCTCCGGAGTGGGTCGCGCACGAGCCGGATCTCGATCGGATGCTGGCACGGGCGGACGCGGCGCTGCTGATCGGGGATCCCGCGCTCTTCGCGAAGCAGGAGAGGGGAGTCGAGAAGATCGACCTGGGCGCCGCCTGGACCGACCTGACCGGGTTGCCCTTCGTCTGGGCCTTTTGGGCTGGCGCACCGGACGCGGCCGATCGCGAGGTCGTGACGCTGCTCCAGCAGGCCGCGGCAACAGGCATGGAGCACTCGGACGAAGTCGCCGATGCCTATTGCGCCGATGTTCCGGAGCGGCAGGCTCTCGCGCGAGAGTATCTGCGTCGCAATCTGATGTTCGAATTCTCATCGCGCGCGCTCGAGGGCCTGGAGACGTACTATCAAGAAGCGGCATTGCTTGGCCTGACCGGTCCCGCCAGCCAGTGGCGATTTTTTTGAGGAGGCGCGTGTGGACCACTCCGATCTCCGAACGCTCGTCGATTTCCACTACTGGGCGCGCAACCGCATGCTCGCGGCGGTGGAGCCGCTGTCGGCCGAGCAATACACGCGCGATCTCGGCAACAGCTTCAAATCGGTCCGCGATACGCTCGTCCACATGTACTCGGCCGAGTGGGTGTGGTACACCCGCTGGCAGGGGACCTCGCCCACCTCGCCGATTCCGTTCGACAAGTTTGCCGACCTGGCCGCGCTGACGGCGGCCTGGCGGGATCTCGAGGCGCAAGTGCGATCATTCGTGGACGGCCTTGAGGCCGCGGCGGTCGGGCGGCCGTTCGACTATCGCATGATGAACGGGCAGGCGGTCCGGTCGGTGTTCTGGCAGATGCTGCAGCACGTCGTCAACCACGGGACGTATCATCGCGGTCAGGTGGTCACGATGCTGAGGCAGCTGGGCCTGCCAGCACCGAAAAGCACTGATCTGATTATGTTCTACCGAGAGAGATGACCATGGCGTCACAGAACCAGACCGAAGAACTCTCGCGGCACGTCGAGTCACACGCGGGTCTTGCCGTGCTCCGGGGCGGCGGCGACGCGCGCGGCTGGAACGGCATTCGCTACAAGACGGGACTGTCGGCAAAGAACGTCGGCGCCAAAGCCATGTCGATGAACGTCGCGACCATTCCGCCAGGCGGGGTCGCCGCGGCGCACATCCACGTCGGTTTCGAGGTCATGCTCTACATCCTCGAGGGTCGCGTCCGGCACGAGTACGGTCCCAATCTGGAGCACTCGGTCGAGAACGTCGCCGGCGATTTCATCTTCATCGAGCCCGGCGTGCCGCACGAGGTCTTCAACGTGAGTGACGCAGAGCCGGTCGTCGCGGTGGTGGCGCGCTCGGACGCCAGCGAGTGGGAGCACATCGTGCCCTTCGAGCGGCGGAGAGCCTGATGGCGACGTTCGGTCCAGTGCGTACCGATCCGGCCAGGCGCCTGACGCGCGCCGCGGCGCTCGACCTGTACACCCGGGCCTCGACCACGACGTTGGGCCGGATGGCCGACGAAGTCCGGCGAGCCAGGCATCCGGACCGCATCGTCACGTACATCATCGACCGCAACGTGAACTACACCAACGTCTGCGTCGCCCGGTGCAAGTTCTGTGCGTTCTATCGTCCGGTCGGGTCGAACGAGGGCTACACACTCGGCTTCGACGAGATCTTCAGAAAGATCGACGAGACGATTCGTGTGGGTGGCGTTCAGTTGCTCCTGCAGGGCGGACACAACCCGGACATCCCAATCGAGTGGTACGAGGATCTGTTCCGCAAGGTGAAGGAGCGTTATCCCGAATTTCGATTGCACGCGCTTTCGCCGCCGGAGGTGATCCACATCTCGCGTCTCTCACGACTGCCCGTGCGCGACGTGATTGCGCGGCTGGTAGCGGCCGGGCTCGACAGCATTCCGGGCGGCGGCGCCGAGATCCTCGTTGATCGCGTCCGGCAGCTGCTCAACTGCTACGGCAAGGCCACCGCCGACGAGTGGCTGGGCGTCATGCGCCAGGCGCACCTGGCCGGCCTGCGGACGACCGCGACGATGATGTATGGGACGGTCGAGACGATGGAAGAACGGCTGGAGCATTTGTTCCGGCTGCGCGCGCTGCAGGACGAGACCGGCGGGTTCACCGCGTTCATCACGTGGAGCTACCAGCCGCAGCACACCGAGCTCGGTGGCGCCGAGGCGACCGGCATGGACTATCTGCGCACGCTGGCCCTCGCGCGGCTCGTCCTCGACAACTTCGACAACCTGCAGGCGTCGTGGGTCACACAGGGCGGCCGCGTGGGCCAGCTCAGCCTGGGGTTCGGCGCCAACGACATGGGCAGCGTGATGATCGAGGAGAATGTCGTCCGCGCGGCCGGCGCCGAGAACTGCATGGACGAGTTCGAGGTCGTGCGAAACATCGAGAACGCCGGCTTCGTGCCCAAGCGGCGCAGCATGCACTACGAGATCCTGGGCGATCCCTTCTTCCGCGGGCAGGACGTGCCGCGGATGCGGGAGCTCGCGGTGGCGCGCGCCGACGGCCAGGCCGGCGAATCGTCCGACCTCCGCGACTACGACGCCCGCAGTGCGCCAGGCAAGCGCGCCAGAGGTGACGCCCGCGATGGCAGCCAGAGTCCTCCGCGCCCGCTGGCTTCTTCCCATTGACCGTTCGCCGATCGAGAACGGGTGGGTCGAGCTGGCCGGCGATCGCATCGTCCGCATCGGTGCGGGCCGCGCGCCGCTGCCGCCCGACGATCTTGGCGATGTGGCCCTCCTGCCCGGCCTCGTCAACGCCCATACGCACCTGGAACTGAGCTGGCTCCGCGGACGCGTTCCGCCAGCCGGGTCGATGGTGGAGTGGATCCGCGCATTGCTCGCGGTCCGCGCGAGCGGCCCTGACGGCGGCGAGGAAGCGCGGGTGGCATCGACGCGTGGCGCGCTGAAAGAGATGGTCGACACCGGCACCGTCCTCGCCGGGGATGTCACGAACACACTCGTCACGCCCGTCCAGCTCGGCGAAAGCGGCATGGCGGGCGTGGTCTTTCACGAGCTGCTCGGATTCAGCTCCACTGGTCCAATGGCGCAAGTGCGCGAGGCGTGGCGCAGGGTGGACGAGATCAAGCGGGACGTTCACCAGGCGGACTTGTCCTACAGCGTCGTGGCGCACGCGCCCTATTCGGTCTCGCCGGCGCTCTTCTCGGAGATCGCCCGCCAGCGTCGCACCGCGCCGCTCACCGTCCACCTGGGCGAGTCGGCCGAAGAGGTCGAGTTCCTGCGCACGGGCCGGGGACCGTTCCGTGAGCTGCTCCAGTGGCTCGACGTCTGGTCGAACGAGTGGCGGGCGCCCGAATGCGATCCAGTCGAATACCTTTCGCGAGTGGGGTATCTCCGAAACGGTCTGATGGCGGTCCACGGCGTCCACTTGAGCGACGACTCGCTGCTGGTCCTGCGAAACGCGGGCGCCACGGTCGTGACCTGTCCGCGCAGCAACGAGTGGGTGGGCGCGGGACTGCCGCGGCTGTCGCACTTCTACGGCTGCGGCCTGCCAGTCGCCATTGGCACCGACAGCCTCGCCTCGACGAGCTCGCTCAGCATGTTCGACGAGCTCGCGGCGCTGCGGCGGATCGCGCCCGACGTCTCGGCGGCCGGCCTCCTCGAGAGCGCGACTCGACGGGGCGCCCAGGCGCTCGGGTATGGCCAGGATTTCGGGACGCTGGCGCCGGGGAAGCGGGCGGCACTCGTGACCGTGCAGGTGCCGGCCGGCGTGGCCGATGTGGAAGAATACCTGGTCAGCGGCGTCCCGGCGTCCTCGATTCGCCGCGCGGCCTGACGATGCTCTCCCATCTCCGCACATACGCGTCGTTCGTCCGGTTCAGCCACTCGGTCTTCGCGCTGCCGTTCGCCCTGGTCGGCGCGCTGCTCGCGGCGCGGTTCGTCGGGTTCGACTGGACGGGCGTGGTCTGGATCGTCGCCTGCATGGTCTCGGCCCGCAGCGCGGCGATGGCCTTCAACCGCCTCGTCGACGCCGAGTTCGACGCCCGGAATCCGCGGACGGTGATGCGCGAGCTGCCGGCCGGCCGGATGAGCCGCGCGGAGGCCACCATCTTCGTCCTCGTCGCGTCGGCCGCGTTCGTCGTCTGTGCCGCGCAGCTCGGCTGGCTCTGCCTGGTGCTCTCGCCGGTCGCGCTCGCGATCATGTTCTGGTATTCGCTCGCGAAGCGCTTCACGTCGTACACGCAGGCGTACCTCGGACTGGCGATGGCGATCGCGCCCGCCGGAGGCTGGATCGCGATGGGCGGTCCCATGCACGTGGTGCCGTGGCTGCTTGGGCTGGCGATTGCCGCGTGGGTGGCTGGATTCGACATTCTCTATGCGTGCCAGGACGTCGAGTTCGATCGCCGCGAAGGACTGCGCTCGATCCCCGTGCGCTTCGGCGTGAGCCGGTCGCTTGGGATTTCGCGATTCCTGCATGTAGTTGCCGTGCTGGCGCTGGGCGGCGCCGGCGTGGCTGCCGGTCTCGGCCTGGTCTACGTCCTCGGGGTCGCCGCCGTCGGGGTGCTGCTGATCTACGAGCAGTCGCTGGTCAGCGTGAACGATCTGTCGCAGCTCAAGCGGGCCTTCGACCTGAATGGCTGGGTGGGGCTCCTGTATCTCGCCACGACGACCATCGCGGTGTATCTGGACTGAGTGTGGCAAAAACCCTTGCCGTCGGCGTGACGGGCGCGAGCGGCGCGTTGTACGCGGTGCGGACGATTGCCGCGCTGCTCGACCTCGGGTGCCGGCTCGAGATCGTGTTCAGCGAGTTCGGCCGCCGGCTCCTGGCCGACGAGCTTGGCGCCGACGCGAAGATCGATCGGCTGCAGGACCTGCTGGTCGCCCGGCATGGCGAGGGCGTTCGCCGCGGCACGTTCGTGCTGCACAGCAACCGCGATCTCGGGGCGACGCTCGCCAGCGGCAGTCATCGATGCGAAGCGATGGTCATCGTGCCGTGCTCGATGAAGACCCTTGCGGGCGTCGCGCACGGCCTGTCGCGCAACCTGATCGAGCGCGCGGCCGACGTCATGTTGAAAGAACGGCGCCGGCTCGTGCTGGTGCCGCGCGAAACGCCGATGAGCCTGCCCGCGCTGCGCAACATGGTGACGTGCGCGGAGGCCGGCGCGATGATCCTGCCGGCCATGCCCGCCTTCTACCAGCATCCGCAGACCATCGACGATCTGGCGGCGTTTCTCGCGGGCAAGATCCTGAACGCGCTCGGCTTCGAACAGCAGCTCTTCCCGCCATGGAAAAACGGCGGCGAGGGCCCGGCGCCATCGCCGTAGGCCGGCCCGCGTGACCGTTTCCACGTCCAAGGAGCCCGCGCGCATCGCGGGCATGTTCGACGCGATCGCGTGGCGCTATGACGCACTGAACCACCTTCTGAGCGCCGGCTTGGACCGCCGGTGGCGCCGGCGCGCCGTCGCGGCCCTGGCGCTGACCGGGGGCGAGCGCGTGCTGGACGTCTGTTGCGGCACCGGCGATCTGGCGATCGAGGCCGCCACCTCCACCGCGGGCCGCGCGCGGGAGGTCGTCGGACTCGACTTCGCGGGCGAAATGCTGCGGTTCGCGCAGCCGAAGATGCAGCGTCTTTCGCTGCACGACCGCGTGCGGCTGGTCAGGGGTGATGCGACGCGTTTGCCACTCCCCGCCGAGTCCGTCGACGCGACGATGATCGGCTTTGGGATTCGGAACGTGGTCGATCATGCGGCGGCGTGCCGGGAGATCCATCGCGTCCTCCGGGCCGGTGGACGGCTGATGATTCTCGAGTTCGGGATGCCGCGCCTGCCGGGCATCCGCGCGGCCTATCGCGCCTACTTCCGCTACCTGCTTCCGCGAGTCGGGGGCCTGGTCTCGAAGCACGGCGACGCGTATGCGTATCTGCCTGCCTCCGTTGAGGAGTTTCCAGCGCCGCCCGAATTCGTGAAACTCCTCGAGCGGTGCGGCTTCACCGGCGTCCAGCACCGCAAGATGAGCTTCGGCATCGTGTCGCTGTTCCTCGGCCGGAAAGCGGGCTGAACCTCTTCAATAGCCAGGCCGCGTCTCGTCAGTGCGGCGGAATCCTGACGTGATACAGCACGGCGCCGGGCTCGCGCGCCTCTTCGTCGACGGTCGCCCGATCCCGCCGCAGCTTGTCCACCAGCCAGTGCGCGCCGAGAGAGTAGACATAGGCGTCACGAGACGTCGCGGTGAACGCGCCGTAGCCGGTCACCCGGATGTCAGTCACGCGCGAGAGGGCGATGTAGCCACGGTCGAGCGTGTCCGATCCGGTCAGCTCCCTGGCGAGCGGCGGGTCGGCGACATACAGCAACCGCGCACGCTGTTCTGGCGTCGAGTAAAACCAGAGCTGCAGGAACCAGAGTCCGCTCGACACGACCAGCGGATCGTGTTCATTCACCGAACGCATGAACAGCGCTCGCGACTGCACCGGGTGCAGGAAGGGATGCCGCCCTGGCCGCAGAGAATCGGCGACGGACCAACCGAAGCTCACGATGAACGTGACACAGAGCAGCGCCGAGACGAGCGGGCGCCGGTCGATGACGGACCAGATCGCGATGGACACCGCGGCCGCGATGCCCGCGATTGAGAACAGCGCATATCGTGGCACCATCCCGATGCCGAGCGTGCTGCCCAGAAGCACGGCGCAAGCGGGTAACACCACCGCGACGATGCCCGCGGCCACTTCGTGCGCCGGCACCCGCCCTGCGGGCCGCTCCTCTGAAGCCGCTCGCTGGCCTTCCGGCCGCCGCCTGAACTTCCGCGCAAGTCCCGCGATCGCGGCCACGACGACGATCGCCGCGGCCGGAACCAGCATCCAGTCGAACATCGGCGCGAACAGGAAGTCGTAGGTCTCGGTCACGCCAGCCGCGGCCTGCCGCGTCCAGAAGCCTTCCGACTCTCGCACCCCGGCGGTGGCGAGCGGCGCGAGGGGCAGGGTCGCAGCCGCGGCGCCTGCGATTGCGCCCACGACACCCCAATCGACTCGTCGGCTGCGCCAGGTTCGGACGATCTCGCCGACGAGAATCGGCAGGCCGGTGAGGACCGCAAAGTAGTGTGCCCATACGCCCCCAGCGAGCGCGATCGCCATCACCACCAGATGGGCCCGACGTCGTTGCGGACGTGCCGCTTCCAGCCAGGCGAAGAGAGCAATCGCCGAACACGCCAGGGCGAGGCTGTAGCCGCGGGCTTCGATCGCGAACCGATACGCGGCGGTGTGGTAGGGCAGAATCGCGGCGGCAAGTGCCAGTGCCGCGTTCGATCGACGGCGCACGATGACGAAGATGACCGCGCACGCGATCCAGAACGCCGCAATCGATGGCAGCCGCGTCGCGACCGGACCCTCACCGGCGAACGTGCGCGTCAGGCGTGTGGCAAGCGCAGTGAGCGGCGGCGACAGGTCAAGCCCGTTGCCGAAGGCGCCCCACACGTCGGACATCGCCGGCAGGCCGGCAACCATAATCGTGTAGATCTCGTCGTGCCAGAACGGCTTCGCGCGCGCTTTGACGACGGTTGTCGCTAGAAACGCCGCGGTGAGCACCGCGAGCACCAGGAGACGATTTCGGTCGATCCAGCCGCTCAAGGCAAGGGGCCTTTCATGCCAAGTCCGTCCGTCCAGGACGCGTTCGCGTCGTATACTGCCAGAACGGCGCAATGTACTTCGATTTTGAGGATCGCCGGCCTGATATCCCACGCGTGCCGTCCGGCCCCTCACGCGGCGCGGGCGTGGCGTTGTCGATTTTCGTGCACGCCCTCGGCGTGATCGCCGTCTTCGTGCTGCCCGGCATGTTTCAGGACAGCGCCCTGCTCAACCGGACCGTGCCGCCGCAAGAAACGGTGCGGTTCGTGCAGATGACGCCGCGCATCGATCGGTCGGAGCGCACACCGCGTCCGGCCGAGATGTCGGATCGCGATCGGCGGAGCACGACGCCGATTCGACCGCTGAATCCCGAAAACAGCGCGCCCTATTCGCGCGGGAACAGCTCGGAAAAGGCCGAGGCCACGCCCCCGGCGCCGCCCGATGCGGCCGATGCGTCTTCGGCACAGGCCGGCGGTGCGAAAGCGATGGCCGATCTTCCGATCAAAGTCGTGCCCGATGCGCCCGCGATCTCTGCCGGGCCTTCCAAGAACCTCGGCGAGTCGCTGCGCAACCTGCAGCGCTATCTGCAGGATCAGAACTTCAACAATCTGCGGGGTGGCGCGACCGAACAGGATCCGGACATTCAGTTCGACGCCAAAGGGGTGGAGTTCGGACCCTGGCTGCGCCGGTTCGTCGCGCAGGTCAAAGGGAACTGGTACGTGCCGCAGGCCGCCATGGCGCGCCCCGGCCGCGTGGTCATCACGTTCTACGTCCTGAAGAACGGCTCCATCCTCGACCTGCAGGTGATCCAGCCGTCGTCGATCGAAGGCTTCACGACGGCGGCGTTCAACGCCCTCCGGCTCTCGAATCCGACGATGCCGCTGCCGCCGGAGTATCCAACCGATCGCGCGTTCTTCACGGTCACGTTCCGCTACAACGAGGGCCGCCCCTGACCGATCGCGCGCTGATTGCCGTCGTCGGACCGACGGCGACCGGGAAGAGCGCGCTTGGCGTCCACCTCGCGCGCGCGCTCGACGGCGAGATCGTCTCGTGTGATTCCACGGCGGTGTATCGAGGCGTCGATATCGGGACCGACAAACCGCCGGCCGCCGATCGCGCCGGCATCACGCACCATCTGATCGATGTCGCCGGGCCGACCGAGATTTATTCGGCGGCGCGCTATGCGGCCGACGCCGGGGCCGCGATTGCGGGCATCACCGGGCGCGGTAAGCTGCCGATTCTCGTCGGTGGCTCCGGGTTCTACTACCGCGCGCTCGTCCGCGGTCTGTTTCCCGGCCCGGCGCGGGACGAGCCGCTCCGCGCGCGACTCGATCGCGTCGCGACGAAGCGCGGCGTCGAGGCGCTGCATCGCTGGCTCGGCCGTGTGGACCCGGCGTCGGCCCAGCGCATCCAGCCTCGCGATCGGAAGCGGCTCGTTCGAGCCCTCGAGGTGTATTTGCTGACGGGCCAGCCGCTGACCTCGCACTTCGACGCGACGGCATCGCCGATTGCAGGCTTTCGCGTGCTGCCGCTCGGCGTTGCGCTGCCTCGTCCCGAGCTTCGCGCGCGCGTCGCGCGGCGCGTGGACGCGCAGTTCGATCGCGGCGTCGTGGCCGAGGTCCAGGGGCTGCTGGCGAGAGGCGTGCCGGCGTCGGCGCACGCGCTGAGCGGCCTCGTGTATCGTCAGGTGGTGGAGCTGCTTCACGGCGTGCGTGACGAGGTCTCAACGCGCGAGCTGATCGTGCGCGAGAACATGCGCTACGCCCGCAGGCAGCTGATCTGGTTTCGGAAGGAAGCCGGGATCAAATGGCTGCAGGGAGCAGGGGAGACCGAGCCGGCACGAACTCAGGCGGTGTCGCTGGCGCGGGCGTTCGTCAATCTGAGATCTGCAATCTAGAAGATCCCCAGATTTCAGACAAGATTACAGATTCCAGATTCCCGATTTCAGATGGTCAAGCGTCCCTTAAGGGTTGTGCTCATCGTCATGGACTCGGTCGGCATTGGCGAACTGCCCGACGCCGCCGCGTATGGCGATGAAGGCAGCGACACGCTCGGCAACCTCGCACGGCAGGTCGGCCTTCGGCTGCCGACATTGCGATCGCTGGGGTTGTCGCGGATCGCGGCGATCGGTGGGGCCGCGCCGCCGGCCTTGGGTGCGTTCGGCCGCATGGCGGAGAAGTCGCCCGGCAAGGACTCGGTGACTGGTCACTGGGAGATGGCAGGCATCGTGCTCGACAAGCCGTTCCCGACGTTTCCGAATGGCTTTCCGCCCGATCTCATCGAAGAATTCGAGCGGCGCATCGGGTGGCGGACGCTTGGGAATACGGTCGCGTCGGGAACGGCGATCATCGATCAGCTCGGTCCCGAGCACGTCCGGACCGGCGCTCCCATTGTCTACACCTCGGCCGACAGCGTGTTTCAGATTGCCGCGCACGAGGACGTCATTTCTCCGGAGGAGCTCTACCGGCTCTGTGAGATCGCGTTCGATCTCGTGTCGCGTGGCCTCGGCGTCGGCCGGGTGATCGCGCGTCCGTTCGTCGGGGCGCCCGGCACCTTCGTGCGGACGACCAATCGGCGCGACTTCGCGCTCGAGCCGTTCGGCCCGACCCTGCTTGACGGCCTCAAGAACTCGGGTCTCCCCGTCGTGGGCATTGGCAAGATCGAGGACCTGTTCGCCGGCCGGGGACTCACGAAGGCGATCCACACGAAATCCGACGAAGACGGCATGAACGCCATCGCGGCGGAGCTCGCGCACACGGCGCACGGCCTCATTTTCGCCAACCTCGTCGATTTCGACACCATGTACGGCCATCGGAATGACGTCGACGGCTACGCGGCGAACCTCGAGCGGTTCGACACCCACCTGGCGAAGCTGCTGCCGACGCTGCAGCGCGACGATCTGCTCGTCGTCACGGCCGATCACGGCAACGATCCCACGACGCCGTCCACCGACCACTCGCGCGAGCACGTGCCGCTGCTCGTCTTCGGCGACGCGGTGCAGCCCGGCGCCGATCTCGGCACGCGCCCCACGTTCGCCGATCTCGGGCAGACGCTGGCGGACGTGCTCGGCGCCCCGTGGCTCCCGCACGGGGAGAGCTTTCTGTCGGATGTCCTGCGCCGCTCATAACCCCGCGGAACCGGCGCGATAGACTGACGCGATCGCCCATGTCGTCGATTCGTGAACAACTCGAAGCCAGGGAGCAGGAGTTCCTGGCGCCGGCCGCCGCCAAGAGCAGCGCGAGCCGCGGGCGGCTCAGACCGGAACCCGAGGACCCGATCCGGCCGGTCTTTCAGCGTGACCGCGACCGCGTCATCCACTGCAAGGCGTTTCGACGGCTGAAGCACAAGACCCAGGTCTTCTTCGCGCCGACGGGCGATCACTACCGCACGCGGCTGACGCACACGCTCGAGGTGTCGCAGATTGCGCGCAGTATCGCCAAGGTCCTCCGCCTGCACGAAGAGCTGACGGAGGCGATCGCGCTCGGGCACGATTTGGGCCATCCGCCGTTCGGCCACGCCGGTGAGCGAGTGATCGACAGCCTGGTGCCGGGCGGGTTCAGTCACTTCGAACAGAGTCTGCGGATCGTGGACATGCTGGAAAACGGCCGGCAGGGTCTCAACCTCACCTGGGAAGTGCGCGACGGCATCGCGCGGCACTCGAAAGGCAAGCACGGGTCGCCCGTCGGCGCGCCGCCCGAGCATCGGGCCAGCACGATCGAAGGACAGATCGCGCGCGTCGCCGACATCATCGCCTACGTGAATCACGACATCGACGACGCGGTGCGGGCCGGGATTCTGCGGGAGGAGTCGCTGCCGGCGAGCGCCGTGGCGGCGCTCGGCCGGACCTCGTCGCTGCGCATTAACACCATGGTGACCGACGTCGTGATGCGCACGCTCGAATGCGAACTCCGTGAGATGCGCATGAGCGAACCGATCCTCGCTGCGACCCTGGAGCTCCGCAGCTTTCTGTTCGAAGCCGTCTACGAGAACCCGCGCGCAACCGCCGAGTTCGAAAAGGCGTCCGGGATCCTCGGAGGCCTCTGGGAGAAGCTGCGCGCCCGCCCCGACCCGTACCTCGATCAAACGACGATGGAGACCGAGGGGCTGGACGCGGCGGCGCGCGACTTTCTGGCCGGAATGACGGACCGGTATGCGGTGGCGCTGTTCGAGGAGATCTTTGTGCCGAGGTCCTGGAGCGTGTAGCCAGGCCTCCCACATGCTACGATCGTCGTTTGCAATCCGCCGGTCGGGCCCGGCAGTGAACTCATGTTGATCGATCTCAGCCGCTTCCGAGGCGGCCTCGAGCACCTCGAGCGGACCTTCGATTCGAGTGCCTTTGAAAAGGACGCGGATGCGTTCCGGGTCGTAGCGCCCGTCCAGGTGGTCGCGGACCTCCGGAAGGACACGCAGAAGGTCCGGCTCGTCGGCCGGGTCACAACCACGCTGGAGCTCGATTGCAGCCGCTGTCTGGAGTCGTTCAGGGTCCCGATCGACGCGACGTTCGACGTGCTGTTCCTGCCATCTGTCGCCAATACTGGTGACGGCCAGGACGACCGGGAGGTCGGCGACGAGGACCTCGGCGTGTCGTTCTACAAGGACGACACGATCGACCTGGGTGAGGTGATCCGGGAGCAGTTCTTTCTCGCCTTGCCGATGAAGCCGCTGTGCCGCGAAGATTGCCAGGGCCTGTGTCCGGTGTGCGGGAAGAACCGCAACCGGGAAGCGTGTGAGTGCCAGGCCGAGTGGGTGGACCCGCGGCTGGATGCACTCCGAGCATTCAAGAAGACCCATCAATAGCTCGATAGATCGATCGAACAATGGATCAATGGATCGAATGGACCGAAGGAACCCCGGATGCCTAATCCAAAACGACGTCATTCGAAGACCCGCACCGCCAAACGGCGAACGCACGACGCGCTGAAGCCGGTGCCGATGGGTGAGTGCCCGCAGTGCCACGAGCGCAAGCCGCCGCACCAGGTCTGCAAGAACTGCGGGTACTACCGGGGCCGGCAGGTTCGCGCGGTCGACGACGAGTCCTAGCGCACCCACGTGTCCAACGTCGTCGTTGCAGTCGACGCCCTCGGCGGCGATCACGCTCCGGGGGCCCCGGTCCTCGGCGCACTGCACGCGGCCCGGCGCGGGATCGCGGTGACGCTGGTCGGGCCCACGTCCGACCTGCAGGCCGAGCTGCACCGGCACGGCGACTGGGAGTCGCTGCCGCTCAAGATTGAAGAGGCGCCTGACTCGGTTCAGATGACCGAGGCGCCGCTGTCGGCGCTGCGGAGGAAGCCGCGGGCCTCGGTCCGTGTCGCGGCGAATCTCGTGGCCTCGGGTCACGCGAGCGCGATGTTCAGCGCCGGGCACACCGGTGCGACACTGCTGGCCGCGCACGCCGCGTTCGGCGTCCTGGACGGCGTCGAGCGGCCGGCTCTGGCCGTCACCGTCCCCACGCGCACGGGCGCCGCGCTCCTCCTCGATGCGGGCGCCAACGTCGATTGCCGCCCGGAGCATCTGGTGCAGTTCGCGATCATGGGCGCCGCGTACGCGCGAGTCGCGCTTCAGATCGAGCGGCCCAAGGTTGGGTTGCTCTCGATCGGCGAAGAAGCCAGCAAGGGCAACGACCTCATTCGCGAGGCGCACCAGCGCCTTCAGTCAGCTCCCATCGATTTCATCGGCAATCTCGAGGCGCGCGAATTCTTCACCGGACGCGCGGACGTCATCGTCTGCGACGGATTCACGGGCAACATCGCGCTCAAAGTGGGCGAGAGCCTCGTCGAGGCGGTCGATCACATGCTGCGCGAAGAGCTTGGCGCGGAGCTCCTGACGCAGCTCGGCGCGCTCCTGACGCGCCGTGCGTTCTCGCGCTTCAAACAGCGCGTCGACTACGCCGAATACGGCGGCGCGCCGCTGCTTGGTGTGGGCGGCGTGGCGCTCGTCGGACACGGCCGGTCCTCGGCCCAGGCCATCGAGAATGGCATCGCTCTGGCCGCCAGGCTCGCCGAGACGGGCATCGTCGAACGGCTCGCGGACGCGTTGAAACCGACCGCCACGAGATAGGCCCCTGCCATCGCTCTGTCGAGCTTCGGCGGGCAAGCGAGCCCCACGCCCCAAAGCCGCCCTAAACCCCCCGCCCCAAGCCTCAGGCCCCGAAAGTTGCGCGCCACAACTGGCGTGTGCTGAAGTAGGCAGGTTGTGCCGAGCAGTTTTGAGGGGCGTGTAGCCCTGGTCACGGGCGCGTCGCGGGGCATCGGGCGGGCGATTGCCAGGGCGCTCGCCGAACGGCGCGCCACGGTCGTCGGCGCGGCCCGAGAGGACCACGCTCGGGACACCGTGGACGAGCTTGTCGCCGCCGGGTATCAGGCCGAGGCGGCCTCGCTCGACGTCACGGATGCCGCCTCGGTCACGAACACGGTCGCCTCCGTGCTCGACCGGTTTGGCCGGTTGGACATCCTCGTGAACAACGCCGGCATCACGCGCGACCAGCTCGCGCTGCGCATGAAACGCGCCGACTGGGACGTGGTGCTCGCGACCAACCTCACCGCGGCGTTCACGTGCGCGCAGGCCGTGCTCAGGCCGATGATCAAGCAGCGATCGGGGCGGATCGTGAACATCACCTCGGTCGTCGGGCAGGCGGGCAACGCCGGCCAGGTCAACTACGCGGCGTCCAAAGCCGGGTTGATTGGATTGACGAAGGCGCTCGCCCTCGAGGTGGCTTCGCGTAACATCACGGTGAATGCCGTGGCGCCTGGGCTGATCGAGACGGACATGACGCGGGCCATGGCCGCCGGCGTGCACGAGGAGTGGACCGAGCGCATTCCGCTCAAGCGCCTCGGCACCGCCGAGGACGTGGCCGCGGCGGTCGTGTTCCTGGCGTCGGACGAAGCGGCATATATTACGGGGCAGGTGCTGTCGGTGAACGGCGGGATGTACTTGTAAAGAACCGTGCAACTTGGAACTGAGAACTGAGAACTGAACGCGCTTGTCATCCCTCGGTTCTGCGGGCCGTATCCGAAGTTCTAGGCTCAGGTTCTGAGTTCTCAGTTCTGAGTTCTAAGTTTTAAGTTTCTTAGAGGGGGTCTCGAATGGCCGTTACGGATCAGGTGAAGAAGATCATCGTTGAGCAGTTGGGCGTCGATGAAGAAGAAGTGACGCCGGATGCGTCGTTCGTCGACGATCTTGGCGCCGACTCGCTCGACACGGTCGAGCTGGTCATGGCCTTCGAGGAAGAGTTCGGCATCGAGATTCCCGACGAGGACGCCGAGAAGATCACGCGCGTAAAGGAAGCCATCGAGTACATCGAAGCGCACGCCAAGAAGAAGTAGGGAGAGTCTTTGAGCAGGCGAGTGGTCGTCACCGGCGTCGGCCTGATTTCCTCGGTCGGCATCGGGACCGAAGCGAACTGGCAGGCGCTCTGCGCCGGCGTGAGCGGCATTGGCCCCATCACCCATTTCGACCCGTCGCAGTTCAGCGCGCGGATTGCCGGCGAGGTCAAGGGGTTCGACCCGCTCCAGTTCATGGGCCGGAAGGACGTCAAGAAGGTCGACGTCTTCATCCAGTACGCGCTCGCGGCCGCCCAGTTCGCCGTCGAGGACGCGCGGCTCGAAGTCACGCCCGCCAACGCCGATGCGGTCGGCGTCTTTATCGCGTCGGGAATCGGCGGGTTCGCCACGATCGAGCGTGAGCACCTCGAGCTGATCAACGGCGGTCCACGGCGCATCTCCCCCTTCTTCATTCCGGCGTCCATCATCAATCTGGCGGCGGGTCAGGTGTCGATTCGGTTCGGCGCCCGCGGGCCGAACCTCGCGATGTGCACGGCGTGCACGGCCTCGGCCCATTCGGTCGGCGAGTCCTTCGAGATCATCCGCCGCGGCGACGCCGACGTCATGATCGCCGGCGGGTCCGAAGCGTCGATCACGCCGATGGGCGTCGGCGGGTTCGCCGCGATGCGCGCGCTGTCCACGCGCAACGACGATCCGGCGCACGCAAGTCGCCCGTTCGACAAGGACCGGGACGGCTTCGTGGTGGGCGAGGGTGCCGGCATCGTGATTCTCGAGGAGCTCGGCGTCGCGCGTGCGCGCGGCGCGAAGATCTACGCAGAAATCGTCGGCTACGGGCTCTCCGGCGACGCGTTCCACGTGACGGCCCAGCCCGAAGATGCCAACGGCGCGATCCGATCGATGCGGATGGCGCTGCGCAAGGCCGGCGTCGCGCCTGATCAGATCGACTACATCAACGCCCACGGCACCTCGACGCCGATCAACGATCCGACCGAAACGCGGGCGGTGAAACAGACATTCGGCGAGCACGCGCACAAGCTCGTGATGTCTTCCACCAAGTCGATGACGGGCCACCTGCTCGGCGCGGCCGGCGGCCTGGAAGTGGGCGTCACGGCCCTCGCCGTCCACCATCAGCTCGCGCCGCCGACGATCAATCTCGAGAACCCCGATCCGGCGTGCGACCTGGACTACGCGCCGAACACGATGCGGCCCATGACGATCCGCTATGCGCTGTCGAATTCGTTTGGATTCGGAGGCACGAACGGGACGTTGTTACTGAAGAAGTTCGAGGGATGAAAATCGCCGTCTGCATCAAACAAGTCGTCACCCGCGAATGGCAGGTCCGGATCAACGAATCGAAGACCTGGGTGCGCGATCAGGACGCCAGCTGGGAGCTGAACGAGCCTGACGCGTACGCGCTCGAGGAGTCGCTCCGGCTCCGGGAGAAGCACGGTGGGGAGGTGATCGTCGTCTCCGCCGGCCCGGCGCGCGTGACGCAAGTGCTCCGCGAAGCGCTCGCCCGGGGCGCGGACCGCGCCGTGCACGTCCAGGGCGATCATCTCGCGACCGCCGACGGGTTCACGGTCGCCGACGCGCTCGCCTCGGCGCTCAAGGACGAGGCCGTGGACCTCGTGCTGACCGGCCTCCAGTCCGACGACCAGGGATTCGCCCAGGTCGGCGTCGTACTTGCCGAGAAGCTCGGCATGGCGCACTCCACGATCATCATGGATGTCCAGGTCGAGGGCTCGTCGCTCAAGGTCAAGCGCGAGCTCGAGGGCGGCTGGTTCCAGTGGATCTCGATGCCGCTTCCGGCGGTGCTCACGATCCAGAGCGGCATCAACCAGCTCCGGTACGCGACGCTCAAAGGCATCATGGCGGCGAAGAAGAAAGAGATCCGCGCCGTCGCCGCGCCCGCCGGGGCGGCCGCGCGGCAGCGCATCGTGTCGATCGATGTTCCTGAAAAGTCGAAGCGCACGCGGATGATCGGCGGCTCGCCGTCCGAGGCGGCCGCCGAGCTGGTCAAGCTGCTCCGCGACGAGGCCAGAGTGTTGTGACAGCCGCTCTTCAATTACCCATTACCGATTACCCATTGCCGAGGCACTCATGATTGTCGTCATTGCTGAACAGCGGGATGGGGCGCTGAACCGCGCGTCGTGGGAAGCGGTCGCGGCGGCTCAGTCGCTCGGCGGCCCCGTGAAGATCGTGGTTCCGGGTCGCAGCGCGTCCGACGTGGCGAAAGAGCTGTCCTCGGCCGATGTCGCCGAGGTCATTGCGCTCGAGCACGCTGGCCTCGCGTCGTACACGCCCGACGGGTTCGTCCAGGCGCTGGCGGCGCTCGTCCAGACCGAGAATCCGGCCCATGTGATCTGTGCGCATACCTATCAGGCGCGCGACTTCATTCCCAAGCTCGCGGCGAGGATCGACCGCGCCCTTGTGACCGATTGCACGGCCGTGAAAGTGGACGGTGGTCAGGCCGTCTTCACGCGTCCGATGTTTCAAGGCAAGGTCAGCGCGGACGTCGTGCTCGAGGGCCCGGCGCCGCACCTCGCCACGTTTCAGATCGGCGCCTTTCGAGCCGACGCCGTGAAGAAGGGCAGCGCGCCCGCCGCTGTGCGCACGGTCGCCGCGGCCGTCGACGAGAGCGCGATTCGCCAGAAGCCCGAGGCGCCGTTCCGTGAGGCCAAGCAAGCCGTCGATCTCACCCAGGCTGAGCGGATCGTCTCGATCGGGCGCGGCATCAAGGCATCCGAACACATCGCGCTGGCCCAGCAGCTGGCGGAGGCGCTCGGCGCGGAAATCGCCGCGTCGCGGCCGATCTGCGACGCCGGCTGGCTGCCAATGGACCGGCAAATCGGCAGTTCAGGCCAGACCGTCGCTCCGAAGCTTTATCTGGCGCTTGGCATCTCCGGTGCCATCCAGCACGTCGTCGGCATGAAAGGCGCGCGGACGATCGTCGCGATCAACAAGGACGCCGAGGCGCCGATCTTCGAGGTCGCCGATTACGGGATCGTCGGCGACCTGTTCGAAGTCGTGCCGGCGATGATTGCAGCTCTGAAGACGTAGGGCGGACTGAGTCGTAGCGCGGATTGGTTTCTAAATCCGCGTACGCGCAGGCGGACTTAGAAACCAGTCCGCCCTACGTGTATGATGCCTGTGCCCGCCTGCGCAACGACCCATGCGAGTTTTGCTGGCATGTACGCTTGTCGTCCTGGCGGTTGGTCCGCAGTTTCCGCCGCAGGTTCCGCCGCCACCGCGTCCGCCAAGTCGTCCACCGACCGGACAGCCTGAGCCCGCCCAGCCGCGCCAGCGGTCGAATATGCCGCGCGTACGCTCGGCGACCGGCGAGGCGCTCAATCGTTACGTCCAGGGCGACTACGCCGGCGCGATTGAGTTCCTTCAGCAGCTCGGCGGCTTCAACGTTCTTCAGGCGCAGGAGTGGATCAAGGCCGAGGGCCTCGGGGCTGCGGACCGCCGCCGGCTCGCGGCGGCGACGATGGTGCTCGAGTACACAGCCGCGCGTCCGAATCTCTCGCCGCCGCTCATCGAATGGGCGTGCGAGCAGCTCGCCAGGTATCCGACGCCGGCGATAGAGGAGTTGTGGCTCCGCGCATCGATCGCGCTCATCGAAGGCCGACAGGCCTGGACGATTCTGACCGGCGCGACGTCGAACCATTTGGCGCATGCGCGGACCCGGTTCCCCGACAACACGCCCTTCAAGCTCGCCGAGGCCGTGAGCGCGGAAGCGACCGCGGACGATGCGTCGGTTCGGCCTGCCGACCGCGGAATGGTGATTGACCGGCTTTGGGGCGAGATGCTGGACCAGCCGTCGGACAAGGGCTCGAAAGCCGCGGCGCTTCTCGAGCAGGCGGCGGCCACGCTGGAAGGGCTCGTGTCTGACGAAACGGTTGGCGCCGAGGCGCGATTGCGCCTGGGGTTCATCCATCTGCGGCTGGGCCGGCGCGAACAGGCGCTGCAGCAGTTCAAGCAGGTTGAGGGCGTCCCCCGCGATGCGGCGCTGAAGTATCTGGGGCTCCTGTTCTCGGGCTGGACGCTCGCGCGGGACGGGCGGACGGACGAGGCGATTGCCGCGTACCGTGCCGCGCTCGAAGTGATCCCGCGCGCCCGGTCGGCGACGACCTTGCTGACGATGCTGCTCGTGATGAACCACAAGCTCGGCGACGCCGAGATGGTAACCGATGCGTTCATGAACGCCCCGCTGACGGTCGAGGATCCCTGGCGAACCTACCAGCTCGGCTCCTACCGTTCCTACCAGGGCTTGATCGATCAGCTGCGTGAGGCGATCCGATGACGCCAGCCCGGATCGCGATGGTCCTCGCGTCCGCCCTGGCTCTGCCGGTGCTCGCGGCGCCGCGGCTGCAGCAACAGCCGCCACCGCGGCCGACGTTTCGCGCGACCGCCGACGTAGTTCCGGTGCACGTGTCCGTGCGGGTCGATCGTTCGATGGTCGCGGGTCTCACCGCCTCGGATTTCGAGCTGTACGACAACGGCGTGCGCCAGACGATCACGGCTGTCTCAGCTGACTCGCTGGCCGTGGACGTCACGCTCGTCGTCGACACCAGCGGCAGCGTCGTTCGCAGCAGCGGCCGCTTCAAATCCGACGTGCGCGACATCGCCAAGCAGCTTCGCGACGACGAGCAGGTGCGCCTGCTCACGTTCGACACGGAGCTGAGACAGGTGTTCCCGATGCAGGGCGCGTCGCAGCGGGTGCCGGTGGACGAGATTCGCACCGGAGATCTGACGTCGCTGCTGGATGCGATGCTGTTTGCGCTCGCGCGCGGCCCGCGTCCGGATCGCCGTCATCTCGTGCTGGTGTTCACGGACGGCTACGACAACGCCAGTTTGATCGGCTATCGCGCGATCGCGGATGTCGCGAGCCGCGCCGATGCGACGCTGTACGTCGTGCTGGTGAAAGTCCGGGGAGTGCCCGCGGACAAGCCGAAGGACATTGCGGCGCTCGCCGATGCCGCGGCGCGGACCGGCGGTACGTTTTTTCCGCCATCGGACGACGCGCGCGACATTCCCGGCGCGTTCAAGCAGGCGCTCGACGCGTTCCGGCACGGCTACGTTTTGTATTTCACTCCCGCCGACGTCGCGCGCGAAGGCTGGCACGACCTCACAGTGCGCGTGACGAAGTCCGGCACGTTCGACGTCCGCGCCCGACAAGGATATTTCGGCGGCTAGCTCCTGCCAGGAGCGTGCGGAGCGCCAAACATAGGTCCATTTCAAATCTCTTGCCAGCGACGGCTGTCAACGCTGCGCCTCTTTCCGTCGTCTCATCCTATAGAGCGGGCGGCCTTGCGCCGACAAAAAGGGACACAACCATGGACTCCCAGGAATGGTTGGCTGTCACCAACAGCCAGGCGCTGCGTTTTTTCTTCGAGCACCTGAGGGACGTCACCGAGGGCGGCGATGTCCGCCAGAACGAGCTGCTGTACAACGCCAGCGTGCTCGCGCATTTCGCGACGACGTCGACCGCGTCGGTTCCGCACTTTCCATCTTGTCCATCCGATCTCGCAACTGTCTTCGAGGTGTTCGTGCTGGACCGGAGTCAGCATACGGATCCTGAAATCATGGAAGCGGCCGCGGCGCAGTGTCTGCTGCTGACGGGGTTCTTTGAAGGCCAGCTGAGCCGCCGGCACAACGTCAAGTGGTATGCGTCGCTCGGGGCGAGCTTCTACGATCAGGCCGCGCAGTTGACGGCGGATCATTCGCGCGCGCGGATGATGCTGACGATGGCGGCGCGGTTCGAATTCTGGCGGCGCCAGCAGTCACGGCTGGCGCGCGAGCTGCGCGACCTGCCGAAGCTCTTGTTCCGGAACGCGCCGGTCGACCCGTCGGTGCACTAACAGGCCGCTGACGCGGCCTGAACTTCGAACTTAGAACTTCAAACATCGAACTTGGACTGAAGACGGGTCTGGATGCTCAGACGGCACCTGGGGACGTTTGGGTAGACTGGCGCTATGATCGGCCCAAATAACCCACGCCCGGACCAGGTGGTCCAGGCGCGTCTTCGAAACCTTCAGGAACTCCAACGCTTCGCAGAAGAGGCCCGCCGCGCCGGTTCTTGAACTTGAGCGACGGTCTCTCCATGTCCAGTCGCGACGATCCGCGCGAGGAATACTCGCGCCGCCTCGAGTCCAGGCGTGCGGCGCTGGCCGACGCCATCCGGCGCCACGTGACGTTCGGGAATCTTCGCGTCGCCGCCCTTGGGACCGGTCTCGCGATGGCGTACGCCTCCGCGCGCGGGCTGTTCTCGGAGTGGTGGCTGGTCGCTCCAGCAGCGGCGTTCTTCTGGGCAGGCGCGCGGCTCGACCGTGCGGTGAAGGCGCGTGCGCGCCTCGGGCTCGCCGTCGCGTTCTACGAGCGCGCGATCGCGCGGCTGGACGGCCGGTTGGTCGGAACGGGTGGCGAGACGGGGGATCGGTTCCTCGACAACGCGCATCTGTACGCGCGGGATCTCGGTCTGTTCGGCGAGGCGTCCGTTTTCGAGCTGCTGAACTGCGCACGCACCCGGATCGGCGAGGAGACCTTGGCCGCCTGGCTGAAGAGCCCCGCGGAGCCGCCGGTCGTGCGGGCGCGTCAGGAGGCGGTGAAGGAGCTTGCACTGCGCACCGACCTGCGAGAAGACTTGGCGGTGTTGGCAGAGCCCGCCCGCGCGGGCGTGAACGCGGAGTTACTCGCGGCCTGGGGCGAACGGCCACCGCGGCTCGACTCGTCTGCGGTCCCGGCGTGGGTGTGGCTGCTCTCCGTGGCCGGCGCGCTCGCGGCGTCCGGTCTGCTCACCTGGCTGGTAGCGAGGATCGGCCTGTTGCAGCTCGACGCGGACACTTTCGCTGTCCTGCGCATCTATGTCCTGGTGGTATTCGCCGTCTGTGGAGCGGTCGTCTGGCGCTTACGTGCGCGGACGGAAGCCATCCTGGGAGACGCGGGCGAAGCGGCCCACGGTCTCGGGCTGCTGGCGGGCGTGGTCGGCCGGCTCGAAGCTGAGCGCTTCGCCGGGGGACGCCTGGCGGAGCTGCGGGCAGCGCTCGACGTGGAGGGGCTGCCGCCGTCGCGTCGTCTCGCGCGGCTGAACGCGCTGATGGACCTCGTGGATTCGCGCGACCACCTTTTCGTCCGGCTGGTCGGATCTCTGCTGATGTGGGATCTGCATCTCGTTTACGCCATCGAGCGCTGGCGCCGCATGTCGGGACCGGCACTGCGCCGCTGGTTGGCCGCCGTCGGCGAGATGGAGGCGCTGCTCTCGCTGGCGGGCTACTCCTACGAGCATCCGGACGACGTCTTTCCCGATCTGCTGAGCGCCGGGACGCCCTGTTTCGATGGGGAAGCGCTTGGCCATCCGCTGCTCTCCGAGGCAAAGACGGTCCGCAACGACGTGCGTTTGACGGGCGAGCTGCGAGCGCTCGTCGTGAGCGGCTCGAACATGTCCGGCAAGAGCACGCTCCTGCGCACGGTGGGCGTCAACGCCGTGCTGGCGCAGGCGGGGGCGCCGGTGCGGGCGCGGCGCCTGCGGCTGACGCCGCTCATGCTCGGCGCCTCGATCCGGATCGAGGACTCGCTGCACGCCGGCGTGTCGCGGTTCTACGCCGAAATCACGCGGCTCGGGTTGATCATGCGCCGCGCGGGTGAGGCGCCCGTGCTCTTCCTGATCGACGAGCTCCTTCACGGCACCAACTCACACGACCGCCGCATCGGCGCCGAGGCCATTGTGCGAGGCCTGGTCGAACGCGGCGCCATCGGACTCGTGACCACGCACGACCTGGCGCTCGCGCACGTGGCCGATGCGCTCGGCACCCGTGGCGCCAACGTGCACTTCGAAGACGTGCTCGAGGACGGCCGGATGCGCTTCGACTACCGGATGCGGCCCGGCGTCGTGCAGAAGAGCAACGCACTCGCCCTGATGCGCTCGGTGGGGCTGGATGTGTGAGCCTCAGTAACCTGAACTTTGAACTTCGAACTTCGAACTAAGAACTTCGGAATGTGCCCGTTCTTTCGTCAAGTTCTAAGTTTGAAGTTCTAAGTTCGAAGTTCAGGCCGCGTTTTTCAGCGGCCTGTTAAGGGCCCGGCGACCGGTGCATACTGAACGTCCGATGCCCCGAGACGGCCGCTGTCTCGCCCTGCTCGGCTCCGCCCTCGCGCTGTTTCTGTGCGTCACGCTTGCCGCCCGCGCACCTCAGACAAATCAATCTACAACCTCGCCGAGTGGCACTGGCGCGATCAGCGGGGTTGTCAGCGACGCTTCGACGAAACGTCCACTGAGCGGGGTCGTCGTTTCGTTGGCCGGAGGTGGCGTTTCTCGCCGAACAATCAGCGACTCCAAGGGACGATTCGTCTTTCGCGACCTCCCGGCGTACGACCGTTACAGTATTGAGGCCAGCAAGCCTGGATACGTCGCAGGCGGTCTCGCGACCCGCAACCTCTTCGGCGTAAACACGCGCTTGCCACTGGCCGATGGTGAGTGGATTCCTGACGCGAACTTCGTGATGGAGCGTCTCGGCGCGATTAGCGGGAGTGTCGTCGATGAAGCCGGGGAACCCGTTGTGAACATCCCCGTCCGGGTGTTGACTCGGATTCCTATCGCGGGGACCACGCGCCTGGCATCTGGTCCCGCCGCACGCACCGATGATCGTGGTGTGTACCGCGTGGCTGGACTTGCGTCTGGGTCTTACATGGTTGCGGTTCAGTCTGTCCAGTCAGTGCTGCCGCCGGCCACCTCAGCAGCGACGGCCGCTGCTCTCTCACCGATGATGATCAGCCTTGGCAACCGACAAGTACCGCAGAGTACAGGTCTGGATGTCGGCGACTCGTGGCTCGTGATCGGGCAGTATGCGACCCCGCCGGCTCCGATTGCTGGACAGCCGCACGTGTACCCTCCAGTGTTCTTCGCGAACGCTCGTTCAATCGCGAATGCGACCGCGGTGCACGTTGCCAATGGTGAAGAGAAGCGAAACATCGACTTCTCTCTTCATCCAGTCCGTGGTTCGCAGCTATCTGGACGAATAACAGCTCCACCGGACGTCCTCGCCGGACTCGTCGTCAGGTTGCTACCCGAAGGCACTGAGACGCTGAACTCAGGTTTCGAGCAAGCTACGTCGCTTGTACGTCCCGACGGCACCTTCACGATGGTCGGCGTCCCCCCGGGCCGATACACGGTCGACGCTCGAACGACCGTGAGCGGAATGTCGTTCAGCGGCCATGTCCTTGGACCTCAGGTGCTGACGCCGACGCCAGGCATGGTCAGCATGGGAGATGTGACCGCGTCGTTCACCACGGTTGAATCGACCCTTGGCTCCGTGTCGTTCGGCACACGCTACACAACCGGTCACGAAGCGTACTCCGGGCGTCTCGCGGTGACGGTCGGGCCAACCGACGTCTCAAATCTGGTCGTGCCGATGACTCGTGGCGTGAGAATCAGTGGAAGAGTCGTACGCGAGGACGGTGCCCCCCTTTCCGGCAGACTGACGGTGGGCGTGGAGCCAGCGAACGGTGATCCGGTCCTCGCTGGACCACCGGCGGACCGAATGGTCGCACGCAATCCCGCGGGAACCTTCTCAATCGAAGGTCTGCAGGCCGGAGCGTACTTTCTCCGTGTCACCCCGAGCCTGGTCAAGTCGATCGTGGCCGACGGCGACTACACAAATCGCCCATTCGACACGACCTCCGGTTCCGATATCACCGACGTCGTGATCACGATCACAGACAAGCCAGCGACACTGTCCGGCGTGGTCCGGGACCGACAGGGCACCGTCATTCGGCAGGGTGCCGTCATCGTGTTTCCGGTAGAGCGCGAACTCTGGGCGCGCTTCGGAGTCGAGCCGCCGCGCATCAAGATGGCCAGTTACTTCGGCAATCGTGGCTATCAGATACCGTTCCTCCCGGCTGGAGAGTACTTCGTCATTGCACTTGAGGCATCGCAGCCGGACGCGTGGCACGATCCGCGGTTTTTTGCGGCAGCGGTCCCGCTGGCGACTCGAGTGACACTGGCGTGGGGTGCGCCGGCTGTTCAGGATCTGACGATCCGGCAAGTTGTCATCAAATGATGCTGCGCCGTCGGATTGCGGGCCTCGTTGCGCTGGCCTTGGTGCCCTCCATCGCAGCGCGCGCGTTCGATCGGCAACAGACACCTGCTGCTCCAGCACGCCTGTCCGGCATGGTGGTCACCACCGAAACAACTCCGCAGCCAGTCCGTCGGGCGATCGTTTCCTTCTCTGGCGGCGACCGGGCGCTCGGCCATCACACGATTACCGACGATGAGGGCCGGTTCGAGCTCACTGCGCTGCCTGCGGGACGTTACACGCTGTCGGCCGCGCGGCCCACCTACGTGACGATCACCTACGGCGCGAGCCGGCCCGGACGGCCGGGCACGGCAATCTCCCTCGAACCAGGGCAGCACCTGTCGGCTGTACGCGTGTTGCTCGCGCGCGGCGCGATTATCACAGGGACGGTGCGTGACGGGACCGGCGAGCCCGTGCCCAACCTGGAAGTGCGCGTCGAACCACGCGGCTCGCCCGCCGCCGCAGCGACCTCGGCCCAGACGGTTGTGACCGATGACCAGGGCCGGTATCGAGCATTTGGCCTGCCAGTCGGCACCTATGTCGTAGTCGCGCGGCCACGCACCGGGACCAGCGATCTCGACGTGCCGACTGACGCCAACGTCGATGCCGCCCTGGCCGCGTTGCGTCAGCGCCGTGCGGTCACCGCGCCGCCATCGCCGGTGCCCGTAAAGCCGAAGCCCGCCACGAACTTTGCTCCTGTCTATCATCGGAGCCAGTTGACGCTCGACGCCGCAACGGGTGTGGCGATCACTGCCGGCGAGGAACGAACCGGGATCGACATCACGCTGCGGCTGCTGTCTACGTGGAGCGTATCGGGAACGGTGGTCACCGCCGACGCCGAAACCAGGTCGATGATTCGACCGATGCTGACCACGATGTCGGCGCATTCGGCGCCGGTCACGAGAACGTCGGACCTCGCGCCGGACGGGACATTTCGTTTCCCGAACGTCGTGCCTGGACGTTACACCCTCGCGGTCCAGGCCCTCTCCGCCGAAGCCCGGAGGGCGTCGCTTGGCGCGCCTGGCGCCCAGGCGACGGGACCGTGCGCATTCGCCAGCCAGGACGTTTCGGTGACGGCCGCGGACGTGACTGGCGTGTCGCTGGTCATGCGCCCGTGTCTGAGATTTGCCGGCCGCATGGTCGTCGGCGGCAGCGGCACAGCGGGACCGGAAGTCTCCAGGCTTCTCGTGACGCTTATGCAGCTCGCGCCGCCGCCTTCCCCCGTCTTCCGGCCCGTGCGGCGCGCGCCTCCGGCGATCGCGATGGATGGCACGTTCACGTTCGGCGAGTTCGGGGAACTCCTGCCAGGCGCGTATCAATTCTCGGTCGAGGTTCCGAGTAGCTCACCGGGCCGTGGATATCAATTGCAGTCTGCCGTCGTTGACGGCCGCGACATCCTCGACACGCCGCTGCAGCTGACCGGCGACAGTCCTGGCACGACGAATGTCGTGCTGACCCTGTCGGATCAACACAATTCGCTGTCCGGAACGCTCGAGACGTCGGCGCGTCTGCCGGCGGTGAACTTCACCGTGATCGCGTTCACAACGAACCGATCCTGGTGGACTTCACCGTTTCGCCGCATCCGGACCGCGCGGCCCGCGAGTGACGGCCACTTCGCGTTTCAGGATCTCCCGCCTGGCGAGTACTACCTGGCCGCGGTGACCGATCTGGCGCCCGACGATGTGCGCGATGCTGAGTTTCTGGCGCAAGCCGTTGCGACGGCTGTCCGCGTGACGATCGGCGAAGGCGAGCAGAAGATTCAGAATCTGCGAGTGACAGGAGGGAACTAGAGCCGCCGGCCCTGACTTGTCCGCCGTAGCTTCAGCGAAGGCGGAAGGGCCGGCCTACATTTGGTCTCATGCCACTCCTGACGCTGCCGCCACCTGCTGCGACTCCACCCCGATCGCCACGCCATCCCTGAACGTCACGTACCGTCCGGAGATCGCCGGCACGCGCTCGCCCGGCACGATGATCCCCACCAGATTCAGCGGATCGGCCGCCGAGATCGTTATCGTCTCGCCAGTCGTTGCGGCATGACGCGCGGCGCGAAGTGAATCGACCGCGACCGGCAGCGCGAACTGCTCGCCGATCAGACCGGAGATGAACCGCCCGCCGCGCACGTCGCCGCGATCCTCGAGCCGGCGGAACGTGATGAGCAGCTCGCGCCAGGTCGCCAGGATCGTCTCGCGGGCCAGCAGCTCGCGGAACACGATGCCATATCGGCGCAGGAGCATCCGGCAGGTAGCCTCGAGCGCGGCCGCTCGATCCGAAGCCTGCGCTGAGGCCGGCTCGTCAGGCGCGGCCGCCGGATACAGCAACGACCATCGTCCCGTGCTGTGACGCGGCCGCGAGGCCTTGGCCGATCCGTGTCCCGCGCGGCGCCGCGGGTCGATGAGCGCGCGCAGGTTGTCGAAGCCGTCCGCGGTGACGAGTCCGGCGGCCACCAACTCCCAGACCGCGCCTTCGACCTCCGCCTTCAAGAGGCGTGTCGCGCGAACGATGTCGGCAAAGAAGGACGCACCGGCGCGATGAAGGAACGACAGCACCGCGCGGGCATTCGGGCTCAAGCCGCGAGGCTCCTCGCCCTGTGATTGCGGGCGCATGGCGCTCATCCAGTCGGCCTCGTCACGCACGAAGAACGTGATGGGCGCGACGCTGGTTGGCGTCACGCGGCGTGTCGAGTCCGCCGACGGCGCTTCGAGCGTGGCCGGGTGCGGCGAGAGCCGGCCCCAGCCGACCGCCCCCGTCAGGCACAGCTGGTCGAGTGCCTGCGGGTCGTATCGGGCGATTCGCCGCGCCAGCAACTGCGGCTCCCAGGCGTTGGCCGGCGCTTCGAAGCCCTGCAGTTGGCGAACGACTTCAAGCGTCCCGCGCTCGCCGAACACCTGCGTGCCGCGAGAGACGTGCTGCCAGGCGAGCAGCCACCGCATGAAGACCGCTGGTGCCACCGGTTCGATTTCTCGCCGCAGACGGCCGAGCGTGAGCCGGTGGATGCGCGCGAGGAGCCGGCGCTCGCACCATTGGAGATCGCCGGGGCTAAAGTTGTCGCCGGGGCTGAAGCCCCGGCCTACATCTGTCACAGCTGCGGCGCCTTCCGCATCGCCTGCGTTGACGAACTGGCCCCGGAGCACGACGCCCTGCGCTTCGAGCGTGAGGAGGGCGGTCTCAACTTCGTCTGCCGGCACTCCTGTCCGCGCGGCAAGGCTGCCGATCGTGACCGGACCGGAATGAATCATCCACCCGTGCACCATCGCGAGTGCCGCCTCATGGCGCGCGGGCGCAGCCGTCTGGACCTCTGGCAGTTGCGGAACGAAGTCCGCATCGGGAAACAGTTGAAGGAACGTCCTCGCCCGTTCGGCGGAGACCCAATACGTGCGGCCGCGGCTGGTCGCGCGAGCCGCTCGTCGTTCCGCGACCAGCTTATCGAATAACTCCGGCCAGGCCGTCGCGGGCGTCGTGACGCCTGAAACCGGATCGGGACAGACCGTCGCGTCCGGCAATCCGATGAGCGTCTGTAGCGCGTCCTGCAGCTCGTCGCGATCGCGGACATCCGGCCAGGCGTCGCGTACGACCTCGTCCACCGCGGCCGGGTCCAGCCGGCCGATCTCGGTCAGCACGGCTTCCGGAAGCATCCGCCGCATCTCGACGGCGCGCGCGCGACGTTCCTCCAAGGGCGCGTCGTCCAGATACGCGTATGGATTCGCGTTCAAGATCTCATGCGAGAACGCTGAGGGCACGGGTGTGTCCACTGCGAGCGTCTCGATTCGGCCGTCAGCTATCCGTTCCAGCACGTCCTTCAGCCCATCAATGTCCATCGCTTCGGTCAGGACGTCCTTCATGACCTCCCGCACGAGGGGGTGGTCGGGGATCTTGATTTCGCCGACGATGTTCTCCTGGCACGCTGCGGCGTCAGGGAAGACCGACGCCAGAAGATCGTCGGACTGCATCCGCTGGATGGGGAGCGGCACCTTCTTGCCGCCGCGGAACCGCACGAGCGCCAGCGAGCGGCTCGCATCCCAGCGCCAGCGCGTGCCGAAAAGCGGCGAGTCGAGGACCGCCTGCTCGAGCACTTCCTGCACCGTGGCCGTGCTCAGGAACCTGAAGACATCGCCGAGCGGGAAGCTGTGCTGCTCGGCGAGCGCGATGTTGATGCCGTCGTCGGTGGCGGCCGCCTGCAGCTCGAAGTTGAACGAGCGGCAGAAGCGCTTGCGCAGCGCGAGTCCCCAGGCCTTGTTGATGCGTCCGCCAAAGGGCGCGTGGATGACGAGCTGCATGCCGCCACCCTCGTCGAAAAAGCGCTCGGCGATGATGGTCTGCTGCGTCGGCACGCCGCGGAGCACGGCGCGTCCCTCCACGACGTAGTCCACGGCTTGCTCGGCCCCCGCCTGGCTCAGTCCGCAATGTTCGACGAGCCAGGCCGTCGCGGCTGCGATGTCGGTCCGATCGATCCTTGATTCTGCATTCGTCGGCCTGTCCTCAACCGAGTCGCCCGACGGGGCGACGCGCGTAGGCACCACGCCTGGTGTGAGCTGGTTGATTTGCTCGCGCACCTCGGCGACGTGCTCAGAAAGTTCGGTCGTCCGCGCGGGTGCCTCGCCGCGCCAGAACGGAATCGTGGGCGGCGCGCCGTGCGCGTCCTCGACGAACATGCGTCCGGAGCCGACCCGGCGAATGCGCCACGACGTGTTGCCGAGCAGCATGATGTCGCCGGCCGAGCTTTCCACGGCGAAGTCCTCGTCGACAGTGCCGACGGTCGTGCCCTCGGGCTGCGCGACAACCGTGTAGAGCGCGGTTTCGGGAATCGCGCCTCCGCCCGTGATCGCGACGAGGCGGGCGCCGCGACGCGCGCGCAGCCGCCGATTCACGCGATCTCGATGCAGGTATGCGCCGTACCGTCCCCGTCTCGAGGCGATGCCTTCCGACAGCATCTCGATCACCTCGTCGAACTCGGCGCGTTCGAGACTGCGATACGGGTAGGCGCGGCGCATGAGCTCGAACAACTGGTCTTCGTCCCAGCCTTCGGATTCGGCCGCGCAGGAGGCGACGATCTGCTGCGCCAGAATGTCGAGCGGCTTTTCGGGAATGACCAGCTTGTCGAGCTCGCCGCGGCGAATCGCCAGCACCAGCGCGGCACACTCGATCAGCTCGTCGCGGGTGGTGACGAAGAAGCGGCCCTTCGGCACGGCGCCCCGCCAGTGGCCCGCCCGGCCGATGCGCTGGACCGCCGCGGCCACGGCGCGCGGGGAACCGATCTGACAGACCAGGTCGACGGTGCCGATGTCGATGCCGAGCTCGAGCGACGCCGTCGCGACCAGCGCTCGGAGGGCACCTGTCTTCAATTGGTGTTCGGAGGTGAGCCTTGTCTTCCGGGAGAGACTGCCATGGTGCGCGGCCACCGCGTCGTTGCCGAGACGCTGCGCGAGGTGGTGCGTGACCCGCTCCGCCAGCCGGCGGGTGTTGACGAAGATGAGCGTCGATCGATGCTCGCGCGCCAGGACCGCGAGGCGATCGTAGATCTCGTTCCACAACTCGTTCGACGCGACCGGCCCGAGCTCGCTCGACGGCACTTCGACGGCGATGTCGAGCTCACGACGCGGAGATACCTGCACGACCACCGGGTCCGGCCGGGAAAGGGGACGGGACTCCCGTCCCCCTAAAAATCTCGCAACGAGCTCAATCGGCTTCTGTGTCGCCGACAGGCCAATCCTCGCCGCCCGCCGCCCGCAGAGCGCGTCGAGGCGCTCGAGCGAGATCGCCAGATGGGCCCCACGCTTGTCGTCGGCGACGGCGTGGATTTCGTCCACGATCACCGTCGAAACCGTCCGCAGGATGGCGCGGCTTCTCTCAGCGGTCAGCAGGATGTAGAGCGACTCGGGCGTCGTGACGAGGATGTGCGGCGGCCGCCGCAGCATCGCGCGGCGCTCGGGCATGAGCGTGTCGCCGGTGCGGACGGCGGTCCGAATGTCGGGAATCGGCTGGCCGAGCTCGAACGCGAGCCGCCCGATCTCGGCGAGCGGGCCATCCAGATTCTTCTGAATGTCGTTGCCGAGCGCTTTGAGCGGCGAGACGTACAGCACCTCGGTCCGGTTTTCGAGCGTGCCGTCCGCAGCCGATCGCACCAGCCGGTCGATGCAGGCCAGAAAGGCGGCCAGCGTCTTGCCCGACCCCGTGGGCGCCGAAATCAGCGTGTCACGCCCGGCGACGATGTGCGGCCAGCCGAGCAGCTGGGGCTCGGTGGGGCTCTCGAACCGGCGGTTAAACCATTCCCGAACAATCGGGTGGGCCCACGAGAGTGCCATTGGCCAAGAGTATCAAGACGTAACGTCCCGTCTCACATTCTTCATGAGTGGATATGACGCAACGTGCCATAATCCGGCCCGTCAGCCCAAAAAAGGCGGTCATGCGATTCCGGATCCTTTCCGCGTCTCTCGCCGGATTGATGGCGTTGCAAATGTCGTCACTGTCGGCGCAGACTCGTACGCCGCGAAAAATCCCTTTCTCGACTGCATCGATCTACGAGCTGCTCGATCGGTACGCCGGCGGCGACGTCACCGCCGCGAAGGAGTTCGCCCGCAACCCGACGCCTAAGCAGGTCCAGGTCTTCGAAGACCAGGCGGGCCGGTGGGTCAGCGCAGATAAGCCGACCCTGCCGAAGCGCCGTGTCGCGGCGGCGTCCTTCGTGCTCGATGTCTCGCGCGAGTGGCAGGGGACGATGAACTGGGTGCACGCCCGCCGGTTGATCTCCTGGGCCTGCCACGAGTTCGGTTCGAGCGGCGCGCCCGCGGAGCCCGGCGAGCAGCTTTGGTTCCAAGCCTCCATCGCGCTGGTTGGAGGCGCCGAAGACTGGTGGTTCCTGATTGGCCGATCGGGTTTCACCGGGGGTAGGCGGCCGGGCAAGGCGCCCCTCGACAACGAGGTGTTTCACGGTCACATCACGCATGCCGCCGCGCGGTTTCCCGATGACCCGCGGTTCGCGCTTGCGGCCGCCGTGTCCCTCGAGAGCCTGAGCTGGGAAGTCGGCGCGCTCGGCCGCGATCCCAACCGGCGCGGCATCGTCGCCGGCGAAATCGAGTCCGATGCGCTGACGCGAGCCGGAGATTGGGATGACCTGCATCCGGCGTCCGAGCCGCCCAGACGCGGGCTGTCTGCCGGTCCCGGCGTCGTCGAGGTCCGCCGCGTGGCGCGGCGGTTCGAGACGCTCGCGACGCAACCGTCCATCGCCGCCGAGGCGCACGTTCGCGCCGGGCTCGTGGCGTACCGCATCGCGAATCACGAACAGGCGCTCGTTCACCTGACGCAGGTCGTGAAGCTGACCGACGATCCGTACCTGATCTATCTGAGCCGGTTGGTCGAGGGCATCGTCCGAGAGCGCCAGAGCCGGGACGCGGACGCGGTTGCGGCCTATCGGGCGGCGCTGCAGGCCGTGCCGCGCGGGCAGTCGGCGACGACCATGCTCGCCGCGCGGCTCATCAAGATGGGACGTCTCACCGAAGCCGCCGAGGTGGTCGACGGGTTCTTCGCCGCGGCGCCGCCTGCCGTCGATCCCTGGCGGTGGTACCGGTTGGGCGACTTCCGGTCGTGGACGTCGCTCATGACCCGCCTGCGGGCCGAATTCCAATGACGAATCCGCGCTCGTGCGCGATGCTCGCGCTGGCCGCTGTCGGGGCGCTGCCAGTGGTGATGCCGGCGCAGGAGAAACAGGTCTTTCACGCGGCGACCGACGTCGTGTCCGTGAGCGTCTCGGTGCGCGCCGGCCGGTCGCCGGTCACCGGACTGACCGCGGCGGACTTCGAGCTCACCGACAACGGCGTCCGCCAGGACATCGCGATCTCGATCGAGCAGATTCCGATCGACCTCACGCTCCTGCTCGATACCAGTCCGAGCACGGCTGACGCCATCGAGAAGTTCAGGAGCGGCGCGCAGCAGATCGCGACGCTGCTCCGATCGCAGGACCGGGTGCGCCTCATCACATTCGCGACCGAAGTGACCGAGATCTTTCCGTTTCGGACGGGCGGCGAGCCAATGCCGGTCGAGGCCGTCACGGTTCAGGGCGGCACGTCGTTGCATGATGCCCTCGTGCTGGCGCTCGCGCGCGGGCCGATCGAAGGGCGCCGGCACCTGGTCGTCGCCTTCACCGACGGGCACGATACGACCAGCGTCGCCGATGGCGAGACGCTCGCCTTCGTCGCGGCGCGGGCCGATGGCGAGCTCCACCTCGTGCTCTCCGGCGCGTACGGCACCGACTACACGCAGCCGCCGGCGGTCAGGTCGCTGCGGCAGGCGGCCGAGCAAAGTGGCGGCGAATTGCATCCGCCTGGCCGGTTCAACAGCGCCCTCGATGCTTTCAAGCGCGTGGTCGATGATTTCCGGCAGAGCTACGTCCTGCGCTATACCGTCCGCGGCGTAAAGCGGGAAGGCTGGCACGCGCTGGAGGTCAAGCTGAAGAAGGCCGCCGCGTCGCGCTACACCCTGCACGCGCGCAAGGGGTATTTCGGCGGATAGTACAATGTGAGCTTGTGACCGACCGTGAGACGCTCGACCTCGACGTGCTGATCGTCGGCGGCGGGCCGGCCGGAATGTCTGCGGCGCTTCGTCTGGCGCAACTCCAACAGCAACACGGGGGCGCACCGCTGTCGGTCGGCGTGATCGAGAAGGCACGCGAGGCCGGAGCGCACATGCTGTCGGGCGCGGTGCTCGATCCGTCGGCGCTGCGCGATCTCGTGCCCGATTTCGTCGCGAAAGGCGCGCCGCTCGCCGCCGAAGTCCACGACGATGACGTCTACTTCCTGACCTCGGGCGGGAAGCTGCGGTTTCCGCTCACGCCGCCGCCGCTTCGGAACCACGGCAACTACGTCATCTCCCTCAACAAGTTCGTGAAATGGCTGGCGCAGCAGGTCGAGGCCGCCGGCATCGATATCTTCACGGGCTTCTCGGGTGCCGAGATCCTCTACGAGGGCTCGAAAGTCGTCGGCGTGCGGACGGGCGACCGCGGCATCGACAAACACGGGCAGAAGAAATCCACCTACGAGCCGGGCCCCGATATCCGCGCCGCCGTGACGATTCTCTGCGACGGGGTGCGCGGGAATCTCACCAAGACGCTCGTCAACAAACTGCAGCTCGATGCAGGACGACTGCCCCAGATCTACGCCATCGGTATCAAGGAACTTTGGGAAGTGCCGGCCGATCGCGTGCATGCCGGCTCCGTGATGCACACGATGGGTTACCCGCTGCGGATGGAAGAATTCGGCGGGGCGTTCATCTACTCGCTGCCGGAGCGGATGCTCTCCGTCGGATTCGTCGCCGGCCTCGACTATCGCGATCCGATGTTCGATCCGTACCTGACGTTCCAGCGCTTCAAGCAGCATCCGTACGTCGCCGACCTGCTGCGGGACGCAAAGCTCGTCCGCTACGGCGCGAAGGCGCTGCCCGAGGGCGGCTGGAAC